>NZ_JASNNW010000013.1 GCF_030165005.1 Blastococcus capsensis
ACGGCGGCACCTGCGGGTCAGAGGGCCGGGGCCGCCGGCAGGTCCAGGTCGGTCTGGACCAGGTGGTTGAAGTAGTTGGTGAACAGGTTCAGCGCGACGTGCGCCGACGTCTCGGTGAGCTCGGCATCGGTCCAGCCGGCGTCGAGCGCCGCCTGCCACGTGCTGTCCTGGACGTGACCGACCTCGCTGGTCTGCTCGCGCACGAGGGCCAGGAGCGCACCCAGCTTCGGGTCCTCGACCTGGCCGCGGCGGATGTCGATCGTCTCCTGCTCGCTGAGGCCGGCCGCCTTGCCGCCGGCGGTGTGCGCGGCCTGGCAGTAGGAGCACTCGTCGACGTTGGCCACGGCGAGCGCGATTGCCTCGCGGGTCCGGCCGTCGAACGTGCCGGTGTCCTGCATGACCTGCTGGACGGCGACGTAGGTCTGCAGCACGGCGGGGGAGTGCGCCATCGCGCCGTGGATGTTGAGGACCTTGCCGAACTTCGCCTCGAGCGCCTTGAGCGCGTCACGGCTGCCCTCGGGGGCGGAGTCGACGGCGTGGACGGGGATGCGGGTCATGGTGTCGCCTTTCGTCAGCGGTTGGGAAGTGGCCCGGAGGCCTCGGTGGCACAGCGCCGCCGGTTGCGCGGCTGTGCCCGGTTGGTCACCTGGGTTGCCGTGTCAGGGCTGTCGTGTCACGCCGTGCGCGAGCGGGAAGGCGTTGGGTCGGCGCGCTCATCGGGACACCAGACTCTCCACGGCCCGCGCCGTGCGTGCCTGGGGGGTGCGCAGGGACGGGCGCTGCCGGACCAGCAGCCGCCCCGTTCGCAGCTGCGCGCGCCACCGGGTCCGGTCGCCGTGCCGCCAGACGTGCAGGTCCACGACGGCGTCTCCGACGCGGAGCCGGCGCAGGTTCAGTTCCGGCAGCCAGTCGGGCAGCCGCGGATCGACGAGTAGCAGCCGTGCCGGGGCGAACGGCCGGATGCCCAGCAGCGCCTGGATCATCAGGACCGTCCCGCTGGCCGACCAGGACTGCGGGGCGTTGGCCTGCGGGTAGACGCCCGGGTGCGGGTGGTCCGGGTCACGCTGGAGGCCACCGAGTGCCTCCGGGATGCGGTTGGCGGTGAAGAGCTCGGCCGTGTCGAACAGCCCCCGCGCCAGGCGGTGGAGCTCCTCCCAGCAGCCGTAGCGGCCGAACCCGGCGGCGATGCTGCCCTGCTCGACGGCCCAGACGCTGCCCAGGTGGTAGCTGAAGGGGTTGTAGGCGGGGTTCTCGGTGGACAGGGTGCGGACGCCCCAGCCGGAGAACATGTCCGGCTGCATGAGCCGGGCGGCCACCCGCCGGCCCTGCTCGGGGGTGGCGACGCCGGTGAGCAGCATGTGCCCGGCGTTGCTGGTCACCGGGGTGAGCGGCCGCCCGCCGGAGTCCAGGCCCAGGGCGTAGACGCCCTCGTCGTCCAGCCAGAGCCGGTCGTTGATCCGCCGGCGCAGCCGTCCGGCCTGCGCCAGGAGCCGGCGAGCGTGCAGCCGGTCGCCGGCGGAGGCGAGGACGGGGGCGATGTTGCGCAGCGCCGAGTACCAGTAGCCCTGCAGCTCGCAGGTGACCAGGGGGTCGGTCCGGACGTGCCCGTCGGCGTCGACGATCGCGTTCTTCGCGTCCTTCCAGCCCTGGTTGCGCACCCCCTTCTCCGAGCGGCGGCGGTACTCCAGCAGCCCGTCGCGGTCCAGGTCGCCGTAGCGGTCGAGCCAGGTCAGCGCCCGGCGGGCGGCCGGCAGCAGCTCGAGGGCGGTGTCGCGGTCGCCGGTCCAAGCGTAGTACTGGCCGAGCATGGCGACGTAGTCGACCGGGGTGGCGTAGTCGCCGTAGTAGCGGTCGAAGGGGTTGTCGCCGCGCGCGGAGGCCGGGGCGTCGCCGGCCTGGTGGATCATCGCGCCGGGTTCCTCATCGCGCCAGTCGTCGATCCGGTCGCCCTGCAGAGCGGCGTTGACCCGCAGGGCGTCGCGCAGCGGGGTGCGCAGCGCGAGAAGTGCCTGCCAGCCGGTGGTGAGGGTGTCGCGGCCGAAGAACTGGTCGTAGAGCGGCACGCCGGCGATGAGCGCGTGCGGCCCGGCCTCGATCCCGAGCGGCAGGCTGGCCAGGTCGGCCAGAGCGGTGTCCCAGGTGCGCTGGACCGTGCTGTCGGGGACCTCCAGCAGCGGGGGTTCCTCGCCGAGGCGCCGGCCGACCAGGGTGGCGGTGGAGCCGACGGTGAAGGAGCCCGGGCCCGGACGGTGTTCCCGGCCGTCGACGACGGGGCAGACGGCCACCTCGATCCGGCGCCGGCCGCGGGCCGGCACCGCCAGCGAGATCGTCAGCGTGCCGTCGTCCCAGCCGGCGTCCAGGTCGCCGAGGACGTGGACCCGCACGGCCCGGTCGAGCCGGTCGCTGTCCAGCCGGAGCTCCAGCCGGCGCTCCGCGGCGTTCCAGGTGGTGAGGACCGGGCCGGTCGGTTCCGGCTTGCCCGAGTCGGCCTCGGCGGTGCCGCTGAAGTCCGCGGCCAGATGCAGACCGAGGACCAGTCGTCGTTCCTGATGGGTGTAGTTGGCGATCTCGGCGCGCAGCCGCAGCCCGTCGCCGACGAAGGCCGCGAGCTCCAGGTGAGCACCGGTGACCTCGCTGAACGCTTCGGCCTCGTGCAGCTCCTGCGGCTCCGGCACCTCGGCGTAGCCGAGCAGCGCGTCATGGGCCACGTCGCTCCAGGCGAACGGGGTCACCTGCTGCCCGTCGATGGACCAGGTCAGTCGGGAGAGCATCCGGGTGTTGTGGAAGTAGAAGCCTTCGGCGCCCTCCCCGGTGCAGAGGCCGAGCGGGCTGGTGACCAGCAGCGCGCGGTCCCGGTAGGCGAAACGCTGGTGCGGGCGGGTGCGCAGCTCCACCGGTCACCGCCCCCCGCGCCGCAGCGCGGCGACGCCCAGGACGGCCCCCGCGGCGAGGAGGACCCGGATGCGCTGGGGGTGCTGTTCCAGCGCGGTGGTGTAGATGCTGGTGGACTTCGCCCGCTGTCCGAAGCTGCCCTCCACCGCCCCCGGCCCGGTGCTCGCGGTGAAGAGGTTGTCGGTACCGACGTCGGGCCTGTCCGTCTGCTGCTTCTGCACGGTCTTGCCGACGCGCAGCAACAGCGTCGCGGCCGACCGGGGGGCGATCCGGTGCACCAGTTCCAGCACCTTGCCGCCCCCGCCGACGGCCATCCGCGGCTGCGGATGGGAGATGGCCCGGAGCACCGCCTCGGCGACCACCCGGGGCTGGTAGATCGGCGGCACCGGCTGGGGGAGGACCCCTAGCTTCGACCGGGCGTGCTCGAACAACGGCGTGTTGATCGACGACGGCAGCAGCGTGCTGACCGTGACCGGGCTGCCCTCGTGCTCGAGTTCCATCCGCAAGGACTCGGCGAACCCGAGGATCCCGTGCTTCGCCGCGACATACGGAGCCTGCAGCGGTACGGCCTGGACGGCGAGTGCGCTGGCCACGTTGACGATGCCGCCCTGGCCCTGACCGCGCATCTGCTCCAGGGCAGCTTTCATCCCGTGGATCTGGCCCAGGAGGATCACCTGGATGGCGCGGGCGATCTCCTCGATGCTGAGCCGGTGGACCTCGCCGTAGACCGCGGTCGCCGCGCAGTTCACCCAGCTGTCGATCCGGCCGAACCGGTCGACGGCGTCATGCGCCAGCCCCTCCACCTGCGCCCACTCCGCCACGTCGGTGGGGCGGACCAGGGCCGTGCCACCGAGCCGGGTCACCTCGGCGTCCAACGTGCGTAGCGCTTCCTCGTTGCGGGCCGCGAGCACGACCGTGGCGCCCTGTTCGGCCAGCAGCAGCGCGGTCTCGCGGCCGACGCCGGAGGAGGCGCCGGTGATCACGACGACCTGGTCGGGAACGGGACGGGGCATCGATCGACCTTTCAGCAGTGGTGGGCGGGCGGTGCGGCGTGGCGGGTCAGTGCGAGGCACGCCCCTCGACCAGTTCCTTGAGGTTGTGCAGCGAGTGCTCCAGCTCGCGCTCGTTGCGCCGCTCGGCGTAGGCCGAGTCGACGAGTTCGCCGATGAAGCCGCCGGGAAGTTCGTAGTCCAGCTCGACGTCCACCCGGCTTCCGCCGTCGGCGTCTTCGACGGTCTGCACCATCCGGAGCAGTCCGCCGCCGGGGGCTTCGGAGGCGTAGGCCACCCGCTGCGGCCGCTGGAGCTGGGTGACCTCCCAGGTGCTCTCCAGGTGCCGCCCGAGGACCCGCAAGGTCTGGACGAACGTGTCGCCCTCCTCGATCGGCTTGCGAGGGGTTCCGTGGGTCTCCACGGTGATCGTCGACCACACGGGCAGGAGGTCGAGGTCGGTGAGCGCCTCGAACACCTGCTCCCGGGATGCATTGACCTCGACGCTCTTGTCGATCTTCGCCATCACGGCACCTCCACGGCCGACACTCGTCACTCCCGGTGAACGACGGCTGCGCGGCCCTCCGTGGTGGTCGCCGTGCCCGTACCCGGCACCGCAGAACGGACATTGCACTCCAGGTGACGATCAGCGGGATGGTTGCGGCAGCAGGTCTCCGCCCAGCAACGCCTCCAGCCCCGGGACGTCGGTCAGCTCCACCTGGCCGTAGCCGCTCTTGATGAGCCCGGCATCGGTGAGGGTGCGCATGACCCGGCTGACCGACTGCCGCCGCGCGCCGACCAGGTCGGCGATCACCTCGTGCGTGAGCCGGACGGTGATCCGGCCGGACTCGTCCTCCTGCTGCTCCAGCAGGATGAACGCCACCTGGGCCTCCAGACGGCGAGTCATCATCACGGCCAGCCGACGGCGGTCGGCATCCAGGCGGCGGGCGATCGAAGCCATCCAGCGCAGGCAGAGCGCGGGGAACTGCTGCAGCAGGTGCATCCACTCCCTGTCGGTGATCTCGATGACCCAGGTGCCCCGGGAGGCGACAGCGTCGAAGGGCATCGGCGATCCGAGGAGCACGGGGATGTCGGCGATGACGCCGCCGCGGCGCACGAGCGCCATGACCACCCGGCCACCACTGGGCAGCCGGGCCAGCAGTTCCAGCTCACCGTCGAGGACCACCAGGACGCGGTGGGTCTCCTGGCCGGCCGCGGCAACGAGCTGCCCGGCAGGAACCCCCCGCGGAGTGCCGGCCTTGCGCAGGTGGGCCAGCATCTCCCCCTCCAGGAGCGTCAGGTCGTGCCGTGCGGACACTCCGCTGATCCAGCGACCGGGAGGACCGATCGGCATGTGGGCTCCTTCCGTCCGGGTGGCCATGATCGTGCCCGTGCCCGCCGGTCCCCGCCGTGCGGAACTCACACCGTCACCTCGAGTGCAGTGGCCGTTTCCGATCGGCCGTGCCGAACATGCCCCCCGGGTCGCCTGGTCGGCCGGGCTGAGGAGTGCCGCGCGGTGACTGACCCGATGCACATCCGGGCAGGACCGTCGACGACGTCCAGAGACCGCGGGTCGCGACCAGGCGCCATCGGTACCGGCCCCCGACGAGAGGAGAAGCATGACCCGATCGGATCGATCCCAGCCGCAGGTCGTCGTCGTCACCGGCGCCAGTGCGGGACTCGGCCGTGCCATCGCGCACGCCTTCGCCGACCGCGGGGACCGAGTAGCGCTGCTGGCCCGCAACAGAGCGGCGCTGGAGGCGGCGGCGGAGGAGGTGCGCTCCCGCGGCGGGACACCGCTGGTGGTGGAGGTCGACGTCGCCGACGACGCCCAGGTCGAGGCGGCGGCCGATCAGGTGGAGCGCGAGCTGGGGCCCATCGACGTCTGGGTCAACAACGCCATGGCCGCGGTATTCGCCCCCTTCCTGCAGGTCACTGCCGAGGAGTACCGGCGCGGCGTGGAGGTGACCTTCCTCGGTTCGGTCAACGGCGCCCGGGCGGCGCTCTGCCGCATGACGCAGCGCGACGCCGGCCACCTCATCCAGGTCGGTTCGTCGCTGGCCTTCCGCGGCATCCCGCTGCAGTCGGTGTACTGCGCGTCCAAGCACGCGCTCAACGGCCTCTACGACTCGCTGCGCGCCGAACTGCTGCACGACGGCAGCCGGGTGCAGATCACCTCCGTGCACATGCCCGCGATGAACACTCCGCAGTTCCGGCTGGGGCTGGCGAAGATGCCGCGCAAACCGCAGCCGGTACCACCGATCTACCAGCCCGAGGTCGCCGCAGAGGCGGTGGTGTGGGCCAGCGAGCACCGGCGCCGGGAGGTGTGGGTGGGCGCCTCCACCGTGGCCACGATCCTGGGCAGCCGGCTGGCCGGCGGGCTGCTGGACCACTACCTGGGCCGTACCGGCTACTCGTCGCAGCAGACCGACGAGCCGGCCGACGCCGACGCGCCGGACTACCTGTTCTCCCCGGTACCCGGCGACCACGGCACCCACGGGCCCTTCGACGACCGGGCGCACACCCGCAGCGTCCAGCTACCGCTGAGCCTGCACCGCTGTGCCGTCGCCGCCGGCCTGGGCCTGCTGGGCGCCGCCGCCACCGCCGCGCTCGCCCGGCGGCGGTGATCGGCCACGAGCACGATGACGTCGAGGACCTGTCGGGGGCGCGCGACGTGCCGCGGTCCTCGCCGTCGGCGGTGTGGACACCCGTGTTCTGGACGCTGGCAGTAGGACTGGTGTGGGTCACGCTGGCCGCATGGCGACCGACCACCACGTGGCATCTCGCCCCGGCGCTGCTCGCCGGGGTCGCGCCGTGGGTGGTCGCACAGGACGCGCGAGCCGGTGACCGACGGGCGGTCCGTCGCGTGGTGGGAGCGGCGGTCACCGGGCTCGTCGTCTCGGTGCTGGTCACCTGGGTCCTGGCGTCGGCCGGACTGCTGCGCGGCCCCACCATCCCGGGTTTCGCCGATCCGCTGGTCGAGTCGTCGATCCTCGCAGGAGCAGGAGCCCTGCTGGCCGCGGCCTTCGGCGTGCGCCGGGCGATGCGTGCCCCGGCGCGCATCGATCCGCAGGGGTGGGGCGGCACGTGATGGTGCACGGGAACGCGGTGTTCCTCCTCGCCCGGGCCGGACATCGGTCGGTCCTGACCGGGCCCGCCCATGCGCGGACCGTCGGGGTGGTCGCACCCGTCCCGGTCGGCATCCGCGACCTGCGCGTCGATCCCGGACTCGCCGGGGACGGGTCCTGGCGGCGATGAGCACCCACATCGGTCCGTCACCGGACCGGCCCGTCGAGGACGAGGGGCGACGTCTCGTGTGGGGCCGGCTGACCCTGCTGGTGCTCGTGGTCACGCTGGGGGCGGTGGTCGCGGCGCTGGTCGGATTGCCCGATGCGGAGCAGTTGCGGGCGGACGTCGCCGCGATGGGGCGGGCGGCGCCTGCGCTGTTCATCCTGCTGTACGCCGTGGCGACCCTGGCGCCGCTGCCGAAGAACGTGCTCAGCGCGGCGGCCGGTCTGCTGTTCGGACTCGTCGAGGGGCTCGTGGTCGTCCTGCTGGGCGCGCTGCTGGGTGCGCTGGCCGCCTTCGCGCTGGGACGGGCGCTGGGCCGGGATGCGGTCGAACGACTCACCGGCGCCCGGGTGGCCCGCGTCGATGCGCTGCTCGGCCGGTATGGACTGCTGGCGGTTCTGGGGGTCCGACTGGTGCCGGTGCTGCCCTTCACCGCGATCAACTACGCCGCCGGGCTGACCGCCGTCCGTATCCGTGACTACGTGATCGGCACCGCCCTCGGGATCATCCCGGGCACGGTCGCCTACGTCGCGCTCGGCGCGTACGGCACGTCACCCGGATCATGGCCGTTCGTCGTAGCCGTCCTGGCCCTCGTCGTGCTGACCGCCGGAGGTGCGGTCGCCGCGCGCCGCTACCGCCGCCGCGGGAGGGTGCCGGAGTCGCGAGGACATCTCCGGCGCCGTGCCGGAGGTCGTCGCTGACCGTTCGGCGGGCGGCGAGCTCGGCCCGCTGCCGCGGCGCGGTAAGCATCGGTTCCATCCGGCCGACACGGGTAACGGGTCGCCGTCCGCCTTTCGGGGACACACCCGTCATGAGCCGGGAGACAGCATGAGCGAATACAGGTACCAGCACTTCCACGCCGGCCTGCTCGTCGAGGACCGTGGCTTCCTGGGCGGGATCGAGCCCGGTGGCCGGTTCCCGGACTTCGACCTGCCCACGGTCAACGGTGAACGAGCCACCAGCCGGGAGCTGATCGGCGAGAAGCCCCTGCTGGTCTACTTCGGTTCGGTCACCTAGCCCATGACCGCCAGCGCCGGTCCGGCGCTGCAGCAGCTCTACGACGAGTTCGGGGACCGGGTCCGCTTCCTGACCCTCTACGTGCGCGAGGCCCATCCGGGTGACCGCTACGTCCAACCGGGGGACATGGCGACCAAGATCGCGCACGCGCGGGCCTACGCGGAGCGCGACGGCATCCGCTGGCCGGTGGCCGTCGACGACGTCGACGGGACACTGCACCGCCGGCTCGACGACAAGCCCGATGCCGCCTATCTCATCGGCGCCGACGGCAGCGTGCTGTTCCGCGGGCTGTGGGCCAACGAGCACGAACACCTGCGGGCGGCCCTCCAAGCCGCGGCCGACGGGCACCCGGGCCCGATCGGGCAGTCCGAGGCCAAGGGCCGGGCCCTGCTGCGCGGCACCGGCATGATGTGGCAGACGCTGAGCGCGGCCGGCCCGGTCGCGCTGCGGGACGTGGCCCGGCAGGCGCCGCCGATGTGGCTGTCGGCCCGGCTGGCGCATCTCGCACATCCGCTGCCCCCGCTGGCTCGTGGAGCGATCGGGACCGCACTGCCGATGGTCGCCATGATGGGTGGTGCACTCGCCTGGCGGCGCCGCCGGCGCACGTAGTGGTCGGCGGTGGCCCGGCCGGCCGTGGCGTCGGCCGGGCCACCGCTGTCCGTTCACCGGACGCCGCCGATCAGGTCGTACGTCGATGGCCTCCGCGCCGCCGGAGGTCCCGGATCTCTCGGTGCTCGTGGCGAGCGGCGCCGGCCGCGGCGGGTTGCTGCCGCCACCATCCTGGGCAGCCGCGTGCTCGGACAATGTCCGCCAAGTGACGTTCGCCGGTACGGGGCGGGCTGCCAGGGCAGAGGAACCCGGCGTCCTCCTCGTGGGAGGCCGCCGGCTGAAGAGCTGTAGCTGGGGGACCCGACGACAGCGAGGACACGAGATGACCAGGTCCAGGAACGATCGACATGACACGGCGATGACGGCCGGCGGGGTGACGGCCGGCGGGGTGACGGCCGCTCCCGAGCCGATGGGCCGCCGCTTGCTGCGTGGCGCGATCGGCGGCATCGTCGCCGGCATCCCCTTCGCGGTGATCACGATGTGGTTCACCTCCACGACGGGCGGTGGCTGGCTGGCGCCGCTCAAGCTCATCTCGACGATCGTGCTGGGCGCCGACGCACTCCAGGCCGGCACCGCGCAGCCATGGGTCGGCGTCGCCGTGCACATGGTGCTCTCCGCCCTCCTGGGCATGGCCTTCGCGCTCATCGCGCCGGCGCTGCGGACCAACGGCATCGCCGCGTTGGTCGGCACGGTCTACGGCGCGCTCCTCTACGTGGTCAACTTCCTGATCATCGGCAACACGATCCTGCCGCAGTTCCAGATGCCCAACCAGCCGTTCGAGGTGCTCACGCACATCGTCTTCGGCACGCTGCTGAGCTTCTTCTTCTACAGCTCGGGCGTGCGTCGGAACGAGCCCTTCCTCGCCACCGGCCGCCGGTGACGTCCGGCCGGCGGCAGGGAAGGACGCCGAGTCTCGGCGTCCTTCCCTGCTGCCCGGTCATCGGGGGAGGCCGCGCCACGGCCGAGCGGATGCCGGCGGCCCCGCCTACGGTCGGGTCATGTCACTGACTCTCGGCACCGGCCCCCTCGCCCGGCCCTCGGAGGGCCGGCTCAACGCCGACCTCTGGTCCGTGGCGCCGGAGCACGCGCTCTACCTGCACCCCCTGCAGGAGCGCATCCGTGGCGTACTCGGCGGGCGCACCGTCGTGGACACGACCAGCGCGGTGCTGCTGCACGAGACCGGGCTGCTCCCGCGCTGGTACCTCCCGCTGGCCGACGTCGCGCCCGGCGTGCTGCACCCCAGCGACACCCGCACGACGTGCCCGTTCAAGGGTGAGGCCCGCTACTGGCACCTGGAGGTCGGCGACCACCGGGTGGAGGACGCCGCCTGGTCCTATCCCGAACCGGTGGCCGGGTGCCCACCGCTTGCCGGGCTGGTCTCCTTCTACCTGGAGCGGCTGGACGCCTGGTACGTCGAGGAAGAGGAGCTGCTCGGCCATCCCCGGGACCCGTTCCACCGCGTCGACGCCCGGCGCTCCTCCCGCCACGTGGTCGTCAGCGTCGGCGGGCAGGTGGTCGCCGAGACCCGCAGCCCGGTGGGGATCTTCGAGACCGGCATGCCGGCGCGCTGGTACGTGCCGGAGGCCGACGTGCACGGCGGCGTGCTGCAGCCGAGCGACACCACGTCGGTCTGCCCGTACAAGGGGGTGGCCAGCTACGAGCACGTGACCGTCGAGGGCCGGCGGTACGACGACGTGGTGTGGTGCTACCGGGAGCCGCTGCTCGAGGCTCTGCCGGCGGCCGGCTACCGCTCGTTCGACGGGGACGGTGTGGAGGTGCAGGTGAGCACCTGATCCAGCTCAGCCCAGCTGCTCGGCGAGGTCGGTCAGGCCGGTGGCGCGCCGCGACGGCGGGGTGAAGGACTCCGGGTAGGGCGTCCCGGCACGGTCGATCCACGCGGTGGCCAGCCCGGCTCGGGCGGCGCCGTCGATGTCCCACGGATGGACGGCCACCAAGAGCATCTCGGCCGGGTCGGTGCCGCAGGTGCGAGCGGCGTACTCGTAGGCGACGCGCGCCGGCTTCCAGGCGCCGGCGTCCTCCACCGACAGCAGCGCCTCGAACTCTCCGCGGATGCCGGCGCCGGTGAGCAGCGCCTCCGACACCGAGGTGGAGCCGTTGGTCAGGGTGACCAGGCGCCGTCCCGACGCGCGCAGGGCCCGGACCCCCGCGGGCACGTCGGGGTGCACGGCTAGCTGGCTGAACCCGCTCATGACGTGGTCGACGGCCGTGTCCAGGTCCCGGTCGAGATCCACGTCCCGCAGCAGCGTGCGCAGCCCGTCGACCCCGAGCTCGGCGAAGGGACGGGAGGCGCCGGCGGCGGTGAGGGCGAACCCGTCGCGCAGCAGCGAGGCGAACCACAGCTTGGACAGATGGGCGGGTGCTCCGATGTCGGCGAACCGCTGGGCCATCGGGCTCATGTCGGAGAGGGTCTCGTTGACGTCGAAGACGATCACGGACGGCGATGCACTCAACGCGGGGCTCCTGGGGGTCGGTGAGGCGAGGGGCGGACGGCGGATCGGGGTCGCGGGCCGGCGCTCATCCGGCGTCCGTGCTGGAGGCCGCCAGCACCAGGACCCGGGGGAGGGTGGCGAGATAGGAGTCCAGCACCGCAGCCATGCCGGGGCGCGCATCGGTCAGCCCGGCCTGCTCCAGGGCGGCCGGCGTGGCGGCGACCCGCCACGGGAGTCGGCGTGCCGCCTCGGACGCCCGCAGCTGCAGGTCGTCGGCGGCCGGCCGGCCGGCGGCGACCTGGGGACGCAGTGCCGCCCAGGCCGGTTCCAGCAGGCCCCGTCCGGCCAGCGTGCGCCAGATGCTGTTGACGATCGGCGTCTCCAGGGCGGCGCGGATCTCGCCGTAGAGATGGGGGGCCGGGGCGTCCTGCGGCGACGGCGCGGGGCTGCGCGGCTCCACCGGGCGGGGAGCGGGGGCGTCCCCCGGCGCGGACGGCACGTCCAGCTCGCCGTCCAGTGCCAGCCGCAGACCGGCGGTCAGGAGCAGCATCCGGCTCAGCGGACCGGCGAACTCCGCGAGCCCGGCCCGGACGTCGGCGTCGGCAGGCGGCTGCGCGAGCTCCCGCACCGCGGAGACCAACTGCTGGGCGGAGGAGCCGAACGAGGCGTCCGACAGCATTGGCGCGGCCTGCTCGTGGGCCAGCACGAGATATCCGGGGCACAGCGCCAGCGACTTGAACAGGCTCGGCACGAAGGGCATCCCGTCCAGCAGGTCGGCGTACACCCCGGCGACGACGCCCGTGGCCTCCGCCTCCTCCACCATGGGATAACCCACGAACCCGTCGTCACCGGCCATACGTCTCGCCCCGTCCCGGCGCGGTGCCCGTCGAGGGTGGCGTGAGCAGCTCGTTGACGGCTGCCGCGATGACCTCGGGATGGTCCTCGGGCGTGAAGTGCTTGCCCCCGGGGATCGGCTGCAGCGAAGTGCCGAGGTCGGCGGCGAGACGGCGGCCGTACTCGACCTTCTGGAACTGGTCGGCGTCCCCCCACACCACGCGGGCAGGGAGGCCGAGGCTGGGCAGCTGGTCGGCGACGGCGATCGTGTCCTCCACGTGTAGCGCGCTGACCTGGCGCATCAGGCTGCGCGCGGCGCCATGGGCGACGTAGTGCTGCCAGTGCACGCCGATCGACTCCAGCGCCCGTGCCCGGTCGTCGTGACCGCGGTGGATCAGCTGGACGAAGGAGGGGTAGAGGGCGAGCTCCGGCAGGTACCGCAGGACCGGCGCGGCCTGGCGCATGGCCTTCACGCTGGGGATCGGCCAGGAGTCGTAGCAGACGGCGTTGGTCAGCACGAGACCGGAGAACCGGCCGGGGGCCCGGGTGGCGGCGATCTGCGCCACTCCGCCGCCGAGGTCGTGGCCGACGAGGACCGGTGCCTCGACGCCGACCGTGTCGAGCCAGCGCAGCAGCCGGTCGGCCTGGGCGGTCAGGCCGAGATCGCGGCCTTCGCCGTCGGGGATGGAGCTGCCGTACCCGGCCATCTCCAGCGCGAGGGAACGGCCGCTGACCAGCGGCATGACGTGGCGCCACAGCCGGGGGGAGGTCGGGATGCCGTGCAGGAGGACGACGGGGGAGCCCTCGCCGTGCTCGAGCCAACGGATCGGCTCGCCGTCCATGAGGTCCTCGTGCAGGTGCCCGCCGAGCCCGTTCACGACCGGCTCCGCAGGCGACGGAGGGCGGCGCGCGCCTCGGGCAGGGCCAGCGGGAGAGTGGCGACCTGGGCCGCCGCGGCGACGGTGCACCAGGAGCAGACCTTGCGGTGCTTGGTCACCTGCTCGATGAACAGGTAGATGCCGCCGCCGGCGTCCGCCGCGGTCTTCGCGGCCAGCGCCAGCGGTATCCACGGCATCGTCCGGGCGCGGTTGCGGTCGCCCATGCCGGCCAGCGCCAGGGTGGCTCCGGCGCTCAGCAGGCCGATCGCGGCGTCCGGGGTCTTCAGCCGCTGGTAGGCCTCGCCGGCGGCGTCGACGGCGTCGGCGTCGAGGAACGGCAGCGACGGCTCGGGCATCCGGCGCAGCAACCCGAACTGGTAGAGACCGACCACACCCAGTGCGGCCGAGGCCAGCGAGGTCAGCCCCGCCACCCGGCGACGCTGCTCCAGGAAGCTGCCGCTGCCCCGCCGCAGGTCGTCACTCACCTGCTCTGCCGCCGGCGAGCTCGACCGGCCGATCCCTCCTGGCCGGGGGCGTACGGACGCCGCCGGCGGTCCGGCCGGGTGCCGTCTCACGCTGGTCGTTCGCATTGCGGGTCCTCCTCTGGTCGGTGGATCTCCGTGCTGCCATGCCCGGTCGGCAGCCGGGAAACGCGCCCGACGGCACACTTTCGGCGACCGATCCCGGTGAGGGAGCCGGAGAGGAAGGTCGGTTGCCGACGACCTGCCGACCGGCACCCCGGGACGCCCCGTGCCTCCGGCGGCGGGGCGTCCCGGGAGCAGCGGCGGGTCAGGCCACGAGCTTGGTGGTCACCTCGGCGAGGCGGCGGCCCTGGTAGCGGGCGGCAGCGAGCTCGGCCTCGGTGGCGGTGGCCGACTGGCCGCCGGAGGCGTTGGAGACGCCGTAGGGATTGCCACCCGCCGCGAACAGCAGGGGGTCGGTGTACCCGGGCGGCACGATGACCGCGCCGAAGTGGGAGAAGACGTTGAACAGCGTCAGGATCGTCGACTCGTTGCCGCCGTGGACGTTCTGCGCACTGGTGAAGGCGGTCGCGCCCTTGTTGGCGAGCTTCCCCGTGAACCACAGGCCGCCCAGGGTGTCGATGAACTGCTTCATCTGGGCCGCGGGCGTGCCGAAGCGGGTCGGCGTACCGAGGGCGTAGCCGTCGGCCCACTCCATGTCGGCCGGCGTGGCCACCTCGACCTCGCCGGCGGTGGCGTCCACGTGGGCTCGCCACAGCGGGTTGGAGTCGATCGCCTCGTCCGGAGCCAGCTCCGGCACCCGGCGCAGGCGCACCTCGGCGCCGGCCTCGCGGGCGCCGTCGGCCAGCGCGGCGGCCAGCTGGTGGACGTTCCCGGTGGACGAGTAGTAGATGACAGCGATGTTGGGCACGGTTCTCCTCTGATCGGGTGGCGCGGTCACGGCGGCTCGGTAGCCGGTGCGCCTCATTGAGCGCTCAACCGCGAATTCGACCGTAGGTCGCGCCGGTGGGTCCCGCGAGCCGAGAGGAGATGCGTGTCGGCGGCGCTGGTCAGCAGTGGGCGGCGCCGCGCCCCCTCCGCTGCTGTCCGTCCCGGCGTCCGGCAGTCCGCGTGGCGGCAGCGACGGCGTCGGTGGGGATCACCTGGCAGACGGCGGCGGGGCTGCACGCGGCCGGATCCAGCGTGCGGGCGCGCGAGCGGAGCCGCTGCACCTGTCTCCGTAGTGCGGTGAGTTCGGCGATGCGCCGGTCGAGGTCGGCGGCGTGCGTGTCCAGCAATGCCACGACGTGCTCGCACGGCGCGCCGCTGCCGTCCCGGACCATGATGACGTCGCGGATCTCGGCCAGGGTGAGCCCGGCGGCCTGGGCGGCCTTCACGAACGCCAACCGGTCGACGGCGCCCTCTTCGTACTCCCGGTACCCGGATGGGCGCCGAGCCGGTGCGGGGAGTACGCCGGCGGATTCGTAGAACCGGATCGTCTTCGCCGTCAGCCCGCTCCGGGCGGCGAGCTCGCCGATGCGCACCGGCGCACTCTACGCCTTGACCTTCCAGTGCAGTGGAAGCCCTACGGTCGGCCGCCAGGTCGTCGAACGGAGCAGAGGAGAGGCACATGGACGCAGTGGACCTCGTCGTCATCGGAACCGGGGGTGCGGCGATGGCCGCCGGCATCGAGGCGCGCTCACGCGGCAGGTCCGTAGTGCTGGTCGAGCACGGCCCGCTCGGCGGGACCTGCTTGAACATCGGCTGCGTGCCGAGCAAGACCCTGCTCGCCGCCGCCGGGCGGCGGCACCGGGCACAGGCCAGCCCGTTCCCGGCGGTACCGACCAGCGCCGACGGCGTGGACATGGCCGCGCTGATCGAGCAGAAGCAGGAGCTCGTCGACCGGCTGCGGCAGGTCAAGTACGCCGATGTCGCCGACGCACACGGCTTCCCGGTCCGGTACGGGCACGCGCGCTTCGTCGACGAGCAGACCCTGGAGGTCGACGGACAGCCGCTGATCGCCGGGGCCTACGTGGTGGCCACCGGCGCAGCCCCGCGCATACCTGACCTGCCCGGCCTGGCCGACGTCGACCATCTGACCTCCACCACGGCGATGGAGCTGATCTCCCTGCCCGAGTCGCTGGTCGTGCTCGGCGCCGGCTACGTCGGGCTGGAGCAGGCGCAGCTGTTCGCGCACCTGGGCGTGCAGGTCACCATTGTGGGCCGGTTCGCGCCGCGCACGGAACCCGAGATCGCGGCGGTGTTGCGGGAGGTGTTCGCCGACGACGGCATCACCGTGGTCGAGGAGCGTGGGGTGGCCGTCGCCGGCACCGCCGATGGCGTCGTGGTCACCACGAGCGGCGGCCGGGAGCTGGCGGGGCAGCGGCTGCTGGTGGCCACCGGCCGGTACGCCGACACCGGGGACCTGGGCCTGGACGCGGCCGGGGTGACGACCGGGGAGCGCGGCTTCATCGCCGTCGACGCCCACCAGCGCACCACGAACCCGCGCATCTTCGCCGCCGGCGATGTGTCCGGCGCGCCGCAGTACGTCTACGTCGCCGCGCAGACCGGGCACGCGGCCGGGGCCGGCGCGCTGGGCGAGCCGACGACGGTGGACTACCGCGGGCTGCCCGGGGTGACGTTCACGACCCCGCAGCTGGGCAGCGCCGGCCTCAGCGAGGATCAGGCCCTGGCCGCCGGACACGCCTGCGACTGCCGGGTCCTCGGCGCGCAGGACATCCCGCGGGCGCTCGCCGACCGGGACACCCGCGGCGCGCTCAAGCTGGTCGTCGACGCCGACACCGGCACGGTGCTGGGTGTCCACGCCGCTCTCGACGGGGCCGGCGACGTGATGCTGGCCGCCACCTATGCGATCAAGTACGGGCTCACCGTCGACGACCTTGCCGACACGTGGGCGCCGTACCTGACGATGAGCGAGGGCCTGCGCATTGCCGCCGGGCTGTTCCGCACCGACAAGCCGACCAGTTGCTGCGCATGAGTGATCCCCTCGGGGTCGCCGCTGCGGTGGCCCGTGCTGCCGAGGCGGCCGGCCCGGCGCCGCCGCGCTTCCGGGCGGGCCGGTCGACGGCTGAGTGAGGCGCGGCTCGGACCATCGGGTGGTGCGGTACGCGTGACGACGGGGAGACGGGGGGAGTTGGGGTGGTCGACGAGGCGCGACGGCCGGGTATGCGTGCGGTTCTCTCGCAGCCGGACTTCCGGCGGCTGTGGACGGCGCGCACCGTCAGCCAGTGGGGCGACATCTTCAGCTTCGTCGCGCTGGCCATCCTGGTCTACCGGCTGACCGGCTCGGGGCTGGGCGTCGCGGGCGTCGTCGTCGCCGAGATCGTTCCGGTGCTGCTGCTCGCCCCGCTGGCCGGCGTCCTCGTCGACCGGCTGCCCCGCATCCGCGTGATGGTCGCCGCCGACCTGCTCCGCGCCCTCCTCGCCGGCGTGCTCGTGATCCGGCACGACGACCCGCTGGTCGTCTACGCGGTCGCGTTCGGCCTGTCGGCCGGGGCGGTCTTCTTCAACCCCGCCGCCAACAGCGTGCTGCCGTCGATCGTCGGGGACCGGGAGATCGTCGCCGCCAACAGCGCCACGTGGACGGCCGCGGTGCTGTCGCAGGTCGTGCTGGCGCCGCTGTCGGGAGGGCTGGTGGCCGTCGTCGGTCCGGGCTGGGCGTTCGGCCTCAACGCCGCGAGCTTCGTGCTCTCAGCCCTGGTGCTGCGTGGTCTGCGGCTGACCGAGCCGCCGCGCGAGGTCGGCCGCCGCAGGCTGCTCGCCGAGGCCCGCGACGGAATCACCCTGGTGGCCCGCGACCGCCTGCTGCGTGCCCTGGCCATCGGGCAGCTGCTGGCCGCGGTCTCCGCCGGCGCGACCAGTGCCCTGCTGGTCGTCCTGGCCGCCGAGCACCTGGGGGCGCCGGCGGACGCCTACGGCGTCCTGGTCGGAGCGATCGGAGTGGGCGCAGCCCTCGGGCCCACGCTGTTGCTGCGGCTGATCCCCGACCCGCGCCGGCCGCTGTACGTGTTCGGCCCGTACGTGCTGCGCGGCGTGGTCGACCTGGTGCTCGCCTCGGTCCGCTCGCTGCCGGTCGCTGCCGCCACCCTGGCGGTCTACGGCGTCGGCACGTCCACCGGCGCGGTGACGTTCAACAGCCTGCTGCAGTCGCACGTCACCGACCGCACCCGCGGGCGGGTCTTCGCTCTGATGGATCTGCTCTGGCAGGGCGGGCGCCTGGCGAGCCTCGGCGTCGGCGGGCTGCTCGCCGACACCGTCGGCATCCGCGCCGTCTACTACCTCGGCGGCGTCCTGCTGCTGCTCGCCGCGGCCATCGGCTTCACCGCCAGCCGCGCCGGCGACCCCACCGTCCGGCCCGCCGACGAGGGGCCGGAGTGATCCTCGGAAGGAACAGGACGACCGCGGTCGGCGCCCTCCCGTCGAACCCCGCCGCACTGGCGGTCTGCGCGGTCCTCCTCGTAGCCTCGCTCGTCTGGCTCCTCGAACAGGGAGAACGGCGTCCGCAGACCGCGGGCGCCGCGCCGTCCGCAGGAGGTGCGAGCGATGAGCGTGGCCCCGTCACCCGACCAGGTCTACGAGCGGGCGACCGCCGAGGGGCGCCGCCGACTGTCGCTCTCGACGCTCGATCAGGTCTCGACCGGGTTCATCGCCGGGGTGACGATCATCTTCGGCATCGTCGCCCTCGGTGCCGTCGAGGCCCTGGTGGCCCCCCGGTTCGGGTCGGGCGTCGGCGGTCTGGCCGGCGCACTGGCATTCGCCATCGGCGTCGTGTTCCTCGTGGTGGGGCGGTCGGAGCTGTTCACCGAGGACTTCTTCGACCCCGTCGCCGCCGCCATCGAGAAACGCGGACGGCGCACGTGGGGCCGGCTGATGCGCCTGTGGGGCATCACCCTCGTGATGAACCTGGTCGGTGGGGCGCTCCTCGTCGCCCTGCTGACGGTCGACGGTGCGCTGCCCGAGGGGGCGGCGCACGCGCTCTCGCGGGTGGCCGAGGAGATCGCGGGCAAGAGCTGGTCCGCGACCCTGGTGCGCGCCGTCCTGGCCGGAGCGCTGATCACCCTGCTCTCCTACATGTTGAACGCGGTCGACACCGTGGCGGCGCGCATCCTGGTGGCCTACCTGGTCGGCTTCTTCCTGGCCCTCGGACCGTTCGACCACGTCGTGGTGTCCGCCTTGCACCTGCTCTTCGGGATCTGGCTCGACGGCGCGGTCGGCTACGCCGCGCTCGCCGCCAACCTGGGCCTCTCCACGCTGGGCAACCTGCTGGGGGGTCTGCTGCTCGTCACCCTGACGCACACGGCACAGGTCAAGAGCTGACGCCCGACGGAGGCGTGGATCCGCCGGTCGGTCACTCGCGAGGTGCACCGGGAGTGCGGCGTCCTGGAGGACTACGCCGGCCTGGTCGAGGGGCCGCCCGGGCCGCCACCGGTCCCGGCGCCGAGCCGTGCGCGAGCCGCCGTCGCCACCAGGGACACTGAGCCGGTGACCGCCGTTGCCGTGCCTCCCGCGACCGACGTCCTCGTGGTCGGTGCCGGGCCCGCAGGGTCGGCCGCGGCCGCCTGGGCGGCACGCGCCGGCCACGACGTCGTGCTGGCCGACGCCGCGACGTTCCCGCGCGACAAGACCTGCGGCGACGGGCTGACGCCCCGGGCGATCGCCGAGCTCGACCACCTCGGGCTGGGGGAGTGGGCGCGGTCGAAGGCGCGCAACCGCGGCCTGCGCGCCGCCGGATTCGGCCGCGAGTGGCAGCTGCCCTGGCCCGGCGGCGCGTTCCCCGACCACGGCAGCGCCGTACCGCGCACCGAGCTCGACGCCCGGATCCGGCAGGCCGCCGTCGACGCGGGGGCACGGGCGGTGGGCGGCGTCCGGGCCGTCGACGTGGAGCGGGACGGCGACCGGGTCACCGGTGTGGTGTTCGAGCACGCCGACGAGGTCCGTTCGACCGTCGCCTGCCGGAGGCTCGTCGTCGCCGACGGCGTCCGTTCGCCCCTGGGCCGGGTCCTGGGCCGCGAATGGCACCGCGACACCGCCTACGGGGTCGCCGCCCGCGGGTACGTGTCCTCCGGCCGCGCTGATGACGAGTGGATCTCCTCGCACCTGGAGCTGCGGGGCGGCGAGGGTGAACTGCTGTCGGGCTACGGCTGGGTGTTCCCGCTCGGAGCGGAGGCAGGCGAGGTCAACATCGGCGTCGGCACGCTGGCCACCTCCCGTCGTCCGGCGGGAGTGCAGCTCAAGGCGTTGCTGGAGACCTACGCCGCAGCCCGGCGCGAGGAGTGGCGGCTCGATGGGGACGTCCGGCTCCCCGCCTCGGCACTACTGCCCATGGGTGGCGCGGTGTCCGGCGTGGCCGGCGGGAACTGGGCGCTGGTCGGGGACGCGGCCGGTTGCGTCAACCCGCTGAACGGCGAGGGCATCGACTACGGCCTGGAGACGGGGCGAACCCTCGCCGGGCTGCTCGACGAGGACGACTGGACGGCGGCCTGGCCGGCCACTCTGCGGCGGCACTACGGAGAGGCGTTCTCCATCGCCCGGCGGCTGGCCGGGCTGCTCACCGTGCCCCGCTTCCTCCCGGCCGCCGGGCCCGTCGGCATGCGCTCCCGGTCCCTGATGACCGTGGCGCTGCGGGTCATGGGCAACCTGGTCACCGACGAGGACCGCGACCTCGTCGCCAGGTTGTGGCGAACCGCAGGGCGGTTGTCGGTGCGGTTCGACGACCGCAAACCCTTCACCTGACGTTCGCCTGAGCGGGGTCCCGGAGGGACTCCCGAAGGCGGACGTGACGCGAGGTGCGGAGGAACCCGCGGCGTAGCCGCGGTCCTGAGGAGCGGAGGCCCGGAGGGTCTCCCGAGTCAGGACGGGAGCGGCTCAGCGCAGTAGGGGATCGGCTCCTGGCCGCGGTGTCGTCCGGAGGACGACGATGTCATGGCCGCGGTGTCTGACGAAGTCAGACGAATGGACTCGAGTACACCGCGAAGTACACCGCGATGTAGTGGCAGATCGCCGCGACGACGGTCATCGCGTGGAAGACCTCGTGGTAGCCGAACGTGCTGGGCCACGGGTTGGGCTTCTTGACGGCGTAGGCGATCCCCCCGACGGTGTAGAGCGCCCCGCCCACCGCGAGGAGCACCAGCGAGGCGACGCCGGCGATCTGCAGGATGTCGGTGAGGATGAAGACCGCGACCCAGCCGAGACCGATGTAGAGCGGGACGCCGACCCAGCGCGGCGCCGTCGGCCAGGCCATCTTCAGGGTGACTCCGGCCAGGGCGCCGGTCCAGACGCCCGCCAGCACCCAGGAGCCCGTCGGTTGGTCGACCGCGAGCAGGGCGAAGGGCGTGTACGTGCCGGCGATGAACAGGAAGATCATCGAGTGGTCGAGCCGCTTCATGATCTTCCAGCCTCGCGGTGACCAGCGGCGGCGGTGGTAGAGCGCGCTGATGCCGAACAGGCCGAGGATGGTCAGGCAGTAGACCGCCACCGGCCAGCCGGCCCGCGCCCCTTGCGCGGCGGCCAGCGGGACGAGGACCGCACCGGCGACGATGGCGCCGAAGAAGGAGAACAGGTGGATCCAGCCGCGCGCCCGTGGGCGGGTGTCGGGGTGGTCCCAGTCGTCGTCGGCGAAGTCCTCGGCGGTCCACGCGTGCTCGACGTGCTCGCCCTCGGCGACGACGGTGGACACCGCCTGCGCGGCAGGGGCCTCCAGTTCCGCGCCGTCGGCCTCCACCCGGACGGGCGTGCGGTCGGAGGGAGGGACGCTCATGTCCCGAGGCTACGGAGGCGTGGGGAGCGCGTCATCCGCAGCGACCTGTGAGCTTGCTGCCCGCGTCGGCGCGTGGGGCGGCGCGACGGGCCGGGCGGCTCCCGGCCGACCGGCGGCGCGGGGCCTAGGGTGACCGGCGTGGGGGTGCGTCAGCGGGGCCGGGACGCGCTGATCCAGGTCTACGAGCGGCGGCTGGCGCGGGCGCTGGTCCACGCGGACGTACCGCGGCACGTCGGCGTGATCATGGACGGCAACCGGCGGTGGGCCCGGGCCATCGGGCTCGAGGACGTGGCGCACGGTCACCGCCGCGGCGCGGACAAGATCGCCGACCTGCTGAGCTGGTGCGACGACGCCGGCGTGCACGTGGTCACCCTCTTCATGCTGTCCACGGACAACCTGCGCCGCCCGGAACCCGAGCTGAGTGCGCTGCTGCGGATCATCGAGGACGTCGCGGTCGACCTGTCCCGTCCCGGCCGCCGCTGGCGAGTGCGGCAGATGGGCGCCCCGGAGCTGCTGCCGTCGGAGACCGTCGCCGTCCTCAAGCAGGCCGAGGAGGACACCCGTGACCGCGCCGGTGCGGCGGTGAACCTCGCCGTCGGCTACGGCGGGCGGCGGGAGATCGCCGACGCCGTCCGCTCGCTCCTCGCCGAGCACGCGGAACGGGGCACCTCGCTGGCGGAACTGGTGGAGGTGCTCGACGTCGAGCACATCGCCGATCACCTCTACACCCGCGGTCAGCCCGACCCGGACCTGGTCATCCGGACCAGCGGCGAGCAGCGCATGTCGGGCTTCCTGCTGTGGCAGACGGCGAACGCGGAGTTCCACTTCACCGACGTGTACTGGCCGGACTTCCGGCGGGTCGACTTCCTGCGCGCGCTGCGCGACTACTCCGCCCGGCACCGACGGTTCGGCGAGTAGCCGGGCCGCCCCACCCGTGCGTCGCCGGGTGACCCCGGCTGGGAAACTGCCTGCATGACTGCCGGAGCCGTGGACGTCGCCATCGAGTACGTGCGCCTCGGGCTGCGGTTCGACCGTCTGGAGCCGGGATTCGTCGACGCCTACACCGGCGATCCGCGCATCCGTGCCGCTGTCCTGGACGAGCCGGCACCGACTTCCCGGCAGCTGCGCGACCGGGCCCGTGAGCTGCTGCGCGAACTCGACTCCGCGGCGTTCGACAGCGACCGTGCGGACTTCCTCCGCGGCCAGCTCACCGGGCTGGAGTGCAGCGCCCGGAAGATGAGCGGGGAGCCGGTCGGCTTCGTCGAGGAGGTGCGCGGCTACTTCCAGGTCGACGTCGAACTGGGTTCCGAGGCCGCCTATGCCGCGGCGCACCGGGAGCTGGACGTGCTGCTGCCCGGCGGCGGTTCGCTCGCCGAGCGGTACGCGGCGCACCGCCGCCGCGAGGAGTGCCCGCCCGACCGGCTGGAGACGGCGGTGCAGGCGCTGTCGAGCGCCCTGCGGGACCGGGTGCGCGGCCAGTACGGCCTCCCCGAGGTGGAGACGGTGCGCTACGAGGTGGTCACCGACAAGCCGTGGTCGGGATTCAACTACTACGAGGGCGGTTACCGGTCCCGGGTCGCGATCAACGCCGACCTGCCGCACCGGCTGTCGCAGCTTCCGCACCTGGTGGCCCACGAGGCCTACCCCGGGCACCACACCGAGCACTGCCGCAAGGAGACCGGCCTGGTCCAGCGGTCGGGCCGGGTCGAGCACACCGTATTCCTGGTCAACACCCCGGAGTGCCTGATGGCGGAGGGACTGGCCGATCTCGGCGTCCCGGCCGCGATCGGCGAGGGCTGGGGTGCGTGGTCGGCGGAGATCCTCGGCGATCTGGGGCTGCGGTTCGACGGGGCACTGGCCGAGCGGATCGCCGAGGCGGCGGCCCCGCTGAACCGGGTCCGCCAGGACGCCGCCGTCCTGCTGCACGACCGGGGGGCCGATGCCGACGAGGTGAGCGCCTATCTGCAGCGCTGGGCACTGGTCAGCCCGGAGCGGGCTCGTCAGCAGATCCGGTTCCTCACCGATCCGCTGTGGCGCGCCTACATCTCCACCTACGTGGAGGGTTACGACCTGCTGTCCCGGTGGCTGGCCGGCCGCCCGGCCGACCAGGCGGTCGCGGACCGCTTCGTCCGCCTGCTGGACGAGCCGCTGACACCGCAGCGGGTCGCCGCCGAGACCCGGGCCGCCTGAGCCGTGCGCGCCCGCTCCCCGGCACGGGCCCGGTTCCTGGGTCTGTGGACCGCCGGCTGGCTGGCGCTGCTGCTGGTCCTCGGCATGGTGCGCTTCGGCGATCCCGCCCTGCAGTGGCCGGTGCTGCTGGTGCCCCTCCTGTGGGCACTCGTGGCGCTGCGTGCCCGGCGGCCGGCCCGGTCACGGCGCCGCGCGACCGAGGACGAGTGGAGCGACGACGAGTGGAGCGACGACGAGTGGGGTGACGAGGAGTGGCCCGGCGACGAGCCGGTCGAGGGCCGGCGGGTCGCGCCCGAAGTGCCGTGGCCGCCGCCGGGGGAGCGCACCGACACCGTCGAGCGCCCGGCGCTGCGCCGCCGCTCCGAGGGCCCCGACAAACGCTGACCCGCCGGCTGTGCCCGACGTCGTCGCGGAAGCGCCGGCACCCGCCACCGGTCCGGGGCGTCCTGCGTCCCGGGGCTCCGCCCGGAGACGTCCGGGAGGCATGGTGCGGGTGATGCGTCCGGGGGACATGCACTCCCTCTTGTGGGGTGCACGTCACGCGGTTGTCACCGTCCGGGCCTAGCGTCCGTGGTGAACGGCGAGCTGCCCTCGCCGTTCACGGGAGGCCCGGTTGGTGCGACTGCGTTCGTCGACCAGGGGGGCCGGTACCCGGCCCCTGCGCCGGGGCCCGGCCACCTTCGAGCCGGGGCGCGCCTTGTATCCAGGGTGGCGCTCCACGGGAGCCGACACCATGACCGAGCGTGCGAGGGCATGCAGGAGCACAGTAGTACCGGTACTCACGTGTCCGACGAGCGCCAGCGAGGTGGCCGCGTGAGTACCCGCCGCACGTTCGTCCTCGACACCTCGGTCCTGCTGTCCGACCCCGGGGCGCTGCTGCGCTTCGGCGACGCCGAGGTGGTCCTGCCGCTCGTCGTCATCGGTGAGCTGGAGGACAAGCGCAACCACCCGGAGCTGGGCTGGTTCGCCCGTCAGGCACTGCGCATCCTGGACGACCTGCGGGTCGCCCACGGTCGCCTCGACGCACCCGTCCCGGTGGCGGAGGCCGGAGGCACGCTGCACGTCGAGCTGAACCACAGCGACCCCGCGGTGCTGCCGCCCGGATTCCGCCACGACAGCAACGACAGCCGCATCATGGTGGTGGCGCTCAACCTGCGGGCCGAGGGCCGCGACGTCTGCCTGGTCACCAAGGACGTGCCCTTGCGGGTCAAGGCCGCCGCCGTAGGACTGGAGGCCGACGACTACCGGGTGCACGACGCCGTCGACGCCGGCTGGACCGGGATGGCCGAGGTGAGCCTGGACGACGCCGAGCTCGACGAGCTCTACGAGGCGGGCGAGGCCTTCGTGCCGGCCGCCGCGGAACTCCCCACCCACACCGGCCTGGTGCTGCTGTCCTCCCGCGGGTCGGCGCTGGGCCGGGTGCTGCCGGACAAGCAGGTCCGGCTGGTGCGGGGGGACCGGGAGGCGTTCGGGCTGCACGGGCGGTCGGCCGAGCAGCGCGTGGCCCTCGACCTGCTGCTGGACCCGGCCATCGGCATCGTGTCGCTCGGCGGGCGGGCCGGGACCGGCAAGTCGGCGCTGGCGCTGTGCGCCGGGCTCGAGTCGGTGATGGAGCGGCGGGCGCACAAAAAGGTGCTCATCTTCCGGCCGCTGTACGCCGTCGGCGGGCAGGAGCTGGGCTACCTCCCCGGCGGTGAGGGCGAGAAGATGTCGCCCTGGGCCCAGGCGGTCTACGACACCCTGGGCGCCCTGGTGTCCCGCGAGGTGCTGGAGGAGATCGCTTCCCGCGATCTCATCGAGGTGCTGCCGCTCACGCACATCCGGGGCCGCTCGCTGCACGACTCCTTCGTGATCGTCGACGAGGCGCAGTCGCTGGAGCGCGGGGTGCTGCTGACCGTGCTCTCCCGGCTGGGCAGCAACTCGCGGGTGGTCCTCACCCACGACGTCGCGCAGCGGGACAACCTCCGGGTGGGCCGGCACGACGGGATCACCGCGGTGATCGAGAAGCTGAAGGGCCACCCGCTGTTCGCGCACACCACGCTGGTGCGCTCCGAGCGCTCACCGATCGCCGCGCTGGTCACCGAGATGTTGGAGGACCTGCCGCTCTGATCTGAGGTCGTAACCCCCGCCGTCCACAACGCCGGTCTCCGTCCACCGACTCGGCCAGCACCTGGCCGCACGGGGCGCGCACCGGACGGTCGGGGCATGACCGAACCACCCGCCGTCCCACCCCTCCTGCTCCGCCGGACCGCCGTCGCCCAGGGGTGGTCCGACGACGAACTGGCGCGAGCCGTCCGCTCCGGCGAGCTGACCCGGTTACGCCGAGGCGCCTACGTCGACGCGGTCCTCCCCGCCGAGCCGGCCGCGCGGCACGCCCTGCTGGTGGAGGCCACCCTGGCGGCGCTGCGCCTCCCGGGGGTGGTGAGCCACCAATCGGCGGCCGTCCTCCTGGGCCTGCCGCTCTGGGACGTCCCGCTCGACCGCGTCCACATCACGCGACCGCCCGGCTCGCGCAGCGACCGGAGCGGTGTGCTGTGCACCCACGTGGCCCGGATCCGCGACCACGACGTGGTCGACGTCGGCGGCATGCCGGTCACCGACCCGGTCCGCACGATGCTCGACCTGGCGCGGTCACTGCCGCACGAGGCGGCCGTGGTGGCTCTGGACGCCGCGCTGCACCGGGGCCTGCTGTCGCATGACGCGCTGCGTGCGCGGTTGTTCGACATCGTGGGGTCCCCTGGCGCACGCAGCGCGGCTCGCGCGGTGGCGGCGGCGGACGCCCGCAGCGAGAGCGTCGGCGAGAGCCGCAGCCGGGTCATCCTCCAGCGCTGGAAGCCGGCGCCGTCGGCGGTGCAGTTCCCGATCCGGTCCGGCGGCGGGCAGCTGCTCGCCCGGACGGACTTCGCGTGGGAGGACGTCCGGCTGGTCGGTGAGTTCGACGGCCGGGTGAAGTACGGCCGGCTGCTCCGGCCGGGGCAGGAGGCCGGCGATGCGGTGTTCGCCGAGAAGCGCCGGGAGGACGCCGTCCGCGACGAGGGCTGGGACGTCGTGCGCTGGGTGTGGGCGGAGCTGGCCGTGCCGCACCGTCTGGCCGCGAAGGTCCGGCGAGCCCACGAACGGGCCGGCCGCCGCAGGAGGTGACGGCTCTGCGGGTCGCACTCGCGCTGTGCGGGTCCGGCAGGACCCGTGGAGGGCGAGTTCGACCGTCAGAGCAGGGCCGGTCGTCTCAGTCGGCGTCCTCGTCCACCGGTCCGGGCCGCGCCGCCGGTCGGCACCCGCGCTCGGGCGCCGGCTTCGGCGGCGCGACCACCGCGCGCAGCAGCGCGACGGCAGCCCAGCCCGCGGCCAGACACCACGGCAGCCGGCTGACCACCTCCTCGGTGGTGAAGTCCCCCCGCAGTCCGAGCGCGAGCACCGGTACGGCCAGCACGAAGCCGACCAGCAGCACGTCCCAGCGGAACGGGTTCATGCCTGCGGGCTGTCCAGCCGCTCGCAGAGCAGCGACGCCCAGCGGTGCGGGGTCGCTCGGACGCCGTCGAGGAGGGCCACGGGGACGCTGAGCCGCTGGAGCACGGCGGCCGGATCGGTGCTCAGGTCGGTGTCCTGGACGGCGAGGGCGTCGACCCGGGCGAGGCCCTCGAGCCACAACTCGACGTCCTCGGGCTTTCGGGTGGCCTCGACCACGGCCCACACCGCGACCGGCGACCAGATGGCCAGCATCTGGGCCATCCAGTAGACGTCGCTGCGCAGCGGTGCGTCGACGGCGACGATGGTGACCGTGCCAGCCCCCGCGGCCTGCTGACGACGGTCGATCGCGGCGTCGATGGTGGTCATCCGGCTGCCCTTGGGAGCCAGCCCGGCCAGGTCGCCCCGGGTCGCCCACTGCACCCGCTCGGGGTCCAGTCGCAGGGAGGCCGCCAGCGCACGGGCGGTACGCAGCGTCTCGACACCCGGACCGACGATGAACAGCACCTCGCCGGCGCCGCTGGGCAGCTCGGGCGCCCCGGGCAGCCGGGCCGCCAGCGCAGCGGTGAGCGCTGCGTAGGTTCCCTCGGCGGCGATCCGCTCGGCAGCGTCCTCGCCGAGCAGCGCCCGGGGCACACCGAGCTCGACCAGCCGGGCGACGACGTCCCCTGGCGCTGCCGGAGCGTCCGGTGCGGGAGCTGCGGGCGCGGTGGCCACCGGCTCCTCGGACGGCGCGTCCTCCAGCTCGGGGAACTCCTCGCCGACCATGGGCGGACCCACCGGTAGACGGGTGACGGTCGCCAGCGTGCGCATCACCGGTGCGGCGGCCTCCGGCGCCGGGGCCTCCGGCGTCGGGTCGGGTCCGACCGCGGTGTGCTGGACGGTGTCCTCGGGAGCGGAGGGGGCACCGGACCGCGACGACGGGACCGCCGGGCGGGACGGGGACGGCGGGACCGGCGGCAGCCCGCGGCCGCGGGAGCCGCCGATCGAGGGCAGCAGGGAGATTCGCGGCATGACCGTCGTCGCGTCGAGCGACATGTGCATCGGAGCCGGGTCGCTCGCCGTCCGGGCGAGCAGAGGGGCCATCTCGCTCAGCTCGGCGCCGGCCTCGGCCACCACTTCGGCGACGACCTCGGTGGCGATCCCGGTCGCCTCCTCGACGACCTCCTGCGCCGGCGCGACCGTCGCGCTCGGGGCCACCGGTTCCTCGACCACGGGCGCCGGGGACTCCACCGGCCCGGCGGGAGCCGGCGTCTCGGCGACCGAAGGCGCGTGGGTGACCAGGTCCTCGTCCGCGGGGGACGCGAACAGCCTCGGCAGAACCGGCCGGGAGAGGTGGCTCGAGACGGCCTCGGCCCAGATGGGGGCGTCCACGGCGACCTCGGGCGCGGCGTCACCGGTGACCGGCTCGCCCCACAGCGGGGACGGCGCGACCGGGGTCAGCCATCCCGGATCGGGGCTGGCGGCGGGGGCGTCGAACAGGGGGTAGGCGGGTGCCGTGACCGCGCTGACGACCGCCTCCGGCGCCGCTGCCGCCACCGGCGAGGCCCAGACGTCGGCTCCGGCCGGCTCGGCGGGGAAGGGCTCGGCGGAGAAGGGCTCGGCGGAGAAGGGCTCGGCGGAGAAGGGTCCGGCGGGGAAGGGCTCGGCGGAGAAGGGTTCGGCGGAGAGCGCTGCGACGGTGAGCACGTCGGCGCTCGGCTCGGTTACCGGCAGCAATGCGGCGGCCGGCTCGGGCTCAGACAGGACCGCGGCTACCGGCTCGGCAACCGGCTCCGTCAGCGCCTCCTGCGGGGAGTCGCCGGCGAGCATCTTGCGGAGGATCCCGGCCAGCGCCTCGTCGGAGTGCCCCTGGGCGAGGGCCGCCCGCAGCGCCTCGGCGACCTCCTCCTGCCGGGTCGACGGTGCGGGCGCGGCCACCTCGCTGGTGTCGGCCCAGGTGGGCGGCCCCGGGTCGTGGGATGTGGTCGTGGAGGGCGGCGTGGTGGCCTGGTCTCTCACCGGGGTCTCCTCCTGGTGCACGGCCTTCGACCGCGTCGACGGAACTGCTGAACGGATGGCCGCGGCCAGGGACGGCCGGTGCGCCGACCCGTCCGGCACCTCGGCGGTGGACTTCGCGGCGGCCGGTTCCGCGCGCAGCGGCTGCGCGAGCTCGGCCGGCTCCTCCAGCGCGTCGGCGACCGCCTGCCGCACCTCGCGGTCGCTGGAGACCATGCGAGCCAGTGCTGCGGTGAAGGGTGAGGGGGCGGCAGCGGCTGCCTCGCCACGGGCGCCGGACGGCGGCGTCGCGGTGGCCGGGGCCCCGTCGGCCGGGGACGCGGCGCGGGCCGGCTGCCGGGTGGCCTTGGGGAAGACCGCACGCGCGAACGAGCCGCCGTCGGAGGAGTCGGTGGCCGGCGCCGAGGGGATGGTGGCCGGCGCGGCGCCGAGCAGGCCGGCGAGTTCGTCGAGCCGGTCGTCGTCCACCGCGGGTCGGGCCACGGCCGGACGGGCCGGCGCCGTGCGGGCCGGGACGTCCCACTCCGACGGGCTGCGACCGGGCACGCCGGACGACGGAGCTGCCGAGCCGGCCTGGGCGGCCTCCGCCGCCCAGGCCGCCGCGCCGTTGCGGGCCGGCGCCGCGCTCCGGGCGCGGGCGGGCGAGGCCGACGCCAGCGGGGAGTCGTAGGACGACGCCGGGGTGGGATCGGACGCCCGGGCCGGGACGCCGGGCCGGACGAACTGGTCGGGCGCCACCTCGGCGATGTACCGCTCGGTGGCGAAGAAGCCGAGCACGCCACCCGAGCGGACCCGGCGCACGCCGACGACCCGCGCGTGCGGACCGAACTGCTCGCGTGCGGCCGCGATCGCGTCGTCGCGCGTGGCGGCCTCAACGGATCGCAACGGCACCGCTCACCACTCCCAGCGACTCGATCTGGGCTGTCCGGGACACCTCCGAGTAGGAGATGACCGGAAGCCGGGGCAGGATCTGGCGCATCAGGCGCGCGAGAGCGGCGCGGACCTGGGGCGAGCAGACGAGGACCGGGGACAGGCCCGCGCGTTCGGCGTCCTCGAGCATCCCGCTGCAGCCGTGGACGAGGGCGTCGACGGCGCCGGCGTCGAGCGCCAGGACGGCGCCGAGCTCGGTGTGGCGGACGGCCTCCAGGAGCCGCTGCTCGAAGCCCGGCTCGAGGGTGAACACGTGCAGCCGCTCGTCCGGCGTGACGTAGGGCTGGCTGATCGCCGAGCCGAGTGCCGTGCGGGCCGCCTCGACGAGACCGTCGAGTTCGGTCGAGTGCTTCGCACGCACAGAGAGTGCCTCGAAGATGCGGACCAGGTCGCGGATCGACACACCCTCGGCGAGCAACGCGTGCAACACGCGTTGCACCTCTCCCAGGGTGAGCAGGGTGGGGGTCAGTTCCTCGACGACGACGGGGTGCGAGCGGCGCACCATCTCCACGAGGAGCCGGACGTCCTCCCGGCCGAGGAGCTCGGCGGCGTTCTGCCGGACGACCTCGGCGAGGTGGGTGGTGATGACCGACGAGCGGTCGACGACGGTGGCGCCGGCCATCTCGGCGGCGCGCTGCAGCTCGGCGGGCACCCACTTGGCGGCGAGGCCGAAGACCGGCTCACGGGTGGGCCTGCCGGGCAGCCCGTCGAGCGCGTCGCCGATGGCGAGGACGGTGCCGGCGGGGGAGCTGCCCTTGGCGACCGGGACGCCGTTGAGCCAGATGACGTACTGGGACGAGGGCAGGTCCAGGTTGTCGCGGGTGCGGACCAGCGGGATGACCAGACCGGTCTCCATGGCGACCTTCCGGCGCAGCGCCTTGACCCGGTCCAGCAGGTCGCCGCCCCGGGCGGCGTCGACGAGGTCGACCAGGTCGAACGCGACCTCGAGCTCGAGCGGGTCGACCCGCATCTTCTCCGCGATGGCCTCGGGGGAGTCGGGGGAGGGCTCCAGCTCGGCCGCCGCCGCCGCGGCCTCCGCCTCCTCGTCCACCTCCGGCTCGTCGGTCATCCGGGTGGAGAGGAAGAGGAAGAGCCCGCCGACGAGCAGGAAGGGCAGCTTCGGCAACCCGGGGATCAGGCACAGGGCCAGGGCGGCGCCGCCGGCGATGCGCACCGGCTGCTTGAAACGGCCGAGCTGGGCGAGCAGGTCCGTGCCCATGTCGCCCTCGGTGGCCGACCGGGTCACGATGATGCCGGTCGCGGTGGACATCAGCAGCGCGGGGATCATCGACACCAGGCCGTCGCCGACGGTCAGCAGCGAGTACGTGGTGACGGCCTCGGCCGGGGCCAGGCCGCGCTGCATCATCCCGATCGCGAAGCCGCCGATCAGGTTCACCAGCGTCACGATGATGCCGGCGATCGCGTCGCCCTTGACGAACTTCGACGCACCGTCCATCGAGCCGTAGAAGTCGGCCTCGGCGGTGACCTCGTGGCGGCGCTTGCGTGCCTGTGCCTCGTTGATCAGGCCGGCGTTGAGGTCGGCGTCGATGGCCATCTGCTTGCCGGGCATGGCGTCGAGGGTGAAGCGGGCGCCGACCTCGGCGACGCGGCCGGCACCGTTGGTGATCACGACGAACTGGACGATGACCAGGATCAGGAAGATCACCAGTCCGACGATCAGCGAGCCGCCGATCACGATGTGGCCGAAGGCCTCGATCACCTTGCCGGCGTAGCCGTCGGTCAGCACCAGCCGGGTCGACGAGACGTTCAGGGCCAGCCGGAACAGCGTCGCGATCAGCAGCAGCGACGGGAAGACAGCGAAGTCCAGCGGCTTCCGGATCTGCATCGCGACCAGCAGGATGAGCAGCGAGACCGCGAGGTTCAGCCCGATCAGCAGGTCCATCATCGCTGCCGGCAGCGGCACCACCAGCATGAGCACGATGGCGACGACGCCGATGGGGACGGCCGCCTTGCCCAGGCCCTTCACGAGGTTCCTCCGGGCGCGGACGACGGACGCTGGCTCACCCCTCCCTCATCGGCAGTCGGACGATGGGCCGGTACCTCCCCGGAATTGCCGGTCCTGGTTCACCGTCGGCCCCGTCCAGAGGCTCGCGCCGAGCCTGCGAGGCGTGAGGAGGACGGGGTCCTTCTACTGATCACCGCGGCGCCCCGGGTCCGGCGGCCCTGTTCAAGCGGCCACGGCCGGACGCCGCCGGCCGGCCTTGGGCAGGTCGGAGGTGTCCGGCGCCTCGAAGCCCGGGCGGTGGAAGCCGCCGCGCACGCCGCGCGCCCCCAGGTGCATGACGAAGGCCAGCACGCGGGCGACGGCGGTGAACAGCTGCGGTGGCACCTCCTGGCCGAGGTCGCAGGAGGCGTGCAGCGCGCGGGCCAGCGGGATGTCCTGGACGAGCGGCACGCGGGCCTCCGTGGCCCGCTCGCGCAGCTTCGCCGCCACCTCTCCCGCGCCCTTGGCCACCACCCGGGGTGCGCCCTTGGCGGCGTCGTACTTGAGGGCGACGGCGACGTGCGTGGGGTTCACGAGCAGGACGTCGGCCTCGGCCACCTCGCTCATCATCCGGTTGCGGGACATGGACATCTGCACCCCGCGGCGGTGCGCCTTCATGTACGGGTCGCCCTCGGCCTGCTTGTGCTCCTGCTTGATCTCGTACTGGCTCATCTTGAGCTGCTTCATCATCTTGTGGCGCACGACGACGTAGTCGGCGACGGCGAGGACGAGTCCGGTGACCGCGACGACGCGGAACATGAGGACGGCGGAGTCGGCGAAGGTCGCCGCGACCGCCGACAGGGGCAGCGCGCCCGCCGACGACACCAGCTCCTGCGCCCGCTCGCTGGTCACGATGACCACCGTGCCCAGGGCAGCTGTCTTGATCAGCGCCTTCGACGTCTCCCACAGACCCTGGGTGCCGAACATGCGCTTCATGCCGGGGAACGGGTTGAGCTTCTTCAGCGTCGGCTTCATCGGCTTGCCCGTGACGTGCACCCCACCCTGGGCGGCGGACGACGCCACCCCGACGAGCATCAGCGCGATCGCGGTCGGCAGCAGCGTGGTCAGGAACGCGATCAGCGCCGTGCCCAGGAGCGCGGTGACGGCGGTGATCTCCGGGTTCCGGGCCACCGCGGCCACGTGCACGAACAGCTGCTGCACCGCCTCGAAGGCGTTGCCCACCAGCATGGGCAGCAGGAAGCTGGCGGCGGCCACGCCCAGCCAGGTGCCCAGCTCCTGGGTCCGCGGGATCTGCCCGTCCTTGCGCGCCTTCTTCAGGCGCTGGGGAGTGGGCTTCTCGGTCTTCTCACCGCCCGGTCCGTCCTTGGCCATCAGGCCGCCGTCCGCTCGGCCATCAGCCGCTGCGCAGGGAGATCATGGCCCGGGCGCCGTGCTCGAGCAGGCTGTCCAGGGCCGGGGGGAGCAGCGGGAAGGTCAGCCCGAGCATCGCCAGGGTGAGCATGATCTTCACCGGGAACCCGAGGGTGAAGACGTTGAGCGCGGGGGCGGCCCGGCTCAGCAGGGCCAGCGCGACGTCGGCGAGCAGCAGCACGGCGACCATCGGCCCGGCGATCTGCAGCGCGGCCAGGAACATCATGGAGAAGGCGGTGATGAGCACCGCGGCGAGCTGGTCGGTGGGGACGTCGCCGCCGACGGGCAGCCCCTCGTAGGACGTGGCGAAGCCCTTGACCATGAGCAGGTGCCCGCCGCTGGTGAACAGCAGGGTGGTGGCCAGCAGGTAGTGCAGCTTGCCCAGCGAGCTGTTCTGGGTCATCGCCATCGGGTCGTAGCCGGGTTGCAGGGAGAAGCCACCGGCGACGTCGAGGATGTCGCCGGCCATCTGCACCGCGGTGAACAGCACCTGCACGACGAAGCCCAGGCCGGCGCCGATGATCACCTCGGTGATCGCGGTGACGAACAGGAAGCCCGCGGTGGGCGTGGGCAGCGTCGGCGCGATCTGGGCGGACAGCAGCACCGCCAGCGCGAGCGCCAGCGCACCCTTGACCGCGCCCGGGATGACCCGCGAGTTGAACGGCGGGGCGAGCAGGACGAAGCCGGCGGCCCGCGCCGTGCCGAGGAGCAGGGCCGCGAGCGTGACCGCCGGGACCGAGAGGTCCATGGCCGCTACGTCCGGTCGAGCAGCGCGGGCAGCTGGTCGAACAGGGTGTGGGTGAAGCTGACCAGCTCGGACAGCACCCAGTTCCCGGTGACCAGCATGGCGATCGAGACGGCGATCATCTTCGGGACGAAGGAGAGCGTGGCCTCCTGGATCTGGGTCGCGGCCTGGAACAACGAGATCAGGAAACCGACCAGCAGAGCGGTCAGCAGGATGGGTGCCGCGACCTTGGCGGCGACCATCATGGTGTCCGCGGCGATCTGGGTGACGTCGGCGTCGCTCATCGCTCGACTCCGGACTCGTTCCGCTCCTCGCTCGACGCTGTCAGTCGCCTCCGCGCTCGCTCCGCTCCTCGCTCGCTGGCGCTCGCTGCGATGCTCGGTCGCTGTCGGCTCCGGGCATCTCCCTGCGATGCTCGCTCGCCCGTCGTTCTCGCGTCGCTCATCGCTACCCCGTTCCCGCGTACGAGCCCACCAGCGCGGTGGTGATCAGCGCCCAGCCGTCGACGACGACGAAGAGCAGCAGCTTGAAGGGCAGCGACACGATGGTCGGCGGCACCATCATCATGCCGAGCGCCATGAGCGCGGCGCTGACCAGCATGTCGAGCACGAGGAACGGGATGAAGATGACCAGCCCGATGATGAACGCGCTCTTCAGCTCGGACAGGACGAAGGCCGGGATCAGCGTCGTCATGCTCACCGCGGCGGCGTCGGCGGGGGCCTCCTCGCCGGAGAGCCCGATCATCAGCTTCAGCTCGTCCTCGCGGGTGTTGGCGAGGAGGAATTCGCGCAGCGGGCCGACACCGGCGTCGTAGGCCTGCGAGACGCTCATCGTGCCGTCCATGTAGGGCTGGACGGCGAGCTCGTTGATGTCGGAGAGGACCGGCCCCATCACGAACAGCGTGAGGAACAGCGCGATCCCGGTGAGCACCTGGTTCGGTGGGGACGTCGCCATGCCCAGCGCGTTCCGGGTGAGTCCGAGCACCACGATGATCTTGGTGAACGAGGTGGCGAGGAGCAGGACCGACGGCGCCACCGAGAGCACCGTGATCGCCAGGATCAGGGTGATCGAGCTGCTCGGCGAGCCGTCCCCGATCGAGATGTCCACGGTGCCGTCGACCGCCGGAGCGGTCGGTGCGGTGGGTTCGGTGGGTGGGGTCGGCGCGGCCGACGCCGGGTCGGCCAGCAGGATCGCCGCGACCGTGGCCAGCAGGGTCAGCAGCAGGACGACAGCGGCGCGGCGGGGCGCGCGCGGCGCCGGCCGCGGCAGCGGGCGGGAGGCGGCGGTCATGTCCGGCGGACCGTCCGCTCGCGCAGCTCGTCCACCAGGGTTCCCCAGCCGTGGCGGTCCAGCACCGTCCCGGCGAGCACGCCGTCACCGGAGCGGGCGGCCGGGATGGCCGCGATCGGGGCGGCGTCGTCGGCCGGCTCCTCGGCGGCACGCAGCCGCGCCGGTGCCCGGCCTTCGCCGAGCACGGCGTCGACCGCGTCGCCGTCGACCTCCGCCAGAAGTGTGACCTGCTCCTCGGTGGCGCCGATGACCAGCACGAGATCGGCGATCCGCACCACGTTCACCGAGCTGGTGCGGCCCATGCGCTGCCGGGCCACGACCTGGATGAGGCCGTTGCCCTGTCCGAGCCCCTTCTTCTTCGCCAGCCGGGCGGCGAACCACAGCACGCCACCGATGAGCGCCAGCGACAGGAAGAGCCGGATGATCATCCACGTCATGAGACCTGCGCTCCGAGCTCGGCGGCGTCGGTGACGATCTCGCTGATCCGCAACCCGAAGTCCTCGTCGACGACGACGACCTCCCCGCGGGCGATCAGCGTGCCGTTGACCAGCAGGTCGGCCGGTGCGCTGGCCGCGCGGTCGAGCTCCACGACCTCTCCCGGGTGCAGGGAGAGCAGTTCCTGCACGGTCATCCGGGTCCGGCCGATCTCGACGGTGACCTCCATGGCCACGTGCCGGAGCAGCTCGAGGCTGCCGCGCTGGTTGCGGGTGGCGGGCAGGGTGACCTGCAGGGCGAAGGTCGCCTGGTGCTCGCCGTCGGCCAGCAGCGGGACGGCGACGAACATGCCCTTGTCACGCAGACCGTCGAGGGCGGCCACCGGCTCCTCGGTGCGCTCGGAGGCGACGCGCACCCGGCCCAGGGTCGCGGCGGCGGCCTCCAGGGCGGGCCGCAGCGCAGACGCAACGTCCAGGTGACCGACGGGGGAGTTCTGCAGGGCGTCGACGACGTCGCCGGAGACGACCAGCACGACGTCGCCGGAGACCTCCCCGGACAGGCCGGCGGTCACCGCCACGGCGGCGGACGTGGGGAGCGGGACCCTGTCCGGGTCGCTCACCGGGGCGCCCGCCGTCAGCACGGAACTGGAGGGGACCAGGTTCGCGGCCGCGCGCGCGGCCGCGGCCACGACCTCCGTCACGGTCTGGGAGTCCTGCGAGTCGGTGCGGGGCGCGGTCATGCGGAGTCCTTCGCGGCGTGCGGAGCGTGCGGGGTGGGAACGATGGAGGCGGCCAGCCGGCGCCGGTGGTTGGTGGCGATCGCGTAGGCGAACGTCACGTCGTTGGTCGTGACCTCCAGCGGGCTGTCGCGGGCGTGCCGGAGCAGCAGGACGTCGTCGACGGCGAGCGAGAGGAGGTCGGAGGAGGAGACGGTGAGCGGCGCGAAGCGGACGCTCACGTCGACCGGCACGAGGTTGAGTCGTTCGATCAGCGCCTCACGGGCGCGCTGACGCTTGAGCCGGGCGGATTCCGACAGCTGGGGGGAGGCCGCGTTGTTCAGGGCCTGGGCGAAGGACGAGAACGGCAGCACGACCGTCGCCTCGCCCTCCCGGCTGCCGACGGCCATCGCGAAGCTGGCGACCATGACGGTGTCCGAGCCGGCGGCGGCCTGGGCGAGCTGGGGGTTGTACTCCCGCCCGACGAGCACCGGCTGGATCTCGGTCACCGAGGACAGCGAGCTCGCGAACTCGTCGAGCAGCCGCTCCAGCAGGTGGTTGGTGATGGTGGTCTCCATCGCCGTCATCGGCCGGTTGGGCTGGGCCGCGACGCCGGAGCCACCCAGCATGTGGTCCACCATCGCCATCGCGATGTCGAGCGGAAAGGCCAGCAGACCCTTGCCGGCCAGCGGCTCCATGGAGAACGTCGAGATGAACGAGGGGTTCGGCAGCGCCCCGATGTAGTCGTCGTAGGAGAACTGCTCGATGCCGTCCAGTTCCAGCCGGGCGCCGGCGCGCAGGAACGTCGTGAGGATGGTGGTCGCCTGGCGGGCGAACGCCTCCTGGGCGATCTGCATGACCCGCACGTGCTCCCGGGAGAGCTTCGTCGGCCGGCGGAAGTCGTAGGTCCGCGGCTCCCCGCGCCGACTGCGGGTGCTGTGGCCGGCGGGGGCTGTGGGAGTCGCGGCCGGGGCCGGGGCGGCGGCCGGGGCCGGTCCGGTCTCGGGGGTGGTCACGCAACCCCTCATCGGCGGGGACCGGGGGCACCCTGACCGGTGCCCGAGATGCCGCCCACCGGGTGGGGAGCGTGGGGCCGGGGGTGCCGGGTGGTGCGGATGTGACGCGGCGGGGCACCCTCCGTGCTCGGAGGGTGCCCCGCCGTGGTCGTCGCGGTTACTGCTGCTAAAGCCGGAAGTACTCCGTGTAGGAGTTTCCCACGACCGGATGGACGCCGTCGTGGTCGGTGTAGGCCTCGATGATCTTCTGCTCGAGCGCCTTCTTGAGCGCCTCGCGGGCACCGACGACGTCAGCCGGCTGGGCCTGGGAGAAGGTGGAGATGATCAGGTCGGTGGCCTTGGAGCCGTCCGGCCCACCACCCCCGTGACCGCCCCCGGCAGCACCCTCCTCGGTCAGCTCGAGGGCGACGCCGATCTTCAGGTAGCCGCCGCCCGCCAGGTTGACCGCCACCGGGGCGAGCGGGACGAAGGTGTCGCCGGACACCGCCTCGGCCTCCGCCTCGCCGGCGCCGGCGAACAGGAAGAAGTAGGCGGCGCCGGCGCCGGCCAGCAACGCGACAGCCAGCAGCATGAGGAGCTTCGCCTTGCCGCCCTTCGCCTCGGTCTCGTCCCCTTCGGCGGAGGCGTTCTTGTCCTTCTTGCTCATTCGGTCACTCCCTGGTGGGCGGCGTCGATCCCCGGCAGCAGCGCGTTGGCCTCTGCCGAGGCGGTGGACAGGACGACGATGTCGACCCGGCGGTTCACCGAGATCGCGTCGGGGTCGGACTCGGGTACCAGCGGCCGGGTCGACGAGTGGCCGTTGGCCGACATGCGGGGCTGCGGGACGCCCTGGTCGCCCAGGTGACGGACGACGGTCGTGGCGCGGTAGGCCGAGAGCTCCCAGTTCGACGGCCACATCCCGCCGGGGGTCACCGGCAGGTGGTTGGCGTGCCCTTCGACGCCCAGCTGGTGGGGCAGCCCGATCAGGGTGGGTGCGACGGCGTCGAGGATGGCGGCGCCCTCGGGGCGCAGGACGGCGCGCTCGGCGTCGAACAGCACCTCGTCGGCCACGATGTGCACGACCAGCCCGCGCTCGTCGATCTCGTAGCGCGCCGCACCGGCGTAGCCGGCGGCGGCCAGCGCCGCCTGGATCGCCTCGCGGGCAGCCGCCAGGTCGTCGTAGGCCTGCCGCGCCTCGGCGGCGACGCGCTCGGCCCGTTCGATCGCGGCCTGGGCCGCGGCCTGGTCGATCTGCGCCTGCTGCACCGTGGGGTCCGGCGGGATGGCCGAGGCGATGTCGACGACCCCGGGCAGCCCGTCGAGAACCGACCCCTCGGGGGCGGCCGCCGGCGTCACCGAGATGGGGGCACCGAAGGTCGCCGAGAGGCCCTTGGCGAGCGCGGAGAACTTCGCCTGGTCCACCTGGCTCATCGCGTAGAGGACGACGAATGTCACGAGCAGCAGCGTCACCATGTCCGCGTAGGAGACCAGCCACCGCTCGTGGTTCTCGTGCTCCTCCTCCTCGTGCTTCTTCGCCCTCCGGCGGCCGTTCCCGGTGCTCACGGCTCACCCACGAGGGTCAGGGCCTCGGTCACGCCGCCTGCTTGGCGACGGCGCCCGGCGGGACGAGCGAGGTCAGCTTCAGCCGGACGGCGCGTGGGCTGGTGCCGGCCTGGATCTCGGTGATGCCTTCGACCAACAGCTCCATCTGGGCCGCCTGGAGCTCGCTGACGCGGAGGATCTTGGCGCCCATGGGGAGGAACCAGAAGTTCGCGGCCATGACGCCCCACAGCGTGGCGACGAACGCCGCGGCGATCATCGGACCGAGCGACTCGGGGTTGCTGAGGTTGGCCATCACGTTCATCAGGCCGACGATGCAGCCGACGATGCCGATGGTCGGGGCGTAGCCACCCATGGCGTTCATGAACTTGGCGGCGACCTTGTCCTCGGTCTTCTTGGCGGCGATCTCGCTCTCCAGAACCGCGCGCAGCTCCTCGGGGTCGGTGCCGTCGATGCCCATCTGCAGGCCGCGGCGCAGGAACGGGTCCTCGATCTGCTTGACCTGGGCCTCGAGTGCGAGCAGCCCTTCCTTGCGGGCCTTCTCGGCGAGGCTGACCAGGATCTGGATCTGGTCCGTCGGCGGCGGCACCTTGGCCGGCATCAGCGCCATCGTGAACCAGCCGGGCATCTTCTTGAGGTCGTCCATCGTCTGGCTGGACATCGCCGCACCGAAGGTGGCGACGAGGACGAGGATGATCGCCGGGAGGAAGAGCAGCGAGGTCGGGTCCGATCCCTCCATGACCATGAAGGCCAGGAGGGCGACCATCGAGACGACGAACCCGATCAGGGTGGCCGGATCCATGGGTCAGCGCTCCTCTCGGACGGGGAAGGGCACGACCGAGGAGTCGTGGGACGGCTGGTCGGGAACGGACGGGCGGTAGGTGCCCCGGTCCATCTCGTAGGAGATGGCGAGGATGCCGGCGCGGTACTCGCGGATCTCCTGGAGGACCTCCTCCACGCTCTCCCGCACGACGTACTTGGTGCCGTCCACGAGGAACGCCACCGTGTCCGGGTGGCCCTCGACCTTCTCGATCAGGTCGGGGTTGAGTGCGAACTGGTCGCCGTTCAGGCGCGTCACTCGGATCACGGGTCGGTCCTCTTGCTCGGTGGGGCCCGGGATCGGGCGGGAACGGCACTGTTCTCATCGGCCCCGGGACGGAGTTCCTTGAGCCGAAGCGCCCTGTCCGGGCGCGTGGAACGGACGGCCCGGTCACCCCTTCGGGTGACCGGGCCGCCGTCGGTGACGTGCTGGAACGGCCTCTCTGCAGGGGGCACTGCGCTGAGCTTGCGAAGCGTGGGGGGCAGCTGGAGGACCCGCCTGCCCCCGTCCCTCGCAAGCCCGCGCCGGGGCCCTGCAGGCGGGCCGGACGAACTATCGCTTGAGGTTGACCAGGTCCTGGAGCAGCTCGTCGGAGGCGGTGATCACCCGGCTGTTCGCCTGGAAGCCGCGCTGGGCGACGATCAGCCCGGTGAACTCCTCGCTGAGGTCCACGTTCGACATCTCCAGCGCACCGGAGCTCAGCTCGCCACGCCCGCCGAGGCCGGCCAGGCCGATGTTCGCCAGGCCGGAGTTCACGCCCACCCGGAAGGACGAGTTGCCGGCCTTCTCCAGGCCGCTGGGGTTGTCGAAGGCCGCGAGTGCGAGCTGGCCCAGCGGCTGGCGCAGCCCGTTCGAGTAGACGCCCATGATCGTGCCGTCGTTGCCCAGGGAGAACGACTGCAGCGAGCCGAGCGGGTAGCCGTCGGGCTTCGGCGCGGCGAGGGTGTTCGCGCCGCCGAACTGGCTGAGCCCGGCCAGGCTCATGGTCACCGGGTTGGTCCAGCTGGGGTAGCCGACCGGCGTGAAGGGGGCCAGCTCGTGGTCGGGGCCGGCGGGGGTGGTCAGCTCGCCGGTCGCGTCGAACACGATCCCGGTGGGTGCCATCAGCGTGGTGCCGTCGGCGTGGACGACGCTGACGTCCCAGGTGTTGGCGCCGGTCTTGACGACGTTGTAGGCCACCTTCTGCAGCACGCCCTGGCTGTCGTACATGTCCGCGCCGAGCTGGAACGCCGTGCCGTCGGCGACGTCGGAGGGCAGGTTCCCGACCATGCTGCCGGCCGTCGTGGCCGTCGGGTTCACGATCTGCCCGTAGGGCACCCGCAGGCTCTCGACCGGACCGTTGGAGTTCACCGTGCCGTCCGGGCCGGCCACCCAGCCCTGCAGGACCGAGCCGTCCGGGGTGACCAGCTGGCCGTTGGCGTCGAAGTCGAACGAGCCGGCCCGGGTGAACAGCTGCTGGCCGCCCGCGCCCTCGACGACGAAGAAGCCGTCGCCCTCGATCATGAAGTCGGTCGACCGCCCGGTCGACTGCGCCGCACCGTTGGTCCAGTTGGTGGTGATGCCGGCCAGCTTCACGCCGAGGCCGATCTGGGCCGGGTTCGTGCCGCCCCGGTCCGCCGCGGGCTGGCCGCCGGCGCGCACGACCTGGGAGAGGGTGTCCTGGAAGACGGTGTTGCTGCTCTTGAAGCCGACGGTGTTGACGTTGGCGATGTTGTTGCCGGTGACGTCCATCTTGGTCTGGTGCGCGCGCAGACCGGAGATGGCGGAGAACATGGAGCGGAGCATCGGGGATCTCCTCCGGGTGGGGGGGTGGCTAGGGGGTCGCGGGGGTCGGCGAAAGGACGCGCGGACGGTCAGCGGCGGCCGACGTCGGTGATCCGGCCGAGGGGCACCGCGATGCCGCCGACGGTGGCGACCGCCTCGGTCTTGTCCGTGCCCAGGCGGACGGAGCTGACGACGCCGGTCTTCGCAGCACCCGTGTCGTCGGTGTAGGTGACGGTCTGGCCCACCATGGCGCCGGCGCTGCTCGAGCGCTGCAGGGCCAGGAGCGAGGCGTTCTGCTTGGTCAGCTCCTCGAGCTTCTCCACCTGGCTGAAGGTGGCGGTCTGGGCCATCAGCTGGTTGGTGTCCGCGGGGCTGCCCGGGTCCTGGTACTTCATCTGGGCGACCAGGAGCTTGAGGAACATGTCCTTGCCCATCTGGTTCCCGCGTTCCACGGCGGCAGTGGCGGCGTGGGGGACGGTGGTGCCGACGGCACCGCTGACTGCGTCCGGCATCGGTGGTGCCTCCTCTCAGACGTGGACGTCCACGCCGGAGGACGTGGATCGGGTGGTGGGCGCGTTCGGTCGCCCTTCCCCGCTATCGGCAGGCCGCCCCCATGACCGTGACCGTTCGCCGGCCTGGTCCTGCCGCGGTCCCCGGTCGCCGGAGCCCTGCTGGGTCTGCTGCTCGGCGGCGTGCTTGGCCAGCCACGAACCACCGGCGTCGGCGTCGACCTCCACCTTCGAGGGGCTGAGGCCGGCGGACTCCAGGTCCCGGCGGAGCTCGGGCAGCGCGTCCATCAGGGCTACGCGTCCCAGCTCGTGCGCTCCGCGCAGGGTGAGGTCCAGCCCGCTCTCGCCGACCGTCACCCGCACCTCGACCGGACCGAGGTTCTCCGGGGTGAGGACGAGCGTCATGGTGTGCGTGCCGGTGCCGGTCCCGCTGAGCACCGCGACTTGGCGGGCGACCTGGCCGGAGACCGGCAGCGACGCCGCCGTCCCGGTGGCCGCGTCGGTCGTGCCGACGGCGGCCGCCGGGCCCGTGGCCGGGACGGCCGGTGCCGTCGCCGCCGCGGTGGGGGCCACGTCGGGGACGTCGGTCGGGGCATCCACGGGCGCCTGGACGGCGGGCGTGGACGTGGCGCGCGGGTCGGCCTCGGCTCCGGGTCCGCCGTCGCCCGGCTGCCCGGAGCCGGCGAGGACGGTTCCGAGGCCGGCGGCGGGCGCCGCGGCGCCGGGTGTGCCGGTGGTGGTCGCCGCACCGGCCGGCGGCGGCGGCGCGGGTGCGGCGGCGGCAGCGCCGGACGCGGGCCCCGGGACGGCGGGCGCGGGCACGACCGTCGCCGGTACCGGACCGGCCGAGGATGTGCCGGGTGCGGGTGCGGGTGCGGGTGCGGGTGCGGGTGCGGGTGCCGCTGCCGGTGCCGCGCTGATGGGCTGCGCGGCCACGTCGGCCGGCACGGCAGCCGGCGTCGCAGCGCCGGGGACCGGTGTGGGCGGGATGGTCACCGCACCGGGAACGGCCGGGGTGGCCGCGGTCACCTGGCCCGGGACCGCGGCGGGGCCGAGAGCGCCCCCGGCCTGCCGTACGGCGGACGCGGCGGTCGCCGGCAGCACCGGTCCGCCGGCGGCGGGGACGGCCCCCGGTCCGGACGTGGCGAGGGCGGCGGTGGCCTGACCCGTGGTGGCCGCGGTACCCGGGGACGTCCCCCCGACGGCGAGCGCCCACAGCGCGGCGGCCACGCTCGCCGCCGTGGTGTCGACGACGGCGGGCGCCTCGTCGCCGGTCTCGGCGTTCCCCGTGCCGGTCTCCCCGGACGCCTGCCGGCCGCCGCCCCCGCCACGGGTGGCATCGCCGACCGGGCCACGGCCGTCGGCGAGTGCGCCGTCCAGCGCGGCGGCGAACGGCGCGGCGCTGTCGGCCCGCCCGCCGTCGGAGGATGCGGTCGACGCGGGACGCGCAACCGGAGCGGTGGCGGTCATGGGAGCGGTCACGATCTCTCCTCGCTGGCACTCGTCGGTCCCGTGACCGACGGTGCTCTGTCTCTCGCTGACCTCGCGAGCTCGGTCATCTGTAGGCCTCTGCCTTGCTCATCACGGAACGGACGTAGTTCTGGGTCTCGGGGTAGGGCGGGATGCCCCCGTAGCGGCTGACCGTTCCGGGCCCGGCGTTGTAGGCCGCCAGTGCCAGCTCGGTCGAGCCGAACTGCTTGGTCAGGCTGCTGAGGTACTTCGCCGCGCCGTCGATCGCCGCCCCCGGGTCGAGCGCGTTGACGCCCAGGCCCTTCGCGGTGGCCGGCATGAACTGCATGAGGCCCTGCGCGCCGGCCGGGGAGACCGCCGAGGAGTCGAAGCCGGACTCCTGCTCGGCGACCGCGGCGAGCAGCGAGGGGTCCATCCCGTGCTTGGAGGCGGAGCGGGTGAACAGGTCCGCGTACGGCACCCCGGCCAGGCGACCGCCCCCGACCGCGGGGGCGGTCGTCGCGGCGGTCGCCTCGGGGAGGACCCGGCGGATCAGCGTCGGGCTGCCCACCGCCTGCACCTTCACCGACTCGCCGGCCTGCGGAGCGGCGACCATCTGGCCGTTGCCGATGTAGATGCCGACGTGATCGATGCCCGCGCGCGAGGAGGAGTGGTCGAAGAAGACCAGGTCACCGGGGCGGGCGGTGGCGAGGGAGGCCACGGCCGTGCCGGCGGTGGCCTGCTGCGAGGAGGTGCGGGGCAGCTCGATGCCCAGGTTTCCGTAGACCAGCTTCGTGAAGCCGGAGCAGTCCAGGCCCTTGCTGGGATCGGTACCGCCCCACAGGTAGGGGACGCCGAGGTACTTCTGCGCCTCGCTGACCACCGCGCTCTCCGACGCGCTGCCACCGGCGGCCGACCAGGTGTCCACCGAGGCGCTGCCCGTCAGACCGGCGGCGCGGGCGGCCGAGGCCCAGCCCGCCGAACTGGTGGACGCCGCGGCCACCGGCTGGAAGCGGGCCTGGATCTCGGTGATCCGGGCCTGCACCGCGCTCAGTCCGTCCACGCCGGCCCCCTGAGGCCGGCGGCCCGGACGGCCCGGCCGGTCACGAGGTCGTCGGCCGCCCGCTCCTCGGCGACGTCGGCGGCCTGCTGCAGTGCATGCCGGTGCCGCTCGGCGAGCCGCTCGAGTCCCTTGGTGCGCTGGGCGGCCGCAGTCCACTCCGCCCGCACGGCCTCGGCCTGCTCGGCCGACGCGATGGCCATCGCCCGCGCGTCGGCGGCGTCGGTGGCGGCGGTGCGCAGCAGCACCATCGCCGCCACGAACGAGCCCGCGGGCAGCGACGGCGGCAGCACCGCGCCGGCCAGCGCCGCCTCCTGCTCGGCGGCCCGCCGGCCGGCGTCGGCGGCGGCGTTCGCGGCCGCGGCGGCCGCGGCGGCCGCGGCGCGCTCCTCGGTGCGGCGCAGCTCGAGGACCGGCTGCAGCCGGAAGGCCGCGCGCTTCACGCGGCCCTCACGATCCGCTGCAGCCACGCCCACGCCTCGGGAGCGGACGTCGACTCACCCATCGGCTGCTGCAGGAACGCGTCGATCTGCGGGGCCAGTAGGCGCGCGCGGTCCACCAGCGGGTCGCTGCCGGCCTGGTAGGCGCCGATCTCGATCAGCTCCCGGACGTCGCGCAGCGCACCCATGAGCCGGCGGATCTCGCGCGCGTCGGCCATCTGCGCCGGCGGCACGACCGCGCCGGCGACGCGGGAGATGGACTCCAGCACGTCGATGGCCGGGAAGTGGCCGGTCGTGGCGAGCTTGCGGGTGAGCACGACGTGCCCGTCGAGGATCGAGCGGGCGGTGTCGGCGATCGGCTCGTTGTGGTCGTCGCCCTCCACCAGCACGGTGTACAGGCCGGTGATGGAGCCGGTGACGCCGGTCCCGGCCTTCTCCAGCAGCTGCGGCATCATCGCGAAGACGCTCGGCGGGTAGCCGCGTGTCGCCGGCGGCTCGCCCGCCGACAGGCCGACCTCGCGCTGGGCCATCGCGGTGCGGGTGATCGAGTCCATGAGCAGCAGGACGTCGCGGCCCTCGTCGCGGAACGACTCGGCGATGCGGGTGGCCACGAAGGCCGCCTTCAGCCGCACCAGCGGCGGCTCGTCGGACGTGGCGACGACGACGACGGTGCGCGCCATCCCCTCCGCGCCGAGATTCTCCTCGAGGAACTCGCGCACCTCGCGACCACGCTCGCCGATCAGCCCGATGACCCGCACGTCGGCGTCGGTGCCGCGGGTGATCTGGGCGAGCAGGCTGGACTTGCCGACGCCGGATCCGGCGAAGATGCCCAGGCGCTGCCCCTTGCCGCAGGGCACCAGGGTGTCCAGCGCGCGGACCCCGAAGGTCAGCGGCTCGGCCACCCGGGCGCGCGAGAGGGCGTGCGGCGTCCGTGTCTCCAGGTCCACCCAGGAGGCCAGGCCGCCCAGCGGCGGTCCGCCGTCGACCGGACGGCCGAGCCCGTCGAGCACGCGGCCCAGCAGTGCCTCGCCCACGGGGACCTGCAGCGGGCGCCCCGTCGCGCGGACCGGTGCGCCGGCGTGCACGCCGGACAGGCCGCCGAGCGGCATGCAGGTGAGCCGGTCCCGGCCCACCGCGACGACCTCGGCCAGCAGCGGCTTCCCGGTGGGGTTGACCTCCACCAGGTCACCGACGGCGGCGCTCACGCCGTCGACGCTCAGCGTCAGGCCCATGGCGCCGGTGACGACGCCGGTCACCTGGGGACGCGCGGCGGCGCGGGCGCGCTCGAGGACGGTGGCGGGAACGGTCATGAACCCAGCACCGCCTGGACGCGCTCGAGGGCGGTGCCGAGCTGGGCGTCGATGCGGCGCGGCCCGGACTCGGCGATCGCGCCGGCCCGCTCCACCGACGGGTCGCCGATGACGCGCACGGTGTCGGGCAGCTCGGCGAGCGCCTCGGCGGGCACCTCCGCCAGGTCGTCGGGGTGCAGCCGGACGAGGGCCGGAGCGTCGGCGGGGCAGAAGGTCAGCGCCCGCCGGACGGCGTCCATGGCCGGGTCGTCGGCGAGCGCGAGCTCGCGGCCGAGGATGTCCTCCACCAGGGTGACGACGGTGCCGACGATCGACTCGCGGATGTCGTCGGCGACCGGTCGGGCGGTCTCCTCGAGCTGCCGCGCGGCCGCGCCCAGGGCAGCGGTGGCCGAGACCAGCCGGCGCTCCCAGCGGGCCTGCACCTCGGCGAGCCGCTGCTGCGCGTCCCGCTCGGCCTCGGCGACGACGGCCTCGGCGGCGAGCAGACCTTCGGCGTGGCCGGTGGCGAAGCCCTCGGCGCGGGCCTGCGCACGGAGCCGCGCCAGCTCCTCGGCGTAGACGTCGCCGAGCCGGAACGAGGGCTTGCCCCCGGCGATCGGACGGTCCTCGGCGCGCCGCACCGAGGTGCGTCGCTCCACGGGGGAGGGCTGCGCCGGGACGGGTGCCGACGCCGCCGGAGACGGGGCGGCGCGATCCGCCGCGACCGGCAGCTCCTCGACGGCCCCGCGGGCCACCGGTACCGCGGCGGCCGGCGTCAGCGCGCGCTCGGCCATGACCTCCCGGTACGGCCGGGCCTGCGCGGCCGAGCCGCCGCGCAGGACGGCTCCTTCCCGCGGCGCCCACTGGCGCGACTCCGCGCCTCGGTCCGCTCCTCGCTCGTTCCTCGCTGCGATGCTCCCGAGGCTGTCGTCGCGCGGCGCCCACTGGCGCGACTCCGCGCCTCGGTCCGCTCCTCGCTCGTTCCTCGCTGCGATGCTCCCGAGGCTGTCGTCGCGCGGCGACCGCTCAGGAGACGAAGTCATCGTCCCCACCTCGGTTGATGGTCAGCACACCCTGCTCCTCGAGGGTGCGGATGACCGCGACCACCTTCGCCTGCGCCTCCTCGACGGTGCGGGTGCGCACCGGGCCGAGCAGCTCGATCTCCTCGGTGAGGTTCTCGGCGGCGCGCTCGGAGAGGTTGCGGCGGATCTTGTCCTGCACGTCGGGGCGCACACCCTTGAGCGCGGTGGCCAGGTCGTTGGCCTCCACCTCGCGCAGCACGAGCTGCAGCGAACGGTCGTCGATGGTGACGATGTCCTCGAAGACGAACATCTGCGAACGGACCTGGTCGGCCAGCTCGGGGTCGGTGCTGTCCAGCCACTCGAGGATCGAGCGCTCCGTCGGCCGGGGGGAGCGGTTGATGATCTCGACGAGGGTCTCGACACCGCCGACGGTGGTCATGTCCTGGTGAGCCAGGATCGAGCCCATCCGGCGGCCGAGCTCCTCCTCGACGAGGCGCACCATCTCCGGGGACGTGCGATCCATGGTGGCGATGCGGTGCGCGACCTCGGCCTGCTGCTCGGGCGCGAAGCCCGACAGCACCTCGGCGGACTGGGCCGCCGTCAGGTGGGCGAGCACGAGCGCGATGACCTGCGGGTGCTCGTCCTTGAGGAAGGTGACCAGCTGGCGGACGTCGGCGTTGCGCAGCGAGGCGAACGGCACCTCGGTGTAGACGACGTTGAGCCGGGACAGGATGCCCTCGGCCTTGTCCTGGCCGAGGCCGGCGGCGAGGATCTCGCGGGCGAAGTCGACGCCGCCGCGGCCGACGAACTGCTGGGCGGTCATCAGGCCGTGGAACTCGCGCATGACGTGGTCGACGTCGCCGAGCTCCACCGAACCGAGCTTCATCAGCTCGCGGGTGATCGCCTCGACCTCGCGCGGCCGCAGCTGGGCCAGCAGCACGCCGGCCTCCTCCTTGCTCATCTGGGCGAGGAAGACGGCTGCCTTTCGCAGGCCGGGCAGCTCGGGCTTCGCGGGAGTGGCGACGACCGCGCCGGGCATGGTCGGGATGCTCGCGAGAGTCATGATCTCGTCTCGCTCAGCCAGCCGCGCAGCATGGCCGCGACCTCGTCGGGACGCTCGCTGACCATCGTCGAGATCTCCCCCCGGACCTTGGCCCTCTCGGCGGCTTCGAGCTCGAGCTCCGATGGGGTGAGCGGGACCTCCTGCCGGACGCTGGCCACCCGCAGGCGGTCCAGCTCGGCGAGCATGTCGTCGTCGAGCTCGAGCGGCTCGTAGTCCTCCTCGACGTCCTCCCGGCGGCGCGAGCGCAGCCAGACGATCAGGACGACCAGCGCGATGCCCGCGGCGATGCCGCCGGTGCGGATCATCGACCACATCTGCTCGGCGGCCTCGGCCTCGCGCGCCGCCTCCATCGCCGCGGCGGCGTTCTCGGCCGCGGCGTCGTCGAACGGCATCGCGGCGACGGTGATCTCGTCACCCCGCGCCTGGTCCAGGCCGACGGCGTTGGTCATGAGGTCGGTCATCTGCTGCTGGTTGAGGTTGCCGGCGACGGCGTCGTCCATGACGACCGAGACGGTGAGTCGTCGCAGCGCCCCCGGGGCCCCCTCGGTCACCTCGACGGTCTTCCCGACGGCGTTGTTGGCCGTCGTGGACTCCTTCTCGTAGTTCGACTCCCCGCCACCGGCGTTCTCGGCGGCGTCGGGCATGTTCTCCGGGCCGAGGATCCCGCCGACCGGAGCGCCGCCACCCTCGTAGGTCTCGGTGGTCGTCTGCTCCGAGATGGGCGGCGTGCCCTCCTGGAAGTCGTAGGTCTCGGTGGTGGTGTTGCGCTGGTTGAGGTCGACGTCGGCACGGACCGACACGACGGCGTTCCCGGTGCCGACGACCTGGTCGAGGATCTTCTGGGCGTTGGCGGCGAGCCGGTTCTCGTACTCCTGCTCCACCTGCGAGCGGGCGTCGCCGGCCGCGGCGGTGATGCCCTGCCCGGGGGAGGAGAGCACCTGGCCGGTGGCGTCCGCGACGGTGACCTGGTCGGGGTCCATGTCCTGGATGCTGGACGAGACCAGGTTGGTGACCGCCTGGATCTGCTCGCCGGACAGCGCCGTGCCGGGAGTCAGGTCGAGCAGCACCGATGCGGTGGGTTCGGCCTTGTCGGTCACGAACACCTCGTCCTCGGGCAGCGCCACGTGCACGACGGCGGAGTTGACGCCCGCCAGCGACTCGAGCGTGTTGGCCAGCTCGCCCTCCAGCGCCCGCTGGTAGGTCACCTGCTGCTGGAACTCGCTGGTGGTGATGCCCTGCTTGTCGAGGAGGGCGTAGCCGGTGTCCTGGCCGGCCGGCAGACCCTTGCCGCTCATGGCCAGCCTCAGGTCGTACACCTTGTCCTTGGCCACCATGATCGTGCTGCCGCCGTCGGCGAGCTCGTAGGAGACGCCCTGGGCGTTCAGCTCCTCGACGATCGCGGAGGCGTCGGAGGCGGCCAGGTTGGAGAACAGCGGGGCCTGGGTCGGCGTGGTGATCCAGCTGTAGAAGAAGAACCCGCCGAGGGTCAGCCCGGCCAGCAGGAGGCCGATGACGACCTTCTGCCCCAGGCTGATCGTGTCGAACGTGGAGCGGGCCCGCTCCAGCGTCCCGGCGAGTGCCGACGTCATCAGATCTGCATCCTCATGATCTCGTTGAAGGCCGCGACGGCCTGGTTCTTGATCGTCACGACCATCTCGGTCGCCAGGCCGGACTCAGCGCTGGCGATCATGTAGTCGTGCACGTCCTTCAGGTCACCGGTGGCGGCCTGGACGGCCAGGTCCGAGGTCGCCGACTGGGTGGCCTGGAGCTTGTCGAAGGTGGCGGCGAGGACGGCGGCGAAGCCGTCGGCTCCCTCGGTGGCCGGAGTGCCGCGGGTGCTGCCGGCGACTCCGGTGACCGCACCGATGCCGACCGGCGGGATGCCGCCGAGCGGGATGGTCATCAGCGCTTCCCGAGCTGCAGCGCGGCCTGGTAGGCGCTGGTGGCCCGCTCGACGACGGCGAGGTTCGCCTGGTAGCCGCGCTGCGCCATCATCATGTGGGTCATCTGGTCGCCGAGGTCGATGTCGGGGTACTTCACGTAGCCCTCGTCGTCGGCCAGCGGGTGGTTCGGCTCGTAGACCAGCCGGCCCTCGGGGTCGCCGAACTCCGCCCGGGCGACGCGGACGCCGCCCTCGCCGGTGCCGTAGTCGACCGCCTGGGCGACGACCAGCCGCGCCTGGAAGGCGTCCTCGTCGGTGCGCCGCACCGTGTTGATGTTCGCGATGTTGTCGGCAGCGGCGTCGAGCCACTTCCGGTGCGTCATCAGCCCGGACTGGGAGATGCTCAGGGCCTGGAACACGCTCATGGTCAGGACGTCCTCAGGGCCGTGCGCATCGAGTTGTACTTGCCGTCGAGCGCGTTGAGTGCCAGCTGGTAGCGGAGGCCGGTCTCGGTGGCGATGACCGTCTCCGCGTCCAGGTTGACGTTGTTGCCATTGGTGTTGGTCGGCTCGAGCGAGCGGACGGTGGTGCCGCCGGTAATCGCCGGCGTCGACCCGCTTCTGACGGCCCCGCGCAGCGACGTCTCGAAGTCCGTCCGCCCGGCCAGGAAGCCGGGAGTGTTGACGTTGGCGATGTTGTCGGCGGTGACCCGCTGCCGCTGCGCGAGCCCGGCGAGAGCCGAGTGCAGGACCGTCATGGTGGTGTCGCTGATCATGGGGCGGCTCGCCGACAGGTGGAGCAGGACACGTTCGACCTCCGGATAGGCGGAAGAAGCACTCGCGAGCGAGTGCGGGGTCGCCGATCCGTGGCGATGGTGGTGCTCTCCGTGCACGTATTCCATCGGCACCGGGCGATCGTCGGTTGACCGTCGGTCCGTCACACGGGTGACGTCTGGGACGGGAGGAGCATCCCGGTGCCCGATGGGCCTTCTGTGACTCGTGTGGCTCCACGGGCGGTGGCCCACGCTGCGCCCTGTGGGTGGGGCGGCCGGCACCGGCCCGCCGTCCGCCGTCCGCCGTCCGCACCGTCGGGTCGCCGCCCTCGCCCTGCACCATGAGGACGGCGACCCCGGGGCGAAGGTGGCGGCTCGGTCGGAGCACCGAGGTCCTGCCGGCCGGAAACGACAGCGCTCCCGGTCCCTCCGTGACGGAGGGCCGGGAGCGCACGAGCCGGGGACGTCTCTACAGGGCTCGGTCGACGAAGGAGGCGACGGGCCGGCTGGGCGCGTAGGACATGCGGGCGGCGACATCGCGCTGGCGTTGCGACTGCAGGATCCGCTCGACCAGTTGCTCTGCGACGGCCAGCTGGTGCTGCAGCAGCTGGGCGGCGCGCTCCCGCAGGTCCGCCGGGATCGGACCGAGGTCCGCCGGCGGCACCCAGTCCCCGGTGCGTCGACCCCACACGGCGATCTCTTCGGCGCGGCCACGCGCGAGGGCGGTCTGGGCCTCCAGCACGTCGCCCTCGAGCTCGTCGAGGGTCGTCTGCCAGCGCGCCGCCGTCCGCCGGCGGTCGTGTCCGTCGGCAGCCGTGCCGCTGTCCGGGTGGGGGTTGTGGCCGAAGCCCGCGGTGGCCGAGCCGGCCACCGGCGGGATGCCGCTCACGAGACAGAGCCGGCCAGGGAGGTGGTCGCCTGGCGCCACGCGTCGCGCAGCGGCTCCACCACCTGGCGGCAGGAGGAGATGCGATTGCCGTCCAGCTTGACGTTGGCCTGCACCAGCTCGCTGATCAGCCAGTTGTAGAGGGAGGCGAGCCGGGGGCCGCCCTCCCAGGCGTCGACCCGCAGGCTGGCGAGCAGCTCGTAGACGATCGCCTGGGCGTGCTGCAGCTGCTCGCTGACTTCTTGCCGGTCGCCCGTTGCCACGGCGTGCTGAGCCCGCTCCAGGTCGAGGGCCAGCCGGTCGTAGAGCATGACCAGCACCTGCTGCGGCGAGCTCGTCGCGACGGCGTCGCCGAGGTAGCGGGCGCGGAGGGATGCGGCACTCATCGAGAGGTCTCCTGGAGCGGGAAGGGGTTCTGTGGAGCGGGGGGTCAGGAGTAGGACGGCAGCGAGGCGATCTGCCCGGCCAGCCAGGAGGACTGCTGCTGCAGCGAGCTCAGCGCGGTCTCCATGGCGGTGAACTGACGGGTGAGGATCTCCCTGCGCTTGACCAGGCGCAGGTCCCAGGCCTCGATCTTGTCCTGGATGTCCTCGGCCTGGCTGTCGCGGCCCTTGGCGAGCAGGACGAGCGAGCCGGTGGTGGTGTCGGAGGCCGTCGTGGCGATGTCGAGCAGCCGCTGGGCGACACCCGGCACGACGTCGTCGGCGTTTCCGCTGATGCCGTCGGCGCCGGGCCCGGCGGCACCGCCGGCACCCAGCCGCTGCGCCAGCGCCGGCTGGTCGGCCAGCGCAGCGGTGAACTTCGCCGCATCGAACGCGATGGTGCCGTCCTTGTTCAGCTGGAGCCCGATCGTGGCCGGCGAGCCGTCGGCGCCCACGGCGAAGGACACCGCGTCGAGGACCCGGCCGCTGAGGGCCCGGAGCGCGCTGTCGCCCTTGAGCGTCGAGGTGGTGCCACCCTTGGGGTCGGTGTTCGCCTTGATGCCGCTCAGCGCGCGGTTGGCGGCGTCGACGAGCGACTGCATCGCTTTCCCGGCCGCGCCGGGGTCGGCGGCGACCTGCACGGTGACCGCGGTCTCCGGCTTGCTGACGGTGATCGTCACGCCGCTCATCACGTCGGCGAAGGTGTTGGTCGAGGAGACGACGTCGTAGGCGGTGGTGCCGCTGCCGATCGTCAGCTTGGCGTCGAGTCCCTGGGTGGACACCGCGAACGTGCCGGCGGTCCCCAGGTCGAACCCGGCGGCCGCGCCGGTGGTCTTGGCGGTGACCTGCAGGCGGTACTTGCCGTCGGATCCCTTGACGGCGGTGGCGCCGAGCCCGAACTCGCTGGCGTTGATGGCGGTGACCGCGTCGGCCAGGGTGCCGTCCCCGCCTACGGTGATCGTGCCCTTCACGGTGCCGTCGGTGGCGCGGACCTCGATCGGTGAGGTCATCCCGTAGAGGTCGGTCGTCGCCGTCCAGTTGCCACCGGAGACGATGGAGTGCGTCGTCGCGGTGTTCGTGACGTCGAAGGTGAGCGAGCCCGTCGGAGCGCCGGCGGTGGCGGAGGCGGCGACGTTCGTGGCGGTGCTGGTTGCCTTCACCGCGGTCCACGTCTCCGGCTTCAGCACGGCCTCCGCCGCGGTGCGGAGGGCGTCGAACCGGGAGTTGACCGAGCGGTAGGCCGACGCGGCGGCTTCGGCGAGGGACAGCCGGGTCTTCAGCGCCGCCTGGGGGGCGGCCTCGGCCTGGATCAGCTGGCTGATCAGGGACGCGGTGTCCATCCCGGAGACCAGGCCGCCGATGCTCATCGTCATGTTCCGTGCCTCCGGGCTCTGGGTCTGGGTGGGATGGTCCGGGTGCCAGTGAGGGGGGAGGCCGGGTGGCCTCCCCCCTCACCGGGTGGTGCTGAGGTGCTACTTCCTCAGCTGCTCGCCAGGGATCAGCGGAGCAGGGAGAGGACGCCCTGCGAGGCCTGGTTGGCCTGCGCGAGCATCGCGGTGCCGGCCTGCGACAGGATCTGGTTGCGGGTGAACTGCACCATCTCCTGGGCCATGTCGGCGTCGCGGATCCGGCTCTCCGAGGCAGACAGGTTCTCCACGGCCACCGACAGGTTGTTGATGGTGTGGTCGAACCGGTTCTGGATGGCACCCAGGTCGGCGCGGGTGGTGGAGATGGACTTGATCGCCTTGTCCAGCGAGACGATCGCCTTCTCCGCGCCGGTCTGCGCGGTGAACGCCGTGTTCTTGTTGGCGAAGTCACCCGCGGCCGAGGAGACCGCCAGGGTGCCTGCCGCCGTGGCGCTGCCCGCGGTGTAGGTCACCTGGGCGGCGTCCAGGCCGAGGGCGTCGGCCACCTTCTCCTTGATGGCGGTGACCTTGGCGGCGTCGGTCTCGGTCTGGCTGATGCCGGTCAGGTCGACCGTCTTGCCCTCCCAGGTGATCTTGCCGTTGAACGTCCCGGCACCGATCTCGCCGGTCGCGGTGACCGACTCGAGCACCGCGGCGCCGTCACCGTTGACGACGGCGCCGGTGGTGCCGCCGGTCGGGTCCGCGACGGTCACGTCGAGGGCGTTGACGCCCAGGCCGCGGGCGCTGGTGCTGGTGCCCACGACCACCGAGATCGACTCGCCGGCGTTGGCGCCGACCTGGAAGTTGCCCTTGTAGGAACCGTCCAGGAGCTTCGTGCCGTTGAAGGTCGTCGTCTCGGCGATGCGGGTCAGCTCCGACTGCAGCTGCCCGATCTCCGACTGGATGTTCTTCTTCGCGTCGTCGTTCAGGCTGCCCCCGCTGGAGGCCTGCACCGACAGGTCGCGCATGCGCTGGAGGATGCTGTGCGTCTCGGTGAGCGCACCTTCAGCGGTCTGCACGACGGAGATGCCGTCCTGGGTGTTGCGGACGGCGACCTTCAGGCCACCGATCTGCGAGCGCAGGCCCTCCGAGATGGCGAGCCCGGCCGCGTCGTCGGCGGCGCGGTTGATGCGGAAGCCGGAGGAGAGCTTCTCCAGCGACTTGCTCATCTGGCCGTCGGTGACGGACAGGTTGCGGTGCGCGTTGAGAGCCGCGATGTTCTGGTTGATGCGCAGACCCATGGTGTTCCTCCTTGGACGGGGTCGTACTGGGGGGTTCCCGCTGCATCCGTGCTGCGGGCCGTGCTGGTGTCGCAGAGTTGATTACGGCCTGACGCCGCCGTGACTTGAGGCGAAGCGGAGTCTTTTTTCCTGGGCGCTCGTTCAGGCCGGCCGGGCAGCGGTCGCGCGGTCAGGCGTGACCCACATGCCGGCTCGCGACGGCGGACACGGGGGAGCGGCCGGCGCCCCCGACGTCGTCCGCCCGGTGAGCCGCTCCAGGTAGCTTCGCTGCTGGTTGCGGGCCCGGACACCTCCGGTTACCGGTACCGACGTGCCTTCCCAGGTCTCACCCATCGCGGCGTGCAGCAGGGTCAGTGCCCGCGCACGCATCTGCGACACACGGGAGAGGGTGACCCCGAGGTCCTCCGCGATGTCGGTCAGTGATTCATCACCGAAGAAATTGCGCTCGATGACCTCGTCCATCCGGTCGGGCAGCGCCCGGATCGCCTCGTGCAGGTGCCGGGCCCGCTCGCCGCGGAGCATCGCGCGCTCGGGTGACTCGCCGGTGTCCGGCAGGTCGAGGGAGGTGCCGTCGGGTCCGGCCTCCGCATCGATGCTCACCATGACCGCGCGGTGGACGTCCACCTGGAGGTGGTCGAGCTCGCTGCGGGCGATGCCCAGGCTCGTGGCCAGCTCCTCGCGCGTGGGCGGCCGGCCCAGGCTGATGGTCAGCGCGTCGGCGGCGGCGTCGGTGCGCCGGGCAGCGGCCCGCACCGAACGGCTCGCCCAGTCACCGGAGCGCAGTTCGTCGAGGACCGCGCCCTGCAGCCGGGCCAGGGCGTAGGTGGCGAAGGATGCTCCGGCGGTCGGATCGAATCGCCGGGCCACCTCCACCAGCGCCACGTGGGCGCAGGACAGCAGGTCTTCCCGGCTGACGTGGCTCGGCAGCGAGATGCGCGAGGCCACGGCGTTCACGGCGAAGGCGGCGAGCGGCAGGTGCTCGGTCACCAGCGCGTCGACCTCCTGCTGGGAACGGCCCTTGACCGGATGCGGTACCCGGCCGCTCCGGGGGCGTTCGTGCAACGGCCGGTCATGCGCGGACCGGTTCGGCAGGGGTCGCTCGGTCGCGAGGGCACGGACTGGGGTCACGTCCGTATCTCTCGGCGGGCGACGGGGAAGTCGGCACCACCGGTCGGCAGGAATCCTCCCGCACTTGAGTGCCAGTTCCGCGCTTCGGCTTGATCCCCCTCGATCGAGTGCCGATGGCAGCCCTCGACGGCGGTCGTCCGGGGCACCCGGCCCGGCCCGACCGGGAGCCTGATGACGAGCCCACGGACGAGCGAGACGACGGAAGGCGGTGGACACGTGGACTACCAGCACCTGTCGACGTTGCTGTGGCGGGAGCAGGAGCTCCTCGACCTGCTCCTGTTCAAGGCCGAGGAGAAGCAGTACCTGATCCTCACCGGGAAGACCCGCTGGCTGCAGCGGATCGCCCATGAGATCGAGGTGGTCCTCGACCAGCTGCGCACCCTGGAGGTGGAACGGGCGGCGGCGACCGAGATGCTGGCCCAGGGGCTGGGCATCGAATCCGACCCCTCGCTGCGGCAGGTGGCCGAAGCCGCCCCCGCTCCGTGGAACGACCTCTACGCCAAGCACCACGAGTCCCTGCTCGTGCTGGTCACCGAGCTGCGCAGCCTCTCCGACGCCAACCGGGAGCTGATCGAGGGCGGCCTGGCCGCCATCGGCGACGCCCTGCTGCAGGTGCGCACCCCGTCGGCCGGCACCTACGGCTCGACCGGCCGCCACTCCGACGGCAGCCACCGCGCCGTCACCCTGGACGGTGCACTGTGAGCGAGCTCGCGAGCTCACCGATGTGCAACGGAGCCCTGCGAACGCAGACGACGAGCGCCAGCGAGGAGTCCAAGTGAGTACTTTTTCCGGCCTGAACACGGCGACGACCGCCCTGTGGGCGCAGCGCCGCGGACTCGACGTCACCGGCCAGAACATCGCCAACGCCAACACCGACGGCTACTCCCGACAGCGGGTCGACCTCGCGGCCATCAGCGGCAGCACCGTGCCGGCCTTCTTCTCGACGAGCTCGGGCATCGGCCAGGGCGTCAGCGCCGACGACGTCATGCGCATCCGCGACTCGTTCCTCGAGGGACGCGGGCACACGGAACACGCCAACAACGCCCAGCTGGTCGCCGAGACCGACGCGCTCGAGCTGGTCGAGCAGGCCTTCCGGGAGCCGGGCGACACCGGCATCCAGAAGATGCTCTCGGAGGTGTGGAGCGGCTGGCAGGAGGTCGCCAACTCGCCCGATGACCCCGCCGCCCGGGGCCAGGTGCTCAAGCGGCTGGAGACCCTCGTCGGGGGCCTGCACTTCAGCCAGGACCAGCTCGGCGGCCAGTGGGCCCAGACGCGGGAGAACCTCGCCGTCCTGGTCGATGACGTCAACGCCGCCGCCGAGAACATCGCCTCGCTGAACGTGGCCATCCAGCGGGCCACCCAGAGCGACCTGCCGAGCAACGACCTCGCCGACCAGCGCGACCTGCTGATCATGAAGCTGGCCGACCAGGTGGGCGCCACCGTCCGGCACGGCAAGGACGGCGTCCTCGACGTCGTCGTCGGCGGGATGTCGCTGGTCTCCGCCGGCTCGGCGACGAAGTTCGCCCTAGCCGGCTCCACCGACCCCGACACCGCGGCCGGTGACCCGCTGCGCATCGTGACCGCGGTCGGTGCGTTCACCGTGCGCCCCGGCGGGACGGCGGCCGGGCAGCTCAACGCCCTGAACACGATCATCCCGGGGTACCGCGGTCAGCTCGACGGCATCGCCACGAGCCTGGCGACGGCGCTCAACGACACGCACGCCGGGGGCTTCGACCTGTACGGCGACCCGGGGACGGCGATCCTCGGCTCGTCGGGCGGTCCGATCACCGCTTCGACGATCTCGGTCCTGACCACCGACACCAAGCGCATCGCCGCGTCGTCGATCGGGCCGGGCGCCCCCAACCTCGACCGCGGGAACGCCGACAAGATCGCCCAGCTGGCGAACTCGGCCACCGGCGTCGATGCGACGTACCGCACGATGATCGTCGAGCTCGGCGTCCAGTCGGCGGTGTCCCAGCGCAATCTCGACATCCAGACCAGCATCACGACCACGGTGGACGCGGCGCGCGACTCGGTCGCCGGCGTCAACCTCGACGAGGAACTCACCAACATGCTCTCGTACCAGCACGCCTACGCGGCCGCCGGCCGCATGATCACCGCGATCGACGAGGCGCTCGACGTGCTGATCAACCGCACCGGCCTGGTCGGGCGCTGATCGCCATGCGGATCACCCAGCGCGCCGTCGCGCTCACCAGCCTCCAGGGGCTCAACCAGAACCTGGACGCCCTGGGCAAGTTGCAGCAGCAGCTCACGTCCGGGCGGATGCTCAGCGCCCCGTCGGACTCGCCGACCGGCACCAACCGCGCCATGCAGACGCGGGCGGACCAGGAGGCGGTCGCGCAGTACGCGCGCAACATCTCCGACGGGCAGAGCTGGCTGAACCAGACCGACTCCACCCTGCAGCAGATGATGGACGTGACCCGCAAGGTCCGGGACCTCACGGTGCAGGGCTCCAACACCGGTGCCATGTCCGCCACCGCCCGTCAGGCGCTGGCCACCGAGACCGCCTCGCTGCGGGAGAGCCTGCTCGGGCTGGCGAACACCACGATCGGCGGCCGCCCCCTGTTCGGTGGGATCACCACCGGCCAGCGGGCCTACGACTCCACCACCGGCGCGTACCTCGGCACCACGGGGACGGACGTGCTCCGGCGGGTGTCGCAGACCGAGGAGGTCCGGGTCGACATCAGCGGGCCCGAAGCCTTCGGTAATCCGGCCGACGGCGATCTGTTCGCACTCGTCGGTCAGATCGCCGGCAACCTGACGGCCGACCCGGCGGCGCTCGAGCAGGATCTCGCCAAGCTGGACGGGATCATGCAGTCGATGGTGTCGGCCGTCGCCGACGTCGGCGCCCGCTCGGCGCGGATCGACCGCGAGAGCCAGATCACCACCGACCAGGGGATCAGCCTGCAGACACGGCTGGCCGAGGTCGAGGACATCGACCTGCCGAACACGATCATGCGACTGCAGATGCAGCAGACGGCCTACGAGTCGGCGCTGGCGGCGACCGCCAAGGCCATCACACCGACGCTGCTCGACTACCTGCGCTGATGGCCACCCTCACCGCAGGCCCGGCGCCGGCCTCGACGCCGACGGCACCGGCTCCACCCCCGGTCCAGGTGCTGTCCTTCGCCGAGCCACTGCCGGGCTTCCCCGGCCACCGGGACTACGTCCTGGTCGCCGGGGACACCGCCGGGCTGCTGTTCTGGCTCCAGTCGGTCGCCCTCGACGGGCCGCGGTTCCTCGCGGTGCCGGCCCGGGCGTTCTTCCCCGGGTACGCGCCCGTGGTCCCGGCGGCGGTGCGCGTCGAGCTCGGACTGGTCGACGTGGCCGACGCCCGGGTGTTCTGCCTGGTCAGCGTGCCCGACGGCGACGTCGCCGAGGCGACGGCCAACCTGCGCGCGCCGGTCGTGGTCGCCCCCGCGACGGGACGCGCCCGGCAGGTCGTCCAGAGCGACGGAGCTCATCCCCTTCGGCGGCGTCTGCGCCGATAACCTCAGGGGCCGCGTCGGTACGCGGCTGCCGACGCCCGCCTTCCGGCGGGCATGCCAGGACGGCCATCACACACCCATGGAGGGGTATCCGTGCTCACACTCACGCGCAGCGTCGGCGAGACGATCCGCATCGGCGACGACATCGAGATCCATGTCGTCGAGGTTCGCGGCGGCACCGTCCGGCTGGGCTTCAAGGCCCCTCGCGAGGTCGCCATTCACCGCGAGGAGGTCTACCGGCAGATCGCGGAGGCCAACCTCCTCGCCGCTCAGGTCACGGCCGACACGCTCGGGGCGCTGGCGGCGTTCGCGCCGACCGCGGTGTCCGGGTCCGAGGCGGTCGGGGCCGGCGTCGAGGGCCCGGGAGCTCCCGAGGACGGCACCGTGCCGGCGGCGCGCCCGGGAGACTGACAGAACTCTACGGTGACAAGGGGGGTGCGCTCGGCAGACGGTGCCAATCTGACGGCTCCGAGGGGCAGGCAGGGCGCAACACAGGCAACTGTTGCCGAACATTTCCTCTGACAACTGCGCGGACACGGCGAGTTGTGTCCCGCGTTCGCTGCGTGCATGCGGCAGATTTCTCCCCAAGCAAGTGACAGGGGGCGATCAAGATGGCACGCAACGCATTCACCACTTCGGTGGCCGGCGACCAGGCCGGCGAGTCGGAGTCCGTGGTGGTCCACGTGCAGCTGCGGCCGCGCCGCGGCGCGACCCGCAAGTGCCTCGCGGCGCTCGCGACGCTGGCCGCCGAGCACGACGAGGTGGTCTTCGCCGTCACGGGGCTGAGCAAGGACGACCGCGTGGTCCGGGTGACCGTCGGTGTCGACCTCGGTCCCCGCACGGCCGTCGCCAAGTTCTCGTCGCAGGCGCAGGCCGCCTACGCGTTCGTGTCGGCGATCTTCACCTCGCTCTACGACCACATGCCGGTCTACACGGCCGAGCCCGGCGGCGCCGAGCGCGCCGCCGCCACCACGCTGCTGGAGCACGCCGCCGCGGGCACCGCCCGGGCCGATGCCCTGGCGGCCGACCTCCTGGACGCGCTTCCCGGCTCCCCGGCGCCGGCCTGGCCCGTCCCGTCCCCCCGGCTGCCCGGTCCCGGGGAGCGCATCCCGGCCTGACGGCGTCGGCGAGTGGTACGCCGGTGCCGGCCCGATCGGCACCTCTTCTTCCCCGTAGTGCCCTGGAGTACCGATGCCCGACCGCAGTTCGTCCCCGACTCCTCCGACCGCCGACGACCGGATCCGCAGCCGAGAGCCCCTGGTGTTCGGCGGGATCCCCGAAGCCGAGGGATGGGCGTTGGCGCCCATCACCCCCCGCGACCGGGTGCACTTCCGAGTCGACCGGGAACTTCCGCTCGACCACTTCCGCCGGGCGCTGCCCGACGGCGTCACCGTCAGCTACGACCAGGGTGACGGCCTCTACCGGGTGGACGGTGCCTGCGGCTCTGCGGCGGTGCTCGCGGACTGGGTCAAGGCGTGGTGCACCGGCCAGGGGATCACCACCGTGGGGCTGCGCGCCGAGACCGAGGTCCGGCGGCGCGCCCCGCGCGACCTGCCGCCGGATTTCCTCGCCGACCTCTGCCGGCACTACGGGCCGGTCAGCCTCAAGCGGCTGCAGCGGAACATGAGCACGATCCGGCTGCACCTGCCCGACCCCGACGACCTCGGCCAGCAGGTCTTCGAATGGGTGCTCAAGGCCGTGGCGCAGTACGACGAGACCAAGTCGGTCCCCTTCGGTGCCTTCCTGGCCACCCAGCTGTCCAAGTGGGTGCACGACCTGGGCCGCAACGCGCACGGCCGCACCGCAGCGGACACCGAGCACAGGCAGCAGAAGGCGATCGCCTCCTTCATGGCCGAGCACCAGCGCCGGCCCAGCGAGAAGGAGCTGGCCGCCTACATGGGCCAGAGCGTCGCCACGCTGCGCCGCAACTCCCAGACGGTCGCCACCCTCAACGGCCTGCGCAACCTGCAGTCGCTCGACGGCGCGCCCGACGTCACCGAGATCCTCCTGCCGGACTCCTCCGAGGCGCCCGACGAGATCATGGGGGAGGCGGAGCAGACCCTGCTCTCCCACGCGCTCACCGCGGCCTGCGCCCCGGACCCGGCGGCGCGGCCCGACCAGCGCGCCGGCCAGCCGAACGTGCTCGGCTGGGCCACCTGGTACCTGACCACCTGGGGTGGGCAGACCAAGACCCAGCTGTCCAGCGATCTCAACACCTCGGTGCGGAACATGAACGTCTACGCCGACCGGGTGGAGAAGGCGCTCAAGCACCGCCTGGCCGAGCTCGCCGAGTAGCGGGGGACCGCAGCCCCCGGTCCATCCCGTGCGGTCTTTCCCCGCTCCGGCGGTGGGGCGCTGCCGCAAGCGCGGCGGCGACACCGCAAGAGCTGACCCCATGGAGTACCTCTCCGAAATCGGCGTGGTCCCGCTCGTCCCCCCACCCGGGGCCTGCGGAACCACGCCGTTCCCGGCCGTCCGCATGCCCGCCCCCGGTCCGGTGGCGCGGAGGGCACGATGCCCTCACCAGGGCGGACACGCGCGGATCGCGGGTCGATCTCGGAAAAGACGGCGCTGACGGGTCGATCGGCATCCGCGCCTGCCGATATCCACCTCGTGACGCCACGTCCGAGCATCCGCAGCCACGCCCATCAGGCGTGGCCGGTGACCGGACCGTGGTACCGGGGTGAGGCCCAGTGACCGCACTGCCCACCGGTGACGCCGGCGCCCCGACGCTGGTCCCGCACTGGCTCGACGCGCCCGCCCGCGATCTCCTCGCCACCACGGTGCGAACCGCTCTGGAGGACCGCTCGATGCACCCGGTGACCGCCGTCCACCTGGAGGACGTGCTCACCGAGCTGCACGTCGCGGCCGCTCGTGAAGCGGTCTGGCCGGCGTCGACGGCCCGGGTCCGCCTGGCGACCGGCTGGGACGACGACGTCCTCCCGGTCCGGCTCAGCCCGGCCGAACTGGCCGCCGTCCACACCCTTCCGGGCCTGCCCACCCCGCTGCGGACGCTGCTCGGTGCGGGGGGCCACCGGTGACCACCACCCTCTTCGGCACCGCACCGTCCGGCCGCTTCCTGCACCGGCGCCGGGCCGCCGCGGTCGACGTCGCCGATCTGCACGAGGTCGCCGCCGAGCTGCTGCCCCGGCTGGCCACGCCCGGACTGCACCTGCGCCTGGTGCGTCGCCCCGGCGCGGGCACCGTGCTCCACGTCGAGGAGGACGAACGCACCCTGCGCGTCCCGCTCACCGACCTCGCCGACGACATGAGCCGGGCCGGGGTACCCGGCACGGACGCCGGCATCGCCGCCGCCCTGCGCAGCTGGGTGGCCCGGCGACCGGTCACCGACGCCGCCGCAGCCGGCACCGGCATCGCCGTCCTCGACTGGTCCGATGCGGCGCAGACCGCGATCGGCTGGGGCGTGGTGGTCGTACGCGGTGAGATCCCGGTCCCGTGGGCGCCGTCCCCGTCCGCGCGCACCGTCGAGCTGCACCGGACCCGCTCCGCGGCGACCGGGCGGGCCCACGACGTGTCCATGGACCTGCGCGTGCAGGGGCCGCTGGCGCTGTGGTCGCACCCCCGGGTGCCGGTTCTGGCGTCGTCCGCGCTGGTCGCCCCGGACCTGATGCTGCACCGCATCGCCGCCGTCGGGCTGTCGTTGTCCGACATGCACGTGGTCGTGACGCCGCACCGGCCGGTGGCCTGTGCCGGTCCTGGTGTGGCTCGCCGGCTGGCCGGTCAGGCCAGCGAAGCGAGCGTGACGCTGCCCTGGCGTCGCGTCGTCGACCTGCCCTGGCTCTGATCCCGCCCGAGGCGACGTGAATTGACCTCAGGCATAGGAACCTATGCCTGAGGTTTCGGGCCGCCTTCCGTATGCATAGCTTCCTATGCCCGGGCCGCGATCCTTTCCTCAGCTGATGTAGCCGTACTCCCAGTGCCACGGCTCCGGCTTCTCACCGCCGGGTCCGGCCCAGTCGGGCTGCACGAACCCGAAGCGCGCGGCGTTGGCCGACATCCAGGTCCACTGCGGGCTGCCGGCGACGTTGACGCCGCCGCCCAGGTCGATCGCCAGCGCCCAGCCGTGGTTGGACGTTCCGGGCACGGCGGCCAGCGCCGGCTTGCGGTAGTACGCCGCCACCTGGGCGCCGAACGGACGGTAGGAGTCGGTGATCCGCAGCGGGGTGCCGAATTCCGCGGCGTAGGCCACGTCCAGCTGGGCGTAGGACGCCGCGGCGTCGCAGCGCAGCGCGTGCCCGGCGACCGCCAGCTTGCACAGTGCCCCGGCCGGGATGTGGCCGTTGGCCCAGCCGCCCCACTCCGGCCGCACCGGGCCCGGCTCGGGCAAGGGCGCGCCGCAGGGGCCGGTGGCCGCGGCGGTCGGCGGGGCCGGGTTGGGCGCGGCGGACGCCCCGAGGGGGACCCGCACGGCGACGGCGTCGGCGGACAGCGACCGGACGCCCACCTGGTAGGTCGCGGCGGAGGCGCCGATGACGTCGCCCTCGCCGAGGTTGATGCCGACGTCCCGCCGGGTGGGGGAGAAGACCAGGTCGCCCACCTGGAGGTCGCGCACCGGCACCGCGACGCCGGCCGCCCACTGCTCCTCGGGGGAACCGGGCAGCGCGTACCCGGCCAGCAGCCAGGTGCCGGCGGTGAACCCGCCGCAGTCGTAGGTCTCCGGTCCGGCCGTGCCGGCGACGAAGGGCTTGCCGAGCTGGGACAGGGCGTTGCTCACCGCGGCCACGGTCTCGGCGGGCAGGACGGTGACCGGCTCGTTCCCGACGACGGCCCACGCCACGCCCGGGATCGGGCGCCCGTCGGCACCGAGCGCGGGGGACATGCCGGTCGGCAGCTCCGCCGGGTCGGCGAGGGCCGCCGCGGGGGGCAGTTCGACACCGGCGGCGGCCAGCCGTCCCAGGTAGTCCTGCCAGCGCTGCGTCGCGGCCGCGTTGCGCTGCTGCTGCGCTCCGGCCGCCGGGATGGTGGCCAGGCCGGCGAGCCGGCCGGAGATCTCCGGTGGGAGGTCGCCCACCTTCGCGCGGACCGTCTCGAGCACGTCGCCCGCGCGCCGCTCCGCCGTGGCCAGCGCGGCGCGGGCGTCGGCGACCCGCAGCGTGGCGGCCTCCAGCCGGAGGGCGTCGCGCTCGGCACGGACCACGGTGCCCTGCAGGTCCTGCTCGGCGCGGTCGGCCAGCGCCTGGGCGTACAGGACGCCCGACGTGGCGCCGGCCCGGTGGACGTCCAGGCCCAGCAGCGGATGGCGGGTGGCTGCGGTCGCCCGGTACAGCATCGCCGCGCCGGTGCCCACGGAGAGCTGCTGGACGGTCAGCTGCTCGCGGGCGGCCTGCTCGGCGGCGAGCGCGTCGGCCAGCCGGGTGCGCCGCTGGTCGGCGACCTGGGCCAGCCGGTGGTAGCGGTCGGCCTGCTCGAGGAGGGAACTGCGGGCGGTGAGCGCCAGCGCGGTCGGGTCCAGCGACGGACCGGCGCCCTCGGGCGCCGGGGCGCCGGGGAGCGCGAGCGCCAGGACGGCCGGCAGCAGGAGGGCGTTGGTGGCGACGACGCCCAGGCGGGTCGACCAGCGGGTGCGGGGGCGGTCGCTGGACCGGAAACGGCTCGGTGCCCTCCGCACCGCGGAGCGGCCGGCCGCCGAGCGGCCGCCGGTCGTGCCCCGCGTGCCGGTCGTGGGGCGGGTACTGATCGTCGGGCGCGTACCGGTCGCGGCGCGCGCACCGGCGCGCCGGGGAGTGCGCTCTGCACCGGCACGGGCGGCCACGGCCGCACGGGCGGCGGCCAGCTGCTCGGCGGTGACGCCGGGACGCGCAGCCGCGGCCTCGCGCAGGGCCAGGGCCTCGCGCAGGGCCAGGACCTCCGCCGGGGTCAGGGGCGGACGGCTCGAGCTGCGTGCCGTGGCTCGGGGAGGCGCCGAGCGCCCGGCGGCGGCGCGGGTCGGTGCGGAACGCGGGGTGGCCGCCCTGCGGGGGACGGCCGCACGCGCGGGCGTACGCGATGCAGGCACTGCGTCCCCCGGGCGTGGTCGTCGGAACGGATGGGGCTCCTGGGGCCGAAGTGGTCAGGAGCTTGCACACATCCATCGACACGCCGTCGGGAATGCTTGAAGAACGGGTTCGGACGGATCACCCGTACGGGGTGGGGTGAACCTCGGGGGAGTGCGGGGAGACCGTCGTCCGGGCCTCGTCACCAGCGAGGGCCGGGGTGGGGTGGTGGGTGCCGCGCTGTGGGGCGGTGCTCGCGTTCGTCCCGCGGTAGCGGCCGCGGGGCGGGGCTCAGGGCCGGGGTGGACGGCCGGTCAGGGTGCCCACCAGGCGCCGTGCCGGTGCACGAGCGGGATCCGCAGCTCGTCGCCGTCCTCGGTGGAGATGACGAACTCCAGCTTGGTGATCCGGACGGGAGGGCCGTCGCCCTCGGGCTCCAGCAGCTGACCGGTGGCCAGGGGCATGGGCGGCAGGACGAGGACGTCCTCGCCGGGGGGCTCGGCCATGCGTGGTCCTCTCGAGTACGGGGGCCCACCCACCGTAGGGACCGTGCACGGGGACGCAACGGGCCGGGTGACCCGGAGGACCACCCGGCCCGGAGGCCCCGTCCAGGCCACCGCCGCGAGCGTGCGGCGGTGGCGAGGACGGGGTCCTTCCTCAGCGCGCGTCGGCGGGGACGTAGTCCCGCTCGGTCGCACCGGTGTAGATCTGCCGGGGACGGCCGATCTTGGTGCTGGGATCGGCGATCATCTCCCGCCACTGGGCGATCCACCCGGGCAGCCGGCCGAGGGCGAAGAGCACGGTGAACATCCGCGTCGGGAAGCCCATCGCCTGGTAGATCAGGCCGGTGTAGAAGTCGACGTTCGGGTAGAGCTTGCGCTGGATGAAGAAGTCGTCCTCCAGGGCGATCCCCTCCAGCTGGCGGGCCAGGTCGAGAAGCTCGTTGTTGCCGCCGAGCTTGTCGAGCACCGTGTCGGCGGTGGACTTCACGATCGCCGCGCGCGGGTCGTAGTTCTTGTAGACCCGGTGGCCGAAGCCCATGAGCTTGACGCCGGGCTCCTTGTTCTTCACCCGCTCGACGAAGCGGGGGATGTCGCCTCCGTCGGCCTTGATGGCCTCGAGCATCTCCAGCACCGACTGGTTGGCCCCGCCGTGCAGCGGGCCGAACAGCGCGTTGATGCCGGCCGAGACCGAGGCGAAGAGGTTGGCGTGCGAGGAGCCGACCAGCCGGACGGTCGACGTCGAGCAGTTCTGCTCGTGGTCGGCGTGCAGGACGAAGAGCATGTCGAGCGCCTTGACCAGCTCCGGGTCGGCCTCGTACGGCTCGGCCGGGAAGCCGAAGGTCATGCGCAGGAAGTTCTCGACCAGGCCCAGCGAGTTGTCCGGGTAGAGGAAGGGCTGCCCGACGGACTTCTTGTAGGCGTAGGCCGCGATGGTGGGCAGCTTCGCCAGCAGGCGCAGGGTGGACATCTCCACCTGCTCCTCGTCGAAAGGGTCCAGCGAGTCCTGGTAGAACGTCGACAGCGCGCTGACCGCGGAAGACAGCACCGGCATGGGGTGCGCGTCGCGCGGGAACCCGTTGAAGAACGACTTCAGGTCCTCGTGGAGCAGCGTGTGCCGGCGGATCCGCTGGTCGAAGTCGCCCAGCTGATCGGCCGTGGGCAGTTCGCCGTAGATCAGGAGGTGACTCACCTCCAGGAAGCTGGACTTCCCGGCGAGCTGGTCGATGGGGTAGCCGCGGTAGCGCAGGATGCCGGCGTCACCGTCGATGTAGGTGATCTCCGAGGTGCACGACGCGGTGTTGACGAAGCCGATGTCGAGGGCGACCTTGCCGGTCGTCGCCAGCAGCTTGCTCGTGTCGAGGCCGTCGGAACCCTCGGTCCCGCTCTTGACAGGCAGGGGTAGCTCCCCGCCGGGGTAGCGCAGGGCCACGTCGGCGGAGCCGGCTGCGGCGGCGCTCTGGGTCTCAGTCATCAGGGGCGACGCTAGCGCCCCCGCGCCCGGATCGCGGCCCGACGTCGCGCGGCGTGGGGGGGGGGGGGGCGCGGGGGGGGGGCGCCCCCCCCCCCCCCCGGGGGGTGTGAGCACCCAACCCGACCGCCCCCGCCCCCGTCTGGCGCCCCGCCGTCGCGCGGCGTGGGGGGGCGCAGACCGATGGGTGCCCCCCCCCCCACGGCTCACGGGTGGGTCATCGACAGCACGTCGAGCGCCTCGTCGAGCTGCTGCTCGGTGAGCTTGCCCTGCTCGACGTACCCACGCTCCACGACCACCTGGCGGATCGTCTTCTGCTCGGCCAGCGACTGCTTGGCCACCTTGGCCGCCTCCTCGTAGCCGATGTACTTGTTCAGCGGGGTGACGATCGAGGGAGAGGACTCCGCGTAGGTGCGGCACTGCTCGACGTCGGCGACGATGCCGTCGACGCAGCGGTCGGCCAGCAGCCGGCTGACGTTGGCCAGCAGCCGGATCGACTCCAGGACGTTGCGGGCCATCAGGGGCAGCGTCACGTTGAGCTCGAAGACGCCGGTGGTGCCGGCGTAGGTGACCGCGGCGTCGTTGCCGATCACCTGGGCGCCGACCTGGATGACCGCCTCCGGGATCACCGGGTTGACCTTGCCGGGCATGATCGAGCTGCCCGGCTGCAGGTCGGGCAGCTGGATCTCGCCCAGCCCGGTGCGGGGGCCCGAGCCCATCCACCGCAGGTCGTTGGCGATCTTGATCAGCCCGACGGCGATCGTCTTCAGCTGGCCCGAGGCCTCCACGAGGGAGTCGCGGGAGCTCTGCGCCTCGAAGTGGTCGCGCGCCTCCGACAGCGGCAGCGCCATCTGCGTCGCGAGCTTCTCGATGATCGCGGCGGCGAACCCGGGTGGGGTGTTGATGCCGGTACCGACCGCGGTGCCGCCGAGCGGGAGCTCGCCGATGCGGGGCAGGGAGGCCTGGAGCCGCTCGACGCCGTACCGGACCGCGGCGGCGTAGCCGCCGAACTCTTGGCCCAGGGTGACCGGGGTGGCGTCCATCAGATGGGTGCGGCCGCTCTTCACGACCTCGGCGAACTCCTCGGCCTTCCGCTCCAGGGAGGCCTCCAGGTGCTGCAGCGCCGGCACCAGGGTGGCGACGACGGCCCGGGTGGCGGCGATGTGGATGGCCGAGGGGAAGACGTCGTTCGACGACTGGGAGGCGTTGACGTGGTCGTTCGGGTGCACCGGCTTGCCGAGGGCCTCGGTGGCCAGGGTGGCGATGACCTCGTTGGTGTTCATGTTGCTCGACGTCCCCGAGCCGGTCTGGAAGACGTCGATGGGGAAGTGGTCGTCCCAGTCGCCGCGCGCCACGCTGCCGGCGGCCTCGGTGACCGCGTCGGCGATCTCGCGGTCGAGGACGCCGAGATCGGCGTTGACGGCCGCAGCGGCGCCCTTGATGGCGGCCAGCGCACCGATCAGCTCGCGTTCGATCGGGGTGCCGGAGATGGGGAAGTTCTCGACGGCGCGCTGGGTCTGCGCCCGCCACTTGGCCCAGGAGGGGACACGGACCTCTCCCATGGAGTCGTGCTCGATGCGGAAGTCCCCGCCGTCCTGCGGTGCGCCGTTCTGCTGGGCCACGCTGTGCTCCCGGTGGTGTGGATGGTGACAGTGCTCCGCACGGGACCCTAGATCCCCGTGGGAGGACGTGCGGGTGCCGCCCTCGGTGCGGGCCGCCGAGGAGGGCCTCGAGCGACGGATCCCGTTGCTAGGGTGCCGATCCGGCCCGACCCCGAGGAGCACCCCATGTCCCAGCCCACGACGCCCGGCCCGGGCGCATCGTCGACTCCGCACGGGGAGACGGTGCCGAGCTGGCCGGCTCCTGGGACGGCGTGGCCGGCCCCGGGTGCGCAGCCGGCGCCCGACTGGGCGACGACGGCGCCGTCCTGGCAGCCGGCTGCCCCGGCCGCCGCACCGGGCGCGGCGACGCCCGCGGCGTCGTCGGGACGTACCCGGTGGGCCGTCGCCGGTGCAGCCCTGGCCGGGGTGGCCGCCGGCGCCGTGGCGGCCACCTTCCTGGTCAGCGCGGTGTTCATCGGCAGCGCCGAGGGCATCGGCCGGGCGATGGGGGAGGAGATGGCTGCGGGCATCACCGAGGGCGTCCGTGAGGGCATGGTCGAGGGCAGCCAGGAGTCGATGGACGCGATGCTCGGCGGCCTCCTCGGCGAGGAGGGCATGGGCAGCTGGTACGGCGGCATGCCCGGCGGGTCCGTCGAGCAGTTCCCGCCGGTGGAGCCGGCCGACCTCGGGCCGGACGAGACGCTGGACGCCTACGCCCAGGGTTGCTTCGAGGGCGACCTGCAGTCCTGCGACGACCTGATGTACGAGTCCCCGCCGCTGTCGGACTACGAGGAGTACGGCAGCAGCTGCGGCGGACGGGTCAAGCCCTTCACGGTGATGGCGTGCACCGAGCTGGAGTGAACCGGCGCGCCGGAGTGCGCCCCTGCTGCGCCGGACCGTTGCGTCACGCCTGCGCGGGAGCCCCCGGGTCCCGCTCGGCGTGACCTCCGGCCACGTGCGCTACTCCTCCCGGTCGAAGGGCACCGCGGAGTAGGCGCGCAGCTTTTCCAGCGCGTGCAGGCTGTCGATCGACCGGATCGTGCCCGAGCGGGAGCGCATGACCAACGACTGGGTGGTGCAGCCGCCGGCGCTGTAGCGGACGCCGCGCAGCAACTCGCCGTCGGTGATGCCGGTGGCGACGAAGAAGACGTCGCCGCGCACCAGGTCGTCGATGTGCAGCACCCGGTCGAGGTCGTGCCCGGCGTCGAGGGCCTTCTGGCGCTCCTCGTCGTCCTTGGGCCACAACTTGCCCTGGAGCGCGCCGCCCATGCACTTGAGCGCGCAGGCCGCGATGATCCCCTCCGGGGTGCCGCCGATGCCCAGCAGCAGGTCGACGCCGGTGCCCTCGCGGGCGGCGGCGATCGCGCCTGCGACGTCGCCGTCGGTGATGAACTTGATGCGGGCGCCGGCCTCGCGGACGTCGTGCACCAGCTGCTCGTGGCGGGGCCGGTCGAGGATGCAGACGGTGACGTCGCCGACCGAGCTGCGCTTGGCCTTCGCGATCCGCCTGATGTTCTCGGCGACCGGGGCGGTGATGTCGACGACGTCGGCCGCGGCCGGGCCGGTGGCCAGCTTCTCCATGTAGAAGACCGCCGACGGGTCGTACATGGCGCCCCGTTCCGCGACGGCCATCACGGCGATCGCGTTCGGCATGCCCTTGGCCATGAGCGTGGTGCCGTCGATCGGGTCCACCGCGACGTCGCACTCGGGCCCCTGGCCGTCGCCGACCTGCTCGCCGTTGTAGAGCATCGGGGCTTCGTCCTTCTCGCCCTCGCCGATGACGACGACGCCCTTCATGCGCACCGTGCCGATGAGGGCCCGCATGGCGTCGACCGCCGCGCCGTCACCGCCGTTCTTGTCTCCCCGACCGACCCAGCGCCCGGCAGCCATCGCGGCGGCCTCGGTGACCCGCACCAGCTCGAGGGCCAGGTTGCGGTCGGGAGCGGGCCGGTCGGCACTGAAGCTGCGGCCGGAGCCGGACGTGTGGACGGGGCCATCGGGCAGGGGCAGCGACACAGGACCTCCTGGTTGGGCCACCGGGTGGTGGCGACGCCTGGCCCCGGCCGCTCCCGGCGCGTCTGCGCCGGTGTGAGGCCGCACGGACGCTGGGCGGCGGTGTGGGAGCGCTCTCCTGCGATCCTAGGGGCATGACCGGAATCGGCCCGACGAGCCAGCGTCCCGACGCCCCCGACGGTGCGGCCGCGCCCGAGGAGCAGCTGCCGCCCCCGCCGGCGTCCCCGGTGGAGCGGGCCAACCGGATGAGCGCGGGGAACATGGTGCGCTCCCTGCTGCCGCTGGTGGTGATCTGCCTGCTGGTCGTCGGCTGGCAGGCCTTCCTCCGCAATCCGGAGGACCCGGTGCTCGAGATCGACCCGGCCAACACGCTCCGGCTGGCCGACCTGCGGGCCGATTACCCGCTCCTGGTGCCCGACCTCGATGCGGAGTACCGGCCGACGAGCGCGCGCACCGATGCCGGGAACGCCGCGGAGGGGGAGCCGGTGACGGTGCAGATCGGTTACGTGACCCCGTCCGGGGCCTATGCGGGCTTCGTGGTCAGCGACGACGACGACGCCGAGGCCGTGCGCGCGGTGCTCGACGGCGCAGCCGCGGACGGGGACGTCGAGATCGAGGGCGAGGAGTGGGCTCGCTCGACCACCCAGCGCGGGGAGACGGCGCTCTCCCGGGTCGACGGCGGCATCACCCTGGTGGTGACCGGTTCGGCCGAGGACGACGAGCTGACCGCGGTGGCGGCGGCGGTGGAGCCCTACACCGGGTAGCCGGTAGTGGCGCAGGTCACGACCTGATGACCTTCGGGAGAGTCGGACGGCCGTGGGCCGCTGACGGCGGGACGCTGTGGGTTCACCGGCCACGGTTTCCCGTTCCCGAGGAGTTGCAGATGCCGCCACGCGAGGATTGCCCCCGTGGTGATCACCGGGCCCCGGCCACCGGTGGGTCGTGTCCCTGCGGCATGGTCACCCGGATCCCGGCGGCGCAGCCAACACGCGCCACCCAGCTGCGTGACGTGCTGGCGCGCTGCCTGGACGACGGATCGGCCCGGCACGCCGTCGATGCCGCGTCCCCGATGCTGCAGCGCCGGGTCGACCGGGTGCTCGCCGCCTTCGCCGACGCCGGCCTCGTGGTCGCCTCAGGCAGGGAGCTGCGTCCCCCCGCCTGAGCTCCCGGGTCAGCCCGCCCGAGCCCCCGGGTCAGCTTTCCGCGGCGTCGTCGGGTGCGGCCGCGGCCAGCCGTTCGCGGGCCCGGTCCAGCCAGTGCTGGCACAGCCGCGCCAGCTCCTCCCCCCGCTCCCACAGGCGCAGCGACTCCTCCAGCGTGAGGCCACCGGCCTCCAGCTGCCGCACCACGTCGGCGAGCTCCTCGCGGGCCTGCTCGTAGGTGGTGGTCGGCTCGTCGGTCGTGCTCATGGGGAGTCCTCCTCGTGGGGGCCGGGAGCGGTGTCCGGGGCGCCGGCGCGGTCCACCCGGACGGCCAGCCGGCCGCCGGCGACCCGGATGCGCAGACGTTCTCCGTCGGCCACCCCGGCCGGGTCGCGCACCAGTGAGCCGTCGTGCCGCTGGACGACGGCGTAGCCCCGCTCCAGCGTCGCCGCCGGCGACAGTGCCGCCACCCGTGCCCGGGCGTGCTCGAGGTCGCGCTCGGCGCCCTCGATGCGGTGGACGAGCATCCGGCGGGCGCGGGTGCGCAGCCCGAGGACGTCGTCGGCCCGGCCGTGCAGCAGCCGTTCGGGGGAGGCCAGCGACGGGCGGGTGCGGACCGACTCCAGCCAGCGTTCCTGCTGGTCCACGCGGGCGGTGACCAGGTGCCGGGCCCGGGCGCGCAGACCGGCCACCAGCTCTCGCTGCTCGCCGATCTCCGGCACGATCCGGTGCGCGGCGTCGGTCGGGGTCGCGGCCCGGACGTCGGCGACGTGGTCGACCAGCGTGGTGTCGGTCTCGTGGCCGACCGCGGTGACCACCGGGGTGCGGCAGGAGGCGATCGCGCGGACCAGGCCCTCGTCGGAGAAGGGCAGCAGGTCCTCGACCGACCCCCCGCCGCGGGCGACGACGATGACCTCGACCGCCGGGTCGGCGTCCAGGCGGCGCAGGCCCTCGATGACGTTGGTGGCTGCCTGCGGGCCCTGGACGGCGCAGTTGTGCATGTCGAAGCGGACCGCCGGCCAGCGGCGGCGGGCGGTGACCAGCACGTCCCGCTCGGCGGCGCTGTCCCGGCCGGTGATCAGCCCGACGACGGCGGGGGCGAACGGGAGCGGCCGCTTGCGCACGGTGTCGAACAGGCCCTCGGCGGCCAGCAGCCGGCGGATCCGCTCGATGCGGGCGAGCAGCTCGCCCAGGCCGACGGCGCGGATCTCCGTGGCTCGCAGCGAGAAGGAACCGCGAGCGACGTAGTAGTCCGGCCGCGCGCGGACGATCACCCGCGCGCCCTCGGTCAGCTCCAGGCCCGGCCGCTCGGCGACGTCGCGGTGGCAGGTGACGGGCACCGACAGGTCGGCCGCGGGGTCGCGCAGCGTGAGGAAGACGGTGGCCGCGCCGCCCCGTCGGGACAGCTGGGCCACCTGGCCCTCCACCCACACCTCACCCAGCCGGCCGATCCAGTCGGCGACCTTGCGGGCCACCGTGCGCACCGGCCAGGGGGCTTCCGGGGTGGACGGGGCGGTCACGTCCCGAGGGTGCCAGACGGCACCGACCCCCCGGGCTCCCCATCCCGTCCCCAGGCTCGCCGCGACGCCGGCGACGCGGGGCAGGTGGCCCCGTCCAGAGGCTCACTGCGAGCCTGCGAGCCTGCGAGCCTGCGAGCCTGCGAGCGGTGAGGGGGACGGGGTCCTCTTTCAGGTGCCGCGCGGTGCCAGCGGGCTGGACTCGACCGCCTGCTCCTCGAGCTTCTCCAACCGGTTGCGCAGCATCCGCAGGTAGGGCTCCCGCGCCCTGGTGGCCTCCTCGTAGGCGAGCAGGTCCGCAACGGTGTGCAACTGGTAGCCGCGCAGCCGCCCGCGGAGCTGGGCGATGGAGAAGCTGTCGTAGCCCTCGACGGGTGCGGTGCCGGCCGCCTGTGCGCCGGACACCTCGCTGCCGCCCTGCGGGTCGTCGGTCGGCGCGTCGGTCGTCTCCCCGACGGCGTCCACCGACGCGCCCTCGGCGATGGCCGCGTCGGTCTCGTCGGTGTCGCTCGCACCCACGTCGGTGCGCACCCCGGTGGCCGCGGCGACGGGGGTCCCGCCCTCGTCGACCGCCACGTCGGGGCCGGCGCCCTGCTGGACGGCGGCGTCCTGCTCGGCGGCCGGGTTGGTCATCGCCCCGGTCTCGTCGGTGCCCGCGTCGTCCTGCGGTGCCTCGACCGCGGCGATGCCCTCGTCGGTGACCGCGGCGTCGACGGTCTCGACCTCGCCGTCCGGCGTCAGGACGTCGACGGTCGTGGCACCGTCGGCCGCGACGTCGTCGGCCGAGAGTGCGGGCCCGGTCTCGAGGAGCGCCTGCTCCAGGGCGTCGGCGTCCTCGGTGGCCACGGCGTCGTCGACACCCGGGCCCAGCGGGTCGGTGTCGGGCACCTCGGGGACCGCCTCGTCGATGGCCAGCTCGTCGAGCACCTCGTCGGTGCCCGGCGCGTCGGCCGTCGGCAGGTCGGTGAGGGACTGCTGGGCCTCGTCCGCGCCGTCGGCGAGCTCCTCCACGCCGTCGGCGAGGTCGTCCACCAGCTCCCGGCTGAGGTCGTCGACCGCGGCGACGACGGCGTCGGCGGCCGGGTCGTCGGGGAGGTCGGCCACCTCGTCGTCGGTGATCGTGCCGGAGGGGGCGCGGTCGAACGCGGATTCGCGGTAGCCGGTGGCGGGCGCGGCCTCGTCGTCGTCGAAGGTGGCCAGGCCCGGCTCGGCGTCGCCGCGGAGGCCCACGAGCAGTTCGTCGCCGCGGGCGACGAAGCCGGCGTAGGTCTGCTGCACCTTCATCGCGTGCTGCATCGCCATGCCGATGACGCGCACCGGCAGGCCGGGCAGGGTCTCGGGCAGCTTCCGGGCCTCGTCCAGCACGGTGGCCGCCAGACCGGCGGCGGCGCGGACGACCTCGGGGATCTCACGGGACATGGGCACAGCGTGCCCCAGAACCCCGCACCCGACACACCCACCAGCGAGGATGCGCCCTCCGGAGGGATGGGACCGGTCACATCGGTGCCCCGTGGCCCCTGCAGGGCCCCGTCGCGAGCTCGCGAGCGGCGGGGGGCGGGGGGTCCTTCAACTACCATGGGGCCATGGCTGATCAGCGCGGACGGGTCCTGCTGGCCGATCCCCGGGGGTACTGCGCCGGCGTCGACCGGGCGGTGGTGGCCGTGGAACGCGCCCTGGACATCCACGGCGCGCCTGTCTACGTCCGCAAGCAGATCGTCCACAACAAGCACGTCGTGGCCACCCTCGAGCGGCGCGGCGCGATCTTCGTCGACGAGACCGACGAGGTACCCGAGGGGTCGGTCGTCGTCTTCAGCGCGCACGGGGTGTCGCCGGCGGTGCACCAGGAGGCGGCCGCGCGGCAGCTGCGCACGATCGACGCCACCTGCCCGCTGGTCACCAAGGTGCACCAGGAGGCGAAGCGGTTCGCCCGTGACGACTTCGACATCCTGCTGATCGGTCACCGCGGGCACGAAGAGGTGGAGGGCACCGCGGGCGAGGCCCCGGCCCACATCCAGCTGGTCGACGGCGCCGACGACGTGGCGAACGTGCAGGTCCGCGACCCGGAGAAGGTCGTGTGGCTGTCGCAGACCACGCTGTCGGTCGACGAGACGCTGGCGACGGTCGACCAGTTGAAGAACCGCTTCCCCGGCCTGCAGTCGCCGCCGAGCGACGACATCTGCTACGCCACCCAGAACCGGCAGCAGGCCGTGAAGCAGATGGCCGCCGAGTGCGACCTGGTGCTCGTGGTCGGCTCCACGAACTCGTCCAACTCCGTCCGGCTGGTCGAGGTGGCCCTGGAGGCGGGCGCGCGTGCCTCCTACCTGGTCGACTACGCCGCCGAGGTCGACCCGGCCTGGCTGGCCGGTGTCTCGACGGTGGGCGTGACCAGCGGTGCGTCGGTGCCCGAGATCCTGGTCAGCGAGGTGCTCGACTGGCTGGCCGAGCGCGGCTACGCCGACGTCGAGACGGTGAAGGCCGCGGAGGAGCGGCTGGTGTTCGCACTGCCGCACGAGCTCCGGGCCAAGCGCCGCGACGCCGATCCTGCGGCCGACTGACCTACCCGCCCGTTCCACGAGAAGGCCCCGGTCCCGCGTCTGCGGGGCCGGGGCCTTCGTCGTGCTGGGGAGGAGCGACGCCTAGCGTCGGGCGGCCAGCCGCACGATGGCGAGCACCACGGCGATGGCGGTGGCGACGGCCATGGTCGGGAAGCCGCGCACCAGGAGCGTGGCCATGGTGGGGAGGTTGAACGTCGCCGACGGCGCCAGGCTGATGTTCGCCATGGCGACGAGCACGAAGACCAGCGGGGGCGCCACGAGGACGGTGAGCAGGTCGCGCCGCCGGACGAGCCAGGTGGCGGTCGCGGTGCCGGCGGCCAGGGTGACGAGCGTGATGGTGCCCAGGCCCATGCCGACGAACGAGTCGACGGCGCAGCCGGCCAGCGTCAGCAGGAAGACGCCGAGGACGGCGACCGTGCCGGGCAGCCGGCTCTCGCGCACGCGGGGGGCCACGGTGCGTTCGCGGCCGCGCGCCTCCGTCGAGCCGGCGCCGGCGCGACGGTCGGGCCGGCGGGGCGGCACGGGGTGTGGCTGGTCGAACCGGTCGTGGGTGTACCCGCGCTCGGCGGCATGCAGCCGTTCACCGGCTCGGCCCGGGGCCGGCGCTCCCGGCCGCCCGGGACGCCGTGATCGCTCGGCGCCGGCGGTGGGGCGCGGTGCGCGCGCGGGATAGGGCCGCTCGGGGCGCCCTCCGCTGTGCCACGCGCCCGCCGTGCTCGCCGTGGCCATGGCGCACCCCCGTCCGGTTCCGCAGGGCGACCCGGCTGGCCGACCTTCCCGGCAACGGTAACGACCCGAGCGGCCCGGAGGCGGGAGGACGACGCCGCGTCGCAGCCTTCCTGTGGTGGTTCAGCAACACAGCGTGATGCCTGTGACACGGGGGGCACACGGGTTCCCGACGGGGCCGGCGGGCAGCCGTCAGCCGGAAGTGCCGTCGCGCTCTCGCCCGGTGACCACGTCCAGCCGACCGGTGGTGTCGGGGCCGGGGAGGTCGGTGAGCTCCGTCGGGCGGAGGGTGCGCACCGTCGCCTCGACGGGGGCCGGTTCGGGCACCGCCGACTCGGCGATGCCCAGGTCGTCGAACCGCCGGGCGGCGGCGAGCACCGAGCGCTCGTAGGAGCCGATCGTCTCGTTGTAGCGGGTGAGGGTCGTCGAGAGCGCCGAGCCCAGCCGGGTCAGGTGCCCGGAGAGGGTGCTCAGCCGGGCGTGCAGCCGCCGGCCCACCTCCAGCACCTGGTCGGCGTCGCGTGCCAGGCGCTCCTGCCGCCACGAGTAGGCCACCGTGCGCAGCAGGGCCAGCAGGGTGCTGGGGGTGGCCAGCACGACGTCGCGGGCGAAGCCGTGCTCCAGCAGGCCGGGCTCGGCCTCCAGCGCCGTGGTGAGGAAGCCGTCGGACGGGACGAACAGGACGGTGAACGGCGCCGCAGGCCGGAAGGCGGTCGGGTAGCGGCGGGCGGCGAGCGCGTCGATGTGGGTGCGCAGCTGGCGGGCGTGCGCCGCGACCCGCTCCGCACGCACCGCGCGGTCGTCGGCCTGGACCGCCTCGATGTAGCCGGTGAACGGCACCTTCGCGTCGACGATCACCTGGCGGCCGTCGGCCAGGGTGACCACCAAGTCGGGGCGGACGCCGGCGCCCTCGTCGTTGGTGCCCGACGGCTGCTCGACGAAGTCGCAGTGCTCGATCAGGCCGGCCACCTCGACGACCCGGCGCAGCTGCACCTCGCCCCAGCGGCCGCGGACGTGCGGCGTGCGCAGCGCGGTGACCAGGGCCGCCGTCTCGTGCTTGAGCTGCGCCGACGCCTGGCCGACCGTGCCCATCTGCTCCCGCAGCTCGCCGTGGGCGGTGGCGCGGGCGCGCTCCATGCCGGCGAGCAGCCGGTGCAGGTGGTCCAGCGACTCGTGCACCGGTTCGAGGCCGGCCTCCTCGGGCCGGCGGCGCGCCAGCAGGGTGACCACGCCGAGGGTGACGGCCGTGGCCAGCAGCGCACCGAGGAGGAGCCCGAGGAGCAGGGAAGCGGCGTCCATGACCCGGAGGGTGCCCGAGGGGTCCGACGATTTCCCGGAAGCTCTGCCGCTGAGTACATCTGCACTCAGAGGCAGAGCGTTCGCGGTGTGGTGGTCCGGCCTCTCAGGCGGCGACTCCGGCGTGCTCCGCTTCGTGGTCGAGCAGCCAGCGCTTCACCGGGGTTCCCCAGCGGAAGCCGCCCAGCCCGCCGTCGGAACCGAGCACGCGGTGGCACGGCACGAACAGGGCCGCGGCGTTGCGGGCGCAGGCGTTCGCCGCTGCGCGCACCGCGGCCGGCCGGCCGCAGCGGGCGGCGAAGGCGGCGTAGGTGTCGGGTCGCCCGGCGGGGACCGTGCGCAGCACCTGCCAGGCCTCCTGGAGGAACGGCCCGGACCGCTGGCGGACGACGACCTCGTCGATGGCCGTGACGTCGCCGGCGACGAACGCCTCCACCGCCGAGAGCACGGGCAGCCGCGGGTCCTCGTCGGCGCCGCCGGGCCGCAGCGCGCGGTGGATCACCGGCCACAGCTCGTCGAGCTCCGCGGTCCACCCGCTGGCGAGGACGACGTCGCGACCATCGGGGTCTGGGCCGACGACCACGGTGAACGGACCCGGCGGGGTGGGAACGGTGGCGTAGCGGACGCGCGGGGCGGTGCGGTCGAGCAGGACGGTCATCAGGCGCTCCTGGGGAGGTCGGGTGCACGGGTGAGGGGTGTGGCCGGGCGGGTGAAGAGGGACGGGATGGCGAGCGCCCACAGGTGGAGGACGGCGTAGGACCGCCACGGTCGCCAGCGGGTGGCGGCGTCGGTGTCGCTGCTGCTCAGCGCTGCGAGCGACTTGCTCAGGGCGAGGTCGCCGGGGAGCCAGACGTCGGGGTCGGCCAGGCCGCGCAGCCCGACGAGGGCCGCGGTCCACGGGCCGATGCCGGGGACCGCGCGCAGTGCCCGCTCCGCGTCGGCGCGCTCCGCGCCCGGCCCGAGGGCGACGCTGCCACCGGCGAGCGCGGTGGCCAGCGCGTGCACCGTCCGGCGGCGCGCGCCGGTGAGGCCCACCGCCGTCAGATCGGCGTCCGCCAGCGCGTCCGGGCGGGGGAAGGCGTGCGTGAGGGTGCCGACCGGCTCGGGCAGGGGCGTGCCGGCCGCCGTCAGCAGCCGGGCGGTGAGGGTGCGGGCGCCGGCGACGGACACCTGCTGACCCAGGACGGCGCGCACCGCGAGCTCGTCGGCGTCGGGGGAGGCGGGCACCCGCCGTCCGGGGGCGGCGGCGACCAGCGGGGCGAGCGCCGGGTCGGCGCCCAGCACGTCGTCGACGGCGGTGGGGTCGGCATCCAGGTCGAGCATCCGGCGGCAGCGGCTGACCGCGGCCGCCAGGTCGCGGAGTTCGCCGAGCCGCAGGCGCACGGTCACCCCCGCGCCGCCGTCGGGAGCCGGGGAGAGCCGGACGACCGCGGGCCCGTGCGGCAGGTCGAGCACGCGGGAGAACGTCGTCCCGTCCCACTCCTCGAGGCCGGGCACCGCATGCGCGCCGAGGAAGAGCAGCACCTCCTCGGCGGCGTAGGGCGCCCTGGCGGCCAGCCGCAGCGTCAGCCAGCCGGGCGGTCCGCCGTGCGCGCCGCGGCGGCCGCGGCGCAACTCGGACGGCGTGGTGGCGAAGACCTCCTGGACGGTGTCGTTGAACTGCCGGACGCTGGTGAAGCCCGCGGCGAAAGCGACGTCGGCCATCGGCAGGTCGGTGGTCTCGACCAGCAGCCGGGCGGTCTGCGCCCGCTGGGCGCGGGCCAGTGCCAGCGGGCCGACGCCCAGCTCCGCGACGACCAGCCGGTGCAGCTGCCGCTCGGAGTAGCCGAGGTGGGCGGCCAGGCCCGGCACACCGGAGCGCTCGACCTCGCCGTCGCCGATCAGCCGCATGGCCCGGGCGACGACGTCGGCGCGCACGTCCCACTCCGGTGACCCGGGTGCGGCGTCCGGCCGGCACCGCCGGCAGGCGCGGAAGCCGGCGCCCTGGGCGGCGGCCGCGGTGGAGAAGAAGGAGACGTTGCGGGCCAGCGGCGTGCGGGCCGGGCAGGACGGGCGGCAGTAGATGCCCGTGGTGTGCACGGCGGTGAAGAACCAGCCGTCGAAGCGCGCGTCCCGGCCGGCGACGGCGCGGTAGCAGCGCTCCTGGTCGAGGGCCTCGTTCACGTCCCCGAGCATGCCAGTGCCCGGGGCTCCCTTCTGGCGGTTTTCGGACGCCGCCGTGGTCCGGGGTGCCCGACCGGCGGAGCCCGGCCGTCCGGCGAGTACGGCTGGTGCGGGGTGCCCTTCGGGACGACGTAGAGCTGCCCCGGGCCGAGGGTGAGGTCGCCGTCGTCCATCCGGATGGTCAGCGAGCCGGACAGCACGAGGAAGACCTCGTCGGTCTCCGGGTGGCTGTGGCGGGTGAACTCGCCCCGGGTGTGCACCACCCGGAGGTCGTAGTCGTCGAGGACGGCGACGGTGCGGGGTGACCACGGCTGGTCGATGGTGGCGAGGACGGCGGGGAGGTCGACGGGGGAGGGCATGGCGCCATGCTCGTTGGCCGCGCCGCAAACACGTCTAGGAACTCCGGCCCCCGTCCGCCACGGTGCCCAGCCACTCCGTGAAGACGGGACGGATCACGCGGCTCAGCCGCTCGTAGCCGCGCGCGGACGGGTGGGCTCCGTCGCGGGCGGCGACCTCGCGGAGCCACTCGTCGTCCTGCAGGCCGGCGGCGATCTCGACGTAGGGCACATGCAGTGCGGTGCACTCGCTGCCCATGGCCTCGGAGAGGTCGAGGATGAGCCGGTTCTGCTGGTCGTCGTGGACGAGGGTGGGCCCGACGGCCAGCAGCGGCCAGCCCTGCTCGCCGGCCTGGTCGGCGACGAGCCGCACCGCGCGCAGGGTCCCGGACTGCGGCACCCGTCGCTGCCCGCCGTCGACGGTGGTGTCGTTGACCCCGACGGCGAGGACCACGCCCCGGCCGTCGCCCTGGCGCAGCCGTGGTCGGGCCTCGGCCAGCCAGCGAGCCTGCACGTCCTGCGAGGTCTCCCGCCGCACACCGAGGTTGTAGCCGGTGAGGTCGGTGCCGGCGCGGCGCGCGGAGGCCACCACCCGTCCGACCCAGCCCATCGCGGCGTCGTCTCCGACCCCGGCGGTCAGCGAGTCACCGAAGAAGCAGACGCGGAGGTCGGGGGAGGGCACGGACGCAAACTAGGCTGGACTCCCGTGAGCCTCACCATCGGGATCGTCGGCCTGCCCAACGTCGGCAAGTCGACCCTCTTCAACGCCCTGACCAAGAACGACGTCCTCGCGGCGAACTACCCGTTCGCGACGATCGAGCCGAACGTCGGCGTGGTGGGCGTGCCCGACCCGCGGCTGGCGAAGCTGGCCGAGATCTTCGGCAGCCAGAAGATCATCCCGGCGACCGTGTCCTTCGTCGACATCGCCGGCATCGTCCGCGGCGCCAGCGAGGGGCAGGGGCTGGGCAACAAGTTCCTGGCCAACATTCGCGAGAGCGACGCGATCTGCCAGGTGATCCGGGTGTTCACCGACCCCGACGTCGTGCACGTCGACGGCAAGGTCAGCCCGGCCGACGACATCGAGACGATCAACACCGAGCTCCTCCTGGCCGACCTGCAGACGCTGGAGAAGGCGATCCCGCGGCTGGAGAAGGAGATGCGCAAGGACAAGGAGCGCGCCCAGCTGCACAAGGCCGCCGTCGAGGCGCAGCAGGTGCTGGACGAGGGCAGGACCCTGTTCGCCGCCGGCCTCGAGCCCGCGCCCCTGCGCGAGCTCGGGCTCATGACCACCAAGCCGTTCCTCTACGTCTTCAACGTCGACGCCGACGAGCTGGCCAACAGCGCGATGCTCGACGAGCTGCGCGAGCTGGTCGCGCCCGCCGAGGCGATCTTCCTCGACGCGCAGACCGAGTCGGAGCTGATCGAGCTGCCCGAGGAGGAGGCCGCCGAGCTGCTGGCCTCCATCGGTCAGGACGAGCCCGGACTGGATCAGCTGGCGTCGGTGGGCTTCCGCACCCTCGGGCTGCAGAGCTACCTGACCGCCGGGCCGAAGGAGGCCCGCGCCTGGACCATCCCGGTCGGCGCCACGGCACCGCAGGCCGCCGGTGTCATCCACACCGACTTCCAGCGGGGCTTCATCAAGGCCGAGATCGTCTCCTTCGACCAGCTGCTCGAGGCCGGCTCCATGGCCGAGGCGAAGGCCAAGGGCTGGGTCCGCATGGAGGGCAAGGAGTACGTGATGGCGGACGGCGACGTCGTGGAGTTCCGCTTCAACGTCTAGACCACGCCCTTCCGCGGGGTCAGCGGCTCCCAGGGCCGCGGACCCCGCATCCTCAACCGCCCTGCCGCAGCTCGACCGCCTCCCCGCTCGACCCGTCGATCAGCATCCGGTCGCCGATCGGGGCCTCCAGGGGCAGCTCTACGACGTCGAGGCACTCGGCGGCCGGCCCGAGCGGACGAGTGGTCGCCTCCACCGTGACCCGGACCTCACGATCGGTCTCGTCGAGCTCGGTGACGGCGGGATCACCGTCGGGCGTCGAGCGGCTCGCTCGGCAGCGCCACACTCGTGCCCGTCCCCACGGGTGTCAATGAGTTCGGGCGTCGAGGGTCCAGGGGTCCGCCGGCTACCGCGCCGGTCTCGCCGACGACCTGCTCGCCGGCCATCTGGTCGAGGCGTTCGGCGTCGACGTCGACCGGAGCCGGGACGCGGCCGGCCACACCGTCGGAACCTGACGGAAGCCTTCTGTGGCAACTCCCCGAGCGGGTCAGACCTTGCCGCGCAGGAGCCGGCGCCAGTAGATCTGCGGGAGGACGTAGCGGTCGACGAACCAGGTCGCGCGGCGGGGCTTGACCGGGTCGAGGAACGGTACCGACGGTTGGGGGCGGCCGTCGCGATCGACCTCCGCGAGCATCAGCGACCGGCGGCTCACGGTGATCGGCATGACCGTGTACCCGTCGTACCGCTGCAGCTGCTGCCCGCTCCGCGCGGCGGCGATGTTCTTGGCGAGCACGTCCACCTGGCGCCGCAGCGCTCCACCCGACGGGACCGTCTCGACGGCTGCGGCGTCGCCCAGCGCCCAGATCGATCCGTGGCGGCGCGAGCGCAGGGTGAACGGGTCGATGTCCACGAGGCCGGGTGTCTCGTCCACAGCCAGGCCGCTGTCCGCGATCCATCCCGGCGCCCGGTAGTTCGGCGCGGCGTGCGCGAAGGCGACGTCCTCGAGCACTCCCCGGCCGGTGGGCGACGTGAGCGTGAGCGTGCGCAGATCGGGGTCCACCCGCTCGATCCGGGTCTCGCGCAGCACCTCGATGCCGTAGTCGGCGTAGCCGCGCTCGAGGACCTCCTCGGGCTCGGACAGTCCCGTCACCGACGGCCGGGGCAGGACCAGGCGGACGTCGAGGTCCTGCAGGACGCCGGCGCGCCGCCAGTGGTCGCACGCCATGAACAGCGGCTTCAGCGCGGTCGGCCCGCAGGACGCCGGCTCCGGCGGCACGGTGAAGACCACGGAGCCCCTCCGCAGCGAGCGCAGGCTCGGCCACACCAGCGGCGTGCTGCCCGGGACGTAGGTGGTGGCGGCCCAGCCCTCGGTGTACGCCGACCGCAGGCCGGGCGTGGCCTCCCAGTCCTCCACGAGGCCGGGACACAGCACGAGGGTCGAGCAGTGCAGCGTGCAGCCTCCGCGGGTGCGCACGGTCATGGCATCCGGATCGACCGCTTCCACGAAGTCCCGGAGCCACGTGCACCCGTCGGGGATGACGTCGGCCATCGGACGGTCCAGGTCCGCCATCGTCGCCTCGCCGCCGCCGACGTAGTTGAGCAACGGTTTGTACCGGTGCACCGGCTGCGGGGCCACGACGGTGACGTCCTTCTCGCCGTCGCGGAGCAGCCGTGCTGCCAGCGAGATCCCGGCGTTGCCGCCACCGACGATCAGTACTCCGTGACGTTCCACGTCAGCTCCCGGGTAAGGCCGCGAACCCGTGTCATCGCCGCGGCTCGGCCATCGCGTCGAGCCTGCCCGGTCCCGGTGGATCGCACACGACGAACGTGCAGTTGGTTCCAGGGCTGATGAAGCGGACCGCCGGCTGTCCAGCCCGGAACGGCCAGGTCGATCTCGAGGGAGCGCCGGACGACGGCGGTCCACGTCTCCCGGGTCCTTGCGCTCAGCTCGAAGGTCGCGATCCCGGTCTGGGTGACCACCAGTGACGCCGTCCCTTGGCCTTCGGCTCCCTCGTGACGACGATCGACGACCCGTCCCGGGCGCTGGTCCGCCAGGTGATCCGCCGGTCGGTGCCGCTCACCCGGGGTTCGCCGTCGACGATCGACTGCACGGTCTCGTCCTGGACGCCGATACCGGCCACGAACCGCAGCCACTCGTCCCACGTCCGGTGGGTGGCCCGCTCGATCGGCCCGATGCGGGAATTGCCTGCCCTGCCGGCTCCTCTGCCGCACCGCGGCGTCCGCGTCGTGCGGAGCCCGCGGTACCGCAGCGAAGGATCCCGCTCAGCCGGCGATGCGCGCACACTCCTCGCAACGCGACAGGACACCGTCCGACGCCCAGTCGGAGGTGGCGGTGGCGGTGACCAGGACGCCGCACACCGACGAGTCCAGCCCGTCCACCACCGGCCTCGCAACCGCGTGGACGACGCCGACCAGCGGATCCGCACCGCGGTCCTCCGGTCGGAGATCGCGTCCGATCCACCCGACGCCGGTACCGGTCACGAAGAGGCTTGCGGTCATGCGGACAGAGTGACCGTCGCACACGACGACTGCGTGACGGCTCTACGAAGAATTGGCGAGCGGTCGACGGCCGTCAGCCCGTCCGGGCCGGCCGGTACACCAGGTGCAGCACGCCCGTCGGGAGCGCCTCCGAGGAGACCAGCTCCAGGGGTGCACGGCCCAGCTCGTCGGTCCAGCGGCGCTCTCCGGAGACGACGATCGGGTCGACCAGCAGCACCAGCTCGTCCAGCAGACCGGCCTCGAGCAGCGAGCGGACGGTGGCCAGGCTGCCGGACATCCCGATGGTGCCCTCGGTGCGCTCCTTGAGGGCGCGCACCTCGTCCAGGTCGTGCAGCACGGTGGTGCCCGACCAGTCCGAGCTCTCCAGCGTCGTCGACAGCACGTACTTCGGGATGGGGTTGATGAAGTCGGCGAACTCGTCGGTGTCGTTGCCGGGCCAGTACTGCGACCACTGGTCGTGCAGCACGCGGCCCATCAGGTAGGCCTCGCACCGGTCGGTGTGCCGGTCCACCGCCTTGCCCATCGCCTCGTCGAAGTACGGGAAGTGCCACTGGTCGGGCCGCTCGGCCGAGCCGTCGACGGTGGTGAACAGCGAGGCGGCGATGTGTCCCACGGGATTCTCCTTCGGTGCAGCGGTTCGTCGGGAAGTAGACCGGGCCGCGGCCCGTAACTCATCGCACCGGCGCGCTCGCCGCTCCCGCGTACTCCGGGCAGGGTAGGGGCGGGCGGTCGAGAAGCGGCCGCCCGCATCGAGGAGGTCTGCGTGTCCCGTCCCCCCTTCCCGCCGTTCACGCTCGAGACCGCCCGCCAGAAGGTGCAGGCCGCCGAGGACGGGTGGAACACCCGCGACCCGGAGAAGGTGTCGCTGGCCTACACCGAGGACACCGTGTGGCGGAACCGGGAGGAGTTCCTGCGAGGCCGGGAGGAGGTGGTCGCCTTCCTGACCCGCAAGTGGGAGCGCGAGCGCGACTACGCCCTGCGCAAGGAGCTGTGGGCCTTCACCGGCGACCGGATCGCCGTCCGCTTCCAGTACGAGTGGCAGGACGCCGGCGGCGGCACCTGGCGCTCCTACGGCAACGAGCAGTGGGAGTTCGCCCCCGACGGACTCATGCGCCGGCGCGAGGCGAGCATCAACGACGTGCCCATCGCACCGGAGGAGCGCTGGATCCTCGGCCCGCGCGAGGACGGCGACCGGACGCCGCTGCCGCTGCGCTGACGCGCCGGCCGCGCTATCCGAGGTGGTCCGACAGCCGGACGAAGCGGAACCCGGCTGCCGCCATGCGGGGCAGCGCGGCCGCCACGCCCTGTGCGGTGCCGCTGGCCGGCGGGTTCAGATGCCCGATGACGATCGATCCGGGCGATGCCGACTGCAGCGCGGCGGCCACCTGCTGCGCTCCGGACGTCGCACCGGCATCACCGTTGACGTCAAGTTGACCACCGTCTCACCGAGGTCCCGCGCGATCCGGACGGCGACCTCGTCGTAGTGCGCCGTGCCCCAGGAAGAGCGTGGCCGGCGTCCGGGTCGTCCGCAGCACCTCGACGAGGGCAGCCTCGTAGCCGCTGCCGCGCGCGCCGCCACACGCGTCGAAGGTCAGGGCGACGACCCGGTCCCGCGTCGACAGCCGAGCGTCCGGCGCGCGCCCCCGTGCCATCGCCGAACCGAGGACCCGGTCGGGCCGCTGCACGGAATATGCCTCCGGATCCCGCGTGCGCGACGCCGGCCGGCCCGGCGGGAACCCGCATCGTGCCGCCGCGACGGCCGGTGCGTCACGATGGGCACTCCTACCTCGACCGCAACGGAGCACCGACGTGACCGTCCCCTTCGAGAACCAGCCGCCGGCGCCCATGGTCGTGCCCCGATTCTTCGTCGCCCAGCGGGTCACCTTCATGGTCAACCGCTACGAGATCCGGGTGGCCGACTCCGACGGCAACGAGGGCCCCCTCATGGCCCTGGCCGAGCAGAAGCGCATGAAGCTGCGCGAGGAGGTCGTCTTCTTCGCCGACGAGTCCAAGAGCCGGCGGGTGTTCTCGTTCAGGGCCCGGCAGCGGCTGGACGTCGGGGCCGAGCACGACGTCTTCGACGAGTACGGCCGGCCCATCGGCTACTTCCGCAAGCAGTTCGGGGCCAGCCTGCTGCGCTCCACCTGGAACCTCTCGGCCCCGGGCGTGGAGGCCGTCGGGCAGGAGCGGAACCAGCTCATCGCCGTGCTGCGCCGGGTCTGGAACTTCATCCCGTTCCTCAACAACATTCCCGTGCCGTTCGTCTTCCACTTCGACTTCACCGACACCCGGAGCGGTGCGCCGGTCCTGAGCAGCCAGAAGCGGGTCGCCCTCCGCGACCGCTACACCGTCACCGTGCCCGACCCGCGGCTGGACTTCCGCGTCGCGGCGTCCATGGCGGTGGCCCTGGACGCGCTGCAGAGCCGCTGACCGCAGCCTGACGACGGAGTGCGCGCACGCCCGGTTCCAGGCCTGGAACGGGGCGTGCGCGCACGCACTGGCGGGAAGGAGCCGGCCACGTCGGGCGTTGCGCAGGACAACCGATCCGAGAGGCCCGCGCGCATGAGCATTCCCTTGTCCGTCCTCGACCTGGCACCGATCCCGCGCGGGGAGACCGCGAGCAGCGCCATCGCCGCCAGCGTGGCCCTCGCCCGGCGCGCGGAGGAGCACGGCTACGAGCGGGTCTGGTACGCCGAGCACCACAACATGCCGCGGATCGCGTCGTCGGCCACCAGCGTGCTCATCTCCCACGTGGGCGCGCAGACCAGCAGCATCCGGCTGGGCGCCGGTGGCGTCATGCTGCCCAACCACTCGCCGCTCACCATCGCCGAGCAGTTCGGCACCCTCGACGCGATGTACCCGGGTCGCATCGACCTGGGGCTCGGCCGCGCCCCGGGCAGCGACCAGAACACCATGTACGCGCTGCGCCGCGACCCGCGCTCGGCCGACACGTTCCCGCAGGACGTGCTGGAGCTGCAGGCCTACCTCGCGGGGGAGTCCCGCGTGCCCGGGGTCGACGCCATCCCCGGCAGGGGTTCCCACGTGCCGCTCTACATCCTCGGCTCCTCGATGTTCGGCGCCACGCTGGCCGCCGCCCTGGGCCTGCCCTACGCCTTCGCCTCGCACTTCGCGCCGGCCATGCTCGAGCCCGCCGTCGCCGCCTACCGCCGGGAGTTCGAGCCCTCGGCCCAGCTCGCCCGCCCCCACGTCATCGCCGGCGTGAACGTCGTCGCCGCCGACAGCACCGCGGCCGCCCAGGAGCAGCTCGCCGCCGTCCGGCGCAACCTGGCCATCGGACTGTTCGGCCGGGGCCAGGCGCTCACCGACGAGCAGGCCGACCAGCTGCTCGCCCAGGGCGCCGGGCAGCACGTGAGCACGATGCTCACCCACACCGCCGTCGGTACCCCGGCGCAGGTGCGGGAGCACCTCGAGGGCTTCGTGCAGGTCGCCGACGCCGACGAGCTGATCGTCGCCCACCAGTCGGGGTCCCTGGAGGGCCGGCTGCGGTCGGTGCAGCTGCTGGCCGAGGCGATGGAGCCGGTCACGGTATGACCGCCCCGTGTTTCGGCACCCCGGGAGCCGCGGGTAGCTCGCGGCGGTGACCTACTCGATCGTGGCCCGCGACCCGGAAACCGGGGAGATGGGCGTCGCCACCCAGTCCCAGGCATTCGCGGTCGGCAACAGCGTCCCCTTCGCGCTACCCGGTCACGGGGTGATCGCCACCCAGTCGATGGCCGAGCCGATGTACGGCTCGGTCGGCCTGGACCTGCTGCAGGGTGGGTTCACCGCGCAGGAGGTGCTGACCGCGCTCAGCAGCGTCGACCCGCAGCCCGAGCGCCGGCAGGTCGCCGTGCTGGGGGTGGCCGGTGACTTCGCGGCCTACACCGGCACGAGCTGCGTCGACGACGCCGGCCACCTGGAGGGGGACAACTGCGTCGCCCTGGCCAACATGGCCAGCTCGCCGGCGGTGTGGGAGGCGATGGTCGAGCGGTTCGAGGGGTCGGCCGGCCCCCTGGCGCAGCGGCTGCTCAGCGCACTGGTGGCGGGGGAGGAGGCGGGCGGCGACTTCCGGGGACGGCGGTCGGCCGCGATCATGGTCGTCCGTGCCACCACGACCGGCCGGCCCTGGCACGACATGGTGGTCGACCTGCGCGTGGACGACTCGCCGGATCCGCTCGGCGTGCTGGCGGACCTCACGGTCACCCGCGCCCGCTACCAGGACGTCGTCCGCGCGTTCCAGATGGCCATCGACGGCGACCCGGTGACCGCCGACCGCGAGCTGGAGCTGCTGCGCCCCATGGACCCCGTCACCGAGCCGGACCAGCTGATGTGGCGGGCCGTCGTCGCGGCGCTGGCCGGCCGGGAGGACGCCGCCCGCGAGATGCTGGTCGAGCTGGCCGCCTCGGCACCGCAGTTCCTGGAGGCGGCCACCCGCTTCGGCAAGGCCGGGCTGATGCCGGCCGACGTCGTGGAGCGGATCATGCCGCCCGTGCCCGCCCGGTGACCCGCGGTCAGACCATGCGCAGGCCGGCCCGGCCCGGCGCGGCCCGACGGCCGGTCAGCCAGCCGGGGAGGTCCTCGACCGGCATGGGCCGGGCCAGGTGCCAGCCCTGCACGAGGTCGCAGCCCATCGACCGGAGCAGGTCCCAGGTCGCCTGGTCCTCCACGCCCTCGGCGACGACGTCCAGCCCGAGGTGTCTGCCCAGGTCCACGATGGCCCGCACGATCGCCACGTTCTCGCCGTCGCCGCGCAGGGCGGCGACGAAGCTCCGGTCGATCTTGACCTCCTGCACGGGGAGCCGCTGCAGGTAGGACAGCGACGAGTACCCGGTCCCGAAGTCGTCGATCGACAGCCGGACGCCGAGCGCGCGGAGCTGGTCCAGGAGCGCGACGGCACGGCCGGGATCGGCCATGACCGAGCTCTCGGTCACCTCCAGCGTGAGCCGGTCGGCCGGGACGCCGTAGCGCAGCAGCAGCCCGGCGACCTCGTCGACCAGCGCCGGGTCCTGCAGGCTCCGGGTGGACAGGTTCACCGCGACGCCGAGGTCGTGGCCGTCCGCCCGCCACTGCGCGCACGCGGCCAGCGAGGCGTCGAGCACGCGGGTGGTGAGCAGCCCGATGAGGCCGCTGCGCTCGGCCACGGACACGAAGTCGTCCGGCGGCACCCAACCGCGCTCGGGGTGCTCCCAGCGGACCAGCGCCTCCACGCCGACGACCCGGCCCGAGGCGAGCTCGCCCTTCGGCTGGACGTGCACGACCACCGAGCCGTCGTGCAGGGCCGCGCGCAGCTCGGACACCAGCGTCAGCCGCCGCGGGCTGGTGGCGTGCAGGTCGGGCTCGTAGAGGCGCATGCCGCCGGTGGAGGACTTGGCGTCGTACATCGCCAGGTCGGCGCACTTCAGCAGTGCCGCCGTGTCCGATGCGTGCGCCGGAGCAAGCGCGATCCCGATCGAGGCCCCGATCTCCACCGCCAGGCCGTCCAGCGGCACCGGTAGCTCGAACGCTTGCAGCAGGGCGCGGGCGATCCGGAAGGCGTGGTCCTCGTCGGCGGTCCCGGGCAGCAGGACGGCGAACTCGTCGCCGCCCAGCCGGGCCACCGAGCCCGCCGCGCCCACGGCTGAGGTGAGCCGGGTGCCGACCTCGACGAGCAGCGCGTCGCCCTGGTGGTGGCCTAGGGTGTCGTTGACCTCCTTGAACTCGTCGAGGTCGAGGATCATGACCGACGCCCCGGCCGCCCGGCCGGCGGCCACCTCCGCCAGCGCGTCGGTCACCGCACGCTGCAGGTGGGTGCGGTTGGGCAGCCCGGTCAGGGCGTCGTGCAGGGCGTCGTGGCGCAGGCGGCCGATCAGCTCGTCGTTGCGCAGCGCCACCCCCGCGTGGTTGGCGACGGTCTCCAGGAGCAGGACGGCGTCGCCGTCGAAGGTGCGCACGTCGCCCAGCCGGTCGCCCACCACCAGCGCGCCCTCGAGGTCGGCCGAGCCGCTGAGCGGGACGACGACCGCATCCCGCATCCCGAGGGACGCCAGCTGCCTGCGGGCCTGCGGGTCGCGGGTGCCGCGGGGCAGCAGCACCGGCCGGCCGCCATGGGTCACGAGGTCGGTCACCCACCCGGCCGAGTTCGCGTCCTCGTCCTCGTGGCGACGGAGCTCACCAGCGGGGTCCAGGCCCACCCGGGTGACCACGCCCTCCGCGGTGGGCGCGAAGGCGATCATCGCCTGCTCGCAGGACAGCAGGTTCCGGGCCTCGGTGAGCACGTCGGCCAGCAGGTCGCCGTTCTCGGGGGTCGCGCTCACCGCCTGGCTGAACCGGTACAGCCGCTCCAGGTTGAGGTGCCGCTCGGCCAGGGCGGCGTAGCTGCGGAAGGCCAGCAGGACCAGCGCGCCGCAGACCGCGAGCAACCACCCCGCCGTCGGCGACGCGGTCAGGGTGAGCACGGCCATGAGGCTCAGGGTGGTGCCGATGAGCGGCCGTACCAGCGAGCCGGCGTCCGACAGGAGCGAGCGCAGGTCGACCCCGCCGTCGTAGGCGGCGATGACCGCGCTGACCGCTACGGCCCCGAGGACGTCGACGGCCAGCGTGGCCACGTAAGCGGCCAGCCAGGTGGCCGGTCCCGGGAAGCCGCTGTCCGGTGCGAGGGCGTGGAACAGCGCGAGCGCCAGGCTCGTCTCACCGGTGAGGAGGGCGAGGTTGAAGAGGAACTTCGTCGGCGGCGTCCGGCGGTACGCGAGCATCGCCACCACGCCGCCCACCACCTGCCCGGCGACGACCGCGAGCGGTGCGGCGAAGAACATCCCCAGGACCAGCGGGATCTCGCTGAACGAGATCGTCCGCGCTTCCCGGCGGGTCTGGACGTGCAGGACGAACGCGTCGGTGGCGGCGACGCCCAGCGCGATCGCCCACCAGGGCAGTTCGATCCCCGGCAGGAACGGGCCACGGCCCACGAGACCGGGAGCCAGCAGCACCGCCAGGGCGACGAGGGCGACCATGAGGACCGCCAGGCACAGGGTGCGGGCGCGCCTGCCCAGCCCGCCGGCGGGGACCTGCGGTGCGGTCGCCTCGCTGGCCACGGTCCCTCCTTCCGCTCGCTCGTGCCCGGATGCTGATCCGATCGGTTGACGGCTCGCCGGCGCGCGAGCTGAACGGACCGTCACCCCTTCGGGCTGGTCACCCCCCCGGTGCCGGCACGCCGATGCGCCGGCCGGACGAGCCTGCGGTCTGTCGCACGTCGCTCCGACGGGGGAGCCGGGCGTCGCGGGCGACGTCCAGCACTGAAGTGCGATACGAAACCGGTCGATACCTGTCCCATGCGCACGAAGCGATCCGCTCCGGCCCCGGGCCCCGACGCCCGGCGACGGGGCGACGACGGCCGGCTCCGGGTCGTGCGCCTCCTGGGCGCCGTCTTCGGTGGCCTCTGGGCCTTGGCGCTGCTGGCCGACTCGCTGGGCTCCGCCGACGTCGGCACCCTGCTGGCCGAGGAGGGCAAGCTCGTCTTCCTCGCGGGTGTCGCGCTGATGTTCCTCGTGCGCGGCTGCGACGCGACAGGGGACCGGAGCGCCTGGTGGCTGTTCGCGGCCGCCGTGGGCTGCTACTTCTCCGGCGCCGCCGCCTTCGAGGTGCACTACCGCCATCTCGCCGTCGTGCCACGGCCGTCGTGGACCGACGTCGGCTTCATGGGGTTCTACCCGCTGGCGTTCGTCGCGCTCGTGCTCATGCTGCGTACGCGGGTGCGGCGGCTGACCCTCAGCACCTGGCTGGACTGCGCCGTCACCGGCCTGACCGTGGCCGCCGTCGCCGGCGCGCTGGCGTTCGGGCCGCTGCTGCGGTCGGCCGAGGGCGGGCCGGCGCTGGTCCTCACCAGCATCGCGTACCCGATCGGGGACCTGCTGCTCCTCAGCCTGCTCGCCGGCGCGCTGGTGGTCATCGGCCGCCGGGCCGGTGCCTGCTGGTGGTGGCTCACCAGCGGCCTGTCCTTGTTCGTCCTGACCGACACCGTCTACGCCTTCCAGGTCGTCCGGGGCACGTACACGGTGGGCGGCCCGCTCGACTACGCCTGGGGGCTGGCCTTCGTCTGCCTCGGCCTGGCCGCCTGCCAGCGCGGCCGCATCGGCGAGAGCGAGCGGGGGAGCCAGAGCAAGGGCGCGCTCCTGCTGCCCGGCGCCTGCGCGCTCATCGCCGTGGCCCTGCTCTTCACCGGCTACCTGGCCGGCGGGGACCCGGTGGCCGGGGTACTGGCCCTCGGAGCAGTCCTGGCCGCCCTCGCCCGGACCGGCCTGACCTTCCGCGATGTGCGGGCCCTGGCCGACAGCCGTCGTCAGGCCCGCACCGACGAGCTGACCGGCCTGCCCAACCGCCGCTCGGTCTTCGAGGCGCTCGACGCGGTGGACGTCCGGCTGCGCGACGGCGAGGAGCTCGCCGTCCTGGTCCTCGACCTGGACCGCTTCAAGGAGATCAACGACTCTCTCGGGCATGCGGTCGGCGACGCGCTCCTCCGGGAGGTGGGCGCCCGGCTGCAGGCGGAGGTGCGCGCCGGTGACCTGCTGGCCCGGCTGGGCGGGGACGAGTTCGTCGTGCTGGCCCCCGACCTGGACGCCGACGACGCCCTGGTGATGGCACAGCGCCTCCGTGCGCACCTGCAGCGGCCGTTCCGCCTGGACAGCATGGACCTGACCGTCGACGCCGCCGTCGGCCTGGCCGTGGCCCCCAGGGACGCCGGCAGCGCGATCGAGCTGCTGCAACTGGCCGACCTCGCGATGTACTCGGCGAAGACCGGCCGGCTGGGCGCCACCGCCTACGACGAGGCGCGGGACGGGCACGGCCGGCACCGCCTCGAGGACGTCGCCGCATTGCGCCGTGCGCTCGAGCGTGGGGAGCTGGTCCTGCACTACCAGCCCAAGCTCGCCCTGCCGACGGGAGTGGTGGAGGGCGTGGAGGCGCTCGTCCGGTGGCAGCACCCGACGCGCGGCCTGCTCTACCCCGATGCCTTCATCGAGCTGGCCGAGACCGCGGGGCTCATGGCGCAGCTCACCACGCAGGTCGTCGACATGGCGCTCGCCCAGTGCCGTCAGTGGGCCGACCAGGGGCGTGCGCTCACGATGGCGGTCAACGTCAGCCCCTCCAACCTGGTCGACGAGCACTTCCCTGACGACGTCGCACGCCAGCTGGCCGCGCACGGGCTCCCGGCCGGGAGCCTGGTCCTCGAGGTCACCGAGAGCCTGCTCATGGAGGACCGTGAGCGCGCCGTCCGGGTGCTCGCCCGGCTGCGGGAGGACGGCGTCGGGGTGGCGATCGACGACTACGGCACAGGGCACTCGAGCCTCGCCTACCTCGCTGCCCTGCCGGTGACGGAGCTGAAGCTGGACCGCACGTTCATCTCCGCCATGACGGGCAGCGCGCGGGCGGCGTCGATCGTCACCTCCACGCTGCAGCTGGCGCACGCCCTGGACCTGGTCCTGGTGGCCGAGGGAGCGGAGGACGCGGCCACCGTGGCGGCGCTGGTCGAACTCGGCTGCGACGTCGTCCAGGGGTACCACCTGAGCCGGCCCCTGCCGCCGGAGCAGCTGTGGGTGTGGTTGCACGAGCGGGCGCAGCTGCCGGTCGGCCGGCCGCCGGCTACCAGCCCGGTGTGAGCCATCGTCCGACCAGGCCCCGTACTCCTCGTCGGTCATCGGCCGGGTGGGCAGCACGGGCGCAGCGGGACAGCCCGGGAGCGGCCCCGTGAACGCGACGGGCGGGCATCCGGAGTGGATGCCCGCCCGTCGCGGTCGGCCCCGTCCTCGTGACGGGGCCCCTGATCAGCTCTTCGGCCGTGCGCCGGCGCGCAGGGCGCCGAGCAGGTCGTGGTTGAGCCGGGAGATGGTCTCCATCGAGATGCCCTTCGGGCAGGAGGCCGAGCACTCGCCGATGTTGGTGCAGCCGCCGAAGCCCTCGTAGTCCTGCTGGGCGACCATGTTGACCACCCGGTCGTCGCGCTCGGGCTGCCCCTGGGGCACGAGCCCGAGGTGGGTCACCTTCGCCGCGGTGAACAGCATCGACGAGGCGTTCGGGCAGGCGGCCACGCAGGCGCCGCAGCCGATGCAGGTCGCGGCGTCGAACGCGGCGTCCGAGTCCTTCTTCGGCACCGGCGTCGCGTGGGCCTCCGGCGCCGTCCCGGTCGGGACGCTGATGTAGCCGCCGGCCTGGATGATCCGGTCGAACGCCCGCCGGTCGACGGCGAGGTCCTTGATCACCGGGAAGGCGGTCGCCCGCCACGGCTCGACGTCGATCGTGTCGCCGTCGGCGAACGACCGCATGTGCAGCTGGCAGGTGGTGGTCTGCTGCGGACCGTGCGCCTGACCGTTGATCATGACGCCGCACATGCCGCAGATGCCCTCGCGGCAGTCGTGGTCGAAGGCCACCGGGTCGTCGCCCTGCAGGATCAGCTGCTCGTTGAGCACGTCGAGCATCTCGAGGAAGGACATGTCGGGGGAGATGTCGGTGACCTTGTAGGTCACCATCTTGCCCTTGACCGAGGGGCCCTGCTGCCGCCAGATGCGCAGGGTCAGGTTCATCCCGCGCTTCTCGGCCCCGGGGGTGCCGACGCTGGACCGCATGGCGCCGTCTGTGGCTGTCACTTGTAGCTCCGCTGGGCGAGGTGGACGTACTCGTACTCGAGGTCTTCCTTGTGGAGCACCGGGGGCTGACCCTGGGGCGTCCACTCCCAGGCGGCGACGTAGGCGAAGTTCTCGTCGTCGCGCAGCGCCTCCCCTTCGGGGGTCTGGCTCTCGGCGCGGAAGTGGCCACCGCAGCTCTCGTTGCGGTGCAGCGCGTCGACGCACATCAGCTCGGCGAGCTCGATGAAGTCGGCGACCCGGCCGGCGTGCTCCAGGGTCTGGTTGAAGGAGTGCCAGTCACCGCCCACCTTCAGATCGGTCCAGAACTCCTGGCGGATCTCGGGGATCCGGTCCAGCGCCTTGCGCAGGCTCTCCTCGGACCGCTCCATGCCGCAGAGGTCCCACATCAGCTTGCCCAGCTCGCGGTGGAAGGACGCCGGGGTGCGGTTGCCGTTGATGTTGAGCAGCTTCTGGGTCTGCTCCTGCACACCGGTGAGCGCCTCCACGGCAGCCGGGTGGCCCTCGTCGACCTGCTCGAACGGACCGTCGGCGAGGTAGTCGCTGATCGTGGCCGGCAGCACGAAGTAGCCGTCGGCCAGCCCCTGCATGAGGGCGCTGGCGCCGAGACGGTTCGCGCCGTGGTCGGAGAAGTTGGCCTCGCCGATCACGAACATGCCGGGGATGGTCGACTGCAGGTCGTAGTCGACCCAGAGCCCGCCCATCGTGTAGTGCACGGCGGGGTAGATCCGCATCGGCGTCTCGTACGGGTCCTCGCCGGTGATCTGGGCGTACATGTCGAAGAGGTTGCCGTACTTGGCCTCGATCGCCGGTCGCCCCAGGCGCTCCATGGCGTCACCGAAGTCCAGGTACACGCCGAGCCCGCCGGGGCCCACGCCGCGGCCCTCGTCACAGACGTTCTTGGCCTGGCGGGAGGCGATGTCGCGGGGCACCAGGTTGCCGAACGCCGGGTAGATGCGCTCGAGGTAGTAGTCGCGGTCGGCCTCGGGGATGTCCCGGGCGTCGCGGTCGTCGCCGCGCTCCTTGGGCACCCACACGCGGCCGTCGTTGCGCAGCGACTCGCTCATCAGCGTGAGCTTGGACTGGTAGTCGCCCTTGACCGGGATGCAGGTCGGGTGGATCTGCGTGTAGCAGGGGTTGGCGAAGTACGCGCCCCGCTTGTGTGCCCGCCAGATCGCCGTGGTGTTGGAGCCCTTGGCGTTGGTGGACAGGTAGAAGACGTTGCCGTACCCGCCGCTGGCGACCACGACCGCGTCGGCGAAGTGCGTGCTGATCTCCCCGCTGACCAGGTCACGGGCGACGATGCCGCGGGCGCGGCCGTCGACCACGATGAGGTCGAGCATCTCGTGGCGGGCGTGCTCCTCGACGTTGCCGGCCGCGATCTGCCGCTCCAGCGCCTGGTAGGCGCCGTACAGCAGCTGCTGGCCCGTCTGGCCCCGGGCGTAGAAGGTGCGCGACACCTGGGCGCCACCGAAGGAGCGGTTGTCCAGCAGGCCGCCGTACTCGCGGGCGAAGGGCACACCCTGGGCCACGCACTGGTCGATGATGTCGACGCTGACCTCGGCCAGCCGGTGCACGTTGTTCTCGCGGGAGCGGAAGTCGCCGCCCTTGACCGTGTCGTAGAACAGCCGGTGCACGCTGTCGCCGTCGTTGCGGTAGTTCTTGGCGGCGTTGATGCCGCCCTGCGCGGCGACGCTGTGCGCCCGGCGCGGGCTGTCCTGGTACCAGAACGACTTGACCTTGTAGCCCTGCTCGCCGAGCGTGGCGGCGGCCGAGCCGCCGGCCAGGCCGGTGCCGACGACGATGACCGTCAGCTTGCGGCGGTTGGCCGGGTTGACCAGGCGGCCGCGGAACCGTCGCTGGCTCCAGCGCTCGCCGATCGGCACGTCGCGGGGGGCCTTGGTGTCGGCGATCGGCTCGCCGACGTTGAAAAGCTCGAGAGGCATCGGTGGAGCTCCTTAGTCGATGAGCCCGAAGAGGACGGAGAAGGGCACGAGCAGGAAGCCGAGGGTGAGGAGCGTGGCGAACCCGATGGCGAAGAGGCTGACGGTCTTCTCGCGGCGGCGGTTGCTCTGGCCGAGGGTCTGCGTGGCGCTCCAGATGCCGTGCCGCAGGTGCATGCCGAGCAGGATCACCGAGATCGCGTAGAAGATCGTGACGAACGGGTTCTGGAAGCTGGCCACCAGCCGGTCGTACGGCGTGCTGTCGAAGCCCTCGGCGTTCACCGTGCCGGTGGTGAGGTCGAGGATGTGGTAGATGATGAAGGCGGCGATGATCACGCCGCCCCAGCGCATGGTGCGCGAGGCGTAGCTCTGCGCCACCGCCTTCTTGGTGACGTACCCCTGGGGGCGGGCGCGCTTGGCCTGGCGCCACAGCGAGACGGCGGCCCAGAAGTGGGCCACGACCGCGGCCAGCAGCACGAGCCGGATGATCCAGAGGGTGGTCTGCCCGGGCACTGCCGGGTTGCCGACCGTGCGGATCCACCCGGAGTAGGAGTTGAAGGCCTCCGCGCCGGAGAAGGCCTTCAGGTTCCCGACCACGTGCGCGATCAGGTACAGCACCATGATGATGCCGCTGACCGCCATGACGGCCTTCTTGAAGACCGAGTTCGTCTTCGCAACCTTCGGGGTCCTGCGCTGCGCGTGCTCCACCGTCACCACAAGTCCTCACGCTAGGACTACACGGCGCTTGCCACCAAGCCAACACAAGGTGAAACACCTCATGTAAGGGGACCCTCACCGCAGGTCAGCGGGGTGTCCGAGGGCATTCGTGCAGGTCGGTGACGAGTGATCGCGAGGTCACGATTGAGCAGCGGGAGGTCGGGGGACTGGAGCACCTGTGCCCACCCCCACCCGTGGATTCCTCGGTCGCCGTCGCGCACGCGACCCGCGGCTGCCCCCCGGCCAGTACGACGTCGGCGGCGACTGGCCGGTGCTGACCGCCGAGCCCGCCCCCCGCATCGCCCCGGAGACCTGGAGCATCACCGTCGACGGGAGGGTCGAGTTGCCCACGACGTGGTCGTGGGACGAGGTCCACCGGCTGCCGCCCTCGGAGTACCGCGGCGACATCCACTGCGTCACCACGTGGTCGAAGTTCGACACCCGGTTCTCCGGCATCAGCGTCGACACGCTCCTCGAGGCGGCCCGGCCGACCGCCGAGGCGCGGTTCGTCATGGCGACGTCGACGACGGGCTACACGACGAACCTGCCGCTGGCCGACGTCACCGGGGGGAAGGCGTGGCTGGTCTGGGACTTCGACGGCCGCCCGCTGACCCCGGAGCACGGCGGGCCCGTGCGGCTGCTCGTGCCACACCTCTACTTCTGGAAGAGCGCCAAGTGGGTCAGCAAGCTGTCGCTGCTGGCCCGCGACCAGCCCGGCTTCTGGGAGCAGAACGGCTACCACGACCGCGGGGACCCGTGGCGGCAGCAGCGGTACCAGGGTGACTGAAGAAGGGCCTCCGGAAGGACCTCGCTGCCCCCCACCGGGGAAGGACCCTCCTGCCCCCCACCGTTCGCAGGCTCACGGCGGGGTCCTGCACGAGGGCCGGCGGCGGGACCCTGCACCGAGGCCGACAGACCCCTCGCAGGCTCGGGGCGAGCCCTGGGACGAGGCCGTACTGGGTGCTGGGGTCGCCGGCGCGCCGAGCGGCGGATGGCACACCGCCACCGTCGCGGGGGTGCGCCGCCCGGTGCCGCGTTCGGTCCAATTGCGCCTCGACGTCGAGGACCGGGTGGACCACCTGCCCGGACAGCACTACGTGGTGCGGCTGACCGCTCCCGACGGGTACACCGCGCAGCGGTCGTACTCGATCGCCTCGGCGCCCGGGGACCCGCTGCTGGAGCTGTTCGTCGAACGGCTCGACGACGGCGAGGTGTCCACTCACCTCGCCGACGTCGTCGAGCCCGGTGACGTGCTCGAGGTCCGCGGACCGATCGGGGGCTGGTTCGTGTGGGACGGCACGACCCCGTCGCTGCTCGTCGCCGGCGGCAGCGGGGTCGTCCCCTTCGTGTCGATGCTGCGCACCGCGCGTGACCTCGGGCGGACCGACCTGCTGCGCATCGCGGTCTCCGTCCGCACGCTGGAGCTGCTGCCCTACGCCGAGGAGCTGCGCGACGCCGGCGCGCTGATCGCCAGCACCCGGGAGCCGAGCGGCATCCGCCCCGCCGGCCGGCTCACCGCGGAGGACCTCGTGCCGCTGTGGGAGCCGGGTCAGACCGTCTTCGTGTGCGGGTCGGCGGCGTTCGCCGGCGCGGCCACCGGGCTGCTCGAGACGCTGGGCACCCCGGCGGCGGCCATCCGCGTGGAGCAGTTCGGCCCCAGCGGTGGACCGGCCTGACCTGCGGCAGGGGTGGCGTCGGAACGACGGTGATGACCGCCGGGTTCGGGGCGCTGCAGCGGATGCCGTTCCCGAAGTGAGCGCACCACCCGGCTGTTGGCCTGCTGCTGTCTCGCGTGCGCGGAGGCGGCCACCGGCCGACAGTCGTGGTCATGAACCGTCGCGGGCCTCGCCGAACACCCGCCGCGCTTCGGCGAGCACCGCCGGGCCGAGCACCGGCGCCCACTGCTCGGTGAGTCGCCGGAAGTAGCCGCCGTGCTGGTCGAGGAAACCCGGGCGTGCTCGGCGACGTCGAGCTCGTTGACCAGGCTCGGACGGCGTGCGCGCGGCCGGCGAGCTGGACGCCGGCGGTGGCGCCCAGCCGGGCCAACAGGTGCTGCACCCGCTCCAGGTGGCCGCCGAGCGTGCCCCCGGGGTGCCCGATCGCTTCCGCTCCGCGCTCGCGGAGCAGTGCGGCGAGCCGGTCGGTCGGATCCACGGCCGGAACCGTAGCCAGCACCTCGGCCGCGGCGCCATGACGACGCCACCTGCGCGGGACGGTGTGCGGAGGACGCCCATGGGTAGAGCGTCCGCTACGTATCCGCCGCGCCGTGGGCTCCGGCGTCCCGCCATCCGAGGAGAGACCGTGGCCGTCGACCACACGCGTGAGGAGCTGGGCGAGTCCAGCGCGCCGGTCGAGGACGAGGTCTCCGAGGCCTTCGACCGGATCCTCAGCGAGGGTGCCCAACGGCTGCACCGCACCTGGCGAGAAGTGCTCGCCACCGGGCTGGCCGGTGGCTTCGAGGTGGCGACCGGACTGCTCGCCCTGCTGGCCGTCTACGCGGCGACGGGGAGCCACCTGCTGGCCGGTCTGGCCTTCAGCGTGGGCTTCGTCGCGCTGGTCCTCGGTCGCAGCGAGCTGTTCACCGAGGGCTTCCTCGTGCCGGTGACGGCCGTGGTCGCCGGGCGGGCCAGCATCCGGCAGCTCGGCAAACTGTGGGCCGGCACGCTGGTGGCCAACCTCGTCGGGGGATGGCTGGTCACCTGGTTGATCGTCCGTGCACTGCCCGACCTGCGGGACACGGCCACCGAGATGGCCGCGCACTTCGTCCTCTCCCCGCTGAACCTGCAGTCGATCTCACTCGCCGTGCTCGCGGGCATGGCGATGACCCTCATGACGCGGATGCAGCACGGCAGCAGCTCCGACATGGTGAAGGTGATCGCGGCCGTCATCGGCGGCTTCCTGATCGGTGGCCTGCAGCTGTTCCACTCGATCGTCGAGTCCCTCATGGCCTTCGCGGCCCTGCACGCCGGAGCCCCGTTCGGCTACGCCGACTGGCTGGCGTGGTTCTGGTACACCGCGTTGTTCAACGTGCTGGGCGGGCTGGTCGTGGTCACGACGACCCGGTTGGTGCGCAGCAAGGAGCTGGTCGAGCGCGAGCGCTCGGCCGTCCGCCGGGGCGAGTAGGTCTACCCGCGAGCCGCCCGGCGGATCACGGCCGCGTACCGGGCGGTCGCCAGCCGCTGCGCCACCAGGCTGAGCGGTCCGGCCAGCCGGGCGGCGGGGGAGGCCAGGCGGAAGAAGACCCGGATCTCGTAGGCGACGTCGCCGTCCGGGGTCAGCCGGACGGTGAACCGTTCCTCGCCGCTCTCGGGGTGGCCGGGCAGCGTGCCGTAGGCGAATCCGCGTTCGTCGCCGTCGGTGGCGGCCCACACCACCCGGCACGGGATGTCGTACCCCAGCCGCGGCGCCCCCGCGGTCAGGAGCACGACGGTGCCGGGCGTGCTCGCCGGGCCGTCGGCGCGCACGCGCAGCCCGACCCCGCGCTGCGCCCGCCAGTCGAACACCGCGGCCGTGGCGCGCTCGAACGCCGCCCGCCCCGAGCCGACGATCGTCCGGTGCTCGGCGTGGTGGTACCCCGCCGGCAGGACGGCGTCGCCGGTGGCTCCCACCTCGGCGTAGGTGAACGGCGCGTCGGCGAGGACGGCGGGGTCGGTTGCGCGCAGGAGGCCCACGTCGTGCAGTCTCCCGGTCGCGGCGCCGTCGTGCCGGGTGGTCAGGCCGGGTGTGAGAGCGCCGGCCGGTTCTCGAGCTCGGCCACGGATGCCGCGACGGCGGCCTGCGGGAGCGGCCGGGCGAGCCAGTAGCCCTGGGCGATGTCGCACCCCAGCCGGCCGAGTTCCTCCAGGTCGCGCGGGTCTCCACCCCCTCGGCCACCACGCGCAGGCCCAGGCTGTGGGCGAGATCGATCGTCGACCGCACGATCGTCCGGTCGCTGGGGTCCAGCTCCATCGTCTGCACGAAGGAACGGTCGATCTTCAGCGTGCTCACCGGCAGGCGGGTCAGGTAGGCCAGGGACGCGTGGCCCGTGCCGTAGTCGTCCACGGACAGCTCCAACCCCAGCGAGCGGAGCTCCTGGAGCACCTCGAGCGCGCGGCCGGGGTCCTTCATGGCCGCGCTCTCGGTGATCTCAAGCTCCAGGCACGAGGCGGGCAGGCCGTGCTCGTGGAGCAGCCCGGCGACCTGGGCGGCGAGGCAGGTGTCCAGCACCGGACCTGCGGCTGGTAGTGCACCACGAGCTCGCCGTCGCGGATGGCCCGGCGCAGGTCACCGGAGAGGCTCAACCGGGCCGCCGCGCCTGCATCCATGGACGGTGCGTAGACCGCGAGCCCCAGGTGGTCGGCCTTGGCCGCGTACATGGCGACGTCGGCGTGCCGCAGCAGGTCCGTGGCGCTGCCGCCGTGGACGGCGACCCCGCAGCTGCCGTCGACCTCCAGGGTCACCCCCTCGACCTGACAGGGCCGGCGGACGGCGGCGAGGGCCCGGCGGGCAACCTGCGCGACCTCCTCTTCGGTGCAGTCGCGCAGCAGGATGACGAACTCGTCACCGCCCAGCCGGGCCAGCACGGTTCCCTCGCGCAGTTCCTCCGTCAGCCCCCGCGCGTCCCCCGGTCGGGGCACGGCGACCCGGACCACGGCGCGGCGGCCGGGGTGCCGACGGCGGTAGGTTGACCGGCACTGTGCTGCCCGTCGTCACCGCCACCCGCTACGTCACCCCGCTGCGCGAGGGCGGGTCGCTGCCTGGGCTGATGGAGGCCGACGACCTCGGCACGTACGTGGTGAAGTGGCGTGCAGCGGGTCAGGGCGTGCGGGTGCTGGTCGCCGAGGTGGTGTGCGCGGAGCTGGCCCGGGCGCTCGACCTCCCGGTGCCGGCGCTGGTGACCGTGGACGTCGTCCCCGAGCTGGGGGTGGGCGAGCCCGACCACGAGGTGCAGGAGCTCCTGCAGCGCTCCGCAGGGCGCAACCTCGGCCTGGACTACCTGCCCGGCGCGCTGGACTTCGAGGCCGGCGCCGACGGCGTCGACCCGGAGCTGGCCGGACGGGTGCTGTGGTTCGACGCGCTGATCGGCAACGTCGACCGCTCCTGGCGGAACCCGAACATGCTGTTCTGGCACGGGCGCCTGCAGTTGATCGACCACGGCGCGGCGCTGACCTTCCACCACCACTGGCCCGGCGCCGAGGCCGCCGTCACCCGGCCCTACGACGCGTCGGCGCACGCGCTGATCGAGTGCGCGCCGGACGTGCCCGCGGCCGACGCCGCGCTGGCGTCCCGGGTCACGCGGCCACTGCTCGAGGAGGTGCTCGCCCAGGTGCCGGACGTGTGGCTGGAGGGGGAGAGCCCGGGCGAGCCGCCGCACGCCGTCCGCAACCGGTACGTCGGCCAGCTGCTGGCCCGGCTCGCGGCCCGTGACGCCTGGCTGCCGGGTCTGGTCGTCGCTGCGGCCGCCGGTGGATCGGGCCGTCGGCGCGCGCCCGTCGGGCAGAACCGTCCCGGCTGGTTGGGCCCGCCGCCGCCGGAGGGCATCACCCAGCGATGAGGGCCATGACATCGAGGGCTATGACATCGAGGGACGTGTTCGAGTACGCGGTCCTGCGGGTGGTCCCGAGGGTGGAGCGGGGCGAGTTCCTCAACGCCGGCGTGCTCGTCTACTGCCGTCAGCGCGACTACCTCGGCTCGCGGCTGCACCTGGACACCGACCGGCTGCGGGCGCTGGACCCGACCGCGGACGCCGCGGCCATCGGGAAGGCGCTGCAGGCGGCCGCCGACGTCTGCGCGGCCGACCCCGGTGCCGGTGCGGCCGGGCGCGAGGCGCTCGGCTCCCGGTTCCGCTGGCTCACCGCCCCGCGCAGCACGGTGATCCAGCCGGGCCCGGTGCACACCGGCCTCACCGAGGACCCGGGTGCCGAGGCCGACCGGCTGCTGCGGCTGCTCGTCCTCCCCCTCGAGCCCTGAGACCACCCGGGCATGGGAAGCGTTACATGCGTCGCGGGGCTCAAGACGCATGTAACGCTTCCCATGCCTGGGGGGTCAGGCGAGGAGCAGGGCGTCGATGCGGCGGGCCAGCCGCAGGTCGAGTTCGCTCACGCCGCCGGCGGAGTGGCTCACCAGCGTCAGGTGCAGCGTCCGGTAGCGCAGGTCGACGTCGGGGTGGTGGTCCATCTCCTCGGCCACGTCGGCGATCGCGGCGATCGCGGCGACCGCGGCCCGGAAGCTCGGCAGTTCCACGGTCCGGCGGATCCCGCTCCCGTTCCCGGACCACAGCGGCAGGCCGCGCAGCGCGGCGGCGAGTTCGTCGGGGGAGAGACGCGGCGGTCGGGGCATGCCCCATGGTGACGGTCTGGAACGGCCGCCCCGTCCAGAGGCTCGCGCCGAGCCTGCGAGGCGTGAGGAGGACGGGGTGTTTTCAGGTGTGCAGGCCGCACTCGGTCTTCGTCGACCCCGCCCAGCGGCCGGCGCGCGAGTCCTCACCCGGGGCGACCTGCCGGGTGCACGGCGCGCACCCGATGGAGCCGTACCCGAGCTCGAACAACGGATTGACCGGGATCCGGTGCTCGGCGATGTAGCCGTCGACGTCGTCCTGGTTCCAGGACGCGATCGGGTTCACCTTGACCATGCCGCGCTTGGCGTCCCAGTCGACCAGCCGGGTTCCGGCGCGGGTCGGCGATTCGTCCCGGCGGACGCCCGAACCCCACGCCGCGTACCCGGAGAGGGTCTGTGCCAGCGGCTGCACCTTGCGCAGCGAACAGCACAGGTCGGGGTCGCGGTCGTGCAGCTTCGCGCCGTGGATGAGGTCCTGCTCGGCGACGGTCTGCGGCGGCGTGACGTTCACCAGCGTCACCGGCAGCACCCCGGTGATCCAGTCACGGGTGCCGATCGTCTCGGCGAAGTGGTAGCCGGTGTCCAGGAAGATCACGTGCACTCCGGGGACCGCGCGGCTGGCCAGGTGCGCCAGCAGCCCGTCGGCCATGGACGAGGTGATCGCGAACCGGTCGCCGAAGTTCTCCCCGGCCCACGCGAGGACAGCCAGCGCCTGCTCGACGGGGTCGGCGATGCCGGCGAAGCGCGCGTCGGCATCGGCGGCGAGCTCCGGCGTCGGCGAGATCGCAGTGGTCATTCCTGAACCCCCGTGGCGAGCAGTCGGACGGTGAAGGCACGCAGGCAGGCGCCGCAACGCCAGCCATCGGCCGACTCCCCGTGGGGGGCCAGCTCTTCCTCACCGCAGTACGGGCAGTGGAACACCGGCAGCTGCCGGGTCCTTCCCGTACCCGCCTCCTCGCTCACAGCAGCCCCGTCACAGCAGCCAGGCCTCCTCGGCCCGGGAGACGTAGTGCGCGAACGACTCGTCCGGCGTCCGCCGCTCGAGGAAGCCGCGCAGCACGCGCTCGCAGTAGTCGGCGGTCTCTGCCTTGGTCACCTTGTGACCGCGGAACTTGCGGCCGAAGGTGGCCTCGACCCCGAGGTGACCGCCCAGGTGGACCTGGAAGCCCTCGACCATCTCGCCGCTCTCGTCGCGGACCATCGAGCCCTTGAAGCCGATGTCGGCGGTCTGGAACCGGGCGCAGCTGTTCGGGCAGCCGTTGACGTTGATGCCGATCGGCACGTCGAAGCCGGGCAGTCGCTTCTCCAGTTCGGCGTAGAGATCCTGCGCGTGCTGCTTGGTCTCGACGATCGCCAGCTTGCAGAACTCCAGGCCGGTGCACGCCATGGTTCCGCGGCGGAAGGCGCTCGGCCGCACCTGCAGGTCGTGCTCGGCCAGCGCCTCGACCAGCGCCTCGACGCGCTCGTCCGGCACGTCCAGGATGACCAGCTTCTGCTGGGTCGTGGTGCGGATCCGGCCCTGCCCGTGCTCGTCGGCCAGGTTCGCGATCGTGGTGAGCAGCGAGCCGGTGATCCGGCCGGTGCGCAACGCGAAGCCGACGGCGTTGAGACCGTCCTTCTGCTTGGCGACGCCGACGTGGTCGCGCTGGTCGTGCTTGGCCGGCGCCGGAGCCGGACCGTCGGGCAGCTGCTCCTCCAGGTACTCGTCCTGCAGCACCTGGCGGAACTTCTCCGGGCCCCAGTCGGCCATGAGGAACTTGATGCGGGCGCGGTTGCGCTGCCGGCGGTAGCCGTAGTCGCGGAAGACGGCGGTGCAGGCCGCCCAGACGTCGGTCACCTGGTCGGGCCGGACGAACACGCCGATCCGCTGGGCGAACATCGGGTTGGTGGACAGCCCGCCGCCGACCCACAGGTCGTAGCCGGCCTCGCCCGCCTCGTTCACCACGCCGACGAAGGAGACGTCGTCGATCTCCGGCTCGGTGCAGTGGTCGACGCAGCCGGACATCGACGTCTTCCACTTGCGGGGAAGGTTGCTGAACTCGGGGCTGCCCACGTACTTGGCGACGGTCTCGGCGATGACGTCGGTGGCGTCGAGCACCTCGTCCTCGAGGATCCCGGCCAGCGGGCAGCCGAGCATCACGCGCGGCACGTCGCCGCAGGCCTCCATCGTGCTCAGCCCGACCGACTCCAGCCGCCGCCAGATCTCGGGCACGTCCTCGATGCGGATCCAGTGGTACTGCACGTTCTGCCGGTCGGTGACGTCGGCGACGTCCCGGCCGAACTCGGTGCTGATCCCGCCCAGGACCCGCAGCGCATCGCTGGTCAGCTGCCCGCCGTCGATGCGGGCGCGCATCATGAAGTAGGAGTCCTCGAGCTCCTCGGGCTCCAGCACGGCGGTCTTGCCGCCGGGGATGCCCTGCGCGCGCTGGGTGTAGAGGCCCATCCAGCGCATGCGGCCCCGGAGGTCACCGGGGTCGATGCCGTCGAAGCCGGTCTTCGAGTAGATGTCGAGAATCCGCTGGCGGACCTCGAGGCCGTCGGAGTCCTTCTTCATCCGCTCGTTCGGGTTGAGCGGCTCGCGGTAGCCCAGCGCCCACTGACCCTGACCGCGCTGCGGCCGGTTGCTGGTGCGGGTGGGGGTGCTCACGTGGCGTACTTCTTCCTGCGCTCGCCGCCCGCCCGGCAGCGGGCCGGGGGAGACGGGGCGCTGCTGGATCGGAGCGCAGCGGAGGAGCTGCGCGGGAGAACCTGGGTCAGCGCGCGGCGCGACAGGCAGCGCTGGAGACCAGCGCGAGATCGATGTGCAGGCGCGCGACGAGGAACGCACTGCCAACGGTCATGCGTCAATGGTGCCACATCCCGGGGCGCCGCGAGTCGGACGCCGGTGGTGGTGGCCCCGTCCCGGGGCCCGCCCCGAGCGTGCGAGGGGTGGGGAGGACGGGGTCCTTATCCGATCTCCGCCCGGATGAGGGACACCGACTCCGCCAGCGGCGTCCCCGCGGTGTCGATGACCAGCTCGGCGCGGGCCGGCGGCTCGTACGGATCGCTCACGCCGGTGAAGACCGGGATCTCGCCGGCGCGCGCCTTGGCGTAGAGACCCTTGACGTCGCGGCCCTCGCAGACCTCGAGCGGGGTGGACAGGTGCACCAGCACGAAGCGACCGTGTTCCTCCACGAGCTTCCGGGCCTCCTCGCGGGCGGCTTCGTACGGCGCGATGGCCGCGACGACGGCGATGCCACCGTGCTTGACCACCTCGCCGGCGACCCAGCCGATCCGCCGGATGTTGAGATCGCGGTCGGCCTTGGAGAAGCTCAGCTCGCTCGACAGGTGGGTGCGGACGACGTCGCCGTCGAGGACGGTCACCGGCCGGCCCTCGGCCTCCAGCTGGGCCACCAGGGCATCGGTGATGGTCGACTTCCCCGCCCCCGACAGGCCGGTGAGGAAGACGGTGACGCCGTCGGGTCGCTTCTCGGACATGCCGCCAGTGTCGCCGAACCGGGGAGGGCGGGTCGGAACCGGGTCCGGTTCAGTCCTCCGGTGGGGCGCTGAAGGACCGCCACGCGTCGTCGATGGCCACCAGCTCGGCGGCGTGCGGCGGCAGCTGCCCGGAGACGACGTCGGCGACCGTGACCCCTTCCAGGACCCGGCGGTAGGCCTCCCGGGCGGCGACCCACACACCGGCCAGCCCGGCGGCCGCACCCGGGTAGACGACGTCTTCGGGGCGCTGGCCGTGCACCTCGGCGAGGAATCCCTGCTCGACCCGCATGACGCGCGCGATGGAGATCTCCGAGGCGGGCAGCGCCAGCCGGTACCCGCCGTCCCGGCCCCGCTGGCTGGTGACCAGCCGGGCGTGCTGCAGGTCGGCGAGGATGGCCTGCAGGAACCGGCCCGGGATGTCCTGTGCGGTGGCGATGCGCTCGGCGGTGAGCGAACCCGGCGCTGCGGCGGCGAGCTCGACCACCGCTCGGACGGCGTAGTCGACCCGGGCGTTGATGCGCACGCAGGACATAGTGCCGTCATCTGGGACAGTGCCCCGGTGTTCCGGCTGCGTTTCGCCACGTTGGTGGAGGCACCGCTGACCGTGGCGTTCGACGTAGCCCGCGCGCTGGGCCGTCCGTGGCCGGTGCCGCTGCAGGAGGTCGTCTCCGTACGGCCGGAGCGGGACGTGTACGCGGTCGCCCGCGGCCGCGGCTGGGTCACCCACTCCCGGCGGTTCACGGCCACCGGCGCCGGCACCCTCGTCGACGAGCAGGTCGACTGGGAGACGGGGCTGCCCGGCGTCCTCGGCGGCGTCGTCGACCAGGTGGTGCTGCGCGGCCGGATCGTGCGGGCGATGCAGGCGCACCTGGACGGCTACGCCGCGGCGGCCGCCCGCCGGGCGCTCGACGTCGTCCAGGTGGTGGGAGCCGCGCTGGTCGACGGCGACCGGGTGCTCGTGGCGCAGCGGTCGGGGGGCCGCTACGACGGCTGCTGGGAGTTCCCCGGGGGCAAGGTGGAGCCGGGGGAGTCGGAGCTGGCGGCCCTGGTGCGCGAGTGCGCGGAGGAGCTACGGGTCGCCGTCGTCCCGCAGGCGTTCCTGGGCGAGGTGCCACTGGACGGCGTCGTCGCGGGTGGGGCGCCCGGGGCGTCGACCATGCGCGTGTGGTGGGGCCGGATCGCGCACGGGCAGCCGGTCGCGCACGAGCACGCGGAGCTGAGGTGGGTGGGTGCTGCGGACCTCGACGCGCTGGACTGGATCCCCGCCGACCGCCCGCTCCTCCCCGCGGTCCGCGCACTCCTGAGCTCTGCCTGAGTTTTATGGCGATAAAGCGCCGAGGCTTTATCGCGATGAAGCCCGGGGCTGTGGACGAGGGGAGCGCCCGGAGGGGCGGAGCAGTGGCGATCCCCGGGTGTTGCTGCGGACTGCTGGTCTCACCGGTGTCTTCATCGGGGTGCACGCCGTCGCCGACGGAGCGGTGACCCGGCGGCAGCTCCAGGCGGGGCCTGTACCGGCGGGTGCTGCACGGCGTCTACGCCAATCCGGCGCTGCCGCGCGACCACGACCTGAGATGCCGAGCGGCAGCACTCCTCATGCCGGCGACGGCGGCGTTGGGTGGCCGCTCCGCAGCGGCGATCCTCGGGGGTCCGTCGCCGGGATACGCCGACCCGGTCACCGTCGTCCCGCCGACGAGCCTGTCCTGGCGGGGCCCGCGGGGAGTGCGGGTGCACCTGGCGGAGCTACCGGCGTCGGACGTGCTCAGCCGGGACGACGGCGTCCGCTACACGGTCCCGTTGCGGACGGCGTGGGACGTCGCCGCGCTCGAACCCGTGGGGACCGCCGTCGGAGTGCTCGACGACCTGCTGCGCAGAGGGGTCCTGCACGAGCCCGAGCTGCGCGCGTTCGTGCGTGCGGGGAGCGGTCGCTGGGGTGTTCGCCGCGTCCGCCGGGCGGTGGAGCTCGTCGACGCGCGCGCCGAGTCGCCGCCGGAGTCCTGGGTGCGGGTGGCGTGCGCGCTGGCCGGCCTACCCGAGCCGGTACCGCAGTTCGAGGCCGTGGCCGACGGCGCGTGGCTGGGTCGGGTCGACCTCGCGTGGCCGGAGGCCCGGCTGATCGTGGAGTACGACGGCGAGCATCACTTCGAGGGACTGCAGATCGTCAAGGACGACGCCCGGCTGGCTTCCTCGTCGCGGCGGGTTGGCGGGTGATCCGGTTGAGTGCCGCGGACCTGTGGGACGTGGAGGCCGTCGTCCGCCGGATCCGTGCGGCCCTCGTGGACGCCGGGGTCCACGAGAGCCCGACACCGCGAGCTCCATGGCGATGAAGCCCCGGGCTATATCGCCATGGAGCTCGGGGCGGGGGTGGGGGTGAGCCAGGGGCCGCCGCCTCGTCGCGGCTCCGGGTCCTGCCGCACCATGCTGTCAACCTGAACCGGAACATGCCCGGAAACAGGACGGAACAGCCGGAAGGGCTGCGGTCTATGGGATGGCTGGAAGCAGGAGTTGTGGTGGTGGCGCGGCTGGTGGACCCAGGTCACAACTCGATGACGTCCGTGGCAGTCCCTCGAACGGGGCCCTACCGTCTCCCCCGTGGTGTCGCGGGGCCGCTGGATTGCCGATAGCGACAGAGACCAATGAATCGGCCGGCCGATACCGGTGCGATCCGACCAGTCGGTTCCCGCGCCATGCGGGTCGAGGAGGCATTGCACGTGAAGTTGAGCAAGCGCAACAGTGGGCTCGTCGCGACGACCATCGCCGCCGCGCTGCTGATGACGGCCTGTGGCGGCGACGACGGCGGTGACAGCGGCGAAGCCACCGCGGCCGACGGCGGCAGCTTCAGCATCTACATCGGTGACCCCGAGAACCCGCTGGTTCCCGGCAACACGAACGAGACCGAGGGTGGTCAGGTCGTCGACTCGCTGTGGACGGGCCTGGTCGAATACGACCCCGACACCAACGAGACCGTCTACACCGGTGTCGCCGAGTCCATCGAGTCCGAGGACCAGCAGACCTGGACCGTGACGCTCAAGGACGGCTGGACCTTCCACGACGGGACGCCGGTGACCGCGCAGTCCTTCGTCGACGCGTGGAACTACACCTCCTACAGCCCGAACGCGCAGGGCAACTCGTACTTCTTCTCCAACATCGCCGGCTACGAGGACCTGCAGGCGCCGAAGGGCCCGGACGGCGAGCCGACCGGTGAGCCGCCCGTGGCCGAGGAACTCTCGGGGCTCCGGGTCATCGACGACCAGACCTTCGAGGTCGAGCTGTCGGCCCCGTACGCACAGTGGCCCACCACCACCGGCTACACCGCCTTCTACCCGCTCCCCGAGGCCTTCTTCGAGGACCCCGAGGGCTTCGGCGAGCAGCCGATCGGCAACGGGCCGTTCAAGGCCGACGAGGCGTTCGTGCCCGGCCAGGGCATCACGCTGACCCGCTACGAAGAGTACGGCGGCGAGCAGCCGGCGAACGCCGAGCAGGTGGAGTACCGCGTCTACACCGAGCTGAACACCGCGTACACCGACCTGCAGGGCGGCTCGCTCGACATCGTCGACACGCTGCCGCCGGACGCCATCGCGTCCGCGGAGGGCGAGTTCGGTGAGCGGTTCATCGAGACGCCGCAGGGTGACATCACCTCGCTCGGCTTCCCGACCTACGACCAGCGCTTCGCCGACCCGAACGTCCGCAAGGCGTTCTCGATGGCGATCGACCGGCAGGCCATCAGCGACGCGATCTTCCAGGGCACCCGCACGCCGGCCGCGTCGTTCGTCAACCCGGTCGTCCCCGCGCACCGCGAGGACGCCTGCGAGGCCTGCGAGCTGAACGTCGAGGAGGCCAACCGGCTGCTCGACGAGGCCGGCTTCGACCGCACCCAGCCGGTGGACCTGTGGTTCAACGCCGGTGCGGGTCACGAGGAGTGGATGCAGGCCATCGGCAACCAGATCCGCGAGAACCTGGGTGTCGAGTACCAGCTGCGCGGTGACCTGCAGTTCGCCGAGTACCTGCCGCTGCAGGACGCCCAGGGCATGACCGGTCCGTTCCGTTCGGGCTGGATCATGGACTACCCGGTCGCCGAGAACTTCCTCGGCCCGCTGTACTCGACCGCCGCGCTCCCGCCGGCCGGCTCGAACTCCACCTTCTACAGCAACCCGGAGTTCGACGCGCTGCTCGCCGAGGGCAACGCGGCCGACACCGAGGAGGCGGCGATCGAGGCGTACCAGGCGGCCGAGGACGTCCTGATCGCGGACCTGCCCGCGGCCCCGCTGTTCTACCGCCTCAACCAGGGGGCGCACTCCGAGAACGTCCGGAACGTGGTCATCGACGCGTTCGGTCGGGTCGACGCGGCCGCGGTCGAGGTCGTCGAGTGAGTCCGGTGACGGACTAGCACGAACCGCAGGCCACGGAGGTGCGCCCCCCCCCCCCCGGACGCCGCACCCCCCACGCCGGCGGCGCAAAACGATAACACCCCCACACC
>NZ_JASNNW010000014.1 GCF_030165005.1 Blastococcus capsensis
CCCTCCGCCCCCGCGCCCCCCCCCCCCCCCCCGGCCCCCCCCGCCGCCCCCCCCCCCCCCCCCCCCCCCCCCCCCACCGCCGTGTCCGGGGTCCCTAGGCTTTCCCCGCGCCTCACCCGTCCCCGAGGCCCTTCCACGAATCAGGAGGCAGCGCATGGGCCGCTTCGTCGCCCGACGCCTGCTGCTCACCATCCCGGTGCTCATCGGCGCGTCGTTCCTCATCTTCGCGATGGTCTACGCGCTGCCCGGTGACCCCATCCGCGCGCTGGCCGGTGACCGGCCGCTGTCGCCGGCGGTCCAGGCGGCGCTGCGCGACGAGTACAACCTCGACGACCCGCTGTGGCTGCAGTACGTCAAGTACGTCAGCGGCCTGCTGCAGGGTGACTTCGGCACGGATTTCTCCGGCCGCGAGGTGCAGGACACGATCCTCCAGCGGCTGCCCGTCACCGCCAAGCTGGCGCTCGTGGCGGTTATCTTCGAGGCCGTCATCGGCCTGGTGGCCGGCATCCTCGCCGGGATCCGGCGGGGCTCCTTCTTCGACAACCTGGTGCTGATCTCGACGACCCTCATCGTCTCGATCCCGGTGTTCGTGCTGGGCTTCATCGCCCAGTTCCTGTTCGGGCTCAAGCTCGGCCTCTTCCCGACGTCCGGCATCAACGACGGCTGGTTCAGCTACGTCCTGCCCGGTCTGGTGCTCGCCAGCCTGTCGCTGGCCTACGTGGCCCGACTGACGAGGACCAGCCTCGCGGAGAACCTCCGGCAGGACTACGTCCGGACGGCGCGGGCCAAGGGGCTCAAGCCGTCGGTGGTGATCGGCAAGCACACCCTGCGCAACAGCATGATCCCGGTGGTGACCTTCATCGGCGCCGACATCGGGGCGCTGATGGGTGGCGCCATCGTGACCGAGTCGATCTTCAACATCCCCGGCCTGGGACGAGCGGTCTACGACGCGGTCCTCCGCCAGGAGGGTGCCGTCGTCGTCGGCATCGTGACGCTGTTCGTCTTCTTCTACATCTTCTTCAACCTGCTGGTGGACGTCCTGTACGCCCTCCTCGACCCGAGGATCCGTTATGACTGACAAGTCCTCCGACGCCGCGCGGCGGGCCGGGGAGCTGGACCACGGGCCGGAGCCGATCGGCAGCCGGTCGGGAACCGTCCAGCGGACCGACGAGTGGGCGGACACGACGTTCGAGGCCAAGGCCGCCGGTCCGGAGATCGGCGAGGCCAGCCTCTGGTCGGACGCCTGGAAGAGCCTCCGCCGGAACCCGTTCTTCATCGTCGGCGCGGTCCTGCTCACCGTCTTCCTGGTCATGGCGCTGTTCCCGCAGCTGTTCACCAATGCCGACCCGCGGGACTGCGACCTGTCGCGGTCGGCGCAGGGCCCCAGCGCGGCGGCGTGGTTCGGCTTCGACGTGCAGGGCTGCGACTACTACGCCAACGTCGTCTACGGTGCCCGCATCTCGGTGGCGATCGGCTTCCTGGCGATGCTCGGCACCCTGGTCATCGGTGTCGTCGTCGGGGCGCTGGCCGGCTACTACGGCGGCTGGATCGACGGCCTGCTGGCCCGGATCACCGACATCTTCTACGGGCTCCCGCTCATCCTCGGTGCCTTCATCCTGCTGGCGGTCCTGCCCGACCGGGGGATCAAGGAGGTGGCGCTGGCGCTGGTGGTGTTCGGCTGGATGACGGCGATGCGGTTGGTCCGCTCGACCGTGGTGTCGGTGAAGGAGGCCGACTACGTGCAGGCAGCGCGGGCGCTGGGCGCCTCCACCCCGCGCATCCTGCTCCGCCACATCCTGCCCAACGCGATCGCTCCGGTGCTCGTCTACTCGACGATCTTCATCGGGACGCTCATCGCGGCCGAGGCGACGCTGACCTTCCTGGGCATCGGCCTGCAGCTGCCGGAGATCTCCTGGGGGCTGCAGATCAACTCGGCGCAGAACCGGCTGCGGGACGCCGCGCACCTCATCTTCTTCCCGAGTGCGTTCCTGTCCCTGACCGTCCTGTCCTTCATCCTCATCGGCGACGCCCTGCGCGACGCCCTCGACCCGAAGCTCCGGTGATGACAGCAGTCGCGGCGACGTCCGCCAACCCCGTTCTCCAGGTCGACGACCTCACCGTCGAGTTCCGCACGCCCAAGGGCGTGGTGAACGCCGTCAACGGCATCAGCTACGAGGTCCACCGCGGTGAGACCGTCGCCATCCTCGGCGAGTCGGGGTCCGGCAAGAGCGTCAGCGTGCAGGCGGTGATGGGCATCCTCGACTCGCCGCCCGGCTTCGTCACCGGTGGCCGCGTGCTGTTCGAGGGGCGGGACCTGCTGACCGCCTCGGCGGAGGAGCAGCGCGCCGTCCGCGGTCCGGGCGTGGCGATGATCTTCCAGGACGCGCTGTCCTCGCTGAACCCCGTCTTCACCGTCGGCCACCAGATCGCGGAGATGTTCCGCGCCCACCGCGGCGCCAGCCGCAAGGAGGGGAAGGCGGCCGCCGTCGAGCTGCTGGACCGGGTCAACATCCCCGAGGCCCGCCAGCGGGCGAACGCCTTCCCGCACCAGTTCTCCGGCGGCATGCGCCAGCGCGTGATGATCGCCATGGCCCTCGCGCTCGATCCCAAGCTGCTCATCGCCGACGAGCCGACGACGGCGCTCGACGTGACCGTCCAGGCGCAGATCATGGAGCTGCTGAAGGACCTGCAGCGGGAGACCGGCATGGGGCTGCTGCTGATCACCCACGACCTCGGCGTGGTCAACGAGGTCGCCGATCGCGTGGTGGTCATGTACGCCGGCAGCGTGGTGGAGACCGGCACGGTCGACCAGGTCTTCACCCGGCCCTCGCACCCCTACACCGAGGGCCTGATGGCCTCGATCCCGTCGGTGGAGAGCAAGGGCACCCGCCTGCGCCCCATCGTCGGGACCCCGCCGGACCTGTCCCGCATCCCGGCCGGCTGCTCCTTCCACCCCCGCTGCCCGCGCCGGGTGCTCGAGAACGCGCCGCCCGGCAAGAACTGCCGGGACGACGTGCCGCTGCTGCTGCCGGTCCGGATCCCCGGCCGGGACAGCGCCTGCCACTACCGCGAGGAGGTTCTCGGTGCCTGACGTGGTCCGGACCCAGGGCGAGGCGCCCCTGCTCGAGGTCGACGGCCTCGTCAAGCACTTCCCGCTGACCTCGGGGATCATCGCCCGCCGCGTCGTCGGCCACGTGCACGCCGTCGACGGGGTGAACCTGGTCCTGGAGCGGGGGGAGACCCTCGGGCTGGTCGGCGAGTCCGGCTGCGGCAAGTCCACCGTGGCGAAGCTGCTGATGGGCCTCGAGAAGCCGACGGCCGGGCAGATCCGCTTCCACGGCAAGGACGTCGCGGCCATGAGCGCGCGGCAGCTCAAGGACTACCGCCGGCGGGTCCAGATCATCTTCCAGGACCCCTACTCGTCGCTCAACCCGCGCATGACGGTCGGTGACATCGTCGCCGAGGGCTGGGACGTGCACCGCGACATCGTCCCGGCCAAGCAGCGGCGCGCCGAGGCGCGGGCGCTGCTGGAGCGGGTCGGCCTCAACCCCGACTACGTCAACCGCTACCCCCACCAGTTCTCCGGCGGGCAGCGGCAGCGCATCGGTATCGCCCGGGCCCTCGCGCTGCGCCCGGAGATCATCGTGTGCGACGAGCCCGTCTCGGCGCTCGACGTCTCCGTCCAGGCGCAGGTGGTGAACCTGCTGGAGGACCTGCAGAAGGAGATGGGGCTCTCCTACATCTTCATCGCCCACGACCTGTCCGTCGTCCGGCACATCTCCGACCGGGTGTCGGTGATGTACCTGGGCAGCGTCGTGGAGGAGGGCACCCACGAGGAGGTCTACGGATCGCCCTCGCACCCCTACACCCAGGCGCTGCTGTCCTCGGTCCCGGTGCACGAGCCGCACCTGCGCGGGCAGAAGGAGCGGATCCTCCTGCAGGGCGACCTGCCCAGCCCCGCCAATCCGCCTTCGGGCTGCCGGTTCCGCACCCGCTGCTGGAAGGCCGAGGACATCTGCGCGCAGGAGCCGCCGGCGCTGGTGGACCGCGGGCAGGGTCACCCGTCGGCGTGCCACTTCGCCGAGGCACGCCACGTGGTTCCCACGGAATGACGGGGGTGTCCCGGCGGCTGCTCCTCGTCCACGCGCACCCGGACGACGAGACGATCACGACCGGGGCCACGATGGCGCGCTACGTCGCCGAGGGTGCTGCGGTCACGCTGCTCACCTGCACGCTGGGCGAGGAGGGCGAGATCATCGTCCCGGAGCTGGCCCGGCTGGCGGCCGACCAGGCCGACCAGCTGGGCGGCTACCGGATCGGCGAACTGCGTGCCGCGATGGGCGAACTCGGTGTCGAGGACGTCCGGTTCCTCGGCGGCGCCGGTCGGTACCGCGACTCAGGGATGATCGGGACGCCGGCCAACGACCACCCGCGCGCCTTCTGGAACGCCGACCCGACCGAGGCGGTCGGGCACGCGGTCGCGGTCGTCCGCGAGATGCGACCGCAGGTGGTGGTCACCTACGACCCCGACGGCGGCTACGGGCATCCCGACCACATCCAGGCCCACCGCGTCGCCATGCGCGCGGTGGAGGCCGCCGCCGACCCGGCGTTCCGGCCCCACCTGGGTGCGCCCTGGGAGGTCGCCAAGGTGTACTGGTCCTGCGTCCCGCGGTCGGTCGTCCGGGAGGGGGCCCGGGCGCTGGCCGCCGCGGGGGAGCAGGTGCCGTTCCAGCGCTCCGACGCCGTGGAAGACGCGCCGTTCGCGGTGCCCGACGAGCAGGTGACGACGGCGGTGGACGCCGATCAGCACGTCGGGCGGAAGGCCGCCGCCATGCGGGCGCATGCCACGCAGATCACCGTCGACGGGAAGTTCTTCGCCCTGTCGAACGACCTGGGGCAGCAGATCCTCGGCACCGAGTACTACCGGCTGGTCCACGGGGTGCCCGGGCCGGCCGGGACCGGGCACGGCTGGGAGGACGACCTGTTCGCCGGGCTTCCTGGATGACCGGAGCGCGGTGGGCGGTGGCCGGCTGGGGGCTCTGCGCCGTTGCCGTCTCCTCCTGGCTGGCGCTGGTGGAGGTCTTCTGGCTCCCCCTCCGGGTGGGGGGAGTGCTGGTGCCGGTGTCGGTGGCCGCCGCCGTGGTGGGGAACCTGCTGCTGGTCTCCGCGGCCCTGAGGCTGTCCGGATCGAAGGTGGCCGCCGTCCTCCCCGCCGCGAGCTGGCTGTTCGTGGTGGTGGCCGCGATGGTGCGCCGGCCCGAGGGGGACCTCCTGCTGGTCGCCGGGGGTGCCACCGGGATGGTCAACACGGCCTTCCTGCTCCTGGGGGTGCTGGCCGCCGCCTTCGGTGTGGGTCTGGTCCTCGGGGCCCCGCGGCGGCCGGCTCGGGTGACGGCGCCGTCCGGTAGCGGTAGCGGCGGTGCCCGGTGAAGCACGCCCGGGCGTAGCGCCAGGGACCGGTCTCCGCCCCCTGGGGTCAGCCGCGCGGCTTCAGGGCGGCCGGGACGGGACGGCTGGTCAACCAGGACGGCACCCGCTCGGCCGGCATGGGCCGGGAGATGTGATACCCCTGCGCGATGTCGCAGCCCCACTCGCGCAGCGCGGCGAGGGAGTCGGCGTCCTCCACGCCCTCCACCACCATGCTCATGCCCAGGTCGCGGCTGAGCTGGAGGGTGCTGCGCACGATCGCGGCGGCGCGCGCATCCGTGGTCAGGTGCGTGACGAAGCTGCGGTCGAGCTTGAGCTCGTCGACCGGGAGTGCGCGCAGGTAGGACAGCGAGGAGTACCCGGTCCCGTAGTCGTCGATCGACAGCCGCACGCCCAGCCGGCGAAGGCCGGCCATGACCTGCTGGCTGCGCGCGGCGTCGGCCATGAGGACGTCCTCGGTGATCTCCAGGACCAGCGCCCCGGCCGGCACGTCGCAGGCGTCGAGCAGCATCTCCACCTGCTCGGGCAGGGCGATGTCCTGGAGGTTGGAGACCGACAGGTTCACCGCGACGGAGATGGCGTGCCCCTGGGCCCGCCAGGTCTGCAGGTCGCGCAGGGCGCGCTCCAGCACGCGCAGGGCCAGCCGGCGCATGAGCCCGGCCTGCTCGGCCAGGGGCAGGAAGACGCCGGGGTACAGCAGGCCGCGGTCCGGGTGGTTCCAGCGGACCAGCGCCTCGACCCCGACGACCGCACCGGTGCGCAGGTCGAGCTGGGGCTGGTAGTGGTTGTCCAGCTGCTCGCTGTCGAGCGCCGCCCGCAGCTGCTCCAGGGTCTCCAGCCGGTCCCGCGAGGCAGGGGTGCCGTCGGGCGCCCACATCTCGTAGCCGTGCTTCCCCCGCTTGGCCGCGTACATCGCGGTGTCGGCGCGCGCGAGCAGGAGGGACCGGTCACGTCCGTGGTCGGGGCACAGGGCGATGCCGATGCTGGCGTCGACGTGCAGCGCCATCCCGTCCAGGACGAAGGCGTCGCGCAGCCCGGCGCCCAGGCTTTCCGCCACCTCCCGCGCGCGTCCGGCGTCCGCGTCGGGCAGCAGGACGGCGAACTCGTCACCGCCCATGCGGGCGAGCAGGTCCCCGTCGTGCAGGACGTCCTGGAGCCGGGGGCCGACGAGGCAGAGCAGGTCGTCGCCCACGCTGTGCCCGAAGCTGTCGTTGATCTCCTTGAACCGGTCCAGGTCGATCATCAGCAGGGCGCACCGGGGTTCGCCGTCGGCGTAGACGGTGGACTCGACCTGCTCGATGAACCGCCGCCGGTTGGCCAGTCCGGTGAGGGGGTCGTGGTGCGCCTCGGTGGCCAGCTGCACGAGCCGTCGCTGCTCGGCGGCCCGCAGCTCGGCGTTCTCCACCACCAGCGAGCCCTCCAGGGTCACCTGCCGGACGGCCTCCCGGACCGCGGGGCTCCAGACCCGTCGTTCGGTGACCGCGCCCGTCACGATCATGCCGAGCAGGCGGTCACCGGAGAGCAGCGGAACGCTGGCGTAGGAGGCGAGGTCCAAGTCGCGCACCAGCCGTGGGCCGAGGAGGTCGCTGCCTGCTGCGTCCTCCACGAAGACGGGTCGCTGCTGCTCGGCGGTCAGCCGCCACAGCGGGATGTCACTGGCGGCTCGGCCGATGACCTGGTCCCGGATCACCTGCTCGTGCCTGTCGGACCAGTCCACGTGCCGAACCTGGCTGAACAGGCCGGCCTCGTCGACGAGGTACGCGGCGCTGCGGTCGGTCCCGGCCAGCCGCTGGACGGCGCGGGCGAGCACCTCGGCCGCCTCCGCGGCCCCGGTGACCGCCGAGCCGTCGACGAGCAGCTGCCGGACGATCCGGGCGGTGGTCAGGGAGGCCGCCCGCGCCTGGCTGGTGCGGGCCTGCTCGACGACGCCGCCGAGGTGGGCCCCGGCCGCGGCGGCCAGCCGGCGCACGGCCTCGGAGAACGGGCGGACCTGGGTGCTGTCGAGTGTCAGCACGCCGGCCAGTTCCTGGCCGCGGCCCAGGGGCACCGCCAGCGCGGAGGCGATCTGGAAGGAGTCCACCCACCAACCCGCGACCAGCTCGGACGATCGGTCGGCGGTCATGACGGTGCCGGTGCGAAGGACCGTCTCGGCCAGCTCCAGGGCGACCGGTGCGTTGCGGAACTGCTGCCAGGTGGCCAGATCCCGCCGGCCGTCGGCGTAGGCGGCCATCCGGGGGACCAGCCGGCCGTCCTCGAGCAGGAAGATGCAGGCGCGCTCGACCTCGCCCAGCTCGGCGAGCTGCCGGCAGGCCGAGCCGAGCAGATGGTCCATCGACTGGGCCTGGGCGGCGGACTCGATGAGCCGGAGGAGCACCGTTCCCTGCTCCAGCCGGCGCTGCTCCGAGCGGCGGGTCCAGGCCTCGGTGAGGGCGGCCGCCAGCTTCGGGAGGACCTGGCGCAGCAGGTGCGGCGCGGCAGCGGCCGCGGGTTCGACGGTCAGGACGCCGACGACCTCGTCGTCGAGGACCAGGGGTTCGCCGTGGGCGGAGCGGATGCCGACCTCGGCCAGCTGGCGGTCGGCGGCCCGGCGCCCGTCGGCGCGGGCGACGACGGACTGGCGGCTGGTGATGACGGCGGAGAGGAAGGGGGAGTCGGAGACGAACGCGGGCGTGCGCAGCGCCGGGTGCATCGGGACCTGGGGACCCGGGCACGACGCCTGCCGGAAGGGAACCACGAGCTCGGTGCTCGATTCGTGCACCCACACGGACACCCGTGTGGCCCCGGACGACGAGCGCAGCCGGCCGAGGAGGTGCTCCAGCGCGGACTGGGCGTCGTAGGGCGAGGCGGGCGAGCGGCGTCGCGGCGCAGCCGGGGGATGCGACGTCTGGGACACATGATCACGATCGGCGTCCGAGCCTGGTGCTTGAGCCGGGCCCCGGAGCCTCCCCCCGTCGGGGGAGGTCGACGTCCGCAGCCCGCCGTGCCCTCCCCGGCCGGGGGACGTCCCGGTGGCCCGTCGAACGGCGTCGGGCGGGAGAGGTGATACTAGGTGTCCATCCTGCTGCTCCGGTTCCGGCCGGTTGCGCTGCCCGAACCTCCCCCGGAGGGAACTTCGTGACCTACGTCATCACCCAGGCATGTGTCGACGTTCTCGACAAGGCGTGCATCGACGAGTGTCCGGTGGACTGCATCTACGAGGGCGACCGGATGCTGTACATCCACCCCGACGAGTGCGTCGACTGCGGGGCGTGCGAGCCGGTGTGCCCGGTCGAGGCGATCTACTACGAGGACGACGTCCCGGACAAGTGGAAGGACTTCTACAACGCCAACGTGGATTTCTTCTCCGATCTGGGGAGCCCCGGCGGGGCCGCGAAGACCGGCAAGATCGGTAAGGACCACCCCCTCGTGGCCGCCCTGCCGCCGCAGGGCGAAGAACACTGACGGCTGCGCCGGTGGGGCCTTCCCGGGCCCTGCCGGACTTCCCGTGGGACTCCCTGGCGGGGGCGCGCAGCCGGGCGGCCCGGCACCCCGGCGGCGTGGTCGACCTGTCGATCGGCACTCCGGTCGACGACACCCCCGACGTGCTCCGCGAGGCTCTCGCCGACGCCGCTGACGCACCCGGCTACCCGACCGCCCTGGGCACCGCCGCACTTCGCACGGCTGCGGCGGGCTGGCTCCTGCGGCGCCTGGGCGTCCAGGTCGCCGATCCGCTCGGTGCGCACCCGTCGCTGATCCCGACGGTCGGCTCCAAGGAACTCGTGGCGCTGCTGCCCACGCTCCTGGGCCTGCAGGGCAGTGCGAGCACCGTGCTCGTCCCGGAGGTCGCCTACCCCACCTACGAGGTGGGTGCGGTGCTGGCCGGGTTGGCGGTGCGCCGTGCGGACACCCCGCCGGCCGAGGCGGCCGGGATCTCCCTGGTCTGGCTGAACTCGCCGGGGAACCCGCACGGGCGGGTGCTGACCGACGGGCAGCTGCGCGCGTGGGTGGCATGGGGGCGTGCCCACGGCGTCCCGGTCGTGGCCGACGAGTGCTACATCACCCTCGGCTGGGACGTGGCGCCGCGGTCGATCCTGCACCCGGCCGTGGCGGGGGAGGACCACACCGGCCTGCTGGCGGTGCACTCGCTGTCGAAGCAGTCGACCGCGGCCGGGTACCGCGGTGGCCTGCTCGCCGGCGACCCGGTGCTGGTGCGCCGGGTGTGGGAGGTGCGCCGTCACCTCGGTCTGCTGGTGCCGGGTCCGGTCCAGGCCGCGATGGCCGCCGCGTTCGGCGACGATGCGCACGTCGACGCGCAGCGCGAGCGCTACCGCAGCCGACGGGAGCGGCTGGCGGCCGCGGTGCGGACCGCCGGCATGCGGATCGACCACTCCGAGGCCGGGCTGTACCTGTGGGCCACCCGCGACGAGGACTGCTGGGTCACCATCGACCGGCTGGCCGCCCTCGGGATCGTCGCCGCACCCGGCAGCTTCTACGGTCCCGCGGGCGCCCGGCACGTCCGGCTGGCCCTGACCGCCACCGACGAGCGGATCGACGCGGCGGTCGAGCGGCTGGCCAGCTGACCCGTCCAGCGTGGCCGAGGTGGGTCAGGGGCAGATCCCGGCTGTGCCTGCCGACGGGGTCAGCGCGGCGGCGAGTTCCGTGGCCAGCGGGCCATGCTTCTCGTACGCCTCGGGGAAGGCCGAGCGCTGCACGGCATCGGCGGCGGCGGTGAGCCGGGCGGTCTCCCAGCCGGGCACCTGCACCAGCCGGTCGTAGAAGATGCCGGCGGCGTAGACGGGGTCCTGCACCTGCTCCGGCGTCCCCCAGCCCTGGGAGGGGCGCTGCTGGAACAGGCCCAGCGAATCCCGATCGCCGTAGTCGAGGTTGCGCAGCGTCGACTCCTGCATCGCCGTGGCCAGCGCGATGACGACGGCTCGTTCCGGCAGCCCTCGAGAGCGTCCCACCTCCGCGATGGTGGCTGCGTTGGCCAGCTGCTCGGCGGTGAGGGTCACCGACGAGCCGGGCAGGGGGCACGCACCAGCGGCCGGGGCTCGCTCCGTGCCCCAGGTGGCCCCGGCGACGAGTACCGCCGCGATCAGCAGCGCCGGCCACCAGCGGGCGATCCCGCCGACGCCGCCGCGGCGGGGCGAGCGGCGTCGCTTCCGCGCCGGCCGCCGGACCGGCTTCCGGCGCGCCGAACCGCGGCCGTGCGCACCCGTGCGCGGGCGTGGTCGGGACCCGGTCCGGGCCGCGGCGGGGTGCGTCGCAGAGCGGGCGCTGGTCATCGTCTGCGACTGTAGGTCCGGTTCCTGGACGGTTCCTGGAACGGCCGCCCTTCAGGGTCCGCGCCGAGCCTGCCAGGCGGGGGGAAAGGGCGGTCCTCTCTCAGTTGGCGTGCAGCTCCGCGTTCAGCGCGCCCCAGGTGCCCTCGCGGACGACGACCTCCAGCGCGCCGCTGACGCTGTTGCGGCGGAACAGCAGGCCGTCGCGGCCGGACAGCTCCTTGGCCTTGACCACCGAGCCGTCGGGCAGCGACACCCGCGATCCGGCGGTGACGTAGCAACCGGCCTCGACGACGCAACCGTCGCCGAGCGAGATGCCGATGCCGGCATTGGCGCCCAGCAGGCACCCGCTGCCGATGGAGATCACCTGGGTGCCGCCCCCGGACAGCGTGCCCATGATGGAGGCCCCGCCGCCGATGTCGCTGTCGGGCCCGACCACGACCCCGGCGCTGATCCGGCCCTCGACCATCGACGGGCCGAGCGTGCCGGCGTTGAAGTTGACGAAGCCCTCGTGCATGACCGTCGTGCCCTCGGCGAGGTGCGCGCCCAGGCGGACGCGGTCGGCGTCTGCGACGCGTACCCCGGACGGGATGACGTAGTCGACCATCCGGGGGAACTTGTCCACCGAGAAGACGGTCACGTGGCCGACGGCCGCACGCAGCCGGTGCGCGTTGAACCCGGCGGCCTCCACCGGGCCCGCGCTCGTCCAGGCCACGTTCGGCAGCAGCCCGAAGACGCCGGTCATGTTCGCCTGGTGCGGCTTGATCAGGCGGTGGGACAGCAGGTGCAGCCGCAGCCACACGTCGTGGGTGTCCACCGGGGCGGCGGAGAGGTCGGCGATCACCGTGCGGACGGCGATGACCTCGACCCCGCGCGCCTCGTCGCGGCGCACCAGACCGCCGTAGTCGGGGCCGAGCTCACCCGACAGCTCCAGTGCGCCCAGCCGCGTCGTCCCCGGGGTGACACCCGCGGGCGCGCCGAGCCGGGGCTCGGGGTACCAGGTGTCGAGCACGGTGCCGGAGGGGGTGACGGTCGCGAGACCGGCGGCTACGGCGGAGAAGGGAGCGGACGCTGCGTCAGTCACGACGACGACGCTACCCAGCCGCACTCCGCGCCAGGGTGGCCGGCCCGTGACGTGCTGGAGCGGCCCTTGCGCAGGGACCCGCCGCGAGCGTGCGAGGGGCGGGGGGCGGGTGACGTGCTGGAGCGGCCTGGCTGCAGGGACCCGGGGCGAGCGGCAGCGGGTCTCGGGGGGCAGCCAGGTCCTTTCACTAGGCTCGGCAGCCGTGAGCGCCCAGCCAGACCTCGACCTCTCCTCCGACGTCCTCGCGCTGACCCGAGCCCTGGTCGACGCGCCCTCGGTGTCCGGCAGCGAGACCCCGCTCGCCGACGCGGTGGAGGCCGCGCTGCGTGCCCTGGGCGGGCTGGAGGTGGAGCGGGTCGGCGACGCGGTCCTCGCCCGCACCGACCTCGACCGGCCGACCCGGGTGGTGCTGGCCGGCCACCTGGACACCGTGCCGATCGCCGACAACGTGCCCAGCCGGCTCGACGAGGCCACCGGCCGGCTCTACGGCTGCGGGACCAGCGACATGAAGTCCGGCGACGCGGTCATGCTGCGGCTCGCAGCGGTCTTCGGCGTCCCCGGCGCGCAGCCCGCGCACGACCTGACCTTCGTCTTCTACGACAACGAGGAGGTCGAGTCGGTCAAGAACGGTCTCGGCCGGGTGGCCCGGGAACGCCGCGGCTGGCTCTACGGCGACCTCGCCGTCCTGCTCGAGCCGACCGACGGCGAGATCGAGGCCGGCTGCCAGGGCACGCTGCGCGCGGTGCTGGAGACCAGGGGCCGCCGCGCCCACAGCGCACGCAGCTGGCTGGGGGAGAACGCCATCCACGGGCTGTCCGGAGCACTGGCCTCCCTCGCCGCCTACCGGCCGCGGGAGGTGGAGATCGACGGCTGCACCTATCGCGAGGGCCTCAACGCGGTGGGCATCTCCGGCGGGGTCGCCGGGAACGTCATCCCCGACGAGTCGTCCCTCACCGTCAACTTCCGCTACGCCCCCGACCGGGACGAGGACGCCGCGGAGGCGCACGTCCGGGAGGTCTTCGCCGACGCGATCTCCTCCGGCGCCACGCTCACCGTCGTCGACAACGCCGGGGGAGCGCTCCCCGGCCTGGCCGAACCGGCCGCGGCCGCGTTCGTCGCCGCGGTGGGCCGCCCGGCGCGGGCCAAGCTCGGCTGGACCGACGTCGCCCGGTTCGCCGCGTTCGGCATCCCGGCGATCAACTACGGGCCCGGGGACCCCCAGCTGGCCCACACCCGCGAGGAGCACGTCCTGGTCGATCGGCTGCAGCCGGCCGTGGACGCGCTGACCGCCTACCTGTCCGGGAGCAGCTCATGACCACCCCGCCGTCCGACGGCCACCGCTCGCGCCGGATCCGCCACAAGGGGCCGGTGATGCTCCGCGGGAGCGAGCCGGACCCGCAGAACCAGGGCACGACCACCGACCAGCGGCTGCTCGACCGCAGCGGCGGGGCGGACTTCGTGCACACCGATCCGTGGCGCGTGATGCGGATAACCTCCGAGTTCGTCGAGGGCTTCGGTCTCCTCGCCGAGCTGCCGCCGGCGGTCAGCGTCTTCGGCAGCGCCCGGACACCCCGCGACCACCCGCACTACGCGGCCGGCGTGGAGCTCGGCGCCGCGCTGGTCGAGGCGGGTTACGCGGTGATCACCGGTGGCGGCCCGGGCGCGATGGAGGCCGCCAACCGTGGCGCCTCCGAGGCAGGTGGCATGTCGGTCGGCCTGGGCATCGAGCTGCCGTTCGAGCAGGAGCTCAACGAGTGGGTCGACGTCGGCATCTCGTTCCGCTACTTCTTCGTGCGCAAGACGATGTTCGTCAAGTACGCGGAAGCCTTCGTGATCCTGCCCGGCGGTTTCGGCACCCTCGACGAGCTGTTCGAGGCGCTCACGCTCGTGCAGACCCACAAGGTCACCCGCTTCCCGGTGATCCTGCTGGGAACCGCGTACTGGTCGGGCCTGGTGGACTGGATCCGCGACACGATGCTGGCCGAGGGCACGATCAGCGCGGGCGACCTCGACCTGTTCACCGTGACCGACGACGTCGCCGAGGCCGTGGCGACCATCCGGGCGGCGGACGCGGCCCGTCGCGCCGGTTTGAACGGCAGCGGGGGACAGGGCCCGGCCACCGGGCCCTCCGACGCCTGAGGTGCTGTCCTTCGTCGTCTTCGTCGTCGCCGTCCTGCTGGTCGGCGGGGTGCTGTTCCTGGTCGCCGCGCTGCTCCTGGGGCGGGGGGAGACCCAGCCGCCGGCCGAGCCCGACCGGTCACCGGTCGAGCTGCCCGAGGACCGTCGGGTCACCTCCGACGACGTCCGGGCGCTGCGCATCGCGGTGACGGTCCGGGGATACCGGATGGTGGAGGTGGACTGGCTGCTCGACCAGCTGTCGCAGACCCTGGACGAGCGGGACGCGGAGCTCGCCGCGCTGCGCGCCGAGCTCGCCGCGCGCACCCAGCTGGAGACACCGACCGACCCCGGGGTCGCGTCGTCGGACGGAGAAGGAGACCGCGATGCGTGAGGTCGTCGAACGGATCGACGTGGACGCGCCGCCGGAGCGGGTGTGGGCGGCGCTGACCGCGTGGTCCCGGCAGGGCGAGTGGATGCTCGCGACCGATGTGCGGACCGTCGACGGGCCCGCCCAGGGGATCGGCGGCCGGCTGGCCGCGCGGACCGGGCTCCCCCTGCCCGGCGGCAGCCACGTCGGCTTGCTCGACACCATGGTGATCACCGAGTGGGACCCGCCGCGGCGGGTCGTCGTCCAGCACACCGGCCGGCTGGTGCGCGGCCCCGGGATCTTCGAGATCGAGCCCCGCGGCGAGCACAGCACCTTCGTCTGGACCGAGCGGCTGTGGCTGCCGTACGGCCTGCTCGGGCAGCTCGGCTGGGTGCTGGTCAAGCCGTTCGCCCTCGCGGGGATCCGGTTGTCCCTGAAGCGCTTCGCCGCCTTCGCCCGCACGTTCTAGGCATAGGAAGCTATGCCTACGGATTCGGGATCGAATCCATAGGTATAGCTTCCTATGCCCGGTGGGGCGGGGCAGGCGGTCTCGAGCTGTCGCAACCGCTGGCTGATCACCCCGGTGATCCCGTCCCCGCGCAGGCTACCGCCGTAGCCGCCTGCGGGGCGCCGTCCCCGGTCGGTGAGGATGGGGGGCGTGCACAACGGTGTCGGAGCCCCGGCGGCAGGGCAGTGAGCGAGCTCGTGAGCTCACTCAGAGACACAGCAGCTCCGCGAACGCGGCCGACGAGCGCCCGGGAGGGGGACTCGTGAGCCGGCGCGGATGGGTGCTCTTCCTCACTCTGTCGGTGATCTGGGGCGCGCCATACCTGCTGATCAAGGTGGCGGTCGGCGAGGTCTCGCCGGTGTCGGTGGTCTTCGCCCGCTGCGCCATCGGCGCGGCGTTGCTGCTGCCGTGGACCATCTACCGGGGGCAGCTGCGCCCGGCCCTGCGGCACTGGAAGCCGCTGCTGCTGTTCACCGTGCTGGAGATGACCGGGCCGTGGTTGCTGCTGTCGTGGGCCGAGCAGTCGCTGTCCAGCTCGCTGACCGGCCTGCTCGTCGCCGGGGTGCCGTTCGCCGCGGCGCTGGCCGCGCGGCTGGCCGGTGAGGAGGAGCGGCTGACCCCGGTACGGCTGCTCGGCATGGGGGTCGGCGTCGTCGGCATCGCGGTGCTGCTCGGGCTGGACCTTGAGGGCGCGCAGCTGCTGCCGATCCTCGCCGTCGCGCTGGTCGTGGTCGGCTACGCGACGGCGCCGCTGATCGTCTTCCGGGCACTTCCGGATGTCCCGGGGGTGGCCGCCAGCTCCGTGGCGCTGTTCGTCACCGCCGTGGTCTACGCCCCGTTCGCCCTCCCGCGGCTGGACGAGGTGGCCGGCGCGTCCACCGACGCGGTGCTCTCCCTGCTCACGCTGGGGGTGCTCTGCACGGCGATCGCCCTGGCGCTGTTCTTCGTGCTCATCCGGGAGGTCGGCCCGCAGCGGGCGCTGGTCATCACCTTCGTCAACCCGGTGGTGGCGGTCCTGCTGGGGGTGTGGCTGCTGGACGAGCCGTTCACCCTCGGCATCGGGCTGGGCCTGCCGCTGGTGCTCGTGGGCTGCGTGCTGGCCACCCGGCGCAGCGCACCCCGCCCCGAGCCCAGCGTCGAAGCCGTGGACGCCGCCGCGCGCTGATCCACCACGAGCGGCGCTGCGTCGGTCAGCTGTCCGCCCAGCGCACCTGCCGGCCGGGGGCCGGCCACACCGTCCGACCTCCACCGGCAGGCCGCAGCGCCCGGACCGTCACTCCCGATGAGCCCGCCGCGTCCTGACGACGGCCCAGACCGTTGCCACGGCCATGACGCCGGCGACGATCAGCAGCAGGTTCCGGCTGTAGTCCTGCGGCAGGAAACCTGCTTCCTGCACGTCGCCCGGGTCCAGCGCGAACGGCAGCGCGACCACGGTCAGCACCCCGCTGACGACCAGCCCGATCGCGATCGGAGGCCGGGCCGGGCGGGGCAGGACGCGGGTGAGCACGGCGCCTCCGGCGATGACCAGCGGGGCGATCACGACGTCGTGCAGCAGCGCGCTGCCGATGAACCACGGGAACCATCCCGAGAGCGGGACGTCGTCGCTCGCGCCCAGCAGCCCCAGGACGCCCCAGCCGACCGCGGCGAGACCGGGGACCAGGAACAGCCACCGCCACCACGGGCCCGCGGCCGACGCCAGCGGCCGGGCGGGATCGGAGGCGTAGGAATCGCCCCGCCCGCCCCGGCCGACGCGTGCGGCCGCGCGGTCGTCGCGGGAGATGCCCGTGCTCATGCCGGCCGCACCAGGGCAAGCCACTTGGTCTGCATCACGCCCGGCCGGTTGGGGGCGATCAGCCGCACGGGATACCCGTGGTCGAGGTCGAGCGGGGCGCCCTCCAGCTGCAGGGCCAGCAGCGTGCGCGGGTCGGCGGCGTGCGGCGGTGCCACGACGCTGCTGCGGAACAACCCGCCGGTCTGCAGCGACTCCACCACCACCCTGGCGTCACGCGACAGCCCGGCCTCCTCGAGGAGGTCGGCGAGACGGACCCCGGTCCACCGGCCCGACGCGCTCCAGCCCTCCACGCAGGTGATCGGCAGCGTCTCGGTGTGCTGCGGCCGCGCCATCAGGTCGGCCAGCGAGAGCTCCAGCCGGCGGGGCCCGTCGACGACCAGCCGGTAACCGGGGTCGGTGGCGGACTCCTGGACCTGCGCCGCCTCGGCCGTCTTGTTGACCGGCAGGTCCTGGGGGCCGGCGTGCGGCAACCGCGGCGCCAGGACCGACACCGGCGCCAGCGGGGTGACCGACTGGCCCAGCGTGGTGACCGTGACGGCGGCGACGCCCAGCCCGGACGCCAGGACGAAGGTGCGGCGGTCGATGGCGCCCTCCTCCGCGGCCGCCTCCGCCGCACGCAGCTCCTCGACCTGCTCGGGGACCAGCCCGGCGGTGGCGGCGGGGGAGCCGCGGCGGGCCAGGCCGCGCCGGATCTCGGGCGCCTTGGCGCCGATGTGCACCGCGATGGCGCCGATGGCGATCCAGCCGGTCCAGTAGTGGGCGGTCGGGAAGAAGAACCCGAACGGGTACCACTGCGCGATGTTGATCAGGCCGGTCACCAGCTGCATCGCGGCCGTGCCGACGAGCACCAGGATCGACAGCCGGCCGACCAGCCGGGCGAGCGAGCCGGCCGGCGGCCACTCGAACAGCAGCGGGTAGACCGTCCACAGCTTCACCAGCAGCAGCGGGATCGCGGCCAGCCCGGTGGCCACGTGCAGCCCCTGGGTGAACCCGTACAGCCAGACCGGGGACGAGGGCCAGTAGAACCACGAGGGCCCGCTCTGGATCAGGTCGCTGATCACGCCGGTGAGGAAGCACACCAGGAAGGCCAGCCCGAGCCAGAGCCCCACCCGCGCCGCGCGGCGCTCGGAGTGCAACGGGCTCGGGAACGCTCCCTCGCGGAACGGCCCGCGGCGCAGCCCCTCCGGGGGGTCCGCCAGGCGGGCGCCCAGCAGGCGGTCGATCCGGCTGGTCACGATGCCGGCCCCACCGCGGCGGACAGCCCGGTCACCACTCGGCGGGTGCGGGTGCCGGGGCCGCACTGCGCGGCGACGGTCACGGCGTCGGGGAAGTGGTCGATGTCGGTGAGCTCGGGGAGATCCAGCACCGTGAGGCCGGCGTCCTCCAGCGCCGCGCGGGTGCGCACGCCGGTGTCGTCGCGGGACATGGGCACGCCGGTCAGCACCCGGGCCGGCTCGGGGGAGTGCAGGCCCAGCGCCCACCAGCCGCCGTCCGGGGCGAGGCCCAGCACGGCGGAGCCGGGACCCGCCTGCACCAGGCGGTCGAGGCAGTCGGCGAGCAGCTCGCCGGTCACCTGCGGGGTGTCCATCCCGATGAGCAGGGTGGGCAGTGCCCCGTCCGGGCCGGCCATGGCATCGACGAACGCGGTCGCCAGCCGCACACCCAGGTCGCCGTCGGCCTGCGGGACGACGACGCAGCCGGTGAGGTCCAGCCCGCCCGGGGCGCCGTCGAGCGCGACCACCCGGCGGGCAACCGGCGCCCCGCGGACGGCGTCGAGCGTGTCGCCGACCGCCGCCCCGGCGACGGCCGCCGCCTGTTCGGGGGTGCAGGGCGGCGAGAGGCGGGTCTTGCTGCGACCGGGCACGGGCGCCTTGGTGATGACGAGCAGCTGCGTCGCGGTCACGAGGACAGCACCTGCCGCATGTCCCGGATGGTGCGCACCGTGCCGAGCACCGTGCCGGTCACCTTCGAACGGGTTCCCTCGGCCCGCGGTGCGTACCGGACGTCGACCTCGTGCACCCGCCAGCCCTCGTCGGCGGCCCTGGTCACCATCTCCAGCGGGTACCCGAAGCGGCGGTCGGTGAGGCCGAGCCCGACCAGGGCCTCGCGCCGGGCGGCGCGCATGGGGCCGAGATCGTGCAGGGCCAGGCCGGTGCGGCGGCGCAGCATGACGCTCAGCGCCACGTTGGCGACCCGGGCGTGCGCCGGCCACGCGTTCCGCCGCGTGGGACGTCGTCGGCCGAGCACCAGGTCGGCGGTGCCGGCGAGCACGGGGTCGGCGACCAGCGGTAGGTCGGCGGGGTCCATCGAGCCGTCCGCGTCGCAGAAGCAGACGACGTCGTCGGTCGCCGCCTCCAACCCGGCGTGCGCGGCGGCGCCGAAACCCCGCTGCGGCACGGAGACCACGGTCGCCCCGTGGGCCGCTGCGATCGCCGGGGAGCCGTCGGTCGAGCCGTTGTCGGCCACGATGGCGCGGTATCCGGCCGGGAGCCGGCCGAGGACCCAGGGCAGCGCGCCCGCCTCGTCGAGGCAGGGCAGGACGACGTCGGGCACCCCAGGACACAACCACGGACTCACCGGGCCTGCCAGGTGACGATCACACCCCGGACCTGCTGCGGCCGGGGGAGCGGGCGCGCGGGCGGGGCCCTACTGTCCGGCTGATGACCCGCGCTCCCACCGAGGCCCCCCGGGTGGCGGGGCCGGCGCCGCGGTCCCTCCGCCGGCGACCGGTGGCCGGCCTCCTGCTGGCCGTCCTCCTCGTGGCCGGAACCGCGCTCGTCGGGTGGCAGCTGACCCGTGACGGCGTGGTGCTCCACCTGCTCGGGGGATACGTGCTGCGGGGTGCCTGGGATCCCCTGCTGTCCGCGCGGGTGCTCCTCCCGGTGGCCGTCGCGCTCGCCGCCGTCCTCTGGGGGCCCGCGGCGGCCCGGACGGCGAGCTGGCGGGTGCTGCTGGCCGGCTCGGCCGCGGCCACGGCGGGCTGGGCGGTCTCCCTCGCGCTGGCCAGCGGCTGGGCCCGGCTGACCGAGCCACTGGGGAGCGTCTACGAGTACCCGCACGACGTCGGCCGGGTGGGCGGCGTCGGCGAGCTGCTGCGCACGTTCAACGACTCGGTCCTCGCCGACTCCGCCGATCCCTGGACGACGCACGTGTCGGGGCACCCGCCTGGGGCGCTGCTCGCCTTCGTGCTGATCGACCGGGCCGGCCTGGGCGGCCTGGGCTGGGCCGCGGCGATGTGCATCGCCGCCGGGGCGCTGGCCGTGCCCGCGGTGCTGGTGACCGTGCGGTCGGTCGCGGGGGAGGGGACGGCGCGGACGGTCGCGCCCTTCCTCGTGCTCGCGCCCACCGCGCTGTGGGTGGCCACGAGCGCCGACGCGCTGTTCGCCGGGGTGTTCGCGTGGGGCGTCGCCCTGCTGGCCGGCGCGGCGGCGCCGAGGTGGGGGCGGGGCGCCGCCGCCCGGGCGCTGGGCGGGGGGCTGCTGCTCGGTCTGGCGCTGCACCTGTCCTTCGGGCTGGCGTCGCTGGGGCTGCTGGCCCTCGCCGTCGTCGTGGTCCACCGGCAGCGGCTCGGTTGGGGCGGGATCGTGCGGGTCCTGGCCGTCGCCGCCGTCGGCGTCGCCGTGGTCTTCGCGCTCTTCGCCGGGGGCGGCTACGACTGGTTCGAGGGGCTGTCGCTGACCGCCGAGCGGGTGCGGTCCGGCCCGTCCTACGCCGACCGGCCGCTGGCCTTCTTCCTCGTGGCCAACCTGGCCGCGGCGGCGGTGGCGGCGGGGCCCGCGGCGGTGGCCGGGCTGGCCTGCCTGCGCCGGGTCGGGCTGGCACTGGTTCCCCTGGCGGCGCTGGCCGGGATGCTGGTCAGCGACGTCACCGGGCTGGTCCGCGGGGAGACGGAGCGGATCTGGCTGCCCTTCACCGTGTGGCTGCCCGTCGCGGCGGCCTTCCTGCCGGTGCGGCAGCGCCGGTTCTGGCTCGTGCTGAGCGCCGTGACGGCGATCGCGGTGGAGGTGGCGGTCCGGACCGAGTGGTGACCGGCGCGGGTCAGACCTTGGGGGCCGGGCGCAGGGGCGCGGTGGCGAATTCGCGCATGCCGTCCCGGAAGTCGACCTCGGCGCGGAACCCGAGCTCCGTCGCCGCCCGTGCCGGGCTGGCCACCACGTGCCGCACGTCGCCGAGCCGGTAGTCCCCGGTCACCACCGGGTCCGGCCCGCCGAAGGCGTCGGCCAGCGCCCGGGCCATGTCGCCCACCGTGTGCGGCGTACCCGAGGCCACGTTGTAGGCCCGCAGCGTCGACTCCGGGGCCGGCGCCTCCAGCGCCCGCAGGTTCGCCGCCGCCACGTCGGAGACGTGCACGAAGTCGCGCTGCTGGCCACCGTCCTCGAAGACGGCCGGGGCGCGGCCGGACTCCAGGGCGCTGCGGAAGATCGACGCGACGCCGGCGTACGGGGTGTCCCGTGGCATCCGGGGGCCGTACACGTTGTGGTACCGCAGCGCGACGACGCTGCCGCCGGTCATCCCCGCCCAGGCGGCCGAGAGATGCTCCTGGGCGAGCTTGGTGGCGGCGTAGGTGTTGCGCGGGTCGAGCACGGCATCCTCGGTGACCAGGTCCCAGCCCAGTTGCCGTGCGCAGTGCGGGCACGGCGGTTCGAAGCGTCCGGCGTCGAGATCGGCGCGTCGGCGCGGCGCCGCCGGCACCGGACCGTGGTCCGGGCAGGAGTAGCGGCCCTCGCCGTAGACGACCATGGAGCTGGCCAGCACCAGCCGGCCGACGTCTGCGCGGGCCATGGCGGCCAGCAGCACGGCGGTGCCCAGGTCGTTGATGCCCGCGTAGAGGGGCATGTCCTGCACGTCGACGCCCAGGCCGACCATCGCGGCCTGGTGGCAGACCGCCTCGACGCCGTCGAGCGCACCGTCGACGGCCGCCGCATCGCGCACGTCACCGACCAGCAGCTCCACCCCGGGGGGGAGCGGCGGGCCGTCGGGATACGCCGGGTGGACGGCGGGCAGCAGCGCGTCGAGCACCCGCACCTCGTGGCCGGCGTCCCGGAAGGCGGAGACGACGGCGGAACCGATGAAGCCGGCACCGCCGGTGACGAGGACGCGCACGAGCGGCGACGCTACTGGCGCCGGACCGGCGCCGCCGGTCGGGCGGTGGCGCCGGCGGCTCGCTGCCGGCTGGGCCGCACCGGCACGGCGGATGTCGGAGGCCGGCGCTACGTTCGCTACGTTCGCCACGTGGAGGACCGGAGGAGCCGGTGCGGCTGGGCGACGAGCGCCCCGGAGTACGTCCGCTACCACGACGAGGAGTGGGGCACGCCGTTGCGCGGCGACGACGCGCTGTTCGAGCGGCTCAGCCTGGAGGCGTTCCAGTCCGGTCTGGCGTGGATCACGATCCTGCGCAAGCGGCCCGCCTTCCGCGCCGCGTTCGCCGGCTTCTCCATCGACGCGGTGGCTGCCTTCACCACCGGGGACCAGGCCCGGCTCGTGGCGGACGTGGCCATCGTGCGCAACCGCGCCAAGATCGCCGCCGCCGTCACCAACGCACGGGCCGCCCAGCAGCTCCCGGAGGGCCTGTCCTACCTGCTGTGGTCCTTCGCGCCCACCGGACCGCGAGCCCGTCCGGCCACGCTCGCCGACGTCCCGGCGACCAGCCCCGAGTCGGTGGCCATGGCACGGGCGCTCAAGCGGCGCGGTTTCGTCTTCGTCGGCCCCACCACGGCGTATGCGTTGATGCAGGCCACCGGCATGGTGGACGACCACGTGGCCGGGTGCTTCCGGGCCACTGCTTGAGGACAGCCCCGGGAGCATCGCAGCGAGCGCCAGCGAGCGAGGAGCGGACCGGGGCGTGGATGGGGGCACCTCCCGCTTGCGGGGGACAGGCAGGCAGCACTGCCTGAGGACAGCCCCGGGAGCATCGCAGCGAGCGCCGGCGAGCGAGGAGCCGAGCGACCGCGGAGGCGCCGTCGGCGTGGACGCGAGGAGCGGACCGGGGCGCGGAGCTGGCACGAAAGCGTGGCCCGGTGGACCTCGTGTTGGAGGACAGCCGCCCATACGGGATCATTGCTGCGGAGCTCACAGCATCGGACACCACGCGCCTGTTCACGAAGCAGGGGAGTGGCTGGCGAAGGAGGCACGCATGGCGGCCATGAAGCCGCGCACGGGTGAAGGTCCCCTCGAGGTCACCAAGGAAGGGCGCGGCCTGGTCATGCGCGTTCCGCTGGAAGGCGGCGGTCGCCTGGTGGTGGAGCTGTCGCCGGACGAGGCGGCCGCGCTGTCGGAGGCACTGAAGGGCGCGACCAGCTGAATCACTCCGGGGAACTGCCTCACGGCACCCCGTTCACGACGACGCGGCCCCGGGGGGCGGCCCACCGCCCGCCGCCCGGGGGCCCGCGGTGGCGCGCCGGGGGCCCCCCCCCCCCCCCCCCCCTCCCCCCCCCCCCGCCCCCCCGGCCCCCCCCCCCCCCCCCCCCCCGGGGCCCGCGTCGTTCCGAACCGGGCGCACCACCGGTGGTGGCCACCTGCCGACGGCGGCGGGTCAGCTGATCCCGGGAGTCGGGTCCCGGCGCAGCGCCGCGAACCAGCGGCCACCGTCCTCCCAGGACTCCGTCAGGCGCAGCCCGGCGCCGCCGGCCAGCTGCTGGATCGCGTCGCAGCCCACGTGCGCCCAGTCGAACCAGGCGCTGACCGCGCCGGCGCGCTCCAGGCGCAGCCGGGTGGTCCGCTGACCGACGCCGGGGCGCTCGGTCTCCACCAGCACCAGGCCACCGGGCGCCACCAGCGCTCTGCAGCGCCGCAGCAGCGCCGCCGGGTCTCCGCCGATGCCGATGTTGCCGTCGGCCAGCAGCGTGGTGCCCCAGAGGCCCTCGGCGACGACCGGCTCGAAGACCGATCGGCGGATGACCGTGGCTCCCGACCGGCGGGCCAGCCGGAGCGCGGTGGGCGAGATGTCCAGGCCGAGTGCGTGCACCCCGCGGCGGGCCAGCTCGGCGGTCAGCCGGCCGGGGCCGCAGCCGACGTCCAGGACGGTGCCACGGCTGCGGGTGAGGAAGCCGCGGTCCACGTCGTCGGCCTCCCCGGTCCACCGGTCCAGGGCGTCGGCGAGCGAGTACGTCCGGCCGGCGGCGTCGCGCACCGACCACGGCTCGGGAGCGGGAGCATCACCGGTCCCGGTGGACTTCAGGGCCGCCGCGTAGAAGTCGGTGGCTGCAGGGGGCATGGCGGTCTCCGTTCCGGATGCACGGCGGCAGGGTGCGGTGACCGTGTGGCCCCGCCCATAGCCAGAATCGGAGGTGCTCAACCCAGTGGTGCGGTCGGTGCCCGTCCGGGCGGGCATGCTCCTGCCCTGGCCGATGGCTGGCCCGCCGGTGGAAGCTGGTCTGCGTGGGAAGGATCCGATGAGCGAGCACGAGCAGGGTGTCTTGTTCCCCGCCGGACCGGACGGACGGCGCAGCACGGCGGCGCTCGGCCGCGCCGTCGTCGCGGACGCGCTGCGTCCCGTCGACGCCGCCGGGGCGCTGGCCGCCGAGCACGAGACCAACTGGCGGGCGGGCTACCTGACCCACTTCCGCCGGCTCGTGGAGGCCGGGCTGCCCTCGGCCGAGGGGGCGCGGTCCATCGCCGACTCGGGGCTGACCTCGCTGCACGCGCGCATGCGCGTGGTGGGCGCCGACGGCGAGACCGGACTGGACGCCCTGACCACCGCACCCGCCGGCCGGTCGCTGCACACCGCTGAGGTCACCGGCACCGCCGAACCCGAGCGGGAGCTCTCGCTGCCTTTCCACGGGGACCGGTTGCGCGGCGATGCGCTGCTGCGCCGGCTGGACCGCTGGGTCGAGGGCGGCGTCGTCGAGCCCTCGTGCGCAGAGGCGGTCCGTACCGTGGCCGCCCATCCCGAGTGGCTGTCGATCCCGGGCAGCACCGTCGTCGTGCTGGGCGCCGGCGCGGAGATGGGGCCGCTGACCGCCCTGCTGCGCTGGGGTGCCCGGGTGGCCGGCGTGGACCTGCCGCGGGCGCCGCTGTGGGAGCGGGTGCTCGACACCGCCCGCGGCGGAGCCGGCACTCTCCTGGTGCCGATGGCCGAGCCTGGGGCAGCGGCCGATCCGCGCGGCGCGGGCGGTGACCTGATCGCCGAGGTGCCGGCGATCGCGAACTGGGCCGCCGAGTTGCCGGGGCGGCCGGTGCTCGGCAACTACGTCTACGCCGACGGCGCCACGAACGTGCGGGTGTCGACGGCCGTGGACGCGCTCACCATGCGGCTCGCGCAGGCGCGGCCCGACGTCGCGCTGGCCTTCCTCGCGACGCCGACCGACGTCTTCGCCGTCCCCGCCGAGGCCGTCGAGCAGTCGGTGCGGGCCTACGCCGGCCGGTCCCGGTCGGCCAAGCTGCTCGGCCGGCCCCTGCGCACGGTGTCCGGCGGGCGGTTGCTGCGGCGCGCCTACGTGCCGGGCACCGACCCTGGGATCGCCGACAGCCTGGTCGCCCAGCAGGGCCCGAACTACGCGCTGGCCAAGCGCCTGCAGCGCTGGCGGGCGACGGTGGCGCGGGCGTCGGGCAGCACGGTGTCGATGAACGTGGCCCCGCCCACGCGCACCCGGTCGGTGCTCAAGAACCGGGCGCTGGCCGCGGCCTACGCCGGCGCGCACCGGTTCGGCGTCGAGATCTTCGAGCCGGCGACGGCCAACGTCCTCATGGCCGCTCTGCTGGTGCACGACCTGCACACCGGCGGCGGACCCGCGGGCGAGCACCCGTGGCAGGACGAGGCCCACGAGGCGGCGCACGGTGGCCTCTGGCGGGCCGCCTACGCGCCGCGCAGCGCGCTCGGGCTGGCGGCGCTGCTGGGCTACGGGGCCGCCCGGGCCTGACGCGACCGGCGGCCTGGTACTGGCCGACGTCCTGGTGCGGGCCTCGTACGAGGCGTTCGCCGGCTTCCACACCGGCCTCTACCGGGAGCTGGCCGCGGTGCTCGCCGGCGGGCCGGGGCGGCGCGACGTCGCCGAGCAGGGGGGCGTCATCGCGCGGATCTCGGCCGCCTTCGAGCCGTTCGTCGGCGACGTGCTGCGGGAGATCGTGGCCGAGGTGTCCCCGGGAAAGGTGCTCGACGTGGGCTGCGGCGCGGGGCTGCAGCTGGCCACCATGCTCGAGGCCGCACCGGGAGCCGAGGGCGTCGGGGTGGACGTGGACGAGGCCGCCGCCACCCTGGCGCGGCGGACGCTGGACGAGCGGCACCTGGGCCGGCGGGGCCGGGTGCTGCGCACCGACGTCCGGGAGCTCACCGGCGAGGCGGCGGGGCCGTTCGACCTCGCGCTGATGGCGAACGTCGTCTACTACGTGCCGGTGGCGGAGCGGGCGGCGCTGCTGGCCGCGGTCGGAGCGCTGCTCGCGCCGGGAGCAACGCTCGTGGTCGTCACCACGGTGGCCACACCACAGTTGTCCAGCCGGCACTTCGACCTGCTGCTGCGCGCCCAGGACGGGCAGATGTCGCTCCCGGACGCGGGCGCGCTGGGAACCGCGCTGCGGGCGGCCGGGCTGCGACCGGGGGAGCCGCGGCGGATCGCGCCGGGGGCCCCGCTGGTCGCGGTGGCTGCCACCCGACCCGTCCGGCAGTCAGGCCGGCCCGACCAGCCCGGCCACGATCTCCGCCGAGAGCCCGACCAGCGGTAGCCCACCGCCGGGGTGCGCCGAGCCCCCCACCAGGAACAGCCCGGGGACCGGTGAGGCGTTGGCCGGCCGCAGGAACGCCGCCCGCGAGCCGTTGCTGGACGTTCCGTAGATGGACCCGCCCACGCTGCCGGTGTCGCGGGCCAGGTCCGCCGGTGTCCGGATCTCGCGCCGGCGCAGCCGGCCGCGGACGTCGAGGCCACGACGGGCCATGACCTCCAGCACCCGGTCGGCGTAGCCGGCGGCGAGCCCGGGGGCGTCCCAGTCCATCCCGGCCGCGGGGTCGTGCCGCGGCGCGTTGACCAGGACGAACCAGGACTCGCTGTCGTCGTCGGGGACCAGTGCGGGGTCGTCGGGGGCGCTGACGTAGACGGTCGGGTCGGGCACCGGACCCGGCCGGCCGGCGTACCGGCCGGTGCCGAAGACCGCGTCGAACTCCGCGTCGTAGTCGTCGGGGAACAGGACCGTGTGGTGGTCCAGGCCAGGTGTCCGGCCGCGCAGGGCCAGCAGCAGCACGAAGCCCGACAGCGACGGCGTCGTCCGGCCGAGGGCCCGGCGGACACCCCGGGTACGGGGTTCGCCGGGGAGCAGGTCGGTGTGCAGGGCGGTCGCGTCGACGCCGGAGACGACGACGTCGGCCCGCAGCCGCTCACCGTCGGCGAGCTCCACGCCGGCCGCCCGGCCGTTCTCCACCAGGACCCGGCGCACCGGGCTGCCGGTGCGCAGCACCGCACCGTGGGCGACCGCCCGGTCCAGCACTGCCAGGCCGAGCCGGTGCAGCCCCCCGCGCACGTACCAGGAGCCGAACGCCTGCTCGGCGTAGGGCACCGTCGCCAGGACGGCGGGCGCGCGGCGGGGGTCGGAGCCGGAGTAGGTGGCGTAGCGGTCCAGCAGCGTGCGCAGGTGGGGATGGGCGAGGTAGCGGCGGCCGAGCCCCCGCAGCGACTGCCACGGCGCGACCGTCGCGACGTCGCGCGGGCGCCGGGCGAGCCGGGCCAGCGTCGCCGCTCCTGCCAGGGGGGTGCGCAGGAAGGGGTCCTCGCTGATCCGCCACATGGCTGCGGCGCGGTCCATCAGCGCGCTCCACTGCCGACCCGCACCTGCGCCCAGCGCGTCGTCCAGTGCGGCAGGGACGGCGTCCGGCCGCCCGGGCACGGTGAGCCGGGTGCCGTCCGCGAACCGGTAGCCGACGGCGGGATCCAGCCGGACCAGGTCGAGCGCGTCCTCCAGCCGGCCCCCGGTCGCGGTGAAGAGGTCGCGGTACACCTGCGGCAGCGTGACCAGGCTCGGACCGGTGTCGAAGGAGTGCCCGTCGCGGCTGAACCACCCGAGCTTGCCGCCGGCCCGCGGGCCCTGCTCCACGACGGTGACCGCGTGCCCGAGCGCGGCCAGCCGGGCGGCGGCCGCGAGGCCCCCCAGGCCCGCGCCAACGACCACCACCCGTGCCACCACCCCACCGTAGCCAGCGCGTCCCGGCCGCTCACGGTGAGACGGGGTGGAGGTCAGCGGGGCACGGCGAGCGCCAGGACGGCGAGGTCGTCCGGCTCGTGTCGCGAACCGGCCAGCTGCGCCTCGACGGCAGCGGACACCGCGGCGACGACGGCCTCGGCGTCGGCCACCGGGGCGCCGGCGACGATCCGCAGCAGCGCGTCCTCGCCGAACTGCCGTCCGGCGTCGTCCCGGGCCTCGGTGACACCGTCGGTGTAGAGCACCAGCGTGCTGCCGGGCGGCAGCTCGAGGGAGGTCTCGGTGAACTCCACGTCGGCGTCGATGCCCAGCGGCCGGCCGGCGGTCCCGACCGGGCGGGCGACGCCGTCCGGCCCGGCGATCAGGGGCAGCGGGTGCCCGGCGACGGCGAGGCAGACGCTGTGGCCGCGCTCGCCCGGTTCGAGCACCAGGCAGCAGGCGGTGACGAAGCGCAGCGGTGCCGAGCCCTGCTCGTGCAGCAGCGCGGCGTTGACCGCGCGGAGGATCTCCACCGGGCTGCCCGTGGCCGCGGCCCGTGCGGTGTGCCGGGTGACCGCGGTGACGGCGGCGGCCTCGGCCCCGGTGCCGCAGACGTCGGCGATCAGCACCATCCACCGCCCGTCGGGCAGCGGGGTGACGTCGTACGTGTCTCCCCCGACCAGCGCGGATTCCCCACCTGCCCGGTAGCGGGCCGCCAGCCGGACGCCGGGGATGGCCGGCAGGTGCGAGGGCAGCAGGCTGCGCTGGAGGGTCTCGGCGAGCTCATGGACCACCGACTCGGCGCGCAGCCGGGCGAGGAACTGGCCGATCTGCCGGCCGGCGTGCCCGAGCACCTCCAGCAGCTCCGGGGGCACCGGGCGGGAGTCGGTCGAGAACAGCTCGCAGACGGCCAGCAGCGTGTCCCCGCTGAGCACGGGGAAGGCGACACCGGTGCTCAGCCCGTCGGCCCGGACGGCGTCGCGGCGGACGACGCGGGGATCGGCCACGAGCTCATCGGCGACGATCGGTGTCCGCTGCAGCCACGCCCGGCCGGGCAGCCCCTCGCCGCGGTGGAAGACGCGCCGAGTGGCGTCGGAGGCCAGGGCGGGGACCTGCGCGTCAGGGGCCGCCCAGGTGGCCGCGTGCACCAGTCGCCCGTGCTCGGTGTCGGCCTGCCACAGCAGCGCGGCGTCCCAGTCGAGCTCGGTGCAGAGGGTCGGCAGCAGCTGACGGAACGCCACGTCGGCGTCCGAGGCCTCGGTGAGCGCGGCGGTGACCCGGAGCGTCGCGGCGAGGTAACGGCTGACCTCGAACTGCCGCTCCAGCAGGATCGTGGTGCTGGCGTCGCGGAGGACTCCGACGACGAAGGCGTCCTGCGTGCTGTGCTCAGGCGCGGGCGTCAGGCGGGAGAGGGTCAGGTCGACCGCCACCTCGTGGCCCGCGGCGTGCAGAGCCGGTACCTGGGTGGTGGCCCCGACGAGCTTGCCCTCCCCGGTGGCGCGGTACCGGGAGAAACCTTCCCGGTGCCCCCCACGAAGACGCTCGGGCATGAGCACCTGCAGTGGCTTCCCGACCAGTTCCGCAGGGTCGTGCCCCAGGAGCACGGTCACCGCGGGGCTCACGTAGGCGATCCGCCCTTCGCCGTCGGCGACGACGACCGTGTCCGGCAGGGCGGCCAGCAGCGCAGCCGCCGGCAGCCCGGAGTGGAACTCAGGCACCCATCCCCCTCGGGTCCGACATCCCCCGTGGACGGCGACCCGTGGCAGAGGATCTCACACGACCGGGACGGGAGCGGATGTCGAACGGCGACATGTGGCCATGTCGACACGGCGCCCTGTCGACCCGGCGCCCTGTCGACGGCCAGGTCAGAAGGCGTAGCGGACGGTCAGCCACGGCGCACGCCGGGCGATCAGGGCACGCAGCCGGGTGACCGCGGCGCGCTTCACGTCGGCCCGGTAGCGGACGTTGTCCTGCCCGTTCTGGCTTCGCTTCGGCTCCTGGAGGTCGGGGCGCCACAGCAGCTGCTCGGCCGTGGGATGCCAGCCGAGGTTCACCTCGTGCAGTGCCTCGTTGTGGGTCAGCAGGATCACCTCGGCTGCGGCCTCCGACTTCGCGGCCGGACCCAGCTCGTCGCCCAGCCGGTCGAGCAACCGTCCCCAGTCCTCCTCCCAGCCGGGACGGAGCACGACCGGGGAGAAGTTCAGGTGCACCTCGTACCCGGCCGCCACGAAGTCGTCGATCGCGGCGATCCGGTCGGCGATCCGGCTGGTGCGCACGTCCAGCACCCGGGCGTCGTCGTCGGGCATGAGCGAGAAGCGGATGCGGGTGCGCCCGGCCGGGTCCAGGTCCAGCAACTGCCGGTTGACGTACTTGGTGGCGAAGGAGGCCTTCGCCGTCGGCAGCTCGCGGAAGGTGGCCACCAGGTCGGCCACGTTGTCGCTGACCAGGGCGTCGACGGAGCAGTCGCTGTTCTCCCCGATGTCGTAGACCCAGCTCTCGGGGTCGCACTGGTCCGGCTCGGTCTTGGGGCCCTGCCGGGCGACGTGCCGGCGCAGGTGGGCGGTCATCTGCTCGATGTTCGTGAAGACGGTGATGGGGTTGGCGAAGCCCTTGCGCCGGGGCACGTAGCAGTAGGCGCAGGCCATCGCGCAGCCGTTGGCGGTGCCGGGCGCGATGAAGTTCGCCGAGCGGCCGTTGGGCCGGGTGGCCAACCCCTTGCGGACGCCGAGGACCAACGTCTCCGTCTTCACCCGTACCCAGCGGTCGGCGTTCCCCGCGTTGCCGTGGAGATCGGGGATCTGCCAGTGCGACGGCACCTCGACGACCTCGGCATCGCTGAACCGGCCGAGCACCTGCCGGCCCCGGGGGGAGTCCACGGCGGCGGGCTCGGCGTAGATGCGGCGGACCTGCAGGAGGTGGTTGGGCGGCATCGGCGTCGGCGGCGGACCGACGTCGAAGAGGGTGAGCGGCTCGGCGGCTGCCATGCCGGGTCCAGCGCCTCCGGGGCGGCCGCCATTCCGGTGCCACACTGCCCGGGTGAGCGCACCGGGCACGGGCCGCATCGATCTCAATGCCGACCTCGGCGAGGGCTTCGGCGTCTGGCGCCTCGGGGACGACGACGCGCTCCTCGGGCTGGTGACCAGTGCCAACGTCGCGTGCGGCTTCCACGCCGGCGACCCGGTGACCATGCGCCGGGTGTGCGGCGCGGCCGTCGCCTCGGGGGTATCGATCGGCGCGCAGGTGTCCTACCGCGACTTCGCGGGATTCGGCCGGCGCTTCGTCGACGTCGCCCCCGACGAGCTCGCCGCCGACGTGCTGTACCAGCTGGCCGCCCTCGACGGCATCGCCCGGACGGCCGGGGGGCGGGTGTCCTACGTCAAGCCGCACGGCGCCCTCTACAACGCCGTCGTGCACCACGAGGCGCAGGCGCGGGCGGTGGTCGACGCCGTCGCCGGCTACGACCCCGGGCTGGCCGTCCTGGGCCTGCCGGGCTCGGTGTTCCTGCGTACCGCGGCGGCGGCCGGCCTGCGGACCGTGGGGGAGGGCTTCGCCGACCGCGGCTACACCGCCGCGGGCACCCTCGTGCCCCGCGGCGCCGCGGGCGCACTCGTGTCCGAGCCCGCCGCGGTGGTCGAGCGGGCCGTCCGGATGGCCACCGACGGGGTGGTGGCCGCCGTCGACGGCACCGAGGTGCGGACGGAGGTGTCATCGATCTGCGTGCACGGCGACACCCCCGGCGCGGTGCAGCTGGCGCGGTCGGTGCGCGCCGCCCTGGAAGGGGCAGGTCTGGCGCTCGCCCCCTTCGTCGGCTGAGCGGTCAGTCGACGGAGCGGAGCTCCTCCGGCGGCCGGCGGCCGGCGAGCAGGTCGGCGGCCACCTCGTCCACCGTCCGGCCGGCCGTGTACGCGTCGGTGCGCAGCAGCGCCAGCGCTTCGGTGGGGCCGATGTCGAGGGCGACGCCGACCGTGCCGATCGCCTCCCACACCCCGGCGCGCCGCCGGGGGGCCGGCCCGTGCAGCCAGCCGGGGCCCTCGGCGGGAGACCAGCTCGACCAGACGGCCGCATCGCTGAGGGCGGACGTGACCAGCTCGCCCACGGCGACGGCGGTGAAGACGTCCAGCTCGGCGACGGCGGCCGCCCGGGTCACGTACAGGTCCAGCGCGCCGTCGCCGTAGGGCGCCGGTCGCAGCGGCAGGGCGACGACCCCCCGGAACGGCGTTCCGCCGAGCAGCAGCTCGGCGAACATCGGCCAGCTCCGTCGCAGGTCCTCCTCGACGGCGAACACCGGCCGGCCGGTGCGCTGGGAGGTCGTGCACGGGCCCTCGCCGGCCGTGAACTGCATCCGCTCGGCCGTGGACGCGACCGCGCTGCTGCTGCCCAGCGGCACCCGGCGGCCGCCGGCGTCGGCCGTGCTCAGACCCGCGCCGTCGACCGCCAGGACCGCGGCGCAGGCCAGGCTGAGCCGCACCGGCAGCAGCTCCGGCCCGGCGAGGTCGGGGTCGGACACCGCCGCGAGCGCGGTCGCGAACCGGCCGGCGATGGTCACGCCTGAGTGTCCGCCCACGCGGCCGGGTGCACATCCTGTGCCGCCCGATCGCCGGGAGTTCGGTCCGCCGGGCGTTCGGACCGGGCGACCGATGGCCGATCATGGTCGGGTGGCAGACCTCGGGGACGTCGTGGACGTGGTTCGCTACGGCGACCGCGCGCTGCTGGTCGAGGCTGCCGGGGCCGCGACCGTCCCCGGGTTGCGGGCCGCGCTGGCCGCCACCCCGCTGGCCGGGCAGGTGGACCTGGTGCCGGCCGCACGCACCCTGCTGGTGGTCCTCGACCGGCCCCCCACCGACCAGGACGTCGCGGGGCTGCGCCGCCTGGTGCCCGCCGCGCCGGATGCCGGGCAGACGCCGGCGCCGCTCGACCTGCCCGTGGTCTTCGACGGCCCCGACCTCGCCGACGTCGCCCGGCTGACCGGCCGTTCACCGGCCGCCGTCGTGGCCGCGCTGACCGGCACCCGGTTCACGGTCGCCTTCGGCGGCTTCGCGCCGGGATTCGGGTACCTGACCGGGTTGCCGTCCGACCTGCACGTGCCGCGCCGGGCGACCCCGCGCACCCGCGTGCCGGCCGGAGCCGTCGGCCTTGCCGGCCCGTACGCGGGCGTCTACCCCCGCCCCTCGCCCGGCGGCTGGCAGCTGGTCGGCCGCACCGACGCCGTGCTCTTCGACGTCGACCGGGACCAGCCGGCGCTGCTGGCGCCCGGGACCGATGTCCGGTTCCGGGAGGTGGGCTGAGTGCTCACCGTCCTGACGCCCGGGCCGTTCTGCACCGTGCAGGACGGCGGTCGCCCCGGCTGGGCCTCGATTGGGGTCACCTGCTCCGGGGCCGCCGACCGGCCGGCCGCCGAGCTGGCCAACCGGCTGGTGGGCAACCGGCCCGCCGCGGCGCTGCTCGAGGCGACCGCCGGCGGGCTGCGGGTCCGGGCCGAGCGGGCGCTCCTGGTGGCCGTGACCGGGGCACCGGCGCCGGTCACGGTCGACGGGCGGCCCGCGCCGTTCGCCGGCCCGGTGCCCGTACCGGGGGGAGCCGTGCTGGGACTGGGCACCCCGCCGGTGGGCCTGCGCAGCTACGTCGCGGTGCGGGGCGGCATCGACGTCCCGCCCGTGCTGGGCTCGCGCAGCACCGACTCCCTGTCCGGCCTCGGGCCCGCACCGCTGACCGCGGGCGTGCGGCTGTCGGTGGGCACGGAATCGGGGGAGGAGCCGTTCGTCGACATCGCGCCCGTCGGCGCCCCGTCGGACCGGCCGGTGCTGCGGGTGCTGCCCGGCCCGCGACGGAACTGGCTGGCCGACGGCGCGTGGCCGGTGCTGCTGGGCGCGGAGTGGCGGGTCGGTGCGGACAGCGACCGGGTGGGCCTGCGGCTGGCCGGCCCGCGGCTGCGCCGGGCGCGGGAGGACGAGCTGCCCAGCGAGGGGCTGGTGCCCGGCGCCGTCCAGGTCCCGCCGGACGGGGCGCCGGTGCTGTTCCTCGCCGACCACCCGGTCACGGGCGGCTATCCAGTGCTCGCCGTCGTGGTCACCGCCGACCTCGGCGCGGTGGCGCAGCTGCGGCCGGGGGACGTCGTCCGGTTCCGTGCGGCGCGCTGAGCCGCCGGGTCAGCACACCGCCGGCGCCGGGGCCGTGATCACCTCGAGAAGTCCCGACGGCTCACCCGCGGGCGGCCAGCACCGCCTCGTACACCTCGACGGTCTGCTGGGCGATGGCGGCCCAACCGAACTCGGCGAGCACCCGCTCCCGGCCGGCGGCGCCCATGGCGGCGGCGCGCTGCGGATCGGCCAGCAGTTCGCCGGTGCGGGCGGCCAGGCCGGCGGCGAAACCGGCGGGGTCGTCCGCGTCGTAGGGCACGAGCAGCCCGGTGCGGCCATCGTCGACGACCTCCGGGATGCCGCCCACGGCGCTGGCGACGACGGCGGTGCCGCAGGCCGCCGCCTCGAGGTTGACGATGCCGAGGGGCTCGTACACCGACGGGACGACGAACACGGTGGCCCCGCTGATCAGCGGCACCAGCTGCTCACGGGGCAGCATCGTCTCGATCCAGACCACGCCGCTGCGGCGGGACTGCAGCTCGGCGACCGCGTCCGCCACCTGCTGCCGCTCGCCCGGGGTGTCGGCGGCGCCGGCGCAGAGCACCAGGCCGACGTCGGCGGGCAGGTGCTCGGCGGCGGCCAGCAGGTGCAGCACGCCCTTCTGGCGGGTGATCCGCCCGACGAAGAGCGCGTAGGGGCGGTCGGGGTCCACCCCGAGGCCCCGCACGACGTCCGGGTCGTGCACCGGCCGGTAGGCGTCGGCGTCGACTCCGTTGCCGACGACGTGCACCCGGGCCGGGTCGAGGTCGGGGTAGGCGTCGAGGACGTCGGTGCGCATGCCGCGGCTGACCGCGATCACGGCGTCCGCCGCGAGGTAGGCGGTGCGCTCGACCCACGACGAGAGCCGGTAACCACCGCCCAGCTGGTCGGCCTTCCACGGGCGGCGCGGCTCCAGCGAGTGCGCGGTGACCACGTGCGGGATCCCGTGCACGAGCGCGGCCAGCATCCCCGCGCCGTTCGCGTACCAGGTGTGGCTGTGCACGAGGTCCGCGTCGGCCAGCGCCGCGGCGATCTCGACGTCGACACCGAGCGCCTGCAGCGCGCCGTTGGCCTCCCGCAGCGTGGGCGGTACCGGATGGCCGGTGGCCCCGTATCCCGCCATGCCCGGATTCCGCGGGCCGCCGAAGCAGTGGACGTCGAGCTGCGGCGGCGAGGGCAGCGCCCGCAGCGCCGCCACGAGGTGCTCGACGTGCACCCCGGCCCCGCCGTAGACGTCCGGCGGCCACTCACGCGTGACGATCCCGATGTGCACGCCGTCACCCTAGGGGGGCGGATGCGGGCCGCGCAGGGCGCCGGGGCTCCCGCCAGCGGATACGGTGCTGTCCATGCGCGGCGGTCCACGGGTGCTCGGCATCGTCCTGGCGGGCGGTGAGGGGAAGCGGCTGGCTCCGCTGACCCAGGACCGCGCCAAGCCGGCAGTTCCCTTCGGGGGGAATTACCGGCTCATCGACTTCGTGCTCTCCAACCTGGTGAACGGCGACGTCCGGCAGATCGCCGTCCTCACCCAGTACAAGAGCCACAGCCTCGACCGGCACATCACCCAGACCTGGCGGATGTCCCAGCTGCTCGGCAGCTACATCACCCCGGTGCCGGCCCAGCAGCGGCTCGGCCCGCGCTGGTACACCGGCAGCGCCGACGCGATCTTCCAGAGCCTGAACCTCATCTACGACGAGCGGCCGGACATCGTCGTCGTCTTCGGGGCCGATCACGTGTACCGGATGGATCCGGCGCAGATGATCGACCAGCACCTGCAGACGGGCGCGGGGGTCACCATCGCCGGCCTGCGGGTGCCGCGGCGGGAAGCCACCGAGTTCGGGGTGATCGACTCCGACGCTCAGGGCAAGGTGCGTGGCTTCCTGGAGAAGCCGGCGGACCCGCCGGGGCTGCCCGACTCGCCGGCGGAGAGCTTCGCCTCCATGGGCAACTACGTCTTCAGCACCGACGCCCTGCTGGAGGCGCTGCGGGCCGACGCCGAGGACGTCGACTCGGTGCACGACATGGGTGGCTCGATCATGCCGATGCTGGCCGGCTCCGGTGAGGCGTGGGTCTACGACTTCTCCACCAACGTGGTCCCCGGGGCGACCGAGCGCGACCACGGTTACTGGCGCGACGTCGGGACCATCGACTCCTACTACGACGCGCACATGGACCTGGTGTCGGTGTCGCCGGTCTTCAACCTCTACAACGACCGCTGGCCGATCTACACCCTGCCACCGCAGCTGCCGCCGGCGAAGTTCGTCCTGGGCGGGCGCGCGGAGGAGTCGATGGTCAGCGCCGGCGCGATCATCGGCGGCGGCGCGGTGCACGGCTCGGTCATCTCACCCGGGGTCCGGGTGGAGCGCGGGGCCCGCATCGAGAACAGCGTCGTGATGGACGGTGCGTACATCGGCGACGGCGCGCACGTGCGCCGGGCGATCCTGGACAAGAACGTCGTCGTCCCGGCGGGCGCCCGGATCGGCTTCGACCACGAGTTGGACCGCGAGCGCTACCACGTGAGCGCCGGCGGGGTCACCGTGCTCGGCAAGGGCACCCGCGCCTACCTCTGAGGGCATGTGGGCATAGCAAGCTTTGCCTATGGTTTTCGGGCTCGCACCGCAGGCATAGCTTCCTATGCCTGGTCGAGTCAGCTGCGCCGATACCGGGACGCCGCCATGGGGCAGGTGCTGCGCGTGATCCACTTCGATACAAGATCGATACACAGAGCACTCTTGCCCCTACGCAGCGCACCTGCCAGGTTGTCGGAGAACGCCCGGAACGGTCGCGTTCTGAGTCGCATCGACTCGTGGATCGGCTCGCGGGTGGGTGTCCATGGACGTTCGGCACGGCTTCAGCGCGGTTCCACGGTGGCGGAGCAAGGGTGTGCTCGGGGTCGCGTTGGCTGCGGCGCTGCTGGCCGAGACGTTCGTGGCCACCCACCAGGCGCGTGCTGTGCCGTTCCCGGCGGCTCCGGTGCAGGAGCAGCCGGTCCGCGGGCCGGGCGGGCTGGAGGCGCCGGACCTGGCCTCGGCGGCGACCATCGCCCGGCTGGAGGGGGAGCGGGTCGAGGTCGTCGGCGAGCGGACCGCGACGTCGTCGACCTGGGCGCTACCGGACGGTTCGGTGGCGAGCGGGTTGGCGACTGTCCCGATCTGGGTGCGCCAGGGCGACGGGGACGGCACGTCGTCGGCGGACTGGGCGGCGGTGGACCTGACCCTGGAGCTGCGGTCGGACGGTGGAGTGCGGCCGAAGGCGCATCCGTTCGAGCTGACGCTCGCGGGCGGCGAGGCCCCGGAGACGGGGGTGCTGCTGTCGGCTCGCGGTGGGGACGGGCAGTTCCTGGCCCTGGAGTGGCCCGGTGAACTTCCGGCGCCCCGGCTGGCTGGTCCTCGTGCGGTCTATCCGGAGGTGCAGCCCGGTGTGGATCTGGTGGTGGAGGCGACTCGGACCGGTTTCGAGCAGTTCTTCGTCCTGACCCGCCGCCCGGCTGCCGGGGCGGCGCCGGAGCTGTCGCTGCGGGTGCGGGCCGAGGGGCTGACGGCGTCGGTGGATGCCGACGGGGGCGTGCAGCTCGCCGATGCCGAGGGTCGGGTGGTGGGCTCGTCGGGGACGCCGCTGGTGTGGGACGCCGCGGTGGACGCCGAGCGGCTGCACCCGGTGGCGACGCCGTGGACGGCGGCGGGAGAGTCGGCGATGGCGCTGGCACCGCATCCGGAGTGGCAACTCCCGGAGGAGGGTGCCGTGGGGGAGCCGCCGGTGGGTGAGCAGCCTGCGGTGGCCGACCCGTCGGCGCCGGGGGCGGTGCAGCTGCCTGTTCCGACTCCGCCGGCCGGGGTGGCGTCGGGTTCGGAGGCGCCGGGGCGGGCGGGAACTGCGGCGGCGGTGGCGGCGAAGGCCAGTGCCGCGCTGCCGATGACGAGCGCTGCCCGGGTGAGCGGGCCGGGGGTGGTGGAGCTGGCGTTGACGCCGGGGGAGGCGTTCCTGCTCGACGAGGGCACGCAGTACCCGGTGGTGGTCGACCCGGAGTACAACTTCGGCGACTACTTCGACACGTTCGTGCAGACCGGCTATTCGAGTGACCAGTCGGGCGCCACCGAGTTGCGGTTGGGCACCTACGACGGCGGGGCGAACGTGACCCGGTCGTTCCTGAACTACGACCTGACCGACCTGCGGTACAAGACCATCCTCGAGGCGCAGCTGTATCTGTGGGAATGGCATTCCTACTCGTGTTCGCCGCGGGACTGGGAGGTGTGGAACACCGAGCCGGCCACCACGAGCGCTCGCTGGACGGCGCAGCCGGGCTGGTTCCACCGGCAGAGCACGTCGTCGCAGACGACCGGCTACTCCTCCAGCTGCGGGGACGGCTGGGTGGCGGCGAACATGACGAATCTGGTGCAGGCCTGGTCCACGCACGGCCACACGTTGGTGGGGATGGGGCTGAAGGCGGCCAACGAGGCCGACAGCTACGGCTGGAAGAAGTTCAACTCGGGGAACGCCGGTGGGGGAATCCCGACGCTGTACGTGCGGTGGAACACCAAACCGGATCCGGCGACGGGGCTGGCCGTGGTGGGCTCGGTGGACAACGGCAGCAACGGCGGTATCTGGACCAACGATGCCACGCCCCGGCTGTCGGCGGTCGCCAACGACGTGGATGCCGGCGCGCGGGTCGACATGCATTTCCTGGTGTACGACCAGGCCACCGGTGCCGAGGTGTGGCGCGGCGGCGCGGGCGGTGTGGCCAGCGGCCAGGTCGGGTCGGTCGAGGTGCCGGCCGGCAAGTTCGCCGACGGCGGCCGGTACAAGGTGCACGTCCAGTCCCACGACGGCATCGAGTGGAACGCCGGGCCCTCGGCCTGGCTGCCGTTCACCGTCGACACCGTAGTGCCGGCGGCCCCGGCGGTCTCCTCCACCGACTACCCCGCGGACGGGCAGTGGCACGGTGACGCCGGGAAGGCGGGCAGCTTCGCGCTGACCCTGCCCGCGGCCGACGGAACCCTGGCCGGTTACGAGTGGGGGCTGGACAAGACCCCGGCCACCCGGCACGCCGCGACGGGGAACACCACCATCTCGGTCACCCCGCCGACAAACGGCCGGCACGTGCTGCAGGTCCGTTCGATCGACAAGGCCGGCAGCCGGTCACCGGTGGTGAGCTACGCCTTCTACGTGGGCCGGGCGGGGTTGACCTGGCCGCGGGAGGGCTCGGAGGTGGTCCGGCGGGTACGGCTGGTACCTGTCGGGGAGGCCGTCTTCACGCATGTGAAGTTCCAGTGGCGGCGGGGTCCGGACGCCGCCACGACGCAGTCGGTGGGGCTGCCGATGCTGACCACGGCCGACGGGCGGGCGTTCACCACCGAGTGGACGGCGCTGACTGATCTCGGGAAGTACGCGACCTGGGACGCGGGGCTGACCCTCGGGCACGTGCCCGGGCCGGTGCAGGTGTCAGCGGTGATGGCCACCGACGCGGCCGGCACCGGGGCCTACCAGACGCCGTGGGTGACGATGACGGTCTCCCCGGACGCCGCCAACGCCGCCACCGACGCGGTGGGTCCGGGCTCGGTGAACCTGCTCACCGGTGACTACAGCCTGGCGAACACCGACGTGGGGGAGTTCGGGCTGACCCTCGGCCGGACGGCGTCCTCGCGCAAGCCGCGAGCCGGTTTCGAGCCGCAGGCCGAGCTGCTCAGCCCCGGCCAGCAGACGATCGCCTCCACGGACGGGTTCGGGGTGAACGCCGCGTCGATCTCCCGGGTCACCAATCGGGGCCACGGCGGGATGGACTCGCTGCGGGTGGTCTCCGGCGGGGGCACCGAGGACTCCTTCGCCGCCGTGGGCCTCGGCCAGTCGCTGCGGCCGGGCGGTACCTACCGGATCACCGGCTGGGTGTACGTGCCGGCCGCCACCGGACTGAAGCCCGACAGCGGGCGGGGACTGCGGATCGTGGGCTTCTACAAGGCGGCCAACGGCAGCTACCCGGAGTTCCGCTCCAACGCCCCGGTGATCACTGACGGCTGGCAGCACCTCAGCGTCGACTTCACCGTGCCGGCCGACGCCGGCTCAGCGGGGTTCGTGCGGCTCTACAACGGTTTCACCACGGCCGGGAAGGAGGTGTTCTTCGACGACCTGTCGGCGCGGGAGATCTTCGCCCCGCTCGGGCCGCAGTGGAGCCTGGGCACCACCGATGAGATCGCCGGCACCGCCTACAGCCACATTTCCCTGCCCTATCCCGACGTCGCCACCCTGCACCTGGCCGGCGGCGGCGAGGTGTGGTTCACCGGCGCCTCGGGCGACACGGTGTGGTGGCCGCAGCCGGGCGCCGAGTCGCTGACCCTCACCAAGGTCGACGCCGACAACTGGAAGGTGACCGAGCTCGACGGCACCGTCAGCGAGTTCAACCGCCATCTGGGCGAGACCACGCCCAAGTTCGAGCTGGTGCGCACCTCCCCGCCGGCAGCCAGTGGCAAGACGCGGCTGGTCTACGCCAAGGACAGCCTCGGTCGGCTGCGGCTGACCCGGATGATCGCTCCGGTCGAGCCAGGCGTGGACGGCTGGCCGACCAACGGCGCGGCCTGCACCACGGCCACTCCCGCGGTGGGCTGCGAAGTCCTGGAACTCGTCTACTCCACCTCCACCACGGCGACCGCCAACGCGTTCGGCAGCTACGCCGAGCGGCTGGAGAAGGTGAACCTGTACGCCTCCGAGGACGGCGCCGCGGTCACCGCGGTGGAGACGGCCCGCTACGCCTACGACGCACAGGGCCGGCTGCGCGAGGTGTGGGACCCGCGGATCTCCCCGGCGCTGAAGACGTCCTACGGCTATGACGCCGATGGTCGGGTCGTCGAGCTGGCCCCGCCGGGGGAGTTCCCGTGGCGGTTCCGCTACGGCACCGGCGGGGCAAATTCCGAGATCGGGGCCGGAGACCTGGTCGACCGTTCCTCCGGCCGGCTCTACGACGTCTCCCGCGCCTCGCTGATGCCGGGCACCATCGACCAGCCGGGTCCGGACACGACCAGCACCGTGGTGTACGCCGTGCCCTTGAACCGGGCCGCGGGAGGACCGTACGACCTGAACCCGGACTCGCTGGCGACGTGGGACCAGGGCAGTGCCCCGACCGATGCCACGGCGATCTTCGGGCCGGAGGACCCGCCGGGGCTGACCACCGCGACCGCGACCGCACCGGGACCGGACGGCTACCGGCCGGCGACGGTGCACTACCTGGACGCCTCCGGCCGGGAGGTGAACACCGCCAGCCCGGTGGGGCCGGACGCGCCGGCGGCCGGCTTCATCGACACCGCCGAGTACGACGAGTACGGCAACGTCATCCGGTCGCTGGACGCCACCAACCGGTTGCTGGCACTGGGACAGCTGCCCTCGGCGGTCGATGATCTGGCGGCGCTGAACCTGACCCAGGCCGACACCGCGACCCGGGCCGTCGCGCTCTCCAGCTACTCCACCTTCGGAGCCGAGGGCATCGACCTGCTGCGCACCCGCGGGCCGCTGCTGCGCCTGGCAGTCGGCAACGACCCGGCCAACGTGCAGCTGGTGCACGACCTGAGCACGTACGTGTACGACGAGGGCAAGCCCGACGGCGTCGCCTACCACTTGGTGACCACCCAGACCGACGCGCTGCTGCTGGCCGGCTCGAGCCCCGAGCAGCTGGTGGACGTGATGGTCAGCCGGAACCGATACGCCCCGATCGACGGGGCGTCGGCGATCGGGCCGACGTCGGGATGGAAGATCGGCTCCCCGACCGAGGTGGTCGCCGACGCCGGCACCGGCGGCGCCAACATCACCGCCCGGGTGCGGTATGACGCGCAGGGCCGGGCGGTGGAGTCGCGCAAGCACGGCTCGACCGGCACCGACGCCGGCACGACCCGGGCGGCGTACTACACCGCCGGGGCGCACCCGGAGCGGGCCGAGTGCGGCGGCAAGCCGGCCTGGGCCGGGCTGCCCTGCACCACCTGGGTCGCCGGCGCGGTGACCGGCCACGACCCGGCCCGGATGGCCGACCAGCTGCCGGTGAAGACCGTCACCGGCTACAACCGGTACGGGTCGGTGGAGACGGTCACCGAGACCGCGACCGGCCCGGTGGCCGGGGCCACGGTCACCCAGTCGCGGACCACCACCACCGCCTACGACGCCGCCGACCGGGTGACCTCGGTCCTGGTCACCGCCGACGGTGCGGGGGCGTCGGTGTCCCCGATGGCGCGCACGGTCAACACCTATGACGCGGCGACCGGGCACGTCACCGTCATCTCGGCGGTGGATCCGGCGACCGGCACGGTGCAGTCGGCGGTGCGCAAGACGCTGGACCGGCTGGGGCGGATGACCCGGTATGAGGACGGAGCCGGTGGATGGACGGCGAGCGTGTTCGATCAGTTCGGCAAGCCGACCGAGGTCACCGACAGCATCGGGTCGACGACGTCGTTCGTCTACGACCGGGCGAAGGAGCCGCGTGGGTTCGTGACGTCGGTGACCGATTCGGTGGCCGGGACGATCAGCGCCTCCTACGGGCCGGACGGGGAGCTGCTCGAGCAGGTGCTGCCCGGTGGGCTGGCGTTGCGGATCGGTTATGACGCCAACCGGACGCCGACCTCCCGGACGTATGTGCGCACCGCCGACGGGGTCGAGGTGGCGACCTCGTCGATGCTGGCGAACTCCGCCGGGCAGATGGTGACGCACACCACCGCGGCGTCGGCGAAGCAGTACAGCTATGACCGGCTGAAGCGGTTGACCGATGTCCGTGACAGCGTGGCCGGGTCCTGCACGTGGCGGCGGTATGTGTCCAACGACCGGGCGGGGCGCACGTCGCTGGCCACCTCGGTGTCGGCGACGGGCACCTGTGTGGACCCGGCCGACCCCGCGTCGGGGGCTTCGACCACCGGCTACAGCTACGACTCCGCTGATCGGCTGGTGTCCGACACCGCCACCGGCGCCGCCGACTGGGTGTATGACCCGCTGGGGCGGATCACCACCGCGCCGGTGCGCGGCTCCCCGGGCGCCACCGTCACCAACGCGTTCTGGGCCAACGACCTGATCGCCTCCCAGACCATCGCCGGCGTCGCCCGCCAGACCTGGTCACTGGACCCGATCGGCCGATTCTCCTCCTACACCAACGAGGCATGGGCGGTCGGCGCCGACGGGGTGGCCGGCTGGCAGGAGGCGGTCACCAAGGTCAACCACTACGACTCCGACTCCGACTCGCCGGCGTGGATCGCCGAGGACGCGTCGCTGCCGGATGAGATCACCCGGTACGTCGATGGCCTCGACGGGGTGCTGGCGGTGCAGACCGGCAAGACCGGGGCGCGGGTGCTGCAGCTGGTCGATCTGCACGGCGACGTGATGACCACCCTGCCGATCCGGGATGGCGAGGCGACCGCCACCTGGGCGGAGCTGCGGCATCAGGCGGCCGATGAGTTCGGCCGACCCACCGACCTGATCACCGGCGCGGTCCAGGCCACCGACGGGTCCGCACCGGGCAAGGACGGCCGCTACGGCTGGCTGGGCGGCGCGCAGCGATCGGCCGACGCCCTCGCCGGGGTCCTGCTCATGGGCGTGCGGCTGTATGACCCGGGCACCGGCCGCTTCTGGTCACCCGACCCCGTGCCGGGCGGCAACGCCACCGCGTATGACTACTGCTCGGGCGACCCGGTCAACTGCACCGACCTGGACGGCAGATGGTCGTGGGGTGGGCTGCTGAAGAAGGTCGCCGTCGTCGCCGAGATCGCCTCGATAATCCCCGGGCCGGTGGGTGCCGCGGCCGGGGCGATCTCCGCCGGCGCCTACGCCGCCACCGGCAACCGCGCCAAAGCCCGGCAGATGGCCGTCGTCTCCGCCGCAGCACTGGTCGGCGCCGGCGGCGCGGTCCGCGCCGGCTTCGCCCTGGCCAAAGCCGCCGGAAACACCGCCGCCCGCGTCGGCAAAGCCCCCGTACGGATGGTCAAGGCACGAGGCGGTGGGTGCAACAGCTTCACCCCCGAGACGCCGGTGCTCATGGCCGACGGCACCACCCAGCCCATCAGCGAGATCGAGGTCGGCGACTACGTCACCGCCCGCGACCCACTCACCGGCGAGACCTCGGCCCAGCCAGTGCTGGACGTGATCGTCGGGTTCGGGGACAAGCACCTCATCGGCGTCACCACCTCACGAGGGCCTCCCGCCGCTGGAGAGACCGCCTCCCTCCCGGCGGAGGATGACACCTGGATCGCCACCGCCAACCACCCCATCTGGATCGAGGGCTCCGGCTGGACCGACGCCAAGGACCTGCAGCCGGGACACAGCACGGTCGGGGCGAACGGCGAACGGCGCGTCATTACAGGCGTCGTCGACTACGGCTGGGTGACCGGCCAGACAGTCCACAACCTCGCGGTGGTCAACGTCCACACATTCGTTGTGGGATCAGCGGAACTTGGAACACTGGTCCACAACAACTCCGTGTGCAGCATGGTGGCACGTCATATCCCCCGGCGGACTAGTGGGGTGTACACAATTTATCTGAAGGACGGCAGCACGTACGTAGGGTCATCCTGGGGCGTACGCGGAGCGCGATCACGGATCAATTCCCACTTCCATGTGAACGGAAAGTTGTCGCGCCACGAAAACCGTTATCAAAGGAGGGACGTAGCCGGTATCAGCTTCGCGGCGGTGTCAGGTGGCAGGGGGGCGGTTCGACGGGCGGAACAGGCGCAGATCAATAAGATGGCCGACTGGAACCGCAAACTCCTGAATAGGCGAAACGAGAGACGATGATGAGTAGGATCGAAGTCATCGAGACGGGCACTCTTGCGGAGAAGTGGATACGTCGCGTCGAGGTCAACGGCGACTGGGATGCTGCATGTGATCGGATCTACCGGGAGGTCGAGGCGAACGCGATCTCATGGCGCCCTCCCCGACGAAAGGGCCTGACGTGTGACATACTTCTCGAGTATAAGGAAAGCTTGAGAGATCTCACGGTCGTGACGAAGAAGTCGCCGGTCGAGGACTCCGCCATCTCCAAGCTGACCAATCTGTCGCGCCTCGCAGCGCTGACGAGGGCCAGGAACCCGCTAGATCTGTCTCGGCTTGAGCGCTTGGTGAAGCTGGAGCTGGATGACCGGGAGACCGTACGCGGGCTGAGACATCCCTCGCTGCTCAACGTCCACATCTTCGGCAGCCAGCGGCAGCTCGCCGATTTCGCTGGCGCGCACGCGCTGCAAAGCCTCACGCTTGAGGGAGGGCCCCCCGAAGGCGTCGATCTCGAGGTCGACCTTCCCTCCCTCCGCTGGCTCAAGGTCGTTGACGGTGGTGTGGAATCGTTTGCCGGCCTGGAAGCGCCGCGACTCGAATGGTTACGGGTCGCCGACCGAAAACCTGTCTTTGGCGGGCTGGACCTGGCTCCTCTCGGCAAACTGCGCGAGCTTCGAGGAATAACCTTGACGACGGCCGGAAAAGTCAAGAATCTGCCCGCTATGGCGGGCAACACTCAGGTTGATCTGAGACTGGGGCCACACGTGGCCGTGGATCAAGCCGAGCTCGATGCTCTCCCCCCAGCGTGGAGGTCGAACAATCTGACAATCTACGACCGATGAGACGACGCTGCGTTTGCTAATTCCGTCTTGCCTGGCGTTGTTGCAACGGCTATAGCCGCAATTGACTGGTTGGGTGAGGGATCTGTGGTTTGGCCCCGACCTCACGCCTCCAGACGCTCGGGGTGTGAGACTTCACGTCGAGAATCGGGTCCTGGTACTCGGGCCGGCCATAAATATCCTCGGTATTTCCGGCCGGTGTGGTCTCCGGGTCAGGCGGTGAGGTGAGAAACTTCGTGCTCGCCTTGAGCGCGGCAGGCTACGAGGAAATCCTCGTTATGGATGAAAAATCGTCAGACTTTCTTTTGCTGGATGGCGATGAAGGGCGGGTCGCCGCGGAAGTCAGCGTGACGTCGTACTCTATTCGGGAGTAGAGCGCCAGGACAGATGCCTTACCTGGGTGGCGATCGGCATGAAACGCGCCGGCGGCCGGGCATCTCGACACCGACGAGTACGACGCGCACGGCAACGTCATCCGCTCGCTGGACGCGACCAACCGGCTGCTGGCGCTGGGGCAGCTGCCGTCGGCGGCCGATGATCTGGCCGCGTTGAACCTGTCCCAGGCCGACACCGCGACCCGGGCGGTGGCGCTGTCGTCTTACCACACCTGCGCCCGCGACGGCATCGACCTGCTGCGCACCCGCGGCCCGCTAATGCGCCTGGCGGTGGGCAACGACCCGGCCGACGTCCAACTGGTGCACGACCTGTCCACCTACGCCTACGACGAGGACAAGCCCGACGGGGTCACCTACCACCTGGTGACCACGACTACTGACGCCCTGCTGCTGGCCGGCACCGCGCCCGAGCAGCTGGTCGACGTGGTGGTCGCCCGGAACCGGTACGCCCCGATCGACGGGCCTCGCCGATCGGGCCCCCCTCGGGATGGAGGATCGGGTCGCCGACCCAGGTGGTCGCCGACGCCGGCGCCGACGGGTGCCATCTCCACCGGCGCCTACGCCGCCACCGGCAACCGCGCCAGAGCCCGGCAGATGACTATCGTCTCCGCCGCCGCATTCGTCGGCGCCGTCGGCGCTGTCCGCGCTGGCTTCGCCCTGGCTGAAGCCGCCGGCAACACCGCAGCCCGCGTCGGCGAAGCTCCCGTGCGGATGGTCCAGGGCGCGAACCGGTCCGGCGGTCAGGGCGCGTAGTCGGACGATGGCGTCGCGGACGACGGTGGCCCACGGGTGGTGTTCGTCGGACGACGGCGTCGCGGACGACGGTGGCCCACGGGTGGTGTTCGGCCAGGGGTCGGCGGCGTCCGCTGCGGGCCAGGGTGGCCGCCTGACTTTGATCAGGGTTGCATGATCATTTCTGCTGCGGCTCGCTGAGCTGCGGGAACGCTCTGGACTCGGCGTGGTTTCACGCACTAACGGGCTCGGCCTAGGGTCGGGGTGTGGCGTTCATCCGGCGGGTGCGGACCGCCTCGGGGGCCACGGCCGTGCAGATCGCGGCGTACCGGGCCGGGCGGCAGGAGATCGTCAAGCACGTGGGGTCGGCGCACACCGATGCCGAGCTCGGGGTGCTGATGGAGCGGGCCCGGGAGCTGCTGGGCGACCCGGCCCAAGGCGTGCTGGATCTGGGGGTCGAGCCCACGCCGCGGGTGCTGCCGCTGGCCGCGGCCCCGGGCGGACAGGGCGTGCTGCCGGCGATGCCGGCGCCACCAGCTCGCCGGTCGGCGGCTGCGCGGGACCGCGGAGGCCGGGTGCTGGCGACCGGGTCGCGGCTGCTGTACGACGCCCTGCTGGGTGTGGCCACCGCGCTGGGATTCACCGCGGCCACCGATGAGGTGTTCTGCGACTTGGTCATCGCCCGGATCGTGGAACCGACATCACTGCTGGACGCGGGGCGGGTGCTCACCGACCTGGGGCGCCGGCCGGCCAGCTACCCGACGATGAACCGCACCCTGCGGAAAGCGGTGAAGGGCGACTACCGGGACCGGGTCGCAGCGGCGTGCTTCGCGCACGCCAGCACGGTCGGGGATCTGACCTTGTGCCTCTACGACGTGACGACGCTCTACTTCGAGGCCGAACACGAGGACGACCTGCGGAAAGTCGGCTACTCCAAGGAACGGCGAGTCGACCCGCAAGTCGTGGTCGGGTTGCTCGTCGACCGCCAGGGCTTCCCGCTGGAGATCGGCTGCT
>NZ_JASNNW010000015.1 GCF_030165005.1 Blastococcus capsensis
ACAAATCCAAGTTGATCGCATTCCTGCAGGAGCGGCTGAATCCGCACCTGGTCAAATGGGCGTGCCGGAAATACAAGCGATTGCACCGTGCCCAAGCCAAGGCCCGCAGGCGACTCGCCCAGATCGCCAGCACAAACCCGGGCCTGTTCGTTCACTGGCGGCACGGAGCACTCCCGAGTGGTTCAACGACGGGAGCCGTGTGACGGGAGACTGTCACGCACGGTTCTAAGAGCGCCGGGGGGTGAAATTCCCCCCGGCGACTCGCCACCGGCTCAAGACCTTCGCCCCGGGCTGGCAGCACACCATGAGCGACGACGGCGTGCTCACCGTCATCACACCCTCCGGCGTGACCCGGATCAGCCGGCCGCCCGGCTTCCGCGTGCTCACCGGACCACCGGAACCACCGCCACCACAACCGGACCCGGCGGACGACCCGCCACCCTTCTGACCCGACCGTCAGACCGGGAGCACCGCGGCAACATCCGCGGGACCCAGCACGCGCGGCCGGGCGCCGGGAGTGGCGTCGACCCCTCCAGCTGGTTCCGGGATCCGGCCTGACCGGCTCGTCGTCGTCCCCGGTGCCCGATAGCGTGACGGGGACCACGTCGACCGGCCGGCCCGCTCCGGCCCTGCACCTCGGGAGCCGGCATGCGCGTGCCCCTCACCAGTCGCGACTTCCTCGACCGCGCCGAGCTGGTCTACGGCGACCGCATCGGCGTCGTAGACGAGCCGGCGCAGCCCGCCCCCTCGCTGGGCGAGGTCTCCTACCGCGAGGTCGCCCGGCGCGGCCGGGCGCTGCAGGCGGGCCTGGATGCGCTCGGCATCGGCGAGGGGGAGCGGGTGGCGATCGTCAGCCACAACTCCGCCCGGCTGCTGGAGCTGCTGCTCTCGGTGCCGTCGTCGGGCCGGGTCGCGGTGCCGATCAACTTCCGGCTGCAGCCGGAGGAGGTCGAGTACATCGTCGGGCACTCCGGTGCGCGGGTGCTGCTGGTCGACCCGGAGCTGGAGACCTCGCTCAAGGGCGTGCGCGCCGAGCACCGGTTCGGCACGGGGGAGGAGTACGAGCAGCTGCTCCGCTTCGACGCCGAGCCGCGCCCGTGGTCGGAGCCGGACGAGGACGCGACGGCGACGGTCAACTACACCAGCGGCACGACCGCCCGGCCCAAGGGCGTGCGAATGACCCACCGCAACACCTGGGTCAACGCGGTCACGTTCGGGATGCACATGCAGATCAGCGACCGCGACGTCTACATGCACACGCTGCCGATGTTCCACTGCAACGGCTGGGGGCTGCCCTACGCCATGGCCGGCGTCGGCGCCCGCCAGGTGGTGATCCGCAAGATCGACGGCGCGGAGATCCTGCGCCGGGTCGAGCAGCACGGGGTCACCGTCATGGCCGGGGCACCGGCGGTCTGGAACGCCGTGCTGGAGGCGGCCGCGGACTGGGACGGCGTGATCCCCGGCCGGGACCGGGTGCGGATCATCGTCGCCGGCGCACCGCCGCCCTCCCGCACCATCGCCCGGGTCGAGGCCGAGCTCGGCTGGGAGTTCAACCAGATCTACGGCCTCACCGAGACCGCGCCGCTGCTGACCGTCAACCGCTCCCGCGCGGAGTACGACCAGCTCGACGCCGACGAGCGCGCGAAGCGGCTCTCCCGCGCCGGTGTGCCGTCGCTGGGCACCCGGATGGCCGTGAGCGACTCCGGGGAGGTGCTGGCCCGCAGCAACACCGTGCTGGCCGGCTACTGGGAGAATCCCGACGCCTCGGCCGAGGCGCTGGAGGGCGGGTGGTTCCACACCGGTGACGGCGGCAGCATCGACGACGAGGGCTACGTCACGATCTCCGACCGCAAGAAGGACGTGATCATCACCGGCGGCGAGAACGTCTCCTCGATCGAGGTCGAGGACGTGGTGTTCAGCCACCCGGCGGTGGCCGAGGTCGCCGTCATAGGCATCCCCGACGAGAAGTGGGGGGAGATGGTCACCGCGATCGTCGTGCTCGCGGAGGGGGAGCAGGCGAGCGAGGCCGACATCATCGCCCACTGCAAGGCCCGCCTGGCCGGGTACAAGGCGCCCAAGCGGGTCGAGTTCCGCGACGAGCTCGCGCGCACCGCCACCGGCAAGATCCAGAAGTTCAAGCTCCGTCAGGACTTCTGGGCCGGATCCGAGCGCCAGGTGAACTGAGCGAAGGATCCGCGGCTCCGTCTCCCCCCGAGGGGTGAGGCGCGCTCAACGGCCACCGGCCAGCCACCGATGCCACCACGGGTCGCCCGTCCGGGCGTCCCGTGGTCGCCGGGAAGAGGCAGGTCGTGGGCAGCGGAACGCGGAGCAGCACGGTGGGGACCGGTTCCGGTTCCCCGGCCGGGGCGGTCGAGCGGGCCGGAGGACGGATCGCACGGCGGATCGCCGGGACGGTCGTCGTGGTCGCGGTCGCCGTCGGCCTCACTCCCTCGGCTGCCGGAGCCGCGCCGCGGCGGCCCGGTGACAGCCAGATCCAGGCCGCGCAGGAGCAGGCCCGCGCCGTCGAAGACCGCATCCGCGGGCTCAGCGGGCGGCTGACCGCCGCGCAGCGGTCGGTGGACGATGCGCGCGCCGAGTCGGCGATCGCGCTGGATCAGTACCAGGCCACCCAGGAGGCCTCGGAGGCCGCCCGGGCCCATGCCGACGGCGCCGCAGCCGCCTCCGCACAGGCTGCCGCCGAGCTGGGTGGGGCACGGGGCGACGTCGCCTCCTTCGCCCGGCGCAGCTACATGGACGGCAGCACGTATGCCGGCGCCGCGGCGCTGATCAGCGCCGGCGACCCCGGTCAGCTGGTCGAGCGGGCCGCGCTGCTCGAGGCGGCCGGCAGCCACCGGAGCGACGTCCTGCAGCGGGTCGCCGAGCTGAAGGTGGTGGCCGATCGCGCCGATGTGGTCGCGCAGACCGCGCTGGTCGAAGCCGACGCCCTCCAGGCCGAGGCCGCCGCGACGCTGGAGGTCGCGCGGACGGCCGAGATCTCCGCGCGGGCCCAGGCAGCCGCGCTCGTCACCCAGCAGGCGCAGCTGCAGCAGGAGCTGGGCGCGGCCCAGCAGGAACTGGAGACCCTCGTCGGCGCCCGCGACGCCGCCGAGCGGGCCGCGGCCGTGATCGCCGCTCCCGCCCCGGCTCCGCGCCCGGCCCCGGCCCCGGTCCCGGATCCCCCGTCGTCCGGGGGTGGCGGTCGACCGGCGCCCACCCCGGCGCCGGCACCCGCCGGTCCCGGCAGTGCCTCCGCCGCCCAGACGGCCATCGACGCCGCCATGGCCTACCTCGGCACCCCCTACGCCTGGGGTGGTGGCGGCACCCGCGGACCCGGCGAGGGTCAGGACCCCGACGAGGGCATCGTCGGCTTCGACTGCAGCGGCCTGACCCAGTACGCCTACGCCCGCGCCGGCATCCCCATCCCGCGCAACAGCCGGGCGCAGTACGCGGCGCTGCCCAAGGCGTCCAGCGACGATCTCCGCCCCGGTGACCTGGTGTTCTGGGGCACGGACACCAACAACCCGAACTCGATCACCCACGTGGCCCTGTACCTGGGGGGCGACCAGGTGGTGCAGGCGCCGCAGAGCGGTGACGTCGTGAAGGTGTCGCCCATGTGGTGGCAGGGCTACGTCGGCGCAGTGCGACCTTCCGCGTGACGACAGCTCCGGGAGCATCGCAGCGAGGCACGAGCGAGGAGCGGACCGGGGCGCGGAGTCGCGCCATGGGCAGCGCCTGATCGGGGCCACCGACGGGCAGGAGGAAGGCGTCGGGCAGCCACGGGGGGAGCTGCCCGACGCAGGCCCGAGGCTAGCAGTCCGCGCCCGCGCCCGGCAGGGGTCCGCGCACCGGGTCGTGGACACAAGTCGGCGAGCCGGATCACCGTCGGTGACGGCGGCCCGACCGGATGATGTAGGACACTGGACGAGGGGCCGGGACGACACCGCCCCGTCGAGACCTGCCCGTGCCGGGCGGTCGCGGCCCGGCACGACCAGGGAGTCACGTGTCCAGCGCTGCCAGCACCCCGACCGAGAGCGTGCCCGCCCCGTCACAGGCGCCGGTCCCGCCCTCGGTCGACGCCGCCCGGCTGGAACGGGTCCTCTTCGAGATCAAGCGGGTCATCGTCGGCCAGGACCGGCTGGTCGAGCGGATGCTCGTGGCGCTGCTGGCCCGCGGGCACGTGCTCCTCGAAGGTGTGCCCGGGGTGGCCAAGACCCTGGCGGTCGAGACGCTGGCGACGGTCGTGGGAGGCTCGTTCTCCCGCCTGCAGTTCACCCCCGATCTGGTGCCGGCCGACATCATCGGCACCCGCATCTACAAGGCCGGCCAGGACGCCTTCGACACCGAGCTCGGGCCAGTCTTCGCCAATTTCGTCCTCACCGACGAGATCAACCGCGCGCCGGCCAAGGTGCAGTCCGCCCTGCTCGAGGTCATGGCCGAACGGCAGGTCTCCATCGGCGGCGTCACGCACCCGCTGCCCGACCCGTTCCTCGTGCTGGCGACGCAGAACCCGATCGAGTCCGAGGGCGTCTACCCGCTGCCCGAGGCCCAGCGCGACCGCTTCCTCATGAAGGTGCTCGTCGACTACCCGACCGCCGAGGAGGAGCGGGAGATCATCTACCGGATGGGCTCCGAGCGGCCGGTGGCCGAGACGGTGCTGGGGCCCGACGAGCTGCGCCGGCTGCAGCGGACCGCCTCGCGGGTCTTCGTGCACCACGCTCTGGTCGACTACGTCGTCCGCCTGGTGGTGGCCACCCGCTCGCCGCGCGAGCACGGCATGGAGGACGTCGCCAACTGGGTATCCTACGGCGCCAGCCCGCGTGCCTCGCTCGGGCTGATCGCCGCGAGCCGCGCGCTCGCGCTGGTCCGCGGCCGGGACTACGTGCTGCCGCAGGACGTCCTCGACGTCACCGCCGACGTGCTCCGGCACCGGCTGGTGCTGTCCTACGACGCGCTCGCCGACGGCGTGCCCGCCGACCACATCGTGAAGCGGATCGTCCAGACGGTGCCGCTTCCGCAGGTCGCTCCCCGTCAGGGCGCCTCCGGCGGCCCGGGGCAGCCTGGCGGACCGTCGGTGCCGACCGGGCCCTTCTACGGCCCCCCGCAGGGCATGCCCCACGGGGCGCCCTGGGGTCAGGGCGGGCCGCAGGGTCCGGGTGGTCCGCAGTACGGCCCCGGTCCCCAGGGCCACGCGCCCCACGCCAACGCACCGCACGCCAACGGCGGCGCACACATGGCGGACGGGGAGGGCCGGCACAACGGCACCGCGTCCGGACCGCAGCAGGCGTGATCGGTCGCCGTCGCCGGGAGGAGGTCCCGCCGGCTCCCGAGCACCCCGGTCTGCTGCTGCACCCGGCGACGCCGGGATCGGCGGCCGGCCCGGGCGGCGACGACGGCACGCCGCCGCGGTTCACCGACGGCCCGGCCGACGTCCTGCTCCGGCGGCTGGAACTCACCGTCCGGCGCCGGCTCGACGGGTTGCTGCAGGGTGACCACCTCGGGCTGGTGCCCGGCTCGGGCAGCGAGGCCGGCGACTCGCGGACCTACCACCCCGGGGACGACGTCCGGCGGATGGACTGGCCGGTCACCGCGCGAACCCAGGTGCCGCACGTCCGGGAGACGATCGCCGACCGCGAGCTGGAGACCTGGGCCGTCGTCGACCTGTCGGCCAGCCTCGATTTCGGCACCGCGAACTGCCAGAAGCGCGACCTCGCGATCGCCGGGCTGGCCGCCGTCGGTCACCTCACCGTGCACGGCGGCAACCGGCTCGGCGCCGTCGTCACCACCGGCGAGCGGGTCGACCGCTTCCCGGCGATGCCCGGGCGGCTGGCGGCGGAGCGGTTGCTCCGGTCGGTGGTGGCCACGCCGCGCGCGGCCAGCGGCCGCCGGGGTGACCTGGCCGCGGCGCTGGAGACGCTGCGCCGGCCGCCGCGCCGACGCGGCCTGGTCGTGGTGATCTCCGACTTCCTCGGTGATGCCGACTGGGAGCGCCCGCTGCGGGCGCTGGGGACGCTGCACGAGCTGCTGGCGATCGAGGTGGTCGACCCGCGCGAGCTCGAGCTGCCCGACGTCGGCCTGCTCACCGTGGTCGACCCGGAGACCGGGCAGACCCTCGAGGTGCCGACCGGCAACGCCGAGTTCCGGGCCCGCTATGCCGAGGGCGCGGCCGCGCAGCGGGCCGCCGTCGCCGCCGCGCTGCGCCGGGCCGGTGCGGGCCACCTGCAACTGCGGACCGACCGTGACTGGCTCATGGACGTCGTCCGCTTCGTCGCCGAACGCCGGCGCGCCGGCAACGGAGGTGCCTCCCGATGACGTTCCAGTCCCCGTGGTGGCTGCTGGCCCTGCTGGTGGTCGCCGCGCTCGTGGCGGTGTACGTGGTGCTGCAGCTGCGGCGCAAGGCGTACGCCGCCCGGTTCACCAACGTGGCGCTGCTGGGCTCGCTGGTGCCCAAGCGGCCCGGGTGGAAACGGCACCTGGCCTTCGGCGTCGTCGCGCTGGGGCTGGCGACGCTGGTCGTGTCGCTGGCGGTGCCCAGCACGGAGGTGCGGGTGCCGCGGGAGAAGGCGACCGTGGTGATGGCGGTCGACGTGTCGCTGTCCATGGAGGCCAGGGACGTCGAGCCCAGCCGGTTCCAGGCGATGCAGCGGGCGGCCGTCGACTTCGTGGACGTGCTGCCCGAGCGGATCAACCTCGGCCTGGTCTCGTTCGCCGGTACCGCGACCACCGTGGTGCCGCCGACCACCGACCGGGCCCAGGTGGCCGTTGCCATCGAGAACCTCGACCTGGCCGAGGCGACCGCCATCGGGGAGGCGGTGTTCACCTCGCTGTCGGCGATCGAGAACTTCCAGTCGCAGCTGGAGAGCAGCGGCGAGGAGGCGCCCCCGGCGCGCATCGTGCTGCTCTCGGACGGCTTCAACACCGTGGGCCGCGACGAGACCCAGGCGATCGATGCGGCGCGGGCCGCCGGCGTCCCGGTGTCCACGATCGCGTTCGGCACCGACTACGGCACCCTCGACATCGACGGCGAGCAGGTGCCGGTCCCGGTCGACCGGGCGAGCCTCGAGGAGCTGGCCCAGGAGACCGGCGGCAGCTACAGCGAGGCGGCGAGCGCCGAGGAGCTGGAGCAGGTGTACGCCGACCTGGGCAGCCAGATCGGCTACACGACCGAGCCGAAGGACATCAGCTCGTGGTTCGTACGCGGTGGCGTCGTCGTGGTGCTCATCGGCGCCGTGCTCAGCCTGCTCTGGACCAACCGCCTCGTCTGACGAAGGACCCCGCTGTCCCCCACCACTCGCTGCGCTCGTGGCGGGCCCCTGCAGCGGGACCGTTCCAGCCCGTTACCTGGCGGGGTCGAGGACGAGCTTGCCGGTGGTGCGGCGGGCGAGCAGGTCCTCGTGCGCCTGGCGGACGTCCGACAGCGGGTAGCGGCCGCCGATGACCGGGTGCAGCCGGCCGTCGGCGACCTGCTGCAGCAGGTCGGTCATCGCGGCGTCGAGCATCTCCGGGCGGGCCATGCAGTGGGCCAGCCAGAAGCCGATGACGGCGCGGCTGCGCTGCATCAGCGCACCCGGCGGTACGGACCTGGTCTCGGCACGGGAGGCCATGCCGTAGGCGACCAGCCGGCCGAAGGGCGCCAGCGCAGACAGGGCGCCGGCGAAGACGTTGCCGCCGGTCATCTCCAGCACGATGTCGACGGGCTTGCCGCCGTTGGCCTCGCGGAGCGCGGCGGTGAACGCCTTCGGGTCCTCGTCGGCCAGCGCGGGGTCGACGGTGACGTGCGCGCCGAGGTCCTCGGTCAGCCTCCGCTTCTCCGGGCTGGAGGCGGTGGCGATCACCCGGCCGGCGCCCCAGCGGCGGGCCAGCTGCACCGCCAGCGAGCCCACGCCGCCGGCGCCGGCGATGACGACGACCGACTCGCCCTCGGCGAGGTGCGCGCTGGTGCGCAGCAGGTGCCAGGCGGTGGTGCCCTGCAGCACGAGGGACAGCGCCTGCTCGTCGCTGACGCCGTCCGGGACCGGCCAGGTCAGCCGCGGGGAGGCGACGGCCTTCTCGGCGTAGCCGCCGCCGTCGAGCAGGCCGACCACCCGCTGCCCGCCGCCGACCGGCGTGCCGACGAACTCCGCGCCCGGGACCAGTGGCAGCCGCTGCTCGGCGAGGTAGGAGTTCTCGATCTGGTGGGTGTCGGCGAAGTTGACGCCTGCGGCACTCACCTCGTAGAGCTGCTGACCCTCGCCCGGGGTCGGGTCGGGCAGGTCGACGACGTCAAGGACCTCAGGACCGCCGAAGCGGGTTATCTGCACAGCGCGCACGGGGTTGAGGCCAGGGCTCGGCAGCTGCGGGCTTCCCGCCGCCAGCGGGCGCTGCGGGAGGACGAGGGACTGGCCGAAGGGCTGTCGACCTGGGACGGTCAGCTGGTCAGCGAACCGGTCGTTGCGGCGCTCGGCACATCCACCGTGCCGATCTCCGCGGCGCTGGCTTGGTCTCGACCAATCCGCGACACCCACAGGAGCCCGCATGACCACCCCCATCGAGACACCGTCCGGCCCTGTCGATCGCACGGCGGCGCGCGCTGCGGATCACTTGTGGATGCACTTCGCGCGCCAGGGGCGGCACCCGGAGACCCCGGTGCCGGTGATCACCCGAGGGGAGGGCGCCTACCTGTGGGACAACCAGGGACGCCGCATCCTCGACGGCCTGTCCGGGCTGTTCGTCGTCCAGATCGGGCACGGCCGCCGGGAACTGGCGGAGGTGGCCGCCAAACAGATCTGCGAGCTCGCGTACTTCCCGGTGTGGGGGTACACGACCCCCGTCCAGGCCGAGCTCGCGGAGCGTCTTGCCGGCATGGCGCCGGGCGACCTCAACAGGGTCTTCTTCACCTCCGGTGGGGGAGAGGCCGTCGAGTCGGCGTGGAAGGCGGCCAAGCAGTACTTCAAGCTGACGGGAAAGCCGCAGAAGCACAAGGTCATCAGCCGCTCGATCGCTTATCACGGCACGCCCCACGGGGCGCTGGCGATCACCGGGCTCCCGGCGATGAAGAAGGACTTCGAGCCGCTGGCCCCCGGCGGTTTCCGGGTGCCGAACACGAACCTCTACCGGCATCCCGAGTTCGCGGACGACCCCAAGGCCTTCGGCCTGTGGGCGGCCGACCGGATCGAGGAGGCCATCCTCTTCGAGGGTGCCGACACGGTCGCGGCGGTCTTCCTCGAGCCGGTGCAGAACTCCGGTGGGTGCCTCACGCCCCCACCCGGCTACTTCGACCGGGTGCGGGAGATCTGCGACCGGTACGACGTCCTGCTGGTCTCCGATGAGGTCATCTGCGCCTTCGGCCGGCACGGGGCCACGTTCGCCTGCGAGAAGTTCGGTTACACGCCCGACATGATCACCTGCGCCAAAGGCATGAGTTCCGGCTACGGGCCCATCGGCGCGATGATCGCTTCGGAACGTGTCATCGAGCCGTTCCTGCGCCCCGGCGTGGCCTTCCCGCACGGGTACACCTTCGGCGGCCACCCGGTCGCGGCGGCGCTGTCGCTGGCCAACCTCGACATCATGGAGCGCGAGGGGCTCAACCAGCGGGTCCTGGACAACGAGGAGGCGTTCGGGGCGACGCTGCGGAAACTGCTCGATCTGCCGATCGTCGGCGACGTCCGCGGCGACGGCTACTTCTGGGCCGTCGAACTGGTCAAGGACAAGGCCACCCGCGAGACCTTCAATACCGCCGAGCGGGAACTCCTGGTGCGTGGCTTCCTGCCGAGCGCCTTGTTCGGCAACGGCCTGTACTGCCGACCCGACGACCGTGGTGACGTCGTGATCCAGGTCGCCCCGCCGCTGATCACCGGGCAGGCGGAGTTCGACGAGATGGAGCAGATCCTGCGCGCCACCCTGACCGAGGCCTACGAGCTGATCTGACCCGGATCGGGGACAGCGGGCGGTGGGTGTCGGCGTCGTCGACCCCCGCCGTCGAGACGTCGTAGCACGCAAGGGCTGCAGGGCTGACAACCGACGGCGCAGGAGGCAGTCCAGTGCGAGCAGCCCCGGCGGACCAGCTGATGCTGGTCCGCATCGGAACCCGTCACCGCGTCGAGTCGGGGGTCGCCTCGAGCGGGGGAGGGCCGGCCGCGCCGGCGGGGTATTCCAGCAGCGGCACGGCGCCCTGCGCCCACGCCTGCAGCACCGGGTCGACGATCCGCCAGGCCTGCTCGGCCTCCTCGCCGCTCACCGAGAGTCGGCTGCCGCCGGACAGCAGATCGGTCAGCACCCGGCCGTACGCGGTGCGCTCGCCCGGGGCGGTCACCTGCACACCGGGCTGCCGGTTCTCCTCCGGCGCATCGAGCTCGATCCACAGCCGGTCGGCCGCCACCCGCTCGGCGTCATGCGGGTCGCACGCCGGCGCGGCGGTCCGGAAGTGGAGGCCCACCCCCTTGCGGAGCGTGCCCATCGCCTTTCCGGTGCGGAGGACGAACCGGGTGCCGGTCCACCGAGGGGTGGCCACCTCCAGGAGCAGCTCGGCGTAGGTCTCGGTGCCGCGAGCGGGGTCGACGCCGTCCTCGTCGGTGTACCCGGGCACGGCCCGACCGCCGGTCGCGCCCGCCCCCGTCAGCCTCCCGGCGGTGTAGCGGGCCCGGCGGGTCCGGTGGGAGACCTCCGCGGCGGAGAGCACTCGGACCGACCGGAGCAGGTCGAGCTTGGCTGCATGCAGCTCGCTCTCGGTCTGCCGGGCCGGCAGCTCCATCGCGAGGAGAGTCAGAGCTTGGAGCATGTGGTTCTGCATCACGTCCCGGACGGCGCCGTTCCGATCGTAGAAGTTCGCCCGGCCCTCGAGCCCCAGCGTCTCCTCCCACAGCACGTCGACCTGCGCGATGGAGGCGCTGTTCCAGACGGGGGCCAGCGAGTGGCCGGGCGCATGCAGGTCGAGCAGCGCCTGCACCGTCGGCATCCCGAGGAAGTGGTCGACGCGGAACGCAGCCTCCTCGATGCCGCCGGTCACGCGGGCGAGCAGCTCGTTCAGTGCCACCGCGCTCGCCAGATCGGTACCGAATGGCTTCTCCACCGCGATGCGGCTGCCGGCCGGTAGCTCCGCGCCGCCGAGCGCGCCCAGCATCGCCGGGAACAGTGCCGGGGGCAGGGCCAGGTAGACCGCTACCGCAGCCCGGTCGGGGGCATCGCCGCCGTCCTCGAAGGCGCGCACCGCGGCGGCGACGGTGCCCGGCTGCCCGGGGTCGACGGCCTGGTACCGGAGGCGATCGACGAGCGCGGTGCGCACCTCGGTCGACACGTCCCCGGCGTGCTGCTCCAGCCGGGTGGCCACGTGGGTCCGGAAGGTCCGGTCGTCCCAGTCCTGGTGGGCGCTGCCCACGACCTGCAGGCCGTCGGGTATCCGGCCGTCGGCCGACAGCCGGGCGAGCGCGGGCAGCAGGAACCGCCCGGCCAGGTCGCCCGTGGCACCGAGCAGGAGCAACCGGCCGATCACGAGCGCTCCTCGAGGGGTGGGACGGTCGGCGTCCGGGTCGGTCCGGGGTGTGGTCCGGGTCGGGCGGACTGCGGGGCTGTGACCATGGCACGACCATCCTCGCCGAGCCCCGCGACCGGCGCCCACGCGGCCGGGGAGGCGGTAGCGATGCCCTGACCAGCTACCGGCAGGTGCTCGGCGCGGCCGTCGCCGAGGCCGATGAGTGGAAAGAGCTGAGCGTCAGCACCCGACGTCGAAACTGATCGCTCAGCCGGAGCCCTGATGAGTCGGCGACCCCGCAGGTCGGCCGGCTCCACCGACGGTCCGGCTTCCGGGGGCCGCGGGCGGTTCCCCGGGTGAGCCCGCGCGGCGAGCAGGGCGACGTCGTCGTCGAACGCCGCGCCCAGCTCGGCCAGCAGCGCGTCGCAGAGCTGGTCCAACGTGAGCCCGGCACGAGCGAGCGTGGTCGCCGCCGTCCGCAGCAGCTCCGTCCCGTCGTCGATGGAGGAGCCGCGTCGTTCCACGAGACCGTCGGTGTCGTGGACGACGGTCGACCCGGGCTGCAGCGGTGGTGCATCACCGTCGGGCAAAGGTGTTACACTTCCGGGGTGCCCACCGCCCGACCGCGTCACATGGTCACCGAGACCGACGAGCTCGCCGTTGCTCTGGATGCTGCCGCTGCGCGTTGCCCAGGGCTCAGTCGTTCGCAACTGCTCACGAGGCTGGCACTCGACGGGCACCGGGCCGCGCAGCAGGCGCACGACGAGCGGCGGCGGCGGCGGCTCTCGGCCCTGCGGAGGCACAGCGGTGATCTGACCGGCGTCTACGGCTCCGGATATCTGGGGCGGCTGCGCGAAGAGTGGCCTGCGTGATCGTGCTGGATGCCAGCGTCCTCATCGCCTTCCTGGACGCCGAGGACGCCCAGCACGAGGCGGCGGTATCCCTGCTCGCCCGCGAGATCGACGATGAGTTCGCCGTCAACCCGCTGACGCTCGCGGAGGTGCTGGTCGCGCCCGCCCGGATCGGTCGTCTCGACGACACCCTCGCTGCCCTGCGAGACCTCGAGGTCCAGGAGCGGCCGTTTCCCTTCGACACCGCTGTCCGGCTCGCACAGCTGCGCGCCGGCACGGGTCTGCGGATGCCGGACTGCTGCGTCCTGCTCGCGGCCCAGGATGCGGCTGCCCGCGTCGCCGCCTTCGACGGCCGACTGGCGCAGGAAGCCGAAGGTGTCGGCCTCGTCGCGCTGCGCTCTTAGCACCGAACTCGGGCAATCACCGCTCGGCTGCGGTCCGGTGCCGACGAAAGTCCGGCGACAGGCGGTGACCCTATGGAGCTGTGGCCGGGATGAGGTGCGGCCACCGCTCCGTTCTCGCGCAGCCGTTGCACCGCTGGCGTACGCAGCTCGGGTCGCATTCCGACGCTACGGTCCGCTACATGAGGTCGGTGACGCACCGGGAGATGCGCAACAACAGCGGAGACATCCTGCGGGCGGTGGCGGCGGGGGAGTCCGTGCAGGTGACCAACGACGGTCAGCCGGCCGCAGTGATCGTGCCGCCAGCCGGCGCCACGATCGAGGACCTGGTGGCGCAGGGGCAGGCGCGTGCGGCCAACCGTCATCCCGGCGACATCGACCTGTCTGCGGTCGGCGTCGTGCTGGATACGGTCACGCTGGTCGATCTGACACGCGGTGACCTACTGACGGCCGGGGCGTTGCCCGGCCGGCTGCGCTCGAACGACGCAATACACCTGGCTGTCGCCCTGCGGGTCGGGGTGGACGAGATGCTCACCTACGGCTCGGAGTTGGCCGCGGCTGCAGGCGCGTCGGGACTGGCCGTCGCCCGTCCGGCCTGATCCCTCCGCAGCCGCCGGCGGTGTGGCGCAACGTCACCACCGACGGGGCTGTCGCGACAGGCGCGATGCCGGTGAGGTCATGCGGGCGTTACGGCCGGCCCCGGACCGGTCGTCCGACCCCGTCGCTGGGCGAGCGAGCCGGGTGGATCGCGTGCTCGTGGTTGCCGGGAGTCGGCATCGTCGCCCGCGACCATCCGGACGCCCGTCGGTCACCGGGTCCTCAGCTTGGCCCGGTACATGGCTGCGTCGGCCCGGGCGATCAGCGCCGCGGGGTCGTCGGCATCCCGGGGGAAGAGCGCCGCGCCGGAACTGGCGCTGATCCGGAGCGCCGAGCCGTCCTGCTCGAACGGGTCCGCGAGGGCGGAGTGCAGGTGTTCCTGCACCCGCCGGACCGTCTCGTCCGCGGTGGAGGATTCCCCGCCGGCCGGCCATGCTCCGTCGGTCGCCGGGAGGCCGGCGAGGACGACGAGGAACTCGTCGCCGCCGAGGCGGCCGAGGAGGTCACCGGCGCGGATGGCCGAACGGAGCCGGGTCGCTGCCCAGACCAGCGCGGAATCGCCGACGGCGTGGCCGAAGCGGTCGTTGACGGCCTTGAACCCGTTGAGGTCCAGCAGTACCGCCGCCACGCTCATGCCGTTCCGCCGGGCTCGTCGCAGCTCCAGCGCCAGGTGCTCGAGGAGGTGCGCCCGGTTGGGCAGTGCGGTCAGTCCGTCGTGGTGTGCGAGGTACGCCGTCCGCCGTTCCCGGTCGACGCGTGCGGTGACGTCGAGCTGGTTGCCGATGTAGTGCGTGATCTCGCCGTCCGCACTGCGGACGGCGCTGATGCGCACCTCGTTCCAGAAGGCCGAGCCGTCGCGCCGGTAGTTCAGCAGGACGGCGTGGACGTCGCGGCCGGCGAGGATCCGTCGGCGGATCGGGTGCACCTGGCTCGTGTCGGTGTCCGAGCCCTGGAGAAAGCGGCAGTTGCGACCGAGGACCTCTGCCTCGGCGTAGCCGGTGATGCGCAGGAACGCCGCGTTGACGTAGACCAGCGGGAGATCGGGCAGGCGCGCGTCGGCGATGACGATGCCGTTGCTGGCGACGGCGACCGCCCGGAGCATCAGATCGGGCAGGTCGTCGTGGGCGACGCGTAGGAGCGCACCGTCGGCACGGTGGTCGGCGGCCGCCGGCGAGGGGACCGTTCCGTTGGTCATGGGGCGCACCTTCTCCAGCAACGGGCCGGCCGCGTCGAATACGCGCTGCCGGTCGTAGGTCAGCACGTAGTCGAGCCGACGCGCAGCGGGGTCGGCACGACCCCTGACACCGACCTCATCACTTCGCCCGTCCGCCGGGGCCTCGCGCGCGGCCAGCGCGGCAGCGAAGTGCGGGCTGACGACCGTGACCACCCACTGGTCGGCCAGCGGGTCGTCGGAATCGAGCGCGGTGCCCACCACGCCCGGAGCGGGCTCATCGGGCATCCCCACCCCGGTCACGGCTGTCAGGGCGGTGACACTGCCGAGCGTCTCGTACCGGCGGCGGGTGCGCGCGTTCATGAGGTTCGCGTGCTGGCAGTTCGCGAGGACGACGGTCTGCTCGTCCAGGAGCAGGGCCTGGCGCTCGAGTTGGCGGGTCATCGAGGCGAGGAGCGGCACGCTGGTGCGCCGCGCACCCGACGCGGCGGCGAGGACCGCGAACGGCGTGCGCGCCGGCTCCGTCGCAGCGGCCTCGACGGTGGGAGCGGCCGGCCGGAGGCGCAGCGGCCGCATACCGGCCGGGAGCAGCGCATCCGGGCGCCCGAACATCCATCCCTGACCGAGTCGCGCTCCCATCGCGAGGGCACGCTCGAGGTGCTGCTCGGTCTCGATCCCCTCGGCCAGGACGACCGCACCCGAGCGCTCCGCCTCGGCGCGCACGGCGTTGACCACGCCCGCGGCCTGCAGGCTCGTGCGATCGCGCACCAGGGCCAGGTCCAGCTTGATGACGTCCGGTCGGAGGAACGACACGAGCGCGAGTCCGGCGGGCTCGGCCCCGACGTCGTCGAGTGCCACCCGCCACCCGCCACCCGCCACCCGATCTCCCGCGCATCCCGTATCCCGCGGACGAGGTCGGCGGGGCGTTCCAGCAGGTCGCGCTCGGTCACTTCGAGCACGACCTGCACGAGGGGAGGTGTGAGTTGACCCAGCACGGCCAGGTCGGAGGGCGAGAGCGTGGCGAGCGTCGCCGGTTCGACGTTCACGAACAGCGTGGTGACCTCGGCGACTCCTGTCACCCCGCGCAGTGCGGACCGCAGGCACGCCTCGTCCAGCGCCGCGGTCGTCCCGGCCGCGGCCGCGGCCGAGAACAACTGCGATGGCGACTCCAGGGGGCCCGGTTTTCCTCGGGACAGCGCTTCCACGGCTACCAGGGAACCGTCGTACAGATCGACGATCGGCTGGAACAGCGATCGCACCGGTAGCCCCAGGAGTTCTGGCGGGGTCATGGACGGGAGCGTCCCACGGGTTTCGGCAGCGAGCGCGGCATCGTGGATCCGTGTCCGGCCGCTTCCGTCCTCGCCCGCGGTGTCGTGCCCTGGTCACCGTCGTCCAGGGGGCCCGAAGTGCGTGGACGTCCGGCGTCGGCGCGCCTGTGTGCGCCCGGCTGTCAGGCGACGTCGGTGCGGGCGTCGGCCAGGTACTCTCGCACCGCCGGCTCGGGAACGCGGAAGGAGCGGCCGACGCGCACCGCGGCCAGTTCCCCGCCGTGCACGAGGCGGTACACGGTCATCTTCGACACGCGCATGATCGCCGCGACCTCGGCCACGGTCATGAATGCGACCACAGCGCGCGGAGCGGGCCGCTCGGTCACCGGGCCCGCCGCCATCGGGTGCATCGTCGCCGGCCGCATGGCCACCTGGCGCTGAGCCACCGGACCGACGCCGGGCTGCAGGCGGGCACCCGCCGGTGCGGGGCGTGCTGTCGAACGAGGTCCGGGCACGGCGGGACGGGCGTAGGGGCGCTGGCCGTAGGCGGCCTGACGGGGAAGAGCGGGAGCGGGGGAGCGCTGGGGCAGGGACACGTCGTTCCTCTCGGTGGCGGTCCACGGGACGCGGGGCCGGCTGGCCGGCGGCGACGGTGTGCATCCGTGTGAGAACTGACGGTAAGGGGAGCGGGGGAGCCTGCGCGAGGACAGCAGCGACGAGACGAACCGGTCCGCTTCGTCAGGTGTTGACCGTGCGCCAGGCGAGGTCGATGCGAGACGCGAGGTGACAGGCGGCAGGCGCCGGAGCACCAACCGGCTGGATGGTGGCCTGCACCACGGATCCGCGATTCCGGCGGGGCGGTGGGGAGACAGACGGTGATGGGTGCCGGTGTCAGTCCGCGGGCACGTTCGGTGGCACCCGGGTCGGCCCCGCTTCGGCCGGCCGGGGCCGGTCCTGGCGGTGCAGCCGGACGGCGATCAGCGCGACGTCGTCGTCGGGGATGGCCGGCAGCATCTGGGCCAGCACCTCGTCGACGAGCTCGTCGAGGTCGCGGCCGACCAGCCCGGCCAGGGTCGCCTGCAGCCGTGCCAAGCCGTCGTCGAGGTCCTCGCCGCGGCGCTCGACGAGACCGTCGGTGTAGAGCAGGACCACCGCGTCACGATCGAGGGTGGTCACCGACTCCCGTCGGGTGGCGGAGGGGTCCACGCCGAGCAGCAGGTCGGCGCGCTCGGCGGTGAGGACCTCCACCCGTCCGTCGGCGGTCAGGATCATCGGCGGGGGATGCCCGGCGTTCGACCAGCGCAGCCGGGTCAGCCCCTGCTCGCGCTCTCCCTCGGTCTGTTCGAGACGGGCGACGACGGCCGTGGCCAGGATCGCCGATCGGAGGGTCTGCATGACCCGGTCGGCCTGGGCGACGACGGCGGCGGGTCCGTCGTCGTCGCGGGCGCCCAACGTGCGCACGATGGTGCGGATCTGACCCATCGCCGCGGCCGCTTGGGTGTCGTGCCCGACGACGTCGCCGATGACCAGCGCGGTGGCCCCGCCGGGTTGGAGGAAGGCGTCGTACCAGTCTCCGCCGACCTCGGCGGCCTGGGCGGCCGGGACGTAACGGACCACGATCTGCCCGTGGTCGGGTTGGGGAGGGGCGGTCAGCAGCGACCGCTGGAAGCCCTCGGCCAGGTCGCGCTGCTGCCGGTAGAGGCGGGCGTTGTCCAGGACGAGGCCGGCGCGGTCGGCGACGTGCCGGACCGTGACCAGGTCCTCGGGGGTGAACGGTCCCCGCCCGGCGCCGTTGCACACGGTCAGCAAGCCGACCGGACCGGTGCGGCCGGGCAGCGGGAGGACGGCGAGCGCCTCGGGGGAGAGAGCGGCCATCAGATCCCGCGCCGGCCGGGTCGCCAGCATGTCCTGCGCGGCAGCCGCCGCGCCGGTGGGCAGGTGCTGGGCATGCCCGGTGCGCAGGGCGCGGATGACGATCGCGTCGTCGTCCAAGGCCGACAGCCGGGACTGCGCGTAGGCCTCGGCGGTGCCGCGCAGAGCGGGATCGGCGTGCCAGGAGGCAGCGGCCCGCAACCCGCGACGGTCGCCTGCGGCGGAGGTGTCGTCGATCAGGGTGACGATGCACCAGTCGGCGACCGCGGGGGTGATCAGCCGCGCCAGCCGGGTGGCGGCATCGTCGGCGTCCAGGGTGCCGGCGAGGTTCTCGGTGATCCGGCTGAGCAGGTGCTGGCGGGCGGCGGCCCGCTCGGCCTGCTGGGCGGCCAGGGCGCGGGCGGTGATGTCGACGAAGTGCAGCGCGATCCCGGCCGGGCCCGGTACGGCTCGCACCTCGAGCCAGACGTCGAGCGGCTCGGGGTAGTAGGCATCCAGGGCCTGGGTCCGGCCGGTGGCCGCGGCGCGGCGGTAGTGCTCCTCGAACTCGGTGCCGACGGTGGCGGGGAACTGCTCCCACAGCGTCCTGCCCAGCAGCTGGTCGCGTGGGCGGCCGGCGATGCGCTCGGCCTCGGTGTTGACGTGGGTGATCACCCAGTCGTGGTCCATGGCGACGAACCCGACCGCCATCGAGTCGACGATCTGGGCGATGTGCTCCTGCTCGGCGCGCCGTTCGGTGATGTCCCAGGCTGCGCCGATCACCCGCACGGTGGTCCCGGCCTCATCGGCCAGCGCGCGGCCGCGGGCGGCCAGCCACCGGGTGCCCCCGTCGGGGAGGGCCACCCGGTACTCCGCGGAGTACTCCCCGACGGTGTCGACCGCGTGCTGCAGCAGGGCGGTGACCCGGTCGATGTCCTCCGGGTGCACCCGGGCGGTGAACGACTCGAAGCTCCGGTCGAAAGAGGCGGGGTGGTAGCCGAACAGCTCGATCAGCCGCTCGTCCCAGCCCAGGTCGTCGGCGGCGAGGACCCAGTCGAACATGCCGACGCCGGCCGCGGTCACCGCCAGGTCCAGCAGGGCTCGGCGTGCTGCATCCGGCTCCCCGGGCAGCTCGGGCACCTGTGTCGCAGGCGTGTCGCCACCGTGCTCGCTCATGCTCTCCGTCGCCCCACGTCCACCGCGGCCGCAGCCCGGCCGCACACGCCTTGTCGGGCGGCGGCCTGCTCATTGTGGAGGATGTCGCGGACCGCCTGGGCCACGTCGTGACATCGCCGTCGCTGGCGGCCGGTCGTCTCCCCGGACCTGGCGCGCAGCCCTGCCCGGGCGCCGGGTGGGTCAGTCGGAGGCAAGACTGATGCAGGCCCAGACGTGCTTGCGCATCCCGGCGGCCGCCCACCCGTGGGCGGCGGCGAGCCGGGCGATCAGGTACAGGCCCAGTCCGCCGAGTGCGGGGTCGCGGTCGATCGCCGGTATCGGCGGATGGTCGGGACGGGCGTCGCTGACGTCGATGAGCCAGCCGGAGGAGCACCCGGTCACCGTGACGACGATCGGCTGACCGCTGTGTCGCAGCCCGTTGGAGGCGAGCTCCTCGAAGGCCAGCATCAGCCGGTCGACGTCGTCGACGTCTGCGCCTTCGGGCAGCCCGTCGCCGGCCAGGTCGTCGCGGAGGCTCCCGCGCGCGGCAGTGAGCTGAGCCGGGCGGTCGATCGTCCAGCGCCACACCCGGTCGACCCGGTCACTGACATCCGGCGGCGGAAGCTGCTGCCAGGGCTCCGTGCTCATCTGCTCCTGCGGTCCGTGTGCGGCCTCTGTTCGACCTGTGCCATGTCCGTTCCCACGCGGTCCGGGGATGGTCCCGGCCGGTCGCCGACCCACCCCGAAGGGGCGGGTGAGGTCCGTGGACCGGCCTTCGGCGACCGGGGCTGCTCCCCGCGGTGCAGGCGGACCGCGACCCGCGCGACGTCGTCGCCGGTCGCCGTCCACCAGTCGTTCGACGACACGGTCGCACGCCGGGTGCCGAGCCCGCCCGGCGAGGTGGCGCAGTGTGGTCCTCGACAGGGACGGCCGGCCGACGACCGGATCGTGGCCGGCTGGTCGTGGCGGCGGCAGCCGATCCTCGATCCGGCAGTGCTCACAGCCGCGAGCAGCCGGCAGCTGCGCGGGTCGGAGGGCGGGCGCGTGCCCGTACGATCGACCGGTCTCGGGACGTCGCCCTGTGTCCCCGCTATCGGAGGAGTTCGTGACTCCCCGACGACGTGGCCGATGTCGTCGCCGGGTGGAGCGCGCGATCGCCACCCACGGTGCCTACGACACCGAGTACCGGGTCGTGCTCGCCGACGGCCGGCACCGCTGGGTGGCCGCCCGCGGGCGGGTCGTGGGCGGCGAGGAGGGCAATCCCGCCCGCCTCATCGGCGTGGCCCACGACACCACCGCCCGCTGGCGCAGTTCGCGGGTCAGGACCTCGACGAACTGTGCGATCAGTTGCTGGCCCGCATGCTGCCCGCCGAGGTGGACGACGACGTCGCGCTGATCGCGGTGCGGCTGCACCCACGCGACGCGCGCCCTGCGTCGGCGGACTCGGACGGCGCTCCGGGCGAGGCCCCCTGCGCCGCCCTGCCCAGTTGACCTGACGTGCGCGGCTGGGCCCGGTCGCTCCTGCTGGCCTGGCTCTTCCCCCGAGAGTGGGTGTCGGCGTCGTCGACGCCTGCGGCAGTGATGTCAGCCGCTCGCGGGTTCGACGCGGGCTGCCGAAGCGGGTGGCCGGCCGGCTCCGCATCCTCGGCCGTACAGGAGGGCGTCCGGGTGACGCACCGAGCGGTACGTCAGGGGTCCTCGGGCGGAGGGCTCCCCGGCGGGACGGGCGCGTTCACGTCGAAGTGGACTCCCACCATGCGGATGACGAAGCACAGTGCGGCGGCGCCGATGGTCGCGATCGGTCCCCGCGCATCCAGGAGCTCGACGACGACGACAGCGGTGGCCCCGACGAGCGCCGGGATGGCGTAGAGCCCGCTGGTGAGCACCGACGGGACGCGCCGGATCAGCACGTCGCGGAGGGTGCCGCCGCCCACCGCGGTGAGGACGCCGACGATCACCGCCTGCGCCGGGCCGAAGCCCAGATCGATCGCCTTGAGCGCGCCGGTGACGGCGAACAGGCTCAGCCCGGCGGCGTCCAGGACGTTGATCGTCCGGTTGATCCGCTCGAGGTGGGAGCCGGCGAAGAAGGCGATCAGGCCGCCGGCCGCGGCGACGGTCAGGTAGCGCCCGTCCAGGAAGGTGGCCGGGGGCAGGCTGCCGAGGAAGACGTCCCGGATGGTGCCGCCACCCAGGGCGGTGATCATGCCGAGGGTCACCACACCGACGATGTCCAGCCGGGTCGCGCGCAGCGCGGTCAGGGCGCCGTTGAGGGCGAAGGCGAAGGTGCCGCCGAGGTCGAGGATCACCAGCGCCGTGGTCTCCATGGGTGGTTCCGTTGCTCCGTCCCCCGAGCCGCCGGTGTGCCGGTGCCACCTTTCCAGAACGGAGATCCGCACTTCTCACATCCGCGGGAACGGTGGTGGGCGAGAATGTCCGCGTGCGTTCCCACGAGAGATGCGGAAGCCGATCCGGCCGACTCCCCACCTGCGCAGGACGGCGATGACGCCGACCCTGGCGGCTCTGGTGCTGCCCGACCGGCATCCGGTCGCCAGCTTCCTCGCCGACGTCCAGGAGGCCGAGCGGGCCGGCGTCCGGGCGGTCTGGACCTACGACCACCTCACCTGGCCGCTGCTCGCCGACGGCCCCTGGTACGGCGCCGTCCCGCTGCTGGCCGCCGCGGCGATGTGCACGGAGACGGTGCGGCTGGGCACGCAGGTCGCCTCCCCGAACTTCCGGCACCCCGTGCCGTTCGCCAAGGAGCTGATGACCCTCGACCAGCTCACCGGCGGGCGGCTGGAGGTCGGGGTCGGCGCCGGGACGGAGGGCCCGGATGCGCTCGTGCTGGGGGATCCGCCGCTGTCCCGTGCCGAGCGGGCCGAGCGCTTCGCCGAGTGGCTGGGCCTCCTCGACCAGCTGCTGCGCGAACCGGTGACGACGGTGCACGGACCGCGCTACACCGCGGTCGATGCCCATCAGCTGCCCGGCTGCGTGCAGCAACCACGGCTGCCGTTCACCGTCGCCGCCACCGGGCCGCGCGCCCTGCAGCTGGCCGCCCGGTACGGACAGGGCTGGGTGACCTACGGGCCCTACGGTCCGTCGGTGGAGCCGGAGGAGTGGTTCGCCGCCGTGGCCGACCAGTCGCGGCGGCTGACCGGCGCGCTGGCGGCAGAGGGGCGGGCGGCGGACGCCGTCCGGCGCAGCGCCCAGTTCGGCCTGGAGATGCACTGGCCGTTCGAGAGCCGGGAGCGGTACGCGGACGCACTGGGCCGGCTGACCGAGGCCGGGATCGACGAGGTCAGCGTGCACTGGCCGCGGCCCGACGGCCGTGGCGTCCCGGCCGCGGCGCTGTCGATGGTCGTGGACGCGCACGGCTCGGCAGGCCGACGACCGGAGCGCGGGGGCGGAAACTAGCGGCAACCGCTCGGCCGGGCTGCGACCGAGCGTTGCGATGAGGATGCCGAATCCGTTCGGCCGCCGGAGGGAGGTGCCCGCATGACGCCGCAGCTCCTGGCGTGGCTGGCCGCAGTGCCGCAGCGGGCGATCGCCTGCAGCGGCGGGATCGACAGCCTGACCCTCGCCACGGCCGCCCACCGCGCTGCCCCGGGCACGACGCTCGTCGTGCACAGCATCACGCCCGCGGTACCCGCGGCCGCGACCGCACGGGTGCTGGAGGCGGCCGCAGCGGAGCCGTGGGACCTCCGCATCGTGCGGTCCCGCGAGTTCGAGGACGACCGCTACCTGAGCAACCCGCTCGACCGGTGCTTCGTCTGCAAGTCCCATCTCTACGACGCCATGACCGACGCCGTCGAGGCGGTGGGCGGAACGCACACGCTGCTCAGCGGGGCGAACGTCGACGACCTCGGCGAGTACCGGCCCGGCCTGCGCGCCGCGGCCGAGCACGGGGTGCGGCACCCCTACGTCGAGATCGGCGCGGCCAAGGCCGACGTCCGGGCGATGGCGCGGGACCTGGGGCTCGAGCATGCCGACCTACCGGCCTCCCCGTGCCTGGCGAGCCGCCTGTACACCGGCACGGTGGTGACCGCCGCCCGGCTGCACGCCGTCGAGGTCGGTGAGGCGGTCCTCACCGCGCGGACCGGTGCGGCCGTCGTGCGCTGCCGCGTCCGGGAGGACGTCGTACGGATCGAGGTCGGGAACGCAGAACGGCCACGCGTCACCCCGGACGTCGTCGCCGCGGTGCTGGCCGCCATGCGCGCCGTCGACCCGGGCATCCGGTCGGCGGTGCTCGACCGCGAGCCCTATCGGCCGGGTCGCGCGTTCACCCTGACGCCGGTCCGGCCCTGACCGGCCCCAGCGGCGACGGGTCCCGGGACCCTCGACGCGGGTGGGCCGGAGCATCGCCGTCGGACGCCCCGGCGAGGCGGTCCGGCGCACCGGACGCCGGCCGTGGCGCGCACGACCGCTCGAGCGGCTCAGCCGCCGACGGGGACCGCGGTGCCGCAGATCCCGCAGACCTCCAGCTGCCGTCGCTTCCACCGCAGCACCGGCACGAAGAACACCGAGAACTGGCGGAACTGCCGGATCCGCGTGAACCGCGAGGTGTTGCCGCAGCGCGGGCAGGTGCGGACCTCCCCGGGACCGAGATCGCGCCGCTTGGTCCCGAAACCGAAGAGGAAGAACACGCTGCCAGCGTGGCACAGGGCACGCACCGCGACCCCTGCTCGCGGCGGGACCGGCAGCGGTCCGCTCGTCGGCGTCCACGTCGCACGGGAGCTGTGGTTGGCTCGGGGGCAGGTGGAACGACGGAGGAGGCACCCCATTCCGGCTGACCAGATCCTGGATGTCGCGACGCGGATCGCCGATCAGCTGCTGGCCGTCCAGACGCAGGTCAACGGGCAGATCGATGCCACGCTGGCCCGGCTGCTGCCCGAGGTCCAGCAGCGACTGGGCGTGGAGCCGGCGAACGACGTCGACCTCTCCGACCTGGTGAACGCCCGGATCACCGGCCTGAGCGTCGTCGTGACGCCGGCCGCGGTCGCGACGGTCGTCCCGCTGCCGGCGGCGTCCGCGGCCACGACCCGGGCCGGACGCCGGGCGGTGACCGCCGTCGTCGAGGGGGCCGACGACCGGCTGGCCGTCATCGCCGGCCCCTGCTCCATCCACGACCCGGCCGCCGCGCTGGAGTACGCCGGGTTCCTCGCCCGCATGCGGGAGCGGCACGGCGACGACCTGGAGATCCTGATGCGCACCTACACCGAGAAGCCGCGGACGGAGGTCGACTGGAAGGGCTTCGCCTACGACCCGTACCTGGACGGTTCCAGCCGCATCAGCGTCGGCCTCGTGGCGACGCGGATGCTCATGTGCCGGATCACCGGCCTGGGCGTACCGGTGGCGGCCGAGCCGTTGAACGCGCTGACGCCGCAGTACGTCAACGGGCTGGTCACCTACAACGGCGTCGGCGCGCGCAACGTCACCGACCAGACCGCCCGGGAACGGGTGTCCGGTTTCTCCTCCGTCGTCGGCTTCAAGAACTCGCCCGAGGGCAGCATCGAGACGGCGATCCAGGCGGTCCGGACGGCCCGGGCGCCGCACGAGTTCCTGGGCGTCGACCACCACGGGGTCAGCGCCCAGCTGTCGACGACCGGCAACGACACCGGCCATGTGATCCTGCGTGGCAGCAAGGACGGCCCCAACTACTCCGCTGCTCACATCGCCGACACCAAGCGGCAGCTGTCGGAGCGCGGTCTGCCGGAGGTGGTCGTGGTCGACGCCTCCCACGGCAACAGCCAGAAGAACCACCTGCGCCAGATCGACGTCGTGCACGACCTGGCCGGGCAGGTGGCCGCCGGCGAGCGGGCGATCCGCGGCGTGATGGTGGAGAGCAACCTGGTGGCGGGACGGCAGGACCTGGACCGCCGGGATCCCGGCGCGCTGGAGTACGGCAAGAGCGTCACCGACGCCTGCGTCGACCTTCCGACGACCGAGCAGATGCTGGCCGAGCTGGCCGAGGCCAGCCGGGTCCGGCGCGGCGCGGGGCCGAGGTCTCCGGCGTCCCGGTGACCGCTGCGGTCGTGCCGCGACGCGCACCTGCGCGACGCTCGGACTCCGCTGCATGGAATCCAGTTGTGCGGGGCACAACCGAACGGTGAAGACCGCTGTCGTCGCCGTCCTGGGCGGCCTGTTGACCCTTGCCGGGATCGGCCTCCTCGTCCTCCCCGGACCCGGCTTCGTGCTCGTGGCGGCAGGACTGGCCGTGCTGGCCACCCGCTTCTCCTGGGCCAGGAGGCCGCTCGACTACGCGAAGGACAAGGCGGAGCAGGGCATCGAGGAGGTCGGCAGGAGCCCCTGGCGGGCAGCCGGTGCCGTCGTCGCCGCGCTCGTGCTCGTCGCGCTGGGCGTCCTCGCCCTGATCGGGGTGGAGCTGCCGTTCGTCAACGCGGTCAGCGCCGTCGTGCTGATCATCTCCGGACTGTTCCTGGTCGGCACGGTGATCTTCGCGCGCCGCCTGGAGAAGCAGGAGCAAACGCGGGCGCACCGCCCCGCCGGAACACCCCTCGACGGTGGCGGTGCCTACCGCGCCGCCCGGCCCGCCGCCGACCGACCGTGACGACGGCACCCCGGCCGGTCGACGGGATGCGCCCGGCAGGGCCGTACCGGTCCCTCTGATCCCTACGGCTGCTCACCGCCTCCCGGGGCGGGGGGAGCGGCGCAGGAAGTCGTCGGCGATCTCGTCGAACGTGGCCCAGCGGACGCCGTCGTGCCCGTTGATGTGCTCGATGAGCCGCTCGAGCATCAGCAGCACCTGCGGGCGTCCCGAGACGTCGGGGTGGATGGTCATCGTGAAGGCCGCGTAGTCGAGCTCGCGGTGCACCCAGTCGAACTGGTCCCGCCACATCTGCTCGATGTCCCGTGGGTTGACGAAGCCGTGGCTGTTCGGGCTGGACTTGATGAACATCATCGGCGGCAGGTCGTCGAGGTACCAGTTGGCCGGGATCTCGACCAGGTCGGTCTCGTCACCGCGGACGAGCGGCTTCATCCAGCTGTCCGCCGGCTCGGCGTAGTCGATCTTCGTCCACGAGTCGCCCACCCGGACGTAGTACGGCTCGAAGTCCCGGTGCATGAGCGAGTGGTCGTACTTGATACCGCGATCGAGCAGCAGTTCGTTGGTGACGCCGCTGAACTCCCACCAGGGGGCGACGTATCCGGTGGGGCGCCGCCCGGTCCTCGTCTCGATGATCTCGATGCAGCGGTCGAGCACGGCCTGCTCCTGCTCCCGGCTCATCGCGATCGGGTTCTCGTGGCTGTAGCCGTGCACGCCGATCTCGTGGCCGGCCGCGACGCACTCGTCGAACTGCACCGGGAACGTCTCGATCGAGTGCCCCGGCCAGAAGAACGTCTGAGTCAGGCCGTTGCGCTGGAACAGCTCGAGGAGGCGGGGAACGCCGACCTCGCCGGCGAACACGCCTCGGGAGATGTCGTCGGGGGAGTCCGCCCCGCCGTATGAACCGAGCCAGCCGCCGACGGCGTCGATGTCGACGCCGAAGGCCACGAGGATCTCCTTGCTCATCGTTCCGCTTCCTTCCAGTGGTGGGCCGCATCCCCCGGCCGGGTCCGGCGAGGCATCAGAGAGCGAGCTGCTGGGCCAGCACGCGCTGCGGATCTTCCGGCGCGACGGCGAGGGCCGCGGCCAGGAGCAGCCGTCCCTGCCAGGGGCTGAGGTCGCCGGCGAAGACGGCGCCGACCCGCGCCAGACGAGCACCCCCGGCGGCGTAGAGGGGGACGACCGGACCCGCCTGCACCCGGGAGCAGATGAGCACGGGGACGCCGTCGGCGACGAGCTGCTCGACGGCCTCGGCGACCGCCGGGGGAACGTTGCCGGCGCCGAACGCCTCGAGCACCACGCCGGCGGCCCCGGCAGCCACCGCGGCGTGCAGCAGGGCGGCGTCCGCGCCCAGGTAGCAGGCGACGACGTCGACCCGTGGCAGGTCGGCCGCCGGGTCGAGCGGCAGCGGCACCGGGCGGACGGGCCTGCACAGGGGCAGCGCCGAGTCGCCGGCCAGCCGGAGCGCCGGGCCTCGCCCGGGCGCCCCGAACGCCCCGCTGCGCAGGGTGTCGATCTTGCGCACGCCGCGGGCGGCGAAGGCCACGCCGTCGAAGCAGAGCAGGACGCCGAGGTCCCGGGCGGCGGGGGAGGCGGCGACGCGCAGCGCGTCGGCGAGATTGGCCGGGCCGTCCGGCGCCGCGGCGTCGAACGGGCGCTGCGCCCCGGTGAAGACGATCGGGCGCGGATCATCGTGCAGGAGGTCGGTGAAGAACACCGTCTCCTCCATGGTGTCGGTGCCCTGCGTGACGACGACGCCGTCCACACCCTCGGCCAGGCACCGGCGGGCTTCGGCCACCAGTTCCCGCAGGTCCGTCGTCGTGAACGCGAAACTGCCGACGGTGCCGAGGTCGCTCGTCGTCACGCTCAGCCCACCGAGCGGCCCGGCCGCCGCCAGCAGCTCCGCGGCGGGGGTGACGGCCGCGAGCCCGCCCGGGCCCTGCCGGCTGGCGATGGTCCCTCCCGTGGCCAGCAGATGTACCCGTGCCACGCCTGCTCCTTCCCGGCCGCACCCGGCCACCATCGATGACGCGCCCAGCGTCCCCTGCGCGCCGTCGGTCGGCGACCGCACGACGTCAGCGTGCTGGACGGCGTCGTACGGCCACGCCGCACCGCACGTGGCCCGACGCCCCGGTGCGCGGGACCGGGGCGCCCGGTCGGGTGACAGTGGTGTTGGCTGCCGGGTATGCCGGGCAGTCAGTGGCCGGCGCGTGGCGTCACGACGGTCCCCGACGAAGGCAGGAGGCGCGGTGCGCGACACCCCACGTCTGCTGCTGGTCGTGAACCGCGCCGCGGGCACGGCGCAGGACGACGCGGTCGAGGCGGCGTTGGCCGAGCTGCGCACGGGCGCCGACGTGGCGGTGGCCGCGACGGGTGACGCCGCCGAGCTCGACGAGGTCCTGGAGCGCAACGACGGCCGCCGGGTCGTCGTCCTGGGCGGCGACGGCTCGGTGCACGCCGTGGTGGCGGCGCTGGACCGCGTGGGGCTGCTGACCCCGGAGGAGCCGATCGGCATCGTCGCCCGCGGGACCGGCAACGACCTGGCCCGCTCTCTCGGGCTTCCGCTGGATCCGGTGGACGGAGCCGCGGCGGTCCTCGCCGGAACCGCACGCAGCGTCGACCTGCTCCGCGACGACACCGGCGGCGTCGTCGTCAACGCCGTCCACGTCGGTGTCGGGGCCGAGGCCGCCGCCGAGGCGGTCCGCCTGAAGGGGCGGCTGGGTGCGGCGGCGTATCCCCTCGGTGCCGCGATCGCCGGGTTGTCGGGTGCGGGCTGGAACCTCCGCGTGGAGATCGACGGGCGCATCGCGACCTCGGCGGAGTGGGCGGCCGACGGCAGCTGCGCCGTCCTGATGCTCGGGGTCTGCAACGGCGCCACCATCGGCGGCGGCACCCCGCTGGCTCCCGACGCGGAGCCCGACGACGGGCTTCTCGACGTCGTCATCAGCACCGCGATCGGGCCGGTGGCCCGGGTGGCGTACGGGGCGGCGCTGGCGGCCGGTCGGCACGGCGACCGGCCCGACGTCCTGGTCGTGCGGGGCCGCGAGGTCCGGGTCTCGGGCGCCGCGGTCGCCGTCGACGCCGACGGAGAGCTGGACGAGATCGAGGTCGCGCGCACGTGGCGGGTGGACCCCGCCGCCTGGTCGGTGCTCGTCCCCGGGTAGCACCCGGTCGGGTGCGGGCGGTCCCGGTGCGGCCGGGGTCCGGCCCGGACGCAGGTCACGGGCTGCGGCCCTACCGGCCGGTAGGGGGTGTGACCTGCGACCACGGGTTAGGTTCGACGCAGAACAGTGGTCGTCGGCAGGGGAGTGGCGCGTGGGTAGGTCGGTGCTGGTGACCGGCGGTAACCGGGGGATCGGGCTGGCCATCGCCCGGGCCTTCCAGGAACAGGGCGACTCCGTGGCGGTCACGCACCGCGGCAGCGGTGCCCCCGACGGGCTGTTCGGTGTGCAGTGCGACGTCACCAGCAGCGATGACGTCGACCGCGCGTTCGGCGCGATCGAGGAGCACCACGGCCCGGTCGAGGTCCTGGTCAGCAACGCCGGGATCACGCGCGACGGGCTGTTGATGCGGATGAAGGACGAGGACTTCACCGACGTCGTCGATGCCAACCTCACCGCCGCGTACCGGGTGTCGAAGCGCGCTGCCGCGAAGATGGTGCGCGCTCGCTCGGGCCGGATGATCTTCGTGTCCTCCGTCGTCGGCCTGCTGGGCTCGGCCGGCCAGACCAACTACGCGGCGAGCAAGGCCGGGCTCGTGGGCCTGGCGCGGTCGATCGCCCGCGAGCTGGGCAGCCGGAACATCACGGCGAACGTGGTGGCGCCCGGCTTCGTGACGACGGACATGACCGCGGAGCTGCCGGAGGCCCGGCAGAAGGAGATCCTGGGGCAGGTGCCGCTGGGCCGGTACGCCTCGGCGGAGGAGATCGCCGGCGTCGTGCGCTTCCTGGCCAGTGACGCGGCCGGCTACATCACCGGGGCGGTCGTCCCGGTCGACGGCGGACTGGGGATGGGGCACTGATGGGGATTCTCGAAGGCAAGAAGGTCCTGATCACCGGGGTGCTGACGGAGGCGTCGATCGCCTTCGCCACCGCGCGGCTCGCGCAGGAGCAGGGCGCCACGGTGGTCCTGTCCAACTTCGGCCGCGCCCTGTCGCTCTGCCAGCGGATCGCCAAGCGGCTGCCGCAGGAGGCCGCGGTCGTGGAGCTCGACGTCACCGATACCGAGCACCTGGCCACGCTGGCCGACCGGCTGCGCGAGCAGGGCGTCGACCGCCTCGACGGCGTCGTCCACTCGATCGGCTTCGCGCCGCAGGAGGCGATGGGGGAGGGGTTTCCCGAGGTTGCCTGGGAGCACGCCGCGACGGCCTTCCAGGTGTCGGCCTGGTCCTACGCCTCGCTCACCCAGGCCTGCCGTCCGCTACTGGCGAACCCGTCCTCGGTCGTCGGGCTGACCTTCGACGCCTCCGTGGCCTGGCCGGTCTACGGCTGGATGGGCGCGGCGAAGGCGGCGCTGGAGTCCACCTCCCGCTACGTGGCCCGCGAGCTCGGCCCCGACGGCGTGCGGTCCAACATCGTCGCGGCCGGCCCGCTGCGCAGCATGGCCATGAAGTCCATCCCGGGCAGCAAGCAGTTCGAGGAGGCCTGGGAGGGCCGCGCCCCGCTCGGCTGGTCGGTCACCGACACCGAGCCCGCGGGCAAGGCCGTCGTCGCCCTGCTCTCGGACTGGTTCCCCGCAACCACCGGAGAGATCGTGCACGTCGACGGGGGATTCCACGCCGTAGGCGTGTGAGGTCATAGAGCCACGCCGTCGGCGTGTGAATGCATCCGTCGCGCATCCCGGGAGAGAAGAACAGCGTGCCACGCGCAACCGTCGACATCACGCCCGAGGGACAGCGACCCGACGAGGACCCTTCGCTCGCCGTCCGCAACAACGGCGGTACGCCGCCGTCGACGGAGCCGGCCCCGGCCGGGCGCCGCGAGGCGCTGCTGCTGCTGTCCTTCGGGGGTGCCGAGGGCCACGACGACGTTCTGCCGTTCCTGGAGAACGTCACCCGCGGCCGCGGCATCCCCCGGGAACGCCTGGAGGAGGTGGCCGAGCACTACCACCACTTCGGCGGCGTGAGCCCGATCAACGACCAGAACAAGGCACTGCTCGCGGCGCTCGAGGAGGAGCTGACCGCGGCCGGCATCGACCTGCCGGTGTACTGGGGGAACAGGAACTGGGCGCCCTACGTCGAGGACGTCTGGGCGCAGATGGCCGACGACGGCATCGAGCACGTCTACGTCCTGGCCACGTCGGCCTACGCCTCTTTCTCCGGCTGCCGGCAGTACCACGAGGACATCGCCCGGGCCCGCGTGGCTACGACCTCCCCGACCCGCCCAGGCGGCCCGACGGCGGAGAAGCTGCCGCACTACTACGACACCCCGGGGTTCGTGCAGGCGAACGCCGACGCGCTGGCCGCGGCCCTGGCCACCTTGCCCGCCGAGCTCCGCGACGGCGCTCGTCTGGTCGCGACGGCGCACAGCATCCCGGACACCATGGCTGCCGTCGCCGGGCCCGACGGGCACGCCTACGAGGCGGAGCTGATGGCCGCCGCCGAGCGGGTGGTGGCCCAGGTCGCGCCGGACCGGCCGTTCGACCTGGTGTGGCAGAGCCGCAGCGGTCCGCCGTCGATGCCGTGGCTCGAGCCAGACGTCAACGACCACCTGCGCGCGCTCGCCCAGGCCGGCGAGTCCGCCGTCGTCCTGTTCCCGGTCGGGTTCGTCAGTGATCACCTCGAGGTGATCTGGGACCTCGACAACGAGGCGAAGGAGACCGCCGAGGAGGTCGGCCTGGTCTTCGCCCGCGCGGCCACGGCGGGCACCCACCCGGCGTTCGTGGAGTCGTTGCGCGGCCTGCTGGAGGAGCGCCGCGCCGGTGGCCTGCCTCGCCTGGGCACGAACTGCCCGGCCGCCTGCTGTTTCGTCGCGCGTCCCGCCCGCCCGACCGCCTGAGTCCCGCCCGGTCGGCGCCTTTGTGGGTGTTCCTCGCGCCTTGCCGGTCCTGCAGGACCCGCAGAGCGCGAACAACACCCACAAGGCGGCCGGATGGCGTCAGTCGGTGCCCGACTCCATCGCCGCGCGGTCGAGCAGCTCGTCGTGCTCGGAGACCGTGCCACGGGAGGCGATGGCCTCGGCGCCGCCCTGCTCTGACGCGTCGATCAGCCCGGTGGACGCCGCCTGCGCGGCGCCGATCGACGCGTGGGTGGCTCCGCCCACCATGCCGATCCGCGCGTACTGCTCGAGCCGCGCGCGGGAGTCGGCGATGTCGAGGTTGCGCATGGTCAGCTGGCCGATCCGGTCCACCGGCCCGAACGCCGAGTCCTGGGTGCGCTCCATCGACAGCTTGTCCGGGTGGTAGCTGAACGCCGGGCCGGCGGTGTCGAGGATCGAGTAGTCCTCGCCCCGCCGCAGCCGAAGCGTCACCTCGCCGGTCACCGCCATCCCCACCCAGCGCTGCAGGGACTCCCTGAGCATGAGCGCCTGAGGGTCCAGCCAGCGGCCCTCGTACATGAGCCGGCCCAGGCGCCGGCCCTCGCTGTGGTAGGTGGCCAGCGTGTCCTCGTTGTGGATCGCGTTCACCAGCCGCTCGTAGGCCATGTGCAGCAGGGCCATGCCCGGCGCCTCGTAGATGCCCCGGCTCTTGGCCTCGATGATCCGGTTCTCGATCTGGTCGGACATGCCCAGGCCGTGCCGGCCGCCGATGGCGTTGGCTTCGATCACCAGGTCGACGGCGGAGTCGAACTCGCGGCCGTCGATGGTCACCGGCCGGCCCTGCTCGAAGCCGATCGTCACGGTCTCCGGCGCGATCGATACCTCCGGGTCCCAGAAGCGCACGCCCATGATGGGCTCCACGGTCTCGATGCCGGTGTCCAGGTGCTCGAGGGTCTTGGCCTCGTGGGTGGCGCCCCAGATGTTGGCGTCGGTGGAGTACGCCTTCTCGGCGCTGTCGCGGTAGGGGAGGCCGTGCGCGACCAGCCACTCCGACATCTCCTTGCGGCCGCCGAGCTCGGTGACGAAGTCGGCGTCCAGCCAGGGCTTGTAGATCCGCAGCCCCGGGTTGGCCAGCAGGCCGTACCGGTAGAACCGCTCGATGTCGTTGCCCTTGTAGGTGGAGCCGTCGCCCCAGATCTGGACGTCGTCCTGGAGCATGGCCCGCACCAGCAGCGTGCCGGTGACCGCGCGGCCGAGCGGCGTCGTGTTGAAGTAGCTGCGCCCACCCGAGCGGATGTGGAAGGCGCCGCAGGTCAGCGCCGCGAGCCCCTCCTCGACGAGCGCCGCCCGGCAGTCCACCAGGCGGGCGAGCTCAGCGCCGTAGGCGGTGGCCCGGCCGGGGACCGAGGCGATGTCGGGCTCGTCGTACTGCCCGATGTCCGCCGTGTACGTGCAGGGAACCGCCCCCTTGTCGCGCATCCACGCGACCGCCACCGACGTGTCGAGACCGCCGGAGAACGCGATGCCGACGCGTTCGCCGGCCGGGAGGGAGGTGAGCACCTTGGACACGAGCACAAGTATTCATGACGATGCATGACCATGCAGAAGCGGGTCCGGTTCTTCAGCGCGGCACCGCGTTGTACGCGGCGGTCACCGCCTCGCGGACGGCGGCGGCGAGCGGGCGCAGGGCGGCGTCCCGTCGTGCGGCCTGGGCGTGGTTGACCGCCGCGCCGGGGGCATCGGCCATCGCCAGGTCCAGGACGGCGGCCACCCGCAGCGCCCGGCCGAGCATCGACAGCGCGAGCGGGTCGTGGTCGTCCGGCAGCCCCGGGGCCGGCTTCGGGCGGGCGAGGCCGGCCAGCAGCTCCGGTACCTCGGGGTGCCAGCGGGCCAGATCCAGCTCGGCCAGGGTGCGGGCGGAGTCGGTGATCGCCAGGTCCAGGCCGCCCGACGCGGCACGCAGCGTCCCCTCGACCGGAGGCGGGGCGACGGAGTGGAGCTCGAACGCCGTCCACTGCAGAACCTCCGGTCCGATCGGTTCGGGCACGAGGACCACCCGATCGCCGACGGCGGCCTGACCGGCCTCCAGGGCCTGCGGCGCCAGGCCCGGCACCGCAGGGAGGCCGCGGACGTCGCCGGGGGCGGGGAGCACCAGGCGCAACCGGGTCTCGCCCAGCCCGCGCAGGGAGCTGAGCGCCTCGCCGAGGGGAACCGCGCCGTCGGTGCCCGGCAGCCCGCTCACCCGGTGGGCGGCGTCCCCGGTGACGGCGTGGAGGGCCTCGTCGAAGGAGGTGCGTCCGGTGAGCCAGGCGGTGGCCCACACGGCGAGCCGGCCGGCCGGGAAGTCGTGCACCGATCGAGGCTACGTCGGGGCCGCGGCACCCCTCCGAGGCGCTCCCTCTGCCAGACTCCGGACATGGCTGCCTGGTTGCTGTGGCTGATCGGCGCGGGACTGCTCGCCGTCGGTGAGGTGATGACCCTCGATCTGATGCTGCTCATGCTGGCCGGCGGCGCGCTCGGTGGCATGACCGTCGCCCTGCTGGGCGGGGCGGCCATCCTGCAGATCGTCACGTTCATCGTCGTCTCCGGCGTGCTGCTCGCCCTCGTCCGGCCCATCGCCACCAAGCACCTGACCAACCGGACGCCCCTCCAGCTCGACGGCGTCGACACGCTCATCGGGAAGACGGCGAAGGTGACCGCGGACGTCGACTCGTCGGGCGGCCGCATCCGGTTGGGTGCCGACGAGTGGACCGCCCGCAGCCAGCACGGCGGCGAGTCCTTCGCCGTGGGGGAGACGGTGCGCATCCTCCAGGTGGACGGCGCCACCGCCATCGTCGGCGACGCGCTGGAGTGATCGATCCACAGGGGTGATGACCGCAGCGGACCCGACGGGGCAGGATCAGCGCTGACCCCCGAGGAAGGGAGCCCGCCGTGGACGCGGCACTCATCGCACTGATCGTCGTCGCCCTGCTGGTGATCGTCGTGATCGCCAAGAGCGTGACCATCGTTCCGCAAGCCCAGGCGAAGGTCGTCGAGCGGCTGGGCCGGTACAGCCGGACGCTCTCGCCCGGCCTGTCGATCCTGGTGCCGTTCATCGACCGGGTGCGGGCGACGATCGACCTGCGCGAGCAGGTCGTCTCCTTCCCGCCGCAGCCGGTCATCACCGCCGACAACCTGCAGGTCGGCATCGACACCGTCGTCTACTTCCAGGTCACCGACCCGCGGCTGGCGGTCTACGGCATCGCGAACTACATCACCGGCATGGAGCAGCTGACGACGACGACGCTGCGCAACGTCGTCGGCGGGCTGAACCTCGAGGGCGCGCTCACCGGTCGCGACGGCATCAACAGCCAGCTGCGCTCGGTCCTCGACGGCACCACCGGCCCCTGGGGCCTGCGGGTGGCGCGGGTGGAGATCAAGGCGATCGACCCGCCGCTGTCCATCCAGGACTCCATGGAGAAGCAGATGCGCGCCGACCGCGACAAGCGCGCGATCATCCTCACCGCCGAGGGTCAGCGGCAGGCGTCGATCACGTCGGCCGAGGGTGAGAAGGCCGCCGCGATCCTGTCCGCGGAGGGCAAGAAGCAGGCGGCGATCCTGGAGGCGGAGGCCGAGCGGCAGAGCCGGATCCTGCGTGCCGAAGGTGAGCGGGCGGCGCTGTACCTGCAGGCCCAGGGCCAGGCGAAGTCGATCGAGACGGTCTTCCAGGCCATCCACGACGGCAAGCCCGACCAGGGGCTGCTGGCCTACCAGTACCTGCAGACGCTGCCGCAGATCGCGCAGGGTGACGCGAACAAGATGTGGATCGTCCCGAGCGAGTTCAGCAAGGCGCTCGAGGGGCTGGCCAGCCTCGGGGGCGCCCAGGAGGGGAAGTCCTGGATGGACGTCGACCCGTCCCGGGGCGCCTCCGGTGCCGGCTCACCGGACGGCGGCGGTCTGGACACCAGCAGCTGGTTCGAGTCGCAGCTGCCCCGGGCGGCCGACCAGCCCGAGGCGAAGATCGAGCTGTCCAGCATCACCGACTCCGCGCCGGCGATCCCCACCCCGCCGCCGCTGTCCCAGGTCACCGAGGACGTGCGGGACAGCGGGCCCGCGGCCGACCCGGTGGTGCGGGAGCAGTTCAACGCGAACGGCGACGGCCAGCAGTAGCCCCGGAGCCCGCGCCTCGCCAGGCGTAGGAGGCTGTGCATACGGATCGGCGGCCGAAGCCGTATGCACAGCCTCCTATGCCGAGGTCAGTCCTTGAGCAGGCCCTCGCGCAGCTTGGCCAGCGTCTGGCTCAGCAGCCGGGAGACGTGCATCTGCGAGATGCCGATGTCGGCTGCGATCTGCGACTGCGTCATGTTGCCGAAGAACCGCAGGATCAGGATGCGGCGCTCGCGGGCCGGGATCGTCGCCAGCAGCGGCTGCAGCGACTCGCGGTACTCCACGCCTTCCAGGGCGGCGTCCTCCTCGCCCAGCGTGGCCGCCAGGGTGGGGGAGTCGTCGTCGCCCGAGAGCCGCTCGTCCAGCGAGCTGCTGCGGTAGGCGTTGGCCACGGCGAGGCCCTCCAGCACCTCCGCGCGGGGGATGCCCAGGTGCTCGGCCAGCTCGCTGGGCGTGGGGGCCCGGCCGTTCTTCTGCGCCAGCTCGCCGACGGCGGCGTTCAGCGAGAGGTGCAGCTCCTGCAGCCGGCGCGGCACGCGGACCGACCAGCCCTGATCGCGGAAGTGCCGCTTGATCTCACCGGTGATCGTCGGCACCGCGAAGGAGAGGAACTCGACCCCGCGGGTCGGGTCGAAACGGTCGATCGCGGCGATCAGGCCGAGGGTGCCGACCTGCAGCAGGTCGTCGAAGGGCTCGCCGCGGTTGCTGAACCGGCGGGCGAAGTGCCGGACGAGGGGCAGGTGCTCCTCGACGAGGATCTCCCGCAGCCGCTCGCGGCGCGGGTCGTCCTTCTCCAGCGACGCGAGCTCGGCGAACAGCGGTGCCGTGCGCTCGGCCCGCTTCCGGTTCTCCGACAGCGGGGGCGCGTCGGGCTCGACCACCGGTGCGGCCGGTACGGCCGTCGGCGCCTCTTCCGCCTCCGCGGCGGTGGCGTCGGGCGTGTCGACGGCCGGCTCGTCCGAGGGGCCGGCCAGCCCCTCGTGGGTGGCGTCCAGTGGCTCCTCCTCGACGGAGTCGGTGGCAGCCGACCGGCTCACCGGGCCACCGAGAGATTCTGCCCCGAGTCGCTGCCCACCCCGGTCGTGTGGTGACCGGGGAGGTGCTTCTCGAGGGAGATGACGGCGACCGGCGCGTCGGATTCGTTCCCGGCGGGAACCTCCCGCTGGGTGGCGCGGCGGCCCTCGACCGCATCCACGAGCGCGGCGAGGATCGCCCAGCCGAAGCCGTCGGTCGGCACCTCCGTGCCGGTCGCGGTGGGCACCCAGGCGTCGATGCGCAACCCGACCCGGGTGATCTCGAAGACCACGGTCAGCGGGGCGTCGCCCAGGACGATCGACGTCAGCGTCGCGCAGGCCTCGTCGACGGCGAGGCGGAGATCCTCCACCGCGTCGAGGTCGTAGTCCATGCGTATCGCCAGGTCACCGGCCATCGCCCGCACCGCGGGCAGCTGGGTCGGTGTGGTGGGCACCCGCAGCTCCAGCCGCTCCGGGCGTCGTCCGTCCTGCGCGAGGGTGCCCCTCGAGTCGACCATCCGTCGTCCGCTCCTTCGTTGCCGGCGCGCTCGGCCCTCGAGTCGCGGCGGTTCCTCGCGCCGGGCGACCCGGCCACAGGTGGGGCGCGGACCGGCATCCCGGCTGCTGCACAAGGAGGCTGCGTACCCCGGCGGGACAGCCGCAGAAACGTGGCCGTCCACACGGGGTTCGCACTGCCCGAGCGCGGTTGCCGCGGCCGGGCCCCTGCTGTTTCCTGGCCGGAGATGAGCGCCAGTTCCGACAGTCTGCCACCCGGCCCCGACGTCCCTCCGGACGAGGGCTCCGCTGTGCTGCTCGCCGCCCTCGAGAACGCGCCGGACGCCATGTTCTGCCTGGTCGCCGATGCCGCGGAACCGCTCTGGGTGAACGCCCGCGCGCGGCAGCTGGAGGCGCGCCGCAACGGGCTGCCCGAGATCTCCGGGCGCCCGGTGGCCGACCTGGTGGACACCGCGCTGCGCACCGGCCAGGCCCAGACCGTGCACGGGAGCCTGGGGAACGACGGCCCGATGACGACGGCGACCGCCCGGCCCATGACGGTGGGCGGACGCGCCGGGGCGCTGGTCCTGCTCGAGGCGCTGGCGACCGACGACGTCCACCGGGCGCAGCTGTCGCTGCTGCCACCGTCGTTGCCGATGCTGCCCGACGTCAGCCTGTCCGGCAGCTACCACCAGGCCACCGACCTCTCCGTCGCCGGCGGTGACTGGTACGACGCCGTCCCCCTCGGCAACGGACGGGTCGCGCTCGTGGTCGGCGACGCAGTGGGGCACGGGGTGCCCGCAGCCGGCGCGATGAGCCGCTTGCGCGGGGCGATGCGCTCCACGCTGCTGCGCGACGCGGAGCCGGCGGGCGTGGTCGCGGCGCTCGATGCCTTCGCCGCCCAGATGGACGACGTCGAGGGCACGTCGGTGTTCTACGGCGTCCTGGACGCCGCCTCGGGGCGGCTCGTGTACAGCGCGGCCGGCCATCCCGCGCCCCTGGTGGTGCTGCCGGACGGGAGCACGTCCTTCCTCGCGATGACCCCGCGGCCACCGCTGGGAAGCATGCCCGGCACCCAGGCCCCCGTGCACGAGGAGGTCCTGCCCCAGGGCGCCACCCTCGTCCTGTTCTCCAACGGCGCCCTCGCCGGCACCGGGATCGCCCCCGCGGAGGCGCTGGACCGGCTGGGAGAGGTCGCCCGGGAAGTGCTGGACGCGCCGGGTGCCCTCGACGTCGAGGCCGCGGCCGGGCTCGCCGCAGCGGTCGCCGAAGGGGTGCGCCGGCCGCACGGCTGGCTCGACGACGTCGCCGTCCTGGTGGCCCACCGCCGGGCCACCGCGCAGCAGTCGCTCCGGATGGACCTGGTCGCGGTGCCCTCGGCGTTGCCCGGGGTGCGCCGCCGGCTCAGCGCCTGGCTGAGCGAGCTCGGCATGGGGGAACAGGACCGGGTCGCCGTGATGGTGGCGGTCGGGGAAGCCTGCGCGAACTCCGCCGAGCACGCCTACCGCGGCAGCGAGCCCGGGCCGATGTCGGTGACCGCGCAGGTCGATGTCGACGGCGTCCTGACCGTGACCGTGCGCGACGAGGGGGCCTGGCGACCGCCGGACCGCGACCCCGGCGACCGCGGGCGTGGCCTGCTGATCATGCGCCAGCTGGTCGACGGCGTGACGCTGGCGGAGGACGGCGGTACCACGGTCACGTTGAGCTTCCGGCTACGCCGCACGCCGGAGGAGGACCTCGACGAGCACCGCCTGCCCGACAACGCCGACGTCGTGGTCGACCGGAGCGGCGAGCGGCCGGTCGTGCGGGCCAGGGGCGCGGTCGACGCCGCGGCCGCCGAGCAACTACGGATCCGCATGCTGGAGGCCAGCCACGGCGGCGCCGGCCCGACGGAGCTCGATCTCGCCGGGGTGAGCCTGTTCAGCAGTGCCGCCGTGCGGGTGGTCCTGGCGATGGCGCGCATCGCGCGGGACGAGTCCTGGCGGCTGGTGGTGCACGCGCCCGAGGGCGGCGTCACCCGCCACGTCCTGGAGATCAGCGGGCTGGACGGTCTGGTCGACCTCCGCTGAGGTGTGACGCTGTGTCCGGGAGCGTTTGCGGAACGGCTCCGGTGCACACCCACCGCCCGTGAGACTGCGGCGTAGCGACGTGCACGGCCCCGGGTACCGACGCCGGCGGGCCGGGCGCGGTTTCGCCTACTACGACACCGACGGCGCCCTCATCAGGGACGACCGCCTGGACCGGATCCGGCAGCTGGCCATCCCGCCGGCCTGGAAGGACGTCTGGATCTGCCCCTGGCCGGGCGGCCACATCCAGGCGACCGGCGTCGACGCCGCCGGCCGCCGTCAGTACCGCTACCACGACGAGTGGCGGACCCGGCGCGACGCGGAGAAGCACGAGCGGGTCCTGGAGATCGCCCGTGAGCTCCCCGATGTCCGGGATGCGGTCCAGGCCGGGTTGCGGACCCGCGGCCTGAACCGCGACCGGGTGCTCGCCACCGCCATCCGGATGCTCGACCTCGGTGCCTTCCGGGTGGGCAGCGAGCAGTACGAGGAAGAGAACGGGACCTACGGACTGGCCACCCTGAAGCGGGCGCACGTGTCGGTCCGTGGCGAGCGGACCTTCTACTCCTACACCGCCAAGGGTGGCATCGAACGCGAGGTCGAGATCACCGACCGGCCCACGGCCACCGTGGTCCGCCAGCTGCTGGAGCGCCCGGCCGACGCCGGGGAGGACCTGCTCGCCTACCAGACCGAGGACGGCGAGTGGCAGGACGTGACCAGCGCGGAGGTCAACTCCTATCTCAAGGAGATCAGCGGAGCCGAGATCACCGCGAAGGACTTCCGGACCTGGACGGCGACCGTGCTGATGGCGGCCGCGCTGGCGGAGGCGCCGCCGCCGCCCTCGAAAACTGCCCGCAAGCGGGTGATCAGCGCCGCCTACAAGCGGGTCAGCGAGCAGCTGGGGAACACGCCGGCGGTCTGCAAGGCCAGCTACGTCGACCCGCGGGTGGTCGACCGCTTCGAGCACGGTGAGACGGTGGCCCAGGCGCTCCAGGTGGCCGACCAGGTGGAGGCCGACCGGGACACCCAGAAGGTCCTGGAGCAGGCGGTCTGCCAGCTGCTGTCGGCCTGAACGCGAGGAAGGCCCCCGCCGGTGATCCGGTGGGGGCCTTCCTCGGGTGCCGGGACGGACCCGGCGTCGATCAGCGTGCCGGGCTGTCGGCGATCGTGAACAGGTCGATGAGGCCGGTGACCTCGAGCGGCCGGGTGACGGCACGCGTGGTGGCGATCAGCTGCAGGGCGACCTCACGGCTACGGGCCGACTTCTGGGTCTCGACGAGCACGGCGAGGCCGGCGGAGCCCAGGAACTGGACGCCGGAGAGGTCGATCACGAGCTCACGCGGCTGCGCCTCGAGCTGGCTGTCCAGCGTGGAACGGAGCACGGGGGCAGTGAAGGTGTCCACCTCCCCGACGACCGTGACCGTGACCGTGCCGTCCTCGTCGGTGGAGGTCGAGAGCGTGATCACGTCGTCGAAGGGGGCCTCGGTGCCTTCGGTCGACACGTCGGGCTGCCCCTCGGCGGGCAGGTCGGAAGTGGTCACGGACTGTTGCTCCTCTCGGCGGCACCCGGACGGCGGACCGCCCGGACAATCTACCGCTGGGCGGTCCGGGGACTCGACGTCCCCGTCCCACCGGTGTCGAACACGGTGTGTGCCGGACCACCGGTCCGGCACGGGCGGCTTGCTGCTGAACCGCTGACCCAACGTAGACAACCGACCGCGCGCGCGCCAACCCACCCCCCGGGAGACACCCGTGGGGGTGTCTCCGGAGGGTGGGTCGGCGGAGATGCGGCGGTGTGGGATCAGCCCCCGGTGATGTGGACGGCCCCCTCCTCGGGCCCCTCTCCACCCACCGGGACGTCGGCGGTGGCCTCGACGTCGTCGGCCGTGCGGTTGGTCCCCGAGTCGGTGTCCGGGCTGGTGGAGGTGTCCTGCTCCAGCTGGGCTTCGGCCCGGTTCGGGTCCTCGGCGGGCCGGACGTCCGGCGAGTCGTCGGAGATCTCCCGGTCGAGCCGGCCGGAGAGGGACTCGCCCTCGGACTGCTCGAACGCCGTGGTGCCGAAGTCGGCGCTGGCGCCGGCCCGTTCGCCGGGCAGCGGCGCGAACTGGGGGTCCTCCTTCCACGCCTGCGTGGGGGAGTCGTCCTGGGCCACCTCGGGGATGCCGTCGTCCGCCGGGAAGATGTCGCGCGCGGTCTGGCCCTCGGGCTGGGTCATGCGGTGCCTCCGTCTCTGCGCGGCGTGCGCGCGTCGTTCTCGTGGCGTCCGTCGCCGGGCGCCGGAGCCGGTTCCGGGACCGGCGTCGGACCACCGCCCTACCCGGGCCGTGCGCCGCCATGCGCCGGTGTGCATCGGCCCACTCCCCGACGGGCGCCGCATGGCCGGCCCGCGGCGGGGTAGCCGGGAGGGCATGGCGATCGCAGACGAGGTCCAGCGGGTCGGGGCTCCGCTCTTCCGGTGGGCGCGGGTCCAGAAGCGCGAGTACACCAACGGGGAGGCGCGCCCGCTGGGCGGCTCCCTGGGCGCGATGGGGGTGTACTCGAGCCTGGTGGCGGCCGGTGCGGTGGCGGTGCGCGCGTCCGGCCGTCAGCTGCCCGAGCGGATCCCGCTGGGCGACGCCGCACTGCTCACCATCGCGACCTTCCGGCTCGCCCGCCGGCTGGCCAAGGACCCGGTGACCGCGCCGATCCGGGCGCCGTTCACCGCCTTCCAGGGCGCTTCGGGTCCCGCGGAGATCGAGGAGGAGGTGCGGGAGCACGGCGGGGTGAAACATGCCGTCGGTGAGCTGCTCACCTGCCCGTTCTGCCTGGCACAGTGGGTGGGGACGGCGTTCGTCTTCGGTTACGTCTCCGCCCCGCGGGCGACCCGCCTCGCAGCCCTCACCATGACCACCGTCGCCGGCTCCGACGTCCTGCAGTTCGTCTACGACTCGATCCAGAACGGCGCGCTGGCCCCCGCGCAGGGCCAGGGGGACGAGCAGTCCTGATCCTCCGGCCGGCGCGCCCCCCGTCCTCCGGAGGAGGGATCGGGCGCGCCGTTCGGAGTGCCGCAGGCGCCGGTCCGGACCTATCCTGCGATCTTGACCCGGGAGCGCCCGGGGCACCGGGTGCGTGGGAGGAGCGGCATGCGTTCGATCTGGCGCGGCGCCGTGTCGTTCGGCCTGGTCAGCATCGGGGTGAAGCTGTACTCGGCCACCGAGGACCACGACATCCGGTTCCACCAGGTGCACGCCGCCGACGGCGGCCGGGTGAAGTACAAGCGGGTCTGCTCGATCGACGGCGAAGAAGTCGAGTACGGCGACATCGCCAAGGGGTACGAGCTGCCCGACGGCCAGCTGGTCATCCTCACCGACGCGGACTTCGAGGAGTTGCCGCTCTCCTCCCGGCGGGAGATCGAGGTGCTGGAGTTCGTCGACCAGGACCAGATCGACCCGATCCACTTCGAGAAGACGTACTACCTGGAGCCCGACGGCCCGGCCACCCGCCCCTACGTGCTGCTGCGCGACGCGCTGGAGAACGCCGGCCAGGTGGCCATCACCAAGATCGCCATCCGTCAGCGGGAATCCCTGGCCGCGCTGCGCGTCCGGGAGGGCGTGCTGGTCCTGCACACGATGCGGTGGCCCGACGAGATCCGGCGTCCGGACTTCGCCTTCCTGGACGAGGACGTCGCCGTCCGGCCGCAGGAGCTGCAGATGGCCGAGGCGCTGATCTCCTCGATGTCCGGCGACTTCGACCCCGGTGAGTTCACCGACGACTACCGCGAGGCGATGGCCGCCCTGCTCGAGGCGAAGGCGACCGGCGGCGATGTCCAGCCGGTGCCCGAGGTCGCCGACAGCGGCGCCGCCGTCGTGGACCTGATGAGCGCGCTGCGCCGCAGCGTGGAGCGCGCCCGCGGCGGCGAGGAGGAGCCCGCCGCGCCGGTGAAGAAGGCGGCTCCGGTGAAGAAGGCCGCGCCCGCCAGGAAGGCGGCGGCGAAGAAGGCGGCACCGGCCGCGGACGACGAGGCCCCGGCGACGAAGCGCAGCACAGCGAAGAAGGCTCCGGCGGCGAAGAAGACCGCGGCTCCGGCGGAGAAGGCCGCCGGTGGCAAGCCGCCGGCCAAGCGGACCCGCCGCAGCGCCTGACGTGACCGCCCCCGATCCGGGCGAGCTCCCGCTGCCGATGCTCGCGGTCGCGGGGGAGCTGCCGTCGGCCGACGACGCCGCCTGGGGTTACGAGTTCAAGTGGGACGGCGTCCGCGCCGTCGCCGCCGTGCGCGACGGCCGGCTGGAGCTGCGGTCCCGCAAGGGCGGGAACATCACCGTCCGCTATCCCGAGCTCGCCGCGCTGCCCGCGGGAGTCGACGGCCCCAGCGCCGTGGTCGACGGCGAGATCGTCGCGATGGACGAGGCGGGCCGGCCCGACTTCGGCGCGCTGCAGAACCGCATGCACCGGACGGGGCCGGAGGTCGTCCGGCTCGCGGTCGCCCGCCCGGTCACCTACCTCGTCTTCGACCTTCTCGCGCACGACGGCCAGGACCTCACCGGCCTGCCCTACGCCGAGCGCCGGTCCCTCCTGGACGAGCTGACGCCCGGCGGGCACCGCTGGGTGACCACTCCGTGGTTCCGCGGCGGGGGCGAGCGGGTGCACGCCGCCAGCCGGGCGAACGAACTCGAGGGCGTCGTCGCCAAGCGGCTGGACTCGCCCTACCGGCCGGGCGCGCGCAGCCCCGACTGGCGGAAGGTCAAGAACGTCCGCGCGCAGTCGGTCGTCGTCGGCGGATGGCGCCCCGGTGCCGGCCGGCGGGCGGGCACGATCGGCTCCCTGCTGTTCGGGGTGCACGACGACGCCGGCCGCCTGGTCTACGCCGGGCACGTGGGCACCGGCTTCACCGACCGGGCGCTGCGCGATCTGCAGGGCAGCCTCGCCCCCCGGCGCACCAGCCCGTTCGCCGGTGCGCTGCCGCGGGAGGTCACCCGGGACGCGCGCTGGGTGGAGCCGGAGCTCGTCGGGGAGGTGGCGTTCACCGGCTGGACGGCGGAAGGCCGGCTGCGCCACCCGTCGTGGCGCGGCCTGCGCGAGGACGTCGACGTCGCCGACGTGGTGGTGGAGCCGTGAGACAACGGGTACGGGTCGACGGGCGGCAGCTGGAGGTCTCGAACCTCGACAAGGTGCTGTTCCCGGAGGTGTCGTTCACCAAGGCCCAGGTGATCGACTACTACGTGCGGATCGCGCCGGCCCTCCTGCCGCACCTCTCGGGCCGGCCGGTGACCTTCACCCGGTGGCCCGACGGGGTGGAGGGGCAGGCGTTCTTCGAGAAGAACAGCGCCCGGCACGCGCCCGACTGGGTCCGCAAGGTCACGGTGCCCAGCCCCGGCAGCTCCAAGGGCCGGGAGACTCTGGAGATGGTCATCCTCGAGACGGTGGCGGACCTGGCCTGGGCGGCGAACCTCGCGGCGCTGGAGCTGCACGTGCCGCAGTGGCAGGTGGGCAGCAAGCTGCAGCCGGCCCTGCCGGACCTGCTGGTGCTGGACCTCGATCCGGGCCCGGGCACCGGCATCACCGAGTGCTGCCACCTCGCCGAGCGGTTGCGCGTCCGGCTGGTCGACGACGGGCTGGACCCGGTGGTCAAGACGTCGGGGTCCAAGGGGATGCAGGTGTACGCCCCCATCCGCGTGAGCGACCGCGACCACCCCAGCCGGTACGCCAAGAAGCTGGCCCAGAAGCTCACCGCGGAGACTCCGGACCTGGTCGTCTGGCGGATGGAGAAGGCGCTGCGACCAGGCAAGGTCCTGGTCGACTGGAGCCAGAACAACACGGCCAAGACCACGGTGGCGCCCTACTCGCTGCGTGCCCGGCCCGATGCCACCGTCTCCACCCCGATCGGCTGGGACGAGGTCGACGCGGTCCGCGACGGCGCGGACCCGGGCGCGCTGCGCTTCCGCACCGCGGAGGTGCTGGACCGGGTGGAGGAGTGGGGCGACCTGTTCGACATCGCCGACCGGCGCAGGGCCCGGCTGCCACAGGTCTGAGGACCGCCCCGGCGCCGGTGAGATCATCTCCGGTATGGCTCTTGCGCAGGACGACCGCTTCACCGACGTCGGGCGGCTGGTCGTCCGATGTCCGGACCGGCCCGGGATCGTCGCCGTCCTCAGCGGTCTGATGGCCGACGTCGGCGCGAACATCACCGACTCCCAGCAGCACTCCTCGGACCCCAGCGGGGGGACGTTCACCCTGCGGCTGGAGTTCGTGCTCGCGGGGCTGGCCGAGCGGCGGGCCGAGCTGGAGCGGCGGCTGGCCGGGCTGGCGGGGGAGTGGCGGCTGACCTGGCGTCTGGTCGACGCCAGTCACCGGCCGACGATCGCCGTGTTCGTGAGCCGCACCGACCACGTCCTGCAGGAACTCGTCTACCGGGTGCGCGCCGGCGACCTCCGTGCCGACATCGTTGCCGTCATCTCCAACCACCCCGACCTCGAGCCGGTCGCGGCGGCGGCGGGCATCCCGTTCCACCAGGTGCCGGTGGCGCCGGACACGAAGGCCGCGGCCGAGACTCGCGCGCTGGAGATCGTCGGCGATGCCGACCTGGTCGTGCTCGCGCGGTACATGCAGATCGTGTCCCCGGAGTTCTGCGCGCGGTTCCCCGAGCGGCTGATCAACATCCACCACAGCTTCCTGCCGGCGTTCGTGGGCGCGAACCCCTACCGGGCGGCGCACGACCGCGGGGTGAAGCTGATCGGGGCCACCGCGCACTACGTGACCGCGGAACTCGACGCCGGGCCGATCATCGAGCAGGAGGTGGCGCGCGTGGACCACCGCGCCACGGTGGAGGACATGCGCCGGGTGGGCCGGTACGTGGAGCGGCAGGTGCTCGCCCAGGCGGTCACCTGGCACGTGGAGGACCGGGTGATCGTCGAAGGCGACCGCACGATCGTCTTCGCCTGAAGGGCCGCGACGATGGCGGGATGGGCGGCGGTGACGGAGGCCACCGGCGCGAATCTTTGAATTGACCAGATCAAAACAACGGGGTTGAGTGGTCCCCGATGGAGACGACCTGGCCGCAGCAGTTGCGGGATGCCGGGCTGCGGGTGACGCGGCCTCGCCTGTCCGTGCTCAGCGTGCTGGCCGGCCACCCGCACGCGGACGCCGAGACGATCGTGACGGGAGCTCGGCAGCTGCACCCGTCGCTGTCGCCCCAGGCCGTCTACGGGGTGCTCAAGGCGTTCGTCGCCGCGGGGCTCGCCCGCCGCATCGAGCCGGCCGGCGCGCCGGCGTTGTTCGAGCTGCGGGTGGACGACAACCACCACCACCTGGTCTGCCGCTCGTGTGGCGCGGTCGCCGACGTGGACTGCACCCTGGGTGCAGCCCCCTGTCTGACCCCGTCCGACGCGGCCGGCTTCGTCGTCGACGAGGCCGAGGTCGTCTTCTGGGGTCTCTGCCGGATCTGCCGGGCAGACACCTCAGCTCAGTCAGCGCAGATCCACGAGCACGACATCCGAGGAGGAGCAGGAGCATGACCGACGTCGCATCGCAGGGCACCGCGCCCAGCCAGGCCGGCAAGCCGGTCCTGACCAACCGTCAGGGCCACCCGGTCTACGACAACCAGAACCAGCGCACCGTGGGCGCCCGGGGCCCAGCCACGCTGGAGAACTACCAGTTCCTCGAGAAGATCAGCCACTTCGACCGGGAGCGCATCCCGGAGCGCGTCGTGCACGCCCGCGGGGTCACCGCCTACGGCTACTTCGAGGCCGACGGCACCGTCGGTGACGAGCCGATCAGCAACTACACCCGCGCCAAGCTGTTCCAGGAGAAGGGCAAGCGCACCGACGTCGCGCTGCGGTTCTCCACCGTGGCCGGTGGCCGCGACTCCTCCGAGATGGCCCGCGACCCGCGTGGCTTCGCGGTGAAGTTCTACACCGAGGACGGCAACTGGGACCTCGTCGGCAACAACCTGGGTGTCTTCTTCATCCGGGACGCCATCAAGTTCCCCGACTTCATCCACTCGCAGAAGCCCGACCCGGTCACCTTCGAGGCCAACGTCGCCGAGCGCGCGTTCGACTTCTTCAGCCAGGCCCCCGAGGCCCTGCACATGGTCTCGCTCGTCTTCAGCCCCCGCGGCCTGCCGGCGACCTACCGGCACATGCAGGGCTTCGGCGTGAACACCTACAAGTGGGTGAACGCCCAGGGCGAGGCCGTCCTGGTCAAGTACCACTGGCTGCCCCGGCAGGGTGTCAAGTCCCTGACCGCCGCCGACGGCGCGGCGATCCAGGCGCAGAGCACCGGGTCCCACACCAAGGACCTCTACGACTCGATCGCCGCCGGTGACTTCCCGTCCTGGGAGCTGCACGTCCAGCTGATGAGCGACGACGAGCACCCGGAGCTGGACTTCGATCCGCTCGACGACACCAAGGTGTGGCCGGAGGAGGTCTTCCCGCTCCGCAAGATCGGCACCATGACGCTGAACCGGATGCCGGAGGACTTCTTCTCCGAGAACGAGCAGATCGCCTTCGGTACCGGCGTGCTGGTCGACGGATTGGACTTCTCCGACGACAAGATGCTGGTCGGCCGGACCTTCTCCTACTCCGACACCCAGCGCTACCGGGTGGGCCCGAACTACCTGCAGCTGCCGGTCAACCGCCCCAAGGTGCAGGTGAACACCAACCAGCAGGGCGGCCCGATGTCCTACGGCCGCGACGTCGTGGGTGACAATCCGCACGTCAACTACGAGCCGTCGATCACCGGCGGCCTGCGCGAGGCCACCTACCCGACGCAGGACGAGCAGGGTCCGGTCATCACCGGCCGGCTCACCCGCAAGCGGATCCCGCGCACCAACGATTACAAGCAGGCCGGCGAGCGCTACCTGCTGTCGGAGCAGTGGGAGAGGGACGACCTGGTGAGCAACCTGGTCGGGGCGCTGCAGCAGTGCCGCCGCGAGATCCAGGAGCGGATGGTCTGGCACTTCTTCCTGTGCGAGGACGAGTGGGGCCAGCGCGTCGGCGACGCCCTCGGCATCACCGCGGACGACGTCCGCGGCCTGCCGCCGCTGCAGAGCCAGACCCTGTCCGAGGAGGAGCAGCAGCGCGCCGCCAACCTCGGCAAGAACGGCCGGCGCGACGTCACGGGCCTCGTCATGACGCACTGCGTGCCGAACGAGCACGTCACCGTCGCCTGACAGCCGCGGGAGCATCGCAGGGAGCGCCGGCGACCGAGGAGCGGATCGCGGCGCGGAAGGCGATGGATGACGCCGTCGCCTGATCGATCGCACCACCAGCACGGCAACGGGCCGCGACCGGGGTCTCCCGGTCGCGGCCCGCTCCTGTCATGGCTGCCCGTTCCCGCCCGGATGCCTGCGACGGCGGTCGACGGGGGCGCGTGACCGCCCCTGTGCGTATGGGGGCGGTCATGGGTGCGGTCGGAACGGGCACCTTGCTGGGAGACTCGGTCCGGGGCGCCCCGGTTCAGTCTCGAGGTCGCTTGTCCTGGTCGGCCAGGAAGCGCTCGAACTCCGCGCCGATCTCCTCGGCGCTGGGCACCTCGCCGGCGCTGCCCAGCAGGTCGGTGCCCTCACGGGCGGCGGTGAACGAGTCGTACTGCTGCTCCAGCGCCGCGACGACGGCCGCGTTCTCGTCCGACCGCCCGATCTGCTCGTCGATCTCGGTGCGGTTGGCCTCCGCGGCCTGCCGCAACGCCTCCGTGGGCAGGTGCAGGCCGGTCAGCCGCTCGAGGTGCTCGATCAGCGTCACCGACGCGGCGGGATAGGTGGCCTGGGCGAGGTAGTGCGGTACGTGCGCGGCGACCCCGAGGGCGTCCACCCCGGCCTGGCCCATGCGCAGCTCGAGCAGCGCCGAGACGCTGCCGGGGATGCGCATCTCGCCCCAGTACACCGGATACGGCTCGATCAGCTGGCGGCGTGTGGCGTGCGCGGTCACGGTGACGGGCCGGGTGTGCGGCACCGGCATCGGGATGGCCTGCAGGGCGACGACGGAGGTCACGCCGAGCCGCTCGACGAGCCCGCCCACGGCGGCGACGAACCGCTCCCAGGCGTAGTCCGGCTCGGCGCCGTGCAGCAGCAGGAACTGCTCGCCGGCGTCGTCCTCCACCGCGTGCAGCAGGATCTCCGGCGCGCTGAACGACTCGTACCGGTCGCTGGTGAAGGTCATGCGCGGCCGGCGGGCCCGGTAGTCGACGAGGCTGTCGGCGTCGAAGCGGGCGATCACCTCGTGCTGCAGCGCGGCGAGCAGGTGCGCGCCGGCCAGGGTGCCGGCGGAGGCGGCGTCGAAATCGCCGGCGAGGTCGTGCACCAGCACCAGCCCGCGGCGCTGCGACGGGTCGGCAACCGGCGACTCGCGGGCGAGGAAACGGTCGGCCGCGGGGAGCAGTTCGACCAGGTCCTCCGGTTGCTGGAGCACGGTCTGACCTCCTGAGGGTTCGTTCGACGCGATGAGCGACCACGCCTGCCGGTACAGCCCCGCTTGGGTTCGCGGCATTCCCTCCGGGCCCGTCGTCGCCCGGATGGGTCGCTCAGCGCGCCGACCCCTCCGGGCCGTCGCCCTCCGGCGGGCCCGTCGGCGCGGACGCCTTCTCGCGGATCAGATGAGCGCCGGTGGCGTCAGCGGTGATCTGCGCGCGCGTCCCGTCGGGTAAGACCTCCGGCGACTTCCCGTCGAGCTGGTCCCGCGCGTATCGGTAGGAGACGGCGATGAGCGCGGTCACCGGGACGGCGAGGAAGGCGCCGATGATGCCCGCGAGGCTGGCGCCCGCGGTGACGGCCAGGATGACCACGGCGGCGTGCAGGTTCAGCCCGCGGCCCTGGAGGATCGGCTGGAGGACGTTGCCCTCGATCTGCTGCACGAGGAGCACGATGCCCAGCACGATCAGCGCGGTCGTGAAGCCGCTGTCGACCAGTGCGATCAGCACCGCGAACCCGCCGGCGACGAAGGCGCCGATGATCGGGATGAACGCGCCGAAGAAGGTGAGCACGGCCAGTGGCAGGACCAGCGGCACACCGAGGATCCACAGGCCCAGGCCGATGAAGAAGGCGTCGGCGAACCCGACGATGGCCTGCTGGCGGATGAACTCGGAGAGCGTCGCCCACGTCTTGTAGGACAGCGCGGCCACGTGCGGTGCGGCGGGCGGGCCCGTCTGCGCGGCCAGCCACGGCACCCAGCGCGGCCCGTCCTTGAGGAAGAAGAAGGTCAGGAGGAGGGCGAGGACGAGGTTGATCAGTCCGGAGCCGATGGCCGCGGCGCCGGTGACGGCGTAGCTGGCGATGTTCTGCGCGTTGCCCTGGATCGAGTTGATCGCGTCGTCGACGGCGTCGCCGATCTGCTGCTCGCCCAGGTTGAACGGTGGGCCCGTCAGCCATGCCTGCAGCTGCTGCAGACCCGCGCTGACGCCTGCCCCGAGCTCCTCCACCTGCCCCACGACCGGCGGTGCGATCAGCGCGATGATGCCGCCGAACGTCGCGAGGAAGGCGATCAGCACGGTCGCCGCCGCCAGGGCACCCGGCCAGCCGTGCTTCCTGAGGAACCGGGTGGGCGGCCACAGCACGGTGGTGATGAGCAGCCCGAGGACGACGGGCAGCAGGACGACCCAGAGCTTGCCCAGGACGTACCCCAGGACGATCAGCCCGCCGACGATCAGCAGCAGCTCGGCAGAGGCGACGGCCAGCGACCGGCTCGCCCGTCGGAGGCGTCGCCCGCGCTCGTTGGTCGGGGCGGGCGCATGCGTCGCGGGCACGACGCCGGCCTCCGGCGTCGGCTGGTCGGGTTCGACATCGTGGGCGGTCTCGTCCGGTGGCGGCTCGGTGCGACCGGGCAAGCGGATCCTCATGTCCTGATCTCAGCACAGTCGCCCATGGGCGACCGGCCGAGAAACGATCGTCACACCTCCGTCGTAGCGTTCGGGGCATGCCGAAGATCGCCACCGCCGACCGGGCCGACCGGGATGCGCTCCTGGAGTTCCTCCGCCCGCGGCACCGGGCCGTGCTGCTCACCCGCCGCGGCGGTGGTGGCGTCCAGCTGTCCCCGGTGACGTGCGGGGTCGATGCCGAAGGGCGGGTGGTGGTCTCGACGTATCCGCAGCGGGCGAAGGCGGTCAACGCCCGGCGGGACGCCGCGGTGTCCCTGTGCGTCCTGTCCGACGAGTGGGACGGGCCCTGGGTTCAGCTCGACGGCGAAGCGGAGGTGCTCGACCTGCCCGACGCGCTCGAGCCACTGGTGGACTACTACCGCGCGATCAGCGGGGAGCACCCCGACTGGGCGGAGTACCGCACGGCGATGACGCGCCAGGGCAAGTCGCTGTTGCGGATCACCGTGACCGGATGGGGCCCGATCGCCACGGGCGGATTTCCGGCCGACATCGTTGACAAGCTCTGAACCTTGCCCAAGGTGAGGAAAGGTGAGAGGCTTGCGTAATGCCTTTCGTGCTGACCGTCGACCAGCGTGCGAGCCGGCGCGGTCCCGACCGGGTGGCCGACGTGCTGACGCAGCTGAACGGCGTCGTGGATGCGCTGCTGGCGTTCGAGCGGACCGCGGGTGACGAGTTCCAGGGTGTGCTCGGCGAGCCCGAGGTCGTCGTCGACGTCGCGATGCGGCTGGTCCGGCTGGGCGGCTGGAGCATCGGCATCGGCGCCGGGGCGGTCCAGACGCCGCTGCCGGGTAGCACGCGCGCCGGCACCGGGCCGGCGTTCCTCTGCGCCCGCCGGGCCGTCGACGCAGCGAAGCAGCGCCCCATGAGGCTCGCCGTCCGCGGCGCGGTGCCGCCCGATGCCGGCGACGCGCAGGCGGTGCTCAGCGCGCTGGCCGTGCTGGTGGGACGCCGCAGCCTCCAGGCGTGGGAGGCGATCGACCTGGTGGAGGACGGGCGCACCCAGGCCGAGGCCGCGGCCGAGCTCGGGATCTCCCGCCAGGCCGTGGGCCAGCGGCTGGCCGCGGCCTCCTGGGACCTGGAACGGGATCTACGGCCCACGGCAGTCCGGCTGCTCGGGCGGGCCGCCGGATGACCGTCGCCGTCCTCCTCCTGCTCGGCCTGGTGACCCTGACCGGTCTGGCTCTCGTCGTCCGCGGCGACCGCCCCGGACCGTCCGGCGCGAGCGCGATCGCGCTGGTCGGCGCACTGGCGGTGGCGGCGGGCTTCGCGTGGCCGGCCGAAGGCACGCCGGGGCCGGTGCAGGTCGGCGCGCTGCTCGCGGCGCTCGCCGCCGTGACCGGTGGCGGTCCGGTGGCGACGGCAGTGCTGCGCGCCGCCGACCCCGCAGCCGCAGGAGTGTCCGGCGGACCGCAGGACCCCGACATCCTCCGCGGCGGAGCCTGGATCGGGGTCCTGGAGCGCGGTGCGGTCGCCGGCACGCTGCTGGTCGGCTGGCCCGAGGGGCTGGCGGTCATCCTGGCCGTCAAGGGGCTGGGCCGGTTCTCCGAGCTCCGCGCCCCCGCCGCGGCCGAGCGCTTCATCGTCGGCACGCTGGCCAGCGCCCTGTGGGCAGCCGCGTGCGTGGGCGTCGCGGTGCTGCTGCGCGGCTGATCGGACGTCGAGCAGGATGGCCGCCGGGGCGGGGACGTGCCGCGCGAGCGGTGCATCGCCGTCCGCGTCGACGTCGCGAGTTCCCGGTGATGGCTCGGCTGGTGTCGCTCGCCCTACGCTGGGGCCGTGCTCGGGCAGCCTGCGACCGACGGCGACCGGCGGTTCCCGGCCGGATCGCCGCCCGCCGCTGTCCCATGGGCGCTGCAGATGACCGGGGTCAGCCGGATCCACGGCGGCCGCGCGGTGTGGGCAGCGCTCGATCTCTCCCTGGCCGCGGGGACCCTGACGGTGGTGACCGGCCCCAACGGGTCGGGCAAGAGCACGCTGCTGCGCATGGCGTCCGGGCTGCTGCGTCCGAGCAGCGGCAGCCGGGAGTGCGCCGGCCGAGCCCTGTACGTCCGCGGCGGGGGAGGCCTGCGCGGTGCGCAGACCGTCGTGGACGCCGTGGCGGCCACCGCCGGGCTGGCCGGCCGGCGGGGGGCCGCCGATGCCGCGGTGGACCTGCTCGGCATCCGGGCCCTCGCGCACCGCCGGGTCGGCACGCTGTCGGCCGGTGAGCGCGTCCGTGCCGCGATGGCCGCCGCGGTCGCCTGCCGTCCGGCGCTGCTCTGCCTGGACGAGCCCACGGCCGCACTCGACACCCGAGGCACGGAGGATCTCGCCGCGGTCCTCGATGCGCTGCGCGCCGACGGGCGGACGGTCCTGGTCGCCACCCACCAGCCGGGCGCTCTCCTGACCGCGGCGGACGCGCACCTGGAGATCGACGACGGACGAGTGGTGCTGCGGTGACGGAGCCGACCACCGGCGCTGCGACCGCGGCGGTGTTCCGCCGGGAGGTGGCCGTGGAGCTGGCCGGCCGCGAGGCGCTGGTCACCACGGCGCCGTTCGCATCCGCCTTCGTGGTGCTGGCCGGTCTGGCCTTCGGGCCCGGCCCGCAGCAACTGGCGGCCACGGCCGGTGGGACGGCGTGGCTGGCGGTGCTGGTCGCCACGGTGCCGTTGGCCCGCGCCGTGGCCGGCGCCGAGATGGCGGAGGACAGCTGGGACGCGCTGCGCGGGCTCGTCGCCCCCGGCCCGCTCTTCGCCGGCAAGCTGCTGGCGACCTGGGCGGCCCTGGCCCTGACCTGGGTGCTGTCCGCTGCTCTGGTCACCGTGCTGTTCGAGGTCCCGGTCCTGCCCGGGGCGCTGTACGGCGGGGCGGTGGGCACGCTGGCGCTCGCGGCAGCGACGACGACGTTCGGTGTGCTCGTGGCCTCCGGCGCCCGGCGAGGCGGGCTGCTGGCGGCCCTGATCCTGCCGGCGGGCCTCCCGGCCCTGCTCGCCGGCACCCAGCTGGCGACTCCCGGAGTTGCCGTGCTCCCCTGGGGCATCCTCATGACCCTGTACGCCGTGGCCGTGCTGACCGCCGCCTGGGCCGTGTTCCCCGTCCTGCTGGAGGAGTGATCGGATGACGTCCCCCTCTCCCTGCACGGCGGACCGCCTCCTGGGCGCAGCCACGGCGGTGGTCGCGAGCGTCGCGGTGGCCCTCGCGCTCGTCGCCGCGCCGACCGACGCCGTGCAGGGCGAGCCGCAGCGGCTGATGTACGTGCACGTGCCGGCCGCGTGGCTGGCCTACCTGGCCTTCGCGGCGGTCCTCGTCGCCAGCGTGGCCCATCTCCTGACCCGGGACCTGCGCTGGGACCGCCGGGCGCAGGCCGCCGCGGAGCTCGGGGTCGGGATGACCGCGTTGGCGATCGCGCTCGGCAGCGTCTGGGGCCGGCCGGTCTGGGGCGTGTGGTGGGTCTGGGACCCTCGTCTGGTCACCACCGCCGTCCTGCTGCTCGTGTACGTGGGCTACCTGGGGGTCCGTGGCCTCGGGGACGACCGTGCGGCGGGGGCCCGCCGTGCTGCGGCCGTGGGCATCCTGGGGTTCGTCAACGTGCCCGTCGTGCACTTCTCGGTGGTGTGGTGGCGCACCCTGCACCAGCCGGCCACGGTGCTGTCGCCGGACCCGGCACCGATGGACCCGTGGATGGCGGCCGCCCTGGGGGCCGCGGTCGCGGCGTTCACGCTGGCCGGGGTGCTGGTGGTGCGGCGCCGGCTGCGGGACCTGGCCTCGGCCGACGCCCCCGTGGCGGGAGCCGCGCGCCCCCCGGCGGATGCTCCGGCCGAGGCGCTCGCCGTCGTCCCGAGGGCCCAGCGGTGAGCGGTTGGGGGTGGGTGGCCGCGGGATACCTGCTGACGGGAGGCACCTGGGCCGCGTACTGGTCCTGGACCCGTCCGGGGCGGAAGCCGCGGTGACCGCGGCCGATGTCGCGACCGCCCGCCGGCAGCTGCCCGTGCGGCTGCTGCTGGTCGCGGGCGTGGTCCTCGTCGCGGTCGGCGTGCTGGCGGTCGCCGGACTGCAGGGCAGCCTCGTCTACTACCGGACCACCAGCGAGCTGGTGGCCGATCCGGAGCTGCAGGGCCAGCGGGTCCGCCTCGGCGGACTCGTGGTGGCCGGGACGGTCGGGACCACGGCGGAGGGGGTGCGGTTCGAGCTGACCGACGGGGTGCAGGACGTGCTAGTGATCAACGCCGGCCAGCCCCGCGGGGTCTTCCAGGAGGGCCAGGGTGCCGTGGTCGAGGGCAGCCTGGGCGCCGACGGCGTCTTCCGCTCGGACGTGCTCCTGGTCAGGCACGACAACGAGTACCGTGCCCCGGCGGGCGGGACCGGCCGCCCCGCGGAGGACGGCGGATGAGGCAGCTGCTCGGCTCGTTCGGGCTGACGCTGGGTCTGGTGTGCTCCACGGCCGCCACCATGGCGTGGGCCGTGGCGGCCCGGCGGCGGGAGGCCGGCGAGGCGGGCCGGTGGGCGCGGATCGGCACGTACGGTGCCCTGCTCGGCGCCGTCGTCGCCGTCGTCGTGATGGTCGACGCACTCGTCCAGCACGACTTCTCCGTGCGATACGTCGCCGAGAACGGCGGACGGGCGGTGCCGCTGTACTACACCGTGATCAGCCTGTGGGCGGCGCTGGAGGGGTCGCTGCTGCTGTGGCTGCTGGTGCTGACCGGGCTGACCGCGCTGGCGATGGTGCGCGTCCATCCCCGAGCCGGGGACCTGCACCCCTGGGCGATCTCGGTGCTGTCCGTGCTGGGCGCCTTCTTCTTCGCGCTGGCCCTGTTCGCCGGGAACGCCTTCGACCGGGTGAGCCCGGTTCCCACCGACGGGCCGGGACCGAACCCGCTGCTGCAGGACCACCCCCTGATGGGGGTCCACCCGCCGCTGCTCTACCTCGGCTACGTGGGCATGGCCGTTCCGTTCGCCTACGCGATCGCGGCCCTCGTCACCGGGCGCACCGGCCCGGCGTGGGTGGCCGTGGTCCGCGCCTGGACGCTCACCGCGTGGGCGTTCCTCACCGCCGGCGTCGTCATGGGCGGGTGGTGGGCCTACGAGGTGCTCGGGTGGGGCGGCTACTGGGCGTGGGACCCGGTGGAGAACGTCTCGGTGCTGCCGTGGTTCACCGCCACCGCGCTGCTGCACTCGGTCATGGTGCAGCGGCGGCGGCCGACCTTGCGGCTGTGGAACCTCACCCTGGCGATCGCCACCTTCGTCCTCGTCCTGTTCGGCACGTTCCTCACCCGCAGCGGGGTGGTCGAGAGCGTCCACGCGTTCACCCGGTCGGCGATCGGTCCGGTGCTGCTCGGGTTCCTGCTGGCCGTGGTCCTGGGTGCCGGTCTCCTGTTCCTGTGGCGCTCGGACCGCCTGGGCGACGACGAGCCACTGCTGGCGACGGTCTCCCGGGAGACGTCCTTCCTGGCGAACAACCTCCTCCTGGCGGGCCTGGCGTTCACCATCCTGCTCGGCACCACCTTCCCGATCGCCGTCGAGGCGGTGACCGGCGACCGGCTCAGCGTCGGCGCTCCGTACTTCACGCGGATGACCGTGCCGCTGGCGCTCCTCGTCATCCTGCTGATGGGGATCGGCCCCCTCCTGCCGTGGGGGCGGGCCCAGGGCCGGCGCGTGGCCCGGCAGCTGCTGCCCTCCGCCCTCGCCGGCCTGGCCACCGTCGGTCTGCTGGGCCTGTCCGGGCTGCGCGGGGTCCCCGCACTGCTCACCTTCGGGCTGGCGGTGTTCGTCGCCGGGGCCACGCTGACCAGGGTGGTGCTGGACGTGGCGCGGACGCGGGCGCTGCGACCGGGCCCCCTCGCGGGCGCGGCCGGGCGGACCCTGCTCGACCGGCGGCGCACCTACGGCGGGTTGCTCGTGCACCTGGGCTTCGTGCTCGCGGCGGTGGCGGTGGCGGCGTCGTCGACCTACAGCAGTTCGGCGACCCAGCAGCTGGCGGTGGGCGACACCGTGCGCGTCGGGAACTGGACGGCGACCCTGCAGGAGGTGCGGCGGTCGGCCGATGACCGGCGGACGTCGGTGGCGGCCGACCTGCTGCTGCGCGAGGACGGTCGCGACGTCGGCGTCCACGCCCCGCAGCTGAGCACCTATCCGACGCTCACCCAGGCGGTCGGGACGCCGTCGGTGCGGACGACCCTCACCGAGGACGCCTACCTGGTCCTCACGGAGGTGGACCCGGACGACGGCACGGCCACCGTGCGGCTGGTGGTCAACCCGATGGTGCTGTGGCTGTGGATGTCGGTCCCGGTCATGATCGTGGGTGCGGTGGCGGCCGGCTGGCCCCGCCGGCTGCCGCGCGAGCCGGCCGCGGCGGCGCTGCCCCGGGACCCGGCACACCAGGCCGAGGAGGTGAAGGTGTGACCACGCCGACCGGCGTCTCGTCCGAGCCGGCACCTCGACGCCGCCGCTGGCCGGCCGTCCTGGTCTTCGTCACGGTCGTCGCGCTGGTCGGCGGCCTGTTCGCCGCGCGGCTGGGCGGCGACTCCCCGGCGTCGACCTCGGCGCTGATCGGGCAGCCCGCCCCGCCGCTGGCAGGGGAGACGCTCGACGGGAGCCGGTTCGACCTCGCCGACTGGCGGGGCGAGGTGGTGCTGGTCAACCTGTGGGCATCGTGGTGCGAGCCCTGCCGGCGCGAACACCCCCTGCTGACGTCCACGGCGGCGTCCCTCGGACCGCGGGGCCTGCGGATCGTGGGGGTCGACGTGCGGGACGACCCCGACGATGCCCGCGCCTTCCTGGCGGAGTTCGGGGGAGCCCGCTGGCCCACCGTCACCGATCCGGAGGGAACCCACGCGGTCGCCTGGGGAACCTTCGCGCTGCCCGAGACCTACCTCGTCGGCCGGGACGGCACGGTCGTGGCCAAGACGATCGGCGAGGTCGACGCGGACTGGATCACCGAGCAGGTGGTCCCGCTGCTCGGTGTCGACGCACCGTGATGCCCGTGCGTCGGGCGGCGGGCGCGGCGGTCGTCGTGGGGGTGGTGGTCCTCGCGGTGCTGGGACTGCTGCGCGCCGCCGCGCCGCAGGGCTCCCCGTCGATCCCCGAACAGGTCCAGGCCGTGGCGGCCGGCCTGCGTTGCCCGACCTGCCAGGGTCAGTCGGTCGCCGACAGCGCGTCGGTCCTCGCCGCGAGCGCCCGGCAGGTGATCGAGGACCAGCTCCGGGAAGGCCGGACCCCGGACCAGGTCCGGCAGTACTTCGTCGACCGCTACGGGGAGCAGGTCCTGCTCAGCCCCGATGCGTCCGGCGCCGGACTGCTGGCCTGGTTGCTGCCGGCCCTGGCCGTCGCGGCCGGTGGGGTCTTCGCCTGGCGCTGGCTGCACCGGGCGCGCAGCGCGCCGGCGGAACCGGCGGAGGACGCCGTGGGAGGAGCGGCTCGCCGGGCCCTCGCGGCGCACCGTGCCGGTGCGCTGGTGCCGGACGACTCCCCGGCCGGCGAGTCGTTGCGGGAAGCCCTGGATGCCCGGCTGGCCGCGGCGGAGGACGACCCGGCCGACGCCGAGGCGGTGGCCGGGGCCGACCGGCGGCTGGCCGCGGCCGTCCGTCGGTACCGCGCGCGGGAGACGTCCGCGCGGGTGCGGGCTCCCGGCGCAGTGCTGCCGCGACGGGTGGTCACGGCCGGGGCGGCGGTCGTCCTGCTCGCGGCTGCGGGGGTGGGCGTGGGTTTGGCGGTGGGAGACCGGGGCACCGGGGATCCGGTCACGGGGGACGTCCCGGGGGCGGCGGACCCCGCGGCGGGTGTCGCGGCGCTGCGGGCCGAGGCAGAAGCCCGACCGCAGGATCCGGCCGCGTGGCTGGCCCTCGGCCGTGCCCTCGACCGCGCGCGGCAGGTCGACCCGGCGGTCGAGGCGTACGACCGGGCACTGGCGCTGGAGCCGGCGGCCGACGACGTCGCCCTGCTCCGCGGCAACGTGCTGGTCCGGGCGGGCCGGGGTGCGGAGGCGCTGCCGGCGATGCGGGAACTCGCCGGGCGGTACCCCGACGACCCGGACGTCCTGCTCGTCCTCGGTCTGGCGCAGGAGGCGGCCGGGGCGCACGAGGCGATCGACACCCTGAGCCGCTTCCTCGAGCTCGCCCCGAACTCTCCGGCGGCTCCCGGCGTCCGGGCGCTGCTGGGGGACCGGTGAGATCCCTGGCCGCGGTGGCGGCGCTGTTCCTCGCCGCCTGCGGGACGACCGACCCCGCGCCGGTGCCCGCCGGGCCGCCGGCGAGCGAGTTGCGGATCGGCATGCAGGAGTACGCGTTCTCGCTGTCGGTGGGCACGCTGGAGGCCGGACCGGTCACCGTCGTGGTGACCAACGCCGGCGGCGCGGCCCACGACGTCGTGCTGAGGCAGGGCGACCGGGAGATCGGTCGCAGCGCCGTCCTGCCCCCGGGGGAACGCCAGATCCTCGAGGTCCAGGTGGCGCGCGGCAGCCCGGTCCACCTCGAGTGCACGCTGACGGGCCACTCCCCGGCCGGTATGCACGCCTCGGTGAGCGTCGCCGCCGCCAGGTGAAACAGCCAGGCCCCGTCCAGAGGCTCGCCGCGAGCTTGCGAGCGGTGAGGAGGACGGGGTCCTTTCTCAGCCGCGCTGCCGCTTCGCGTACCAGTAGGCGACCACGGCCGCGAGGAGCGGCGCGGCCACCAGTGCGACCCGCAGGACCCGCATCACCGTCTGCGGGGAGACGACCAGGATCTCGGCGATGGTGGCGCTCGCCGCGCCGAGGGACAGGACCGTGACCAGGACCGCGACCGCCGTGACGAACGCGACCCGGCCGGGTGCTTCGACCGCACTCTCGTTCACGTCGAGCTCGGCCGCCGGCCGCCGCCGGAACAGGCGCTCCACGAGGGGGTAGCCCAGGACGGCGACGCCGATGAGCCCCGGCAGCAGGATCCCCCCGAGCAGCGGGTTGGTGATCGTGGTGCCCAGGACGGCGACGTCGACCGCGGGCAGCAGCGCGATCCCGCCCTCGGCGAACAGCATGTACCAGTCCGGGTACATGTCGTTGCTGGCCGCGCCCGCCACGTACGGGCCGACGTGCACCACGTCGCTGAAGGGCACCAGCACGGCGGCGAGCACGAGCACCGCGGTCGTCAGCAGGGCGAGCAGCAGCAGGCGGGAACGCAGCCCCTCGCCGCTGGGGGCGGCGACGGCCGTCCGGCCGCCCGGTATCCTCCGTCCCGGCAGCACGGTGTGCCGGTGACGGACGACCAGCCACAGGTGGAGGCCGAGCACGGCCACGAACACCACCGGCAGCACCAGCACGTGCAACCAGAACAGCCGTGGGACGGCGTCGGAGGCGTCCGGTCCACCGAACACCAGATCGGCCAGCTCCGGGCCCAGCCAGGGGATGCTGGAGGCGATCGTGTAGCCGATCCGGACGCTGCTCCCGGTGACGACGTCGTAGATCAGGTTCTGCCCGGTCCAACCCAGCACGATCGCCAGCAGGAGCAGCACCAGGCCGATCAGGTAGTTGGTCACCCGGCGCCCGCGGAAGGCCCCGCCGAGGAACACCCGCAGCAGGTGGCCGAGGATCGTCGCGACGAACAGGTAACTGGCCACCCGGTGCACCCGCCGCAGCAGCTGCCCGCCGGGGACGTCCTCGCTGATGGTCACCACGGAGGAGAAGGCGGCCGGCAGCTCGCGTCCGGCGTACAACGCCGAGGACCCGTCGTGGACCACCGGCTGCGCGGAGGGTGCGTAGAAGAACGTCAGGACCGCGCCGGTCAGGAGCAGCACCAGGAAGCACACCACCGCGACCGGCCCGAGCAGCATGGACCAGTGCGTGGGGACGACGAGCTCGCGCAGCCACCGCGGCGCGCCGTTCCGGGCGGTCCGGTCGCCGCAGCGGCCGGGGGTCTCCTGTCGTTCGACGACGGTCATCCGCGCACCGGTCCCACCGGCACCGGGAAGCCCGCGGTCGCCACCAGGAAGCCCGCACGGTCCACGCCCAGTGGCAGCTGGGGGAGCGGGCGGGAGGCCGGTCCGAACGTCGGCACCGCGCCGTGCGCGGCATCGAACGTCGCCTGATGGCAGGGGCAGAACAGCTGGTCGGAGGTCTCCTGGTACAGCCCGACCGGGCAGCCGGCGTGCGTGCAGATCTTCGAGTAGACGACGATGCGCCGACCCACCACCCACTCGAGCACGGTCGGGGGCTCGGCATCACCGGACAGCCGGACGAGGACGGCGGACGCGGAGTCGACACGCGTCGAGCCCTCGGGCCACACCGTGCCGAAGCCACCGACGGGGACCTCGTCCGCCCGGATGCGATCGCCGTCGGCGGTCACCACGTGGACGCCGCGCCGCCACGGGGTCCCGCGGGGCTCGTCCCGCCCCAGCCAGGCGAGCAGCCCGATGCCGCCCAGCGCGCCGAGCCCGGCGCCACCGAGGACCCACCGGCGGCGCACCGGGTGCCGGGCGACCGCGGCCGCCACCGGGGCGTCCCCGGCCCGGCGCTCGTCGGGCCAGACCCGTTCGGCGGTGGTGCGCGGCCGGACCTGGGCGACGAAGAAGGCGGCGCCGAGCAGGCCGATGCCCAGGACCGAGCCGATCACCTCGGTCGGCCACCCGGCGACCAGCCCGACCACGAAGGCGGCGACCAGCAGCAGCGTGGCTCCGGCGACCGCGGCCGGGACGGGGCCGCGCAGGACACTCCGATCGGGGGCGTCCGGGCCGGCCGCGCTCACCTCCGGGCTCCCGCGTCGTCGCCTGCGGCCGGGCCCTCGGGGCTCTGCGGCACGTCGTCGGCCGGGGGCACGCCGGGCGGAGGGACCGCCGGCTGCCGCCTGGTCCGCACGACGAGGACGAGCGCGCCCACCACGACCAGGGCGAGCACGCCGGTGACCGCGCCCGCGTACACCCGGCCGATGCCGGTCAGCCCCAGGGGTGTCGGGTCGGCGGACGCCAGCTCCTGCACGTAGGCCGCGATGTCCGCGGCCTCCTGCTCGCTGAGCGTCTCGTCCCCGAACTGCGGCATCTCGAACGGGCCCACCCGAATGGCCTCGACGACGCCGGTGGGGTCGACGTCCGTGACGTCGGGGGCCAGTGACCCGTCCGCGGAGATCCCGCCCTGCCCGGCCGCGCTGTGGCAGGGGGCGCAGTTGGTGAGCCACGGGAGCTGGCCCCGACCGGCATCGCCGGGCAGCACCTCGGGGATGACCCCTTCGAGGTCGAAGGCACCGGTCATCCACGCGACCACCGCACGCCGCTGTTCCGCCGTCAGCTGCTCCTCGATCGCGCCCACCTCGTCGTGCACGATCGGCATCCGGCCGGTCCGGATCGTGAGATCCACGTACGCCACCGGCAGGCCGCGCAGGTCCGGCCCGGCGGCGGCCCCGGTCCCGGGGACGCCGCTGCCGTTGTTGGCGTGGCACAGCCCGCAGTACCGCTGGTACAGCGATCCACCTGCGGTGACGTCCACGATCGCCGGCTCGGGCGCCGGGGCGGCGTCGGCCGGTTGCACCAGGAGGGTCAGCCCCACGCATCCCGCAACGAGCGCGAGCAGGGGGAGCAGCGTTCCGCCCCGCCGCTGTCCCCGTCGGTCGGACGGGGTCACGGGTGCTCCAGCGTGTAGAGGTAGGCGACGATGTCGTCGACGTCCTCGACGGTCACGCCGACGTCGGGCATGAGGGTGTCGGGGTTGATCTCCTGCGGGGCCAGGATCCACAGGGCGAGATTGTCCGGGGTGTTCGGAAGGCTTCCGGCGATGGTGCGGCGGTCGGCGATGCCGCCCAGCGGGGGACCGACGCTGCCCTGCGGTCCGGGCACCCCCGGGACCTGGTGGCAGGCGAGGCAGCCGTACTCGCGCAGCAGTTCCTGCCCCGCCTGGGGGGCGCCGGGGGGCTCCCCGGTGTCCTCGGTGAGACTGCTGCAGCCGCTCAGGACGACGATCCCGGCCAGCAGGCCTGCCGCCGTCGGCGCGCCGGCGCGCCATCGCCCGGTCACCAGCACGCTCCCCTCACCAGCACGGTCCGATCGCCAGCACGGGCACGATCCCCAGCCCGACCATGCCCAGCGACAGCAGGTTCATGTACAGGCCGCCGGTGACGAGGAAGCGGTTGCGCGCAGTGTCCGGCACGGCGTCCCAGGCGCGGGCCGGGTACTCACGCGCCTGCTCGCGCTGCACCCGACGGCGTTCGCTCGTCGGCCACAGCGGCGGCCGTGGTGCGACGGGGGCCTCCACCTCGCCGGTCCTGGGGTCGGGCAGGTGCCGCAGCGTCCACCACGCCGCGTAGCAGGCAGCGGCGACGGCGGCCGTGAGGACCACCGTCAGGATCACGAGGAACACCGGCAGCCCGAGGCCCTCGGTCGGGCAGCTCAGCTCGATCGTCCAGTAGCCGACCAGCAGGTGCAGCAGCCAGGCAGCCGTGCCACCCGCCACCGCGAACCAGAAGACGATCGGCCGGACGCCCGGCCGCTTCGTCTCCGGGGTCGCCGCCGTCACCAGAACCTCGGGGTGAGGTAGAGGGTGAAGGCGATCACCAGCCAGGAACCGACGACGAAGTACCAGTAGTGGGCCACGATGACCGCCATCTGCTGCTCGCGCGGCCGCATCCGGTCCCCGCGCACCTTCAGGGCGACGACGGCGAACCCGATGAGGACGAGAACGGCGTTGATGTGGTGGAACCCGGCGAGAGCCAGGACCAGCGAGCCGTAGACGTCCCGCTGCGGATCGATGTCGTTGGCCGGGTAGTCGGCCAACTGGATGGCCAGGAACGCCGCGCCGAGGACCAGTGCGGCGGCCAGCGCGGCGGGCAGCCGCCCACCGGCGCGCCCGGAGCGTGCCGCGACGTGGACGACCACGGTCGGCACCGCGCTGAGGACCAGCAGCGCCGAGGCGATCCCGGTGCGCCACAGGACCGGGTCCTCGGCCGGCGGCGGCGGCCATGCCTGGGCGCCGGACCGAAGGTAGTAGTAGGAGAAGATCAGCGCGGCCAGCATCGAGATCAGCACCCAGAGGGTCAGCTGCATCCCCCACCAGCCGGAGTCCCTCGCGATGGCCGGGGCGGGCCGGGGCGCCGGGTCGCCGGCGTACCCGCTGGTCCTCACGATCCGTCCTCCCTGCTCCAGGTCCACGCGATCCCGACGCACACCGCGCCGAGGAGGCCCGCGAGCGAGAGCGGGTAGACCGAGACGAGCACGCCGCCCAGGGCCAGCACGAGGAACAACGCCATCAGCAGCGGCCACCAGGACTGCTTCGGCAGGGTGATCACCTCCTCGGGCACCGCGTCGAGCAGGCTGGTGAGCACGACCTGCCGCACCTGGCCCGGTGGCTCGAGCAGCTCCTGCTGCCACGTCGACGGGTCGTACCGCGGCTGGAACGGCCGGGTGTCCCACAGCGGGGAGCGGCCGGCGACCTCCGGGACGGCCCGGAAGTTGTAGGCCGGCGGCGGCGAGCTCACCCACCAGTCGAGGGTCTCGCCGCCCCAGGGGTCGTCGCCGGCCCGTTCCCCGTACCGCACGCTGGAGATGACGTTGCCGAGCGTCGCCAGGAGCCCGGTTGTGAGCACGATGCTGCCGATCGTGGACAGCGCCTGCGTCGTCTCCCAGCCGGTGCCCTCCGCGTAGGTGTAGACGCGCCGGGGCATGCCCTGCAGCCCGGTGATGTGCAACGGGAAGAAGGTGAGGTTGAACCCGACGAAGGTGAGCCAGAAGCTCACCTTGCCGGAGCGTTCGGACAGCATGCGGCCGGTGATCTTGGGCAACCAGAAGTACAGCCCGGCCAGCACCGGGAAGAGCATCCCGCCGATGAGGACGTAGTGGAAGTGCGCGACGACGAAGTAGCTGTCGTGCGCCTGCTGGTCGAACGGCACGGAGGCGACCATCACGCCGGTGACGCCACCGGCCACGAAGATGACGATGAAGCCCACGATGTAGAGCAGCGGCGTCTTCCACACCACGCGTCCCTGCCACAGGGTCGCGATCCACGCCGAGATCTGGATCGCGCTCGGGATGGGGATGAAGAGGCTGGCCAGGGAGAAGAACGCGAGCCCGAGCTGGGGCAGGCCGGTGGTGAACATGTGGTGCACCCAGACGCCGAAACCGAGGATGCCGATCGCGACGGTCGACACGGCGATCAGGCTGTAGCCGACGATCCGGGTGCGGGCGAGGACCGGCACGATCGTGGAGACGATGCCCAGCCCGGGCAGCAGGACGATGTAGACCTCGGGATGCCCGAAGAACCAGAACAGGTGCTGCCACAGCAACGCATCGCCACCGGTGGCGGGGTCGTAGAAGTGGGTGCCGACCGTGCGGTCCAGTTCCAGCAGCACGCTGGCCACGACCAGCGGCGGGAACGCGAAGATGATCGACACCCCGGTGACCAGGACGTTCCAGGAAAGCAGCGGCATCCGGCTGATCTTCATGCCGGGCGCCCGGTTGCGGAGGATGAGGACCACCAGCTCGATGGCCCCGCCGATGGTCGCGATCTCCACGAACGTGACGCCGAGCAGCCAGAAGTCGATGGACGAGCCGGGGGAGTACTCCGCGCCGGTGAGCGGGACGTAGGAGAACCAGCCGCCGTCCGGCACCTCGCCGAAGAGGAAGCTGGCGTAGAGGAAGATCCCGCCGAAGACGTAGATGTAGTAGCCGAACGCCGTCAGCCGGGGAAACGGCAGGTCGCGGGTGCCCAGCATCAGCGGCAGGAAGTACATCGCGAAGGCCTCGCCGACGGGCACGGCGAAGAGGAACATCATCGTCGTGCCGTGCATGGTGAACAGCTCGTTGTAGGTCTGCGCGTCGAGGAACGTGCTCTCCGCGCTGCCCAGCTGCCAGCGCATGAACAGCGACTGGATGCCGCCGAGGGCGAAGAAGACGAACGCGGTGACGAGGAATCGCTGGGCGACCTGCTTGTGGTTGAGCGCGGTCAGGGATCCGGCCAGACCGCGGGGCGTGGCCCAGGCCGCGGCCAGCCGGTCCTCGGTGCCGGGTCGGGCCTGCAGCAGCGTCATTCCAGGCTCTCCAGGTAGGCGAGGAGCGCCTGCAGCTCGTCGCCGCCGAGGTTGTTCGGCGGCATGCGCACGCCCGGCTTGAGACCTTGCGGATCGAGGATCCAGCCGGCCAGGTTGCCGCGGTTGTTCTCCAGCATCCCGGCGGCGATCGTCTCGCGCGAGGCCAGGTGGGTGAGGTCGGGGGCCGGGGCCACCCCTCCCTCGCTGACGTCCTCGACGCGGTGGCAGTCGCCGCAGGAGGCGGCCAGGAACACGTCCCGGCCGGCTCTCTCCAGGTCGGTGTCCGGCGTTCCGGAGGCCAGCCGCAAGGCGAGCAGGTGCTCCTGGAACTCCTCCTCCGGCAGGGCCACCAGCACGAACTGCATCCGCGCGTGCTGGATGCCGCAGAACTCGGCGCACTCGCCGAGGTAGGTGCCGGGTTCGTCGACCTGGAAGGTCATCGTGTTCTCCCGGCCCGGCACCAGGTCGACCTTGCCGGAGACGGGCGGCACCCAGAGGCTGTGGATCACGTCAGCGGAGGTCAGCTGGAGCTGGACCGGGCGGCCGACGGGCACGTGCACCTCGTTGGCGGTGACCACGCCGCTGTCGGGATAGCGGACCTCCCACCAGAACTGGTAGCCGACGACCTCGATGTCCAGGGCCTCCGGTGGTGCGGGCCGGGAGATGCCGATGCCCACCACGAGGCTGTAGGCGAACACCGCGGGCAGGACGATCATCGGGATGACCACGCCCCACACCGCGATGAAGGCCTTGGCGCCCCGGGTGTTGCGCCGGGGTGCCCGGTGCGCACGATGCCGCAGCGCGAGGACGAGGAACACGACCGTGGCCAGCCACAGCAGGCCCCCGAGGACGATCATGAACCAGGTGAGACCCGCGATGGACGCGGCGTCGGGGCCCACGGGATCGAGCACCGAGCCCGGCGCCGGCGCCGCCACCGGCAGGGCTTCGGTGGACAAGATCGCAGACCCCCTGTCGTGCCGGTGCGCAGGGCGGCCGGGTGCGCCGTCCCCGTACCGTTGCGACCCTAGCGGCTCCGCACCGCAGCACAACCGCAGGTGACGGACCCGGAACACCTGGGCGGGTCGACCGGCTGCGGTGGGTGGCCGGCACGAGATCCTGGAGACGGACGGGGTGCTCGACGAGGCCATGACCAGAGGACGCCGGTGACCGAGGACAGGACGACGGGCAGCGTCCTCGCCCACGTGGGCGGGGCGGCGGCGGACTGGCCGGTGCTGCCGCTGGCGTTCCTCGGGTCGGTCGCCGTCGGCTATCCGTGCCTGCTCGCCTGGGCGGCGCCGCGCCGCCGGTCGCCGTGGACCACCGCCGGGCCGGGAGTGGCATGGGTCCTCGGCATCGTCGCGCTCGCTGCGGCGCTGGCCTCACCGATCGATCGGCTCGGCGAGGACTACCTCCTGGCCCACATGGTCCAGCACCTGCTCCTTACCCTCGTGGTCGCACCGCTGCTCGTGCTCGCCGACCCGCTGCCCCGGATCATCGCGGCCCTGCCCGAGCCGGCCCGGTCGCTCGTCGCCCGGCCGTGGGCGCGGCTCGTGCGGGGGGCCCGCCACCCCGCGGTCGTCCTGGTCGTCGCGGTCCTCTACCTGGCCGTCGTCCTGGCCTGGCACCTGCCGGCCGCGTACGAGGCCGCCGTCCTGTCGACGCCGGTGCACATCGCGGAGCACCTCACCTTCCTGGTGGCCGCCCTGGTCTTCTGGTGGAACGTGCTCCGCGTTCCGCGCCGGCGCCTGGGGCAACTGGTGGCGGGTCTGGTCGCCGTGCTGATCCCGGCGTTGGGCGAGGCGGTGCTCGGCGGCGTCATGCTGTTCTCGACGACGCCCTGGTACGACGTCTACGTCGGAACGGCCGCCGAGCACGGCTTCGACGCGGTGGTCGACCAGCAGGTGGCCGGTGCGGTCATGTGGATGGCCGGTATGCCGGTCTACCTGCTGGCCGTCGTCGTCCTGCTGTGGCGGGTGGTCCGTGCCGGCGGTGACACGGAGCGGCAGTCGCCCGTCCCGTCCGTGCCGGGTCCCTCGGAGCGCGTGGTCCCGGGGGCTCGGCGGGCGTCGCTGGACGCGTGACGGCGGCCTCTCAGCTCGTCGGGCGTCCGGGAGGCGCCGCGGCCCGGACGTCGTCGTGCAAGCCGGCCACCGTCTCCTCCGGCACGAGCGGCCAGGCCCTGCGCAGCTCCGCGAGGGCGCCGGCCACCAGGCCGGCGGCACCGCCGGCGTACAGACCGGTCGCCAGGGCGGCCGACGCGGGAGGGGAGAGCCGACGGTCCAGCAGGCGCACCAGCAGAGCCGTCGAACTGCCGACTGCCATCGCGCCCAGGACCCCGGCGGCACCGAGGAGCGCACCGGCCCGACCGGCCTGCCGGGCCTTGCCGGTCACCTCCTGCTGAGCCCGCTGGAGCTCCTGGCGGACCAGGGCGCTGAGGTCAGCGCTCAGCGACTGCAGCAGCTCGCTGGTCGAACTGCCCGGCGTGCTCTCGGTCATCGGGTCCTCCTCGGCGCTGGGAACTACCCGGTCTGGCCTACCCGTGGGTGCCCGCGCCAACCGATGCCGGGGCCCCCCGCCCGGGGTCAGGGACGAGCGGGGCGCAGCGGAGGGGGTTCCCCGACGCCGAAGACCTCGCGCAACGCCACACGGGCGGCGTTGTCCCCGCACATCCCGTGCACCGCAGGTCCCGGCGGGGTGGCAGCGGATGCCAGGTACGTGCCCCGGAGGGGCGTCTTGTAGGGATTCCACCGCGGCACCGGGCGGGCGAGCATCTGCCACAGGGAGGCCTCACCGTTGGAGATCTCACCGCCGACGTTGTTCGGGTTGTACGCCTCCAGCTGCCGCGCGTTCGTGGTGTGCCGGTCGAGGACGGTGTCCCGGAAGCCGGGGGCGAACCGTTCGATCTGCGCCTCGATCCGATCGGTCATGTCGACGTCGGAACCGTGCGGGACGTGGACGTACGCCCAGAGCACGTGCCGGCCGGACGGCGCCCTGGTCCTGTCCACCACGGTGGGCTGGACGGCGAGCACGAACGGCCGCTCGGCGTGCCGGCCGGCCGCCGCGGCGGACTCGGCGGCGACCGTCTCCTCGAGCGTTCCGGCCAGGTGCACGGTGGCGGCCCGGCGGACCGCGGGGTTGGTCCAGGGCACCGGTTCGGACAGTGCCCAGTCCACCTTGAAGACCCCGGGCCCGTGCCGGTAGCGGGACACCCAACGCCGGTAGCCCTCGTGCACGCGATCGCCGGCCATCCGCACGAAGGCCGAGGGTGTCGTGTCCAGCAGGACGGCGGGCACGCCGTCGAACTCGCGCAGGTCGGTGACCTCGTGATCGGTGGCCACCTCGCCACCCTGCTCCTCGAGGGCGGTCACCATCGCATCGGCCATCCGCTGCGACCCGCCCTGCACCAGCGGCCAGCCCGCGTGGTGCGCCAGCATGCCCAGCAGCAACCCCAGCCCTCCGGTCAGGGCGCGCGTGAGGGGCAGCATCCCGTGGGCTGCCGCACCGGCGAGCAGAGCTCCCGGCTCATCGGTCCGGAACCAGCGACGCATCAGCCACCGGACGTTGGGCAACCCGTTGACCGCGAACATCCCGAGCGCCGGGATGCCGTGCGTCGGAGGCCGGCGGAACGCGCTGCCCAGGATGAAGTCGACCACCTCGTCGCCGTGCTCGACCAGCGGGCCGAGGAGCCGCCGGTAGGCCGGCCCGTCGGGCCCGAAAGCCTCCGCGGTCTCCTCCAGCGATGGTCGGGCCAGCGCTGCGCGCCCGCCGTCGAGCGGATGGGCGTAGGGGATGTCCGGGTGGAGCAGGCGCACCCCCCGGCTGGGGAGGTCGAACTCACGGAAGAACGGGGCCGCGGCGGCCATCGGGTGCACCGACGCGCAGATGTCGTGGGCGAAGCCAGGTCGGGTCAGCTCCGCCGTCCGGATCCCCCCGCCGGCCCGTGCGTTCCGCTCGACGACCTGGACCCGCAGCCCGGCGGCCGCCAGGCGCAGGGCTGCGGCCAGCCCGTTGGGCCCAGCTCCGACGACGACGGCATCCGGCTTCCCGTTCATCCGGCCCATGTTCGGCGAGCCGGGCCCGGCCGGCCACCGGGCCGGCCGGGGACATGCGGGCAGGCCGGGCCGGAACTAGGGTCGGGAACGTCGGGCCGGCGGCGGGCTGCTCTGGCCGGTACCGGGCCGGCACCGCCGGCGACCCGTCCGCCGTCCACGGGGAGAACTGCCACGGGAGGACTTCATGAAGACCTGGCTGGATGCGTGGCCGGTGTTCCGGCAGCTGACCGGCTCCGATCCCTCGGGTCGCGGTGAGTCGGTACGCAGCAAACGGACCGACACCCTCACGCCGCGGACCGCGACCGCCGACCGGGTCGTCCAGAGCGTCTGCCCCTACTGCGCCGTCGGCTGCTCGCAGCGCGTGTTCGTCAAGGACGAGCAGGTCGTCCAGATCGAGGGCGACCCGGACTCGCCGATCAGCCGCGGCCGGCTGTGCCCGAAGGGTGCGGCCAGCAAGAGCCTGGTCACCAGCGCCACCCGCCAGACGACGGTCAGGTACCGCCGTCCGCACGGGACGGAGTGGGAGGACCTCGATCTGGACACGGCGATGGACATGATCGCCGACCGGGTGCTGAAGACCCGCCGCGAGACCTGGCAGGACGAGCAGGACAGCAAGCCGGTCAACCGGACGATGGGGATAGCGAGCCTCGGAGGGGCGACCCTCGACAACGAGGAGAACTACCTCATGAAGAAGCTCTACACGGCGATGGGCGCCGTCCAGGTCGAGAACCAGGCCCGCATATAGCACTCCTCGACGGTCCCCGGTCTGGGGACCTCGTTCGGTCGTGGCGGCGCCACGACGTTCCAGCAGGACCTGGCCAACTCGGACTGCATCGTCATCGAGGGCTCGAACATGGCCGAGGCCCACCCGGTGGGCTTCCAGTGGGTGATGGAGGCCAAGGCGCGCGGTGCCACGGTCATCCACGTCGACCCGCGGTTCACCCGGACCAGCGCGCTGGCCGACCTGCACGTGCCGCTGCGCGCAGGTTCGGACATCGCTTTCCTCGGTGGCCTGATCAACTACGTCCTGCAGCACGAGCTGGAGTTCCGCGAGTACGTCGCCGCCTACACCAACGCGGCCGCGATCCTGCGGGAGGACTTCCAGGACACCGAGGACCTCGACGGGCTGTTCTCCGGCTACGACCCGGAGCAGGGGAAGTACGACGAGACCACCTGGCAGTACGAGGGGGTCGAGGTCACCGCCGCGGCCGGCCAGCGCCAGTCGCCCAAGCCGGGGGCTTCCGGCGCCTCGGTCGGTGCCGAGTCCGGCCAGGACTCGGATGCGGAGGAACACGAGCAGGGCGCCTCGGAGCAGTCCGGCAGTGGCGGCATCCCCGTCGGCGGGAAGCCCCGGCGCGACGAGACGCTGCAGCACCCGCGTTGCGTCTTCCAGGTGCTCAAGCGGCACTACGCCCGTTACACCCCGGAGATGGTGCACGAGGTGTGCGGCATCGAGCCACAGCTGTTCCTGAAAGTGGCCGAGGCGCTCACCAGCAACTCCGGCCGCGAGCGCACCAGCGCCTTCGTCTACTCGGTGGGCTGGACCCACCACACCGTGGGGGTCCAGTACATCCGCGCCGCCAGCGTCCTGCAGGCGCTGCTGGGGAACATGGGCCGGCCCGGCGGCGGCATCCTGGCGCTCCGCGGGCACGCCAGCATCCAGGGGTCGACCGACATCCCGACGCTGTACAACATCCTTCCCGGCTACATCCCGATGCCGCACGCCCGCGAGGACGCCAGTTTCGACGACTTCATCGCCGAGGCGGCCGGCTCCGTCGGCTACTGGGGCAACATGAAGAAGTACGCGGTCAGCCTGCTGAAGGCCTGGTGGGGCGACGCCGCGCAGCCGGAGAACGACTTCTGCTTCGGCTACCTGCCGCGGCTGACCGGCGACCACAGCTCGTACCAGACGGTCGCCCAGCAGATCCAGGGCACCGTGCCCGGCTACTTCCTGGTCGGGGAGAACCCGGCGGTCGGGCACGCCAACGCCAAGATGGCGCGGCTCGGGCTGGCCAACCTCGAGTGGCTCGTCGTCCGCGACCTGCAGCTGATCGAGTCGGCCACCTTCTGGGAGAGCGGCCCGGAGATCGAGACCGGTGAGCTGACGACCGAGGGGATCGGCACCGAGGTCTTCTTCCTCCCGGCCGCCGCGCACGTGGAGAAGGACGGTTCGTTCACCAACACCCAGCGGCTCCTGCAGTGGCACTCCCAGGCGGTGGAGCCCCCCGGGGACTGCCGCAGCGACCTGTGGTTCTACTTCCACCTCGGTCGGCTGATCCGGGAGAAGCTCGCCGGGTCGACCGACCCGCGGGACCGGCCGATCCTGGACCTCACCTGGGACTACCCGACCCACGGCCCCCTGGCCGAGCCCAGCGCGCACGGGGTGCTCCGCGAGATCAGCGGCACCGGACCGGACGGCACGGCGGTGGACGGCTACACCGCATTGAAGGACGACGGCTCGACCAGCTGCGGCTGCTGGATCTACTCCGGGGTGTTCGCCGACGAGGTGAACCAGGCCAACCGCAAGAAGCCACACCTCGAGCAGGACCTGGTGGCGGCGGAGTGGGGCTGGGCGTGGCCCATGAACCGGCGGATCCTGTACAACCGGGCCTCCGCCGATCCGGACGGCAAGCCGTGGAGCGAGCGCAAGAAGTACGTCTACTGGGACGAGGACGCCGGCAGGTGGAGCGGCCCCGACGTCCCGGACTTCCAGGCCACCAAGCGGCCGGACCACGTGCCGCCGGAGGGCGCCGAGGCCGAGGACGCCCTCGGTGGCACCGACCCGTTCATCATGCAGGGCGACGGCAAGGCCTGGCTGTTCGTGCCGGCGGGGCTGGCCGACGGACCGATGCCGACCCACTACGAGCCGGCCGAGTCGCCGGTGCCCAACCCGCTGTACTCCCGGCAGGCGAACCCGTCGCGCAAGGAGCTCCGGGGCGCCTGGAACCGGGCCAACCCCGCGATGAGCGACGCGTTCCCGTTCGTCGTCACCACCTACCGGCTGACCGAGCACCACACCGCCGGCGGGATGAGCCGGACCCTGGAGTACCTGGCCGAGCTGCAGCCGGAGTTCTTCTGCGAGGTGAGCCCCCAGCTGGCCGCGGAGCGGGGGCTGGAGCACCTGGGCTGGGCGACGCTGGTCAGCACGCGCAGCGCCATCGAGGCGCGGGTCCTGGTCACCGAGCGGATGCGGCCGCTGCGGGTCGCCGGGCGGGAGGTGCACCAGATCGGCCTCCCGTACCACTGGGGCAAGAACGGCATCACGACCGGCGACTCGGCCAACGACCTGCTCGGCGTGGTGATGGACCCCAACGTGCACATCCAGGAGTCCAAGGTCGCCACCTGCGACATCCGGCCCGGCCGGCGGCCGCGGGGACCGGAACTGGTCGAGTTCGTGGAGGGCTACCGCCGGCGGGCGGGGGTCGCGAGCGGCCGGCTGGGCCCCAACGGACGAGCCCCGATCGAGGAGCGGTCATGACGACGATCAGTTCGGCCAGCGCGGCGTTCACCGGCGAGGATCCGGGAAACCGGCTGTTCGGCCCGGTTCCCGACGTCACCGGCGACCGCGGCTACGCCGACGACCACCCCGCCCGCGTCGGTTTCTTCACCGACACCTCGGTGTGCATCGGCTGCAAGGCATGCGAGGTGGCGTGCAAGGAGTGGAACCTCCTGCCCATGGACGACGCTGAGGGCACGGTCGACGCCCTGGGCCTGACCGGGGCGTCCTACGACAACACCGGGATGCTCGGCGCGAACAGCTGGCGGCACGTCGCCTTCGTCGAGCAGAGCCGTGCGGTGGACCTGCCGATGCCCACGGTCGGACTCCCGGGCGCTGCCGGCGGGCAGCGGCCGCTCGAGGACCCGCCGGTCGTGCATCCGCAGGTGCCCGCGTCGGCGACGACGGCGGAGCAGTCGGCGCCGTTGCAGACGTCCTCGGGGGACCGGGAGATCCGCTGGCTGATGTCCTCCGACGTCTGCAAGCACTGCACCCATGCGGCCTGCCTGGACGTCTGCCCGACCGGGTCGCTGTTCCGCACCGAGTTCGGCACCGTGGTGGTGCAGGAGGACATCTGCAACGGCTGCGGCTACTGCGTGCCCGCCTGCCCGTACGGGGTGATCGACCAGCGCCAGGACGACGGCCGGGTGTTCAAGTGCACGCTCTGCTACGACCGGCTGACCGACGGCCTGCAGCCGGCCTGCGCGTCGGCCTGCCCGACCGAGTCGATCCAGTTCGGCGATCTCGATGCGCTGCAGGCGCGCGCCGACGAGCGGCTGGCGGCGCTGCAGGCCAAGGGCGTGGAGGGGGCGCGGCTCTACGGGCGGGACGAGACCGACGGCGTCGGGGGAGCGGGGGCGTTCTTCCTGCTGCTGGACGAACCGGAGGTCTACGGCCTGCCACCGGACCCGGTGGTCACCACCCGCGACCTGCCGGCGATGTGGAAGTCCGTCGGCGCGGGTGCGGCGATGGTGCTCGGGCTGGTCGCCTCGGCCTTCGTGGGACGGCGTCGATGACCGCGGGGGAAGCACCCGAGGGCTCCGGAGTCGGGGTGCCGGGTGCCGGCTGGCGGCGGGCCGACGGTCCGCCGGCGCAGGACCGCGAGCGGCGGCGCCGCGGAGGCGGCCGCCGGGGAGGCCGCGGCGAGATCCCGATGGTCGACGAGGCCGAGTTCACCTCGTACTACGGCCGGCCGGTCATCAAGCCACCGGTGTGGAAGACGCCGGACGTGCCGCTCTACCTGTTCCTCGGGGGCGCCGCCGGGACGTCCGCCGTCCTGGGCGCCCTGGCCGAGGGGACGCGCCGCCCGGCGCTGGCCCGCGTCGCGCATCTCACCGCCGGCGGCGGGGCACTCGCCTCGGTGGGGTTCCTCATCCACGACCTGGGCAAGCCGAGCCGGTTCCTGAACATGCTGCGGGTGCTCAAGACGACCTCACCGCTGTCGGTGGGGTCGTGGATCCTGGCGCCGTTCAGCGCGCTGACCACCGCGACGGCCGGCGCTCACCTGCTGGGCTGGTTCCCGTTGCTGCGCCGGTTCACGGGCGTCGGGGCAGCGGTCCTGGGCGGGCCGATGACGACGTACACGGCGGCACTGCTGACCAACACCGCCGTCCCGTCGTGGCACGAGGCGCACCGGGAACTGCCGTTCGTCTTCGCCGGCTCCGCCATGGCCGCGGGCGGGGGCATCACCATGGCCCTCACGCCGCTCGACGAGGCGGGGCCCGCACGCAAGGTCGCGGCCATGGGCGCGGCGATCGAGCTCGCGGCGATGCACCGCGTCGAGCACGGACACGGCCTGGTCAGCGAGCCGTACCGGACCGGCCGGGCGGGGAAGCTGCTGAAGGCGGCGCGCGGGTGCACGGCCACCGGGGCGGGCCTGGCCCTCCTGGCCGGCCGCAGCCGGGCTGCCGCGGTGGGAAGCGGGGCACTGGTGACGACCGGGTCGGTACTCACCCGGTTCGGGATCTTCGACGCCGGCATGGCCAGCGCGCGGGATCCCAAGTACACCGTCGAACCGCAGCGAGCACGTGCCCGTGAGCGGGACACCGCCGGATCGGGCAAGGCCGCGGTCACCGGGGCGGGGCCATGACCCGGTGCCCTTCCGGGCGCACAGCCCGCGGTCCATCTGTCGACGAGGCGACGAACCGGGGTACCGGCACGTCGACCTGACCCGCCCCGGAGGAGGACTCATGGGAAGCCCGGCCGACGGGTCCGGTCACCGGCGCGAGAACCGCCGGCCGGCCGATCCCGAGCAGCGCAGACCACGGTCGCTGGGGCGTCTCTTCGCGCTCGTCGTCGGCGTCATCCTGGTGGTCCTGGTGATCTGGCTGGTGATCTACTTCGCCGCCAGAGCGAGCGCGGATGCCGGCTATGGGGCATCGGACCAGGGGATGGTCACGAGCGCCGCGCCGATGACCTGGCGGTTCTGAACGCTCGCGCACGTCGCGACCCTGAGGGGCCGTCACCTACGTCGGCGCACCATGCGCGGCCGCATCCGTGCCCGTCACGGTGCTCCTGCGCGGCCGGCTGCCCGCAGAGTTCGTCGCTGGCGTGCGACGTCACCGGTTGCCGATGACAATCAGGCCGTTGGCCGTCACGATCCAAGGAGTTCCCGTGTCCGAAGCCACCCGCGGCGGGATTCGCCATGCCGAGCTGCTGACCATCTACTGCAACGACCACCTGGCTGCCTCGGTGGGGGGTATCGAACTGGTCAAGCGGATGATCGGAGCGCACCGCGGCAGCGTCTACGGAGGGCGACTCCAGCAACTGCTCGACGAACTGCACGAGGAGCACGACCTCCTCAAGGGCGTCATGGCCGAGCTGGGGCTGTCGATCCGCTGGTACAAGCAGGCGGGCCTCTGGGTGGGGGAGAAGCTGAGCCGGATCAAGCTCAACGGCCGGCTGATGAGCCGCTCGCCGCTGAGCTCGCTCGTGGAGTTCGAGTTCCTCGCCTCCGCCGTCCGGACCAAGCGCAGCGGTTTCGAGACGCTGCGCGAGGTGGCGGCGGTCGACGACCGCGTCGACGTGGATGTCATCGACGGGCTGATCGAGCAGGCCAACAGGCAGCACGAGTGGTTGACCCATGCCCGCCGCGAGGTCGCCGCCGACGTGTTCGGTGGTCGGCCCGAGTCCGCGGACGAGGCTGCCGGGGACTGACGTCCTCGGCGTCGCCACGCCTCTGCCGGCCTGCGCCGGCGTCCCGGCGGCCGCGCACCGGTACCGCCGGGACCAGGCGGCGATGCCTCCGGCGCGGTAGAACCGAACCGTGTGCCACACCCACGACAGCCGCCCACCCGCACCACCCCGGAGCGGTGAGGTCGCCGAACGCGGCCTGCTCACCCTGACGGCGGCCGACGACTCCGCGTTCTCCGCCGCGTACGCCGCGCCGGCGTCCCCACCTCGGGTGGGTGTCGTCGTGCTTCCCGACATCCGCGGCCTGCACCCCTACTACGTGGCCCTGGCCGAGCGGTTCGCCGAGGCCGGGCTGGCCGCGGTGGCCATCGACTGGTTCGGCCGCACGGCCGGGGTCTGCCCGGACGGCGTGCGGCCGGAGGACTTCGACTGGCAGGCGCACATCCCGCGGACCACGGCGGAGGGCATCGACGCCGACGTCACCGCGGCGGTCGCGCACCTGCGCGCCCGCGCCGGCGCCGACCTCCCCGTGGTCACCGTCGGATTCTGCTTCGGGGGCAGCCACTCCTGGCGGCTGGCCGCAGGACAGCTGGACCTCGCCGGGTGCGTGGGGTTCTACGGCCGGCCCTCGCTGGTCGGTGACGCTGCCGACCGCGCCGCGCTGCCAACGGTGATGCTGATCGCCGGGGCCGACACCGCGACACCGGTCGACGACCAGCTGGCCTTGGCCGATCGGATGCGCGCGGCCGGCACCGACGTGGACGCCGTCGTCTACGACGGGGCGCCGCACTCCTTCTTCGACCGTTCCTCCGACGAGTGGGCCGACGCCTGCCGGGACGCGTGGGAGCACGTGCTGGCGCTGACCGACCGCGTCACCCGCCGGTGAGCCCGGCCGCCGCCCCGCGGTCGTCCCCGGCCGGGACGGCGCCGGTCTCCTAGGCTGGGCGTCGTGAGCGGCCAGCCGATCGATCCCGGAGTCGTCGAACTCGCCGGACGGGTCTTCGACCTGGCCCGTGGTGGGCACACCGAGGAGCTCGCCGCCTACGTGGACGCCGGCGTGCCGGTGAACCTCACCAACGACAAGGGCGACACCCTGCTCATCCTGGCCGCCTACCACGGGCACGCCGACACGGTGGCTGCGCTGCTGACCCGCGGCGCCGACCACGGCCGGGTGAACGACCGCGGTCAGACGGCGCTGGCCGCTGCGGTGTTCAAGCAGTCGACCGGTACCGTGCAGGCGCTCGTGGCCGCCGGTGCCGAGCCCGACGCCGGCGTACCGAGCGCCCGGGCGACGGCGCAGTTCTTCGAGCTCCCCGCAATGACGGCGCTCCTGGACGGGCGCGGCTAACGTCGGACCGGCCGCCGGTGGGCACCGACCACAGGCGGGGCGCCACCGAGGGAGAGGGCGGCATGTCAGCACGGCCTGAGGCGCCGGACGCCGGCCCGCCGCCGCGGGGTCGGCGTGAGGCCGACCGGCTCGTGGAGAGCCGTCCCGACCTGTCCGCGGCCGCCGCCGTCCCCGCGGAGCCCACCGGCGCGGCCCCGGCGGTTCCCCGCTGGCTGCTGCTGGTCGGTGGGGTGGCCGCCGCCACGCTGGGCATCGCGGGGTTGCGCGCCATCGCCTGGCTGGTGGCTCCGGTATTCCTCGCCCTGGTGATCGTCGTCGCACTCACCCCGGTGCAGCACTGGCTGCGCCGGCTGGGCGTGCCGCGCTGGGTGGCGACGACGGTCCTGCTGCTGCTGGTCTGGACCGTGCTGCTGGCCTTCGTCGCGCTGCTCGTCGTGTCCGTGGCGCAGTTCGCCGCCCTGCTGCCGGACTACGCCGGTCAGGCGCAGACCCTGATCAACGACGTCGTCGCCGATCTGAACGACGCCGGCATCTTCTCCGGGCAGCTCTCCGACCTGGTCGCGCAACTCGACTACAGCGCGCTGGTCGGCCTGGCCACCGGCCTGCTGGCCCGGCTCACCGACGCCGCCAGCACCCTGGTGCTGCTGCTCACCGCCCTGGTCTTCATGGCCATCGAGTCCGGTGGGGTCCGCCGCCGCATGGCACTGGTGGGTGCCGAGCGCCCGCACCTGCCCGTGGCGGTGACCCTGTTCACCCGCGGCACCCGCAGCTACCTGCTGGTGAGCACGGTCTTCGGCGCGATCGTGGCGGTCGGCGACGCCATCGCCCTCGCGTTCCTGGACGTCCCGGCCGCGCCGCTGTGGGGACTGCTGGCCTTCATCACCAACTACGTGCCCAACATCGGCTTCCTGCTGGGAGTGGCGCCGCCGGCCGTGCTGGGCCTGCTGGCCGGTGGCTGGGGCGACTTCGTCGCGGTCCTCGTCGTGTACTCGCTGCTGAACTTCGTCGTCCAGACCCTGATCCAGCCGCGGTTCGTGGGGGACTCGGTCGGCCTGTCCGTGACCGTCACCTTCGTCGCGCTGCTGTTCTGGGGCTGGGTGCTCGGCGCGCTCGGTGCCCTGCTCGCCATCCCGCTGACGTTGCTGGTGAAGGCGCTCCTGGTCGACGTCGATCCGCGGGGACACTGGCTGGACGCCCTGCTGCGGGAAGAGCCGCGGGCTCCCCGCACCGTGCGGGCCCGCCGGCGGATGGCCGACCGGCACGCGACGCTGGCCTCGATGCGCCGGCTGCACTCCCGCGGGGTGGCGGAGCCTGCCGACGAGGTGGTGGGGAAGGACTGACCGCGCCCGCGCCCGGTCAGGAGCTCGTGGTCATGGTGGGCCTGCAGGGCAGCGGCAAATCCTCGTGGGTCGCCGCCCACCTCGCGGGCACGCACGCGGTCGTCAGCAAGGACCACTGGCCCAACGCGCGGCGCCGCGAGGCCCGTCAGCGGCGCGTCGTCGCGGAGCTGTTGGCCGGCGGGCGCAGCGTGGTGGTCGACAACACGAATGCTGCAGCGGAGGACCGGGCACCGCTGGTCGCGCTCGCCCGGCAGGCCGGCGTACCGGCGCGCGCGGTGTGGCTGGACACCCCGCTGGAGCTGTGCCTGGAGCGCAACGCCCGCCGCGAGGGACGGGCACGCGTGCCGCTCGCCGGGCTGTACGGGACCCGGGGCCGGCTGGTCCCGCCCTCGACCGACGAGGGTTTCGCCCGCGTCGACGTCGTCCGGAGCCGCAGCGGCCCGTCCGCCGGGGAGAGCCCTTCCCTGACCATGTGACGGACCCCCGTACCCGCGGCCGTAACGTGTCGGGGACAGCTCGCCGCGGGCCGGGGCTCCCCGCCCCGGTGACCGTCGGCATCCGAGACGAAGGGAACTCTCATGAGCGAGGCAGGCACCACGGGGGCACCCCACGTGGCCATCGTGACCGGTGCGGCGCGTGGCATCGGCGCGGCGACCGCCCAGCGGCTGGCGCAGGACGGCTTCGCCGTGGCGGTCCTCGACCTGGACGAGGGGCAGGCCAAGGGCACCGTCGAGGCGATCGAGGCCGCCGGCGGCCGGGCCCTGGCCATCGGGGCCGACGTCAGCGACGCCGAGCAGGTCGAGGCCGCCGTCGAGCGCATCGCCACCGAGCTGGGTGCGCCGACCGTGCTGGTCAACAACGCCGGCGTCCTGCGCGACAACATGCTGTTCAAGATGAGTGAGTCCGACTGGGACATCGTCATGAACGTGCACCTCAAGGGTGCCTTCCTCATGACCCGCGCCGCGCAGAAGCACATGATCGAGGCCAAGTGGGGCCGGATCGTGAACCTGTCGAGCACCTCGGCGCTGGGCAACCGCGGGCAGGCCAACTACTCGACGGCCAAGGCCGGCCTGCAGGGCTTCACCAAGACCCTCGCCATCGAGCTGGGCAAGTTCGGCGTCACCGCCAACGCCATCGCCCCGGGGTTCATCCAGACCGAGATGACCAAGGCGACCGCCGACCGCATGGGTGTGCCGTTCGACGACTTCATCAAGGGCGCCGCGTCGATGATCCCGGTGGCCCGCGTCGGCCAGCCCGAGGACATCGCGCACCTGGTGTCGTTCTTCGTCAGCGAGGGCGCCGGTTTCGTCTCCGGGCAGGTCGTCTACGCCGCCGGTGGCCCCAAGGCCTAGAAGGACCCCGTGCCCCCCACCGCTCGCGAGCTCGCGGCGGGGCCCTGCACGGGGGCCGTTCCATCCCGTCGCGTGGGCCGGGCGGCCGGACCGGCCGCCCGGCTCCGCTTTTTTTCCCTCGAGGAGGCGTCATGGACGAGCGCAAGGTCCTGGTGGAGCGCCGCGGCGCCGTCCAGGTGATCACCATCAACCGGCCGTCGGCGCGCAACGCCCTCGACGCCGAGGTCGCCACGGCGGTCGCGGCCGCCGTCGACGAGCTGGACGCCGACGAGGAGCTGCGGACCGGCGTGCTCACCGGCTCCGGAGGCACCTTCTCGGCCGGGATGGACCTGAAGGCGTTCCTGCGCGGGGAGAGCCCGTCGCTGCCCGGCCGGGGGCTGTGCGGGATCACCCGCACGCCGCCGCGCAAGCCGCTGATCGCCGCCGTCGAGGGCTGGGCGCTGGCCGGCGGCTTCGAGCTGGTCCTCGCCTGCGACCTGGTCGTCGCCGGCCGGGCGGCGCGGTTCGGCGTCCCGGAGGTCAAGCGGTCGCTGGTGGCCGCCGGCGGCGCCGCGCTGCTGCTGCCGCAGCGCGTCCCGCGCGCCGTGGCGCTGGAGCTGCTGCTGACGGGCGAGCCGATCGACGCGGAGCGGGCGGCCGCCGTCGGGCTGGTCAACCGCCTGGTGGACGACCGTGGCGCCGTCGACGCCGCCGTGGAGCTCGCCGGGACGATCGCCGCCAACGGTCCGCTCGCGGTGGCGGCGACCAAGCGGATCGTCCAGGAGGCGCCCGGCTGGTCACCCGAGCAGGCCTGGGCCCGGCACGACGAGGTCGTCGGGCCGGTGTTCACCTCCGAGGACGCCCGCGAGGGCTCGACCGCGTTCGCCGAGCGGCGGGCGCCGGTCTGGCGCGGCCGCTGACCCGCCCGGAACGGCATGGCCGGCGCCCGACCCGGCGTTGCACCGGGCGTGGTCCGCACAGCTCTCCGCCTCGCCCTCCTCGGTGACTCCCTCGCGTTCGGCACCGGCGCCGCCCGACCGTCCGATGCCCTCGGCCCACGGCTGACCCGTGTGCTCGCCGACGACGGGTTCGACGTCGACCTGCACGTCCTCGCCGTTCCCGGTGCCGTCTCGGGCGACCTGGCCGCGCAGGTCCGCCGGGTGCTGCCGCTGGCCGCCGACCTCGCCGTCGTGGTCGTCGGCGCCAACGACCTCGCCCGCTTCGTGCCGGCGCAGCAGGCCGCCGCTGCACTGTCCGCCGCGGTGACCGCGCTGCGTGCCGCCGGCACCGATGTCGTCGTCGTCCCGGCACCGGACATGTCGATGGTGCCGTTCGTCCCCCCGGCGCTGCGCCCCCTCGTCCGCGGTGCCTGCGGGGTCCTGCAGCAGCGGCAGGCCGAGGTCGCCCTGGCCGGCGGCGCGACGGTCGCCGCGGTGGCGGCCGAGGTGGCCCGTGCGTTCGTCACCGATCCGGCGCTGTTCTCCGGCGACCGGTTCCACCCGTCGTCGGCCGGCTACGGGCGCATCGCCGAGGTCCTGGCCCCCTACGTCCTGACCGCGGCCCGCGCCCGGCGGGACGACGCCGCGGCCTGAGCCCGTCGGGTCAGGGCAGCCGCTCCGCCAGCAGCTCGGCGAGGTGCCGGCCCCGCCGGCCGGCCAGCTGGTCCAGCTGCGTCCGGCAGGAGAAGCCGTCGGCCAGCACCACCGCGTCGGGCGCCAGATCACGGACGGCGGGTAGCAGCTGCTGCTCGGCGACCGCCACCGAGACGTCGTGGTGGCCGCGCTCCACCCCCCAGTTGCCGGCCAGCCCGCAGCAGCCGCCGAGCCGGGTCACGCGGGCACCGGCCTGCTCGAGGAGCTTCGCATCGGCCTGCCAGCCGAGCACCGAGGCGTGGTGGCAGTGCGGCTGGGCGACGATCTCCAGCCCGTCCAGCGACGGCGGCGTCCAGCCGGGGGTGGCGGCGAGCAACTCGGCCAGGGTGCGGGTGGCGGCGGCGACCTGCTCGGCCTCCGGCCCGCCCACCAGCTCCAGCGCCTCGCTGCGGAGGACGGCGGTGCAGGAGGGCTCGATGCCGACGACCGGGACGCCGGCCGCCGCGAGCGGGGCGAGGGCGCGCACGGTGCCGCCCAGGATGCGCCGGGCGGAGTCGAGCTGGCCGGTGGTGATCCAGGTGAGCCCGCAGCAGGTGTCCGCGCCGGGCACCTCCACCCGGTAACCCGCGTCGGTGAGCACGCGCGCGGCGGCGACGGCCACCTCGGGAGCGAAGTGGTCGGTGAACGAGTCGACCCACAGCGCTACTGCCTGCCCGCCCACCCCGCCGTCGCCGCGCAGCGGCTGCTCGGCCCACTGCTGCCGGAACGTGCGGGGCGCGAACGGCGGAACGTCCCGCCGCTGGTCCATGCCCGCCCCCCACTTGGCCAGCCGTCCGCCCAGGCGCGAGGTGAGCACGGCGTTGACCACCCGGGGGGCCCGTGCGGCGAGGTCGGCCCAGGACGGCAGCCGGCCCAGCGTGTAGTGCGCGCGGGGCCGCAGCCGGCGCCGGTAGGACTGGTGCAGCACCTCCGCCTTGTAGGAGGCCATGTCCACGCCGGTGGGGCAGTCGCGGGAGCACCCCTTGCAGGACAGGCAGAGGTCCAGCGCCTCGTGCACCTCCGGCGACCGCCAGTCCTTCACGGGGCCGCCCGGGGCGAGCATCTCCTGCAGCACCCGCGCCCGGCCGCGGGTCGTGTCCTTCTCCTCGCGGGTCGCCGGCCAGGACGGGCACATGACCCCGCCGGAGGACTGCAGGTCGGCCCGGCACTTGCCGACGCCGGTGCAGCGGTGCACGGCGGCGGAGAAGTCGCCGCCGTCGTGCCGGTAGGCCAGGGCCAGGGTGGGCAGGTCGGTCCTCCGCAGCACCGGGGCGGCGGCCATCCGCACGTCCTCGTCGAGGGGGGCCGGGCGCACGAGCACCCCCGGGTTGAGCACGTCGGCCGGGTCGAACAGGCCCTTGACCCGCTCGAACAGCGACAGGGCGGCGGGGGAGTACATGTGCGGCAGCAGCTCGCTGCGGGCCCGGCCGTCGCCGTGCTCCCCGGACAGCGAGCCCCCATAACCGGCGACCAGCCGGGCGGCGTCCTCGACGAAGGCCCGGTAGGCGCTCCGTCCCCGGTCGGGGCGGGAGTCCGAGCCGAAGGGGAAGTCGATCCGGCCGTGCACGCAGCCGTCGCCGAAGTGGCCGTACGGCACGCACTGCAGACCGTGCTGGTCCAGCAGGGCGTCGAACTCGCGCAGGTAGGCGCCGAGCCGCTCCACCGGGACGGCGGCGTCCTCCCAGCCGGCGTGCGCGGGGTGCCCGTCGCTGGTGCGGGCGGCGAGCCCGGCGCCGTCCTCGCGGATCCGCCAGATCGCCGCGGCCTCCGCCGGGTCGGTGACGACGAGGGAGTCCAGCGCGCCGGCGTCGGCCAGCACCCCGCGGGCCTTGTCCACCACCTCGGCCACGGTCTCCCCCGTCAGCTCGACGACCAGCCAGCCTTCCCCGCGGGGCAGCTCGGGGACGGTGGCCGCCGGCACGTCCCGCAGCCGCTGCACCATGCGGGAGTCGAGTCCCTCGACCGCCGTGGGTTCGTGCGGGAGCAGCCCCGGGGTGGCGTCGGCCGCGTCGGCCATCGTGGGGTAGCCCAGCACGACCAGGCCGCGCACCGGGGCGTCGGTGACCAGCCGCACCGTCGCGCCCAGCACCACCGCGAGCGTGCCCTCGCTGCCGACGAGCGCCCGGGCCACGTCGAAGCCCCGCTCGGGCAGCAGGTGCTCCAGCGAGTAGCCCGACACCTGCCGGCCGAAGCGGCCGAACTCGGTGCGGATGGTGGCGAGCTCGGCGGCGACCAGGCGGTGCAGGTCGGCGAGGACGCCGTCGCGCGGCCCGGTGCCCGGGCCGACGGTCAGGCGGGTGCCGCTGCCGGTGACCACGTCCAGGGCCACCACGTTGTCCGACGTCCGGCCGTAGCCCAGCGCCCGGGAGCCGCAGGCGTTGTTGCCGATCATCCCGCCGACGGTGCAGCGGTTGTGCGTGCTCGGGTCGGGGCCGAAGCGCAGCCCGTACGGTCGGGCGGCGGTCTGCAGCGCCGCCTGCACCACCCCGGGATCCACGGTGGCCGTCCGGGCCTCCCGGTCGATGGCACGCACCCGGTCGAGGTGCCGGCTGGTGTCCAGGACGACGCCGGTGCCGACGGCGTTCCCCGCGATCGACGTCCCGGCACCCCGGGCGGTGAGTGGGACCCCGAGGGACCGGCACACCTCGAGCGTCGCCACGACCTCGTCGGGATGCCGGGGCCGGACCACGGCCCGGGGCAGCACGCGGTACAGCGATGCGTCGGAGGAGTAGAGGGCCCGGGCCAGCCCGGAGTCGTCGACGTCGCCGATGCCGGCGCGGCGGAGCTCGGCGACGACCGTGCGGCCCGCCTCCTCACGAGTAGTCGGGGAGCCGGTGACCGGAGCGCTCATGGCGAGGAGTCTGGTCCCTGGGCAGGAGGCCGGTCGCACCCGGGTGGCGGGTGCCCGGAGACGGCGGTGGCCGGGCGCCGGAGTGCCCGGCCGCCGCCGGTGGTGGGTGCGGGTCGCTCAGGCCGTGGGGGGCTCGTCCTCGCCCGACTCCTCGGCCTCGTCGGCCTCGTCCTTCGTCCTGTGCACCGCGCCGTCGGCGTGCTCGGGCGGGCCGTAGACGGTGTAGAGGATCAGCGGGTTCTCACCGGTGTTGACGAAGTTGTGCTTCGTCCCGGCCGGGACGACGACGAGGTCGCCCTGCGCGACGTTCTTCTCCGAGCCCGAGATGATCGCCTTGCCGGTCCCGCTGACGAAGGTGAGGATCTGGTCGATGTCCTCGTGGGTCTCCTCGCCGATCTCCCCGCCCTTCGGGATCGTCATGATCACCAGCTGGGTGTTCGTGCCGGTCCAGAGGACCCGGCGGAAGTCGGGGCTCTTCTCTGCTTCGGTCGCGATCGTGTAGTGGATGACGGACGCCATGGACGGCGCTCCTCTCGTCTCGCGGGCGGCGGCTGCGGTCCGGTCCACCTCGGGGCGGACCGGGCCGGTGACGGCCTGCTCCTGCCCGGTCGGCACCGGGAGTAGTCGTCGGCCACCCGGCGGTGCGGAGCACGCGTCGGACGCGGTGGTGAGTGAACTCACCACGCCCGCCGGGAAGGGCTGGACACCCTCCGGTGTCATCCCCAGGTGACCTCCGTCCCCGCGACCCGGCCGTCGGTCCGTGCCTGTGCGATGTGGGGAATCGGACTGCTCGCCTACGCGGTGGCGGTGTTCCACCGCTCCTCGCTCGGCGTGGCGACGGTCGAGGCGCAGGAGCGCTTCTCCGCCGGTGCCTCGGCGGTGTCGCTCTTCCTGGTGCTGCAGCTGGCCGTCTACGCCGGGCTGCAGGTGCCGGTGGGTGTGCTGCTGGACGCGTGGGGCTCGCGCCGGATGATCCTGACCGGTGCGGTGACGATGGCCGTCGGTCAGCTGCTGCTCGGCCTCGCCACCGACGTCCCCACGGCCGTCGCTGCGCGGGTGCTGGTGGGCGCCGGCGACGCGATGACCTTCATCAGCGTGCTCCGCATCGTCTCGCTCTGGTTCCCCGGGACGGCGGCCCCGCTGGTCACCCAGCTGACCGGCATCCTCGGGCAGGTCGGCTCGATCGTCGCCGCGTACCCGCTGGTGACGCTGCTGCACGCGACGTCGTGGACGGCGACGTTCGTGGGTGCCGCGGCGACCGGCGTGCTGGTGGCGCTCCTGGTGCTGCTCGCGCTGCGCGATGCCCCGGACGGCACGCCGCGGCCGGCCGCGACCGGGCTGGCCCAGCTGCGCCGCGGCCTCGGAGAGACGTGGCGGGAGCCGGGCACCCGCATCGGCCTGTACACGCACCTGGTCACGCAGTTCTCGGGCACGGTGTTCGCGCTGCTCTGGGGTTACCCGTTCCTCGTCGTCGGGCAGGGGTTGGCCCCCGGCACGGCGGCCGGGTTGCTCACCCTGCTGGTCCTCGTGGGCATGGGTGTCGGGCCGGTCTTCGGGCGGCTGTGCGGCCGCTGGCCGCTGCGCCGTTCGGCCCTGGTCTTCGGCATCCTGGCGGCGACCGCGACGGTGTGGACCGTGGTCCTCCTCTGGCCCGGACGCGCGCCCCTGCCGTTGCTCGTGCTGCTCGTGGCGGTGCTCGGCACCAACGGGCCCGGCTCGATGATCGGCTTCGACTTCGCCCGCACGGAGAACCCGGCGGAGCGGCACGGCAGCGCCAGCGGCGTGGTGAACGTGGGCGGGTTCGTGGCCTCGTTGCTCACCATCCTGGCCGTGGGGGCGGTCCTCGACGTCCTCACCCCGGGCGCCTCGGCGGACTACGACCTGGACGCCTTCCGGGCGGCGTTCGCCACCCAGTACCTGTTCTGGGCCATCGGCCTGGTGGGTGTCCTCCGCCATCGACGGGAGCTCCGTGCGCGGCTGGCCCGGGACGGCGTCGTGCTGACGCCGTTGCACGCCGCCGTGCGGGCAAGGCTGCGCAGCACCTCCGCCTACCGCTGAGCGGTCAGGGCCGCACTCCGGTCACGACGGCGGGCGGTGGGCGGCGCGCCCCTCGCGGTTGCCCCCTGGCCCGCCATCCGGGCAGGATGCGGGAAGCGCACCGACTGGCCGCGGAGGGGGTGCCGTGGACGTCGTCGTCGGTCTCGACTCGGGGACGACGGCGACGAAGGCGGTCGCCGCCGGCGCCGACGCGACGGTCCGCGACGTCGTGAGCGTGGGCTACCCGCTGCTCGTGCCCGCCCCCGGCCGCGCCGAGCTCGATGCCGGCGAGCTCGTGTGCGCCGCGGTCGAGGCACTGACCGCCGTCGTCGGGCGCGCTCGGGAACGGGGCGACCGCGTCGTCGCCGTCGCCCTCAGCGCGGCCATGCACGGGCTGGTGCCCATGGACGACGACGGCCGGCCGCTCGGACCGCTGGTGACCTGGGCCGACGACCGCGCCGCGCAGTGGGCGCAGGCGCTGGTCGCCGACGGCCGGGCGCCGGACCTGCACGCCCGCACCGGCACCCCCGTCCACGCGATGTCGCCCCTGGTGAAGCTGTCGTGGGAGCGGGCGGCCGACCCCGACCGGGTCGGCCACGTGCCGCGCTGGGGCGGGGTCAAGGAGCTGGTGGTGGCGGCCCTCTGCGGAGGCCGGCACGCGGTCGACCGTTCCTGTGCCTCGGCCACCGGGCTCTACGACATCCGGGCCGGCCACTGGGACGCCGAAGCGCTGCAGATCTCCGGCGTGCGCGCCGACCAGCTGGGCGAGGTGCTGCCCACCACCGCGGTGCTGGGGCTGCGGCCCGACGTCGCGGCCGCCACCGGCCTGCCGGTGGACCTGCCGGTGGTCATCGGGGCGTCGGACGGCGTGCTCGCCAACCTCGGCATCGGGGCGGTGCGCCCCGATGTCGCCGCGGTGTCGCTGGGCACCAGCGGTGCCATGCGCGTCGTCGTCCCGGCGCCGACGGTGGACCTCGACCGCAGGCTGTTCTGCTACGCCCTCACCGACGAGGCGTGGGTGGTGGGCGGCGCGATCAACAACGGCGGGTCGGTGGTGCGGTGGGCCGCGCAGGCGCTCGCCGCCGGCCTCGACCCGGCGCCCGAACTGGTGGGGGAGGCCGCGGACGAGCTCGACGCCCGGCTGCTGGCCGAGGCCGAGACGGTGCCGGTGGGCAGCGGCGGGCTGCTGTGCCTGCCCTACCTGCTGGGCGAGCGGGCACCGTGGTGGCGGTCGGGGCTGCGCGGCGCCTACCTCGGCCTGCGCCGGGAGCACCGCCGTGAGCACCTGGTGCGGGCCGCGGTCGAGGGTGTCTGCCAGCAGCTGGCGCTGGTGCGCGATGCCTTCGCCGCGACCGGGCTGCCGGTGTGCGAGGTGCGGGCGACCGGCGGCGCGGTGGCCTCGCCGCTGTGGATCGGCACGCTGGCGGCCGCGCTCGACCTGCCCGTCCGGGTCGCCGAGTCGCCGGAGGGCACGGGGCTCGGGGCCTGCCTGCTGGGCTGGCACGCCCTCGGGGCGCTGCCCGACCTGACCGCCGTGACGGCGCTGGTCGCGGTCGACGACCCGGTCCTCCCCGATCCGGCCGCCGTCGCGGTGTACCGGCAGCTGCGTCCGCTCGCCGAGCGGTCCACCCGTGCGCTGGCCGACGTGCTCACCACGCTGGACGCGCTGGACGACGCGCTCCCCACCACACAGACCTAGCCACGTCCACCCGCCGCTGGAGGAGGAACCATGCCCGAGGTCGAGCCCGCCCTGGGTGCCGGTCCGCTGTTGCTCATCGCCGCGGCGGGCGTCGCGCTCCTGCTCTTCCTGATCATGAAGCTGAAGCTGCACGCCTTCCTGGCGCTGGTGCTGGTCAGCCTGCTCGTCGCGCTGGCCGCCCGGGTGCCGCTGGCCGACGTGGTGGGCACGCTGACCACCGGCTTCGGCAGCACGCTCGCCTCCGTGGCGCTGCTCGTCGGTCTGGGCGCGATGCTCGGCCGGCTGCTGGAGTTCAGCGGTGGGGCCCAGGTGCTGGCCGACAGCCTGGTGCGCCGCTTCGGCGAGCAGCGGGCGCCGCTGGCCCTCGGCGTGGCCGCACTGCTCTTCGGCTTCCCGATCTTCTTCGACGCCGGGCTCGTCGTCTTCCTGCCGATCGTGTTCACCGTGGCCCGGCGGCTGGGCGGCTCGCTGCTCACCTACGGGCTGCCGGTGGCCGGGGCGTTCGCCGTCATGCACGCGTTCGTGCCCCCGCACCCCGGGCCGGTGGCCGCCGCCGAGCTGGTCGGCGCCGACATCGGGCTGGTCCTCGTGTTCGGCCTCCTCATCGGCCTGCCGACCTGGTACCTGGGGGGCTACCGGTTCGGCCTGTGGGCTGGGCGCCGGTACGACATCGCCGTCCCCGACATCCTGTCCGCGGGCGGCCGCACCGGGCCGGACGCCGCCGGCGCACCGGACACCCCCGGCCAGGGCACCGCGCCGGCACCGGCCGCCGTCCCGCCGGCGCCCGGGGGCGCCGTGGCCGGCACGGCCCCGGCGGTCGCCGCGCCCTCGGGCGGGGGCGACCGGCCCACGAGCGGGACGGCCGGGCCGCCTGCGTTCGGCACGGTGCTCGCCCTGCTGCTGCTCCCACTGCTGCTGATCTTCCTCAACACCGGGCTGAGCACGCTGGCCACCGGGGGCGCGGTGGACGAGGAGACGTGGTTCGTCCGGACCGGCCAGCTGCTGGGGGCGACGCCCATCGCGCTGCTCATCACGGTGCTCGTCGCCTCGTACGTGCTCGGCAAGCACCGCGGCAGCTCCGGCGCCGAGGTGGAGTCGGTGGTCAACAGCGCCCTCGGCCCCGTCTGCGCGATCATCCTCATCACCGGGGCCGGCGGCATGTTCGGCGGCGTGCTGCGGGCCAGCGGGATCGGCGTGGCGCTGGCCGACGTGCTCGGTGACATCGGGCTCCCGGTGATCGTGGCCGCCTTCGTCATCGCCGTCCTGCTGCGGGTGGCCCAGGGCTCCGCGACCGTCGCCCTCACCACGACCGCCGGCCTGATCGCGCCGGTGATCGCGGCGACCGACGGCGTGTCGACCGCCGACCGCGCGCTGATCGTGATCGCCATCGCCGGCGGCGCGACCGTCCTGTCGCACGTCAACGACTCCGGGTTCTGGCTGGTCAGCCGGTTCTTCCAGATGGACGAGAAGACGACGCTGAAGACCTGGACGGTGATGGAGACGCTGCTGGGCACGATCGGCTTCGTGCTGGCGTTCGTGCTCAGCCTGTTCCTCTGAGAGCGGTCGCTTCTCCCACGCGCCAGGCACAGGAAGCTATGCCCATGGGGACGGCGCCGATCCCGTAGGCATAGCTCTCCATGCCCGGCGTTCCTCCGGCTGTCGGGGTGGCCGGTCCGTGGCAGGGTGAGGGGATGACGCTCGCCTCGCGTGCTGCCGCGGCCGGTCTCTCCGTGCTGGCCGGGGTGGCGGTCCGTGACCTCATGCAGCGGGAGCACACCCTGCTGCGCAACTTCCCGCTGGTCGGCCACGCGCGCTACCTGCTGGAGTCCATCGGGCCCGAGCTGCGCCAGTACCTGGTGGCGGGCAACAACGAGGAGCGGCCGTTCACCCGGGACCAGCGGCGCTGGGTGTACGCCTCGAGCAAGCGGGAGAACAACTACTTCGGGTTCGGCACCGACAACGACCTGGAGTACACGGCCGGGTACCCGGTGATCAAGCACCGCACGTTCGGCCGGGCGGTGCCTGCCTCGCACGTGGAGGCCGGCCAGGACGTCGCGCTGCCCTGCGCCAAGGTGATGGGCGCCGCGCGCGGGCGCGCCCTGGCGTTCCGGCCCGGCTCGGTCGTCAACATCTCCGCGATGAGCTTCGGCTCGCTGTCTGGGCCCGCGGTGGAGGCGTTGAACCGCGGGGCGGCCCTGGCCGGGTGCCTGCACAACACCGGCGAGGGTGGGGTCTCCCGGTACCACCGGCACGGCGGGGAGCTGGTCTACCAGATCGGCACCGCGTACTTCGGCTGCCGCGACGAGCACGGCCGGTTCGACCTGACCCGGCTCAAGGATCTCGTGGCCGGTGCACCGGTCCGCGCGCTGGAGATCAAGCTGAGCCAGGGCGCGAAGCCCGGCCTCGGCGGGGTGCTGCCGGCGGCCAAGGTCTCCGCCGAGATCGCCGCCGCCCGCGGGGTGCCCGAGGGCGTCGACTGCATCAGCCCGTCGCGGCACGCGGAGTTCTCCGACGCCGACAGTCTGCTGGACTGGGTGGAGCTGCTGGCGGCGGAGACCGGGCTGCCGGTCGGCATCAAGTCCGCCGTCGGCGACATGGAGTTCTGGGAGGAGCTCACCGGTCTCATGGCCGACACCGGGCGCGGCGTGGACTTCGTGACCGTCGACGGCGGTGAGGGTGGCACCGGGGCGGCGCCGCTGATCTTCACCGACTCCGTGTCGCTGCCCTTCCAACTGGGCTTCGCGCGGGTGCACTCGAGGTTCGCACGGGCCGGTCTGGCCGACGACGTGGTGTTCATCGGTGCGGGCAAGCTGGGCCTGCCCGACAACGCGGTGGTCGCGTTCGCGCTGGGCTGCGACATGGTCAACGTGGGCCGCGAGGCGATGCTGGCCATTGGCTGCATCCAGGCCCAGAAGTGCCACGCCGACACCTGCCCGACCGGGGTGGCGACGCAGAACGCCTGGTTGGTGCGCGGGCTCGATCCCGCGCTGAAGTCCACCCGCGCGGCCAACTACATCGGCACCTTGCGCCGGGACCTGCTCAAGGTGGCCGAGGCGTGCGGGGTGGAGCACCCCGGGCTGATCGATACCGACTCGGTGGAGGTGCTCACCGGCCGGACGGCGTCGCGGCCGTTGCGCGAGATCTACGACTACGAACCCGGCTGGGGACTGCCCTCGCCGGCCGACCGGGCCGCGATCGCCGAGATCATGACCGGCGAGGCCCCCGAGGGCGGCACCGCGCCGCCGTCCCCGACCGCCGTCGGCTGACCCGGACCGTCGCGGTCCGTATTACGGATCTGTGAACGTCGGTGTGGGACGGGGCGGTCGCGGACACATGCCCCCTGACACCAATTCCGTTGCTGGCTGCGGCCGGCCGTCCAGGAGGAGAACCACATGAGCCGCACCTCTCTGCCCAACCGTCGCTTGCGCTCGGCCGCCGCAGGCATCGCCATCGCCGCCGCATCGTTCACGATGGCCGCCTGCGCCGAGGAGGAGCCCCTCGAGGACGGCGGTGTCGTGGAGGAGCAGCCCCTCGAGGAGGAAGAGGCGGACTGACCCTCCCCTTCCATCGACGCCTCGGCGTGGGCACCACCTCGCGAAGCGTCGAGCATCCGTGCACTGCGGCCGGCTCCCCACGGGGCCGGCCGCAGGCATGTCAGCCCCGCAAGCCAGGCTCCGAGCCGCGGAGCAGGTCCCCGAAGGAGGTCACCGGGTCCGCGAACGGGTCCGCCGGCGCCGCGGGCGGGCGGCCGGCGACCAGGTCGGCGAGCTCCCCGGCGGCGCGGTGCACGCGGTCGGTGAGGGCCGGGCTCGTCGCGTCGCCCCCGGCCCAGTCCTCCGACGCCGCGAACACCGCCGTCGGGACGACCGTGGCCCGCAGGTAGGCGAACAGCGGGCGCATCGCGTGCTCCAGTGCCAGGGAGTGCCGGGCGGTGCCGGCGGTGGCCCCCAGGAGCACCGGTTTCCCGGCGAGGGAGTCCTTGTCCAGCACGTCGAAGAACGTCTTGAACAGCCCGCTGTAGGACGCCGAGAAGATCGGGGTCACCGCGATCAGCCCGTCGGCGCCGACGACGGTGTCGATCGAACCCCGCAGGCTCGAGTTGGCGAAGCCGGTGACCAGGTTGTCGGCCAGGTCGCGGGCGTGCTCGCGCAGCTCCACCACCTCGACGGTGGCGGCCACCCCCCGCTCGCGGAGGGCGTCGGCCGTCGCCGCCGTCAGGCGGTCGGCCAGCAGCCGGGTCGACGACGGGACGCCCAGCCCCGAGCTGACGACGGCGAGGGTCCGGGTGCTCATCGACCCACCTCCGGTGCAGGAGCGGAACGGCTGTGCCGTGCTGCCAGGCGCCTCATCGACCCACCGCCTCCGCCGCCCGCCCCGTCACGCTGTCGCCGGGGGCGTGCACCGTCGCGTCCTCGGTGCCGCCGGCCGCGGCCACCCGCGTGGCGTGGCTGGGCGCGTCGGGCACGTGCGCGGGCTTCAGGGCGGCGAACTCCTTCCGCAGCACGGGGACGACCTCCTCGCCGAGGATGTCCAGCTGCTCGAGCACCGTCTTCAGCGGCAGGCCGGCGTGGTCGACGAGGAACAGCTGGCGCTGGTAGTCGCCGACGTAGTCGCGGAAGCCCAGCGTCCGCTCGATGACCTGCTGCGGGGAACCCACGGTCAGCGGGGTCTCCCGGCTGAAGTCCTCCAGCGACGGTCCGTGGCCGTAGACCGGCGCGTTGTCGAAGTACGGCCGGAACTCGTCCACGGCGTCCTGGCTGTTCTTGCGCATGAACACCTGCCCCCCGAGGCCGACGATCGCCTGGTCGGCGGCACCGTGGCCGTAGTGCTCGTAGCGGCGGCGGTAGAACTCGACCATCCGCTGGGTGTGCTCCGGCGGCCAGAAGATGTGGTTGTGGAAGAAGCCGTCGCCGTAGTACGCCGCCTGCTCGGCGATCTGCGGGCTGCGGATCGAGCCGTGCCAGACGAACGGCGGGACGCCGTCCAGTGGCCGGGGCGTGGAGGTGAAGCCCTGCAGCGGCGTGCGGAACCTGCCCTGCCAGTCGACGACGTCCTCGGTCCACAGCCGGCGCAGCAGCGCGTAGTTCTCGACGGCGAGCTCGATGCCGTTGCGGATGTCCTGCCCGAACCACGGGTAGACCGGGCCGGTGTTGCCGCGGCCCATCATCAGGTCCACCCGGCCACCGGCCAGGTGCTGGAGCATGGCGTAGTCCTCGGCGATCTTCACCGGGTCGTTCGTGGTGATCAGCGTCGTGGCCGTCGACAGCTGGAGCTTCTCCGTCTTCGCCGCGATCCAGGCGAGCGTGGTGGTGGGGGAGGAGGAGAAGAACGGAGGGTTGTGGTGCTCGCCCAGGGCGAACACGTCCAGCCCGACCTCCTCGGCCTTCTGTGCGATGGTCAGGACCGCCTCGAGCCGCTCGGCCTCGCTGGGCGTGCGGCCGGTCGTGGGGTCGGTGGTGATGTCGCTGACGGTGAAGACGCCGAACTGCATCTCGATCTCTCCGCATCTGGTTGAGAGCGCAATTATCTCTGCCGGGTCAACGCGCTGCACCGGCGACCTATGCCCGAGGTGCCCGATGGGGTGGACGGCGCTCTGTGGCAGCGCCCCGTAGTCGTTCCGATACGCGCCGCCGTGGCATCGCCGGGCCGCTCCCGACACGGGTCACGGAGCCATCACGGTGCCGCACGCGCCGCGCGGCCCTCTGGCAGATTCCGCCTCACCTACTTCCCAGGGGGGCCATCCGGATGCTCCGGCATGTCGAGTTCGTCGCCAACCGTGTCCAGGACCAGAGCGTGCCGCCGGAGGGGTCCGATCCCCGGGCACCGCGGCCGCCGGGCGCCCTCGAGACGCTGCTGGATGAACGGCCGGCATTCCGCGGTTCGCTGCGCGGCTACGACCGGCTCGAGGTGGACAACTACGTGGCCTGGGCGGAGGGGGAGCTCGCGGCTGCGCAGTGCGAGCGGGAGCACCTCCTCGACCGGGTCGTCGCCTGCGGCACGGAGCTGGAGATCTCCCGGCGGCTGCTCGCCGAGCAGCCCGCCGGACGAGAGCGGCCCGTGGTCAGCGCGCGGGTGGTCGAGGTGCTGCGCCTCGCCGAGGACCAGGCGGCGCAGGTGCTCGACGCCGCGGACGCCGAGGCCGCACAGGTGCGCGCGGAGGCTCGGCTCGAGGCCGACGCCCGGCTGCGGAAGGCCCACGAGATCAAGGAACTGGCGATCGAGGTGGCCGACCAGCTGCGGGTCGACGCCCAGCGGGACCGGGCCGAGGGTGCGGCGGTCCTGGAGAAGGCGGAGGCCGATGCCGCCGCCCTCCTGGAGAAGGCGCAGGCCGACGCCGCCGAACTGCTGCGTGCCGCCGCCGTGGAGCGCGACCGGATGGCGACCGTCGGGGCAGCGGAACGGGCGGCGCTGGCCGAGCAGGCGCAGCGGGACCGGGCGGCCGACGACGGCGCCGCGGCGGCCCGGCTGGCCGCGGTGCGCAGCGAGGTGGAGGACCTGTGCCGCCAGCGGGACCAGGCCCGGGAGTCCCTGCGCTGCCTGACCGACCGGATCGGCGCCGCGCTGCAGGCGGTCGGGGTGCCGCCCGCCGAGGAGCTGGTGCTGATGGGTGGCCGGCCCGAACCCGTTTCGGGCTGACGACCCGCCGCCGGGTACCGGCGGCGGCGGCCCGGTGAGAAGCTGGCCGCAGCGGTGACGGCACCGCGACGCGACATCAGGGAGGGCAGCGGTGGACCAGGTCCGTGAGGTCGTCCAGGTCGACGGTGGCGTCGTGGTGGGCCACGACGGCTCCAAGTGCGCGCAGGAGGCGCTCCGCTGGGCGGCGCGGCTGGCCCGCCGGGCCGACGTCGGCCTGCACGTGGTGCGCGCCTGGTCGATGACCACCGCCCCGCAGCCGAGCAGCTGGCAGCCCGGTTACGTGCCGCCCCTGACCGACTGGGAGCAGGCCGTGCGTGACGAGCTGACCGCGCACGTGGCCGCAGCGGGGCTGGACCCGGCCGTCCGCGTCACCTGTCACGTGGTCCACCGGGCGCCGGTGCAGGGGCTGTTGGGTGCCGCCGAGGGAGCCAGCCTGCTGGTGGTCGGCGCCCGTGGTCGTGGCGGGTTCGCCGGTCTGCTGCTCGGTTCGGTCAGCGACCAGCTGGTGCACCATGCCGCCTGTCCCGTGACGGTCGTGCGCACCGGCGCCGGTGGCCGGGACTTCGCGGCGGCGGAGGCGGGGTCCGCGGTCGTCGGGGAGTGAGTGTTCCCGCCCCCCGTGGCGGTGGAACGCACTGCCGCTGACCGGCGGACCGACCGGTTGCGGAAGGGGGAACTCCCGTGCGCGGCTCCGGCGGCACCACGGTGGTCCCGGTGGGCGAGGGTCCCGGGGGCGTCCTCGTGGACGGCGGCGGGCTTGCTCTGCACCGGTCCGGCCGACGGGCGGATCGTGCGGCTGGCCGGGGCGGGCGGCCCGGTCGAGACCATCGCGCGGGTGCCCGGCCGACCGCTGGGCCTGGAGCTCCCCGGGAACGGGGAACTGCTCGTCTGCGCCTCCGCCGCCGGTCAGCCGGGGGTCTGGGCGCCGTACATGGCCGACAGCCAGATCCCCAGCAGGACGTCGACGACGTCGGACTCGGCGATCGCCGGGCCGTCCCCGCTGAACGTCGCGTAGAGCACTCGTTCGTTCATCGACGTCAGGGCGACCGCGAGGTCTCGCGACGGCAGCCCGGGCAGGGCCGCTCCGCGGGCGCGCTCGGCGTCGATGGCGGTGGCGCACTGCTGCACCCAGCGCTCGAAGACCTCCGACCACAGCGCGCGCACCTCGTCGCTGGTCGACCGGGCCCGGGCCCACGCGACGGTGAGTGCCCGGTGTGCCCGGAAGGTCTCGTAGTAGGTCCCGATCGCCCGTGCCCAGCCGTCCCGCGGGGTGGTCGCCGGAGCGCCGAAGACCTCCCGCATCGCGGTGTCCGCCTCCGCGACGACGCGGTCGAGCAAGGACAGCAGGACGGCGTCCTTGGAGGAGAAGTAGAAGTAGAAGGTGGGCCGGGAGATGCCGGCCCCGCGGGCCAGGTCATCGACGGAGATGGCGGCCAACGGCCGGTCGGCGAGCAGTCGCTCGGCCGTGGCGAGGATCGCCAGCTCCCGGTCGTCGCCGGAGAGCCGGGCCGCCCGACGGCCGCGCCCGGCGCTGGGGGCGTCGTCCGGAGCAGCTGACACGGGAGCGAGGATAGCCCCCGACGTGCGTGTCTCGACAGCGTGTTGACTCTTTCGACGGTCCGTCGATACGGTCGGTGGCCCAGCCTCGACCACGCCCAGACCGGGCTCCGGCCCGGCCGGACGAGACCCACCCGGAGAGCGCATGAGCAGCGAGCACGTGGATGTCCTGATCGTCGGCGCCGGCCTCTCCGGCGTCGGCGCGGCCTGCCACCTGGAGACCCGACGGCCGGGCACGAGCTACGCGGTGCTGGAGTCCCGGGCCGCCCTGGGCGGAACCTGGGACCTCTTCCGCTACCCCGGGATCCGCTCGGACTCGGACATGTTCACCCTCGGTTACTCCTTCCGGCCGTGGGACGAGGCCGAGTCGATCGCCGACGGTCCGGCCATCCGGCGTTACATCGAGGACACCGCTCGCGAGTACGGCGTCACCGACAAGATCCGGTACCACCACCGGGTGGTCTCGGCGGAGTGGTCGTCGGCGGACGCGCGCTGGACGGTGACCGCCCGACGCACCGACACGGGTGAGACGGTGCAGCTGACCTGCACCTGGCTGTCGGTGTGCTCGGGCTACTACCGGTACGACGAGGGCTTCCGTCCCCGCTTCGAGGGGGAGGAGCGCTTCCGCGGGCAGCTGGTGCACCCGCAGCACTGGCCCGAGGACCTCGACGTCACCGGCAGGAAGGTCGTCGTCATCGGCAGCGGCGCCACCGCCGTCACCCTGGTGCCCAACCTCGCCGAGCGGGCCGAGCACGTCACCATGCTGCAGCGCACGCCCAGCTACATCATGTCGCTGCCCAGCCGCGACCCGCTGGCGCAGGCGCTGCGCACGAAGCTGCCGGCGAAGGTGGCCTATCCCATCGTCCGGTGGAAGAACGTGCTCACGTCCACGGCCATCTTCCAGCTCAGCCGCCACCGGCCCGCTCTGGTGCGTTCCCTCATCCGCCGGCTCACCGCCAAGCAGCTGCCGGCCGGATTCGACGTCGACACGCACTTCAACCCGCCGTACGACCCCTGGGACCAGCGGCTCTGCCTCGTCCCCGACGGGGACCTGTTCCGCGCGCTGCGCAAGGGGACCGCGTCGATCGCCACCGACCGGATCCGCACGTTCACCGAACACGGCATCGAGCTGGATTCCGGTCGGCACCTGGACGCCGACGTCGTCGTGACCGCCACCGGCCTGAACCTGCTGCCGGTGGGCGGCATGACCCTCGCGGTCGACCGGCAGCCGGTCGACCTGTCGGAGACGGTGTCCTACAAGGGGATGATGATCTCCGGCGTCCCGAACTTCGCCATGGTCGTCGGCTACACCAACGCCTCCTGGACGCTGAAGGCCGACCTGGTCAACGGCTACGTCTGCCGGTTGCTCGACCACCTCGACGCCCACGGCTACGCGTCGGCGACACCGGTGGCTCCGCCGGAGGGTGCCGACGCGCCGTTCCTGGACCTGGCGGCCGGCTACGTGCAGCGCAGCCTGGGCGGCCTGCCGAAGCAGGGGCGCCGGGCACCCTGGCGCCTGCACCAGAACTACCTCCGCGACGTCGCGGTGATGCGCCGCGGGCCGCTCGAGGACCATGGGATGACCTTCCGGTCCCGCACCACGCCCGGCGTCCTCTCCGGCGCGGCGGCCGAGCGGGCGGTGGCGTGATGCAGCCCTACGACTTCGCCGAGGGAACGGCGATCGTCACCGGCGCGGCCAGCGGCATCGGCGAGGCCCTGGCGGTGCAGCTGGCCGCACGCGGCAGCCACCTGGTCCTGCTCGACCGCGACGCCGAACGGCTCGAGGGCGTGGCCGGCCGGATCCGGAGCGCCCACCCGGCCCTGCGGGTGAGCACGCACGTGGTCGACCTGGCGGACGACGAGGCAACGGCGGCGACCGGCGAGCGGCTCGCCGCCCAGCACCCGGAGACGACGCTGCTGGTGAACAACGCCGGGGTGGCGCTGGGCGGGCGCTTCGACCAGGTGACCCTGGAGGAGTTCGACTGGGTCATGGCGATCAACTTCTCCGCCGTCGTCCGGCTCACCCACGCCATGCTGCCGGTGCTCAAGGCGAACCGCGGCGCTCACGTGGTCAACGTGTCGAGCGTGTTCGGCATCTTCGCCCCGGCCGGGCAGGCGGCCTACTCGGCCAGCAAGTTCGCGGTCCGGGGGTTCAGCGAGTCGCTGCGCCACGAGCTGGCCGAGGACGGCGTCGGCGTCACCGTGGTGCACCCTGGGGGCATCCGCACCCGGATCGCCGAGAGCGCCCGGACCGGCTCCGGCGTCTCGGTCGAGGAGTACGAGGAAGGGCGCAAGCAGTTCGCCAGGCTGCTCCGGATGCCCCCGGAGGACGCGGCGGCGCAGATCGTCGCGGCGATCGGGAAGCGGCGCCCGCGACTGCTCATCGGCTGGAGCGCGAAGGTGCCCGACGTGCTCGTCCGGCTGATGCCCGGCACCTACTGGCGGCTGATCGCCCGGCGGGCGGCGCCGGCGAAGCCGGCCGGGGCCTGAGGGCAGCCGAAAAGCGGTTGCGGCGGGCGGTAGAACCAGGAGGTGACCGCCCCCGCGTCCCGCATCGTCGAGCTGGGTCCCGGCGACGACCCGTTCACCTCGTGGTGCCGGGTGTGGGCGGCCGCGCAGCGAGCCGACCGCCCCGACGACCCCCCTCGTCCCGCGCAGGAGCACGTCGCGCTGGGCCGTGAGCTCGCCGCACCCGGCGGCTCGCGGGACGGCGTGCACCGGGCGGCTGTGGCCGACGGTGCCGTGGTGGGGGCACTGCGGGTGATCTTCCCGCTGAAGGACAACACCTCCCTCGCCGTCCTGGACGTCGCGGTGCACCCCGCGCACCGCCGGCGGGGCCTGGGCAGCGACCTGCTGGCGGTGGGCCGCGCGCTCGCCACGGAACGCGGCCGCACCGTGCTCATCGCCGAGGTCGACGAGGCGGCGCCGGGTGCGCCGGGGCGGACGTTCGCGGAGCGGCACGGCTGGGCGTGCGATCTGACCGAGACCCGCCGCGACCTGGTGCTGCCGGTGGACGAGGACCGGCTGTCGGCCCTCGAGGCCGAGGCGGCGCGGACGAGCGCCGGGTACAGGATCGTCACCTGGCGCGACCGCACCCCGGACCCGCTGCTGGAGGACCGTGCTCTGCTGGAACGGCGGATGACGACCGACGCCCCGCACGGCGACCTGCCGGTCGAGGAGGAGGAGTGGGACGGCGAGCGCATCCGCGAGCACGAGCGGTCCCACGTCGCCCGCGGGCGGGCGGTGCTCTCCACCGGTGCGGTCACCGGCGACGGGCGGCTGGTCGCGTTCACCGATCTGCAGGTGTCGCTGGGACAGCCCGAGCGCGCCCACCAGGGCGGCACCCTGGTCCTCCGTGAGCACCGGGGGCGCCGGCTGGGCGCCCGGATCAAGGCGGCCGTACTGCGCGACCTGGCCGCGCGGTTCCCCGAGGTCCGCCGGATCAGCACGTACAACTCCGAGAGCAACACGCCCATGGTGGCGGTCAACGAGGCCCTCGGCTTCCGGCTCGCCGGGCAGCTGTCGTCCTGGTCGCTCCGGCTGTGACCGCGCCGTCGCCGGGTGCCGGCGGCACCCGGCGGCCCCGGGACCGCAGACTGGTCGGGTGCTGACCGTTCCGCCGGAGTTCGTCCGCGCCCACACCCGTCCCGTGCGGCCCGCGCTGGTGCCGGAGGTGGAGCTGCTGGTCGCCGCCGACGTCGTCGCCCTCTGGGAGGCGATGGAGACCGAGCTCGGCCGCACCTCCACCGATCCACCATTCTGGGCCGCGGCGTGGCCGGGTGGCCAGGCGCTCGCGCGGTACGTCCTCGATCATCCCGAGCTCGTCGCCGGGCGCAGGGTCCTCGACCTCGGTGCCGGCAGCGGGCTGGTCTCCGTCGCCGCCATCCGGGCCGGTGCAGCCGCGGTGCTGGCCAGTGACGTCGATCCGTTCGCGCTGACCGCGGTCGCCGTCAACGCCGAGCTGAACGGGACGGCGGGCATCACGCCGGTGGGCGACGTGCTGGGCGACGGGCCGCCCGACGTGGGCCTGGTCCTGGCCGGCGACGTCTGCTACGACCGCGAGATGACCGACCGGGTGCTGCCGTTCCTGGCTGCCGCCCGCGCGGGAGGGGCCGTCGTGCTGATCGGCGACCCGGGGCGGATCTACCTGCCGGAGGACCGGCTGATCGCGCTGGCGGTGTACGACGTCCCCGACACCGAGCCCTCGCCCACGCAACCCACGAGCGTGCGCCGGACGACGGTGTGGCGGCTGCCCTGAGACCCCAGGCCCGCCGAGCTCTTGTCACCGGGGGATTGTCACGGCCCGATAACGATGGTTACCGTGGCTCCGCCCGGCCGGTCGTTCCCTCCCCATCCGGGGAGGTCGGCCCGGGCGCCGCCGAGTCGCCCGCAGTCATCGTGCCGCGGGCGAGCCGGGGACCCACCGCAGCACTGGGGTGAATCGCGCGCCGCGCACGTCGCGGCGCGGGTAGGGCCGCTTCCCGCCGAATCCGTCCCCACCGGTAGGCGGCCATCGGAAGAAACGGAGCGCCGCCGCATGGCGAGCCCACAGGGCCACCAGGCACGGAACCGCCGCAGGCACGCAGACTCGCGGGCGCCGTCCCCGCGCTGAGCCCAGGCGTCCCGCCTCACCGCTGCCTCGACCATCCCGCAGCAGCCCGCCGCATCCGGGCCGCCTGCTGTGCCTCGTACCAGGAGCAGTTCCTCCCCATGAACCTTCCCGTCACCTCGATCGCCCGTGCACTGCGTCCGACGGCCGGTCGCCGCCGCGTCCCCGGGCCGGCCCGCCGCGCGGGGCTCCTGCTGGCGGTCGCTGCCGCGGGCGGCCTCGTCGCCGGCGTCGTCGTCGCCGACGAGCCGGCCGCGCACGCCGAGCCGCGACTGGCGTCGGTGAGCGTCGCCGAGCAGCTCGGCATCCCGGCCGGGGCGCCCGCCGACGTGGCCGAGGTCGCCGACACCGCGGCCGAGTCGCTGGAGCGGCTCGCCGCCAGCCGCAGCGAGCGCGCCGCCGAGCAGACCGCCGCGGCGCAGGCCCGGGCCGCGGCCGAGCAGGCCGAGCTCGACCGTCGGGCTGCCGAGGAGGCGGCGCGGATCGCGGCCGAGGAGGCCGCGCGCCAGGCTGCCGAGGAGGCGGCCCGCCAGGAGGCTGCCCGCCAGGAGGCCGCCCGCCAGGAGGCCGCCCGCCAGGAGGCCGCCCGCCAGGAGGCCGCCCGCCAGGAGGGCGCCCGCCAGGCGGCCGAGGAGGCTGCCCGTCAGGCGGCCGCGCGGCAGGCCGAGGCTGCGGCTCGTCCGAGCCGGGCCGCGGCCGCACCGGCTGCACCTACCGCGCCGTCCGGGTCCTACCAGGGCTACGCCATGCAGCAGCTCGGTGGCTCCGGCAGCGAGTTCGGCTGCCTGGAGAAGCTGTGGGGCAAGGAGAGCGGCTGGAACCCCGACGCGCAGAACCCGCGCAGCACCGCCTACGGCATCCCGCAGTTCCTCGACTCCACCTGGGCCGGCACGGGCATCGCCAAGACCTCCGACGGCTACCGGCAGATCGACGCGGGGCTCATCTACATCGAGAACCGTTACGGCTCGCCCTGCGGCGCGTGGGCGCACTCGCAGAACAAGGGCTGGTACTGAGAGGTCCCCTGTGCCCCCGACGCCTCGCGGACTCGGCGCGGGGCCCTGCAGAGGGGCCGCCGTCCTCCCGCCCATGCACGCTCGCGACGGGACCGGCGCGCAGTCAGTCGAGCAGCCCGGCCTCGGCCTTCGCGGTGAGGGCCGTGCGGACCGCCTCGTCGACGGTGTCGGCGAAGGCCGGGTCGACCGCGCTGCGGGCGAGGACGGCGTCGATCATCCCGGGTATCAGCCCGGCGTCGACGCTGAGCACGAGCGTGCCCCCGGCGGCGAGGAAGCGGACGGCGCGCTCGCCCGGTGGGACGTCCCGCACGGCGGCCGCGTTGGCGAGGTCGTCGGAGACGATCACACCGTCGAAACCGAGCCGGTCGCGCAGCAGGTCGGTGACGACCGTCCGGGAGAACGCCGCCTGGTTCGCCGGGTCGAGCCGGGTGTAGATCGCCGACGACACCATCACGAAGGGGTCGGCCGCCGTGCGGGCCAGCGCGTCCGCGAATGCGGTCACCTGCTCGTCTCCGGCCGTGGTCACGGTGTCGACGACGCCGGCGCTGGTGTCGGTGTTGGCGGCCACCCGGCCGAGTCCGGGGAAGTGCTTGAGCGTCGGTACGACGCCGTGGGCGGCCAGTCCATCGGCGATGGCAGCGGCGTCCACGGCCACCTCCGGGCCGGTATTGCCGTACTGCCGCTCGAAGTACCCGATCGGCTCGTTGCCCGCCTCGGTGCCGGCCGGCACGACATCGGCGACCGGCGCGAGGTTGAGGTTGAGGCCGGCCGAGGCCATCGACGCCCCCAGGCCGTCGCCGAGCGCGGCGAGCTGCTCGGCCGGCAGCGCGCCCTGCTCGACCGCCGTGGGCAGGGCGTCGAAGCCGCGACCGCGCAGCGTCTGGACCTTGCCACCCTCCTGGTCGGCGGCCAGCCACAGCCGCGGACCCGGGGCCTTTTCCTGCCAGTCGGTGGCGGTGGCGGCGAGTTCGGCGGCAGCCGTGGTGGAGCGCCCGGCGAGGAACACCCCGCCCGCGCCCTGCTGGACCAGATCGTCGGCTGCTCCCAGCTCGTCGAGCGGGACCCCGGCGACGAAGAGCTGCGCCACCCGGGCCCGGCGGTCCAGCCCGGTCAGCGCTGCGTCGACGGCCGCCTCGGGGCCCTGGGCGGCCGCGGCGCGCTCCGGGGCCACCGTCCGCACAGCGGCGGCGTCCGCCGTCGCAGACGCGAGACGGGTGGGCGTGCCGGCACAGCCGGCCAGCACACCGCAGAGCGCCAGAGAGGCCAGGGTCGACAGGCCGCCGCGGAGTCGCACGGGTCTCCCAGAGGGTCGGTACGGGATTCGGTCACGACCATCGACCGGACCGTCCGGGGATCCGCGGTTCGACGCGCCGGAGCGGATCCCGCCCGCCCCACCCGACCCGTGCGGGTGCTGCCGTTGCACCTGCCGCACCGCCGAGGGGTCGGCCGCGTGGAGCACGTCGTGGGCGACCACCTGCAGCGCTTCGGTCAGCGAGACGGGGTCGTGGCTCCCTGGAGCGAGACCTCCGCCGGAGCCGTTCCCGTTCGAGGGGGCGCCGGTGCAGCGTCATGCCTAAGGTCGGGGACGAGCGACCGGACGGCAGAGGGGGAGCGATGACCGAGGCCGACGACAGCCGGCGAGCCGCGTCGCAGAGCGGGCTCGTGGGCCGGTCCATCGACGAGTTCGTCACCCAGCTGCGCGGCTTCACCGAGCGCGCGCGTGGTCTGGCGGGCAACGCCACGGCGCGGCTCCCGCTGCCGGCTCTGCCCAGCCCGCCGGGCGCGCTGTCGGCCGCCCAGGTCAGGGCGATCGCCGAGATGGTGAGCGCCCAGCGCAGCTCCATCGCGGCGATGCGCGCCCAGCTGGATGCCTTCGACCAGCAGCTCGAGGTCCTCGAGCGGATCCTCGACCCGTTGGTGGAGTGGAGCTCCACCTGGGCCCGTCTCGAGGAGGCCGTGGGCGACTTCGTCCGTCGCGACGGCGAGCGACGCCAGAGCGGCGAGCGGGCTCAGTAGCCGTCGTCCTCGTCCCCGGGCTGGGGTCGACGGCGCAGCAGGCCGGTCACCGAGCCCATCCTGGTCTGCGCCTGCCGCAGCCCGGAGATCAGCGGCATCAGGTCGTCGTGGATCCGGCGTAGCGTGTCGGGGACCGTGTCGACGGCCGGGTCGTCGAGCACCCGGCTCACCCGCTCGATCCCGGGGCGCAGGGCCCGCACCGGCTCCTCGAGCTCCTCGACCAGCGACTCCAGGCGCTCGGCCATCCGCTGCGCCGACGCGATGGTCTCGCGGGCCGACGTCGTCGCGGCGGTCAGCTCGCGCACCGTGCCGTTGAGGTCGGCGAGGGTGCGGGGGAGCTGGGCGAGCGCTTCGGTCTGCGTCTGCAGCAGGGAGAGCAGCTCGGCGAACCCGGGGATGCGGGGAATGCCGAGGCCGCGGAAGGGATCCACCCCACGACCGTCGACGACCGGTGCCCGGGACGCAACCCGACCGGCCGGAGGGGCGACCCAGCGGCCGTGTGCTCGACCGCTGGATCTGGGCCGTCCGGTGCTGCGCGCGGCACCGGTTGCCGTGACGCGTGGGTGCCCACTCGACGGCTCGCGCATGCCCCGGTGCTGCCACCCGGTCCGACCGGGCTCAGGACTCGGCTCGTTCTCCGGCGTCCTGCACCATCAGGGGCAGGAGGACACGCTGTCGCAGCCGTTCCCCGCGGCTTCGGCGGCGAACTCCGCTGGCAGGATGCACGTGGCCTGCTCGGTGGTCGCCAGATTCAGGCAGCGGGGGCGAACGACACCGACGCCCACTCGTCGAGCCCGAGGACCTGCCACGTCCGCCGCATGAGCGCCGGCGCGTCCCAGAGTTCGAGCCGCACTCCCCGCTGGGTCAGGCTGCGGGCCCACACGGCGATCGCCCGGCACCCGGCCACGTCGGCGAACTGCAACTGCGAGACGTCGAGGGGGCACGTGCCGCCGGTGACCGGTGAGGTCGCCAGCACCCTGGCCAACTGCTCGGCGCCGAGCGCGTCGACGTCGCCGACGAGCACGACCCGCTGCTGGTCGAAGAAGACCTGGAACGCCGGGGGAGCACCTGGTGCGCGCACCACCGGGTGCACCGCGGAGGCCTCGGTCAGCGTGTTCGCCGGGAGATCGGCGCGGTAGGCGCACATCGCGGTCATGCCGGGCCCGTGCGCGACGAACTCGTCGGTGACGTGCTCCCAGCGGACCGGCTCCGGCTGGACCTCCGGGTCGGCGGCCAGCGCACCGACCTCGGCGAGGACGCGCAGCCCTCGGTAGCCAGCGCCAGCGCCTGCGCCGTGGCGGCATCGCAGAAGGCGTGCTGCCGCTCGGCACTGGAGGCGCCGGCGGCGGCGTAGGCCTCGGCCACGGTGAGGGTCTGCAGCGTGCCCTGCTCGATCAGTGCGGCGACGCCGCCGAAGGCGGTGGCGAAGCGGTGCAGCCCCTCGACCACCCGGTCCCCGACGCAGAGCAGCCGTTCCCCCCGGGCCAGCCCGCCACCGAGGAAGTCCAGCGGTACCTCGTCGAGCTCGCGCTCGTCGAGGTACACCCAGCAGACGTGGTCGTGCGCCCGTTCGTCCCCCGACGGCCCAGCCGTCACAGCGCCCTGAGGATGTCCTCCACCCGCTCGCGCGCGTCACCGAAGAGCATCCTGGTGTTGTCCCGGAAGAACAACGGGTTCTGGACCCCCGCGTAGCCGGTGTTCATCGACCGCTTGAAGACCACGACGCGCTCGGCCTCCCACACGCGCAGCACCGGCATGCCGGCGATGGGGCTGCCCGGATCGTCGGTGGCGGCCGGGTTCACCGTGTCGTTGGCGCCGATCACCAGGACGACGGAGGTCGCGGCGAGGTCGTCGTTGATCTCGTCCATCTCCAGGACGACGTCGTAGGGCACCTTGGCCTCGGCCAGGAGCACGTTCATGTGACCGGGCAGCCGTCCGGCGACCGGGTGGATGCCGAACCGCACCTCGACGCCGCGTTCGGTGAGCTTGCGGGTGAGGTCGGCGACCGGACCCTGGGCCTGTGCGACGGCCATGCCGTAGCCCGGGGTGATCACCACGGACTTCGCGTCCCGCAGCAGCTCGGCGGTGTCGGCGGCGCTGATCTCGGTGTGTTCGCCGTGGTCGACGTCGGCGGAGCCCACGCTGCCCTCGTTGCCGAAACCACCGGCGATGACCGACAGGAACGACCGGTTCATCGCCCTGCACATGATGTAGGAGAGGTAGGCACCCGAGGAGCCGACCAGGGCGCCGGTGATGATCAGCAGGTCGTTGCCCAGCAGGAAGCCCGAGGCAGCGGCCGCCCAGCCCGAGTAGCTGTTGAGCATCGAGACGACGACCGGCATGTCGCCTCCACCGATCGAGGCCACCAGGTGCCAGCCCAGGGCCAGCGCCAGCACGGTGACCACCGACAGCACGACCAGGTTCGGCTCGACGACGAACACCACGGTGAACGCCACGAACAGCGCCAGCGCACCCAGGTTCAGCCAGTTGCGGCCCGGCAGCATCAGCGGGTTGCTCTTGATCCGCGCCGACAGCTTGAGGAAGGCGACGATCGAGCCGGTGAAGGTGACCGCGCCGATGAACACGCCGACCACCACCTCGCCCGAGTGGATCCCGGCCTCGGCCCCGTCGAGCACCGGGCCGCCGTCCTGCCCCGCGGCGCCCTCGACCGACAGATAGCCGTTCCAGCCCACGAGGACCGCGGCCAGACCGACGAAGCTGTGCAGCAGCGCGATGAGCTCGGGCATGCCGGTCATCTCGACCTTGCGCGCCCGCCACAGCCCGATCGCGGCACCGATGGCCACGGCGACCACGAGCAGGACGAGCCCGGTCGCCGAGGTGTCCCGGGTGGCCAGGCCGACGGTCGCGGCCAGCGCGATGACCATGCCGGCGATGCCGTAGGCGTTGCCCGCCTTCGCCGTCTCGTGCCTGGACAGGCCGGCCAGGCTGAGGATGAACAGCAGGCCGGCGACGATGTAGGCCGCCGACGCGGCGGTGGTGGCGGTCATCGGGTCGCGCCTCTCCCGCTCGGCCCGCGGGAGAACATGCCCAGCATGCGGCGGGTGACGGCGAAGCCGCCGAAGACGTTGATGCTGGCGACGAGGGTGGCGATGAACGCCAGTGCCCGGACGACGCCGTCGTCGCTGCCGAGCTGCAGCAGCGCGCCGACGACGATGATCCCGGAGATCGCGTTGGTGACGCTCATCAGCGGCGTGTGCAGGGCGTGGTGCACGTGCCCGATCACGTAGAACCCGACGACGACGGCCAGCGCGAACACGGTGAAGTGCTGGACCAGCTCGTCGGGGGAGAACGCGGCGAGCAGGAACAGCAGCGCCGCGCCGAGGCCGACGAGGGCGAACCGCCGTCCCGGTCCGGGAGGCTCGGGTGGGGGAGCGGGCTCCGCCTTCGGGGCGACGGGCGCCGGCGCCGCCGGGGCGGCCGAGACCTGCACCGGCGGCGGGGGCCAGGTCTTCTCGCCCGCGCGGACGACGGTGATGGTCCGCTGCACGACGTCGTCGAGGTCGAGGACGAGCTGCCCGTCCTGGCCGGGGGTCAGCAGCTTCAGCAGGTTGACCAGGTTCGTGCCGTACAGCTGCGAGGCCTGCGCCGGCAGCCGGGCGGGCAGGTCGGTGTACCCGATGATCGACACCCCGTTGGGCGTGACCACCACCTCGTCGGGCACCGAGCCCGCGACGTTGCCGCCCTGTGCGGCGGCCATGTCGACGATCACCGAACCCGAGCGCATCGAGGCGACCATCTCCTCGGTGACCAGCCGCGGCGCCGGCCGGCCGGGGATGAGCGCGGTGGTGATGACGATGTCGACGTCCGTCGCCTGCTCCGCGTACATCTGCGCGGCCCGCCGGTTGAAGTCCTCGCCCATCTCGCGGGCGTAGCCGTCGGTGCTCACCTGTGCCTCCGCGCTGGGGACGGCGACGTACTCGCCGCCCAGCGAGCGAACCTGTTCGGCCACCTCGGGCCGGACGTCGGTGGCCCGCACGATCGCGCCCAGGCTGGAGGCCGCCCCGATCGCGGCGAGGCCCGCGACACCCGCTCCGGCCACCAGCACCTTCGCCGGGGACACCTTGCCGGCGGCCGTCACCTGACCGGTGAAGAACCGGCCGAAGACGTTCGCCGCCTCGATCACCGCCCGGTACCCGGCGATGTTGGCCATCGACGAGAGCACGTCCATCGACTGGGCCCGGGAGATCCGGGGAACGGCGTCCATCGCCAGCGCCGTGATCGGCCGCGTGGCGAGCGCGTCGACGAGCTCCGGGTCCAGTGCCGGCGACAGCAGGCTGATCAGGATCGCGCCGTCGGCCAGCCGGTCGATCTCCTCGATCGCCGGGGCGTTGACCCGCAGCACCACCTCGGCACCCCAGGCGTCGGCGGCCGTGCCGATGCGTGCGCCGGAAGCGGCGTAGGCCTCGTCGGGGAAGCTGCTGGCCGCACCCGCCCCGCTCTCCACCACCACGTCGTAGCCCAGCGCCACCAGCTGGGTCACCGTCGCCGGTGTCGCAGACACCCGCGTCTCGCGGGGCCGCGTCTCGCGCGGGACTCCGAGCTGCATCGTGGCGCTCCGTTCCTCGGAGGCAGACCTCGTCGCCTGCCCGCCTGCGGTGGGGTCGTTCGCGGTGCTGGTGGATCGGGAGGAATCTTGCCTGGTGACGGATCGCCGCGCGTTCGGCTCCGCGGATGCGAGCGAGCCCATGGGCCGTCGGGTGGCGGGATACGGGCGCGCCGCCGTACTCCCCCGAACGGGGGGCCTCGCACGCACCCGGGTGAAGGCGGCAGGGGGCATCGACCGAAGTAGTCCGCGGCGGGCCCGAGCGTCGGCGCCTGTGTGGACGAGGGGAGGACCGTGTCCGTCATCATCAGCGAGCCCGACGACGACCGTGTCCCACCGGCGGTCGTGGCATCGGTCTTCTACAGCGCCAGCGTCAGCGACAGCCTCGCCCTGGTGGTCGCCGAGATGGTGGCCGGGCGCGCCGGCGTGACCTGGGCCAACACCGGAGCGGTCGAGCTGCTGGGCTACGGGGTGGACGACATGCGCGCCCTGCCGGTCGACCACCTCTTCCCGAGCCTCGGCGGCGGGGAGCTCAAGCTCCTGCTGCGCCGCGAGCGCTCGGCCCGGATGACGCTCCCCGTGCGGACCGCCAGCGGGGCCATGGTGCAGTCCGTGGTCACCACCACGCCCTCACCCGGTGGCCGGATGTGGACCATCCGCATCGTCTCCACGACCAACGAGCAGGAGCGGGCGCTGCGGGCCACCGCCGACGCCCACGAGCGCCGCTTCTCGACGCTCACCGAGCGGTCCCCGGTACCGACGCTGCTGTCCGAGCAGGGCATGCGGCTGGCGCACGTCAACGACGCGTTCTGCAGCCTCGTGGGGCGTCGCGCCGAGCAGCTGCTGGGCACCGGGTGGATCGACACCGTGCACGACGAGGACCTCGAGGCGGTCATCGAGCAGGTGTCGGCTGCTCTGGACGGCGAGGAGGCGGAGATCCAGGCCCGCCTGGTGCGGGAGGACGGCGGGATCCGGACCACGGTGATCCGCTTCGCCCACGTGTTCACGCCGGGGGTGGGCGCCGGCTTCGTCGGCACGATCGAGGACATCACCGACCGCCTGGCCTTCGAGGCCAAGCTCGCCCACCAGGCCAACCACGACCCGCTCACCGGGCTGCCGAACCGCACGCTGCTGGCGCAGTACGTCGCGGACCGCTTCACCCCGGGGACCGGGGGACTGGCCTGCCTCTTCCTCGATCTGGACAACTTCAAGGTCGTCAACGACTCGCTGGGGCACACGGCCGGCGACGAGCTGCTCACCGAGGTCGCCGCCCGGCTCGGCTCGGTGGTCCGCCCCGGCGACCTGGTGGCCCGGTTCGGCGGCGACGAGTTCGTGGTGGTCTGCGAGAACGTCGACCAGGCTGCGGCCGTGGCCCTCGCCGAACGGATCTCGGTGGAGCTGGCCCGCCCCGTGCGGCTCGGCGGCGTGGACGTCCGCCCCTACGCCAGCGTCGGGGTCACCGTGCAGACCGAGGAGCACTCCTTCGCCGAGGAGCTCATCCGCGACTGCGACATCGCGATGTACCAGGCCAAGGCCGGCGGGAAGGGCCGCATCACCGTCCTCGACCAGCGGGCGCGGGAGCAGGCGCGCGACAAGCTGCGCCTCGTCGCCGAGCTGCGCGACGCGATCGAGCGCCGGGACATCACGCTGCTCTACCAGCCGATCTTCAGCACCGCGGACGGCCGGCCCGTGGCGGTCGAGTCGCTGGCGCGCTGGACGCACCCCGAGCGGGGGCCGCTCAGTCCCGCCGTCTTCGTGCCGCTGGCCGAGGAGAGCGGCCTCATCGCCGGCCTGGGGCTGCTGGTCCTGGACGAGACGTGCCGGCAGCTGGCCGAGTGGGATCGGCTCATGGGGGCCGCCGCACCGCCGCGCGCCAACGTGAACGTCTCCGCGCTGCAGCTGGACGGCAACCTGCCCTCGCAGGTCGCCGCCGCGCTGGAGCGGCACGGACTGCACCCGTCCCGGATCAGCATCGAGATCACCGAGTCGGCCCTGATGAAGGATCCCGACGCGGCCCGCGAGCTCCTGCACCAGCTGCGCGACCAGGGCGTCGAGCTGGCCATCGACGACTTCGGCACCGGCTACTCGTCGCTGGCCTACCTGCGGCACCTACCGGTGAACTGCCTGAAGGTGGACCGGTCCTTCGTCGCGGAGCTCGCCCACGGCCACACCGAGATCGCCTCCGCGGTCATCGCGCTGGCCCGCAACCTGAACCTCAGCACGGTCGCCGAGGGGGTGGAGACCGCCGAACAGGCCGCGGAGCTGGCCCGCCTGGGCGCGACGTACCTGCAGGGCTTCAGCCTCAGCCAACCCATGACCGGTCCCCGCACTGCCGTCTGGTTCGCATCGCAGGGAGAGTCGACCCCATGACCGTCACCCCGTTCCCGGCCCGAGCCGAGGCCGCACCCCAGTTCGACCTGGAGAAGGTGCTCAGCAGCATCGACACCATGGCCGCCCAGCGTCCCGTGGCGGCGCAGATCGTCTCCGTGGCGAACTCCGACGACACCAGCGCGAAGGTGCTCTCCCGCATCCTCGCCTCCGACGTCGCCCTGGCCAGCCGGGTCATGAAGCTGGCGAACTCCGCCTACTTCGGCATGCGGGGGCGGGTGACCTCGCTGCAGTTCGCCGTCACGGTCGTCGGGTTCACCACCGTGCGGACCATGGCCACGGTGGCGCTGACCGAGCTGGACGACGAGTCCCGCCTGCCGGAGAACTTCTGGGACGTGACGACCAGCCTGGCCCTGGCCTGCTCCTCGCTGGCGCCGCGCTTCGGCGAACGGCCGCAGGACGCGCTGTGCATCGGCCTGCTCGCCCAGATGGGGACGGCGCTGCTGCACCACAACGACGCCGAGGGCTACGCCGAGCTGATGGCCGAGCACCACGACTTCACGACCCGGCGGACCGCGGAGCTGCGTCGGTACGGCATCAACAGCCTCCGGCTGACCGCCGTCGCCCTCGAGCAGTGGGGCTTCCCGCACAGCATGACCAGCCGGCTCAACCAGGTCGACGACTTCACGTCGATGGAGGGAGCCCTGCTCCGTGGGGCCTTCGAGGTCGCGGCCCGGCTGACCACCGAGGACTACGACACCGTGCCGATCGTCCGGCTCACCTGTGGTCAGCTGCGCGAGGACGACCTGGTGCCGGTGCTGGACGCGGTGCGGGCCGACGCCGACGAGCTCCGGCGCGCGATGCTGGGGGACTGAACGCCCCGCCCGGATCGCTGTGCGCAGACGAGCAGGATCGCGGTGACGAACTGCTCATCTGCGCACAGCGTCTGCGCGGCGTCAGGCGTACGGGGCGCCCAGCGGGTCGACCGTCTCCCGCTCGCCGACGTGCTCGGCCAGCCGGGCGACGGCGAAGCCGCCGTCACCGAGCAGGTGGTCGATCGCGGTCAGCCGGCTGGTGTAGTGGCCGACGGAGTACTCCGCGGTCACCCCGATCCCGCCGTGCAGCTGGATCGCCTCCTTGCCGACGTGCCGTCCGGCGCGGCTGCTCTGCAGCCGGGTCCGGTCGGCGGCGGAGACGACGTCGCCGCCGGCCTCCTGCACCATCGACGCCCACAGCGCGGTGCTGCGGGCCAGTTCCAGGGACACGTACATGTCCGCAGCGCGGAACGTGAGCGCCTGGAAGCGGTTGAGGGTGACCCCGAACTGCTTGCGCGTCTTGAGGTAGTCGGCGGTGATCCGCAGCGCGGTGTCCATCGCCCCGATCGCCTCGTGGCTGTAGGCGATCCGCGCCTCGGACAGGGCCCGCTCGATGGCCGCCGTCCGGTCCGGGTGGGCGGGCGAGCCATCGCCCAGCCGGGTGGCCGGGGTGCCGTCGAAGCGGACGTTCGCCGCACGGCTGCCGTCGTGCGTGCGGTAGCCGGTGCGGGTCAGGCCCGGAGCGTCGCCCTGGACGAGGAACAACCCCGTTCCGCCGTCGACCACCGCGGAGACGACGAGGAGGTCGGCCCGGGCACCGTTCGGCACCGGCTCCTTGACGCCGGAGAGCGTCCAGCCCTCGCCGGCCTGTGCGGCGGTGACCGCCGACGCCGACGTGCTCCACCGCGTGCCGATCTCCGCGTGCGCGAAGGCGGGCACGCATGCGCCCTCGGCGATGGCGGCGAGCAGCTCGCTCTTCTGCTCGTCGGTGCCGACGGCGGCGATCAGGCCACCGGCGAGCACCACTGCCTCGATGAACGGCTCGGGGGCGATGACCCGGCCGATCTCCTCGGCGACGATCGCCACCTCGATCGGCCCGGCACCCATGCCGCCGTGCTCCTCGGCGAAGGGAAGCCCCAGCAGGCCCATCTCGGCCAGCCGGGACCAGGTCTTCTCGTCGAAGCCCGGGTCGTTGCCGACCACCTTGCGGCGCGTCTCGCTGTCGCCGTAGGCGCGCTCCAGGAGACCGCGCACGGCCTCCCGGAGGTCGTTCTGCTCGCTGTCGAAGGTGAAGTCCACGTCAGATCACAGCCCCAGGATCGTGCCGGCGATGATGGTGCGCTGAACTTCGTTGGAGCCTCCGTAGATGGAGACCTTCCGGTAGTTCAGGTAGTGCGGCGTCGCCACCCGCGCCCAGTCGGGCACGTCGGAGCCCTCCTCCGCGAACGACGCCACCGAGAGCGGGCCGGCGATGTCCACCAGCAGCTCGGTGGCCGCCTGCTGCAGCTCCGAGCCCTTCAGCTTGAGCACCGAGGACGCCGGATGGGGCTTGCCGTCGGCGGAGTTGGCGACCACGCGCAGCGCGGTCAGCTCCAGGGCGACCAGCTCGTTCTCCACCTCGGCGATCCGCGTCGCCATGAACGGGTCCTCCAGCAGCGGGCGGCCGTCGACGGTGATCTCGCGGGCGTACGCCTTGGCCTGCGCGAGCATCTTCTTGCTGGCGCCGACGCGGGCGATGCCGACGCGCTCGTTGCCGAGCAGGAATTTGGCGTAGTCCCAGCCGCGGTTCTCCTCGCCGATCAGGTTCTCGCCCGGCACGCGGACGTCCTCGAAGAACACCTCGTTGACCTCGAAGCCGCCGTCGATGAGCTCGATGGGGCGGAGCGTGACGCCGGGGGTGTCCATCGGGAAGACCAGCATCGAGATGCCGCGCTGCTTCTTCTCCGCGGTCGGGTCCGTGCGGACCAGGCAGAAGATCCAGTCGGCGTGCTGGCCCAGGGTCGTCCAGGTCTTCTGGCCGTTGACCACCCAGTCGTCTCCGTCACGCACCGCGGTGGTGCGCAGCGAGGCGAGGTCGGAGCCGGCGTCGGGTTCCGAGAAGCCCTGGCACCACCAGATGTCGAGGTTCGCCGTCTTGGCCAGGAAGCGCTCCTTCTGCTCCTGGTTGCCGAAGGCCGCGATGACCGGGCCGATCATGCTGGTGTTGAAGGCCAGCGGCTCGGGAACGCTGGCCAGCTGCATCTCCTCGCGCCAGATGTGGCGCTGCAGGGGCGTCCAGTCCCGGCCGCCCCACTCGACCGGCCAGTGCGGCACCGCCAGGCCGGCGGCGTTCAGCGCGCGCTGGGCCTCGACGTACTCCTCCTTGGCCACGTGCCGGTGGGCCGCGACCTTGGCGCGGATCTCCTGGGGCACCTGGGTGGTGAAGAAGCTCCGCATCTCCTCCCGGAAGGCCTGGAGCTCCGGGGACAGCTGCAACCGCATCGGTCCTCTTTCCTGACGGCGGCAGCGCCGTCTCGACGTAGTGCCCCGACGATCCCACACGAGCTACCGGTGGGTAGATCCGGCTCACCGACCGGCTGCCGGGGTGCACGCACGCGCCCGGGCAGCCGACGTAGCCCGAGGCCCGGATGGACGTACGCGACTGTCGGTCCAGGGACGGCCCGGAAGTCGATGCGCCGCGACGGCGTGCGGATCACTCCGGAGGCGCTGGCCGGTCCGGCCGCGCACCGGCGGCGGCCTGCGGCCAGGCGATCATCCGGCTGACCGTCTCCACCCAGGCCGCCCGGACGTCGGCCGGACGGTCGCCGACGAGGCTGCTCACCCGGGCGTCGATGCTGCGGCCGTCGCAGACGACGGCCTCGAATCCCAGCCGGCACAGCAGATGCCGGATCTCGTCGAGCGGCAGCCCGGCCTCCAGCAGGGGCTGGACCAACCAGTAGGTCTCCTGCTCAGGGGCGAAGGGCTCCACGGAAGACCTTCGTCCGCTGCCGGCGATGCGGATGCACCCTCACCGGGCGGCCCCCGCGGTCACTCGACCGGCAGCCCCGTGTAGTTCTCGGCGAGCTCGCGGGCCGCGGCCTCCGACGAGCAGACCCGCTGCAGCTGCGAGAGCTGCAGCTGTGCGTCGAAGTCGTCGCCGGAGCGGTGCAGCATCGAGGTCATCCACCAGGAGAAGTGCGTGCACCGCCACACCCGCCGCAGCGCGGTGTCGGAGTAGGCATCGACGAGGTCGGTCCGCTTCTCCCGCAGGAGGCGGGTCAGGGCAGTGGCCAGCAGGGTCACGTCGGCCACGGCCAGGTTCAGCCCCTTGGCGCCGGTCGGCGGCACGATGTGCGCGGCGTCCCCGGCCAGGAAGAGCCGGCCGCGGCGCATCGGCGCGCTGACGAACGAGCGCATCGGCAGGATCGACTTCTCGGTGACCGGGCCCGTGGAGACGTCCCACCCGTCCAGGCGGAGCCGGCGGGAGAGGTTCTCCCAGATCCGGTCGTCGGACCAGCTGTCGATCGAGTCCGACGGGTCCACCTGCAGGTACAGCCGGGAGACCGACGGCGAGCGCATCGAGTAGAGCGCGAAGCCCTCGGGGTGCCAGGCGTAGACGAGCTCGTCGGTGGCCGGTGCCGCGTCGGCGAGGATGCCCAGCCACGCGTAGGGGTAGGTGCGCTCCCACCGTCGGCCGTCCGTTCCCGCCGTCACGACGGGCCGGGAGACGCCGTGGAAGCCATCGGTCCCGGCGATGACGTCGCACTCGAGCGCCTGCGGGGTGCCGTCCGCGGCGGTGAAACGGATGCGCGGTGAATCGCCGTCGACGTCCTCGGGTCTCACGTCGGAGACGTCGAACAGCAGCGGCGGGCCACCGTCGAGCTGCGCGGCGACGAGGTCCTTGACCACCTCGGTCTGGCCGTACACCCACACCGTGCGGCCGCACAGCGCCGGGAAGTCGAGGGTGTGCCGGGTGCCGGGGTACTGCAGGTGGATGCCGCGGTGCTCCAGGCCCTGGCGGCGCAGCCGGTCGCCCAGCCCGGCGTCGGTCAGGGTGTCGACGGTGTGCTGCTCGAGGATCCCGGCGCGGATGCGGGCCTCGATGTGCTCCCGGGAGCGGTTCTCCAGGACCACCGAGTCGATCCCGCGCAGCGCCAGCAGCCGGGACAGGAGGAGACCGGCGGGGCCGGCGCCGATGATGCCTACCTGGGTGCGCACCCGACGAGCATGAGCGCCGGGGCACCGTCCGCGGAACGGTTCTGCTCGCTCAGTGGAACTCCAGCGAGCGCGCCAGCTCCCGGCCGATGCCCCGTGCCGCCATCTCCAGCGCGGGCACCATGCGGGCCAGGTCGCGGCGCTGCGGCGGCACCACGATGCCCAGAGCGGCGACCGCCAGGGGTCCGCCGCGCCGCTCGACCTGCACCGGGACGGCGATCGATGCGGCGCCCGCCGACATCTCCTCGCACGTGCGGGCATAGCGGCGCCGGCGGATCTCGGCCAGCTCCAGGGAGAGCCGTTCCCGGTCGACGACGGTGTGCCGGGTGACCGGCCGCAGGTCGCGGAGGACCTCCTCCACCACGTCGTCGGGGGCCGCCGCCAGCAGGACCTTGCCCACTCCGGTCGCGTGCAGCGGCAGCCGGCTGCCCACCTGGCTGACGATCGGCACGGACACCCGGCCGGACACCCGCTCGACGTACAGCGCGTGGTGACCCTCGCGGACGGCCAGGTGCACGGTGTCGCGGACGGTGGTGTGCAGGTCGAGCAGGAAGGGGGCCGCCACCTGCCGCAGCTCCAGCTGCACGGGTGCGAGCAGGCCCAGGTCCCACAGCTTGCGGCCGATCTCGTAGCGCCCGTCGGGCCGGCGGACGAGCGCGCCCCAGTCGGTCAGATCGCCGAGGAGCCGGTGCGCCGTGGTGAGCGGGGTGCCCGAGCGCTCGGCGATCTCCGAGAGCGACAGCCGTGGGGCGTCGCCGCCGAAGGCGTCCAGGATGCCGAGCGCGCGCGAGGTCACCGACCGCCCCGGAACGGCGCTGCGACCGGCCACGCGGCTCCTCCTCCCGTCCAGTGGAACTCTGGGCTTGGGCAGCCTAGTCACCGGGTCGTACCGTCCGGGCATGACCGGGACCACATCGACCGGTGGCCTGCACCTACCGCGGTACCTGCACGAGCCGGACGCGACGCGGACGCCCGTCGGTTTCCCCGACTACAAGAGCACCGGGCTCCGCGCGCCGCTGCGGACGCCGGTGGACCTGCCGCACCGCCTGACGGAGATCACCGGCCCGGTGCTGGGCGAGGACCGGGTGACGTCGCAGGACGCCGACCTCACGCTGCGCAACGGCGGTGAGGCCGTGGGACAGCGGATCCTGGTGTACGGGCGGGTGCTCGACAGCGACGGCCGCCCGGTGCCCGACGCGCTCGTCGAGGTGTGGCAGGCCAACGCCGCCGGCCGCTACCGGCACGTCGTCGACAACTGGCCGGCGCCGCTGGACCCGCACTTCGACGGGCTGGGCCGGGTGGTCACCGACAGCTTGGGCCGCTACGAGTTCATGACGATCAAGCCCGGCGCCTATCCGTGGGGCAACCACCACAACGCGTGGCGCCCGGCGCACATCCACTTCAGCCTGTTCGGCCGCGCCTTCTCCCAGCGGCTGGTCACCCAGATGTACTTCCCGGACGATCCGCTGTTCGGCCAGGACCCGATCTACAACGCCATCCCCGCGGCGGCGCGGCACCGGGCGATCAGCCGGTACTCCCTCGAGCGCACCCAGGACAACTGGGCGCTGGCCTTCGAGTGGGACGTCGTGCTGCGCGGCACGGACCAGACGCCGTTCGAGACCGACGACGACGGAGATGTGGCGTGAACCCGCTGGACGTCCCGCCGGATCCCGCCGTCCCCTTCCAGCCCCGCTCCGGCCGGCGCGGCAGCGGCTTCCTGACCGGGCCGTTCCGGCTGGGTACCACCCCGAGCGCCACGGTGGGCCCCTACCTCGCCATCGGGCTGACCTGGCCGGACGGCATCTGGGCCGCGGAGGAGGGCACCGAGGGCGGCATCTGGATCCGCGGTCGGGTGCTCGACGGCAACGGTGTCATCGTCCTCGACGCGATGGTGGAGACCTGGCAGGCCGACCCCGACGGCGGCTTCCCGTCGCCCGAGGACCCGCGCGGTGCCGCGTCGTACCCCGGCTTCCGCGGTCACGCCCGGGCCCAGACGCTCAGCGGCGAGTTCGGCATCTACACGCTCAAGCCCGGCCGCGTGCCCGACGGCGAGGGCGGGCTGCAGGCCCCGCACATCGACGTCTCGGTCTTCGCCCGCGGCATCCTCGACCGGGTCGTCACGCGGATCTGCTTCGCCGACGAGGTGCAGGCCAACGCCGAGGACGCCGTCCTGCGCGGGTTGCCCGAGGACCGGCGCAACACGCTGCTGGCCATCCCCGCAGACGACGGTTACCGGCTGGACATCCGCCTGCAGGGCGACGGCGAGACCGTGTTCTTCGCGGTATGAGCCGCTGCGCCGCCTGCCGGTCCGGTAGGAACGAGCCGTGACCGGCCTCTTCGACGGGACCTTCGCCCGCGGCGACGCGGCCGCAGCCGTGTCCGACGCCGGCTGGATCGACGCGCTGCTCGATGTGGAGGCCGCGCTCGCCCGCGCCGCGGCCGGGCTCGGGCTCGTGCCGACCACCGCGGCCGACGCGGTGACCCGTGCCTGCGCCGAGCCGGCCGGGCTGGACCTGGCCTCGGTGGTCGCCGCCGCCGCCGACGCCGGCAACCCGGTGCCGCCGCTCGTGCGGGTGCTCAGGTCGGCGGTGGGGGAGCGGGACGCGGTGGCGGTGCACGTGGGCGCGACCAGCCAGGACGTGCTGGACACGGCGCTGGTCCTCCTGGCACGCCGGGCGCTGGCCGCGATCGTCCGCGACCTCGCCGGTGCCGCCGAGGTGGCCGCCGGACTCGCCCGCGCGCACCGGGACGACGTCGTCATGGGTCGCACGCTGATGCAGCAGGCGCTGCCCACCACGTTCGGGCTCAAGGCCGCCGGCTGGCTCAGCGGGCTCGACGGCGCCCGCGCCCGGCTGCGTGCCGTCGACGGGTCGCTGCCGGTGCAGTACGGCGGCGCGGTCGGCACCCTCAGCGGGCTCGACGGGGCCGGCGTGGCCCTGCGCACGGCGCTCGCCGCGGAGCTGGGGCTGGCACCCACGCCGGTCGCCTGGCACACCATGCGGCTGCCGATCGCCGACCTGGCCGGTGCGCTGGGCGCGGCCGCCGGCGTCGTGGCTTCCGTCGCCCTCGACCTCGTCCTGCTCGCCCAGACCGAAATCGCCGAGGTCGCCGAGATCAGCGAGCACCGCGGCGGGTCGTCGGCCATGCCGCACAAGAACAACCCGGTGGCCGCCATCTCCGCGCGCGCCTGCGCCCGCCGGGCACCCGGCCTGGTCGCCACCCTGTTCGCGGCGATGGAGCAGGAGCACGAGCGTGCCGCGGGCGCGTGGCACAGCGAGTGGCCGACCCTCACCGACCTGCTCGCGACCGTCGGCTCCGCCACCGCCTGGCTGGCCGAGAGCCTGGCGTCGCTGCAGCCCGACGTCGCCCGCATGGCCGCGACCGTCGCCGCGGCGGACGCACCCGCGCTGGCCGCGGCGGCCACCGAGGCGCTCGCCGCCCGGCTGGGCCGCGGCGCCGCGCACGAGGCCGTCGCCGCCGCCGCCCGCACGGCCCGGGAAACCGGCCGACCGTTCGCCGACCTGCTCGCCGAGCGGGGGGACCTCGACCCCGCCGACCTGCGGGCCGGCCCCGACGTCGGCGAGGCCGGCACCCAGGTCGACGCCGTCCTGGCCGACCACGACGCACGCACCGGAGGCTTCCCATGACCGCTGTCGACGTCTCCTACACCGAGAGCGGGCCGGCCGACGCGCCGGTCGTCGTCCTCTCCAACTCGCTGGGCGCCACCCGGGCCATGTGGCACTTCCAGGCGCCCGCGCTGGCGGAGCGGTTCCGCGTGGTCACCTACGACGGGCGAGGGCACGGGGAGTCGCCCGCGCCTGGGGGGCCGTACACGATCGACGACCTGGTGGACGACGTCGTCGCGCTGCTGGACCGGCTCGGCGCCGAGCGCGCGCACGTCGCCGGGGTCTCCCTCGGCGGGATGGTCGGTCTGCGGATGGCCGCCCGCGAGCCCTCCCGGGTCCACCGGCTGGCGGTGCTGTTCAGCTCGGCCAAGGTGGACCCGCAGGGCTTCCTCGACCGGGCCGTGCTGGCCCGCGAGGGGGGCACCGCGCAGTTCGCCCCGGCGGTCGTGTCGCGGTGGCTGACCCCCGGGCACGCTGCGGAGCACCCGGAGCTGGTGGCCCGGCTGGAAGGGATGGTCGCCGGGGCCGACGACGAGGGCTACGCCGCGTGCTGCGAGGTGGTCGCCGGCATCGACCTGCGCGAGGACCTGGGCCGGATCTCCGCGCCGACGCTCGTCGTGTCCGGCGCCGAGGACCCCGCCCTCCCGCCGCCGCACCAGGAGCTCATCGTCGCGGGCATCCCCGGCGCCGAGCTGCGCACCGTGAGCCCGGGCGCGCACCTGGCGAACCTGGAGCGCACGCTCGAGGTCACCGGCGCGCTGCTGGGTCACTTCGACGCCGACGGCAGCACCCGGTGAGCGAGCTGCCCGACACCGACCAGGCCCGCCGCGAGGCAGGGATGCGCACCCGCCGCGAGGTGCTCGGCGACGCGCACGTCGACCGCGCGGTCGCCGGCACCACCCCGTTCACCGCCGGCTTCCAGGACTTCATCACCCGGATCGCCTGGGGTGACGTGTGGCAGCGACCAGGGCTGTCCCGCCGCGACCGCAGCCTGCTGACCCTCGGCATCACCATCGCGCTGCGGCACTGGGACGAGTTCGCCCTGCACGTGCGGGCCGCGGTGAACAACGGGCTGAGCGACGAGGAGATCGGCGAGGCGATCCAGCACGCCGCGGTCTACGCCGGTGTGCCCGCGGCCAACCACGCGTTCAAGGTGGCCGGCCCGATCCTCGCGGAACTCCGCGGCTGAGCCCGTCGAGTGTCGGCCTGCTGTCTCTTCCCGGTGGAGGAGACGACAGCAGGCCGACAGTCGGCGCAGCCCTGTGGACGACGAGCCGGGGATCTCGCCCGGATTCGGCAGGCTGCGGGGATGCCTGTGGCCCCGCGCCGCCCCGCCGCGCTCCGCGGACGGGTGTTCCGCGGTTCCGCCGTGCTCGCCGCCGGGACGCTCTCGCCGGGTGAGCTCCGCGGTCCCGCCTGGCGCCGGCTCTTCCGGGACGTCTACGCCTGTGCTGACCTCCCCCTCACGCACGAGCTGCGGGTGCGGGCCGCGGCGCGCCTCCTCGTTCCGGGGGCGGTCGTCAGCGGAGCGAGCGCGGCCGTGTTGTGGGGGCTGCCCGTCGCTGAGCGGGACGACGCCGTCGAGCTCACCGTCCCACCCGGCTCGACGGTCTGCCGGGTGCCTGGCATCCGCGTCCGCCGGCGCCATCTCGACCCCGCGCACGTCACGGTCCGGAACGGCACCGCGGTGATGACGGCCGATGCAACCGTCGTCGACCTGGCCCGCGCCGGGACGCTCGAGGACGCGGTGGTACTGATCGACCGCGCCGTGGACCTCGGCACGACGAGCTTGGCGTGGGTCCGCGACGTCGCCGAGACCACGACGGGGCGCGGCTGCCGGCAGGCCCGTACGGCGGCTCGGCTCGCCGACGGGCTGGCCGGGTCACCGCAGGAGACCCGGCTCCGACTCCTGCTGCACCGGTCGGAGCTGCCGCGGCCGGTCGCTCAGTACGAAGTCCGGGACGAGGCCGGTTTCGTGGCGCGGGTCGACTTCGCCTGGCCCGAGGCGAAGGTGGCCGTCGAGTACGAGGGGTTGTGGCACGGCGAGGCGCCGCAGCAGGTGATCGCTGATCGGCGTCGGCTCAACCGACTGACAGAGGCTGGTTGGACGGTGATGTTCGTGACCGCGGCCGACCTGCGCCGGCCTGCGGAGATCGTCGGCCGCATCGCGACGGCGCTGCGCCGATGAACTGAGTGTCGGCCTGCTGTGCTTTCCCGGTGGGGGAGACGACAGCAGGCCGACACCCGAGCTCAGACGGTGGCGGGGAGCGGCATCTCCCGGACGTCGTCGGCGACCGTGAGCTGGGCACCGGTCGCGGCCACCACCTCGTCGGCGGTCACGCCGGGCGCGGTCTCCCGGAGCACCAGGCCGCCGGGGGTGACGTCGATGACGGCGAGATCGGTGATCACGCGGTCGACACAGGCCTTGCCGGTGAGCGGCAGGGTGCACTCCTCGACGATCTTCGGGGAGCCGTCGCGGGCGACGTGCTCCATCATGATGATCACCCGCCGGGCGCCGTGGACGAGATCCATCGCGCCGCCCATGCCGTTGACCATCTTGCCGGGGATCAGCCAGTTGGCGAGGTCGCCGCGGGGGTTGACCTGCATGGCGCCGAGGACGGCGACGTCGAGGTGCTTGCCCCGGATCATCCCGAAGGACAGCCCCGAGTCGAAGAAGCTCGCCCCGGGCAGGACGGTGACCGTCTCCTTGCCGGCGTTGATCAGGTCGGGGTCCTCCTCGCCCTCGAACGGGTAGGGCCCCACGCCCAGGACCCCGTTCTCCGAGTGCAGGACGACGTGGATCCCCTCGGGGACGTAGTTCGGCACCAGCGTCGGCATCCCGATACCGAGGTTGACGTACTGGCCGTCCTCCAGCTCGAGGGCCACCCGGGCGGCGAGCTGCTCGCGGTTCAGGGCCATCAGGCTGCTCCCTCGGTCGCTTCCTCGCCGGCGGCGGCCGGGGCGGCGAAGTCGTCGGTGCCGGCCGCCGGGCGGGGCCGGGTGGTCCGGTTCTCGATCTGCTTGCCCTCGCTACCCACGACGACGACGCGGTCGACGAAGACCCCCGGGAGGTGCACGTCCTCGGGCCGGATCTCGCCGGGCTCGACGAGCTCCTCGACCTCGGCGATGGTGATCCGGCCGGCCATCCCGGCCAGCGGGTTGAAGTTCCGCGCCGACTCGTGGAACACCAGGTTGCCGTGGCGGTCGCCCACCGCGGCGCGCACGAGGCCGAAGTCGGCGGTGAGCGCCGTCTCCAGCACGTACTGCTGACCGTCGAAGACCCGCACCTCCTTGGGCTCGCTGGTCTTCACCACGTTGCCGTCGGCGTCGTAGCGCACCGGGATGCCGCCCTCGGCGACCATCGTCCCCACGCCGGTGGGCGTGTAGAAGGCCGGGATGCCGGTCCCTCCGGCGCGCAGCCGCTCGGCCAGCGTCCCCTGCGGGGTCAGCTCGACCTCCAGCGCCCCGGAGAGGTACAGGCGGGCCAGTTCCTTGTTGCCGCCGACGAAGGAGCTGATGGTCCGGGTGATCCGTCCGGCGTACAGCAGCACGCCCAGCGCCTGGTCGTCGACACCGCAGTTGTTGGAGATCGTCGTCAGCCCGTCGGCGCCCTGCGACAGGAGCGCGTCGATGAGCGCGAACGGCACCCCGCACAGCCCGAATCCGCCGACGGCGAGCACGGAACCCGAGGTGATGTCGGTGACCGCCTCGGTGGGCGAACCCACGAGCTTGTCCACGTCAGCCCTCCCGTTCGACGGGGGTGGGAGGCGCGGCCTGCCGCGCGTGGTCCGTGTGCGTCCGATCCACCAACTGCTCCCATCGGTCGGGCTGCGGGGCCCCAGTATCCATCCCGACCGGGCCGTGCCCGACGTGCGCGCACCACTGGGTGGAATGGTCGCCGCACCCATCCGGTGGGAACCCGGCCGCGGCGAGCGCCGTTGCGCGGGCATGGAACCGACCTGCCGAAGTGCCACGGCACCATGCGGAACCACGAGCGCAACGGCGTGCACGTCGACCAGTGCTCCGACTGCCGGGGGATCTTGCTCGACCTGGGCGAGCTCTTCGGCTGAGCGGCCCGCTGCGCCTCAGCGCAGGATCGTGGTGAGGCGGACGCTCACCGTGCTCCCGCCGGGGTGGTGGTCCCCGCCGGCGATGTCGACGTGGTCGCACAGCTGGCGCGCCAGCCACAGGCCCATCCCGCCGCGGGACAGGTCGCTGCCGTGGGCCGGCCCGTAGCCGGCGAACGGGTCGTCCCAGCCGGGGCCGCCGTCGCTGATCGTGCAGACGATCCGGTCTGCGCCGGTCCACAGCCGGAGGCTCACCGGCGGCAGCCCGTGCCGTACCGCGTTGGAGGCCATCTCGTCGACGGCCAGCAGGAAGTCGTCGACGGGTTCAGCGCCGGCCGGCACCCCGGCCAGCTCCGCGGCGACGGCGTGCCGCAGCCCGACGAAGTCGCTGACGTCGGCCGCCGCGAGCCGCGGGGGCGTGCGCTCGAGCGGCTCGTCGGGGATCGGCAGCGTCCGGAGGTAGGTCGCGGGCTCGGTGTAGGAGGGACTGGGGACGCGGCCGTCCGCCGTCACCAGCCCGCCGTGGGTACGGCCGGCGGACTCGAGGACCGAGTCGGGGAGCTGCTGCGTGTCGAAGGCGCACAGCCCCCAGAGGTCCCAGCCGGAGAGCGCGCGGTTGACGACCGACTCGTAGCGCTCCCACTCCAGCCAGTCGCGCTCGGTGCGGCCGTAGTCCGCTTCACCCACGACCCCCACCCGCCGGGCGCCCGCGGCCGTGCACTGCTCGGCCAGCCGGCGGAAGGTCGTGATGGCCTCGGGCGTGCGCGGGCGGTAGACCGCGTGGCGCTCCACCACCTGCAGCCGCGGATCGTCGTCCAGGGCCTCGCTCAGGGCCGCGGCCGTGTCGGGCCGGGTGGCGACCACGGCGGCATCGCCCTCGGCCAGCCCCGCCCGGAGGAAGGGCGCCGCCAGGGCGACCAGCTGCTCGGTCGAGTCGTACAGCAGGGCGTCGTGGGGGAATCCTCCGGGGGCGGGGTGGCCCGCCCCGCCCGTCGCCGTCCAGTCCACCCGTGCTCCCGCTGTCCCCGCTGTCCCCGCCCGGCTGCGCCGGTCTCCTGGTCCACGGTAGGGCAGTGCGGGGGACCGCTCGGCCCGGAGGGCCGGACGCCGGTCGTCGGCGGCGCGGACGCCGACCGGCGCGGCACAGTGGAGGACGTGTTCGACGTCGACTGGATGGAACTGCTCACCCGCGAGGTGCTCCGCGAGCGCGGGGCCGCACTGATCGCCGAGAGCTGTGCCTGGGCCGTGGGCCTCTCCGACCGGCCGTACTACCGCCGGCACTCCGGCCGGCTCGCGCCCAGTGGCCTGACCGTCGGGGAGCGGGCGGCGAACGGGCAGCCGCTGGGTGATGAGGAGGACGGCCGGGTGGACCTCGGGGACGCCCGGCCCGGCAGTTTCCGGGACGCGCTGGGCATGGCCGGCCCGGACGGCCGGCTGGAGGCCGAGCGGTTCGACGACGAGGTGCTGGTGCCGTTCGTGGCAGAGACCTGCCGGCTCGCCGGGGACCGGGCCCGGACCGCCCGGCGGGCGGACTGGGCGGAGCTCGCCGACGACCTGGGCGAGGACCCCGCGGACGTGGCCGACGTGGTCCGGGCCGGCGGCTGGGAGGCGCCGCTGCGCATCGACGCCGAGCACCTGGTGCTGGCCGCGCTGGGGGACGTGCCGCTGATCGAGGTGGAGGCCGAGGGGCTGCCGCTGTCGCTGGTGCGGGCGGCCGAGGCGGCGGCCCGCGCGGCCGTGCCCCCGCCCGCTCGGGGGCCGGACGACAGCCTGGCGGGCGCGCTGTTCCTCGCCCGGGCGGCCCTGGAGGACTCCGGGTGCACCGTGCCGGTGCCGTCCGAAGAGGCCGACCTGCTGCTGGCCGCACTCGGGGAGGCCGGCCTGGAGCCCGACGAGGTGACGAGCGTGGTGCCGCACCTGCCGGTGGAGGAGTCGACGATCACCCGGATCGCGGCGACGCTGCCCAGCGGCCAGGATGGGCACACGGACGGGGACCGACCGAGGAGCGCAGGATGACCGACCCGAACATCCAGGCACAGCCCGAGGACGCCGACGAGGGTTCGCACGCGAGCGTGGGGAAGGACCCGGCCAGCCCAGGTGGCGGCCGGACCGGCGGCGAGACCTCGGTCGACGAGGCGATGGGGCAGGAGCCGGGCGACCCCTCCTGAACCCAGCGCCACCGGGTCGGTCAGACCTCGTCGACGGCGAACGTGCGCGACGGCGTCACGAACTCCTCCTGCGCGGACACGAGCAGGATCTCCCGTGACCGCGCGTCCTCGGTGCGCTGCAGCAGGCCGAACACCGACGCCGCCGCGCGCCCCAGCGCGTCGGCCGCGGACCGGGTGCGCAGCCAGTGCGCGAGGAACAGCGCCGCGATGGCGTCACCGGCGCCGTTGACCGCCACGTCCAGCCGCGGAGTGCGCACCCGCCAGTGCCGCCCGCCCTCCGACGCCAGCAGGTCCACGGCGTCAGCGGGGGTGTCCTCGGCCACCAGCGAGGTGGTGAGCACCACGCGAGGGCCCAGGGCCTGCACCGCGGCGGCGGCGTCCTTCACCGAGGCCAGCGAACGGGTGGTCGTGCCGGAGAGCAGATCCAGCTCGTAGTGGTTCGGCGTGACCACGTCGGCGGCCGGCACCGCGACCTCGCGCATGAACTCCTCGATGCCCGGCCGGACGAAGACCCCGCGGCCGACGTCACCGATGACCGGGTCGCAGCAGTAGACCGCCTGCGGGTTGGCCGCCCGGACCCGCGCCACCGTGCCGACCACGGCGTGCCCGATGTCGGCCGATCCCAGATACCCCGACAGCACGGCGTCGCAGCCGCCCAGCACGCCCCGGGCGGAGATGCCCTGCACCAGCTCGTCGATCGACTGGCCGTCGTAGACCCGGCCGGTCCACTCCCCGTAGCCGGTGTGGTTGGAGAACTGCACGGTGTGGATCGGCCACACCTCGATGCCGAGGCGCTGCAGGGGGAACACGGCCGAGGAGTTGCCGACGTGGCCGTAGGCGACGTGCGACTGGATGCTGAGGACGGCGGTCACGCGAGGAACCCTGGCACATCCCGGGCCGGTTCAGCCGGTGGTGTCACCTGCGGCCCGCGGCAGCGAGAGCTCGACGTGCGGGCGGGACTGCCACAGCGCCCAGTCGGCGCTGATGTCGCCGGCCGTGCGCAGCAGGTGCGGCAGGTGCTCGCCCAGCAGACGCTCGGCGGAGGTCTCGGCCGCGTGCACCGTCACGTTCATGGCGGCGCGCACCACGCCGTGGCGGTCCCGGACGGGCACCGCCACCGAACGGACGCCCGGTGCGAGTTCTTCGTCGGCCAGCGCCCAGCCGCGCGCCCGGACCGAGGTGAGCTCGGCCTGCAGCTGCTCGGCGGACCGGCCGGTTCCCGGCGGCAGCCCGGCCCGGCTCCGCTCGGCGAGGGTGGCGGCCAGCTCGTCGGGGGAGAGGGCGGCGAGCAGCACCTTGCCCTGGGAGGTCTGTGTCGCGGGGAAGCGGGTGCCGATGTCGACCCGCAGGGCGATCAGCTTGGGCACCGCCACGCGGGCCACGTACACGATGTCGGAGCCGTCGAGCTGGGCCATCGACGAGGACTCCCCGGTACGCGTCACCAGCGTCTCCAGGTGCGGCCGGGCGATGTCCCAGAGTCCCAGTGCCCCGACGTAGGCCATCCCCAGGGACAGCACCTTGGGGGTGAGGGAGAACGTCCCGTTCGCCGACCGGACGAAGCCGAGCTCCTCCAGGGTGAGCAGCAGCCGGCGGGCCGTCGGGCGGGCGAGCCCCGCCGCGGCGGCCACCTCCGTCAGCGACATGGTGGGGTGCGCCCGGTCGAAGGCCACCAGGACGTCCAGCCCCCGCGCCAGGGCCTCGACGAAGTCGGGGCCGGTGCCACGTCCTGCCACGGCAGATCCCTCCGGTCGCTGACTGGTGGCGAGACCGGCGACCTCGCACGTCCCCGTCGGGGAAGCGGTGCGAGACCGCCGGTCCTTCGTCAGTGGTGCCTGGTCGACTGCGAGCCCGCCGGTCGCTCCGTCTCCATGTGCTCCTCGAAGACGGGCTCCCGGGCGGTGTGGGTGCCGTGGGACCTGTACTCGGTGTACTGGTAGGGGTTGTCGAGCATCTCGGTGCCGGGCAGGTCGGGGTACATGCCCGCGGCCCACGCCTCCTCGCCCAGGGCGGCGCGCAGGTGCTCGACGGTCGCGTCGGCCTCCCGCCGCACCGCGGCCAGGTCGACGTCGACCAGCCGGTGCGCGTGCTTCACGACCCGGCCGTCGACCAGGACCGTGTGCACGTCGCCCCGCTGGGCCTGGAAGGCGACGTGCCCGAACGGGTTGAGCAGCGGGAACGACACCGGGGAATCGTCGTTCCTGATCAGCACCACGTCGGCCTTCATGCCCGGCTGCAGGGTGCCCAGGTCGTCGCGGCCGAGAGCCAGCGCCCCGCCGCGGGTGGCCCACTGGACCACGTCCTGCGCCCGCAGCTGGAGGTGGGTGACGGTGTCGCCCTCGAGGTGGGCCTCGAAGTGCTCGCGTGACCGGTCGGCGCCCAGGGTGGTGCGCATCGCCGAGAACAGGTCACCGCTCCACCACACGCTGGTGTCCATCGACAGCGACACCGGGATGCCGTGCGAGCGCACCTGCCAGGTGGGCGGGTAGCCCTGGCCGGCGCTCTGCTCCGACTCCGTGGACACCGAGATGGAGCCTCCGGTGGCGGCGATGCGGTGGTAGGAGTCCGGGGTGAGGCTGGCCGCGTGCACGTAGACGGTCTCCGGTGTCATGAAGCCGTGCTCGTGCATGAGGCGGACGCCGTCGTCGTTGGTCGCGCCCCAGACGCCGGCGTGCGTGGTGACCGGCAGGCCCAGCTCCCGGGCCACCTCGAAGGCCGCCTTCTCCGGAAAGGCCGGGTCCCCGGTGACGTCGAAGGCCAGCTGCACGCCCATCCGGTCGTCGCCCGCGTCGCGCAGCCGCCGCAGGAAGGACTGGACGCCCGCGTCGGCGGTCCACTCCCACGGGGCGGCCTGGATGTTGCCGTAGGCCAGCACGAACCGGCCCGGCACGGAGCGCAGCGCGTCGACGGCGGACTCGGCGTGGTCGACGCTCTGCAGGCCGTGCGACCAGTCGACGGTCGTGGTGACCCCGGCCTCGAGGGACTCCAGCGCCGAGAGACGGTTGCCGGCGGCGACGTCCTGCGGCCGGAACTTCTTGCCGTGCTCGAGGTAGTACCAGACGAAGTACTGGGTGAGCGTCCAGTCCGCCCCGTAACCGCGCATGGCCGTCTGCCACATGTGCCGGTGGGTGTCGATCATCCCGGGCATCACGATGCCGCCGCGGGCATCGATCTCCTGGGTGCCCTCGGGTACCTCCAGGGCGGGCCCGACGGCGGCGATGCGGTCGTCGACGACCAGCACGTCGGCGCCCTCGAGCACCGTGCAGCTGTCGTCCATCGTCAGCACGGTCCCGCCGCGCAGCACCACCGGACGACCGGCCACCGGAGTGGGCTCGGACTGGGTCATCGTCTCCTCCTGGACGTCGTGGCCGCTGCTCCGGACAGATGTCCGCTCAACGGACCTCCGCTGCGGCCTCGGTCACGATGGCGCGCGGGGAGCTGTGGTGTCAACCGCTCCGGCGGACACCGCGCGGCGTGCCGGCCTCGTGTTGACAGCCCTCCAGGCGACGCACGAGACTTCCTGGCCAGCTGCGGACGACCGTCCGCGATCGACGTGACGAGGAGCCGACCGCCGATGAGCGCCGAGGTGACCGAGCCGGACGACCCGGGGACGACGACGGCTCACGGCCCCCTGTCCGGGCTGCTCGTGGCCGACTTCTCCCGCATCCTCGCCGGTCCCTACGCGACCATGCTCCTGGCCGACCTCGGAGCCGAGGTGATCAAGGTCGAGGGCCCGCACGGTGACGACACGCGCACCTGGCAGCCGCCCGTCCGCGAGGGCGTGTCCACGTACTACATGGGCGCCAACCGCAACAAGCGCTCCATCGCCCTCGACCTCAGGGACCCGGCGGACGCCGAGGCCGCCCGGGAGCTGGCGCGGCGGGCCGACGTGCTCGTGGAGAACTTCAAGCCCGGTGGCCTGGCCCGGTTCGGCCTGGACTACGACTCGGTGGCCGCGACCAACCCCGGCGTGCTGTACGCCTCCATCAGCGGCTTCGGCAGCGGCCCCGGTGGCGCTGCGCTGCCCGGCTACGACCTCATCGTGCAGGCCATCTCCGGGTTCATGAGCCTGACCGGCGACCCCGACGGCTCGCCCTACCGGGCCGGCGTCGCGCTGTTCGACGTCATGGCCGGCCTGCACGCCACGATCGGCGTGCTGTCCGCGCTCAACCACCGGCACGCCACCGGCCAGGGCCAGCACGTCGAGGTCAACCTGCTGTCGTCGGCGCTGTCGGGGCTGGTCAACCAGACCAGCGCCTACGTCGCGGGTGACGTCGTCCCCTTCCGCATGGGCAACAGCCACCCGAGCCTGTTCCCGTACGAGCCGCTGCCCTGCGCCGACGGCGACCTGATCATCGCCGCGGGCAACAACGGCCAGTTCCGCCGGCTGGTCGAGGTGCTCGGGGTGCCGGAGCTCGCCGACGACCCGCGGTTCGGCCGCAACGAGGACCGCACGGCCAACCGGGACGAGCTGCGGCCGCTGCTGGTCGAGCGGCTGCGCACCCGGAGCAAGCAGGAGTGGTTCCGCGACATCATCGCGGCGGGCGTGCCGTGCGGGCCGATCAACACCATCGACCAGGGGATCGCCTTCGCCGAGGAGGTGGGCTTGGACCCGGTGGTGCAGGTGGGCCAGGGTGGCGACGCCGTCCCGTCGGTCCGCAACCCGATCACCTTCTCCGCGACGCCGCCGGCCTACCGGCTGCCGCCGCCGGACCTGGACGAGCACGGTGCCGAGGTCCGCCGCTGGCTGGCCGAGCCCGAGGAGGGGACGCGATGAGCACGCCGGAGTACCCGACGGCGCTGGGCGCCTCCAGCCTGGAGTCGATCACCCTGCTCGGCAGCGACCTGGCGAACGACGTCATGGGCGAGGTCGGCTTCGGTGAGCTGGCGTTCTGGCTGGCGACCCAGCGCCGGCCGAGCCCGGGGGAGACCCGGGTGTTCGAGGCGGTGCTGGCCGCGCTCGCCGACCACGGCTTCACCCCCACCGCGATCGTCGCGCGGCTGACCTACCTGTCGGCCCCCGACTCCATCCAGGGGGCGCTGGCCGCCGGCCTGCTCGGCGGCGGTTCCCGGTTCCTGGGCGTGACCGAGGACTGCGGCCGCTTCCTGCACGGCGTGCTCGCACGCGTGGACGGCGCCCTCCCCACCGACGACGCCGGCTGGGACGCCCTCGCGCTGGAGACGGTGACCGCGCAGCGCGCGGCCGGCCGCTTCGTGCCCGGGCTGGGCCACCACGTGCACAAGCAGGGTGATCCGCGGACGCCCCGGCTGTTCCAGATCGCCACCGAGGAGGGCCGCTACGGCCCGCACCTGTCGCTGTTCGCCGCGATCGGCCGGGTGCACCCGCAGGTGCTCGGCAAGCAGCTGCCGCTCAACGGCGCCGGCGTCTGCGGGGCGGCCCTGGCCGACCTCGGCCTCCCGCTGGAGCTGCTGCGCGGCTTCGCACTGCTGGCCCGCACGGCCGGGCTGATCGGCCAGCTCGCCGAGGAGCTGCGCTCCCCGGTGGCGAACGACGTGTTCCTGTCCGTCGACCTGAACAACCGCCCGGTGGCACCCGACCCGTTCGTGCCGGCGGCGTTGCCCGGCGCCGGCGCGGACGACTGAGGGCACCGGTCGTGCGCGCCGCCGTCCTGCACGTGCCGGGGGAGACCCCGGAGTTCACCGAGCACCCCGATCCGCGGCCGGAGCCGGGCGCGACCGTCGTCCGCGTGACGGCCGCGCCGCTGGTGCCGCTGGACCTGCTCTGCGCCTCGGGCGCCTCCTACTTCGGTCGTCCGGCGACGCCCTACGTGCCGGGCGTCCAGGGCGTCGGGGTGGTGGAGAGCGGCGGGCACCTGCCGCCGGGCAGTCGCGTCTGGTTCGCGACCGCCGCCGGCATGGCGCCGGGCGACGGCAGCCTCGCCGAGCGCTGCGCCGTCCCGGCCGACGACCTGGTGCCGGTGTCGGCAGAGGTGCCCGACGCCGCGCTCGCCGCGCTGGGCCTGTCGGCCGTCGCTGCCTGGATGTCGCTGACCTGGCGCGGCGGGCTGCGGGCCGGCGAGCACGCGCTGGTGCTCGGCGCCGGGGGCGCCGTCGGCCAGGCGGCCGTCGGCGCGGCCCGGCTGCTCGGTGCCGGACGGGTCGTGGCGGTCGCCCGGTCGGAGCAGGCGCGTGAGCGCGCGCGGGCAGCGGGCGCCGACGAGGTCGTCGCCCTCGAGGGGGACGCCGATGCGCTGGAGGCCCGGTTCCGCGAGGCGCTGGGCGGTCGCCTGGACGTGGTCGTGGACCCGGTGTTCGGTGTCGCGGCCACCGCGGCGTCGCGGGTGCTGTCGGCCGGCGGCCGGCTGGTGAACCTCGGCGGCGCCTCGGGGGACACCGCCGTCCTCTCCTCCGCCGTGCTGCGCGCGAAGTCCGCCGCGGTGTTCGGCTACACGAACAACGCCCTCACCCCCGGGCAGCGCCGGGAGGCGCTCACCGAGATCGCCCGGCACGCCGCAGCCGGCGGCCTGGCGGTCGCCCACGAGCAGGTACCGCTCGCCGAGGTCGCCATGGCGTGGCGCCGCCAGGCGACCGGCGACCCCGGCGTCCGGCTGGTGCTGACGCCATAGCACGAGCACGACCCCCGCGGAAGCCGTGGGGAGGAGTCGCGCGGCCGGGAGCCGACCGCGCCGGACGGCAGGAGGACGCCGTGCAGCTGGTCACGGAGGAGAACATCACCGACCTCGCGGTCGAGCGCTGGGCCACCGCCCGCGACCCCCGCCTGGCCGAGGTCATGACCGCACTCGTGCGGCACCTGCACGACTTCGCCCGCGAGGTACGGCTGACCGAGGACGAGTGGATGGCCGCGGTGCAGTGGCTCACCGCCACGGGCAAGATCAGCACCGAGAAGCGGGAGGAGTTCATCCTCGCCTCCGACGTGCTGGGCCTGTCCATGCTCGTCGTCCAGATGAACCACCGGCTGCAGCCGTCGGCCACCCCGGCCACGGTGCTGGGGCCCTTCCACATCGAGGGATCGCCGGAGCTGGCCTACGCCGAGGACATGTCCGACGGGCTGCCGGGCGTCCCGCTGTTCCTGCACGGGCGGGTGACCGACCTCGACGGCGCGCCGGTGGCCGGCGCGGTCCTCGACGTCTGGCAGTCGGACTCCGAGGGGCTCTACGAGTCCCAGCTGGCCGAGGTGGACGAGGCCCGGCTGCGGGCGAAGTACGCCACCGACGACGCCGGCCGCTTCTGCGTGCGCACCATCGCGCCGCTGGGTTACTCGATCCCCATGGACGGGCCGGTCGGCGCCCTGGTCGAGCGCACCGCGATCAGCCACTTCCGGCCGGCGCACATCCACTTCCTGATCAACGTCCCCGGGTTCGAGCCGCTGATCACCCACCTGTTCCAGGAGGGGGCGCAGTACCTGGACAGCGACGTGGTGTTCGGCACCAAGCAGGAGCTCGTGACGGCGTTCGAGGCCCGGGAGCCGGGGACGACGCCCGACGGCGGCTCGATCGATGTGCCCTGGCTGGAGTCGCGGTACGACTTCGTGCTGCAGCGGCAGGCCTGACCCGTGTCGGCCGGACGGGTCGGCGCGGTCCCGGCTTGCCGCCGGGTCCTCCCGGCGGAAGGCTCCCGGTGGATCGGCGGACGAGGAGGCGACGATGGCGGCACGTAAACCGGGGGAGATCGCGGAGGTCGCGACCGCGACCGGCGCGAAGAAGGTGCACCGCACCTGGGACCGGGTGCTGGTCAGCGCCTTCCTGGCCGGCGCGTACATCTCCTTCGGCGGCCTGGTCGCCATCACCGTGTCCTCCGGCCTGGATCCGGCCATCTGGGGCACCCTGCCGACGCTCATCACCGGTATCGCCTTCACCCTCGGCCTGGTCCTGGTCCTCATCGCCGGCTCGGACCTGGCGACGGGGAACATGCTGCTCGTCCCGTTCAGTGCCATGGGCGGCAAGATCGGGGTGGGCGACGTCGCCCGCAACCTCACCGTCGTCCTGCTCGGCAACCTGATCGGGGCGCTCTTCGTGGCCTACTTCCTCGCCGTGCAGAGCGGGGTGATCGGTGACGCCGACGCGTCGGGAAGCGCGGCGCTCACCTACGAGCGGCTGGCCGACATCGCCCAGGGCAAGGCGACCGGGCACACCGCCTGGGAGACCTTCCTCCGTGCGGTGGGTGCCAACTGGCTGGTGTGCCTGGCCGTGTGGATGTCGCTCGCCGCGACGACGGTCTCGGGCAAGATCCTCGCGATCTTCTTCCCGATCATGGCGTTCGTCGCCATGGGCTTCGACCACGTCGTGGCCAACATGTTCTTCCTGCCGGCCGCCATCTTCGCCGGCGTCGAGGACCTCGGCTGGGGTGACGTCCTGCTCAACTGGCTGCTCGCCGGTGCGGGCAACCTGATCGGCGCGGTCGTCTTCGTGGCGACGTCCTACTGGTACCTGTTCCTCCGCGACCGGCCCGGGATCTCACCGGAGGCCGAGGCGGCCGAGCCGGCGGAGCGCGGCTGACCGGACGTCCGGGTGAGATCCCGATCGGCATGATCCGGGAGTTTGCGGAAACCGGAGGCCGGGGTAGCGGCCTGCGGCGAGAGCCCTGGCGCAACCGTGGCCCGGGACGACACCCCCGAGGAGAAGCCGTGACCGTCGCCGCTCAGATGCTGGACACGTATCCCAAGGACCTCGGCGGGGTGGACAAGCAGAAGCTCCTCGAGTGCATCGAGGCCTGCTTCGCGTGCGCGCAGGCCTGTACCGCCTGTGCCGACGCCTGCCTCAGCGAGGACATGGTCGCCGAGCTGACGAAGTGCATCCGCACCAACACCGACTGCGCCGACATCTGCGACACCACCGGCCGGGTGCTGTCCCGGCACACCGGCTACGACGCCAACCTGACCCGCGCCGTCCTCGAGGCCTGCGCCGCCGCGTGCAAGTCCTGCGGTGACGAGTGCGCCGGCCATGCCGAGATGCACGAGCACTGCCGGGTGTGCGCCGAGGCGTGCCGCCGCTGCGAGGCGGCCTGCCGGGACCTGATCAGCAGCCTGGGCTGATCGGCATGCCGTCGCTGGCCTCTGACCCTGGCGGGGTGCGGTAACCGTCGACGTGCTGCTGGCGGCGGCGGGCGCGCTCGCACTCCTCGCCGCCGCCTGGTCCGACTGGTTCCGCCGCCTGCCGGTGAGCGAACCCCTGCTGGCGCTGGCCATCGGCGTGCTCCTCGGACCGGCGGTGCTCGGTGTGCTGCCGCTGCCGGCCCTGCTGGAGGACCACGCCTGGCTGCACACCGCCGCGCGGCTGCTGCTGGCGATCTCGGTCATGTCGGTGGCGCTCCGGTATCCCTTCCACGCCGTACGCGCCCGCCGGCGGCCGGTCCTGCTGCTGCTGGCGGTGGTGATGCCGGTGATGGCCGTGGTCACCGCCGGGCTCGCCGCATGGACCCTGGGCGTCGGCCTGGGGGTCGCCGCGCTGATCGGCGCCGCGCTGACCCCCACCGACCCGGTCCTGGCCTCGACCGTCACCACCGGGGAACCCGCCGAGCAGGACCTCCCCGGCCGCGACCGGCAGGTGCTCTCCCTGGAGTCCGGGGCCAACGACGGGCTGGCGCTCGCGCTCGTGCTGATCGCGCTGGCGCTGGCCGGTCCACTGCCCATGGGCGACGCGCTGCTCGAGACGGTCTGGGACGTGATCGGTGCGCTGCTGCTGGGGGCGTTCCTGGGCTGGCTGGGTGGCCAAGCACTCAAGGCCGGGGCCGACCACGGTGCGACCGACCCCGGGCCCGAACTGGTGTTCACGATCGTGCTGGCCTTCGCCGTCCTGGGTGTGGGCGGGCTGATCCACGTCGACGGGATCTTCGCCGTCTTCGTCTGTGGGCTCGTCTTCAACGCGGTGAGCACCGGACGGGAGCGCGAGGCCGACGTGCGGATCGACGAGGCGGTCAACCGGTTCGTCGTGCTGCCGCTGTTCCTGGCGTTCGGCGCGATCCTGCCGTGGGCGGAGTGGCGCTCGCTCGGCTGGGCCGGCCTGCTGTTCGCGGTGGCGGTGCTGCTCCTGCGCCGGCCGCCGGTCGTCTACCTGCTCCGCCGCCCGCTCGGCCTGCCCCGGCCCGACGCCGTCCACCTCGGGTGGTTCGGCCCGATCGGGATCTCGGCGCTGTTCTACCTCACCCTGGAGTCGGAGCGGCTGTCGATCGACCCGGTGGTGCTGGTGGCCGGCTCGCTGGTGGTCGCCGTCAGCACGCTCGTGCACGGGCTGACCGCCACGCCGGGGCGGGTGCTGTACCGGAAGGTGGCCGGCCCGAAGGGCGGGGACGAGGACGCGCACCCGGACCGCCCGGTGTCGTCGTCGAGCGGCGACGGGTAGGGGGCGGGCATGTGGTTCGACAGCGTCTCCGACCTGGTCCGCGTCCTGCTCGTCGGCGGGGCCGCCTACATCACGGTGGTCGTCCTGCTCCGGACGACGGGCAAGCGCACCCTGGCCAAGCTGAACGCCTTCGACCTGGTCGTCACCGTCGCGCTGGGCTCGACCCTGGCCACGATCCTGCTCAGCTCGGACGTCTCCTGGACCGAGGGCGCGCTCGCGCTGGCATTGCTGGCGGTCCTGCAGACCGTCGTCGCCTGGGCCACCACGCGCCGGCCGGGCCTGCGCAAGGTGGTGACCGCCCGGCCGAGGCTGGTGCTCCGGGACGGCTCGCCGCTGCCCGATGCCATGCGGGCCGAGCGGATCAGCCTCGACGAGATCCGGCAGGCGGTCCGGGCCTCGGGTACCGGCGACCTCTCCTCGGTCACGGCCGTGGTGCTGGAGAGCGACGGGTCGCTCAGCATCCTGTCCGCGCAGCAGTACGGGGACGGTTCAGCCCTGGAGGGTGTGGCCGGGGTGAGCCGGTGACCCTTGCGGTCACATCCCGGGCGACCGAGGCGCGTTGACCAGGGTGAGGCGTCCGCCGTCGTCCCGGACGCTGACCGCCAGCGAGTGCAGGGCGTGCAGTCCGTCCTCGTCGGCTTCCGACACCTCGCGCAGGTCCACGACGACGGCGTCGTGACCGCTCCGGCGCAGCGCCTCCACCGTGCCGCAGACCATGTCGGCTGCGCGCACGGTCAGATGCCCCTGCGCGTGGATGGCTCCGAGCCGGCCGTCGATCCGTTCGGTGAACGCAGCCTGGTCGTCCACGGGCGGGAGCCCGCCGGGCGCCGCTTCGGGATGCCGGGGTGCCAGGTGCCGCGGGTCGCTGAAAGCAGCGTGTGCGCTCATCGTGCCTCCTGGCTCGGTCGGGACGCGGCCGACGCCGGCAGGGCCCGGACCCGGCGGCGTCCTGGCACAGGCTGCCAGTGACCGGCCCGGACGGGAAGGTTCTCAACGCAACCTTCACGCAGATGTCGCCTGCCGGGCCGTCGGAAGATCACCGCTTGCTCAACGTCATCGGTGGGTGACGGACTGCGCCGAAATGTGACGAACTCGTGTCACGCAGCCTGGGTGCCCGCCGCCCAGGTTCGGCCGTGCCCCGGGGCGGGCAGGGGCGGGGAACCGGCACGACATCGAACTACCGGAGGACGCACGTGGCGCGCATCGACCGGATCGCGGAACCTTGGGGCACCCGGACCCCGTACGGACCAGGCGAGAGCTGGCCCACGAGGGTGGACACCCACCTCGCCGGCGGCCTGACCGAGGCCGATGTCGACCGCTGGGTGCAGTCGGCGTCGATCCTGCACTCCAACGGTGACGCCCTGGACATCGCCGTGAAGGACGAGCGGATCGTCGGTGTCCGCGGCCGGGAGGTCGACCGGGTCAACCACGGCCGGCTCGGCCCGAAGGACCTGTTCGGCTGGCAGGCGAACAACTCGCCCGAGCGGCTCACCAAGCCGCTGATCCGCAAGCGCGGCAAGTTGGTCGAGACCGACTGGGACACCGCGATGAACGCGGTGGCCGGCCGGGCGAAGGAACTGCTCCAGGAGCAGGGGCCCAGCGCGATCAGCTTCTACACGACCGGGCAGCTGTTCCTGGAGGAGTACTACACGCTCGGCCTGATCGCCCACGGTGGTATCGGCACCAACCACGTCGACGGCAACACCCGCCTCTGCACCGCCACCGCGGCAGCGGCGCTCAAGGAGACCTTCGCCTGCGACGGGCAGCCGGGCTCCTACACCGACATCGACTCCGCCGACGTCATCGCGCTCTACGGGCACAACATGGCCGAGACCCAGACGGTGCTCTGGACGCGCGTGCTCGACCGCCTCGCCGGCCCCAACCCGCCGAAGGTCATCTGCGTCGACCCCCGCGCGACGCCGGTCGCCCGGGCGGCCACCGTCCACCTGGCCCCCCGCCCGGGCACCAACGTGATGCTGATGAACGCGCTGATCCGCGAGATCATCGCCAACGGCTGGATCGACCGGGAGTACATCGAGGCGCACACCGTCGGCTTCGCCGAGCTCGAGAAGCAGATGACGGGCTACACCCCCGAGGTCGCCGCCGAGGTCTGCGACGTGCCGGCGGAGCAGATCCGAGAGGCCGCCCGGATCCTCGGGCAGGCCGAGCGGCTGCTGTCCACGGTCCTGCAGGGCTTCTACCAGTCCCACCAGGCCTCGGCCGCCGCCGTCTCGGTGAACAACATCAACGTCATCCGCGGCATGCTCGGCAAGCCGGGCTGCGGAATCCTCCAGATGAACGGCCAGCCCACCGCGGAGAACACCCGTGAATGCGGCGCCGACGGCGACCTGCCCGCGTTCCGCAACTGGGAGAACGACGAGCACATCAAGGACCTCGCGCGGGTCTGGAACATCGACCCGATGCAGATCCCGCACTACTCGCCGCCGACGCACATCATGCAGCAGCTGCGGTACATGGAAGAGGGCTCGATCCGCTTCCTGTACGTCACAGCGACCAACCCGGCGGTCTCGCTGCCGGAGCTGGCGCGAATCCGGGAGATCCTGGCCCAGGACCGGCTGTTCCTCGTCGTCCAGGACATCTTCCTGACCGAGACCGCGCAGCTGGCCGACGTCGTCCTGCCCGCCGCGACCTGGGGCGAGAAGACCGGCACCTTCACCAACGTCGACCGCACCGTGCACCTGTCGGAGAAGGCGGTGGAGCCGCCGGGTGAGGCGAAGTCCGACCTGGACATCCTCATCGACTTCGCGCACCGGCTGGAGCTGAAGGACAAGGACGGCCAGCCGCTGGTGAAGTGGTCGGACGCCGAGGGCGCGTTCGAGGGCTGGAAGGAGTGCAGCCGCGGCCGGCCGTGCGACTACTCCGGCATGTCCTACGACAAGCTCCGGGGTGGCAGCGGCATCCAGTGGCCGTGCAACGAGGAGCATCCCGACGGCACCGAACGGATCTACGTCGACGGGCAGTTCTGGGCGCAGCCCGACTACTGCGAGAGCTACGGCCGCGACATGATCACCGGCGCACCGGTGGAGGCGACCGAGTACAAGGCGCTCAACCCCACGGGAAAAGCGGTGCTCAAGGCCGCCGAGTACATCGGCCCGCACGAGATGCCCAGCCAGGAGTTCCCCTTCCAGCTGATCACCGGCCGCACGCTGTACCACTTCCACACCCGGACGAAGACCGGTCGGGCGCCGCAGCTGGACGCCGCCGCCCCGGAGGTCTGGGTGGAGATGTCGGCGAGCGACGCCACCGACCGCGGCTGGACCGAGGGCGACGTCCTGGAGGTGACCACCCCGCGCGGCCGGGTGCAGGCCCGGCTGCGGATCAGCGGCATCCGCCCCGGGGCCCTCTTCCTGCCTTTCCACTACGGCTACTGGGACACCAAGGAGGGCTCTCGGCCGAAGAAGAAGGAGGCCGGCCGGGCGGCCAACGAGCTGACCCTCACCGACTGGGACCCGGTGTCCAAGCAACCGATCTTCAAGACCGCGGCGGCACAGGTCCAGCGCGTGGCATCGGGGAAGGGCACGCCTGCCCCTGCTCCGACGACCACGGGGTCGGCGCCGGTGACCGGCACGGTGCGCCCGACCGTCGGCGGCGACAGCGCCCGCGCACAGGAGCTGGTGGGAGGCACGGCATGAAACTGGACATGGCGATCGAGGAGCTGCACCGCTCGGAGAACCACCTGGTCACCGTGCTGACGTCCATGTCGGACAAGCACAAGGCCGACCACGAGGTCTTCTACGTCACCCGCGACATGGCGAAGTGGTCGCGCCAGCACGTGGCAGACCTCGCCCGGATCGGGCGGGACTTCGGGCTGGACCTGGACCCGGAGGCGTCCGAGGACCCGGGCATCCTGGCCACGATGAAGCAGCGGGCGTCGGACCTCACGGGACGCCGGTCGGTTCCGGGGCTGCTGCTCCTGGCCGATCTGCGCCACCTGTACCGGGAGGCGGCCGGCACCTCGGTCGACTGGGAGCTGCTGGCCCAGGGCGCGCAGGGAGCCAAGGAGCAGGAGCTGCTGGACATCGCCGAGAAGTGCCACCCGGAGTCGCTGCGCCAGGCCCGGTGGGCCAACGCGCACCTCAAGGTTGCCTCGCCGCAGGTCCTCGCCAGCTGATGCCCGGGGGGGCCGGCGAGCCCGGGACGAGGGTCGTCCTGCGGCCGTTGGCCACACCACTCCCGTTGGGGTTCCTCGGGCTCGTGCTGGCGACCACGGTCTTCAGCGCGGTGCAGTTGGGTTGGATACCGCCCGACCAGGGCCGTGTGGCGGCGATCACCGCGATCGCCGCCACGGTGCCCCTGCAGCTCATCGCCTCGGTGATCGGCTTCCTGACCCGCGATCCGATCGCCGCGACCGGCATGGGCGTGCTGGCCGGGGCGTGGGCGGTGACCGGGTTGGCGACGCTGACCACGCGCCCGGGTGCGACGAGCGCCGGTCTCGGCGTCCTCCTGGTCACCGCGGGCATCGCCCTGCTCATCCCGGTGGGGGTCGCGCTGAGCAGCAAGGTGGTGGCGGCGGCCGTGATGGCGTCGACGGCCGGGCGGTTCGTCAGCACGGGGATCTACGAGATGTCCGGATCCCCTGCCTGGAAGGTGACGGCCGGATGGGTGGGGCTCCTGGCGGCGGTCATCGCCCTCTACGCGGCGGCGGCCTTCGAGCTGGAGGGCACGCGCGAGCGCACGGTCCTGCCGGTCGGTCGCCGCGGCAAGGGCCGGGCCGCGATGGCGGGGAAAGGGCCGCTCGAGCCCGCGGAGCTGGTCGAGGAGGCCGGGGTCCGCCCGCAGCTGTGAACTCCGTCCGGGGTGCACGGTCGGCGGTCAGCGGGGCTGCGGATCCGAGGCGGCGGGCGGGGGGATCAGCCCCGCGGCGACCGACCACCGCCCGGCCAGCGCGTCCGCCACGGCCGAGCGCCACAGCGCCGCCTCGCGATCGTCCACCGAGGTGGTCTCCACCGCCAGCTGAGCCGTGCGATCGGTCAGGGCGTGCAGATCGGCGTCGAGGCCCTGGCCGCGCACCCGCCAGCCGAGTTCGCGCAGCAGCCCCGCGATCCGCCGCAGCACGGCCGGCTGGCCGGACGCGTACTCCAGCGGTTCCTCCAGCCCCAGCCGCAGCAGCGCCTGGGCGGTCCACCGGGGAAGGACCAGCCGCACCACGCCTTCCTCGTCGCGGCGTGCGGTGACGTCGGTGTGCCGCGGCAGCAGGTCGCCCAGCAACGCGGAGACGTGCGACAGCGCGTGCACTGCGGTCGTCGGGTCGTTGATCCCCGGCGAGAGCGCGCGTCCGGCGATGTCGACGATCTTGCGGAGGCTGTAGGCGGGGTCCTCCTCCGGCGTCCGCTCGTGGGAGACCGCCACTGCGCCGGTGATCGCGTCGGCCAGCTTCTCCCGGTCCTGCACCGGGGCACCCGAGCGGGACCACACGTGCGCCAGCGGGGTACCGGCCACCACGGAGTCGCCCATGCGCGGGGAGAGGGCCACCACGGCGTCCTGAGCGCGCGCCTGCTCGATCACCCGGTCCTCGTCCACGGCGACGACGAAGCCGCTGGTGACCGCCTCGACCGGAGTGCCCGGGCCCGGGGGCAGCCCGACCGGTGGCTCGTCCGGCTCGTCGCCGGCCCGCTGCAGTGACTCCATCGCCTCGTCGTGGACGTCGCGCAGCATCACCTCCACCCGCAACGAGCGGGCGAGGTGCCCGAGGAAGAAGACCAGCGCCGCCACGCTGCCCAGGGCGAAGAGGAACGCCAGGGTGATCGACAGGCGTGGCACGAAGGCCGGGCCGTCGGCGTCCTCGGTGCGGACCGTCCTGAGGACGGTGAGCGCGTAGACGAAGGTGGCCGTCAGCTGGCCCAGGGTCGCCTGCACCACCGGGTCGGTGGCGAAGGTCTGCAGCAGGCGGGGGGAGTACTGGCTGCTGCCCAGCTGCAGCGCGACGACGGTGAGGGAGAAGATCACGCCGGTCACCGAGATCAACGAGCCGGCGATGGCGGCCAGCAGGTCACGCGCCGCGGCCGGGCCGCCGCCGAACACGAAGCTCAACGGTGAGCCCTCGTTCGGGGTGCCCATGAACCCGTCCAGCACCGGCATCAGCAGGCCGAGGGTGACGGCGAGGGTGACGGCGACCAGCGGGAGCGGCCACAGGGAACCGCGCATCAGGCGCCACAGGCGGCCGACCGGATGGGAACGGCTCACTCGTGGACTCCCGTCGCGATCGGCCGGGCGGTCCCCGGCTCCGATGGCGGCGTGGCGGTGTCCGGGGGGTCGGCGGGCGGGTCGCCGGGCGACGCCGGCGGATGCGTCCGGAGGTACTCGAGCACGTGATGGGCGACGGCGGTGATCGGCACGGCGACCACTGCGCCGGCGATGCCGAACAGCAGGGTGCCGGCCGTGATCACCAGCAGCGTGACCACCGGGTGCAGGTGCACGGCCCGGCGCATGATCAGCGGCTGCAGCACGTTGCCCTCCAGCTGCTGCACCACGAGGACCACGACCAGGATGATGACCGCATCGCGCGGGCCGTCGGTGACCAGGGTGACCAGCACGGCCGCCGCACCGCTGAGCAGCGCACCGAAGTAGGGGACGAAGGCGCCGAAGAAGGTGAGCAGGGTCAGCGAGAGCCACAGCGGCACCCCGAGCACGAACAGCCCGAGCCCGATGAGCAGCGCGTCGATGGCCGCCACGGTCACGACGCCCAGCACGTAGCTGCTCAACGTCGACCAGGCCTGGCGGCCCGCGCCGTCGGTGCGCTCCCGCTGCCTGCCCGGCACCCGCTCGACCACCCACGCCCACATGCCGCCGCCGTCCTTGACCAGGAAGAAGACGACGAAGAGCACCAGCACCATGGCGCCGAGCGCGGTGAGCGCCATCTCGGCGCCGGCCACGGGGGAGGGAGTGGTCTCGGCCAGCCTGGCGACCAGCCGGTCCCGGAGGCCCGCCACCCGCTCCGGGTCGAGCCCGAGCGGTCCGGTCACCAGCCAGCCGCGGACCCGGTCGATGCCGGCGGCGAGCGCGGGGGTGAGGTCGGTCAGCCTGCTGCTGGTCCGGAACCAGACCAGGGTGCCGACGCCGCCGAGCACGGCGACGAGGGACAGCACGGCCGCGGCCGCGGCGAGTGCCGGCGGGGCGCCGATGCGGCGAAGGCGGCTGGTGAGGGGCACGGCAAGCGCGGTGAGCAGCAGCGCGGCGATCAGCGACAGGGTGACCAGCGACAGGCGGACGAGCAGTCCCATCACCAGCCAGCCGACGGCGGCCACCCCCAGCACGGCGACGGAGCGGACGGCCAGCCGGCCTGCCGCACCGCGCCACGGCGACGCGGCGGGTAACTGGCCCGGAGCAGCGGCGGGGGCGCCCGGGACGGTGGTGCGACCGGCGTCGGTCACCGGGGGGCCGGCTCGGGGCTCTGGGGAGGGGCCACGGAGCTGAAGTTGTCCCGGCCCACCGGGGCCTCGGTGAGCCCGGTGTCGGTGGGCACCTCCACGGGAACGCCGTCGACGAGGAACCGCACCTGCTGGGTGTCCTCCAGGCCGGTCAGCGTCCAGACCACCTGGGCGACGGCGAGCAGCTGGTTGCCACCGGAGATGCCGGCGAACTCCGGGGTCACCGTCACCGAGGTGATCCCGCCGGGCAGGCCGACGTCCACCGACAGCGGCTGCGGGGCCAGGGCGGTGCGCAGGCCGACGATCACGTCGGCCCGGGTGGGGCCGGCGGTCAGAGCCTCGAGTGCCTCCGCCGCAGTCGGGGCGTCGACCGAGCGCCGGGCCGGCATCAGATCGGTGCCCCGCACGAAGAAGACGGTCAGCTCCAGTCCGACGTCGTCGGTCCGCTGCCCCGGCTGGGACGGCTGCGGGGCAGGGATGGTCAACGGCTGGGGGGCGGTCTGCGGCTCGACCCCGCACCCGGTGAGCACGACCAGCCCGCACAGCAGCGCGAGGAACGCTCTCACGGAGCCGCCTCCACGGGCAGCTCGACCACGAACCGTGCGCCACCGGCGGGGCTGTCCTCGATGTACACCCGGCCGTCCATCGCGCGCACGTGCCGGGCCACGAGGGCGAGTCCCAGTCCGGATCCCTCGGTCTCGGTCCGGATGCTGCCCGCGCCCCGGGCGAAGCGCTCGAAGATCCGCGTCCGGTCGACCTCGGGGACACCGGGGCCGGCGTCGTCCACCAGGACGCGCGCCTGGTCACCGTCCCGGGTGACGGTGACGGTGACGGCGACGACACCCCCGGCGTGCCGGTCCGCGTTGTCCATCAGGTTGCTCAGCACCCGCTCCAGGCGCCGCTTGTCCACGCACACGACGACGTCCTCGGCGCCGGCTCCGGTCGAGAGCAGCTGCTCTGCGCTGCCGTCCAGGCGCCGCCGGGACAGCACCTCCCGGATCAGCGCCGAGAGCTGCACCGGCTCCACCGCGACGTCGGTGCTGCCGGCGTCGGCCCGGGAGATCTCCAGCAGGTCGGCGACGAGCCGTTCGAACCGGATCACCTCCGAACGGAGCAACCCGAGCGCCTCCGCCTGGTGGGCATCACCGGGGTCGGCCGTGGCCTCGACCAGGTCCAGCGCGCCCAGCATGGTGGTCAGCGGGCTGCGCAGCTCGTGGCTGACGTCGGCCGCGAAGCGGGCATCGCTGAGGACCCGGTCCTCCAGCGCCTCCGCCGTCTGGTTGAACGAGTTGGCGATCGGGATGAGCGACGGGTCACCGCGCGGGTCGATGCGGGTGTCCAGCGCCCCGGCCGCCACGGCCGCCGCGGCGGCGGAGATCCGGTCGAGCGGGCGCAGCGTGGGTCCGGTGACCCACCAGCCGACCACCAGGGCCAGCGGCACGGAGCCGAGGACCGAGACGGCGAGCACGGCGGCGAGCACCCGGTAGGTCTTGTCCAGCTCCTGGAGCGGGAAGACCTCGACGTAGGCCTGGCCGAGCTCGGCGAGCGGGATGGCGATGGCCAGCACCATCTCGCCGTCCACCTCGATCCGCTGGCGGACCGGTGACCCGTCGACGGCGGCAGCGCGCAGCTCCTCGGGCAGATCGTCCCGGCCGATGAGCAGCGAGGTCGTCGTCCAGGCGCCGTCGTCGACCAGCAGCGAGGTGGAGCCCGTCTCGCGGGGCAGCTGGGCCAGCAGCTGCGGCACGCTCAGCCCCTCGGTGACCAGTGACCGCTGCACCTGGGCGGCGTTGGTCGACGCCTGAGCGAGGGTGACCCGCTCGCGCTGCAGCAACAGGTACTGCGACACCGCCACCCACACGGCGATGGCGAGGACGGTGGACAGGAGCAACGTGACCGCGGTGAAGGCCACGGTCGCCCGGGCGCGCAACGTCCGCAGGCGGAACGGCGCCGGCCGCGGATCCCGCCGCGTCTCGGACGGCGTGGCGGGATCCGGGGCCGCCGCGCTACCCCGGGGAGCGTTGCCGGCGGCGGCGGGCGGGGTGCCGCCGGCGGGCGGAGCCGGGGCGGTCACCCCGGGACCCGGTAGCCCATGCCCCGGACGGTGGTCACGAGCGTGGGATTCGCCGGGTCCGGTTCGATCTTCTTGCGCAGCCTGCGCACGTGGACGTCGACCAGCCGGGAGTCACCGAAGTAGTCGTAGCCCCACACCCGTTCCAGCAGCTCCTCGCGGCTGAGCACGCGCCCGGGCTCGGCGGCCAGCTCGGTGAGCAGCCGGAACTCGGTGCGGGTCAGGTTCAGCATCTCGCCGCCCCGGGTGACGGTGCCCTCGGTCGGTGAGACCTCCAGGTCGCCCACGGTGAGCCGGACGCGGGGTTCCGGTGCGCGGGTGCGCCGCGCCAGCGCACGGATGCGGGCGGAGAGCTCCTTGACCACGAACGGCTTGGACACGTAGTCGTCTGCGCCGGCCTCCAGCCCGGCGACGACGTCGTGGCTGTCCGAGCGCGCGGTCACCATGATCACCGGGGTGCTGGACGTCTTGCGGATCTCCCGGCACACCTCGAAACCGTCCTTGCCCGGCAGCATGAGGTCGAGCAGGATCACGTCGAAGGTGTGCTCGGCCAGGTGCTCGAGGGCCTCCTCGCCGCTCCCCGCCTCGGTGACCTCCAGTCCCTCGCGCTGCAGGGTCATCTGGAGCATGCGCCGGATCCGCGGGTCGTCCTCGATGATCAGCACAGACCGCGACATGCCCCTCAGTCTGCCGACCTCCGGCGGGACGCGCAGGCCAGGTACCCGATGGGGCGCACCGGCGCCGGGGGGCCGCTGCGCGAGCCCTCGCCGCGTCGGCACGTCACAGCATGCCGGGGCGCTGTGTGACAAGTTCGTGACCGGCGGATCCCGCCGGCCGCTGGTGGCTACGGGGCCGGGAGACCTGGCCGGCGTCCGCCCGGCCGAGAGGAAGGAAGCCCCGCTCGTGAGCCGGAGAGTTCCGCCCGTCCCACCCGTCATGGGGCGACGGGGCATCCGTCGTGCCCCGCGCGCCGTGACCGGTGGCACGAGGTGAGCGCGGTCGTCTCCGTACTCTGCGTCGTCACCGGCGCCTTCATCGTCGGCCTGGTGGTGTGGGACGTCGTCGCGACGACGCTCACGGTGGGCGGTACGGCCGGACCGCTCACCAACCGGTCGCTCGCGGCCACCTGGCGGGCGCTGTTGCGGCTCCACCGGCGACGGGCGGGGTGGCCGCGACTGCTCGGCACCGCCGGGGCGCTGCTGCTGGGGCTCACCGCCGTCATCTGGATCGTGCTGTTCTGGGCTGGGTGGTCGCTGATCTTCCTGGGCAGCGGTGCGGTGGCCGACGCGGACACCGCCGTGCCGGCGTCACTGACGGACGTCGTCTACTTCGCCGGGATGACCCTGTCCACCCTCGGGGTGGGGGACTTCGTCGCCAGCACGGCCGGGTGGCGGATCGCCTCGGCGGTGGCCGGCTTCAGCGGCCTGGCGTTGATGACGTTGGCCATCACCTATCTGCTGTCGGTGACGTCCGCGGTGGTGAGCCGCCGGGCGGTGGCCACGCAGCTGCACGCGCTGGGGGACAGCGCGCAGGGCATCGTGCTCGGTGGATGGGACGGGAAGGGGTTCGAACCAGCCTTCGTCCAGCAGCTGGTGCAGCTGCCCGGTCAGCTGGCCACGGTGGCCGAGCAGCACGAGGCCTACCCGGTGCTGCACTACTTCCGCAGCCGGACGGCGAGCGCGGCGGCCCCGCTGGCCATGGCCCGGCTCTACGACGCGCTGCACCTGCTGGAGGCGGGGGTCGCGCAGCCGGTGCGGCCACCGGCCTCGGCCGTGCAACCGGTCCGACGGGTGGTGGAGCGGTACGTGGGGACGGCCGGCGTCGACCGGGCGAAGGTGCACGAGGCCGACCCGCCGCCGGCGCCGGCCGTGGATCGGCTGGTCGCCGCAGGCCTGCCGCTGGCGCCGGAGACCGAGCGGCAGGGAGCGGTCGGGGCGGTCGCCGGGCGCCGGGCAGGATTGCGGCAGCTGGTCGAGGACGCCGGATGGGAGTGGGACGGGTGATCATCGAGCTGTTCGGCCAGGAGATCCGGCTGCTGTTCGTCAGCGAGGAGAACGGCATCAAGCTGCTTCTCACCGCCGTCCTGGTGGTCGGCCTGCTGCTGCTGCGCTGGGCGGCCCGCGCAGCCGTCCGGATGCTGATGCGCGGCATCGACCGGGACGGCCCCCGCTTCTGGGCGCGGCAGATCATCAACCTGACCGTCACGATCCTGCTGTTCCTCGGCGTGCTGTCGGTCTGGTTCGACGACCCGTCGCGGCTCGCCACGGGGATCGGCCTGGTGACGGCGGGGCTGGCGTTCGCCCTCCAGAAGGTCATCACCGCACTCGCCGGCTACCTGGTGATCCTGCGGGGCGGCACCTTCGATGTCGGCGACCGGATCACGATGGGCGGGGTGCGGGGCGACGTGATCGCGCTCGGCTTCGTCCGCACCACGATCATGGAGATGGGGCAGCCGCCCGCGGTGCAGGGCGCGGATCCGGCGCAGTGGGTGCGCAGCCGTCAGTACACCGGCCGCGTCGTCACGGTGACCAACGACAAGGTGTTCGACGAGGCGGTCTACAACTACACCCGCGACTTCCCCTACCTGTGGGAGGAGTTCACCGTGCCGATCCGCTACCAGGACGACCGGGGTCGGGTGGAGCAGATCCTGCTGGCCGCGGCGCACCGGAACTCGGTCGCCGGTGAGCAGCTGCCGGCCGAGTCGCTGCGGCAGATGCGCGAGAAGTACTTCGTCCGCGGCGCCGACCTGGAGCCGCAGGTGTACTGGCGGCTGACCGACAACTGGCTCGACCTGACCGTGCGGTTCCTGACCGGTGTGTACGGCGTCCGCGACGTCAAGGACCGGATGGCCCGCGAGGTGCTGGCCGAGCTGGACGCCGCCGGCATCGGGCTGGCCTCGGCGACGTTCGACATCGTCGGGTTCCCCCCGCTCCGGATCGCCGGGCGGGAGGGACCGGCACCGGCCGGGTGACCGGCGCAGGTCGGCGGCTCAGCCCTCGGCCCGCAGCGTGAAGAAGGCGATCTCCGGCGCGGCGTTGATCCGCACCGGCACGACGCTGAAGCCGGTGCCGCAGGTGACGAACAGCCGGTTGCCTTCCGCGCCGTAGCTCTCCGGCGCCCAGCCTTCGGCGACGATCTTCTCCTCCTCGGTCAGCGCGAGGTAGGCCCAGTCCGGCGTGCCCGGCAGCGTGATCTGGCCGCAGTGGGTGTGCCCGGCCAGGGCGAGCGGGGCGGTGCCGGCGGGGAACTCGTCGAACGCCGTGGGGTTGTGCGACAGCACGATGCGCGGGGCGCCGTCCGGCACGTCGGCCAGTGCGGCGTCGACGTCGAGCTCGCCGGGCACCACCGGCCCGACACCGACCACGTGCAGGGCCTCGGTGCCGGTGCCGGTGCCGGGCACCGGCGCCGCCTCGTTGCGCAGGACGGTGACGCCCGCGGCCTCCAGGGCGGTGGTGACCTCCTCGGCCGCTCCCACGGCGTAGTCGTGGTTGCCCAGGACGGCGAACGTGGGGATGCCCGACTGCAGCAGGGGGTCCAGCAGTTCGAGCACCTTGTCGACCTGCTCGTCGATGCTCGGGCTGCTGCTGTAGACGAAGTCACCGCCGAGCAGCGCGACGTCGGGCTCGTCCTCGACGATCTCCTCGACGGCGCGTTCCACCATGCCCTCGTTGGCCCACCACATGCCGATCTGCATGTCGGCGATGAGCGCGACCTCCGTGCCGGCGGCCGTCTCCGGCAGCTGGGGCAGCGTGACGTCCTCGCGCTCCACGTCCAGGATCAGCCGTGGCTCGATCAGGACGCCGTAGAGGAGCAGCAGCACGAGCAGGCCGCCGAGGACGGCGGCGGTGCGGCGGATCCAGTGCCTCATGGGGAAGGGCCTCCGGGTGGGGAGTGGGTGTGCGCCGATCCGGAAGCGCCGGACGGGTGCTACCCCCGCAGGGGCTGATGGAACGGGCGGCGTGTCGTCGAGGGGGCGCGGGGGTCACCCGGTACGGCCGGTTTCCGGTGCCCACGCGTGCTCCGGCGTCCGGGCGGAGGAAGCCGGCACGCGGGCGCCCCGGGCCGGCCCGCGGTCCGTCGGACCGCGGGCACCGACCCGGGCGTCGACCACGGTGACGGGCGCCGCTGGCGCCCTCCGGCACGCGTGGCGCCGGGCTCACCGGTCGATGTGCTCCTCGCGGGTGACCGATCGGCCCACCAGGGTCTCCTCACGGCCGGGCGCACGGTCCACCACGTGGTTCCCCGTGACCACGGCCGTCGGCGCGGTCGCCGGGCCGGTCGACGTCGGCTCGGTGGGCGCGGCCACCGGCGCGTCGTTCCGCGTACGGGCGGCCGCGACCTTCACGGGCCGGCGGACCTTGCCGCCGAGGATCCCGCCCAGGACGGCCAGCACCAGGCCCGCCAGCAGCGACCAGAAGCCGGTCCAGAGCGCGGTCTCGACGGTGAAGCCGCCACCGGCCGAGCCGAGGCCACTGCCGATCTCCTGGGTGCCGCCTTCGAGTCCGGCCGCGAGGTTGCCGCTGAGGTCCAGGGCGCCGGGCACGACCGCGGTGAGGGTGAGCAGGAAGAGCAGCCCCCAGGCGGTGAGCCCGTTGACCAGCCCCGCCATGGCCCCACGCGCGCCGGCCAGCAGCCCGGCGAGGAAGCCGGCGAGCAGCAGGGCGCCGGCGGCCGTGCCGCCGACGAACCAGCCCAGGTTGTCGCTCACCCAGCCGTTGCCGGTGCTCGAGGCGAGAGCGAGCCAGAGCGCGTTGAAGAGGGCGTAGACCGCCAGGCCGATGACCGCGCCGGCGATCACGGGTCCCCAGCGCACCAGGTCGACGGTGCGGGCCTGCTGCTCCAGGGGTTGGACGGGTGGCACGGCGCTGGACATGTCGGTCCTCCTCGACTCGGCGGCCGGCGGTCGGATGACGCACACCGGGTGCGGAGGCGCGGCCGTCCGCTGCTCGGGGATGCCCGGCGGGTGGCGGGGGATACGGGTGCGCAGGCGCTGTCACGGCTTCGCAACGCGCGCCGACTGGCGGTGCCACCCTCCTGTTGCGAAGCGATGACGAAACGACCGGGCGGGCCTTGCCGGGGCCTCTTCCCGGGCACGGGCGAGGACCACGCCACCAACCGCTCCGGGGACTCCGCGGACGGAATCCTCAGCACGGAAGGAACGACGGCCATGACGACCAGCCGGCGACCGATTTCCCCGCCCGCCGCCAGCGACCGCGTGCGGCGGAACGGGTGAGCCCGATGGCGTCACCCCGCGCCACGCGGCGCCGGCGCCCAGCCGAGGCCGGCGTCCTCCTGGCGGCGGCCCTCGGCGTCACCGTCCTCGCCGGGTGCGGGGAGGACGACAGCACGCCGACCACCCCGGTGGACGTCGACGTCCGGCCGGTGGAGGACCTCGAGGACCCCTACGACGGGCTCTACACCGAGGCTTTCCGCGACGACATCGAGGGCTACCAGGGTCTGGAGGTCTCGCTGCTCGGAGAGGTGCAGCGCATCGTCTCGCCGATCGCCTTCACCCTCGGCGGTGAGGACGACGTCGAGCCGATCCTCGTGGTCATGTACGAGGAGCTCGGCGAGCTGGCTCCGGGTCAGGCCGTCGCCGTGGCCGCCGTGCCGGGGGAGGAGTTCGAGCTGGCGGAGGTCGAGCGGGCCATCGGCAGCGACCTCCCCGACGAGGCCTACGCGGACTGGGAGGGGGAGCCCTTCCTCGACGCCTCGATCGTGGAGCCGAGGGACTGAGCCCGCCGGCGGCGCGCGCCGGAAGCGGCGTGCTCGCGCGCCGACTCCAGCGTCGCGGCCGACGCCAGGGCGCGGGGAGCGGCCGGTATCCCCGGCAGAGGGGCCCTGGCCGCGGTCGCTCCCGGCGATCGTCGGTGGGCACCGATGAGTTCCGCGCGGTCGGCCGGTCTCCTCTCCGACCGTGCCTCCCGTACCCGCGGGTGGCGGTCGGACCGACCCGAGGAGTTCCCGTGCGCATGATCTTCGTCAATCTGCCCGTCACCGACCGCGACCGGGCCGACGCCTTCTACGGCGCGCTGGGTTTCCGGCGCAACGACCAGTTCTCCGACGAGAGGGGCGTCTCCTACGTCGTCGAGGAGAACATCCACGTGATGCTGCTGACCCGCGAGCGGTTCGCCGACTTCGTCAGCGGTGCGGTGGGAGACCCCGCGCAGGCCACTTCGGTCCTGAATTGCCTGTCGGCGGACAGCCGGGAGGAGGTGGACCGGCTGGTGAGCACCGCCGTCACCGCCGGCGGGAAGCCGTGGATGCCGGCGCAGGACCACGGTTCCATGTACGGCAGCAGCTTCGCCGACCCCGACGGCAACGTCTGGGAGGTCATGTGGATGGACCCGGCGGCGCTGCAGGGCTGACCGTGGTCCCGGCTTGCCCCTCCGCGGCCACACCGCGACGCTGACGGAGCGGGACGGCGCCACGACCAGCTGTAGGTGGCGCCGCCCGGCCGCCCAGCACCGCCCGAGGGGGAACGATGAAGGATCCGCGCCGTCCAGCCGTCCCGGAGAGGGAGACCTCGGGTCTCCGGCCGCGGACCACCGGCCGCCGGGTGGTCGTCTTCGCCGACGCCGACAGCGAGGAGCCGGTCGACTGGGCCCGCGCCGGGGTGCGCGACGTCGCGGACTCGCGGGACTTCGCCGACGGCGACGTCCCGCCGGAGACGCTCCGGGGAGCAGGCGCCACGGTGTTCGCGGCCCTGGGGATCGCCGTCGTCGCGGCCGACGAGGGGCAGCTGCGCGAACTGCGGGCGGGATCGGCCCGGCCGGTGCTGTCGGTCTCGCCGGAACTCGTGCACCACGTCCTCCCGGCCGACATCGGCACCTACGCGCGCGGGTACCGGGACGGCGTCGCCGATCTGGCCGGGCGGCTGACGTCCGCGGAGTGGCCCGCCCCCGGGGCGGCACGTCCGGCGCGGTTCCGGGACACCGAGGAGGCGACCTGGGGGGTGCAGGCCGTCCGCGCCGATGCCTCCGGCTTCTCCGGCCGTGGCATCAGGGTCGCCGTGCTGGACACCGGCTTCGACCTGGCCCATGCCGACTTCGTGGCCCGGGCCGTGACGGCCCGCTCCTTCGTCGCCGGGGAGGACGCCCAGGACGGTCACGGCCACGGCACCCACTGCATCGGCACCGCCTGCGGACCCGCGGTCCCTCCTGCCGGGCCGCGGTACGGCGTCGCCTCCGACGCGGAGATCTTCGCCGGCAAGGTGCTCGGCAACGAGGGCAGCGGCACCGACGCCGGCATCCTGGCCGGGATCAACTGGGCGGTGACCAGCGGCTGCCCGGTCATCTCCATGTCCCTCGGCGCCGACGTGGTGGAGGCGCACCCGCCGTACTCGGCCGCCGGGCGCCGGGCACTGCAGCGCGGCTCGCTGATCATCGCTGCCGCCGGCAACAATGCCGATCGGCGTACGGGCGACGACGGCCTCGTCGGTGCTCCGGCCAACAGCGTGGAGATCATGGCCGTCGGTGCCCTGGACCAGGGGCTGGAGATGGCGTACTTCTCGGCCCGGAGCCTGCCGGAGCGCGGTGGGCAGGTCGACGTCGCCGCACCGGGCTGGGAGGTGCTCTCGGCCTGGCCGATGCCGGACCGCTACCGGACGATCAGCGGCACCAGCATGGCCACTCCGCACGTGGCCGGCCTGGCCGCGCTGTGGGCGGAGGCCACCGGCCGACGCGGGCTGGAGCTGTGGGCGACGCTCTGCCAGGAGAGCGAGCGGCTGCTCCAGCCGTCGCTCGACGCCGGCAGCGGGCTGGTGATGGCCCCGCGGTGAGCGGTTCCCCGGGCGCGCGGGTCCGCGTAGCGTCGCCGGGCATGACCCACATCAGCGTCACCGTCGACGACGGGCACCTGTCCGCCCTCGACGGCGTGGTGCAGGGATTGCGGGCCCGTGGCATGCAGGTGGAACAGGTGCTGGACGGGCTGGGCATCATCACCGGATCGGTCCCGCCCGGCACCCTGGGCGCGCTGTCCGGGGTCGCCGGCGTGCTGTCGGTCGACGAGCAGCTGCGCCACCGGCTCGCGCCGCCGGACGCGCCCGTCCAGTAGGCCGCCCGGGCGTCAGCCGGCCGCGGACTCCACCGGGGCGGAGTCCGCCGGCGTCGGCGCCGGCGCCGGCGTCGCGGCCGGATGGCGGATCTCGCGGACGGCCGCCAGGGACCTGTGGACGCGCCGGCTCTCCGCGACGTCGGTCACCACCCCCGGCGGCGCCGGTGGGGTGTGGAGCAGCTCGTCGAGCCCGACCAGCAGCACCAGCCGGTGCATGCACGGGCTGGGCAGCACCGAGAGATCCCGGCCGTGGCCGCGGGCCAGGCGGTGCGCGGTCACCAGCGATCGCAGACCCGCGGCGTCGCAGAAGGTGACCTGCCGTGCCTCCAGCGTCCAGACCGCGTGGTCGGTGCCGGACAACGCGGCGAGCGCGTCGAGCACGTGGTGGGCGTGTTCCTGGTCGAGCTCCCCGGCCACACGCACCTGCGCCGAGCGCAGGTCGACCGAGACGAGGAACGGAGCGACCGCGGAGTCGGCGGAGTGACGGGCGTACTCGTGCAGATCCATGGCGGATCTCCCACCTGGGGCACGGACTGCCCGGAGCGGGGGCTCCGGTAGCACGCGTTGCCCCTGACGCGGCTCGGGCCGGAGCTTCGACCCGCTGGCGACGCTAGCACTGCCGGACGCGCGTGTCCCGGCGTCCTGTCGCCGCCCCGGACCGCGTCCTCCGAAGCCGGGTTCCGCGCGGCAGCCGACGACGGCACGGCCCGCCACACCGACGCCGACCGACACGCGCCTGTCCTCGCTGCGGGTGGGGGTGTCCGGCGGTGCCGCGATCCCGGGGGAGGTGATCCGCGCCTTCGAGGAGAGGTTCCCCGGCGTCGTCGTCCTCGAGGGCTACGGGGTGCCGGAGACGGCGAGCACGACGACGTTCGACGCCAGCGCGAAGGAGCGGAAGGTCCGCTCGATCGGCAGGCCGATCTGCGGTGCGGAGGTCCGTGTCGTCGACGACGAGGGCGAGGACCTTTCCCGGGTGAGGAGCACGTCGGCGAGTTCGTCCGCGGGCACGACGCGATGAAGGGCTGCTACGAGAACCCGGAGGCGACGGCGGAGGCGATGCGCGGCGGCTGGTTCCACCCCGTCGACCTCGTCCACCGGGACGAGGACGGCTACCTGCTCGTCGTCGACCGGAAGAAGGACCTGGTCATCCGCGGCGGCTACAACGTCTACCCGCGGGAGGTGCGGCTGGTGGCCGAACTGCCCAAGGGCCCCACCGGGAAGATTCTCGAGAAGGAGCTGCGCGCCAGGCGCCGCACTGAGCTCCGGGCGGAGCCGTGATGGGATGGGGCTGATGAGCGACGACGTGAGCCGACTGCGCGAGGTCCGACCCGGGGACGCCTTCGACGTGGAGGCCGTGCACGCGTGGCTGGCGCCGCGCGTGCCGGCGCTCGAGGGGAGGCCCGCCCCCCAGGTGCGGCAGTTCTCCGGCGGGGCCAGCAACCTCACCTATCTGCTGGACTACGACCACCTCGAGCTGGTGCTGCGCCGGCCGCCGCACGGGCACAAGGCGGCCTCGGCGCACGACATGGGCCGGGAGGTGCGGGTGCAGCAGCGGCTGCGACCGCACCTGGACGTCGTCGCGCAGATCCACGGCTTCTGCGAGGACTCCTCGGTCATCGGCAGCGACTTCTACGTGATGGAGCGGCTGCGCGGCACCATCCTCACCCGGACGCTGCCCGAGGGCGTGGAGCTCTCGCCGGAGCAGGCGCGGGCGCTGGGCGAGACGACCTATGACACGCTGGCCGACCTGCACTCCATCGACGTCGACGCGGCCGGCCTCGCCGACCTGGGCAGGGGCCCCGGCTACGTCCGCCGCCAGGTGGAGGGTTGGTCGCGGCGCTTCCGCGACGCGCTCACCGACGACGTGCCGCCGGCCGAGGAGCTCATGAGCTGGCTGGCCGAGCACCAGCCGCAGGACGTGCGCGCGAGCCTGCTGCACGGGGACTGGAAGCTGGACAACCTGGTCCTCGACCTGTCGGGCACGCCGCGGATCACCGGCGTCCTCGACTGGGAGATGGCCACCGTGGGCGACCCGCTCATGGACCTCGGCGCCTCGCTGGCCTACTGGGTGACCGCCGACGACGACGAGGAGTTCGGGATGGTCTCGAACCAGCCGAGCATCCTGCCGGGGATGCCGACCCGCGAGCAGCTCGTCGAGCGCTACCTGGCCCGGACCGGGCTGCAGACGCCGAACTGGATGTTCTACGAGGTCTTCGGCCTGTTCCGGCTCGCCGTCATCCTGCAGCAGATCTGGGCCCGGTACCGCTCCGGGCACAGCACGAACCCGAGGTTCGCGAACTTCGGGTTCGCGACCGCCGTCCTGCTCCAGCGCGCCGAGAAGCTGGCCGGATGCCGCTGATCTGCCTCGTCCGGCACGGCCAGGCATCCTTCGGCGCCGACGACTACGACGTCCTCAGCGAGCTCGGCCGGCGGCAGGCGACCTGCCTGGGGGAGGAGCTGCGACGGCGCGACCTCCGCGACCCGCTGATCGTCTCCGGCACCCTGCGCCGCCAGCGCGACACCGCGGCACTGCTGGCCGAGGCAGCCGGCTGGCCGGTGTCCGCGGAGATCGATCCGCGGCTCGACGAGTACGACCACCTCGACCTGCTGAAGCGGTATCCCACCGATCCCGGGAACCAGCCGGTCGGCGAGTCCGGGTCGCGCCAGGTGCAGCGGCTGCTCGACGCAGCGCTGCGCTCGTGGATCGCCGCCGGTGAGCCAGACGGCTGGCCGGCGTTCTCCTCCGGCGCCGTCGCCGCCGTCGCCGACCTGGTGGCCGGGCTGCCGCGCGGCCGGGACGCCGTCGTCGCCACCTCCGCCGGGGTCATCGCGGCAGTGACGGCTGCGCTGCTCGCCGCGCCGGCCGAGGGTGTCGTCGCGCTCAACCGGGCCGCGGTGAACGCCGGGATCACCTCCGTGCTGGCCGGCGCAGGCGGGCTGTCCCTGCTCGCCTTCAACGACCACGCGCACGTCACGGGCGACCGGCGGCACCTGCTCAGCTACCGCTAGGCGTCGCCACGATGCCACCGACCTCCACCCGGGCAGGCCGGAGAAGAGCCGCGCCGGCGAGCTGACCGGCGTCGGGCTGCCGGTGGTGGTGGTCCAGGGCGAGCGGGACGCATTCGGGGCACCCGCCGACGTCGCCGCCGTGCTCACCGGCCGCCCGAGCGCGTCGGTGTACGCGGTGCCCGGTGACCACTCGCTCAAGAAGAACCCCGATGTCGTCGGCGCGGCCGCCGCGTCCTGGCTGGCCGAGGTGCTCCCGGCCTGACGGCCGGGTCAGAAGGGTGGCGGGTCGTCCGCCGGGTCCGGTGGCGGCGGCGGTGGTTCCGGTGGTCCGGTGAGCACGCGGAAGCCGGGCGGACGGCTGATCCGGGTCACGCCGGAGGGTGTGATGACGGTGAGCACGCCGTCGGGGGTCATGGTGTGCTGCCAGCCCCGGGCGAAGGTCTTGAGCCGGTGGTGCCGGCGGCACAGGCAGCAGGTTCTGGCAGGCGGTGGCGCCGCCGGCGGCGTGGGCGATGACGTGGTCCAGGTCGGCCCAGCCGGCGCGCACGCTGCAGCCGGGGTGGCGGCAGGTGCGGTCGCGGACCTCCAGGAAGCGGTACTGGGCGGCCGAGGGGCGGTAGCGGTCCACCGCCGCGGGTGGGCCGAGCAGCGGGCAGCCGCATGCGGTGTCGGGGTGGTCGGGGCAGCCCCGTCGGACGAGGCGCGCCAGCTCGGTGCGGCCGGTGACGGCCAGCAGCGCCCCGGTGGCATCGGTGATGGCGATGTCCAGGCTGCCGCCGGCCGGTGCCTGCAGGCCGCCGGGGCAGGATGCGTCGAGCTGGGTGAGCAGTTCGCGCAGGTGGGCGGCGGTGATCGGCTCTCCGTCGACCTCGCCGACCGGCGCGGGCGTTCCGGGCGGGGTGCCAGGTGGGGTGAAGGCGGCCGGTCTCGGGGCGCCGGAGGCCAGGAACCGGGCGGGGGTGAGCGCGTCGAGCGGGGTGAGCACGGTCAGGTGCGCGGTCACCGCCGGCCGGTCCTGCCAGGGGCGCAGGATCAGGTCTGCGGCGGCGCCGGCCCGCAGCATCCCGATCGGCCGGTCGTCACCGGGGGCCTTGGCGGCGCGGGCGTGGGCGTCGACCGCGTCCCGGCAGGCCCGCGCCTCAGGGTGAGGCATCAAGGCGCGCAGCTCGCTCATC
>NZ_JASNNW010000016.1 GCF_030165005.1 Blastococcus capsensis
CCAGTCCGGTGCCTGGTGCTTGCCGCGGTGGTCGCCGGTGCAGAAGCCGGTCAGGTTCTCCGCGGCGGTCGGCCCGTCGGGGTAGGGCGTGTTGTGGTCCAGTTCACCGCTCCCGGGCACGCGGCGGCGGCAGCCGGGGAAGCGGCAGCGGTGGTCACGGGCGCGCAGGTACCGGTCGAGGTCGGCGGCGGGCCGGTAGCCGTCGGTGGGTGGCGGCGGGCCGAGGCCCGGGCGGTCGCTGAGGTCGTGGTCGCAGCGGGCCGGTCTCCGGCGGCAGGCCGGGCGGCCGCAGGTCGCGCGGCGGCGTAGTTCGCGGCTGTCGGTGAGCGCCAGCAGGGCGCCGGTGAGCTCGTCGACGACCGCGATGCGCGGCCGGTCGACCAGCGTGCCACCACCGGACAGGTCGAGCAGCGCGGCGAGCTCGGCGCGCTGGGCGACGGTCGCCGCGGCCAGCGCTGCCAGGTCCGATCGGGCCGCGTCGACCCGGCCGTCCGGGGTGTGTCGCCAGCTCTGCTCGTCCTTGCGGTCGGCCAGTCGCGCCCGGTCGACCGCCCCGGAGGCGCGGTCGATCGCCCGGTCCAGCTCCAGCTGGGCGAGGTTCGCTTCATCCACTGCCGCATGCGCGGCCGGCCACAGTTCGACCGGGGTCGGCGACCTGGAGGGATCGGACTCCGTGGCCGCCCACCTCTGGTCCTTCCGCGTGAGGACGTCTGTGTGCGCTGCTCCGGACTCGCGATCGTCGGCCGGCGGCTGGGCGGCCCACCGGGCTTCTTCCGCCCAGATCCGTTGCTGCACCTCCGGTGGCGGATCCTCTTCACCGGCCCATACGCCGGCCAGGGCGCGGGCCTCCAGCTCGGCCCACCACCGCTGGTCGGCTTCGCGCAGCCAGTCCGGCCACATCTGCTGTGCCGGGTCCTCGGGATCCCACCGGGTGAGCGGTCGCTCGGGGCTCCGGTCCCCGCCGACGGGGTCGGGAGGCGCCGGGCCGGCTGCGGGGGTCGGCAGCAGGCCCAGGGCGCGGGCGACGGCGCGGACCATCTCCGCCGGCACCGGCTCGCCGCCGATCTCCCCGGCCTGGCTGCCGCCGAGCACGGTGCGGACGCCGGCGACGACGGTCAGCTGCGCCTGCACCGGCGGCAGCCGGCTCTCGCCCGGGCGCAGCACCAGGTCCAGCAGCACGTCGGCCATCCGCTGACCCCGGGTGCGGCGGTCGGCGGGGTCGTCGAGGGCGTCGGCGTAGCGGCCCAGGACGTCGACCACCGCCTGGGCCTCGGGCTGGGTGAGCAGCGAGGTCAGCGCCGCCATGCCGGGGCGGCGGTCCGGCCGTGCCCACACCCCACGCTCCTTGAGCGCCGCCAGCAGCTCGTTCGCTTCCTCCCGAGGGTCGCGGCCCAGACCCATCCGGCGCAGCTTCGCACCGAGCTGTGCGGGGGTGGTGAGCTGCCGCTTGCCGGCCCGCGTAGCCACCCAGGCCAGCACGTCCCGCTCCAGCTCGGCCCGCTTCCGGTCATCGGGAACCGGCGCGACCCGCTCCAGCAGCGCCCACAGGTGCCCGGCGTGCAACAGCCCGGACTCCAGCGCGTCCAGCGTTCCCGGCAGCCGGTGCACCAGGGTGAGGGAGCGCTCCAGCAGCTGCCCGGCGGCCTCCTTGCTCGACCCCAGGGCGATCGACAGCTCCTGGGCCGCCCACTCCGACACATCGGCCAGCACCGCCGGCCGGGCCGCCCGCCGCGCCGCGCTCATCGCACCGCGTTCACCGGGCTGCCGGTCGGCCGACGCCGGCCGGACGCCGGCCGGGACGCCGCGAACTCCGCCACCGCCCGCGCCCGCGCCGCCGTCTGCCGGGCGATCTCCCGATCGGCGACCTGCACCGCACCCAACGGCCCCGACGCCCAGCCGGCCACCGGCGCGCCGGCGGTGACAACCGCGAGGCCGGGCTCCTGCTCCATGCGATCGACCATAGGTTCGACCACCGACAGAAACGGCCCGGACTGCCAGACGACGACGTCGCCGTGCTGCTCAGCGACGGCACGGGCGCCCCTCGCGACCCCGGCCACGGCGGCGCCTGAGCGCCCGGGGAGAGACAGGTGTCGCGATCTCTACGCTCCACCTGTGCTGGTGCATCCCTGGGACGCCGCCGTCGACGACCACGAGTGGCGCACATGGCTCGCTGACGGTCGAGATTTCGGTCAGCTGATCGTCGCGGGACCGGATGGCTGGCCGGTGGTCGTGCCAACCCACTTCCTCCTCGACGGAGACCACATCTGGCTGCACCTCGCCCGGCCCAACCCGGTCTGGCGAGCCGTCGAGGCCGAACCCCGGGTCACCTTGACGGTGCTGGACGATTACGCCTACGTCCCCACCACCTGGCGAGCCCCGGTGGGGGTTCCGCCCGCGGACGGGGTTCCGACCAGCTATTACGCGACGGTGCAGCTCCGCTGCACCGCCACGGTCATCGATGACGCCGCGGAGAAGGCGGAGGTCCTGCACCGGCAGCTCGCGGCGCTGCAGCCCGCTGGGGACCACGGGCCGGTCCGGATCGACGAGGGGCCCTACCACCGGATGTTGAGCGGGATCCGTGCTCTGCGGCTGGACGTCGGAAGCGTGACCGCGAAGTACAAGTACGACGACCACAAGCCGATCGAGCACCGGCAGAGGGTCGCTGCCCACTTGGAACAGCGCGGGCAGGCGCGTGACGCGGGCGCCCGGAGCCAGCTGCTCCGGCGGCTCGGCGGGGCAGCCGGGACCTGATCTCTCCTCCGGCGGGCGCCTCAGGCCGGCGGCAGGGCGTTCACCGTCGCCGCGATGCCGGTCAGGTGCGCCAGCCGCAGCAGCTCCGAGCGCCGGAAGGCGGGACCGCCCGACCGGCCGATCACCACGGCACGGGCGCTGCCGCCGTAGGGGGCGGCCATCATCTCGATGGCCATCTCCTGCCAGCGCTCGGGCAGCCACCCCTCCTCGCTGGGCAGCAGCCGCGGGGCGGTCAGCGGCAGCCACGGCAGGGCCAGCCCCTGGAACCCGGGCGCCGCATCGGACGCCGCGGCGACCTGCCACGTGGCCGCGGCCTCGTCGCACTCCAGCACCACGGCCCAGCCGCTGTGCAGGACCCGGGGCAGCTCCGTGGCCAGCAGCCTGGCCGCGCCGCCCGCCTCGTGGGCCAGTGCGTCGAGCAGCTCGAGCTCCCGGTGGGTGTCCAGCGGACCGGCGAAGGGGCGCAGCGACTCGACCTGGACGCCGGGCACGGCCTGGACCACCGTGATCAGGCTGTCGGGCAGCCGATCGCCGGAGAGGTCGACGACCACGTCGTCGACGGCGATGCCGTCGCCCCGCTCCAGCACGTCGACGGAGACGATGTCGATCCCGGCCGCGCCGAGCGCGGTGGCCACCGCGCCGAGGATGCCGGGACGGTCGGGCAGCACGAGCCGCAGGAGATAGGACACGGTTCCTCCGGGGAGTCCTCGCCGGTTCGGGCCGATCCCCGTCGATCGCGTTCGGGAAGAGCCTCTCACGCTGACCAGCGGCCGGAGGGCCCCACGTACAGTGTCCCGGTCACGTCCCGGGCCGAGAGCGGGCCGACGGGCACTGCCGAAGTGGAGTTCCACCGCAGCATGAGCACCCCCTCCCCGAAGGGCCACCTGACCCGCGACGAGGTGGCGCACCTGGCCCACCTGTCCCGGCTGGCGGTGAGCGAGGAGGAGCTTGACCTCTTCGCGGGCCAGCTCGCCGCCGTGCTCGACGCCGTCGCGGAGGTGGGCAAGGCCGACGTCGCGGACGTCGCCCCCACCACGCACGCGGTGCCGATGACCAACGTCATGCGGCCGGACGTCGCGCGCCCGAGCCTGCCCCGCGACGTCGTCCTCGCCGGCGCCCCCTTCGCGGAGGACGACCGCTTCCGCGTGCCGCGCATCCTCGGGGAGGAGGCGTGAGCGACATCACCACCACCAGCGCCGCCGACCTCAGCGCTGCGCTCCACGCCGGCGACCTCACCTCCGTGGAGGTCACCGGCGCCTACCTCGACCGCATCGCGGCCGAGGACGGCGAGCTCGGGGCCTACCTGCACGTCGACGCCGAGGCCGCGCTGACCGCCGCCGAGGCCGTCGACGCCGCCCGCGCCGCCGGCCGTGAGCTCGGCCCGCTGGCCGGCGTCCCGATGGCGCTCAAGGACGTCGTCGTCACCGAGGGCGTGCCCACCACGAGCGGATCGAAGATCCTGGAGGGCTGGCGTCCGCCGTACGACGCGACCCTGGCGGCGAAGCTCAAGGCCGCGGGCACCGTCCTGCTGGGCAAGACGAACATGGACGAGTTCGCGATGGGTTCGTCGACGGAGAACTCCGCCTACCGGATCACCCGCAACCCCTGGGACCACAGCCGGATCCCCGGCGGGTCCTCGGGTGGGTCGTCGGCCGCCGTCGCCGGGGGGCTCGCGCCGTGGTCGATCGGCACCGACACCGGTGGCTCCATCCGCCAGCCGGCCGCCGTCACCGGGCTGGTCGGGCACAAGCCCACCTACGGCTCGGTGTCCCGCTACGGCCTGATCGCGTTCTCCTCGAGCCTCGACCAGGCCGGGCCGATGACCCGCACGGTCCTCGACGCAGCGCTGCTGCACGAGGCGATCGCCGGGCACGACCCCTACGACTCCACCAGCATCGACAGCCCCGTCCCCGTGCTCGCCGAGGCCGCCCGCCGCGGTGCCCGGGGCGACCTGGCCGGCCTCAAGGTCGGCGTCGTCCGCGAACTCGGCGGGGAGGGGCACGCCGAGGGGTACGAACCCGGCGTGCTGGCCCGCTTCCAGGAAGCGGTGGCGCTGCTGGAGGGCATGGGCGCGGAGGTCCGGGAGGTCTCCTGCCCGGCCTTCGACCTGGCGCTGCCCGCCTACTACCTGATCGCGCCGAGCGAGGCCTCGTCCAACCTGGCCCGGTTCGACGGCGTGCGCTACGGCCTCCGGGTGGGCGACGACGGCAGCCGGGACCTCGACGAGGTCATGGCGCTCACCCGCGAGCAGGGCTTCGGCCCGGAGGTGAAGCGGCGGATCATCCTCGGCGCCTACGCGCTCTCCGCGGGCTACTACGACGCCTACTACGGCCAGGCGCAGAAGGTCCGGACGCTGATCACGCGGAACTTCGCCGCGGCCTACGCGGACGTCGACGTGCTGGTCAGCCCCACCATGCCCACGGTGGCGTTCCCGCTGGGGTCCCGGGTCGACGACCCGATCGCCATGTACGCCGCCGACCTGTGCACCCTGCCGGCGAGCCTGGCCGGGGTGCCGGCCATCTCGGTGCCCTGCGGGCTGTCGGAGGGGCTGCCGGTCGGTTTCCAGGCGATGGCGCCGGCGTTGGGCGACGACCGCTGCTACCGGGTGGCCGCCGCGCTGGAGGCCGCGCAGGACGCCGCCCGCGGCCACCGGTTGCTCGACGAGCTCGGCGGCCGTCCCCGCCCGAAGGAGAACACCCGCTCATGAGCACCGACACCCTGGTCGACCTCGACGAGGTCCTGACCCGCTACGAGCCGGTCATCGGGCTGGAGACCCACGTCGAGCTGGGCACCGAGTCCAAGATGTTCTGCGGCTGCTCGACCACGTTCGGCGCCGAGCCCAACACCCAGACCTGCCCGGTGTGCCTCGGCCTGCCGGGGTCGCTGCCGGCGGCGAACGCCGCGGCGATCGAGTCGACCATCCGGATCGGGTTGGCGCTGGGCTGCCGGATCGCCACGTGGTCGCGCTTCGCCCGCAAGAACTACTTCTACCCGGACATCCCCAAGGGCTTCCAGACCAGCCAGTACGACGAGCCCCTGTGCACCGCGGGGCACCTCGACGTCGAGGTCGACGGCGAGACCTACCGCGTGGAGATCGAGCGGGTGCACCTGGAGGAGGACACCGGCAAGAACCTGCACGTCGGTGGCTCCACCGGGCGCATCCACGGGGCCGACCACTCGCTCGTCGACTACAACCGGGCCGGCATCCCGCTGGTCGAGATCGTCACCTGCCCCATCCCCGGCACCGGCGCCAAGGCGCCCGAGGTCGCCCGCGCCTACGTCACGGAGCTGCGGGAGATCCTGCTCGCCCTCGGTGTCTCCGAGGTCCGCATGGAGCAGGGCAACCTGCGCTGCGACGTGAACACCTCGCTGGCGCCGGTCGGGAGCCTGGACTGGGGCACCCGCACCGAGACCAAGAACGTGAACTCGCTGCGCTCGGTGGAGCGGGCGGTGCGCTTCGAGATGCGTCGCCAGGCCGCCGTCCTGGACGCGGGCGAGCGCGTCGTGCAGGAGACCCGCCACTTCCACGAGGACACCGGCAGCACCTCGGCCGGGCGGAGCAAGGAGGAGGCCACCGACTACCGGTACTTCCCCGAGCCCGACCTGGTGCCGATCGCCCCGGACGAGGAGGGGGTGGAGAAGCTGCGGGCCGGCCTCCCCGAGCTGCCCGCCGCCCGCCGGGGCCGCCTCTCCCAGGAGTGGGGGATCTCGGCGACCGAGATGGCCTGGCTGGTCAACGCCGGCGCCGTCGAGCTGGTCAGCGACACGGTGGCCGCCGGGGCCTCCCCGACCGACGCGCGGAAGTGGTGGCTGGGCGAGCTGGCCCGCCGGGCCAACGACGCCGGGACCGACCTGGGGGAGCTGGCCGTCACCCCGGCGCAGGTCGCCGAGCTGATCGGCCTCGTCTCCGCGGGCACCATCAACGACCAGCTGGCCCGGCAGGCGCTCGACGGCGTCCTCGCCGGCGAGGGCGACCCCGCGGCCGTCGTGGAGTCCCGTGGCCTGGCGGTCATGGGCGAGTCCGACGAGCTGGTGGCCGCCGTCGAGGCCGCCATCGAGGGCAACCCCGACGTGGCCGAGAAGGTGCGTGGCGGCAAGGTGCAGGCCATCGGTGCGCTCGTCGGCGCGGTCATGAAGACCACCCGCGGCAAGGCCGACGCCGCCACCGTCAAGCGGATGCTGGAGGAGCGCCTGATCGACTCCTAGCCTGGGCGGCGTGGACCTGCCCGCGGTCGAGCTGCGGCCGCTCCGGCGTGCGGACTTCCCGCTGCTCTCGCGCTGGCTCGCCGAACCACTGGTGGTCCGCTGGTGGCATGACGACCCCGGCCCGGCGGCCGTGGAGGCGCAGTACGGCCCGTGCGTCGACGGCACCGACCCCACCGCCGTGTACCTCGGGGTGCACGAGGGGGAGGAGCCGTTCGGGCTGGTGCAGGTCTACCGGTTCGACGACGAGCCCGAGTCGCTCGCCGAGCTGAGTGCGGTGGGCCCGGTCCCCCCGGGCGCGCTGAGCATCGACTACCTGATCGGCGCCGCGGAAGCCCGTGGCCGCGGCCTGGGCGCCGCGCTCGTCTCGGCCGCCGTCGAGCGCGGCTTCACCCGACCACCCCGACGCGCTGGACGTCCTGGCGCCCGTGGCGCTGGGCAACGAGGCCTCCTGGCGGGCGCTGCGCCGGGCGGGCGCCACCTGGTACGCCGAGGGCGAGCTCACCCCGGACAACGAGGTGGACCCGCGGGACCACGTCGTCCACCGCTTCCGGCGGTGACACCGGGCCGGCTCAGAGCGGGGACTGCGGCTGACCGCCGGGGGGCCGGATGCGCAACACCTTGTCGTCGTCCTCGGCGGGGGTGCCGATGCCGTCCCTGTTCGACGTCGTCACCCAGAGCGCGCCCTGGGCGTCGAGGGCGACGCTGCGCAGCCGGCCGTAGCTGCCGCCCAGCACCTCGTCGGAGACGTCCTCCAGCGGCGCCCCGCTCTCGTCGAGGGTGAACACGTGCACCCGCCGGCCGTCGAGCGCGCCGAGGAACACGGTGCCGTTGGCGACGGCGCAGCCGCCCAGCCCGCCCTCCTCCGCGGGGACGTCGAGCAGCGGCGCGCCGTCGCCGCCCTCGGTGACCACGTCGAACTCGTCGGGGCCCTGGCCGGCCTCGTCGGTGGCGTAGATCCGTTCCTCGTCCTGGCACAGGGCGGTGACGTCGCGGTGGCCGCGGCTGAACACCGGGCTCCCCCCGACGGGCCGGCCGAAGACGTCGATCCGCAGCACCTTGCCCGCCAAGGACGCCGGATCGGCGGCCAGCGCGGGGTTCCCGGCGTGCCCGGTGCCCACGTAGAGATGACCGTCGGCCCCGGTGAGCAGACCCCCGCCGTTGCCCACCTCACCCCGCGGGATCCCGGTGAACACCGGGTTCGGCGTCCCGCCGATCGGGAAGCGCACCACCCGGTTGTCGGTGGCGGTGGAGATGTAGGCGAACAGCAGCCCGTCCTCGGCGAAGGTGGGGGAGAGGGTCAGCCCGAGCAGTCCGCCGTCGCCGGAGGTGTCGATGCCCGGCACCGTCATGAGCTCCGTGGCCGGGGACCGGTCGGGGAAGACCTGGAGCAGGCGGCCGGTGTCCCGCTCGCCGACGATCGCCGAGCCGTCGGGGAGCACCACGAGACCGGTGGGCACGCTGAGCCCCGAGGCGACGACGTTCGGATCGCCCTCCTGCTCGCCCGACCCCGGCTGGGCCGGGTCGACCGGCGCCGGGACGGTCGCCGGCGGCGGCCCGACCTCGGGCGGGGCGCCCTCCGGCAGCGGGCGGAAGGGGCCGGCCGGCTCGTACCCGGTGTCCGCGCAGGCGGTCAGCAGCAGCCCGGCGAGCAGGGCGGCGACCACCCGCGGCGCGCGCAGCGCCCTCGTCGGCCTCACCGGCCCAGCGTACGTGCGCCGGGCTAGTGCGCCCCTGCCTCGTTGTCGGCCTCGGCCTTCTTCCGGTGCACCGTCAGGTTCATGACCACCACGACGAGTGCGCCGACGGCCAGCCCGAGGATCGCGCTGGCCAGCGTGTTGACCAGCCAGCCGATGACGCCGCCGAACGCTCCGGTGGCGTCGTGCGCCGCTTCCTCCAGGTGGTGCACGAACTCGTAGATCGGATGGAAACCCAGCTCCTCGGCGCCGACCAGGATGATGTGGCCACCGACCCACAGCATCGCCGCGGTACCGACCACGGTGAGCACGGTGAGCAGCTTGGGCATCCCCTTCACCAGCCCGCGGCCGAACGCGGCCAGGCCCTTCCCGGAGCGCTGGGACAGGCTCAGCCCGACGTCGTCCATCTTCACGATGACGCCGACGACGCCGTACACCAGCACCGTGATGCCGATCGCGACGACGAGCAGGATGATCGCCCGCGACCAGAACCCCTCGCGCGCCACCTCGTTGAGGCTGATGACCATGATCTCGGCCGACAGGATGAAGTCGGTGCGCACGGCTCCCGAGACGATGGTCTTCTCGTCCGGGAGCGCGTCCTCCACCGACGCATGGGACTCGTGGTGCCCGCTGACCTTGTGCCAGATCTTCTCCGCGCCCTCGTAGCAGAGGTAGGCGCCGCCGAGCATGAGGATCGGGGTCAGCAGCCACGGCAGGAACTGGCTGAGGAGCAGGATCGCGGGCAGGATGATCAGCAGCTTGTTGCGCAGCGAGCCCAGGGCGATCTTCCGGATGATCGGCAGCTCGCGGTCGGCGTTCAGGCCGTGCACGTACTGCGGCGTGACGGCGGTGTCGTCGACGACGACGCCGGCAGCCTTCATGCTGGCCCGCCCGGCAGCGGCCCCGATGTCGTCGATCGAGGCGGCCGCCGCGCGCGCCAGCACCGCCACGTCGTCCAACAGGGCTACGAGTCCACCCGCCACGGGAAGTCCTTCCGGTCGGCCGGCACGGGTGTGCCGTTCCTGGAATCGTCGCCTGCCCGGCCGCGCTGCGCGCGGTCGGCCCGGGAACGGGGTCCTCCGGCCGCGGTCGGGTCACTCGCTAGCGTGGAACCGTGACCACCCTGGATCTTGCAGCGGACGAGACGCTGCACGTGCTGGTGTCCTCCCGCCGTCTGGTGGAGGCGGTCGAGGCGCTGTCGCCGCGGGTGCGGGCGCACCGCTGGAAGCCGGAGGACGGGCTCCCCCACGGGGAGGCCGCGCAGGCCCAGGTCTGGGTGCCCTCGACACGGACCGCGCCGGAGGGTCTGCTCGAGGCGCTGCCCCGGCTGCGGCTGGTCCAGTCGACCAACGCCGGCGTCGAGGGGTTGGCGGGGCGGCTCCCCGAGGGGGTCGTCCTCTGCAACGCCCGCGGCGCGCACACCCCCTCGACCGCCGAGTGGGTGCTGGCCGCCACGCTGGCCGCCCAGCGGGGGCTGCCCTTCTTCGTGCGTGAGCAGGACGCCGAGCGCTGGTCGTTCAGCACGCACCGGTCGCTGGTGGGTGCGCGAGTGCTGGTGGTCGGGGCCGGGGACATCGGCCGCGCCATCGGCCGGATGCTGGCCGGCTTCGACGTCGAACTGACCCACGTCGCCCGCACCGCCCGCGACGACGTGCGCGGTACCGACGAGCTGCCGGAGCTGCTCCCGCAGGCCGACGTGGTGATCCTGATCGTGCCGCTGACGCCGGAGACCGCGGGCATGGTCGACGCCCGGTTCCTCGCCGCCATGCCCGACGGGGCCCTCCTGGTCAACGCCGCCCGCGGGCCGGTGGTGGACACCGGAGCCCTGCTGGCCGAGCTGACCGCCGGGCGGCTGCGGGCGGCGCTGGACGTGACCGACCCCGAGCCGCTGCCCGAGGGGCACCCGCTGTGGCAGGCGCCCGGCCTGCTGCTCACCCCGCACGTCGCCGGAGCCGTGCCGCGGACGGAGGAGCGGGCGGCCGCGGCCGTCACCGCGCAGATCGGCCGGATCCTGGCCGGGGAGCCGCTGGCGGACGTCGTCCGCGACTACTGAGTTCCCGACGGCGTGCGCCGCGCCGGGATCTCCAGCCGGCCGCCCGAGGCCGCGGCCAGAGCGGGGAGATCCCGTGCCCGGATCACCGGCAGCCGCACCTCCGTCGCTGCGGTGGTCACGAGCCAGAGCTCCCCGCGCTCGCCGATCCGGATGCCGGCGAGCTCGGTCCAGCGCACCGTCCGGGAGCCGAGCACGGCCCGGACGGTGATGCCCTCGTCGCCGACGTCGGCCCCCCGGCGCAGCACCCAGACGGCCACGAGCACGGGCACCAGGAGCAGGAGCAGGAGCAGCGTCCACCAGGTCACCGCCGCGGTCGGCAGGATGCACAGGGCCAGGACGAGGACCGGGACGAGCGCGCTGCGGGGCATCCGGAACCGGACGGGAGAGCTCACGGCCGGCGATCCTCCCACCCGGCCTCGACAGCGGGCGCCGCCGCAGGCCTACCATCCCCGACCGTGACGATCGGCGAGGACCTCATCCCCGGCAACGAGCCCGCGAGCGGGACGCACAGCCCGCTCAAGCCCCGCAGCTACGAGGTGACCGACGGGCTGGCCAAGGCGCCGGCGCGGGCGATGCTCCGTGCGGTGGGCATGGGCGACGACGACTTCGCCAAGCCGCAGATCGGTGTCGCGTCGTCGTGGAACGAGATCACCCCGTGCAACCTGTCGCTGGACCGGCTGGCCAAGCGGGCCAAGGAGGGCGTGCACGCAGCAGGCGGCTTCCCGCTGGAGTTCGGCACGATCTCGGTCTCCGACGGCATCTCGATGGGCCACGAGGGGATGCGCGCCTCGCTGGTGTCCCGGGAGGTCATCGCCGACTCGGTGGAGACGGTGATGTTCGCCGAGCGGCTGGACGGCTCGGTGCTGCTGGCCGGGTGCGACAAGTCGCTGCCGGGCATGCTGATGGCCGCCGCCCGGCTCGACCTCGCCAGCGTGTTCCTGTACTCGGGGTCGACGATGCCGGGCAAGCTGGGCGACCGCGACCTCACGATCATCGACGTCTTCGAGGGCGTCGGTGCCTGCGCCCGGGGGCTGATCACCCAGGACGAGCTGGACGCGATCGAGCGCGCGGCCTGTCCCGGTCAGGGCTCCTGCGGTGGCATGTACACCGCCAACACGATGGCCAGCGTCGCCGAGGCCCTCGGCATGGCGCTGCCCGGCAGCGCCGCCCCACCGGCCCCCGACAGCCGGCGCGACGCGTACGCGGTCGCCTCCGGCGAAGCGGTGGTCAACCTGCTCCGCAAGGGCATCACCGCGCGCCAGATCATGACCCGGGAGGCGTTCGAGAACGCGATCACCGTGGTCATGGCGCTCGGCGGCTCGACCAACGCCGTGCTGCACCTGCTCGCCATCGCGCACGAGGCGCAGGTCGATCTCACGCTCGACGACTTCAACCGCATCGGCGACCGCACGCCGCACCTTGCCGATGTGAAGCCCTTCGGCCGGTTCGTCATGACCGACGTCGACCGGGTCGGTGGCGTGCCGGTCGTCCTGCGCGCGCTGCTCGACGCTGGGCTGCTGCACGGGGACACGCTCACCGTGACCGGGAAGACGATGGCCGAGAATCTGGCCGAGATCGCCCCGCCGGACCTCGACGGCACGATCGTGCACGCGATGAGCGACCCGATCCACGCGACCGGTGGGCTCAGCATCCTGCGCGGTTCGCTGGCTCCGGAGGGGGCGGTGGTGAAGTCCGCCGGCTTCGACGCCGACGTCTTCGAGGGCACCGCGCGGGTGTTCGACGGCGAGCAGGGCGCCATGGACGCCGTCACCGACGGCACGTTGCAGCCCGGTGACGTCGTCGTCATCCGTTACGAGGGCCCCCGGGGCGGGCCGGGCATGCGCGAGATGCTCGCGGTCACCGGGGCCATCAAGGGCGCCGGCCTGGGCAAGGACGTCCTGCTGCTGACCGACGGCCGCTTCTCCGGCGGGACCACCGGGCTGTGCATCGGCCACGTCGCCCCCGAGGCCACCGACGGCGGGCCGATCGCCTTCGTCCGCGACGGCGACCGGATCCGGCTGGACCTGACCACCCGCACCCTGGACCTGCTGGTCGACGCTGACGAGCTGGCCCGCCGGGCGGACGGCTGGGCCCCGCTGCCGCCGCGGTACACGACCGGGGTGCTCGGCAAGTACGCGAAGCTGGTCGGCTCGGCCGCGCAGGGCGCCATCTGCGGGTGACCCCACGGGGTGACGCCGGGCGCGCACAGCTGCGTCGCACCCGCCCGGCTGCCGACCAGACGGATGTGGACCTGGGCGGACGGCGGTGGGACGCCGGTGCACCGTTGAGGTTCCTCGACCTGCCGTTCGCGCCCCCACCCCGCTCGGTCGTCCCCGCCGCGCCGGTGAGCGCCGCCCCGGCGTCCGCACTGCGGGAGTCGCGGCTGTTCCTCGTCCTGCTCGCCGCGCTGTCCCTCTGCGGAGGCTCCGTCCGCGTGGTGCTCGGCACGCGGGTGGAGCTCGTGCTGCCCCTCCTGCTGGGATTCGCTGCCGCCGCCACCGCGGTCGTCGTCCACCGGCACTCCGCGTGGCTGGACCGGCGCTCGCGCCGGCCGTGGCGGCTGCTCGCCGTGGCCTGCGGGCTGCTGGCCACCGGTCAGCTGGTCAGCGTCCTCGACCCCGCCATCGGGCAGGCGCAGAGCGTGGCTGCGCACGTCCCGCAGGTGCTCGCCGTGCCGCTGGCCCTGGCGGCCTGCCTGCTGCTGTCGTCCCACGACGGCCGGCGCGCGGGTCCGCGGGAGCTGTTGGACGGCGCGATCGTCGTGGTCGCACTGGCCTTGCTGGCCGGTCTGGTGCTGTGCCAGGTGGTGGTCGGCAGCCGTGGTGCGGCCGGGTTCCTGCTCACCATGGGCTATCCCCTTGCGGGAGCGCTGTCGTGCGGCGTCGCCCTCGTGGTCGTCTCCCGGACGGCGGGGAGCCGCCGACGTCCGGCGGTGTGGGTGCTGGTGGCGATGGTCGGGGCGTCGGTCGCCGCGGTCGCCGGCGCGCTCGCCCCGGCGCTGGGGAACACGTCGTCCGACCTGCTGATCGGCGTCGCCTGGGCGGGAATGCTGGCGGCGGCGGTCCGCGCCGTGGACACCGATCCCGGGCACCTCCCCCCGCAGCCGGAGGCCGACACCGGGCTGCCGCTGTTCGGCCTCGTCGTCAGCCACGCCACGGCCTACGGCGTGGCGGGCATCGTGGTGGCGGTGCTGGGCGCCGGGCACACCTTCTGCACCTTCGAGCGGATCGCCATCGGGCTGCTCGTGCTCTGCACCTCGCTGCGCAGCCTGCTGTGGGTCCTCGACGGCGGCCGGCTGACCCGCCGGCTGCTGGAGACCGAGGCCTACTTCCGCGCGCTGGCCGCCAGCGCCGAGGACGTCACCGTCGTCCTCGACCGTGACGGGACGGTCCGCTGGGTCTCCGGCGCGACCCTGAGCCAGCTGGGCTGGACCGGCCAGGAGCTGACCGGCCGGCGGCTGGCCGACCTGGTCGACCCCGCCGATCGCCCGATCCTGGCGCGCGTGGTCGCCGACGTGGGCCGCGCCGCCGCGACGACCCGGCCCATCGTCCGGCTGCGCACCTCCGAGGGCGGCCAGCGGGACGTGAAGCTCTCCGGTGCCGCCCGGGCCGGTGTTCCGGGCACGGCCCTGCGGGACGGCCTCGTGCTGCACCTGCGCGACGTGACCGAACGGCGCACCGCCCAGCGCGAGCTGGAGCGGATGGCCTTCACCGACTACCTGACCGGGCTGCCCAACCGGGCCCGGTTCATGGCCGCTCTCGAGGAGGCCCGGGCGCGCGCCGCCGCCGGGCACCCGAGCTGCGTGCTGCTCCTCGACCTCGACGGTTTCAAGGCGGTCAACGACGGGGCCGGCCACGACGCCGGTGACCAGCTGCTCGTCCAGGTGGCCGACCAACTGCGCGCGGGAGCGCGCGAGCAGGACCTGGTGGCCCGCCTGGGCGGTGACGAGTTCGCCCTCCTGGTGCCCGGCGGGCCCGACGAGGCGACCGGTCTGGCCGAGCGGCTGGTCGTCGCGCTGGACCGCTCCTTCCGGGCGTCCACCCCGGGGCAGGACGGCACCGGGCCCATGTTCGTCGTCTCGGGCAGCATCGGGCTGGCCGAGCTCGACGGCTCCGGCGACGTTCCGGCCATCGTCCGCCAGGCGGACCTGGCGCTGCGGGCCGCGAAGGCCGCCGGAAAGCGCTGCGTGCGCTCCTCCGGAGAGGCGATCGACGACGCTGCCGGCCGGCGCACCCGGCTGGCGCGTGACCTGCCGGCGGCGATCGAGGAGGGGCAGCTGCGCGTGCTCTACCAGCCGGTCGTCGGTGTGCACGACCGGCGGGTGCTGGGTCTGGAGGCGCTCGTGCGCTGGGAGCACCCGCTGCTCGGCACGGTTCCGCCCGACGAGTTCATCCATCTCGCGGAGGAGGACGGCCTCATCGTCCCGCTGCAGCGCTGGGTGCTCGAGGTGGCCACCCGCCAGGCTGCGGTGCTGATGGCCGACGGCTGGGACGTGCAGATGGGCGTCAACGTGTCCGTGCGGCACCTGCTGGCCGGCTGCCTGGTGCCCGACGTCGCCGCGGCGCTGGCCGCCGCCCAGCTGCCGTCGGGGAAGCTGATCCTGGAGCTGACCGAGTCGGTGCTGCTGGACGCGGCCCAGGACCGGCTGGTCGCCGACCTGGAGACCCTGCGGGGGATGGGTGTCGTGCTCTCGCTCGACGACTTCGGCCGCGGCTGGTCCTCCCTGGCCTACCTGGCCCGGCTGCCCGTCCAGATCCTGAAGATGGACCGGGAGTTCGTGGCCGGGATCGAGACGGACCCTCGCGGGCGTGCCCTGGTGGCCGGCGTCGTGGAACTCGGCCGGACGCTCGGCATGGACGTCGTCGCCGAGGGTGTGGAGAACGAGGAGCAGGTCGCCGAACTGCGGGGCATGAACTGCCGCTACCTCCAGGGCTACCTCTTCGGGCGCCCGATGCCGTTCGCGGACCTGCGCGCGCTGCTGGACACGTTCGACGCGGCTGTCCTGGACGTGGAGGTGTCGGAAATGGACGCCGGTGTCCATCTGGTGGGACGCGACGGTTGACGGCGGCGGGTCGGGAGGCGCAGAGTATCCACGTGCCTCGCACCAGCATGCTCGCCGACGCCGGCACCCGCGGCGTCCTCGTAATCGCGTAGCGCGTCCGGTCACCGACCGACGCGCTGACCCTTCGTGCCCGTGGCACGAGGGGTTTTTTGTTGGCCGTGATCTGCCGCACAGCGAGCACGCCGCCCGTCGCACCAGCCCGTACCACGCCGCAAGGCACAGGAGATCCGCGCGATGACCAGCACCCAGCACGAGGCCCCGGGCTCCGAGGCCGCCACCCGCGAGGCTGCCGCGGCGCTGACCGGCGTCGAGACCACGGCCCGCTCCCTGGCCGACGCCGCCGCCGAGCCGGCCACCGGCATCACCGGCGCGCAGAGCCTCGTCCGCTCCCTCGAGGCAGCCGGCGTCGACGTGGTCTTCGGCATCCCGGGCGGCGCGATCCTGCCCGCGTACGACCCGCTGTTCGACTCCGCCGTGCGCCACGTGCTCGTCCGCCACGAGCAGGGCGCCGGCCACGCGGCCACCGGGTACGCCCAGGCCACCGGCCGGGTCGGCGTCTGCATCGCGACCTCCGGCCCGGGGGCCACGAACCTGGTGACCCCGCTGGCCGACGCCTACATGGACTCGGTGCCGATCGTCGCCATCACCGGCCAGGTCCCCAGCGCGGCCATCGGCACCGACGCCTTCCAGGAGGCGGACATCCGTGGCATCACGATGCCGGTCACCAAGCACAACTTCCTCGTGACCAGCGCGGCGGAGATCCCGCAGCGGATCGCCGAGGCGTTCCACCTGGCCTCCACCGGCCGCCCCGGGCCGGTCCTGGTCGACATCCCCAAGGACGTCCTGCAGGCCACCACCGACTTCGCCTGGCCGCCGCGCCTGGACCTGCCCGGGTACAAGCCGACCACGCGCCCGCACGGCAAGCAGGTGCGTGAGGCGGCCACCCTGATCGCCGGCGCCCGCCGGCCGGTGCTCTACGTCGGTGGAGGTGTGCTGAAGGCGCGCGCCACCGAGGAGCTGGCCGAGCTCGCCCGGCTGACCGGCGCCCCGGTCGTCACCACCCTCATGGCCCGCGGCGCGTTCCCCGACAGCGACCGCCAGCACCTCGGCATGCCGGGCATGCACGGCACCGTCGCGGCCGTGACCGCCCTGCAGAAGTCCGACGTCATCGTGGCCCTGGGGGCGCGCTTCGACGACCGCGTGACGGGGGAGCTGTCCAGCTTCGCGCCGGAGGCCCAGGTCGTGCACGCCGACATCGACCCGGCCGAGATCGGCAAGAACCGCAAGGCCGACGTGCCGATCGTGGGTGACGCCAAGGAGACGATCGCCCAGCTCACCGAGGCGTTGCGCGCCGAGCACGCGGCCGGCCGCGCGCCGGACCTCGCGGCCTGGTGGACGCAGCTGGACGACTGGCGGGAGCGCTACCCGCTCGGCTACGACTGGCCGGAGGACGGCGCGCTGTCGCCGCAGTACGTGATCGAGCGGCTGGGCGCGATCGCCGGCCCCGACGCGATCTACGCCTCCGGCGTCGGCCAGCACCAGATGTGGGCCGCCCAGTTCATCCGGTACGAGAAGCCGGGCACCTGGCTCAACAGCGGCGGCCTGGGCACCATGGGCTACGCCGTCCCGGCCGCCATGGGCGCCAAGTACGGCTGCCCCGACACGACGGTCTGGGCCATCGACGGCGACGGCTGCTTCCAGATGACCAACCAGGAGCTGGCCACCTGCGCCATCGAGGGGATCCCGGTCAAGGTCGCCGTCATCAACAACGGCAACCTCGGCATGGTCCGGCAGTGGCAGACCCTCTTCTACGAGGGGCGCTACTCCAACACCAAGCTGCAGGAGCGGGGGACCGGCGGCGGCGCGCGGCAGAAGCCGGTGCGCATCCCCGACTTCGTCACGCTGGCCGAGGCGCTCGGCTGCATCGGGCTCCGCTGCGAGAGCAGGGACGACGTCGACGCCGTCATCGAGAAGGCCATGGCGATCAACTACGCCCCGGTCGTGATCGACTTCGTCGTCGGCTCCGACGCCCAGGTGTGGCCGATGGTGGCCGCGGGCGCCAGCAACGACGCGATCCTGGCCGCGCGCGACGTGCGCCCGGTCTTCGGCGACGGACAGGTATAGCAGAAGGACCCCGTCCTCCTCACCCCTCGCAGGCTCGGGGTGAGCCTCGGGACGGGGCCACCCCCCACCCCTCGCTCCGCTCGGGGCGGGCCCCTGAAGGGGGGCCGTCACGGTGCCGGTCGATCTGAAAGGTCACCTTCCGCAATGTCACGCCACACGTTGTCGGTGCTGGTCGAGAACAAGTCCGGTGTGCTGGCCCGGGTCTCTGCGCTGTTCAGCCGGCGCGGGTTCAACATCGAGTCGCTGGCCGTCGGGCCGACCGAGAACCCCGACCTGTCCCGCATGACGATCGTCGTCGACGCGGAGAGCCAGCCGCTGGAGCAGATCACCAAGCAGCTGAACAAGCTCATCGAGATCATCAAGATCGTCGAGCTGGACGGCGACGCCGCCGTGCAGCGCGAGCTCCTGCTGGTCAAGGTGCGCGCCGCCGTGACCGAGCGAACCCAGGTGCTGCAGACCGCGGAGCTGTTCCGTGCCCGGGTCATCGACGTCAACACCGACACGGTGACGCTCGAGGCCACCGGGACGCCGGACAAGCTCCAGGCGCTGCTGGCGGTGCTCGCGCCGCTCGGCATCAAGGAGATGGCCCAGTCGGGCACCGTGGCCCTGGGCCGCGGCCCGCGGGCGATGTCGGGCGCCGGTACGTTGCGCCCGGTCGAGCGCACCGCCTGAACCTGGCCACCGGCCAAAATGGCCATTTTGGCCGCCAATCAACCTGAAGGAGTGCACCACCGCATGGCCGCCGAGATCTTCTACGACGACGACGCCGACCTCTCGATCATCCAGGGGCGCACCGTCGCCGTCCTGGGCTACGGCAGCCAGGGCCACGCCCACGCGCTGTCGCTGCGCGACTCGGGCGTCGACGTGCGCGTCGGCCTCCCCGAGGGCTCCAAGAGCCGCGCCAAGGCCGAGGCCCAGGGCCTCCGCGTCGTGACGCCGGCCGAGGCGTCCGCCGAGGCCGACCTGATCATGATCCTCGCACCGGACCACGTGCAGCGGACGCTCTACGCCGAGTCGGTGGAGCCGAACCTGCAGGACGGCGACGCGCTGTTCTTCGGCCACGGCTTCAACATCCGGTTCGGGTACATCAAGCCCCCGGCCGGCGTGGACGTGGCGATGGTCGCCCCCAAGGGCCCGGGTCACCTGGTGCGCCGGGAGTTCGAGAACGGCAAGGGCGTGCCCTGCCTCGTCGCCGTCGAGCAGGACGCCGGCGGCTCGGCGCTCCAGCTGGCGCTGTCCTACGCCGCGGCCATCGGCGGCACCCGAGCCGGGGTCATCAAGACCACGTTCGCCGAGGAGACCGAGACCGATCTGTTCGGTGAGCAGGCCGTGCTCTGCGGTGGCGCCAGCGCGCTGATCACCGCCGGGTTCGAGACGCTCACCGAGGCCGGCTACCAGCCCGAGGTGGCCTACTTCGAGTGCCTCCACGAGCTGAAGCTGATCGTCGACCTCATGTACGAGGGTGGCATCGCCAAGCAGCGCTGGTCGGTGTCGGACACCGCCGAGTACGGCGACTACACCTCCGGCCCGAAGGTCATCGACGCCCGCGTCAAGGAGTCGATGCAGGACGTGCTGGCGGCGATCAAGGACGGCTCCTGGGCCGCGGCGTTCATCGCCGATCAGGACGCCGGGGCGCCGGACTTCAAGGCCAAGCGGGCCGCCGCCGAGGCGCACCCGATCGAGGACACCGGGCGCAAGCTGCGCGGGCTGATGAGCTGGGTGTCGGCGTCGGACGACTACACCGGGACCGCTGCCCGGAATTGAGGCAGGACGCGAGACGACCCCCGCTGCGCGAGCAGCGGGGGTCGTCGTGCGTGTGGCCGTCGGTCAGACCGTCCGACCCCGCGAGGCGAAGTACTGGCGGGACTGGCCCGACCGCAGCAGCACCACGATGAGGACCGGCAGGACGAAGCCGAGCAGGCCGGTGAAGACGAAGCCCTGCTCTCGGATCAGCCCCCACACCAGGTAGAGCAGCTGGGTGACGATCGAGGCGTAGCTGCCCATGATCAGCAGCTTCGGGTCCTGTCCGCGCAGCACCTGGATGCCGCCGATCAGCAGCACGACGGCCGCCGCGAACGACAGCAGCGCCAGGATGCCCAGCAGCGCGTCGACCTCGAGCAGCGTGCCGAGGGCGAAGAGGCTGAGCAGGCCGCCGAGGGTGCCCAGCCCACCGATGACGACGCCGATGACCGCGGCGGCGGTCACCTGGGCCGGGCGCCGGCCGCTGGGAGCCTGGCCGTGGCCGGCGGGGGCGTTCGGATAGCCGCCGGGCGGGCTCCAGCCCTGAGCGGGCTGGCCGTAGCCCTGGCCGGGCTGGCCGTAGCCCTGGCCGGGCGGGGGACCCCAGCCGGGCTGGCCCTGCGGTTCACCGCCCTGCGGCTCGTCGGGACCGGAAACGGGACCGTGCGTGGGGCTGGACATGGCGGCGTCCTCCTGCGGCTGCGGCGGCCGCGCTGGCCACCTGATGGCGGGTCGTGGCTGATCGTCACACAGCGGCACGGCATCCGGGCAGCGCAGCGAGCGACCGTCGCTTGCCGGACCACCCGGATCAGTGACCGGTGCGGCGGTACCGGTGCGCGGTGAAGAACTGCGTGGCGGACTTCGTGCTGAGCAGCACGACGATCGCCGCGGAGGCCAGCAGGAACAGCAGGTTCCCCACGATGTCGGCGGCGCCGCTGCCGGCGAGGCTGCCGAGCATGCCGAGCACGGCGACCACGAGCGCCACGGAGCCGCCGACGAGCAGCAGCACCCGGCTGCGCCCGGTCAGCGCCCACACCGAGCCCCAGATCATCACGACCGTCCAGACCATGGCGAGCAGGCCGACGACCAGCAGGGCGCCGCCGACCGCGCCGGCCATCGAGCCGAACCCCGGGATCTCCTACTCGAGGTCGTCCCCGGCGGTGGTGGCGGCCGCGCCCACGATGATGAGGAAGAAGCTGATCAGGACGCCGAAGGCCCCGAAGACGAAGCCGAGCACCGCCGCGGTGATCACCCCGCCGGGCTTGGCGGGGGCCGCGGACGCGCCGTAGGGCTGCTCGAAGCCCGCCGGCCGGCCGTACTGCCGGCCGTACTGGTAGGGCTGCTGGCCGTAGGAGGCCGGCGTCGTGAACTGCTGCGGGTAGCCAGGATCGCCGTACTGCGGCTGACCGTGCTCCGGCTGGCCGTACCGGGCCTGGTCGTGCTGGGCCCGGTCGTGCTGGGGTTCGCTGCCGGGACCGGAGGGCTGGGACTCGGAACGACCGTGGTCGTCGGGCTGGCTCACTGTTCTCCTCCGTCGGCGCCGGACCATTCCGGCTCGCCGACGTCAGGATGTCGAGGCGCCCCCACGGGAGCAAGGACTCTGGCGTTCGGCCCGCGGCTCCGCCGCCTCCCTAGGCTGTCCACCCGTGACCGCGCCCGCGCCCGTCGTCCTGATCGCCGAAGAACTCGCGCCCAGCGTCCTGGAGGTGCTCGGGACCGACGTCGAGATCCGCCACGTCGACGGCGCCGACCGGTCGGCACTGCTGCCCGCGCTCGCCGAGGCAGCTGCCGTGATGATCCGCAGCGCGACGCAGATCGACGCCGAGGCGCTCGCGGCAGCCCCGGCCCTGGAGGTGGTCGCCCGCGCGGGGATCGGCTTGGACAACGTCGACGTGGCCGTCGCCACCGGGCGCGGCGTCATGGTGGTGAACGCACCCACCTCCAACATCGTCAGCGCCGCCGAGCACGCCGTGGCCCTGCTGCTGGCCGCCGCCCGGCGCATCCCGGCCGCCGACGCGTCGCTGCGCGAGGGGCAGTGGAAGCGGTCGGCGTTCACCGGCGTCGAGGTGACCGAGAAGACCGTCGGCGTGGTGGGCCTCGGGCGCATCGGCCAGCTGGTCGCCCAGCGGCTGGCGGCGTTCGGCGTCGAGCTGATCGCCTACGACCCGTACATCCAGCCGGGGCGGGCCGCCCAGCTGGGCGTGCGCATGGTGTCGCTCGAGGAGCTGCTCCGGGAGTCGGACTTCCTCACCGTCCACCTGCCCAGGACGCCGGAGACCCTCGGGCTCATCGGCGCCGCCGAGCTGGCCACCACCAAGCGGGGCGTGATCATCGTCAACGCCGCCCGGGGTGGGCTGGTCGACGAGGCGGCACTGGCCGACGCGCTGCGGTCGGGCCAGGTGGGCGCGGCCGGCATCGACGTCTACGCCACCGAGCCGTGCACCGACAGCCCGCTGTTCGGCCTGCCGAACACCGTCGTCACCCCGCACCTGGGCGCCTCGACGACGGAGGCCCAGGACAAGGCGGGCGCCGCGGTCGCGCGGTCGGTCCGGCTGGCTCTGCAGGGCGAGTTCGTGCCGGATGCGGTGAACGTGCAGGCCGGCGGCGTGGTCGCCGAGGACGTGCGCCCGGGGCTCCCGCTGGCCGAGAAGCTGGGCCGGGTGTTCACCTCCGTCGCCGGCGGCCTGGCGCAGTCGGTGACCGTGGACGTCCGCGGCAAGCTCGCCGAGTTCGACGTCTCGGTGCTGTCCCTGGCCGTGCTGAAGGGCGTCTTCTCCGACGTCGTCGAGGAGCAGGTCACCTACGTCAACGCCCCGCTGCTCGCCGAGAAACGCGGCCTGGAGATCGCCCTGACCAGCGACCCGGAGAGCCCGACCTACCGCAACTACGTCCGGATCTGCGGCGCCATGGCCGATGGCACCCAGGTGACCGTCTCCGGCACGCTGTTCGGCAAGAACCAGGCGCCGCGGCTGACCGAGGTCGCCGGGTTCGAGATCGACCTGGCCGCGTCGGGCCACCTGCTGTTCTTCGTCTACGCCGACCGGCCGGGGATCGTCGGTGCGGTCGGGGCGGCGCTGGGGGAGGCCGGGATCAACATCGCCGGCGCCCAGGTCAGCCGGGCCGACGAGGGGGGTGAGGCGCTCATGGCCGTCACCGTGGACAGCCCCGTCGGGGCCGAGCTGCTCGAGGAGATCGCCGGGCGCATCGGGGCGAAGGACGCCCGGGCCGCCGACCTCACCACCCTCTGACCTAGGGTCGCTTCCCATGCGCCTGGCAGTGATCCCTGGAGACGGCATCGGCCCGGAGGTCGTGGCGGAGGGACTGAAGGTCCTCCGCGCGGTCGCCCCCGACCTGGAGACGACCCAGTACGACCTCGGGGCGGCCCGGTGGCAGCGGACCGGTGAGCTGCTCCCGGACACCGTGCTCGACGAGCTGCGCCAGCACGACGCGATCCTGCTCGGCGCGATCGGCGACCCGAGCGTGCCGCCGGGCATCCTCGAGCGCGGCCTGCTGCTGCGGCTGCGGTTCGAGCTCGACCACCACGTCAACCTGCGGCCGGCGAAGCTGTTCGACGGTGTCCGCAGCCCGCTGGCCGCTCCCGGCCCGATCGACATGCTCTGCGTCCGGGAAGGCACCGAGGGCCCCTACGTGGGCAACGGCGGTGTGCTGCGCCGCGACACCCCGCACGAGGTCGCGACCGAGGTCAGCCTCAACACCGCGTTCGGGGTCGAGCGGGTGGTCCGGTACGCCTTCGAGCGGGCGGCCGCGCGCCCGCGCAAGCACCTGACCCTGATCCACAAGACCAACGTCCTCACCCACGCCGGCGGGCTGTGGTCCCGCACGGTCGAGGAGGTCTCGGTCGAGTTCCCCGAGATCACCGTCGCCTACCAGCACGTCGACGCCGCCTCGATGTTCTTCATCACCGACCCGGGCCGCTACGACGTCATCGTCACCGACAACCTCTTCGGCGACATCGTCACCGACATCGCCGCCGCGGTGACCGGGGGGATCGGGCTGGCCGCGAGCGGGAACCTCGACGCCTCGGGCAGCAACCCGAGCATGTTCGAGCCCGTCCACGGCTCCGCGCCCGACATCGCCGGCCAGGGCGTCGCCGACCCGACCGCGACCGTCCTGTCGGTCGGGCTGCTCCTGGACCACCTGGGTCGGGGGGAGCAGGCCCGCAAGGTCGACGCCGCCGTCGCGTTCGACCTGTCCACCCGCGACCCGCAGCAGCCGCTCCGTACCACCGACGTCGGCGACCGTCTCGCCGCGCTCGCCGGCGGCTGACCGACCCTCGAGGCCCGAGTTCCTCCGGGCCTTGGGGTCAGCAACACCTACCCGACCAGGATCAGCTCGACCGGGAACTGCGGGAGCTGACCGGTGGCCGGGGTGACGCCCGGTCCCGGCTGACCGGCACGGGCAGGCTTCAGCGAAGATGGGGCCGATCTGGGGAAGGGGCCGACGTGGCCAAGCATCGCGCGCCCGACGGGGCGTCCACGGACTTCGAGGCGGCGACGACCGCCCTGGAAGACCTCACCGGCATGTACACCATCGACGTCGCACACACCCGGATAGGCATCCGGGCCCGGCACGCCATGGTCACCACCGTTCGTGGGGCCTTCACTGATTTCACGGGCGAGGCGTCACTGCAGCCGGTGGACCCGTCGGCCAGCTCGGTCGCCATCCGCATCCGGACGGCCAGCATCGAGACGGGCAATGCCGACCGCGACGCCCACCTGCGCTCGGCCGACTTCCTCGACGTCGAGACCCATCCCGAGATGGTCTTCCGGTCCACCGCCGTCGAGCAGGTGGACGATGACGTCTTCGCCGTCACCGGCGACCTGACGATCAAGGACGTGACCCGGCCGGTCACGGTGGAGTTCACGCTGACGGGGTCGGCGCGGGACCCGTTCGGCAACATGCGGGTCGGCTTCGAGGGCGCGCTGGCGATCCAGCGCAGCGCCTGGGGGCTGACTTGGAACACCCCGCTGGACACCGGCGGCGTGCTGATCAGCGACCGCATCCAGGTGGAGTTCGACGTCTCGGCCATCCGCAACGGTCAGGTGTACCGACCAGAGACGTTGGTCGGGGACGTGTGACGACACGATCTGACTGATCCTGTTCGGGGAGGACCTCCGGACGTGGGGTGGAGCTGCTCAAGGCCGACCACTCGCACGATCCTGAGGTCGGCACCTCCCACGCTGACGCCGCTGACTCCACGCCGCTGACTTCGGTTCGGTCGCGCCGTCGTCGAGGACGGCTGGTCGACGCCGCACACCGGCTCGAGCTCCGCGTTGCGTAGTAGGCCCGACCTTCCGGTCGCCGGGTCCCTTCCCGGCATCGGCCCTCGGTCGGCAACCCGTCCACGGACCCGGCCATGCCGACGTCCGTGGACGCGGCTGTCCGTGGTCTACTCGACGGTGATGTCTGTCCGATGCACGACCATCATCGCCTAGCGCGCAGTCCCTCCCGACTGCGCGCCGACCTCCCGTACCCGGGGGGTCTTTTTCGTGTTCGGGCCCACCTTCCCGCGGAGATCCCATGACCAGCACCGGCTTCCACGTCTTCGACACGACGCTGCGCGACGGCGCGCAGCGGGAGGGGGTCAGCTACTCGGTCGCCGACAAGCTCGCGGTGGCCCGCCTGCTCGACGAGATCGGGGTCGGCTACATCGAGGGCGGATGGCCCGGCGCCCTGCCCAAGGACACCGAGTTCTTCGCCCGGGCGCGCACCGAGCTGCAGTTGAAGCACGCGCAGCTGGTCGCGTTCGGCTCGACCCGCAAGGCCGGGGTCGCGGTGGAGGACGACGTCCAGGTGCAGGCCCTGCTGGACGCGCAGACCCCGGTGGTGTGCCTGGTGGCCAAGTCCGACGTCCGGCACGTGCGGGAGGCGCTGCGCACCACGCTGGAGGAGAACCTGGCGATGGTGGCCGACACCGTCGCCTTCCTGGTCGGGCACGGCCGGCGGGTGTTCGTCGACTGCGAGCACTTCTTCGACGGCTACGCCGCCGACCCTGAGTACGGCGTGCAGGTGCTGGACGCGGCGTTCGCCGCGGGCGCGGAGGTCGGCGTCCTGTGCGACACCAACGGCGGCATGCTGCCGATGGGCGTCGGGCGGGTCGTCGCCGACGTGCGGGCGCGCACCAGCGGGAAGCTCGGCATCCACTGCCAGGACGACACCGGCTGCGCCGTCGCCAACACCCTCGCCGCGGTCGAGGCCGGGGTGACCCACGTGCAGGGCACGGCGAACGGCTACGGGGAGCGGGCGGGCAACGCCGACACCTTCGTGCTGGTCGCCAACCTGGTCACCAAGATGGGTATCCCCGCGGTGCCGGCCGAGTGCCTGCCGGAGCTGCAGCGGGTCAGCCACGCCATCGCGGAGCTGGCCAACATCGCCCCCGACGACCACCAGCCCTACGTGGGGGCCTCGGCGTTCGCGCACAAGGCGGGTCTGCACGCCAGCGCCATCAAGGTCAGCCCGGGGTTGTACAACCACCTCGAGCCCGCCGTCGTGGGCAACGACATGCGCATCCTGGTCACCGAGATGGCCGGCCGGGCGTCGGTCGAGCTCAAGGGCCGGGAGCTCGGTGTGGACCTCGCCGGCCAGGCCGACGCCGTCGGCCGGGTCGTCGACCAGGTGAAGGTCCTGGAGGCCGACGGCTGGTCCTTCGAGGCGGCCGATGCCTCCTTCGAGCTGCTGCTGCGGTCCCAGCTGCCCGAGGCCCCGCCGCCGCTGTTCGAGCTGGAGAGCTACCGGACGTCGGTGGAGCACTGGGGCAACGGCGTGGTGGTCAGCGAAGCCACGGTGAAGGTGCACGTCGACGGGCAGCGGATCATCAGCACCGGTGAGGGCAACGGCCCGGTCAACGCGCTGGACAACGCGCTACGGCAGGCGCTGGTGAGCCGCTACCCGCAACTGGCCGACGTCGCGCTGGCCGACTACAAGGTGCGCATCCTGGGCTGGAGGGGGGGCACGAGCGCCACCACCCGGGTGCTCATCGACACCACCGACGGGGTGGGGGAGTGGACCACCGTCGGGGTGCACGCCAACATCGTCGAGGCGTCGTGGCACGCCCTGGTGGACGCGCTCACCTACGCCGTCCTGCGCCGTCCTCAGCCGTAGCGGGCGACGACGTTCGAGCGGCTGAGCCCCGCTGCCGTCGCTGGATCTCGACGCCTACGCCGGGGAGTGTCCCGACGGCGGGCCGTTCGACTCCAGCCTGCGACGACCCGTAGCGGGGCGACGCATAGCGGAAAGCGGCGCACGACCGAGGGTCAGCGCGGCTGGATCTCCCCCATCGGGGCCCAGCCGGAGACGTCGGGCGCATCCACGTAGATGATCTGCGGCTGGGCCGCCACCAGCTCCGGCGCCCGGTCGACGAAACGCTTGAAGGCGTCGGTGGCCACGTGCGCCCCGCCGGCGGCGGCGTCCCGGAAGCCCTCGACGCAGACGAACGTGTCCGGCTCCTCGAGGCTCCGGGACCACTCGAAGAACAGCGAGCCCTCCTCGGCGTTCACCGCTCGGGCGTAGTCGGCGGCCAGCCCGGCCCATTCGTCGGCGCGGTCGGGGCGGACGGGGAACTTCACGACGATGAGGATCACGGTGACATTGTCGGCCTCCGGCCGACACCGCGGCCAATTGCCGTCCACTGCTTGGCGGAGCCTCCGACCCCCGGCCCCCGCGACCGATCCACCCGGTTACGGGTCGAGCCGGGTCCTCAGCAGGCAGAACTCGTTGCCCTCGGGATCGGCCAAGACGTGGAAGCTCTCGTCACCGGACTGACCGACGTCGGCCGGCGTCGCGCCCAGGTCGAGCAGCCGCTGCAGCTCGGCGTCCTGGTCCCGGTCGGTGGGGCTGAGATCGATGTGCAGCCGCACCTTGCCGGGGGTCGGGTCGGCGACCGGCTGGAAGACGAGCGTGGGCGCCGGCCCGCCGAAACCCGCCTCGGGCCCGATCTCGACCTCCCCGTTCTCCTCCCGGCCGAGCACCCGGTAGTCCAGCACCGCCGCCCAGAAGGCGGCCAGCGCCTCGGGGTTCCGGCTGTCGACGACGAGCTCGGAGAAGCGGCAGGCCATGGCCAGACGCTAGGCCGGGAGGCGCCCCGCCGCCCGGCGACTAGTGTCGGATCGTGCGCATCGTTCGTTTCGCCTCCCCGCAGGGCATGTCCTTCGGCGTCCTCGACGGAGACGGCCAGGTCGCCCAGATCGAGGGCCACCCCTTCGGCCAGATCTCCTTCACCGGTACGCGCTTCGCGCAGGCCGACGTCCGGCTGCTCTCGCCGATCCTGCCGAGCAAGGTCGTGTGCGTCGGCAAGAACTACGCCGAGCACATCAAGGAGATGAACACCGGGGACGCCCCGAAGCAGCCCCTGCTGTTCCTCAAGCCCTCCACGTCGGTCATCGGCCCCGGCGACGCCATCCGCATCCCGCCGGGCAGCACGAACGTGCACCACGAGGCAGAGCTCGCCGTCGTCATCGGTGCACGTGGCGCGCGCAACGTGACGCCGGAGCAGGCGCCGGGCAGCGTGTTCGGCTACACGATCGGCAACGACGTGACCGAGCGGGACATGCAGAAGAGCGACGGGCAGTGGACCCGGGCCAAGGGCTTCGACTCCTTCTGCCCGCTGGGTCCGTGGATCGAGACCGACCTGCCCGGCATCGGTCTGGACGTCGCCGATCTCGAGGTCACCTGCGACGTCGACGGTGAGCGCCGCCAGTCCGGCCGCACCAGCCAGCTGCTCTTCGACATCCCCACGCTCATCTCCTACATCTCCCAGGTGATGACCCTGCTGCCCGGTGACGTCGTGCTCACCGGTACGCCGTCGGGCGTGGGTCCGATCCGCCCGGGCCAGACGGTCACGGTCACGATCCAGGGGCTCGGCACGCTTCCCAACACGGTGACCGAGGCCGAGGCCGTCTCCACCGCCGGTGGCGCCCGGTGACGGTGCGCACCCGCTTCTGCCCGTCACCGACCGGGCTGGTCCACGTCGGACTGATCCGGACGGCCCTGTTCAACTGGGCCCACGCCCGCCACTCGGGCGGGACGTTCGTCTTCCGCATCGAGGACACCGACGCCGCGCGGGACTCCGAGGAGTCCTACCGGCACCTGCTCGACAGCCTGAGGTGGCTGGGCCTGGACTGGGACGAAGGCCCCGAGGTCGGCGGGCCGCACGGCCCCTACCGCCAGTCGGAGCGGCACGACGTCTACCGCGAGGTGGCGGCGAAGCTGCTCGAGTCCGGGCACGCCTACGAGTCGTTCTCGACCAACGAGGAGATCGACGTCCGCCGGCGGGCGGCCGGCCAGGACCCGAAGCTCGGCTACGACAACCACGACCGGAACCTGACCGACGCGCAGAAGGCGGCCTTCCGGGACGAGGGCCGCCAGCCGGTGCTGCGGTTGCGCATGCCGGACGAGGACCTCGTCTGGACCGACCTCGTGCGCGGGGAGGTGCGATTCGCCGCCGGCGCGGTGCCCGACTTCGTGCTGGTGCGCGGCACCGGTGCGCCGCTCTACCCGTTCGTCAACCCGGTGGACGACGCACTGATGGGCATCACCGACGTGCTGCGCGGCGAGGACCTGCTGCCGTCCACGCCCCGGCAGCTGGCCCTCTACGGCGCGCTGACCGACATCGGCGTCGCATCGGTCACCCCGCGCTTCGGGCACCTGCCGCTGGTGACCGGTGAGGGCACCAAGAAGCTGTCCAAGCGCGACCCGACCTCGAACCTGGACGTCTACCGGGATCGCGGCTTCCTGCCGGAAGGCCTGGTCAACTACCTGGCGCTGCTGGGCTGGTCGATCGCCGAGGACCGGGACATCTTCTCGACGGCGGAGCTGGTCGAGGCCTTCGACGTCACCCGCGTGAGCGCCAACCCGGCGCGCTTCGACCTCAAGAAGGCCGAGGCGATCAACGCCACGCACCTGCGTGCGCTGCCGGTGGAGGAGTTCACCGAGCGGGTGGCCCCGTACCTGGCCGGCGCGGGCCTCGTCGCCGAGCCGCCGACGGCGGAGCAGGCCGCCGTGCTGGCGGCGATCGCGCCGCTGGCGCAGGAGCGCATGGTGGTGCTGTCGGAGGCGGTGGGCCTGCTGGGCTTCCTGTTCGTCGACGAGGTCGAGATCGAGCCCGCAGCGGCCGAGAAGCAGCTGGCCGGCGAGGCCGCCGTCGAGGTGCTCGATGCGGCGACGGCCGCGCTGGGCGATCTCCCCGAGTGGACCACCCCCGCCATCGAGCAGGCGCTGAAGGAGGCGCTGGTCGAGGGCCTGGGCCGCAAGCCGCGGCAGGCCTTCGGGCCGGTGCGCGTCGCGGTGAGCGGCCGGACGGTGTCCCCGCCGCTGTACGAGTCGATGGAGCTGCTGGGCCGGGAACGCACGCTGGCGCGGCTGGCCGCGGCTCGCGCGGTCGCCACCGCGGGATGACCCCGCCGGGGCCGGGTGGCCGGCCGGTTGGAGCTCCCTACGCCGGCCCGCCGCCGACGCTGCGCCCGGAGCCGGGACGGTTCCCGCTCAGCCCGTGGCCCCAGGCAGGCGGCACCGCCCCGGCGCCGGTCGTCTGGCCCCCGCCTCCGGGTACGCCTCCGCACGACGAGCCCCGGCTCTACCTGCTCGCCATGCGCGCCCGGGACTGGGCGTGGTGGCGGCCGCTGGCGGGGCTCGGGCTGCTGGGCGTGGCCGCCGTGGTGATCGGCGCGCTGCTCGGCGTGGTGGGCATCCTCACCGGCGTCCGCCCCGCCTTCTCCCTGCTCGGCGCGACCGACCCGGTCGTCCTGCTGCTCACCAACGCCACCCTCGCCGTCGCGGTACCGGTGGTCTGGTTGGCGTGGGCGGTGGCGCACGGCATGCGGCCGGGGTGGTCGTCGTCGGTGCGCGCACGGCTGCGCCGGCGGCTGCTGCCCCGGCTGGTCCTGCTGGCGACGCTCGCTGCCGGGACCGTCCTAGGACTGTTGGTGCTCGTATCCGTTCCCGCCGGGGGCGGTGAGATCGAGGGACCGGTCCGGTCGTGGGGCTGGCTGCTCGTCGTCGTCCTGCTGACCACCCCGGTGCGGGCCGCGGCCGAGGAGTACCTGTTCCGCGGGTACCTCAGCCAGGCGGTCGCCGGCTGGGCCGCCAGCCGCACGGCGGGTGCGGTCGCGGCCGCAGTGGTCACCGCAGCCCTGTTCTCGCTGGTCCACCTGCCGCCGGATCTGCCCACGTTCCTCGCGCGCTTCGCCTTCGGCCTGGCCGCCTCGGTGGTCGTGGTGCTGACCGGCGGGCTGGAAGCGGCGATCGCGCTGCACGTCGTCACCGACGTGCTGGTGCTGCTGCTGGCCGGACTGCTGGGACCCGCGGTGGTGGCGGCGGCGCTGTCCGGCCCCGTACCGGCCGCGATCGGCCTGGCCGGCCTCGGGGGCTACGTAGCGCTGGTCGCGTGGTGGCGTCGGGGCGCGCAGCCGGAGACGCGTACCTCGGCGATGGATCTGCGGCCGCCCGCGCCGGAGCCCGCTCCGGCGCACTGACCCGCCGGACGGGGGTGGTGCAACCCGCTCCGTGAGCGTCGGGTAGAGTCTTCTCCGGCACCGCGAGGTGCCGCCCATGGGGTATGGGGTAATTGGCAGCCCGACGGTTTCTGGTTCCGTTAGTCTAGGTTCGAGTCCTGGTACCCCAGCGAGGAGCCTGGTTCCTCTTGCAGTACAGCGGTGATACAGCACGGCCCCGTCGTCTAGCGGCCCAGGACGCCGCCCTCTCACGGCGGTAGCGAGGGTTCGAATCCCTTCGGGGCTACGTGACCGAGAGTCCCCGGCCTTCCGGCCGGGGGCTCTCGCCGTTCCGGGACCCCCGTGACGAGCTGCTCCTCGGTCATGGCAAGATGTCCGTCGTCCGGCCCCGTCGTCTAGCGGCCCAGGACGCCGCCCTCTCACGGCGGTAGCGAGGGTTCGAATCCCTTCGGGGCTACGTGACCGAGAGCCCCCGGCCTCCCGGCCGGGGGCTCTCCCCGGTCCGGGCGGATCAGCGGGCGGCGCGGGAGATCGCCGCGGAGGCGTCGAGCACCGCGCCGATGACCTCGGCGCCGGGCCGGCGGCCCAGTCGCTCCACCGGTCCGGAGATCGAGACCGCGCCGAGCACCGCCCCGGTCGCGTCACGCGCCGGCGCGGACAGCGAGGCCACCCCGGGCTCGCGCTCGGCCACGCTGTGCGCCCAGCCGCGCCGGCGGACGTCGAGCAGCGTTCGGGCGGTGAAGCTGGCGTTGGGCAGTAGCCGGTTGACCTCGTCGACGGGCATGAAGGCCAGCAGGGCATGCGCGGCCGAGCCCGCGGTCATGGGCAGCCGCGCGCCCACCGGCACGGTGTCCCGCAGTCCGCTGGTGCGCTCGGCCGCGGCGACGCAGACGCGGGTGGCGCCGTCGCGCACGTAGAACTGGGCGCTCTCGCCGGTGGCGTCGCGCAGGGTGACCAGATGTCGTGCCGCGATCTCGCCGACGTCCGCGGTGCCGCGCCCGAGCTCGGCGAGCGCGGGACCGGGTGCCCAGCTGCCGCCGTCGGTGCGGCGCACCAGGCGGTGGCCCTCCAGCGCGACGGCCAGCCGGTGGGCCGTGGCCCGGGGCAGACCGGTGCGCGCGACGAGCTCCGCGAGTGTCGCCGGCTCCTGCGCGACGGCGTGCAGGATCGAGACCGCTTTGTCCAAGACCGCTACCGGGTTAGGCTGTCCCACACAGCAATACTTGCATCCCGCAGAGTGGGACAGCTACTCCGGGATCGACCAGTCACCCGAAGGGGACGAGACCGTGCCGAAGACCCTGGCCGAGAAGGTCTACGACGCCCATGTCGTGCGCCGCACCGACGGCGAGCCCGACCTGCTCTACATCGACCTGCACCTCGTGCACGAGGTCACCAGCCCGCAGGCCTTCGACGGCCTGCGGGCGGCCGGGCGCACGGTCCGCCGCCCCGAGCTCACGATGGCCACCGAGGACCACAACGTCCCGACGCTGGACATCCTGGCGCCCATCGCCGACCCGGTCAGCCGCGCGCAGGTCGAGGCCCTGCGGAAGAACGCCGCCGAGTTCGGCATCCGCCTCGCGCCGATGGGCGACCGCGACCAGGGCATCGTGCACGTCATCGGCCCGCAGCTGGGCCTGACCCAGCCGGGCATGACGATCGTCTGCGGCGACAGCCACACCTCCACCCACGGCGCCTTCGGAGCGCTGGCGTTCGGCATCGGCACCAGCGAGGTCGAGCACGTGCTGGCCACCCAGACGCTGCCGCAGTACCGCCCGAAGCAGATGTCGGTCACCGTGGACGGCGAGCTGGCCCCCGGCGTCTCGGCGAAGGACATCATCCTGGCCGTCATCGCGCAGATCGGCACCAACGGTGCCGCCGGCCATGTCATCGAGTACCGCGGCAGCGCCATCGAGGCGCTGTCGATGGAGGCCCGGATGACGATCTGCAACATGTCGATCGAGGCCGGCGCCAAGGCCGGTCTGATCGCTCCGGACCGGACCACCTCCGACTTCCTGCAGGGCCGCCCGCACGCCCCGCAGGACGCCGACTGGGACGCCGCGGTCGAGTACTGGTCGACGCTGCGCACCGACGACGGCGCGGTCTTCGACGCCGAGATCGTGCTGGACGCCTCGTCGCTGACGCCGTTCGTCACCTGGGGCACGAACCCGGGACAGGGCCTGCCGATCAGCGAGCGGGTGCCCGACCCGGCCCAGATCGCCGACGAGGGCGAGCGCCGTACCGCCGAGCAGGCGCTGGCCTACATGGGGCTGACCCCGGGCACCCCGCTGACCGATATCGAGGTCGACACCGTCTTCCTCGGCTCATGCACCAACGGCCGGATCGAGGACCTGCGGGTCGCCGCCGACCTGTTGCGCGGAAAGCACATCGACCCGAGCACGCGGATGCTCGTCGTCCCCGGCTCGGTCGGCGTCAAGAGCCAGGCCGAGGCCGAGGGGCTGGACAAGGTGTTCGTCGAGGCCGGGGCGGAGTGGCGCGGTGCCGGCTGCTCCATGTGCCTGGGCATGAACCCCGACCAGCTCAAGCCGGGGGAGCGGTCGGCCTCGACCAGCAACCGCAACTTCCAGGGCCGCCAGGGCAAGGGCGGGCGCACCCACCTGGTGTCGCCGTCGGTGGCGGCGGCCACCGCGCTCACCGGCCGCCTGACCGCCCCAGCCGACCTGATCGGAGCCTGAGCCATGGACGCCTTCACCACGCACACCGGTACCGCGGCACCGCTGCGCCGCAGCGCCGTCGACACCGACCAGATCATCCCCGCCGAGTACCTGAAGCGGATCACCCGCACCGGCTTCGAGGACGGCCTGTTCGTCGCCTGGCGCACGAACGAGCCGAACTTCGTCCTCAACCAGCCGGAGTACGCCGACGCCTCGATCCTGGTCGCCGGCCCCGACTTCGGCACCGGGTCCTCCCGGGAACACGCAGTCTGGGCGCTGCTCGACGGCGGCTTCCGGGTGGTCATCTCCTCGCGCTTCGCCGACATCTTCAAGAACAACTCGACCAAGTCCGGGCTGCTCACCGTGGTCATGACGCAGGCCGAGGTCGAAAAGCTGTGGGCCGCGATCGAGACCGATCCGACGATGCAGGTGACGGTCGACCTGCAGGCCAAGGAGGTCACCTACTCCCTGGGGGGCGGGCAGAGCGCGACCGTCCCGTTCGAGGCCGACGACTACACCCGGTGGCGGCTGCTCGAGGGCCTGGACGACGTGGGGCTGACCGAGCGGCACCTCGACGACATCGAGGCCTTCGAGGCCCGCCGTCGGGCCTGGCTGCCGACGGCGCTGCCGGTGAGGTGACCCCGGCGCCACCCCAGGCATAGGAAGCTATGCCTACGCTCTTGCCCCCCAGGACGTAGGCATAGCTTCCTATGCCCGACGGTGCGGGACGCCGGCGTCCGGCTCGAAGTCGCGGTAGTAGTCGGCCACCAGCGCACCGGGTCGGCCGCCGAGGGCCCACACGCTTCCCTTGGCGGCCGGCGGCGGCAGGCCCGGGACGTCGTGGCCGTGCACCCCGAGGGCCTGCAGCAGCGACGGGATGACGCCGCCTTGGCTGCAGACCACGGTGACGCCGGGGCCGGCCCGGGGCACGAACAGCCGCTCGAGGGCGGTGAGCGCAGCCTGCGGGTCCTCCGCGAATCGCTCCTCGCCGAGTTCGGGTCGGTCGTGCACGCCCAGGCCGATCCGCTCCGCAAGGGGCTCCACCGTCGAACGGCAGCGCAGCGGCGGTGCCGAGGTGACCGCCTCGGGGTTGAAGAGCGGCAGTGCCTCGGCCAGGCGCTGCGCCTGCCGCCGTCCCTTGCCGTCCAGCGGCCGCAGCGCGTCCGGGCCCTCGAACTCGTGCCTGTGGCCGGCGCGGCCGTGCCGCACCAGCAGCAGGGTCACCTCGCGCGGGACGTCGGTGCGCGCGGCGTCGGCGATCACCAGCCGGTCGTGCCCGTGCGTGACCAGCGCGGCGGTGTCGTCGGCCGGCAGCCAGCGCAGCTCGTCGACCTCGTCGTTGGGGACGAAGCGCCCGCCCACGTAGCGCATGAGCCAGTAGTCGACCCGCTTGGTCGCCCCGGCCACGGCGTAGCGGGTGGTCGGCCCGCGACGGCCTACGACCACCTCCAGCCCGGTCTCCTCGACCACCTCGCGGTGCGCCGCGCCGAGCGCGTGCTCGCCCGCGTCCAGCTTCCCCTTGGGCAGCGACCAGTCGTCGTAGCGGGCGCGATGGACCACCGCGACCTCGATGCCGCCGCCGTCGGCCGGGCGCCACACGACCCCGCCCGCGGCGGCGATCACCGGCGGCTCAGCCGGCGAGCTCATGGATCCGGCGCATCAGCTCGGCCTGGTAGTCCCGCCCCTCCAGCCGCTCCCACTGCCCGTCGCTGCGCAGCTCCCAGCTGCGCACCCCCGGGGCCATGGCGGGCGACAGGGACTCCTCCAACTGGGTCCGCGACGCCTCGTCGCAGACCCTCAGCAGCACCTCGACGCGGCGGTCGAGGTTGCGGTGCATGAGGTCGGCGCTGCCGATCCACCACTCCGGGTCGCCGTTGTTGTGGAACGAGATGACCCGCGAGTGCTCGAGGAACCGGCCGACGATCGAGCGCACCCGGATGGTCTCCGACAGCCCGGGGACGCCGGGCCGCAGCGCGCAGATCCCGCGGATGAACAGCTCCACCGGGACGCCGGCCCGCGACGCCTCGTAGAGCGCGTCGACGAGCCGCTCGTCGACCAGGGCGTTCACCTTGATCCGGATACCGGCCGGGCGCCCCGCCCGGGCGTGCCGCGCCTCCCGGCGGATCTTCTCGAGCAGTCCGTTGCGGATGCCGTGCGGGGCCACCATGAGGGTGCGGTAGTTGGTCTGGCGGGAGTAGCCGGTGAGCGTGTTGAACAGGTCGGTGAGGTCGGCGCCCACCCGTGGGTCGGCGGTGAGGATGCCGAGGTCCTCGTAGTGCCGCGCGGTCTTGGGGTTGTAGTTGCCCGTGCCGATGTGGCAGTACCGCCGGATCACGCCCTGCTCGCGCCGCACCACCAGTGCCGTCTTGCAGTGGGTCTTGAGCCCCACCAGGCCGTAGACGACGTGGCAGCCGGCCCGCTCCAGCGAGCGGGCCCAGGTGATGTTGGCCTCCTCGTCGAAGCGCGCCTTGATCTCCACCAGGACGACGACCTGCTTGCCCGCCTGCGCCGCCTCGATGAGCGCGTTGACGATGGGGGAGTCGCCGGAGGTCCGGTACAGCGTCTGCTTGATGGCCAGCACGTTCGGGTCTGCGGCGGCCTGCTCGATGAAGCGCTGCACGCTCGTGGCGAAGGAGTGGTACGGGTGGTGGAGCAGGACGTCGCCCTCGCGCAGCGTGGCGAAGACGCTCTTGGGGGTCTCACCCTCGCTCAACCGCGGGTGCGTCGCCGGCACGAAGGGCTCGTCCTTGAGCTCGGGGCGGTCGAGGTCGTAGAGCGCGAGCAGCGAGGCCAGGTCGAGCAGTCCCGGCACGTGGACCACGTCCGAGGGGGAGACCTCCAGCTCCGACATGAGGACCTCGAGGATGCGGGGGTCCATCGGCTCGCCCACCTCGAGGCGCACCGCCGGGCCGAAGCGGCGCCGGGCGAGCTCGCGCTCCAGCGCCTGCAGCAGGTCCTCGTCCCGGTCCTCCTCCACCTCCATGTCGGCGTTCCGGGTGACCCGGAAGAAGTGGTGGTCGAGCACCTCCAGCCCCGGGAAGAGCTGACCCAGGTGGGCGGCGATCAGGTCCTCGAGCGGCAGGAAGGTCGCTGTGTCATCCGGCGAGGCGACCGGCACGAACCGGGGCACGTTGTTGGGCACCTTGAGCCGCGCGAAGCGGGGGGCGCTGGTGTCCGGGTCGCGCACCGACACGGCGAGGTTCAGCGACAGCCCGCTGATGTAGGGAAAGGGGTGCGCCGGATCGACGGCCAGCGGCGTGAGCACCGGGAACACCTGGTCGCGGAAGTAGTCCCGCAGCCGCCGGGCGGCGTCGTCCTGCAGGTCCTCCCAGTGGACGATCCGGATGCCGGCCTCCTCCAGCCGCGGCAGCACGTCCTCGTTGAAGACGTCGGAGTGCCGCTCGACGAGCTCCTGGGTGCGCACGGTCACCCGCTCGAGCTGCTCCCGGATGGTGAGCCCGTCGGGGGAGCGGACGGTGAGGCCGGTGCTCTGCCGGCGCTTCAGTCCGGCGATGCGCACCATGAAGAACTCGTCGAGGTTGCTGGCGAAGATCGCGAGGAACTTGACCCGCTCCAGCAGGGGCAGCGAGTCGTCCTCGGCGAGCTCGAGCACCCGGGCGTTGAAGTCCAGCCAGGACAGTTCGCGGTTCAGGTATCGGTCGGCGGGCAGGTCGCTGGTCGGGGACGCGCTCTCGCTGGGCACCTGGTCATCGTGCCGCACCCAGGGTGACGGCGAGAGTCGGCGACCTCCGCACCAGCGAGGTGGTCCGGGGCCCGGCGCCCAGTTCCAGGGCCGCCCGCAGGTCGGCGGGGTCGTCGACGTCGCGCAGCAGCCCCGGCCAGGCGCCGGTCAACGGCACCGCCCCGTCGCCGCGGTGCTCCTGCGCCGAGCCGCGGCCGAACCGGGGGCGCAGCGCGGTGCCGACGGCGGTGAGCAGGGTGGTCCCGGTGCCCTGCCAGTCGGCGACGAAGCAACGACCTCTCCCGCCCGCCCGCGCCTCCGCGGCCGTGAGGGCCGCGGCGAGCTCGTCCGGCCGCAGGGCGGGCAGGTCCGAGGAGAGCGCCGCCACGGCCGCGCCTCCGGCCAGCCCGGCGCCGTGCTCGAGCGCCGGGTTCAGCCCCCGGTCGGGCCGGTCGGGAACGGTGCGCGCGCCCAGGCCCTGAACCAGGTCGGCAGCCGCGGGCTCGTCGGTGACGACGACGACCGACCCCACCCGTGGGCAGGCCAGCGCGGCCGCGACCGTGTCGCCGAGCAGCGCGAGCACCAGGGCACCGTGGTCCCCACCGGGCGCGCCGGTGAGCGGGCGCAGCCGGGTCTTGGCCACGGCGAGCCGCTTCGCCGGGACCACGACCGACCAGCTGGACACGGCGACAATGTGAGCACACCGGCGCCGGAGGCACCGCCGGCCGGGACCCGGTGCACCGGGAGCGGCGGCACGGGTCGATCATGGGCTGCTCACAGGAGAGGGGAGGCGGGGCGATGACCGAGCAGTCCGCAGGCGGTCGCGCGGCCGCGCGCCGGCCCGGCAGATGGGCCACCCGCGGGCCCATCTCCTCCGCGCTGTGGCTGTGCATCCTGGTGATCTACCCGGTGTCCGCGCTGCTGTTCCGGCTGCGGTACCGCCACGGCGGACGGATCCCGGTGCGCGGCCCGGTGCTCCTGGTGGTCAACCACCTCTCGGTGCTCGACCCCCTCGCCTGCGCCCGGCTGGTCTTCGACCACGGCCGCATCCCGCACTTCCTGGCCAAGGAGGCGGTCTTCCAGGGGCTCGCCGGGACGATCCTGCGGGCGGCGGGGCAGATCCCGGTGGCGCGGTACTCCAGCGCCGCACGGGGGTCCCTGGACGCCGCCAAGGAAGACCTGCGGGCCGGCGGCCTCGTGGTCATCTACCCCGAGGGCTCGGTCACCCGCGACTCCGACTGGTGGCCCATGCGGGCCCGGACCGGCGCCGCGCACCTCGCCCTGACCACGGACGCCGTCGTCCTCCCGGTGGCGCAGTGGGGGCCGCAGCGGGTGCACGACTACCACGCCAAGAAGCTGCACCTGCGGGTGCGCACGCCCACCGACTACCTCGTCGGGAAGCCGATCGACCTCTCCGCCCGCCGGGCAGAGGTACGGGGGGGCCGCCCGCTGGACGGGAAGCTGTTGCGGGAGGTGACGGACCTGATGATGTCGAGGGTGCGCGACCAGCTGGCTGAGCTGCGGGAAGAACCGGCGCCGGCGACGTTCCACCCGGGGCCCGGACGCGACCGTCCCGGCGGCGTGCCGGGGAGCGCGGCTTGACGCGGGCCGCGGTCCTCGGTGCCGGCTCCTGGGGGACGACGTTCGCCAAGGTGCTCGCCGACGCCGGCTGCGAGGTCGTGCTGCACGCGCGGCGGGCGGAGCTGGCCAAGGCGATCACCGAGGACGGCGAGAACCGCGACTACCTGCCCGGCGTCCGGCTGCCGGAGCGGCTGCGGGCGACCGCCGACCCGGGCGAGGCGCTGCTGGACGCCGGGGTCGTGGTGCTGGCGGTGCCGTCGCAGTCGCTGCGGGACAACCTGGCCTCCTGGCGTGACCTGCTGCCGCCGGACGCGACGCTGCTGTCGCTGATGAAGGGCATCGAGCTCGGCAGCACCAAGCGCATGAGCGAGGTCATCTGCGAGGTGACCGGAGCAGGCCCGGAGCGGGTGGCGGCGCTGAGCGGGCCGAACCTGGCGCGGGAGATCGCCGAGGAGCAGCCGGCCGCCACGGTCATCGCCTGCTCCGACGCCGACCGCGCGGCCGTGCTGCAGGCCGCCTGCCACACCCCCTACTTCCGGCCCTACACCAATCCCGACGTGGTCGGCTGCGAGCTCGGTGGCGCGGTGAAGAACGTCATCGCGCTGGCCTGCGGCATCGCCGAGGGGCTGGGATTCGGGGACAACACCCGGGCCTCGCTGATGACCCGGGGTCTGGCCGAGACCGCGCGCCTGGGCCTGGCGCTCGGCGCGGAGCTGACCACGTTCGCCGGCCTGGCCGGGCTCGGCGACCTCGTGGCCACGTGCAGCTCGCCGCTGTCCCGGAACCGCACCTTCGGGGAGAAGCTCGGCCGCGGGATGACGGTCTCGGAGGTGCAGGCGAGCACCCGGCAGACCGCCGAGGGCGTGAAGAGCTGCCGCTCGGTGCTCGACCTGGCCCGGGCGCACGGCATCGACGTGCCGATCACCGAGGCGGTCGTGCGGGTGTGCCACGAGGGGGAGGCCCCGGGCCGGATGGTGCGGGAGATCATGTCGCGGGAGGCGAAGCCGGAATGAGCGGACAGGGTCGCGAAGAGCTGGACGGTTACGGCGACGGGACGCGGGCCGTCCGGGTCGGTGAGGATCCGGCGGTGCCGGGGGCGCCGCTGCGGCCGTCACCGGTGTTCGCCGCACCCTTCCACCTCGGTGACCAGCCGCCGCGGGCCGGCGGGGCCGACGCCTACGCCCGGACGGAGCACCCGACGTTCCGGCACTTCGAGGACGCCGTCGGTGCGCTCGACGGCGGCCGGTGCCTGTCCTTCGCCACCGGGATGGCGGCGCTGACCGCCGCCGTCCTCGCCTGCGCGCGCAGCGGCGACCGCGTCGTGCTGCCGTCGGACGGCTACTACGCGACCCGCATGCTGGCCGCCGAGGAGCTGACCCGGTTCGGCATCGACGCGCAGTACGTGCCCACGCCGGAGATCGGGCGGCTCGCCGCCGAGGGCGGGCTGGCCGGGGCGTCCATGGTCCTGCTGGAGACGCCGAGCAACCCGCAGCTCGACGTCTGCGACATCGCCGCCGTCGCCGACGCGGCCCATGCGGCCGGTGCACTGGTCGCCGTCGACAACACCACGGCGACGCCGCTGGGACAGCGGCCGCTCGCCCTGGGTGCCGACCTCACGGTGGGCAGCGACACCAAGGCGCTGACCGGGCACAGCGACGTGCTGCTGGGGCACGTGACCGTGACCGACGACGAGCTGTACGCGCGGGTGAAGGGCTTCCGCGACCGCACCGGCAGCACTCCGGGCCCGTTCGAGGCGTGGCTGGGCCACCGGTCGATGAGCACGCTGGACCTGCGGCTGGCCCGGCAGGCGGCCAACGCGGCGGCCGTCGTGGAGGTGCTCGCCGCGCATCCCGCGGTTACGAACCTGCGCTGGCCGTGGCGCGCCGGTGACCCGTCGTTCGCGCTGGCCTCCCGGCAGATGCTGCGGCCCAACGGAGTCGTGTCGGCGGAGCTGGCCGACGAGGCGGCGGTCTCCCGGTTCCTCGGCGCCAGCCGGCTGTGGGCGGCGGCGACCAGCTTCGGCGGGGTGCACAGCACCGTCGACCGGCGGGCGCAGTGGGGTGGAGACGACGTGCCGGCCGGATTCGTCCGGTTCTCCTGCGGCATCGAGGACACCGCCGACCTGGTCGCCGACCTAGCCGGCGCGCTCGACGCTCTCGGCTGATCCGGGCCGGCGGCGGGCGCCGGTCACGGTGAGCCAGACGCTCACGCCGGCGTAGTAGACGAGGTACGCCAGGCTCAGGACGACGACCACGGGATGCGGGTCCGGGTACTGGACGAGCAGGACCGCGTAGGAGACCAGCCAGAGGGTGGCGAGTGCCAGGTTGAGGCTGCGCAGCGTCCGGGTGCGGGACGGGTAGACGTACTTGACCGGCACGAACACCAGCACGGTCAGGACGGCGAGCGTCACGGCGACGCCGGTGGTCCCCACGTCCAGGACGATCAGGTAGAAGGCGGCGACGTTCCAGTAGCTCGGGAACCCCAGGAAGTAGTGGTCCTCGGTCTTCGCGTCGGTCCGGCAGAACTGGTAGCAGGAGGCCAGCAGCGGCAGCGCCGCGAGCAGCCAGCCCACCGGTCCGCCGGGCAGCCGGTCGGTCGCCCAGAGCAGCACCACGGGCGCGAAGGTGTAGGTCAGGTAGTCGACGATGTCGTCCATCCGCGCGCCGTCGAACCACGGGATCGTCTCCTTGACCCGTGCCCAGCGGGCCAGCATGCCGTCGGTCCCGTCGATGACCAGCGTGGCCAGGACGAGCCACAGCGCGGTGACCACGTCGCCCTCCACCGCCGCGAGCACCATGAGCAGACCGAGCACCGATCCGCTGGCGGTGTAGAGGTGCACCGCGGCGCCGGCCAGCCGCAGCCGCCGGGAGAACCCGGGGGCCGCGGTGGTGGTGGCCGTCGTGCCGGCCGCGTTCTCGTGCACGCGACGAGGCTGCCACACCGCTCAGCGCCGGGTGGGGTGAGGCGTGTGCCGACGTCGCGGCGAGGCGGGCGGAGCGCCCTCGGTTAGGGTCGCGGCAATGAGCGGACAGGCGGGCAGGGTTCGTGTGGCGGTCGTCTTCGGGGGGCGCAGCGAGGAGCACGCGATCTCCTGCGTGTCGGCCGGCAGCGTCATGGCCGCGCTGGATCCCGAGCGGTACGAGGTCGTCCCGGTGGGCATCGCGCGGGACGGTCGCTGGCTGCTGCCCGACCCCGGCCAGCGGCTGACCATCAGCGACGGCACGCTGCCCGAGGTGCGCACGGGCACGGCGGTCGCACTGGTCGGCGACCCCGAGGCCCGGGGGCTGGCCGTGCTGGAGGCCGGCGCGGCCGTGGGGAAGGTGCTCACCGAGGTCGACGTCGTCTTCCCGGTCCTGCACGGGACGTTCGGCGAGGACGGCACCGTCCAGGGGCTGCTGGAGATGACCGGCCTGCCCTACGTGGGGTCGGGCGTGTTCGCCAGCGCCGCGTCGATGGACAAGGAGTTCACCAAGAAGCTCCTGGCCGCCGCCGGCCTGCCCCAGGGGCCGCACGTCGTCCTCCGGGACGCGCACGGGGCCGTCTGCGCCGATCCCGCCGTCCTCGACGACGCCGCGCGCGAACGGCTCGGCCTGCCGGTCTTCGTCAAGCCGGCCCGTGCCGGGTCCAGCATCGGCATCACGAAGGTCACCGACTGGGCGCAGTTCCCCGCCGCCGTCGCCGAGGCCGCCGCGGTCGATCCGAAAGTGATCGTCGAGGCGGCGATCCCCGGCCGGGAGATCGAGTGCGGCGTGCTGGCCGCACGAGGGTCGGGGCTCCCCGAGGCGAGCCTGCCGGCCGAGATCCGGCTGCGCCCCGGCGTCGACTGGTACAACTTCGCGGCCAAGTACCTCGACGACGCCGCCGAGTTCGACATCCCCGCCGACCTCTCGGCCGACCGGATCGCCGCCGTGCGAGATGCCGCCCGGCGGGCCTACCTGGCGCTGGACTGCCGGGGGCTGGCCCGGGTCGACTTCTTCCTGGGGACCGGTCCGGACGGTGCCGACCGGCTGGTGATCAACGAGGTGAACACCATGCCCGGGTTCACCCCGATCTCCATGTTCGCCCGCATGTGGGCGGCCACCGGCGTGGACTTCGCCGAGCTGGTCGACCGGCTGGTGGCGGGAGCGCTGGCCGACGGCGCACGGCCGGGCCGGTGACCGCGAGGCGGCCGGCCGCCCGCCGGGGTGCGCTCGCCGCCCCGTCCCGGCTCGCCGTCCTCGTCCCGGTGCTCCTCGCCGCCGCGTCGCTCGTGCCCGGCTGCGGCCGCACGGTCGACGGCGTGCCGACCGCCGCCGCGCCGTCGGACCGCCCGACCACCGCGGCCGAGCTCCAGCAGCTCCTGGTGGCCGCGGTGCCCTCGGGGCTGCCGCGGCTGCCTGACGACGAGGTGGAGCCGCCGGCGGGGGCCAAGCGGCTGGAGGACGTCGCCGGCTACGCCCCCGATCCGGCGCGTGAACGGGCTGTCCTCGCCAGCTACGGCTACCGGTTCGGCTGGGAACGCTTCTGGGGCCGGGAGTCCGGCCCGATGACCGGGCTCTTCGTCGACCAGTTCGAGCAGCGGTCCGGGGCGCGGGCCTACGCCGAGGACCTGGCCCGCAACGACGCCGAGCTCTACGGCGGCACGCTGAGCGAGGACCCGCCGGAGCTGCCCGGCAACTGCCGGTTGCTCACCGTGGACGCTCCCGTGCCGCACGCCGGGCTCACCGGTCCCGCCGCGTTCGCATGGTGCTGGCACGGCGTCTTCAGCGTGTCGGTGACGGCGGTGGCCGAGACGGCCGACGACGCCGTCCGCGAGGTCGGCGCCGTGCTGGACGCGCAGCTGGCGCTGCTGCCCCCGGCATGACGTCCGGTCGGGGACGGGGCGGCCGGGTGCAGCGCTCAGGGGGCGGGCCGTGGCTCCTGGTAGGGGAGCGCCTCGGCGAGCGGGATGGTGAGGGCGGTGACCGGGGCGCTGTCCACCTCGGCGGGCAGCCGCACCTCGACGTAGACCGGCCGGTCGACCGCCGTCCACACCGTGGTGTCGGGATCGCTGGTGTCCACGTGCCACTGCACGCCGTTGATCTGGATGGCCGAGGCCCCGACGGTCCAGCCGGCGGGGCGGTCGACGCCACAGGTGAGAACCACGGGCGGGTCGCCCCAGGCGTAGACGTACGGGGTGTCGGACTGCACCCGGCGGGAGGGCTCCCCGGCCAGCTCGAGCGGCAGGTTCGCCATGAGCGCCGGGCACGATGCCTCCGCCTCCGGGGTGACCGGCGGGGTGTCCAGCGGCAGCACCGGGAGGTCCTCGGGCCGGACGGGCGCGGCCCCGTCGATCTCGGCCGGACCGGCGGCCGAGCTCGGCCGGCCCCGGTCGCCGGCGACGTTGACGAGCACGACGAGCGCGATCACCACCGGGACGGTGATCGCCGTGATCAGGAGCGCGACCCGGCGCAGCGGGTCCGCCCGGCGTCCGCTCAGATGTTGACGACCGGGCACGTCAGGGTCCGGGTGATCCCGTCGACCGACTGCACGCGTGCGACGACCAGGCGACCCAGGTCGTCGACGGTCTCGGCCTCGGCGCGGACGATGACGTCGTACGGGCCGGTGACGTCCTCGGCCCTGGTGACGCCGCTGATCTCGCTGATCGTCGAGGCGACCTGGGCGGCCTTGCCGACCTCGGTCTGGATGAGGATGTAGGCGTGGACCACGGGAGATCCTTCCTCCGGCAACAGTGCCGAGACGTCGTCCCCGCCGGCTGGCGGATTCGTCGGCAACCTACCGCAGGAACTGGAGAGCACCGATGAGCCGACCCCGCCCGCTGGTCCCGCGCGGTGACCCGGCCGACTCCGTCCGGGTCGTCGGCGAGTTCGGCGTCATCGCCCGGGTGCTGGCCCGATCGGGGACGGCGGCAGCGGCCGAGGTGGGACCCGGGGACGACGCGGCCGTGCTGCGGGCGCCGGACCAGCGCGTCGTCGTCACGACCGACGTGCTGGTGGAGGGGCGGCACTTCCGGCGGGACTGGTCGTCGGCCGAGGACGTCGGCCACAAGGCGGCGGCGGCCAACCTGGCCGACATCGCGGCGATGGGCGCCACCACCACGGCACTGGTGGTGGGGCTGGCGTGCCCGGCGGACACCCCCACCAGCTGGCTGGAGGGGGTCGCCACCGGGATGGCCGACGAGTGCGCGCCGATGGGTGCCGCCGTGGTCGGTGGCGACACCGTGGCCGCCGCGGCGGACAGCGGCGGCGTCGTGCTCTCGGTGACCGCGCTCGGCGACCTGGGCGGGCGGGCGCCGGTGCTGCGCTCGGGGGCCCGGCCGGGCGACGTCGTCGCGCTCGCCGGCCGGCTCGGGTGGTCGGCGGCGGGGCTCGCGGTGCTGCGCCGCGGTTTCACCAGCCCGCTGGCCGTCGTGACCGCGCACCGCCGGCCGGCCCCGCCCTACGCGGCGGGCCCGGCGGCGGCCGACGCGGGCGCCACCGCGATGTGCGACGTGAGCGACGGGCTGGTCGCCGACGCGGGACATCTCGCCCGGGACAGCGGTGTGCTGATCGACCTGGACCGCGCCGCCCTGGAGCAGGCGTGCCTGGAGCCGGTCGGGCCGCTGCAGCAGGTGGGCTCGGCCCTCGGGGTCGACCCGATGGCGTGGGTGCTCAGCGGTGGCGAGGACCACGCGTTGCTCGCGACCTTCCCCCGGAAGGCGACCCTGCCGGAGGGGTGGGTCCCCGTCGGCATCGTGCGTCCGGGGAAGCGCGGGGCCGGTGTGCGGGTGAGCGGCGAGGCCGCGGAGGAGGCGCTGCGCGGCGTCGGGGCGGAGCGGGCGGGTCATGTCCACTTCGGCTGAGCGGCTGCTCCCGGACGGGGCGGTGGCCCGGTTCGGGGCCTTGCCCTACGACGACCCGGTGGCGCAGACCCTGGTCGAGGAGGTGCAGCAGGAGTACGTGGCGCGGTACGGCGGGCGCGACGGGGCGGTCGTCGACCCGGCGGAGTTCCGGCCGCCGGCCGGGGTCTTCCTCGTCGCCGAGCTGGACGGCGCTCCCGTGGGCTGCGGGGCATGGCGGGTGTACCCGCCCGGCGGGGTGGAGATCAAACGGGTCTACGTGGCGCCGGGGTTCCGCCGGCGCGGCCTCGCGCAGGCGATCATGGCCGAGCTCGAGTCCTCCGCCGCACGTGCCGGGCACCGGTCGGTGGTGCTCAACACCGGCCGGAGGCAGCCGGAGGCCGTCGCCCTCTACGCCGATCTGGGCTACGTTCCCGTTCCCGGCTACGGCTTGTACGCCTGCGCCCCGGATGCCGTGTTCCTCGGCAAGGACCTGGCACCCCCGACGCACGGCGAGGAGTCGACGTGGGCATCGTGACCATCTCCGCCCCCTACGGTGCTGCGGGGGCCGAGATCGCGCCGGCCGTCGCCGAGCAGTTGTGGCTGCCGTTCCACGACCGGGCGATCCCGGCGCAGGTGGCCGGCCGGCTGGGGGTGCCGGTGGCGGAGGCGGAGGCCAACGACGAGACCGTCGTCCGGGGGCTGTGGCGGCTCGTCGCCTCGCTCGGCACCATGCCCGACCCCGTGGGCGGGGTGGTGCCGGGCGCGCCGCTGCCGGACGCCCGGGCCTACCGGGAGCAGACCGAGCGCGTGCTCGCCGAGATCGCCGCGGGGGACGGCGGTGTCGTGCTCGGGCGGGCCGCGGCGATGGTCCTGCGCGGCCGGACCGATGCGCTCCACGTGCGGCTCGACGGCGCCCGGGAGCGGCGGCTGTCGGCTGCGGTGGCGCGCTCGGGCCGACCGCGCGAGGAGGTGGCGCGGGAGATGACGGTGACCGACCGGGGGCGGGAGGCTTACGTGCGGCACTTCTACCGGTGCGATCCCGCCGCTGCCGGCCACTACCACCTGGTGGTCGACAGCACCGAGCTCCCGCTCGAGACGGTCGTGCAGCTGGTGGTGGCGGCGGCGCGGGGACGCGGGATCGGTCGGTGATCCGTCCGCGCCCGGCGGAGGACCGCCGTGTGGGGCGCGCGTCCCGACGACGCGGTGTACGTGCACGGTCTCGTGGTCGACGGCGCCCACGATGGGCAGGGGATCGGTGCGAGCCTCCTGGCCTGGCCGGCGCCCAGCGGCCGGCCGGGCGTACCTGCGGTTGGACTGCGTCGAGGCGAACCCCCGGCTGCGCCGGTACTACCGCGAGCAGGGCTTCGCCGAGGTGGGGCGGCGGGAGTTCGACGGGGCGTGGGACCCGGTGGTGCTGCTGCAGCGGCACGCGGTGGCCGGCCGAGCATTCGCGCCGGCCACCGGGCAGGAACTCCGCCAACACGAAGAACCCCGGAGGTCGATGACCTCCGGGGTCCTTCGGTAGTCCAGGTGAGGGCCGAGCCCTCGGTTCAGCCGCGGGCGACCTTGCCGGCGCGGATGCACGAGGTGCACGCGTTGATCCGGCGACGGTTACCGGGGGCGATCAGCGCCCGCACGGACTGGATGTTCGGGTTCCAACGGCGCGGCGTGCGGCGGTGCGAGTGCGACACCGACATACCGAAACCGGGGCCCTTGCCACACACATCGCACACGGCAGCCACGGTGGATCACTCCCAGAAGAATCGTTCACAGACGGCGGGGCAAGGCAGCACCCGCATCAAGACCGTCATGGAGTCTAACCGTTCCTCGGGCGGGACGTCGCGGTGCCCTTCGGACGCGCCCCTGCCGGACCTCGTTCCGACTCGCGACGGCGGGACGTGTCGGTCCGGGTGGGTAGCCTCCCACCCGTGCTGCAGGCGCTGGACGACGCCGCGGTCGGTCAGTGGTGCCGGGCCGCGGTCGAGGCGCTGTCCGGCGCACGGAGCAGGATCGACGAACTGAACGTCTTCCCCGTGCCGGACGGCGACACCGGCACCAACCTCCTGCACACCGCCGAGGGCGCCCGTGCGGCGCTCGACTCCGCCGCTGCCGGCGAGTCCGTGTGGTCCGTCCTGGCTAGGGGCGCGGTGCTGGCCGCCCGCGGTAACTCCGGCACGATCCTCGCCCAACTCCTGCGCGGGCTCGCCGACCAGCTGGCCGACCAGCCGCCCGCGGACGGGCCGGTCCTCGCCGCGGCGCTGCGCAAGGCAGCTGAGAGCGCCTACACCGCGGTCGCCGACCCGGAGGAGGGCACCTTCCTCACCGTCGCCCGGGCCGGCGGCGAGTCGGCCGTGGCGGCCGTCGACGCGGGCCGCACGGCGCTGGCCGACGTCGTCGTCGCGGCCGCCGACGGCGCCCGCGCCGCTCTCGACCGGACGCCCGGCCAGCTTCCGGTCCTGCGCGAGGCGGGGGTCGTCGACGCCGGGGGCGCCGGGCTGTGCCTGGTGCTCGACGCCCTGGTCCGCACCGTCACCGGCATCGAGCCCGTCCGGCCCGCGCTGGCCCTGCCCGACCGGCACCGGCGCGGCTCCGGGCACGCACCCCACCAGCCGCCGCCCGGTCCGGGCAGCGAGGTCCAGTACCTGCTCGCCGACGCCGACGAGGTGGCGGTCGCGCGTCTCCAGCAGCGCCTGGCCGGGCTGGGCGACAGCCTCGTCGTCGTCGGCGTCGACACCCCGACCGGCCGGGAGTGGAACGTCCACGTCCACGTGTCCGACGTCGGAGCGGCCATCGAGGCCGGCATCGAGGCGGGCCGGCCGCACCGCATCTCGGTCACCCCGCTCGCGCCGGTTCCCCCGCCGGCACCGGTCCCCGGGTTGCGTGCGGTCGTCGCCGCCGTCCACAGCGACGGTCTGGCCGCCCTCTTCCGGGCCGAAGGCGTCCGCGTCGTCGTCTGCGATCCCGACGGCATCACCGAGGACGACATGCACGACGAGATCGTCGCCGCCGGCGCCCTGGAGGTCGTCGTGCTGCCCAACGACGCCGGCCTCCTCGCCGTCGCCTCCCGGGCGGCCACGCGGGCACGGGATGCCGGTCGCGAGGTCGGCGTCGTGCCCACCCGTTCGCCGGTGCAGGGGCTGGCCGCCGTGGCGGTCGCCGATCCCGGCCAGCGGTTCGGGGACGACGTCATCGCCATGGCCGAGGCCGCCGCGGCCACCCGCTGGGCCGAGGTCACCGTGGCCGACCAGGAGGCGCTCACCTCCGCGGGCCGGTGCCACCCCGGCGACGTGCTCGGATCGGTGGAAGGCGACGTCGTCGTCATCGGCCCTGATCTGGCGTCCGTGGCCTGCGACCTGCTCGACCGCCTGCTGTCGGCCGGCGGTGAGATGGCCACCCTCGTCGTCGGCCCGGACGAGGAGCTCGGCGACGCGGTCTGCGGGCACCTCTCCCGAGCGCACCCGACGATCGAGGTCGTCCGGTACGGCGGCGGTCCGAGCTCGCTGCCGGTGCAGATCGGGGTGGAGTGACCGTGGCCGTCACCCTGGAGACGCCGCTGGCCCGGGTCCTCGGGCCGAAGACGGCCACCGGGATGGCCGAGACCCTCGGCCTGCACACCGTGCGGCACCTGCTCCGGCACTACCCGCGCCGCTACGCCCGCCGCGGCGAGATGGCCCGGCTGGACGATCTCCAGCCCGGTGACCGGGTGACGGTGCTGGCCCAGGTGAAGACCGTGAGCACCCGGCCCATGCGCCAGCGGCGCGGGACGATCACCGAGGTGACCGTCGGCGACGGCGCCAGCACGATGAAGCTGGTCTTCTTCAGCCACAAGCACGCCCGGCTCGCCCCCGGTGTCTGGGGCATGTTCGCCGGGACCGTCGGCACCTACCAGGGAAAGCTGCAGTTCACCCACCCGGACATGCAGCTGCTCAGCGGCGACGATGACGACGACGACTGGGCCCGCGAGCTGGTGCCGATCTACCCGGCCAGCAAGGACGTCTCCAGTTGGGTTCTCCAGAAGTCGGTGAAGCTGCTGCTCGGCGGCGCCGGCAACCTCGCCGACCTGGTCGCCGACCCGCTGCCCGAGGAGGTCCGCGCCCGCCACGGGCTGCTCCCGCTCGCCGCCGCGCTCCTCGACATCCACCGGCCGACCACGACGGGAGACGTCGGGCGCGCCGAGCACCGGCTGAAGTGGGGCGAGGCGCTCACCCTCCAGCTCACCCTCGCCGCCCGCCGCCGGGCCGCCGCGCTGGAGCCGGGCACCGCGCGGCCGCGGAAGGGCGGCGGGCTCCTCGACGCAGTCGACGCCGCGCTGCCGTTCGCCCTCACCGACGGCCAGCGCGCGGTGGGGGAGGAGCTGGCCGCGGAGCTCGACCGCGACCAGCCGATGCACCGGCTTCTGCAGGGCGAGGTGGGCTCCGGCAAGACGGTGGTGGCGCTGCGCGCCATGGCGCAGGTCGTCGACGCCGGTGGCCAGGCCGCGCTGCTCGCCCCCACCGAGGTGCTCGCCGCCCAGCACGCCCGCGGCATCCGGCAGCTGCTCGGCCCGCTGGGCCGGGCCGGGGAGCTCGACGGCGACCCCGCCGGTACCCGTGTCACGCTGCTCACCGGCTCGCTGAAGACGGCGGCCCGCCGCACGGCGAGGGCCGAGGTGGCCGAGGGCCGGGCCGGCATCGTCGTCGGCACGCACGCGTTGCTGCAGGAAGGCGTGGAGTTCGCCGACCTCGGGCTCGTCGTCGTCGACGAGCAGCACCGGTTCGGCGTCGAGCAGCGCGATGCGCTGCGCGCCAAGGGCAGCCGGCCGCCGCACGTGCTCGTCATGACAGCCACCCCGATCCCGCGCACCGTGGCCATGACCGTCTACGGCGACCTGGAGGTCTCCACCCTGCGCCAGCTGCCGAGCGGCCGCGGCGGCGTCTCCAGCTCCGTGGTCCCGGTGGTCGAGAAGCCCGGCTGGATCGACCGGGCCTGGGAACGCCTCCGCGAAGAGGTCGCCGCCGGCCGCCAGGCCTACGTGGTCTGCCCGCGCATCGGCGACGTCCCCGGCTCCGACGACGAGCCCGAGGACGCCGGCGGGGCCCCGGCCGACGAGCAGGGCCGCAGCGACCGGCGGCCGCCGCTGGCGGTCCTGGACGTCGCCGAGGCGCTGCGCGCCGGACCGCTGGCCGGGCTGCGGCTGGACGTCCTGCACGGCCGGATGACCCCCGACGAGAAGGACGCCGTCATGCGGGCCTTCGCAGCGGGGGAGACCGACGTGCTGGTCGCCACCACCGTCGTGGAGGTCGGTGTCGACGTCCCCAACGCTACCGTGATGGTTGTCATGGACGCCGATCGGTTCGGCGTCAGCCAGCTGCACCAGCTGCGCGGCCGCGTGGCGCGCGGCAAGCACGCCGGGCTCTGCCTGCTGGTCACCGAGGTCCCCTCGTCCTCGCCCACCGGCCAGCGGCTGGCTGCCGTGGCCGCCACCTCCGACGGGTTCGAGCTCGCCCGCCTGGACCTGGAGACCCGGAGGGAGGGTGACGTCCTCGGTGCGGCGCAGTCCGGCCGGCGGTCGGCCATCAAGCTGCTGTCCCTCCTCGAGGACGAGGAGCTCATCGCGCAGGCCCGCGCCGAGGCGCAGGCGCTGCTCGAGTCCGAGCGCGGCCTGGCCGACCACCCCGGGCTCGCCGCCGAGGTCGCCGCACTGGCCACCGACGAGCGGGCCGAGTGGCTGGAGAAGGCATGAGCGAGGGCCCTTTCTCGAGGCTCGCTCCTCGCGAGCGACGGTCGAAAGGCCCCGTCCGGAGGCTCGCTGCGAGCGTGCGAGCGGCGAGAGGGACGGGGTCCTTCTGGGGGTCGGTGGCGTGACGAGGCTGATCGCGGGCGTAGCGGGAGGCCGACGGCTCCAGGTCCCGCCGGCAGGAGTCCGGCCGACCGGCGACAAGGCCCGCGGTGCCCTGTTCAACTCACTCGGCTCCCTCCTGGACCTCGAGGGCGCGGCGGTGCTCGACCTCTACGCCGGGTCGGGGGCGCTGGGCCTGGAGGCACTGTCCCGCGGGGCCACCGAGGTCGTATTCGTGGAATCCGGGCCCAGGGTGCTGCCGGTGCTGCGGGCCAACCTCGCCGCCGTCGGGCTGCCCGGCGGCCGGGTGATCGCCGGCTCGGTGCCCGCGGTGGTGACCGGGTCGGCTCCGCGGGAGTTCGACGTCGTGCTCGCCGACCCGCCGTACGCGGTCCCGGTCGACGAGGTGCACGACGTGCTGCGGGCGCTGGTCGCGGGCGAGTGGCTGGCCCCCGGAGGCGTCGTCGTGGTCGAGCGGTCCAGCCGCGAAAGGGGCTGGGAATGGCCGACACCCCTGGAAGGTCTGCGCGAACGGCGCTACGGCGAGGCAGTGCTCCGGTACGGTCGGCGTCCGTGAGGCGTGCCGTCTGCCCAGGTTCCTTCGACCCGGTCACCAACGGGCACGTCGACGTCATCGGCCGGGCCGCAGGCCTCTACGACGAGCTGGTCGTGGCCGTGCTGGTCAACCCGGGCAAGGCCGGGTTCTTCCCGGTCGAGGAACGCATGGAGCTCCTCCGGGAGGCCGTCGCCGACCTGCCCAACGTCACCGTCGACAGCTTCCAGGGGTTGCTCGTCGAGTACTGCCGCAGCCACGACATCCCGGTGATCGTCAAGGGGCTGCGGGCGGTCAGCGACTTCGAGTACGAGCTCCAGATGGCCCAGATGAACCGCGAGCTGGCCGGCATCGAGACCCTGTTCGTGCCCACCGCACCGCAGGTAGGTCACCTGTCCTCCAGCCTGGTCAAGCAGATCGCGACCTTCGGCGGCGACGTCTCCCGGCTGGTGCCCGAGGTCGTCCACGACCGGCTGGTCGAGCACGCCCGGCGGGATGCGCAGTGACCCGCCCGCCGCGTGGTTCCAGCACCGAGGTCGTCTACCGGCTGTACGAGACCGTGGACGAGCTGACGACCGTCATCGAGAACGCCCGCAGCGTGCCGATGTCGAGTTCCTGCATGGTGCCCAGGGACGTCGTGCTCGACCTGCTCGACGACCTGCGGGAGTCGCTGCCCGAGGACGTGCAGGCGGCCGGCGCGATCGTCGAGCAGCGCACCGAGATCCTGCAGCAGGCCCAGGCCGAGGCCGAGCGGCTGACCGGCCGCACCCGCGCCGAGAGCGAGCAGCTGCTCGTCCAGGCCCGCCGGCAGCGCGACGAGATCCTCGGCACCGCCCGCCGCCAGCGGGACGAGCTGCTCACCCAGGCCCAGGGCGAGGCCGAGCAGATCCTGGCCGACGCCGAGGCCGAGGCCGAGGCGCTGGTCGCCGAGGGGCGTCAGCACCGGGCCGCGCTGATCGCCGAGGGGCAGGCCGAGCACGAGCGGCTGATCACCGAGACCGAGGTCTACCGCACCGCCGTCGACCGTGCCGACGAGCTGGGCGCGCAGTCCCACGCCGACGCGAACCGGATGCGGGCCGAGGTCGACGAGTACGTCGACAGCCGGCTGGCCGAGTTCGGGGCGACCCTGGAGCGCATGCTCCGCTCGGTGGACAAGGCCCGCACCACCCTCCGGGAGTAGAAGGACCCCGTCCTCCCCACCCTTCGCAAGCTCAGGGCGGGGCCCTGTACGGGGGCCGTTCCAGTGCCTCACCTGACTCGCGGCGGGCCTCCGGACGAGGCCGCGGCGGCCGTCCGGTCCCTCACCCCCGGTCGGTGGCGGGGATCGGGTAGTCTCGATCCCTGGTCCGACCGCCGGCGGCTCTCCGCCCGTACGGCCACCCTCCCCGCTCCCGACCGCGAGTACTGACATGCCTGCCGCTCAGCCGTTCCGCCCCGGCGCCCCGTCTTCAAGGCCAATGGCCTCCGAGGACCGGCGTCCTTCCGCCAACCCCTGGAAGTACGACCTCCGGGAGCTGGGCCGCCGAGCGGGCACCATGCAGGAGCTCGACCGCACGGCTCCGGCGCCCGCCGGCTGGGGGCTGGAGCTGATCCGTGTCCCCGAGAAGGCCGACGTCCACCTGCGGCTGCGGCTGGAGTCGGTCATGGAGGGCGTGCTGGTCACCGGAGACCTCGACGTCCCCGTCGTCGGCTCCTGTGCCCGCTGCCTCGAGCCGATCGAGGACACGCTGAGCCTGGACGTCCAGGAGCTCTACGCCTACGCGGGCAGCACCACGGAGGCGACCAGCGAGGAGGACGAGGTCCGCCGCGTGGAGGGCGACTTCCTCGATCTCCAGCCGCTGGCCCGCGACACCATCGTCCTGAACCTCCCGCTGTCGCCGGTCTGCTCCCCGGACTGCGGCGGCCTGTGCGTCGACTGCGGTCAGCGGATCGACGACCTCCCGGAAGACCACACCCACGAGGTGACCGACCCCCGGTGGGCCGCCCTCGCGGACCGATTCGCTTCCTCGCCGGGCACTCCCGGCGAATCCACCACCCCAGAGGAGAACTGATCGTGGCCGTTCCGAAGCGGAAGATGTCGCGCGCCAACACCCGCATGCGCCGGTCGCAGTGGAAGGCCACCGCGCCGACCCTGTCGCCGTGCCCGAACCGCGCCTGCGGCGAGCTCAAGCCCCCGCACCAGGCGTGCCCGACGTGCGGCCAGTACGACGGCCGCCAGGTCCTGTCGGTCTGACCTCCGCACCCGCACCGCCATGGGGACGACGGCCGCCGCGACGCACCGTGCCGAGGGTGCGGCGGGCGGTCGCGCCCCGGGCGGGGTGCCGCACCCCGGTGGTGAGGCACACGCTGGCCGGGCCGCCGCGTGGCTCGACGATGCGCTCGGCGTCCGGCTGCCCGACGACCTGCTGGGCCTGATGCTGACCCACCGGTCGTTCGCGTACGAGAACGGTGGCCTGCCGACCAACGAGCGCCTGGAGTTCCTGGGCGACTCGGTGCTCGGCCTCGTCGTCACCGATGAGCTGTACCGCAGCCAGCCGGACCTCCCCGAGGGCCAGCTGGCCAAGCTCCGTGCGTCGGTGGTCAACATGACCTCGCTGGCGCGGGTCGCCCGCCGGCTCGGCGACGGGGGCCTGGGCCCCCACCTGCTGCTGGGGCGCGGTGAGGAGACGACCGGCGGCCGGGAGAAGGACTCGATCCTCGCCGACGCCTTCGAGGCGCTGGTCGGCGCGATCCACCTCGGCTGCGGGCTGGACACCGCCTCCGCGGTCGTGCACCGGCTGTTCGACCCGCTGCTGGTCGAGGCGGCCACCCGCGGCGCCGGCCTGGACTGGAAGACCAGCCTGCAGGAGCTCGGCGCGGCGCAGGGACTGGGTGCGCCCACCTACCAGGTGGACGACGAGGGGCCCGACCACGCCAAGACCTTCGCCGCCGCCGTGCTGCTGGCCGGCGTCGTCCGGGGGACCGGCAGTGGGCGGACGAAGAAGGCCGCCGAGCAGGAGGCCGCCGAGATCGCCTGGCGCGCCCTGTCCGAGGAGTAGACCCGTGCCCGAGCTGCCCGAGGTCGAGGTGGTGCGCCGGGGACTGGAGCAGTGGGTCGCCGGTCGCACGGTCGCCACCGTGGAGGTGTACCACCCACGGGCGGTCCGGCGGCACCTCGAGGGGGCCGACCACTTCGTGCAGGCCGTGACCGGGCGCACCCTGGCCGCCGCCCACCGGCGCGGCAAGTACCTGTGGCTGCCCCTGGCCGAACCGGACGGCACCCCGTCGGGGCGGGCGCTGGTCGCGCACCTGGGCATGAGCGGGCAGCTGCTGGTGGAGAAGCCGTCGGCCCCCGACGAGACCCACCTGCGGGCCCGGTTCACCTTCGCCGACGGCGGCCGCGAGCTGCGCTTCGTCGACCAGCGCACCTTCGGCGGGCTGGCAGTGGAGGAGTTGCCTCGGGGTGGTGGGGCGGGCGGAGCTGTTGCCGAGGAGATCCCGCCGCGGCTCACGCACATCGCCATCGACCCACTGGACCGTGCCTTCGACGTCGGCTCGTTCTCGGCCGCGCTGCGCCGCCGGCGCACCGAGGTCAAGCGGGCCCTGCTCGACCAGACGTTGATCGGCGGGGTGGGCAACATCTACGCCGACGAGTCGCTCTGGCGGGCCCGGCTGCACGGCGCCCGCCCCACCGACAAGCTCACCGGCGCCCAGGTCGCCGACCTGCTGGAGGGCATCCGCGACGTGCTCGGCGAGAGCCTCGCCCAGGGCGGCACCTCCTTCGACTCCCTCTACGTCGACGTCAACGGGCAGAGCGGCTACTTCTCCCGGCACCTGGCCGTCTACGGGCAGGCCGACCGGCCCTGCCCGCGCTGCGGGACGGCGATCCGCCGCGAGTCGTTCATGAACCGCAGCAGCTACAGCTGCCCGGCGTGCCAGCCACGCCCGCGGACCCGGCGGACGTCGTCGGCGCCGCGGCCCCGCCGGGAGGCCTGACCGCGTCGCCGCGACGTGACGAACGCGACATCACCCGCGCGTCGGGGGCTGGTCCCGTCGCGTTGACCGGCGTCTCGAGGGCTGTCACCCTGGACTCACCCCAAACCGCGCCGACCGTTCATCGGGGCGCCGGTCAACCCCTCTCGTAGTCGAAAGGCCGTCATCGCCATGGCCAAGGCACTGTTCGGTTCGGTCGTCACCCCCGTGGAGCTCCGAGTGGCCGAGGAGAACGCGGTCCTGCGGGCCAAGGTACGTCGGCTGGAGCAGGAGCTCGCCGAGCTGCGCGTCCAGCGCGACGCCGCGATCGCCCGCGAGCTGCTCTCCATGGCCGGCGACGCCGCCGAGCCCGCGCTCGCCTAGAGGCTCCGTCCGGAAGCTCGCCCTGAGCCTGCGAAGGGTGAGCGGGACGGGGTCCTTCGACTTCCCTCACCACTTCCGCACCAGCGGCCTCGCGGCCACCCTGACCGGGGCCGATCGCGGCTAGAGTCTCCTTCCCGTGCACCTGTCGAGCCTCACGCTGAAGGGCTTCAAGTCCTTCGCGTCCGCCACCACGCTGCGGCTCGAACCCGGGATCACCGCGGTCGTCGGCCCGAACGGGTCGGGCAAGTCCAATGTCGTCGATGCCATCTCGTGGGTTCTCGGCGAGCAGGGCGCGAAGAGCCTGCGCGGCGGCAAGATGGAGGACGTCATCTTCGCCGGCACCGCCGGCCGTCCGGCGCTGGGCCGCGCCGAGGTGACCCTCACGATCGACAACTCCGACGGCGCCCTGCCGATCGCGTACACCGAGGTGTCGATCACCCGCCGCATGTACCGCTCCGGGGAGAGCGAGTACGAGATCAACGGCGACAAGGTGCGGTTGCTCGACGTCCAGGAGCTGCTCAGCGACTCCGGCATCGGCCGCGAGATGCACGTCATCGTCGGTCAGGGGCAGCTCGACGCCGTCCTGTCCGGCCGCCCCGAGGACCGGCGGGCGTTCATCGAGGAGGCCGCCGGCGTCCTCAAGCACCGCAAGCGCAAGGAGAAGGCCCTCCGCAAGCTCGACGGGATGCAGGCCAACCTCGACCGGCTGGCCGACCTCACCGCCGAACTGCGGCGCCAGCTCAAGCCGCTGGGCCGCCAGGCCGAGGTGGCCCGTCGGGCCGCCGGCGTGCAGGCCGACCTGCGCGATGCCCGGCTCCGGCTGCTCGCCGACGACCTCGTGCAACTGCGGGATGCGCTCGACCGGGAGGTCGCCGACGAGACCGCCGCGCGGGAACGACGGGCCGTCGTCGAGCGGGAGCTGAGCGAGGTGTCCCGCCGGGAGAGCGCGCTGGAGAGCCGGCTGGCTCATACCGCCCCGCAGCTGCAGGTCGCCTCCGACACCTGGTACCGGCTGTCCGCGCTCGGCGAGCGGTTCCGGAGCGTGGCCCAGCTGGCCGCCGAGCGGCACCGGCACCTGTCCGCGGCCGCCCCGGCCGCCGCGGCCGGGCGGGACCCCGAGCAGCTGGAGGCCGAGGCCGACAAGGTCGCCGCGACCGAGGCCGAGCTCGCCGCCGGTCTGGCGGCCGAGCGGGAACGGCTGGCCCGGGTGGTGGCCGACCGCACCGACCTGGAGCGGGCCCTGGCCGAGGCGGAGAAGGCATGGGTCGCGGCCGCCCGGGCACTGGCCGACCGTAGGGAGGGCCTGGCCCGCCTGTCCGGTGAGGTGGCGGCGGCCCGCTCACGGGTCGGCGCCGGCCAAGCGGAGATCGACCGGCTCGCCGTCGCCGCCGCCGAGGCCGCGGACCGGGCGGAGGTGGCCGCTGAGCGGCTGGCCGACCGCCGCGGTCAGCTAGCCGAGCACGAGGACGCCGACGTCGGCCTCGTCGCTGTCCACCAGGACGCCGTCGCCGCCCACACCGCCGCCGCCCGCCGGGTCGCCGAGCTCGCCGAGGCCGAGCGCGCGGCCGAGCGCGACCGTGCCTCCTGGCAGGCCCGGCGGGACGCCCTCGCCCTGGGGCTGGCGCCGGCCGACGGCGCGGCCGCGGTCCTCGGCGCGGGGCTGCCTGGGGTGGTCGGCCCGCTGACCGAGCAGCTGACCGTCGCCGCGGGCGACGAGGTGGCGGTCGCCGCCGCGCTCGGTGGCATGGCCGACGCCGTCGTCGTCTCCGGGGTGACCGAGGCGGCCGAGGCGCTGGCCCATCTGACCGGCACCGGCGGCGGCCGCGCCGGGCTGCTGGTCACCGGCGGCCTCCCCCCGGTCCCGCGGGAAGGCTGGCCGGAGCTGCCGGAGGGGACCCGCTGGGCGCTGGACGCGGTGCAGGCGCACGAGCCCCTGCGGCCGGCGCTGGCCCGCGCCCTGGACCGGGTGGCCCTCGTACCCGATCTCGACGCCGCGGTCGCGCTGGTGCGGGTCCACCCCCGGGTCCGCGCCGTCACCGCCTCCGGCGATCTGCTCGGGGCCGACTGGGCCCTCGGCGGGCAGACCGACGCGCCGTCGAACCTGGAGGTGCGGGCCCGCGTCGACGAGGCGGCGGCCGAGCTGGATGCCGCCACCGCGCACGCCACCGAGCTCGCCGAGCAGCTGGCGCAGGCGCGGCGCACCGCTCAGGACCGCTCCGCCGACGTCGACACGGCACTCGCCGCCCGGCAGGCCGCCGACCGCAGCCGCTCCGCCGAGGCCACGGCGCTGGCCGAGCTCGGCGCGGCCGCCCGCTCCGCGGCGGCCGAGGCCGAGCGGCACGCCGCCGCCCGGGTCCGCGCCGAGGAGTCGCTGGAGCGGGCGACCACCGCCCTGACGACTCTCGAGGGCCGGCTCGCCGAGGCCCAGGCCGCGCCCCTGGAGGAGGAGCCGCCCACCGAGGACCGCGACCGGCTGCGCGCCGAGGTGGCCGCGGCCCGGCAGGCGGAGACCGAGGCGCGGCTGGGCGTGCGCACCGCCGAGGAGCGGGCCCGGGCGCTGCAGGGCCGGGCCGAATCGCTGCGCCGCCAGGCCCGGCAGGAGCGCGCCGCCCGCGAGCGGGCCGCCGCGGCCCGGGTCGCCCGTCAGCGGGGCGCGGCAGTGGCGGCCGCGGTGCGCGCCGACGCCGAGGCCGCCCTGGCGGCGCTGGCCTCCTCGCTGGCCCGGGCCGCTGCCGAGCGGGATGCGCTCGCATCCTCCCGGAGCTCGTCGGAGGCCGAGCTGCTGGAGGTGCGCGGCCGGGTGCGTGCGGCCACCGCCGAGCTGGACCGGCTCACCGACGAGGTGCACCGCGACGAGGTGGCGCGCACCGAGCAGCGGTACCGCATCGAGACGCTGGAGACCCGGGCCGCCGAGGAGTTCGGGGTCGACCTGCCCACGCTGGTCGCCGAGTACGGGCCGCGGGCGCCGGTGCCGCCGGCACCCCAGCAGGTCGCCGAGGTCGAGGCCGCCGGGCAGCCCGCGCCGGAGCCGCAGCCCTACGACCGGGCGGCGCAGGAACGGCGGGTCGCCCGCGCCGAGCGCGACCTCGCGACCCTGGGCAAGGTGAACCCGCTGGCGCTGGAGGAGTTCGCCGCCCTGGAGGAGCGGCACACATTCCTCGCCACCCAGCTGGAGGACCTCAGAAACACCCGGCGGGACCTGCTCACCGTCGTCCGCGAGGTCGACGGCCGGATCCACGACGTCTTCGCGGCCGCCTTCGCCGACGTGGCCCGTGAGTTCGAGCAGGTCTTCGCCACCCTGTTCCCCGGCGGCTCGGGGGCGCTGGTGCTCACCGAACCCGACAGCATGCTCACCACCGGCGTCGAGGTCGAGGCGCGGCCGCCGGGCAAGAAGGTCAAGCGCCTCTCGCTGCTCTCCGGCGGCGAACGCTCGCTGACCGCCGTCGCCCTGCTCGTGGCCATCTTCCGGGCGCGCCCCTCGCCGTTCTACGTCCTCGACGAGGTGGAGGCGGCGCTGGACGACGTCAACCTGGGCCGGCTGCTCGTGCTGGTCGAGCAGCTGCGGTCGACCTCGCAGTTGATCGTCATCACCCACCAGAAGCGGACGATGGAGATCGCCGACGCCCTCTACGGCGTCAGCATGCGCGGCGACGGCATCACCGGCGTCATCAGCCAGCGGCTCCGGGAGGCCGAGCCCGCCTAGCCCCTGGCCGACCTGGACCTCGCCTTGCTCAGACGCCGCTGCGGATCTCCAGGTCGACGACGACCGGCAGGTGGTCCGACGCCCCCTCGGCGTCGAGCACGTAGGCCCCGGCGACGGTGACCCCGGGGGAGACCCACACCTGGTCGATCCGGCGGTGCGGGGAGCGGGCCGGATGGGTCATCCCGGCGTCGGACTGCCAGAACTTCCAGCCGGCCTGGTCCTCGCGGGCCCGGGCCAGCTGCCAGGCGTCGGTGAACCGCTGCCGCAGCGCGTCCAGCTCGGGGGCGTCAGGCTCGGTGTTGAAGTCGCCGACCAGGACGCCGGTGTCCATCGATTCGGTGTGCAGCCCGGCGAGCATGGACACCTGGGCCGCCCGCTCCTGCGCCGAGCGGGTGGTCAGGTGCGTCGCGGTGATCCACAGCGCCCCGCCGTCGAGCTCCACCATGGTGCGCAGCGCGCTCCGCGGCTCGCCGGTGCCGGGCAGCCGGTGGACGTCGCTGACCAGGATCGGCAGCCGCGAGAGCAGCGCGTTGCCGTACTGGCGCCGCGGGGCATCTGCCGCCTTCCCGCCCGCCCGCTGCTCGTCGATCGCCGGCCCCCACGCCAGCTGCATGTCCAGCGCCCGGGAAAGCAGCAGCGCCTGGTCGACGTCCTCGCTCCGCTCGCCGTAGTGGCGGTCGACCTCCTGCAGGCAGATGACGTCGGCGTCGGCCGCGGCCAGCAGCCTGGCCAGCCGGGGTAGGTCGTGCCGCTCGTCGTTCCCCACCCCGTGGTGGATGTTGGAGGTGAGCAACCGCACCGGGATCGGCGGCTGGTCGGGGCCCGGGGCCGGCTTCGTCACCGTGCCACCCTGTCAGGCCTCGGACAGGGGCATGTCGACGACCTCGGACAGCGCCGTCGACCCCAGTTCGCTCACCGACAGCACGAACCGCGCCTCCCGGCCGTCGAGCACCAGCTCGCCGATCTGGTTGCCGAAGTACGGGCCGGCCTGCTTCTGCCACTCCAGCCCGGCCGCGTCGGCGCCCACCAGGCGGGCCAGCCGTTCGGTGAACCGCCGCGCCCGCCCGCTCCACCCGATCCGGAAGGCGACCTTGATCGGGTGCGGGGCCTGGTTGTGCAGCGGGGAGACGGTCAGCTGGTGCACCCGAGAGGCCAGGCCGGCCGGTTCGACCACCTCGGCGACGTAGGCGTGGTGGACGTCGCCGGAGATGACCAGCGTCGTCGCCGGGGGCTCCCCGTGCTCGCCACGGGCCACGCCGGTGACCGCGCGGCCGAGCCGCTCGAAGGAGTGCCCGAACGCGGCCCAGTGCTCGAGGTCCGACGCCTGCCGCAGCGCCTCGGCCGCCTTGCCCCGCCACCGGCCGTGGTGACGCCGGTTCAGCGTCGCGTTCCACCGCTCCAGCGAGTCGACGGCGTGCGGCAGCAACCACGGCAGCGACGTGCCGAGGATCAGGTGCTCGACGCCCTCCTCGGCGGCGCGGCGCATCGCGGCCTCGACCCAGGCGAACTCGGCGTCGTCGAGCATCCGGCGGCCGGTCTCCTCCAGCACGCGGCCGGCCCGGCTGTCGATCATGACCAGCCGGGCATCACCCCAGTGCCGGACGTAGCTCCACCGCGTGCTGGCCGGGTCCGCGTCGGCCTGCACCGCCATCTCGTGGAGCAGCGGCCCGGCGTCCACGGCAGCGTCCGGGAAGGCGTCGGCGAGGTCCTGGACCGCCCGCCAGGTCTTGTTCTCGGCCAGCTCCTGCGGGCTGAGGTTGCCCAGGTGCTGGTAGACCCAGTAGCTGACCAGGCCACCGGTGATCCGGCCGGACCACCAGTCCTGGCGGGAGATCTTCGCCCGCCAGGCCGCCGAGGTGTTCCAGTCGTCGATCATCTCATGGTCGTCGAAGATCATCGAGGACGGGATGGTGGACAGCAGCCACCGCACCTGCGGGTCCTGCCAGGACTCCACGTAGAGCTGGGTGTACTCCTCGAAGTCCGCGACCTGGCCGTTCGGGGAGTTCAGCTGCTGGGCTGCGTCCCGCCGGCGGCGCAGCCAGCCGTGGGTCTTCTTCGTCAGCTCGTCGGCGTACACCTGGTCGCCGAGCAGCACGAGCGCGTCCGGCCACCGGTCCTCGGGCTCGGCGGCGAGCCGCTGGGCGTACAGGTCGAGGGCGTCCGGCGGGATCCGCTCGGAGTCGTCCACCGTGTGCGGGCTGGCGTACCGGCAGGACCCGAAGGCCAGCCGGAAGGGGCCCGGGCGGCCCGGGGTGCGGATGCGGCTGGACGGGAACTCCGATTCCGCCGGTGGCCAGACCTGCTCGCCGTCGAGCCGTACCTCGTACGGCGTGGTGCTCCCGGGTTCGAGGCCCTCGACGAGGACGAGGGCGTAGTGGTGACCGCCGACGCGGAACGTCCGGGTGCGGCGGCCCAGCACCTCGACCTGGCAGGCGCGGTCGGTCTCCACCCACACGGTCGCCGACACCGGGTCGACGTGCCGCAGGAGCGGCCCGAGCACGAGGGCGGGGGCGCTGGCGGCGGCGTGCAGCATGGGGACAGCCTGGCCTACGACGCCGGGCGGAGGGAGCCGGTGTCCCCGACGACTCTCCCGACGGGGGCTGGGAGACTCGAGGTCATGGAATTCGTGCTGATCGCCATCGCGATCCTGCTCGTCGGACTGATTCTCGGGGTGGGCCTCCTCGTCGGCCGTGGCCGGCGGACGACGCGGCTGGACGACGACGCCCTCGGCGGCACGACACTCACCCGGCCGCGGCCACCCGCGCCGCCGGTCGACCAGCCACGACCGACCGGCGCCACGGCCTCCGGGCTGGGGCTCCCGCCGACCGACCAGCCCGACGCGGTGGTGGCCGACGAACCACCGGCCGTCGAGCTGCCCCCGGCCCGGCCGGAGCCCGGCCTGGTCTTCGACACCCCGCTGCCATCGGCCGGCCGGCTGGTGCGGCTGCGTACGCGTCTGGCCCGCTCGCAGTCCTCCCTCGGCCGCGGCCTGCTGACCGTCCTGGCTCGCGAGCAGCTCACCGAGGACGACTGGGAGGAGATCGAGGAGACCCTGCTGGCCGCCGACGTCGGGGTCGCCGCCACCACCCGGATCGTCGAGCGGCTGCGCACCCAGTCGATGGTGCTGGCCACCGCCTCCGGCGCCGACCTGCGCGAGCTCCTCGTGCGCGAGCTGACGGCCGCGCTGGGCCCGGACCTGGACCGGTCGTTGGGCACCGACCGGCGCGAGGGGCGCCCGGGCGTGGTCCTCGTCGTCGGCGTGAACGGGGCGGGAAAGACGACCACCGTCGGCAAGCTCGCCCGGGTGCTGGTGGGTGACGGCAAGAGCGTGGTCCTCGGCGCCGCCGACACCTTCCGCGCCGCGGCCGCCGATCAGCTGGAGACCTGGGGCGAGCGGGTCGGCGTGCTCACCGTCCGGGGTCGCGAGGGCGGCGACCCCGCCGCCGTCGCGTTCGAGGCGGTGCGCACCGGCATGGAGGCCGAGGTCGACACGGTCGTCGTCGACACGGCCGGGCGGTTGCACACCAAGTCCGGGCTCATGGACGAGCTCGGCAAGGTCAAGCGGGTCGTGGAGAAGCAGGCGCCGGTCACCGAGGTGCTGCTGGTCCTCGATGCGACGACGGGGCAGAACGGCGTCGTGCAGGCACGGGTGTTCACCGAGGCCGTGCACGTCACCGGCGTCGTCCTGACCAAGCTCGACGGCACCGCCAAGGGCGGCATCGTGGTCCGGGTCCAGCAGGAGCTGGGCATCCCGGTGAAACTGATCGGCCTGGGCGAGGGCCCGGACGACCTCGCGCCGTTCGAGCCACGCGCGTTCGCCGAGGGGCTCGTCGGGGACACCGATTGAGGCTCCGTTCGGAGGCTCGGCCCGAGCGTGCGAGGGCAGAGAGGAACGGGGTCCTTCTTCAGGTGCGGGTGGGGTCGAAACCGTAGGGCAGCTCCAGCCGGTGCGCGGCCAGGAGCCCGGCGTCGGACAGCACGTCCGGCGTCGGGCCGTCGGCCACCACGACGCCCCCGTCCAGGATCACCGACCGGGAGCACAGCTGGGCGGCGTAGGGCAGGTCGTGGGTGACCATCAGCAGGGTGACCGGCAGCCCGGCCAGGACCTCGGCCAGCTCCCGCCGACCGGCCGGGTCGAGGTTGGACGACGGCTCGTCCAGCACCACGATCTCCGGTTGCATCGCCAGCACCGTGGCGACGGCGACCCGGCGCCGCTGGCCGAAGGACAGGTGGTGCGGCGGGCGGTCCGCGGCGTCGGCCATGCGCACCTGCTGCAGCGCCGCGGCGACCCTGGCGCTCACCTCGGCCTCGGGCAGCCCCAGGTTGCGGGGGCCGAAGGCCACGTCCTCGCCGACGGTCGGCATGAACAGCTGGTCGTCGGGATCCTGGAACACCACACCGACCCGGCGGCGGATCTCCTGCAGCGAGCGCTTCCCGACCGGCAGCCCGGCCACGGTCACCCGCCCGCGGCCGGCCCGCAGGATGCCGTTGAGGTGCAGCACCAGGGTGGTCTTGCCCGCGCCGTTGGGGCCCAGCAGGGCCACCCGCTCGCCGCGCTCGATCCGCAGGTCGACGCCGAACAGCGCCTGGTGCCCGTCGGGATAGGCGTAGGCGAGGTCCTCGACCAGGAGGGACGGAGGGGCGGCGGTCACCCCGACAGCATCCCGGCCAGCAGCACCGCGGCCGCGGCCAGGGGCAGGGTGAGCGCCACGGCCCACGCGCGGGGATCGACCACGGCGGCCGGTCCGGTGGGCAGGCGGCCGGTGTACCCGCGGCTGAGCATCGCCAGGTGCACCCGCTCGCCGCGCTCGTAGGACCGGATGAACAGCGCGCCCGCGGTCGCCGCCATCACGCGCAGGCCCCGCAGCCCGCCGCTCCGGAAGCCCCGGGACTCCCGGGCCACCCGCATCCGCTGCAGCTCACCGCCGACCACGTCGGCGTAGCGGATCATGAACATGAGGATCTGCACGAGCGCCTGCGGCAGCCGCAGCCGCTCCAGCCCCCGCAGCAGTGCGCGCGGCTCCGTCGTCGCCGACAGGACGGTCGCGGCCAGGATCGACAAGGTCGCCTTGGCCAGCAGGCCACCGCCGGCCGCCAGGCCGGTCTGCGACACCGACAGCCCCAGCACCTCGACCTGCGGCCCGCGGGCCACGAACGGCAGCAGGACGGCGAAGGCCACGAACGGCACCTCCACGACCAGGCTCCGCGCCAGCCGGCCGGGGCCGACCCCGGCCACGGCGGCGGCGGTGAGCACGGCCAGCAGGTAGCCGCCGTACGCCACCGGCGCCCACGGCGCATGCACCGGTGTCGAGACGACGACCACCGCGAAGGCCAGCACCGACACCAGCTTCAGGTGCGGTTCCAACCGGTGGACGGCGCTGCTGCCGGGGACGTAGCGGGCGACCAACGTCCCGCCGTGACCGGCGCCCACGTCAGCCCTGGTCGGCGGTGGTGCCGCGACGGCGCAGCACCAGGGTCAGCCCGCCGGCCAGCGCCAGGGTGACCACCACGCCCACCACACCCGCGACCCCGCCGGAGACGCGGCCTTCCTCCCCGTCGACCTGGTAGTCGGCCAGCGGGGACCCGGCGGTCGCGCTGTCCTGCGCGCTGCCGGCGAAGCCGGTGTGCTCGGCGGCCCACTCCAGCCCGTCGGGGGAGGAGCTGGCGTACCAGCTGCCCACGCCGGCGACCAGCAGGGCGAGCAGCAGCCCGGCGATCCAGAGGGTGCGTCCGCGGCGGGTCACCGGAGGGCTCCCGCCGGCTCGGTCGGCCGGCGCTGCAGCTCGACACCTCGGCGCAACCCGGCCGCCCCGTGCACGAGGTCGGGCCGGACGGCGAGGACGGCGCCGACGACGGCGACGGTGATCGCCGCCTCGCCGATCGCGATGAGCGCGTGCACCCCCGCCATGGCCGCGACGACCGTGCCGAGCGGGACGTCGACGGTGCCGCCGACCTCGAACAGCCCGACGAAGGTCAGCGCCGCGGCCGGCACGGAGGCGAACGCGGCGATCCCGGTGGCGGTGAGCACGCCGGCCCGGGTGCGGGGCAGCACCGCCACCAACCCGCGGAAGAGGCCGTAGCCCACGACGACGGCCAGCAGCGCCATGAGGAAGACGTTGGTGCCCAGTGCGGTGAGGCCACCGTCGGCGAAGAGCACGGCCTGCACCAGGAGGACGACGGTCATGCACAGCACCGCCGTCCAGGGGCCGACGAGCACGGCGGTCAGCACGGCCCCGATCAGGTGGCCGCTGACCGGCAGGCCGGGGAGCGGGAAGTTCATCATCTGGCCGGCGAAGACGAAGGCCGCGGTGAGCCCCGCCAGAGGCGCCGTGCGGTCGTCGAGCTCGGTGCGGGCCTTGCGGAGGGCCAGCGCGACCGTGCCGGCGGCGAGCGCGCCGGTCGCCACGGAGGTCGGGACGTCGAGGAAGCCATCGGGAACGTGCACGTCGTCGACCTTATTGCACACTGTTTGCAATAGCGATTCGCGGCCGGGCGGTCCCGGCAACATCCCCGTAACGAGTGACCGGGCGCGCGGGCAGAGTTCACCGCCGCGAAACGCGGCAGCGGCGCCGCCGGAAACACCGCCCCGGCACGGTGAGCCTCACTCGAAGACGGGCCGCCTGGGCCCCGAACACTGGAGGAGGTTGCCGTGGTCAACACCGGCGACACCGCCTGGATCCTCATCAGCGCCGCGCTCGTGATGCTGATGACCCCCGGCCTGGCGCTCTTCTACGGCGGGATGGTCCGCGCGAAGAGCGTGCTGAACATGATGATGATGAGCTTCGGGGCGCTGGCACTGATCAGCGTGCTGTGGGTCCTCTACGGCTACTCGATGGCGTTCGGGGACGACGTGGGCCTCGGTCTGCTGGGCGACCCGTCGCAGTTCTTCGGCCTCGCCGGGCTGATGGAGGACGTCACGACCGGGGACGGCGGACTGCCCGCCATGGCGTTCGTCGGCTTCCAGGCCGTCTTCGCGATCATCACCGTCGCGCTCATCTCCGGCGCCATCGCCGACCGGGCCAGGTTCGGCGCGTGGATGGTGTTCGCCGGCATCTGGGCGACGGTCGTCTACTTCCCGGTCGCCCACTGGGTGTTCGACTTCAGCCTCGACGAGCACGTCGGCGGCTGGATCGCCAACGACCTCGCGGCCATCGACTTCGCCGGCGGCACCGCGGTGCACATCAACGCCGGTGCGGCGGGCCTGGCGCTGGCCCTCGTCCTCGGCGAGCGGCGCGGGTTCGGCCGGGAGGCGATGCGCCCGCACAACCTGCCGCTGGTGATGATCGGCGCCGGCCTGCTGTGGTTCGGCTGGTTCGGCTTCAACGCCGGCTCAGCGCTCGCCGCCGACAACACCGCCGCCGTCGCCTGGGTGAACACCCTGGTCGCGACCGGTGCGGCCACCCTAGGCTGGCTGCTGGTGGAGCGGATCCGGGACGGGCACTCGACGTCGCTGGGGGGCGCCTCGGGCGTCGTCGCCGGTCTGGTCGCCATCACACCCGCCTGCTCGGCGGTCTCGCCGGTCGGCGCGATCCTCATCGGCGCGATCGCCGGTGGCCTCTGCGCCCTCGCCGTGGGCCTGAAGTACAAGCTGGGCTACGACGACTCGCTCGACGTCGTCGGTGTGCACCTGGTCGGCGGCCTGTGGGGCACGATCGCCATCGGCTTCCTCGCCGACCCGGACGCCCCGGCGGGGGTGGAGAGCCTGTTCTTCGGCGGCAGCGTCGACCAGCTGTGGCGGCAGGTCGTCGGGGCGGTCGCTGTCCTCGTGTTCTCCTTCGTCCTTACGCTGATCATCGGCACCGTCCTCCAGAAGACGATGGGCTTCCGGATCTCCGAGGAGGACGAGGTCACCGGCATCGACACCGCCGTGCACGCCGAGTCCGGGTACGACCTGGCCGCGCTCGGCAGCAGCAGTTCCACCGCCGCACCGGCCGGCCAGGCACGTGCCACGGCTCAGGAACTGGCCCGCACCACCGAGAGGACGCTGGCATGAAGCTGGTCACCGCGATCGTCAAGCCGTACAAGCTCGACGACGTCAAGAACGCCCTCGAGCTGATCGGCATCGCCGGGCTCACCGTCAGCGAGGTCCAGGGCTTCGGCCGCCAGCGCGGGCACACCGAGGTGTACCGCGGCGCCGAGTACCAGGTGGACTTCGTGCCCAAGATCCGCATCGAGGTGGTCGTCAGCGAGGTGGACGCCGCCCGGGTCGTGGACGCCGTCGTCGAGGCCGCCTCCACCGGCCAGATCGGCGACGGCAAGGTCTGGGTCACCACGATCGACGAGATCGTCCGGGTGCGCACCGGGGAGCGTGGCGAGGACGCCGTCTGACGCGGACGGCCGACCACGTCGAGGGGGAGTCGTGCTGGACGCCGAGGCGTTGCCGGGGCTGAGCCGGGCCGCGCGGGTCGAGGCCCTGGACGGGTGGCTGGCCGGGCTGCTCGACGACGCCGTCGCCGGGACGCTCCTGCCGCCGCTCTCCGGGAGGAGCTCCCGGGCCCGCCGGGGCACCGACGGGCTCGCGCTGGTGGCCGTCGGCAGCCTCGGCCGCCGGGAGCTGCCGCCGTACGGGGACCTCGATCTGGTGCTCGTGCACGAGGGCCGCCCGGAGATCGCGGCGATCGCCGACGCGCTCTGGTACCCGGTCTGGGACGCCGGCCTGCGCCTGGACCACTCGGTGCGCTCGGTCCCCGAGGCGGTCACCGTCGCGTCGACCGACCCGCGGGCCGGGCTGGGCCTGCTGGACGCCCGGTTGATCGCCGGGGACGCGGACCTGGCCACCCGGCTGCGGACGGCCACCCTCGCCAGCTGGCGGCAGTCCGCCTCGCGGTTGCTGCCGCAGCTGCGGGACCTGCGCCGGGAGCGGGGCCGGCGGCTGGGAGAGCTCGCCTTCCTGCTCGAGCCCGACCTCAAGGAGGCCTACGGCGGGCTGCGCGAAGGGCAGGTGCTGCGGGCGGCCGCCGCCGCCCAGCTGGCCGACGAGCCCACCGCCGAGGCCGAGCAGGCCTACGCCTTCCTGCTCGACGTGCGCGACGAGCTGCGCCGCCGCTCCGGCCGGTCCTCCGACCTCCTGGTGCGCCAGGAGCAGCGCGGGGTCGCCGCGGCGCTCGGTCTGGCCGACGAGGACCAGCTGCTCCGGGAGGTCAGCCTCGCCGGACGGCGGCTGGCCTTCGTCGCCGACGGGACCTGGCGCCGGGTGGAGGCCGCCCTGGTCCGCCGGCCGCGCGGCCGGTACCGCCGGGTGCGACGTGAGCCGCTGGCCGAGGGCGTCGTCCGACAGGGCGACGAGGTGGTGCTCGCCCGGGACGCCTGCCCGGCCGGCGACCCCGGGCTGGTACTCCGGGCCGCCGCGGCCGCCGCCCGTGCCGGCCTGCTGCTCTCCCCGTACACCCTCAACGTGCTCGCGGTGCACAGTCCGCCGATGCCCGAGCCGTGGCCTCCGGAGGCCCGCTGGTCGTTCCTCCGGGTGCTGGCGAGCGGTCGCCCGGCCGTCCCCGTCCTGGAGCAGCTGGACCAGCAGGGCCTGCTGTCCCGGCTGCTGCCCGAGTGGGACCGCGTCCGGTCGCTGCCGCAGCGGCACCCGTGGCACCGCTACACCGTCGACCGCCACCTGATCGAGGCCGCCGCCGCGGCGTCCGAGCTCACCCGCGACGTCGACCGGCCCGACCTCCTGCTGGTGGCCGCGCTGCTGCACGACATCGGCAAGGGGTGGCCCGGCGACCACAGCGTGGTGGGGGAGCCGGTCGCCGCGGCGATCGGCGCACGGATGGGGTTCGCCGAGCCCGACGTCGCGGTCCTGGCCACACTGGTGCGCCACCACCTGCTGCTCCCGGCGACGGCGACCCGGCGGGACATCGACGACCCCGCGACGATCGAGCGGGTGGCGGCCACCATCGGGTCCGACGCCTCGGTGCTCCAGCTGCTGCACGCCCTGGCCCGGGCGGACGGCGCCGCGACCAGCACCTCGGCGTGGTCGCCGTGGAAGGCGCACCTGGTGGCCGCGCTGGTGGCCCGCGTGCAGGCCGAGATCGGCGGGACCCAGCTGGTCGATCCCGAGCCGGTGCTGCACCCCGCCCAGGCCCAGGTCAGCGCGCCGGCGCCCGACATCCCGGGGGTGACGCGCGCGGTGACGGTCGGGATCGAGGAGGTGGCCGACGGTCAGCAGGTGACGATCGGCGCCCCCGACCGGCCGGGGCTGCTGAGCACCTGCGCCGGGGTGCTCGCGCTGAACCAGCTGGACGTGCGGGCAGCGAAGCTGACCGTCGTCGACGGCTACGGCACCAGCGTCTTCGCCGTCCGGCCGCGCTTCGGCCGGGCGCCGGTGCCGGAGATCCTGGCCGACGGCGTGCGCGCCGCCCTGGAGGGGACGCTGTCGCTGTCCGACCGGTTGCGGCAGCGGGAGGTCGACTACCGCGAGGAGACGCGCGGCGCCCCGCCGCGGATCTCCTGGCACAACCACGAGGTGAGCGGCCGGGCCACCGGCATCGTGGAGGTGCGCGCCGGTGACCGCGCCGGGCTGCTCTACCGGCTGACCGCCGCGATCGCCGGCGAGGGCCTGGACGTGACCAGCGCGCGGATCGAGACCCTGGGCGGCGACGCGGTCGACTGCTTCTACGTGGCGAACCCGTCGGGCTCCCCGGTCGATCCCCGGCAGCGCGAGCGCGTGGACGCCGCCCTCGTGGCGGCGACCCGCGGCGGCGTGGTGCCCCCCGCCCCGGACACGCCGGGCTGATCTCCGCGGTTCTGTCAGAGGTGCGTGCGACCGTCGGCAGGAGCTGGGGGACGGACCGGTCCCCTCTGCCGAGAGGAGTCGATCGTGGACAGCCGCCAGTGGCCCTGCCCCTCCTGCGGGGACGACCGCGAATTCGTGCAGCCGCCGTGCACCGACGGGCACACCGAGGACGGCGGCGAATGCCCCGAGTGGGCCTGCGCCGACTGCGGCAGCGCCGTCGTCACCGGCGACGCGGCCGTGGTGCCGGTTCCGGCCCGGCTCGCCCCCGCGGCCTGAACGGCGGCGCGGTTCCCTCGATACCCTGGCTGTCAGGTGGCGCGGCGAGCCCGCGCCCGTGACTGCTGAGGACGTGCTGTGTTCGAGACCCTCTCCGACCGCCTCGACAAGGTCTTCACCGGCCTGCGGGGCAAGGGTCGGCTCTCCGACGCCGACATCGATGCCACCGCGCGCGAGATCCGCATCGCGCTGCTGGAGGCCGACGTCGCCCTGCCTGCGGTGCGGGCGTTCATCACCGCGGTCAAGGAGCGCGCCCGCGGCGCGGAGGTCTCCCAGGCGCTGAACCCGGCGCAGCAGGTCATCAAGATCGTCAACGAGGAGCTCATCCAGATCCTCGGTGGCGAGACCCGCCGCATCCGGCTGGCCAAGCAGTCGCCGACGGTGATCATGCTCGCCGGCCTGCAGGGTGCCGGAAAGACCACGCTGGCCGGCAAGCTCGGCCGCTGGCTGCAGTCCCAGGGCCACGCGCCCCTGCTCGTGGCCGCCGACCTGCAGCGCCCGAACGCGGTGAACCAGTTGTCCATCGTGGCCGGGCAGGCCGGCGTCGACGTCTTCGCCCCCGAGCCGGGCAACGGCGTCGGTGACCCGGTGCGGGTCGCCCGCGACTCGATCGACCACGCCCGCCGCACGATGCACGACGTCGTCGTCGTCGACACCGCCGGCCGGCTGGGCATCGACGCCGAGCTGATGCAGCAGGCCGCCGACATCCGCGACGCCGTGCAGCCCGACGAGACGCTCTTCGTCGTCGACGCGATGATCGGTCAGGACGCCGTGACCACGGCGCAGGCGTTCCAGGAGGGCGTCGGCTTCAGCGGCGTCGTCCTCACCAAGCTCGACGGCGACGCCCGCGGTGGTGCCGCGCTCTCGGTCCGGTACGTGACCGGGCAGCCGATCATGTTCGCCTCCACCGGCGAGAAGCTCACCGACTTCGACGTCTTCCACCCGGAACGGATGGCCTCGCGCATCCTCGGGATGGGCGACGTGCTCACCCTCATCGAGCAGGCCGAACAGGCCTTCGACGCCGACCAGGCCGAGAAGATGGCCGGCAAGCTCACCTCCCGCGAGGGATTCACCCTCGAGGACTTCCTCGAGCAGATGATCGCCATCAGGAAGATGGGACCGATCGCGAACCTGCTCGGCATGCTCCCGGGCGCGGGCCAGATGAAGGAGCAGCTCAAGCAGATCGACGACCGCGACCTCGACCGCACCGCGGCGATCATCCGATCGATGACCCCGCAGGAGCGGGTCGACACGAAGGTCATCAACGCGTCGCGGCGGGTGCGCATCGCCAACGGTTCCGGTGTGACGGTCACCGAGGTCAACGCGCTGCTGGAACGGTTCGCCCAGGCGCAGAAGATGATGGGCCAGATGGCCGGCAGCATGGGTCTGCCCGGCATGGGGCCGATGTCCAAGAAGCAGCGCGGCCGCCAGCAGCAGGCGCAGGCGGCTCGCGGCAAGGGCAAGAAGGGCAAGGGCGGCAAGGGCAAGGGCGGCCCGGCCCGGCGCCCCGTGGGTGCGCCCGGCCTGCCGCCCGGTGCCGGCTTCCCGGGTGGGGGGAACCCCTTCGGCGGCGGCGGGATGCCCGGTCTGCCCCCCGGCCAGGGGATGCCCGACCTCACGAAGCTGAACTTCGACCAGTTCAAGGACGAGCGCGGCCGGTGAGCACGTTGCCGTCATCGGTGGGGCGGGCGGGGGCAGCACTGCACCTGTCCGGGGTCGTCCTGCCCGCGGGCGAGCACCGCGACGTCTGGGTGCGCGAGGGCCGGTTCACCTTCGAGCCGGTGCCGGGGGCGGAGACGGTCAGCCGCGGCGGCTGGCTGCTGCCCGGGCTGGTCGACGCGCACTGCCACGTGGGCATCGCCCGCGGCGGTGGGCACGTCGAGGACCTCGCCCATGCGCGCACCCAGGCGCTGGCCGAGCGGGACGCCGGGGTGCTGGCGCTGCGCGACTGCGGGTCCCCGGTGGACACCCGTGCCCTGGACGACGACCCTGAGCTGCCCACGATCATCCGGGCCGGCCGGCACATCGCCCGCACCCGCCGGTACATCCCCGGCCTTGCCGTCGAGATCGAGCCCGAGGACCTGGTGGAGCAGACCCGGCTCCAGGCCCGTCGCGGCGACGGCTGGGTGAAGCTGGTGGGTGACTGGATCGACCGGTCGGTCGGCGACCTGGCGCCCGAGTGGCCGGCCGACGCCCTGGTGGCGGCGATCGCGGCCGCTCACGAGGAGGGGGCGCGGGTCACCGCGCACACCTTCGGCACCGACGCGCTGCCCGGGCTGATCGCGGCCGGGATCGACTGCATCGAGCACGGCACCGGGCTCACCGAGGAGCTGATCGGCGAGATGGCCCGCCGCGGCACCGCCGTCGTCCCGACGCTGGTCAACGTGGAGAACTTCCCGGGCTTCGCGGATGCGGGGGAGAAGAAGTTCCCCACCTACGCCAGCACGATGCGGCGGCTGTACGCGAACTCCGGTGCCGTGGTGCGGGCTGCCTACGAGGCGGGCGTGCCGGTGTTCGCCGGCACCGACGCCGGCGGCGGCATCGACCACGGGGTGATCGCCGACGAGATCAGGGCGCTGTGCGAGGCCGGGATCCCCGCCGAGGCGGCGCTGGCCGCAGGCTCCTGGCAGGCGCGGGAGTGGCTCGGGTTGCGGGGGATCGAGGAGGGCGCGCAGGCGGACGTCGTCGTCTACGACTCGGATCCGCGGGCGGACCTCGACTCGTTGCAGCGACCGCAACGAACGGTTCTGCGCGGCCGCGTGGTGGGCTAGGCCGGAGAGTCCACCTCCTCGGCCCCTGTCCTCCGCCACGGCCCGGGACGGCGGGTGGAGCCACGGTGTCATTACCGGTGGTGTGCGGACGGCGGGCGCGCTCAGCCGGTGGTCGGTTCGGCAGCAAGGTGAGATCTGCTGTGCGTAAGTCTTGTCGGTGGTCCCAGGCATGCTCCGGCTGTGACTCCTTCCCGCCCTCGGTTGCCGACTCGGGTGGTTGCGCCGCCGTCGGGTGTGAGTGTGGGCAGTCGGCTGAGGCTGACCGGCTGGGAGCAGCAGTTGCTGGCTGCGGTCGGCGCGCATCTGTCGCGGGCGCGGGCTACGGACCTGGCCTCGGCGCAGCGGCGGGATCGGGCCAACGACCGGCAGAAGGAGCTGTCGGCGCGGTTCGGCATCCACTCCCGGTACGCGGGCAGCATCTGTGTGGACAACGACGCCGCCGTTCGCGCCGCGAAAGAGCAGCTGTGGGCCCACCAACGGCAGCTGCAGGCGGCGGTCGGGCGCCTGGAGCGGCGCACGGAGCTGCCGAGCAAGGCAGCGGCCTGCGGCTGCTCGAAGCGCCGCTGTGAGCGGTGCGGGAGCGGGTACGCGACGGAGAACGAGAGGGTGATGAAGCGCCGCCGGCTGGACGTGCTGCGCGGCGAGCTCGCCGGTGTGCAGCGTCGTCGTGCGGAGGGCCGCTACGGCGTCTGCCTGGGTGGGGTTCAGCTGGCGACTACGCGGCACCACTTCCACGACGCCGGTTTGAACGAGCAGCAGTGGCGCCGGGCCTGGGAGGAGCGGCGGGCGTGGTTCGGATGCGTCGGCAACGCCGGCGTTCTGGGCGGCAATCCGTGCCTGAGTCTGCGGCAGGACGATCAGGACCGGCCCGGGGAGTGGTTCCTGACCGTGTCGGTGCCCGAGCCGGTGCAGGCGAGGTTCGGCTGCGGCAGCCGGGTCCGGCTCACGCACCCTGTGCCACTGCACCACCGTCGCGAGGAGCTGGAGGAACGGTTGCACGCCCGCCGCGCCGTCCGGCTCGGCGTCGACTTCACCACCGCCCGGCGCGGCCGCGAGAAGGTCATGCTGCGCATCGCGTGGGTCCGGCAAGCGCAGCCGGCGCTGACGCTGCAGCAGGCCCGGCTCGGCGGTCTGGTCGGTGTCGACCTCAACGCCGACCATCTCGCTGCCGCCCGCCTCGACCAGGACGGCAACCCGATCGGACGGCCGATCCGCATCCCGCTGCAGCTCGACGGCCTACCGACGACCACGCGGGACGCGCGGTTGCGAGAGGCGATCACCGCCCTTCTCGACTTCGCCGCAACGACCGGGGCGCGGGCGGTCGCGGTCGAGGAGCTCGGGTTCACCGACGACACCACTCGGGAGAAGCACGGCCGAAATCGGCGCTTCCGTCGGCTGCTGTCGGGCTTTCCCACGCTGGCGTTCCGTACCCGGCTGGCCGCGATGGCCGCAACCGCCGAGCTCGCCGTCGTCACCGTCGACCCGCGCTACACCAGCAAGGTCGGCGGGCGGGACTGGCAACGTGTACTCACCGGCGGCCCCACAGCCACACCCGCCCTCCAGACGAGCGTGACCCGGCACGAAGGTGCCGCGGTCGCGATCGGCCGGCGCGCCCTCGCGCACGGCCTCACGGCCGGACCTCGCGGTCCGGAGCGCCGATCCGCACCCCACCAGCGCCGCCGCCCGGGCACCCGTCCGGCCGGCCGCGGGGATGGAAGCACCAGCAGCCACGCTGCTCCGGTGCGGGCACCCGGCACACCCACGAGGCCGATCCCGCGCGACCGCGCCGGCGCACGAGCTGCCCGTCGCACCCCGGCAGCCGTCTCGGCGCCCGCCCCACCGGTTCCCGGTGGGCGCGGACCCGGTGAGACGGTCAGCCGGGCGGGCAGAACGCCGCGCATAGGTTCCGCGGCGCCACCAGCCTCACCGGGCTGACGGCACAACGCCAGCAGGGCGTGACGGCTGCGCGACTTACGCACATCCATCACACCCTGCTGCCGAACCTAGCCGGTGGTGAGCGTGGCGAAGACGATGACGTTGTCCTGGTAGTCCCCGGTGCCTTCGTCGAAGGCACCTCCGCAGGTGACCAGCCGCAGACCGGCGTGCTCGATGTCGCCGTAGACCTCCTCGGTGGGGAAGTCCTCCTTGGCGTGCCTCTCGACGCGGTCGATGCGGAAGGTCGCCACGGTCCCGTCGGCGCGGTCGATGACCACGGTGTCCCCGGCGCGGAGCTCCCGCAGCCCGTAGAAGGCCCCGCGTTCGCCCTCCCAGTCGACGTGCCCGGCGAGGACGGACGGTCCCAGCTGGCCCGGGGTGGGGCCGCCCTCGTACCAGCCCACCGGGTAGGCGCCGGCGGGGACCTCCAGGGCGCCGTCCCGTTCCAGCCCGAGCCGGATGACCGTGGAGGTGACGTCCAGGGCGGGGATCCGCACCCGTACCGGCTCGCTGGCGGACAGCTGCCAGGACGTGGCGGCGGGGGTGGCCACCTCGGCGGGGAGTGTGGAAGCGCCCGGCGTCGCGGCGACGGCCACGGGCGTGTCCAGCCGGGCGGGACTGCCGGTGTCCTGGGGGAGGAGGACGACGGCACCGACGCTCGCGGCGGCGAGCGCCATCGACGTCCCCGCCCAGACGCGAGAGGCGCGGGGACGGACCGGACGGGACGGGCGACCTCGCGCCAGCTCGTACCGGGTGACCCGGGGTGGCCGGGCGAGCAGGGCCTGGAGTCCGGCATCGGCATCGGCATCCGGCGTCCGGACCGGGGGTGGAGGCGGGGGATAGGAGCCCCCGATGCGCACCGCACCGCCTGCCCCGGTCATCGGACCGGGGCAGGCGGTGGGTGCGCGGTCGGGCATGGTCCTGGGGATCAGGCCGTGGTGCGGGAGCTGCGCCGAGCGGCGAACGCCGCGCCGGCGGCGGCGGTGAGGCCCACGCCCCCGAGGACGTAGGGAAGGGTGCTGCTCTCGTCGGTGGAGGAGCTGCCGTCACCGGCTGCGACCCCGCCGACCGGCGTGGCGTTCAGCACGCCGCACAGGGCCGGGTCGGTCGCCTCGCCCGGCAGCGACGGGTCCAGGTCGGACACGCCGCGGTTCCCGGCGCTGTAGGTGCCGTCGCCGTCGTAGTCCACACCGTGGATGACGACGACGGCCTTGCCGCCGAGGATCGCCTGGGCGACCTCTTCGCTGACCTGGACGTCGCCGCGGGAGTACTCGAAGTTGTCACCGACGGCGAACCGGTCCACGGCCAGGCCGGAGGCGGGGGAGGTGTCCCCGCTGGTGGTCAGCGACACGACGATCTCGCCGTAGGCCGGAGCACCCTCGGTGGTGGTGAAGTGCTGGTGGGGGTCGGTCTCACCCGACAGCGCCGCGGCGTTGTTGTCCGACGCCGTGGGGCACTCGTTGCGGGCCGTCTCACCGAAGTGGATGTGCGCCGCATGCGGCGCCCCCGCGAGCAGCCCCTGGGCCGCCAGGGTGAACGACAGGGTCGTCCCGGAGATCTGCACCGACCCCGTGCCGCTCGCGTTCACGGGGTTGACGGGAACGGGCGCCAGGGTGGCGCGGGCGGAACCCTCGGCTGCAGCGGCGGGACCCGCCGCCATCAGCAGGGCGAGGCCGGCCACCGGCAGGGTCATGGCTGCGCGCGTGATGCGGTTCAAGGTGCACCTCTTCATCAATTCCCCGCGGAGCCGCCGAACTGGGCGCCGTCGAGGCCGGGCTTGTCCATCCCTGGTATCGGCAGCCTCGTCCCGGATGGAGGGGTGGGAGGCAACAAAATCGCGCGATAGGTGACGGCAGTGACGGGTGAGGCCGATGTGCGGGTGTGGTGATCGCGCCGGCGGTCCTGATGACCGTCCACCGCGAGTCGGGGCTGCCTCTGTCGAATTTCCGTCTCGGCGCAGGGGAGTACGTCATCGGCTGACAGTTGGCGGCCCACGCCGGCTGGCCGGCGGCCACCCGCGCGCGTCAGTAGATGCAGCAGGTGTCGGCGCCGGTGCGGGGTTCCTCCCCGGCTGGGTCTCCTCGAGGGCGTGCCCCGCTGCCCGCGGGGTGCCGCTCGTGAGCTGCGCTGGTTGACTCCTCGCATGGTCTCGCCACTCCCGGAGCCCGATCCGCTGATCGATCCGAACGAGCCCGCGCCCGACGACCCGGGTGAGCTGCTGCCCGACACCCCCGAGACGCTGCCGCCGGCGCCGATCGAACCGTCGCCCGACGACCCCGGTGGGGACCCGGGCGGGGTGCCCGAACCCGCCTGACCGGTCGCCGGCGGCAGGAGCGGCGCCGCCCCCCGAATCCCGTGGACGTCGGCCTGTGGTCGCCTGGGAGACTCTTTCCGTGCTGTTGCGGATGTCATCCCTGTTCCTGCGGACCCTTCGGGACGACCCGGCCGACGCCGAGGTCCCGAGCCACCGCCTGCTCGTGCGCGCCGGCTACATCCGGCGGGCGGCTCCCGGCGGGTTCAGCTGGCTGCCGCTGGGCTTCCGCGTCTTCCGCAACGTCGAGCGCATCGTCCGCGAGGAGATGGACCGGATGGGCGCGCAGGAGGTGCACTTCCCCTCGCTGCTGCCCAAGGAGCCCTACGAAGCGAGCGGCCGCTGGACCGAGTACGGCGACAACCTGTTCCGGCTCAAGGACCGCCGCGGCGTCGACCACCTGCTCGGGCCCACGCACGAGGAGATGTTCACGCTCCTGGTGAAGGACCTGTACTCGTCGTACAAGGACCTGCCGCTGTCGCTGTACCAGATCCAGACCAAGTTCCGGGACGAGGCGCGGCCCCGGGCCGGGCTGCTGCGCGGCCGCGAGTTCACGATGAAGGACAGCTACTCCTTCGACGTCGACGACGCCGGCCTCGACAGGTCCTACGCCGCGCACCGCGACGCCTACATCCGGATCTTCGACCGGCTCGGCCTGGAGTACGCCATCGTCTCGGCGATGTCCGGCGCCATGGGTGGCTCCAGGAGCGAGGAGTTCCTGCACCCGACGGCGATCGGCGAGGACACCTTCGTCCGCTCGCCCGGCGGCTACGCGGCCAACGTCGAGGCGGTCCGCACCGTCGTCCCCGACGAGATCCCGCTCGAGGGCCTGCCTGAGGCGCACGTCGAGGACACTCCCGACACCCCGACCATCGACACGCTGGTCGCCGTCGCGCAGGAGATGTTCCCCGACGCCGGCTACACCGCCGCCTCGACGTTGAAGAACGTCGTCGTCGGGCTCGTGCACCCCGACGGCACCCGCGAGCCGCTGGTCATCGGCATCCCCGGCAACCGGGAGGTCGACGCCAAGCGCCTCGAGGCCCAGCTCGCCCCGGCCGAGGTCGAGCCGTTCACCGACTTCGCCGGCAACCCCGCGCTGGTGAAGGGCTACATCGGCCCGCAGGTGCTGGGCGCGGGCAGCGAGTCGAAGATCCGCTACCTCGTCGACCCCCGCGTGGTCGCCGGCACCCGGTGGATCACCGGCGCCAACGAGGCGGGCAAGCACGTCTTCGACCTCGTCGCCGGCCGCGACTTCACCTGGGACGGCGTCATCGAGGCCGCCGAGGTGCTGCCCGGCGACCCCGCGCCCGACGGCTCCGGCCCGCTGGAGCTCGCCCGCGGCGTCGAGATGGGCCACATCTTCCAACTGGGCCGCAAGTACGCCGAGGCGCTCGACCTCGAGGTGCTCGACGAGAACGGCAAGCTCGTCACCGTCACCATGGGCTCCTACGGCATCGGCGTCTCCCGCGCGGTGGCCGCCATCGCCGAGTCCACCCACGACGAGCTCGGCCTGGCCTGGCCTCGCGAGGTCGCCCCGGCCGACGTGCACGTCGTCGCCACCGGCAAGGACACCGCGATCTTCGAGGCCGCCGAGGCGCTGGCCGGCGAGCTGGTCGCCGCCGGGCTCACCGTGCTCTACGACGACCGCCCCAAGGTCTCCCCGGGCGTGAAGTTCAAGGACGCCGAACTGCTCGGCATGCCGACGATCGTCACCGTCGGCCGCGGCCTGGCCGAGGGCGTCCTGGAGCTGCGCGACCGGAAGACCGGCGAGCGCGAGGCGATCCCGGTCGACGACGCCGCCACGCGGGTCGTCGCTGCCGTCCGCCGTTGACCGCCCCGCCCCCACGAAGCCGCCATGGAGGGCGGAGGCGGGCGGATCCCTCATCGCCGAGGTGACACCTCATCGCGTTCTCGCCATGACGAGTGCCACCGACAGGCCGTAGCTGGAAACCTCCTCGCAGTCCTCCGCCTGCGCGGCCGCGCGATGTCTGCTCGCTTTGCGCCGTCGCACGGTCGGCAGTGGTTGTCGGCAGAGATCCGATCACCGGATGCCACGCGACAGCAGGGGTCTCCGGGTGCACCATGGAGGCTCTACTCTCCGTCTTCTCTCGCCCGGACGACCCCGAGGAGCCGCGTGACCATCGCCCTCCGGCGCATCGCGCTCCTGCTGGGCGCAGGGGCACTTGCGGTGATCCTGCTGCTCGCCGGTGCCGTGCTCGGCGCACCAGGTGACGCGGTCGACCGCGAAGAGGCCGTCGAGCAATCCGCACCGGCGGCCGAGGCCGGCAGCCTCGAGGCGCTGCAGGCACGGCTCGAGCGGGTCCCCGGCGACTACCCGGGATGGGCCGCCCTGGGTCTGCTCTACGTGGATCGGGCGCGCGTCACCGCTGACCCCAGTTGGTACGCCAAAGCGCAAGCGGCGCTGGAGCGCTCGCTCGAGATCCAGCCCGAAGAGAACGCTGTGGCGCTGACCGGGCTGGCCACCCTGCAGGCCGCGCAGCACGACTTCGAGCATGCCGCCGACACGGCCCGCGCGGCTCTGGCGATCAACAGCTACGACGCGACGTCGTACGGCGTCCTGACCGACGCGCTGACCGAGCTCGGCCGCTACGACGAGGCCGCCGATGCGCTGCAGAAGATGGCCGACGTCAACCCCGGCTTCCCCACGCTCGCCCGCATCTCCTATGCCCGAGAGCTGCGCGGCGACATCGACGGGGCTCGTCAAGCCATGCAGAGAGCGCTCGACGTCGCGGGAAGCGACGAGGACGCCGGCTTCGCCCTGCACCACCTCGGGGAGCTGGCGTGGCACTACGGCGGCGACGTGCAGGCCGCGTCCGAGCTCTACGAGCGCGGCCTCGCCCGCGACCCGGACTCGCTCGCGCTGCAGGCGTCAGCGGCGCGCGCGACTGCGGCGGCCGGACGAACCGACGAGGCCCTGTCGGGCTACGCCGAGGTGACCGGGCGCGTCCCCGTCCAGCAGTACCTCGTCGAGGAGGGGGAGCTGCTCGCCTCCCTGGGGCGGACGGATCAGGCGCAGGACCGGTTCGACGTCGTGCGGATCGCTACGACGCTGCTGGAGGAGAGCGGCTCGGCCGTGGACCTCGAGACCGCGCTGTTCGAGGCCGACCACGGCTCGCCCGAACAGGCGCTCGTGGCGGCCCAGGCCGCGTACGCGCGAGCACCCAGCGTGTTCGCTGCCGATGCGCTCGCATGGAGCCTGCACGTCAACGGGAGGGACGCGGAGGCACTCCAGTACGCCGACGAGGCCCTGTCGCTCGGCGGACGACCGGCGCTCTTTCTCTTCCACCGCGGCATGATCGCCGCCTCGCTCGGTCGTACGGCCGAGGCGGTGCGCGATCTGACGTCGGCGCTCGAGGTCAACCCCCACTTCTCGGTCCGACACGCCGAGACGGCAGGTACGACGCTGGACCGCCTCGCCGGCTAGCTGACACGGGAGCTCCGCGACCGCAGCTGTTCGACGCGGTGCCCGCCGGGCAGGTGAACCAGCCGCAGTAGCCGGTGCACCGGTCAACCAGGGTGCCGATCGCCGAGCGGCTCCTCCGGTCCACGACGAGGTCGCCTCCAGTCGCCGATCCGGCTGCGTTCCCGGACCACGGCCGAGCGGACCTCCCATACTCACATCCAGGATCCGGTCGGTGCTTCCGGCCCCGCCATGCCACCGCAGATCCCCGTCCACCAGGAGTTCTGGGCCAGACCGTGGAGCCGCCCGTCGTTGGAGGATCGATCTTTTTCGGCCGTCGCAGTCAGACACCTGGCCCAACCCGATGCCTGACCAGGGGCTATCACATCTGGTCAACGCCCGCTCACGACCGGCAGCAGCCGATGAATGCCGCGGGTCGGCCGCACATGTGGTCAGGGTCACTTTTGACAGCTACGTTTCGAGAGCTTGCTCCCGTCACGTGCCACCGATGCAGCCCGGCGGCCCTGCGGGACGGCCGCCACCAGAGCACGGCCACGAGAGGCGCGCGCTCACAACAGGGGAGTCTGACTTGAGCAGATCAGTGCATCAGCGGAGGGCACTCACAGCCGTGGCCGCTGTCGGCGTGGTCGTAGGCGGGGCCTCGCTCGCGCCGGGGGTCGTCGGCGCGTCGAGTCACCGAGAGGCGCCGGCCATCTCCGACGACCGCCGGCTCGACAACACCGACGTCTACGCGTTCGTCAGTCCTGACGACCCCGACAGCGTCACGCTCATCGCCGACTGGAACCCCTTCTCCGAGCCCGACGGCGGCCCGAACTTCTACCGCTTCCAAGAGGGGTCCAACTACGACATCAACATCGACAACAACGGCGACGCGGTCGCGGACCTGACCTACCGCTGGGTGTTCAACACCGTCGTCCGCAATCCCGACACGTTCCTCTACAACACCGGCCCCGTAACGACGCTGCCGGACGAGGACCTCAACATCTTCCAGACCTACGACCTCACCCTCATCCGGCAGAACGGCCCGAAAGAGTTGCTCATCGACGACGCGCCGGTGGCGCCGTCCTTCGTCGGCCCGGCCTCGATGCCGGAGGGCTACGAGCCGCTCCGCGAGGCCGCGACCGTGCCCCTGAAGACCGGTGCGGGCTACAGCTACGCAGGGCAGGCCGACGACCCGTTCTTCCTCGACCTGCGGATCTTCGATCTGCTCTACGGCGCCGATGTCGTCGACGACGAAAGCCCCGTTCTGGACGGCGCTGACTTCGTCGAGGACGGCAACGACACGCTGGCCGGCTACAACGTGCAGACGATCGCTCTCCAGGTGCCCGCCTCGACCCTGGCCCTCAACGGTGCGGTGGACAAGAACCCCGTCATCGGCGTGTGGAGCGACACCGAGCGCCCGATTGTCCAGGTGTTCAGTCGCACGGACGGCGGCGGCGGCGAGCGGGCCTTCGGTCCGCAGGTGCAGGTCTCGCGCCTCGGCAACCCGCTGGTGAACGAGGTCGTCATCCCGCTCAAGGACAAGGACAAGTTCAACGCGTCGACCCCGCAGCAGGACGAGGAGTTCCTGCAGTACGTGCAGGACCCGATCGTGCCCGAGCTCTTCGAGCTCATCTACGGGGTCCCCGCGCTCGACGCGCCGCGGACCGACCTCGTCGAGGTGTTCCTCACCGGCATCTGCGCCGTCGAGGGCTGCCCCGACACGGTCGCCGACGTCAACCTCAACTCGCAGCTGCTCAACGCCGACGTCAACCCGGCGACCTTCCAGCCGTCGGAGATGCTGCGTCTCAACATGTCCATCCCGCCCGCGGCCGAGCCGAACCGGCTGGGCGTGCTCGAGAACGACCTGGCCGGGTTCCCCAACGGCCGGCGGCTCATCGACGACGTCGTGGACATCGAGCTGCAGGTGCTCGAGGGTGAGCTCGTCGGGCGCCCGAACGCCCTGGGCGACGCGGTGCCGGACAACGACGTGCCGTTCACCGACAAGTTCCCCTACGTCGGCCTGCCGCACTTCGACGCCGTGAACCTGCAGGAGGACCTGGACGACGGCGAGGACCAGGACTGATCCACGCCTGATCCACGTCTCATCCGCAGCCGACGGCCGGTGCCCTGCGCACCGGCCGTCGGCCGGTCCCTCCCCGGAGCTCCGATGACAGCCCCGACGCCGCTGCGCGCCGACGCCGCACGACCGGCCATCCCGCGCCGGATGCTCGTACTGCCCTTCGTCATGCTCGCCGTCGTGGGCTGCAGTGGCGGCCGTGACCTGCCCGACGCGGACGAGTTCGCCGCCGGCCCGTGCCGGGACGCCGCGCCCGCCGTCCTCGCGCTCGACGAACAGGTGCGGCTGGCGCTGGAGGAGGACGCCGACCTCGCCGCCGTCCGTGAGTCCCTCCGCGACGAGCAGGCCACCCTGCAGGAGGTACTCGGTGGGGCAGACGGTAGGGCCGATGTGGCCCCCGAACTTGAGGAGGTCGTCACGCGCGTCGGCTTCGCCCGGGTCGCTCTCGACACCGGCACCCTCGACGGGGCGGTTGCCAGCGACGTGACCTCGGCCGTCGACCGCCTCGTCGCGGTCTGCGTCGCCGAGGACACGTAGCACGGGCGCCCGCCACCCATTGAGCCCTTGCCAGCAACTCTCCGGCATTCACGGTGATCATGGCGACACAACCTCGATTCCTCAGGACGCGATGGCCTTTGCGCTGCTCAGCGCCGGCCGGGACGCAGAGGCGCTGCCGCACGCCCAGCAAGCTGCCCAGTCCCTCGGCGCTGATCGTTCTGCTCGCCTCGGTCAGCCTCGGCCGGACGGTCTTCGGCGTCGTCCTGGTACTTGCCTACGGGCTTGGCATGGCAGTCACGCTCACCGCCGTGGGACTGCTGATGGTCTGGCTGCGGGGACGCCTGGAGCGGCGCCTGGCCGGCCCGCGTCCCTCGCGGTGGCTCAACGCCCGGGGCGTGGTGCTCGGCGCCAGCTGAGACGGCGGCCGGTCGACTCCCGGCGCCATCTGGCACAATGAACGGTCGAACACGGCGGCGGCGGCCCTCTCACCGTTGACGCCCGTGTCCCTGGCTCCGCCCCGGCGTACCCCCACACGCCGCTCCGGCGAGCAACCGAAACGCGTTCGAGGAGAACACCACCCACCGTGGCAACCAAGATCAAGCTCATGCGCCTCGGCAAGATGCGCGCGCCGTACTACCGCATCGTCGTCGCGGACGCCCGCACCAAGCGGGACGGCCGCTCCATCGAGACGATCGGCAAGTACCACCCGAAGGAGGACCCCTCCTTCATCGAGGTGAACAGCGAGCGCGCCCAGTACTGGCTGGGTGTCGGCGCGCAGCCGACCGAGGCCGTCGCCGCCATCTTCCGGGTGACCGGCGACTGGCAGCAGTTCAAGGGTGAGCCGGCTCCGGCTCCCATGAAGGTCGCCGAGCCCAAGCCGGACAAGAAGGCCATCTACGAGGCCGCCGTCCGCGCGGGCATGGACGAGCCGGCTGCCGGCGCGACCACCCCGAAGAAGAAGGCCGCCCCCAAGGCCGACGCCGCCGAGGCCCCCGCCGCCAAGGCCGACGCAGCCGAAGCGCCCGCAGCCGAGGCGCCCGCCGCCGAGGCGCCCGCCGCCGAGGCGCCCGCCGCCGAGGCCCCTGTGGCCGAGGCTGCTCCGGCCGAGACGCCGGCCGAGTAAGACGTGCTCGAAGAAGCGCTCGAGCACCTGGTCAAGGGCATCGTCGACAACCCCGACGACGTCACCGTCGACCTGCTCACCAATCGCCGTGGCAAGACCCTCGAGATCCGGGTGCACCCCGACGACCTCGGCAAGGTCATCGGCCGCGGCGGGCGCACCGCCAAGGCGCTGCGCCAGGTCATGACCGGGGTCGGCGGGCGGGGCCTGCGGGTCGACGTCGTCGACACCGACGGGCGCTGAGCACGAGCTCTTTGAGCACCCCGGACGAACTCACCGACACCGTGGTGGTCGGCCGCATCGGCCGGCCCCACGGTGTCCGTGGTCTGGCCACCGTCGAGGTCCGCACCGACGACCCCGACCTCCGCTTCGCCCCGGGCACGGTGCTGCTCACCGACCCGCCCGAGCGCGGTCCGCTGACCGTCGTCGACCAGCGGTGGCACAGCGGCACGCTGCTGCTGCAGCTCGCCGGGCCGACCGGCGAGGTCTACGACGTCCGCGAGGCCGTGGACGAGCTGCGCAACACCCTCCTGGTGGTCCCGATCGCCGACCTGCCGGAGATCGAGGAGCCCGATTCCTACTACGACCACCAGCTGGTCGGCCTGACCGCCCGGCTGGCCGACGACTCGGTGCTCGGCCAGGTCACCGCCGTCCGGCACGAGGCCCAGGACCTGCTGGTGGTGCGCCGCAGCGAGGGCGGTGAGGTGCTGATCCCGTTCGTCTCGGCGATCGTGCCCACCGTCGCCGTCGCCGGCGGCTTCCTGGTGGTGGACCCGCCCGAGGGGCTGCTCGACCTGTGAGCGGCTCTGTGATCGGCCGGCTCCGCCGGGCGGGAGCGAACCGGCGGGTCGAGAAGTGACCTTCCGGATCGACGTCGTCACGATCTTCCCGGAGTACCTCGCGCCGCTGCGCCAGTCGCTGATCGGCAAGGCCATCGAGCGCGGCCTGGTGAGCGTCGGCGTCCACGACCTGCGGGAGTGGACCGACGACGTGCACCGCACCGTTGACGACGCCCCCTACGGCGGCGGTCCCGGCATGGTGATGAAGCCCGAGCCGTGGGGGAGGGCGCTGGACGCCGTCCGCCCGCCGGGCACCCGGCTCGTCGTCCCGACCCCCGCCGGCCGGCCGTTCACCCAGCGGATGGCCGCGGAGTGGGCGACCGAGCCGGGGCTGGTCTTCGCCTGCGGCCGGTACGAGGGCATCGACCAGCGGGTCGCCGACGGGGCCGCCGACTCCGGGCCGGTCTCGGAGGTCTCCATCGGCGACTACGTGCTCGCCGGCGGGGAGTCCGCCGTCCTGGTCATGACCGAGGCCGTCACCCGGCTGATCCCCGGCGTGGTGGGTAACCGGGAGTCCGTCGAGTTCGACTCGCACGCCGACGGCCTGCTCGAAGGTCCCTCCTACACCCGCCCGGCCGGCTGGCGCGGCCACGAGGTGCCCGGCGTCCTGCTCTCCGGCGATCACGCGGCGATCTCCCGCTGGCGGCGCGCGGAGTCGCTGCGGCGCACCGCGGCCCGCCGTCCCGACCTGCTCGCGGCGCTCCCGGAGGACGCGCTCACCGACGCCGAGCGGGCGGCGCTGGCCGGTGACTGACCGGCCGGTCCTGCGCACGACGGCGCGGGTCGTCGTCCTCGACCCGGCCGGCCGGGTGCTGCTGCTCGGCGCCCGCCTCCCGGACCCGTCGCTGCCGCCCGGCGAGGTGCTGTTCTGGTACACCCCCGGCGGGGGAGTGGAGGACGGCGAGACGCTGCACGCCGCCGCCGTGCGGGAGCTCGCCGAGGAGACCGGGCTGGACGCCGACCCGTCCGCGCTCGAGGGGCCGGTCTGGCTGCGCCGGCACGTCGGCCCGTTCGGCGACCAGTGCTACGACACCCGCGAGACCTACTTCGTGCTGCGCGACGTCGTCCACGAGGTGGTGCCCGGTGCGCTCACCGAGCTGGAGCTGCTCGCCGACGAGCCGCACCGCTGGTGGACGACCGAGGAGCTGGCCGCCGGTACCGTCGGGTTCGTGCCGCAGGAGCTGCCGGCGCTGCTGGGGCAGCTGGCCACCGGCCCGTGGACGGGGCCGCCGCGCGTCGTCGGCTGAAGGTGTGGCACAGTAGAGAGCTGCTGCTGACCGACGGCCCCGCCGCCGGGAGCTCCTGACCGGAGCCGCAGCTCCCCGGAACGGACGGCCGGGGCGTTCCGCTGTCCGGACCGAGATCGACCCCGCTGCTGAGTACCCGGCTGATCAGTACACAGCCAGAACATGAGGACTGCCGAGATGAACACGCTGGACGCACTCGACGCCGACTCGCTGCGCGACGACATCCCCTCGTTCCGCCCGGGTGACACCGTCAAGGTGCACGTCCGCGTCATCGAGGGCAACCGCTCGCGCATCCAGGTCTTCCAGGGCGTGGTCATCCGCCGTCAGGGCGGTGGCATCCGCGAGACCTTCACCGTGCGCAAGGTCAGCTTCGGCGTCGGCGTCGAGCGCACCTTCCCGGTGCACACCCCGGTCGTCGAGAAGATCGAGGTGCTGACCCGCGGTGACGTGCGTCGCGCCAAGCTGTACTACCTCCGCGAGCTGCGCGGCAAGGCCGCCAAGATCAAGGAGAAGCGCGAGCCCGTCGCGCGCTGACCTCCCGCGAGGACACGCCTGACAGCCGGTCCGACCGGTTGGATCTCGGCGGGTCCCCCGCGCCGTACGCTGATACCGATGAGCAGCGACCGGCCCGGGGGGCCCGCCGACGTCGTTCCGGGTGAATCCGGCGAACCCGACGAGACCTCCACGGCCGGCGCGGCGTCCGGGAGGGCGGGTAGACGGCGCCGGAATGACGACGACGCCAAGAAGGGCTCGCTGCTACGCGAGCTGCCCGTCCTGCTGCTGATCGCCTTCGTCCTGGCCCTGGTGGTCAAGACGTTCTTCGTGCAGGCCTTCTTCATCCCGTCGGGCTCCATGGAGCAGACGCTGCACGGCTGCGCCGGCTGCACCGGCGACCGGGTGCTGGTCAACAAGGTGCCGTACTGGTTCGGGGAGCCCGAGGCCGGCGACATCGTCGTCTTCCGGGGACCGGAGACCTGGACGCCGGAGATCTCGATCGACGAGCCGGACAACTGGTTCACCGGGGGGCTGCTGTGGCTGGGCCGGGCGATCGGCGTCGCCCCGCCGCGAGAGGACGACTTCGTCAAGCGGGTGATCGCCACCGAGGGGCAGACGGTGCAGTGCTGCGACGCCGAGGGCCGGGTCACCGTGGACGGCGAACCGCTCGAGGAGCCCTACGTCTTCGAGAACGACCCGATCGAGCGGCGGGCGTTCGGGCCGGTGACCGTGCCCGAGGGGCGGCTGTGGGTCATGGGTGACCACCGTTCCGCGTCGGCGGACTCCCGCTCGCACGTAGGGGACCAGTATGCGGGGACGATCGGGGTGGACGACGTCATCGGCAAGGCCGCGCTCGTCGTCTGGCCGCTCGACCGGTTCGGCCTGCTCGACTCGCCCGACATCCAGGGCACCGAGGCGGCCGCGGCGGTCCCCGTGGGGCCGACCGGGGGCGGAGCATCGCAGGTCGGCGCCGTCGCCGTCCTGCCGTATGCGGCGGGCCTGGCGGTGCCGTGCCGGTCACCGCCTGGCACCGACGGCGGCGTGCACGGAGGGTCGATCTCGACCGGTAATGGTCACGCCGTTACTGGCGTGACTTTCCGTGCGCCGAATGGCGGTGCGCTCTACCAGTAGAAAAAAAGTGCTGGGAAAACATTCAAGTAACCGTTTCACCCTTCCGTTGGAGACATTGCACCTTCCCGGAAGTCGAAACGGAGTCTGTTGTGTCTGCACCTGTGGCGAGCACCGCCCGCGGGGTCACCCGCGTGCTCCTCCTCGCCGACGCGCCCGTCCTGCGCCGGGGGCTGGTCAGCATGATCAACGAGACCGCCGGCATGCAGTCGGTGGGCACCCCCGGCGAGATCCGGCGAGCACTCACGCTGGTCGAGACCGCCCGCCCCGACGCGGTGGTGGTCGAGCTGGGCGCCGGCCGGGCAGCGACCCTGGGCGCCTGCCGTGATCTGCGCCGCCGATTCCCCCGGGTCACGATCATCGCCCTGGCCACGACCGAGGACCCGGCCGTGGTCAACGAGGCCCTCGCTGCCGGCATCCGCGGCTACCTGATGATGAACACCTCGCCGACCCTGCTCGGCTGGGCCATCCTGGCCGCCCGCGCCGGCCGCACCGTCGTCGATCCGCAGATCCGCCGGGTCGAGCCGTCGGCAGTGCCCGCCGCCAAGCCGTTCGCCCCCGAGGTGCCGCTGACCCGCCGCGAGCAGGACGTGCTCGACGAGCTGCTGCAGGGCCAGTCCAACCGCCAGATCGGCCGCAACCTGTTCATCAGCGAGGACACCGTGAAGTCCCACGTCAAGGCCATCCTGCGCAAGCTGGGTGCCCGGGACCGTGCGCACGCGGTGTCGCTGGTGCTCTCCAACCGGACGCCGGGCTGCACCTGCGGCGCCCACGCCCTCCGGGCCGTCGCCCCCGAGGCGACGGTCGACATCTGACCGGTCCTCCACCGGACGCGGGGGGGGGGGGGGCGCCCCCCCCCCCCCCCGGGGGGCCCCCCCCCCCCCGGGGGGGGGGGGGGGGGCGGGGGGGTTCCCGGGTCGTCGTACTGTCGTGCCGCGATGGCTGTCCGTCCCACCCACACCCGATCCGCCCCGGTGGTCCGTGCCCGCCGCACGCTGGCCGACGACCGGCCCGAGGCGCTCTGGGACATGGAGCGCACGCTGCGCCGCCGCGGCTTCCAGACGATCGCCGGGGCCGACGAGGCGGGCCGCGGCGCCTGCGCCGGCCCGCTGGTCGCCGCGGCCTGCATCCTGCCCGCCGGCCAGCGCGGGCGCGTGCCGGGGCTCGCGGATTCCAAGCTGCTCACCGCCGCCGCCCGGGAACGGGTGTACGCCGAGATCGTCGAGCGGGCGCTCTCGTGGTCGGTCGTCGTCCTTCCGGTCGCCGATCTCGACGCCCGCGGCATGCACGTCACCAACATCGAGGCGCTGCGTCGCGCCGTCAGCATGCTCGACCCCGGACCGGACTACGTGCTCACCGACGGCTTCCCCGTGCCCGGGCTCGCCCGGCCGGGTCTGGCCGTGTGGAAGGGCGACCGGGTCGCGGCCTGCGTGGCCGCCGCCTCCGTGCTGGCCAAGGTGACCCGCGACCGCATCATGGTCGACCTGCACGAGCGCTGGCCCGAGTACGACTTCGCCGGCCACAAGGGCTACATCACCGACGTCCACACCGCCGCGCTGGAGCGTCACGGTCCGTGTCCGGAGCACCGGATGCGCTACGTCAACGTGGTCCGGGCCCGCGACGTGCACGCCGCCCGGACGGCCCGACTGACCGGTTCGGGCGCGATGGTCGATGATGTGTCCATGCGCCCTTCGCCGAACGCCGCCCCCGAAGAGCTTCGAGGGTCGCCGCAGGCGTCCGGTTCCCCTGTCGGGGTGGGCCGCAGGCCTCCGGTTCCCCTGCGGAGCAGCGATGCGGAGCAGTGTCGATGAGCACCGAAGATCTCGAGAAGTACGAGACCGAGATGGAGCTGCAGCTCTATCGCGAGTACCGGGACATCGTCCGGCAGTTCACCTACGTGGTGGAGACCGAGCGGCGGTTCTACCTGGCCAACTCCGTCGACCTGCAGGTGCGGGAGGCCGGGGGAGAGGTCTTCTTCGAGCTGAAGCTCTCCGACGCCTGGGTGTGGGACATGTACCGCCCCGCCCGCTTCGTGCGGAACGTGCGGGTGCTGACGTTCAAGGACGTCAACGTCGAGGAGCTCGACAAGCCCGACCTCGAGCTGCCCGACGGCCCCCGCCTGCCGTAGCCGGCGCGGTCGTCCACAGGCATCGCTCGCGTCCACAGACCGGGCCGGGGCCTTGGGTGCGGAGCGCTTGCCCGGCACGGTCGGGGAGTGCCTCCCACCTCCGAACTCGGCGCCCACGGTGAACGCATCGCCGTCGCCTACCTGACCGACAACGGACTCCGCGTCCTCGACCGCAACTGGCGATGCCGCGAGGGGGAGCTCGACGTCGTCGCTCGCGACGGCGACGCCCTCGTCTTCTGCGAGGTGAAGACCCGCCGCGGAACCGGCTACGGCCGGCCCGTGGAGGCGGTCACGCCCGCCAAGTGCAGGCGGATCCGGGTGCTCGCGCAGCGCTGGCTCGCGGCGCACGAGGAGCACGCACCGGAAGTGCGCTTCGACGTCGTCGGCGTGCTGGTCCGTCCCGGGCGCCCGGCCGTGGTCACCCACCTCCGGGCGGCGTTCTCGTGACGCTCGCCCGTACCTGGTCGGTCGGGCTCGCCGGGGTCCAGGGCGCGATGGTGGAGGTGGAGGTCGACATCGCGGCCGGCCTGCCCGGGGTCGTGCTCGTCGGCCTCCCGGACGCGGTGGTGCGGCAGTCGGTGGACCGGGTGCGGGCGGCCGTCGTGAACGCCGGTGGGGAGTTCCCCGCCCGGCGGATCACCATCGGGCTCTCGCCCGCGTCCATGCCCAAGCAGGGCAGCGGATTCGACCTCGCGCTGGCCGCCGCGGTCCTCGCCGCGGCGGGCACGGTGCGCCGCCGTGCGGTCGACCGGCTCGTGCTGCTCGGCGAGCTGGGCCTCGACGGGTCGGTGCGGGCCATCCGCGGCGTCCTCCCGGCGGTCCTCGCCGCTGCCCGGGCCGGCCACCGCCAGGTCGTCGTCCCGCTGGCCAATGCGGCCGAGGCCGCGCTGGTCGAGCGGGTGGAGGTGCTCGCCGTGGAAAGCCTGGCGCAGCTGGTCGAGCACCTGCGCGGGGCCACGGTCCTGCAGCCGTACGAGCGCGGGCCGCTGCCCGAGCCTCCTCCGGTGCCCGACCTCGCCGACGTCGTCGGTCAGGTCGCCGGGCGGCGGGCGGTCGAGGTCGCCGCCGCCGGTGGGCATCACCTCTTCCTCACCGGCCCGCCCGGTGCCGGGAAGACGATGCTGGCCGAGCGGCTGCCGGGCCTGCTGCCGCCGCTGGACGAGCAGGCGGCGCTGGAGGTCACCGCCATCCACTCGATCGCCGGCACGCTGCCGCCCGACGCGCCCCTGGTCACCCGGCCGACGTTCGAGGCCCCGCACCACTCGGCGACCATGGCGGCGCTGATCGGCGGTGGCTCCGGCCAGATCCGGCCGGGTGCGCTGTGCCGGGCGCACCGTGGCGTCCTGTTCATCGACGAGGCGCCGGAGTTCCCCCGCGCCGTCCTGGACACCCTCCGGCAGCCGCTGGAACGCGGCCAGGTGACCATCCAGCGGGCCGCGGGGTCGGCGACCTTCCCCTGCAGGGCGCAGCTGGTGCTGGCGGCCAACCCGTGCCCGTGCGCCAGTGCTGCCGGCGACACCGCCTGCACGTGCAGCCCGCTGGAACGCCGGCGCTACCAGTCGCGGCTGTCCGGGCCGCTGCTCGATCGCGTCGACCTGCGGGTGGACCTGCCGCCGGTCACCCGCGCAGCCTGGCTCGACGGGGTGGACACGCCGGAGCCCACCGCGGTCGTCGCCGAACGGGTGGCCCGGGCGCGGGCGGTGGCGGGGCAGCGGCTGGTCGGGACCGGACTGGCGCTCAACAGCCAGGTGCCCGGACGCATGCTGCGCGAGCGCTTCGCCGTCCCGCGCTCCTCGCTGCGGCTGGCCGAGCGAGCCCTGGAGCGCGGCGCGCTCTCGGTGCGCGGGTTCGACCGGGTGGTGCGGGTCGCCTGGACACTGGCCGACCTCGCCGGCCGCACGGTGCCGGGTACGAACGAGATCGCCGAAGCGCTGGGCATGCGGCTCCGGCGGAGCGTGGCATGAGCCTCGACGAGGACCTCGAGGAGGCGCGCGGGGCCGCTCCCGCCCCCGGCGGGGTGCACCCCGGGGTCCGCCGGGCGCGGGCGTGGCTCAGCCGCGCGGTGGAGCCGGGCACCATCGACCTCTTCCGGTACGTCGACGACGTCGGGCCGGTCGAGGCGGTGCGCCGGCTGCGGGCCGGGACGGCGCCGGACCGGATCCGCTCCCTCGTGGGCGCCCGGGCGCAGCAGGACGCCAGCCTGGCCGACCTGCACCGCGCCGAACGGTGCGGGGCCCGGTTCGTCGTGCCGGAGGACGACGAGTGGCCGGCGTACCCGTTGCACGCGTTGACCGTGGCCCTCGCCGGAGAGCCGGTGGAGCCGCGACACCAAGCCGATCGCACCCGCGCTCCCGTGCCGCCGCTGGGGCTGTGGCTGCGCGGTCCGGGACGCCTGGACGTGCTGGCCGACCGGTCGGTCGCCGTGGTGGGTTCCCGGGCGTCGACCGCCTACGGCGAGCACGTCGCCGCAGAGCTGGGCCACCAGCTGGGGGAGCGCGGCTGGACCGTGGTGTCGGGAGGGGCCTTCGGCATCGACGGCGCCGCCCATCGTGGCGCGCTCGCCGCCGAGGCACCGACGATCGCTGTTCTGGCCTGCGGGGTGGACCGGGTCTACCCGGCGGCGCACGGCGCACTGTTCGCCCGGATCGCGGAGACGGGGCTGCTCGTGAGCGAGTGGCCGCCGGGCTGCGCGCCGCTGCGGCACCGGTTCCTCGTCCGCAACCGGTTGATCGCCGCCCTCACCCGCGGCACGGTGGTCGTGGAGGCCGCAGCCCGCTCGGGCGCCCAGGCGACCGCCAACCGCGCCCGGGACCTCGGCCGGGCGCTGATGGTGGTCCCCGGGCCGATCACCAGCGCCCTGTCGGTCGGCTGCCACGAGCTGCTCAGGGACGAAGCGGCCGGTGCCGTGCTGGTCACCTCCGCCGCGCACGTCATCGAGGCCGTCGGCGGCATCGGCACGGATCTCGCGCCGCCCGTCGAGCGGCCGACCTCGCCGCGCGACGAGCTCTCCGACGTCGCGGCGCGGGTGCTGGACGCCTGCCCGGTCCGCATCGGGGCCAGCCCGGAACGGCTCGCGAACATCGCCGGCTGCACGGTCCTCGACGTCCTCCGGGTGCTGCCGTCGCTGGAGCTCGCCGACCTCGTGCAGTGGACCGGCACCGGCTGGCGGCTGGCGCCACCGCCGAAGACTCCCGGCGCGGCGGCTTGACCGGCGGCTGGCGCCGACGGACGGTGCCCCCGTGGCCACTCCCCGCACCGCAGAGGTCCGCGCCGGGTTGCCCCCGGCGCTGGCCGAGGCGCTGGCCGGCTACGAGGAGCACCTGAGCGCGCAGCGCGATCTCTCCGCGAACACGCTCCGGGGCTATGTCGGCGACGTCGCCCGGCTGCTGGACCACCTGGCCCGGCGCAGCGGCACCCAGCCGCACGACCTCGACCTGGCCGCGCTGCGGAGCTGGCTCGCTTCGGGCCGCACCCGCGGGCACAGCCGGTCCACCACCGCCCGGCACGCCTCGGCCGCCCGGTCGTTCACCGCCTGGCTGCGCCGTGCCGGCCTCACTCCCGAGGACGTCGGGCAGCGACTGGTCAGCCCCAGGGCCCACCGCACGCTGCCCGACGTGCTGGCCCCCGACCAGGCTCGTGCACTGGTCGAGACGGCCGCCGGGTCGGAGGAGCCGGTGCAGCTGCGCGACGCCGTCGTCCTGGAGCTGCTGTACGCCAGCGGCATCCGGGTCAGCGAGCTCGTCGGTCTCGACGTCGACGACGTCGACCGGGGACGCCGGCTGCTGCGGGTCCTGGGCAAGGGCCGCAAGGAGCGCAGCGTGCCCTACGGGTTGCCGGCCGAACGGGCGGTGGACGCCTGGCTGACCCGGGGCCGGCCGGCTCTCGCGACGCCGGACTCCGGCCCGGCGCTCCTCCTGGGCCTGCGGGGACGCCGGCTCGACGCCCGGGAGGCCCGCCGCACGGTGCACGCCGCCACCGCCGGCGTCCCGGGGGCTCCGGACATCGGCCCGCACGGACTCCGGCACTCCGCGGCCACGCACGTGCTGGAGGGCGGCGCGGACCTGCGGTCCGTCCAGGAGTTGCTCGGCCACGCTAGCCTCGCGACGACGCAGATCTACACGCACGTGACGGTCGAACGGCTCCGTGCGGTCCATGCCCAGGCGCATCCTCGTGCCTGAGGCCGGGGCCGGCCCGCGGAGCGGGCGGCGGCACTCATGACCACGCGGGACCACGGACCGGACCCCGCAGCACGACCGAGGAGCGCGACCGTGTCTGAGGCAACCATCCGCCGGATCGGCGAACCCGGTGAGGACGCCGAGGCCCTGCTGTACGAGCTGTGGGCCCGGTACGTCGAAGGCCGGGACGCGGCCCTCCGGGACCGGCTGATCCTGCACTACGCGCCGCTGGTGAAGTACGTCGCCGGCCGGGTCGGCAGCGGTCTGCCCGCACACGTGGAGCAGTCCGACCTCATCTCGTACGGGACCTTCGGGCTCATCGACGCGATCACCCGGTACGAGCCCACCCGCGAGGTGAAGTTCGAGAGCTACGCGATGGCCCGCATCCGCGGCGCGATCATCGACGAGCTGCGCAACACCGACTGGATCCCGCGGTCGGTGCGGGTCAAGGCCCGCGCGTTCGAGCGCACGGTCGCCGAGCTGGAGAGCAAGCTGCACCGGACGCCGACCGATGAAGAGGTCGCCGACGCCATGGACATGGACGTCGAGGACATCCGGAAGTTCCTCGGGCAGCTGTCCCTGGTGAACGTCGTGGCGCTGGACGAGCTGCTCACCGACGACGACGGCGGTTCCCCGCGCCTCGGCGACACCCTCCGGGATCCCACCGCACTCGACCCGCAGGCGATGGCCGAGCACGGTGAGGCCCGCCAGCTGCTGGCCCGCGCCGTCGAGCAGCTGCCCGAACGGGAGAAGGTCGTCGTCTCCCTGTACTACTTCGAGGGCCTCACGCTGGCCGACATCGGCCGGGTGCTCGGAGTGACCGAGAGCCGGATCTGCCAGCTGCACACCAAGGCGGTGCTGCACCTGCGCACCAAGCTGGCCGACATCGCCTGAGCCGGGTGCTCGTTCGACCGCGGGGGAGGGGTGGGGGCTGCTGCACGGCCGTCCCTCCGCTGCGTCCGGGGGTCCGGGGACGGCCGCCGGCAGTCGCCGTGACGTGCAATGCCTGGCCCAGCGGGACCGCGCACACGCCGCGCCGGTGGTCACCACGGCCATGACTGCCTCGGTCGCAGGAGGCCTGTTCCGAGCGGGGACGGCCGGCAGAGCCTGCGACGGGTCGATCGGGAGCCTGGTCGCTGTTACGGTCCGAGCAAGAGGGTGCCGGGCACCGCGCAGGGGTGGATCCGTGGTGGTCGCCCGCGGCCGACGAAGCGTGGGGGAGGTGCGGGTGGCCTTCCCTTTCGTCCGCCGCTCGACGACCGGCGTCATGGACTGCCGATGAGCTCGGCCGGTAGGGGCCGGACGGCCTGGCCGTCCGGCGCCCCGAGTGGGGCGCAGTGGCCGTGAGCGCATTCCTCACCGGGGTGGGGCTCACCCCGTTCGGTCGGCTGCCGGGAAGGGACTCGCAGGACTGGCAGTGCGCTGCCGCGCAGATCGCGCTGGACGATGCCGGTCTCGATCCGCTCCGAATCGGCGCGGTGATCGCCGGCTATTCGACCGTGTCCGGCCACCTCATGCCTGCGAACGTGGTCGCCGAGCGGTTGGGAGTGCGACCGGAGGTCGCCTTCGGCATGAGCGTCGGTGGCGCGACCGGGTTGGCGATGGTGGCGCAAGCCGCCTCGTTGGTGGCGTCCGCGACGGCCGAGCACGTGCTGGTGGTCGCGGGGGAGAACCGGGCCAGCGGACAGTCGAGCACGACGTCGACCAAGATCCTCGCCCAGGTCGGGCACGCCCACTACGAGGTGCCGCTCGGTGGGACGGTGCCGGCGTACTACGCACTCCTGGCCTCGCGATATCTCTGGAGCCACGGTCTGGACGACGCTGCGCTCGCACCGTTGCCGGTGCAGATGCGCGAGCACGCCGTGGCAACCGTCGGCGCACACTTCCGCCAGCCGATCACGGTCGCCGACGTCCTCTCCTCGCGACCGGTGGCCGAGCCGCTGCGGCTGCTGGACTGCTGCCCGGTCTCCGACGGGGGCGCGGCCTTCGTGGTCTCGCGCGCGCCCACGTCGGAACGGTCGCTGTCGATCGTGGGCGTCGGTCAGGGGCACCGGCACCAGCACCTGAGCGCGCTGGATCCGGAGGACACGGGCGCCGCACGGGCAGCCGGCGCGGCGCTGCGCCAGGCCGGCCTGGATCTCGCCGAGGTGGACGTCTTCGGCATCTACGACAGCTTCTCGATCACCGTGGCGATGATCATGGAGGAGCTGGGGCTCGCGCCGCCCGGCCGCGCCGGGGCCTACGCGCGGGCGGGTGCCTTCCAGGCCGACGGGCGTCACCCCCTGAACACCCACGGTGGCCTGCTCTCGTACGGGCACTCGGGGGTAGCCGGAGGGATGGCCCACCTCGCCGAGGTGGCCGGACAGTTGCGCGGCGAGCGTGGTGCTGCGCAGGTGTCCGACTGCGAGGTCGGGTACGTGCATGCCGACGGCGGGGTGCTCTCCGCCCACGTCGGCGTCGTCCTCCGGAAGGGAAGCCAGCCGTGAGCCGGCACCACGACGACTGGACGCACGGAGAGCCGCGGCTGGTGCTCGGGGTCTGCGACGACTGCGAGAACCGCTGGTACCTGCCGCGTGACCACTGCCCGCGGTGCGGATCGGGACGGAGCTCCTCGCGGCAGTCGTCCGGCGACGGACTGTGCGTGGCGGTGACCCGCTCGCACGTGACCGGCGAGGTGGGCGGCGCACCGCTGTCGCTGGCCCTCGTCCAGCTCGACGAGGGCCCGGTGGTGATGGGCCGGGTGCGCGACGAACTGGTACCCGGGGACCGCGCCCGCGTGGAATTCGTGCCGGACGGCACGGGGACGGCCCTGGTCCCGAGTTTCTCGAGAAGGGCGCTGACATGACAGCTGTGCTGGACTTCTTCCAACATCCCGCATCGGTCGCCGTCGTCGGGGCCTCCGACGACCCGGAGAAGATCGGCGGGCGCCCGCTCCGCTACATGCGGGAGTTCGGATACCGGGGCCGGGTGATGCCGGTCAACCCCCGCCGTCGCGAGGTGCAGGGCATGGCGACGGTGCCGTCTCTGGCCGACCTGCCGCAGGCGCCCGACGTCGTCCTGGTGGCGGTACCCGGCACCGCCGCCGTGGGGGCCGTCGCAACGGCGGCCGACCTCGGGACGAAGGGTTGCGTGGTGATGTCCTCCGGGTTCGGTGAGACCGGGACAGCTGAAGGCATCGCCATGCAGGCGGAGATGCTGGCAGCCGCCCGGCGGACCGGCATGCGCCTCATCGGCCCCAACTCCCAGGGGCTGGCGACCTTCTCCTCCGGCGCCGTCCTCGGGTTCTCCACGCTGTTCACCGAGGATCCGCCGGCTGACGGGCCGGTGGGCATCGTCAGCCAGAGCGGAGCGATGGCCTCGGTCCCCTACGGGATCCTGCGGCGCCGCGGCATCGGGGTCCGGTACGCCCACGGGACCGGCAACGACGCCGACGTGAGTGCGTCCGAGCTCGCCGCTTCGGTGGTCGAGGACCCCGAGCTGAAGCTGCTGCTGCTCTACCTCGAGAAGATCGAGAACCCGGAGTGGTTGGTCGAGCTGGGGGAGCGGTCCCGGCGCAACGGCGTTCCCGTCGTGGCCTTGGTGGGTGGTCGCAGCCAGCACGGTAGCCGGGCCGCGGCGTCGCACACCGGGGCGCTGGCCAGCGAGCGACGGGTCCTGGATGCGCTCCTGGAGCGGGCCGGCATCTGGTCGGTGCGGACGGTCCACGAGCTGGTCGCCTCCACCGAGCTCTACCTCCAGGACTGGCAGCCGCGCGGAAGCGGCCTCGCGGTGGTCAGCAACTCCGGTGCGATGTGCGTCCTCGCGGCCGACGCCGCAGAGGACGCCGGCGTGCCGTTGGCCGAGCTGGCGCCTGCCACCCGCACCCGGCTGGCCGAGGAGCTGCCGGCCTTCGCCGCCACCGCCAACCCGATCGACGTCACCGCGGCGCTGCTCACCGACAGCAGCATCTTCGGCCGGGTCCTGCCCCTCCTCGGGGCCGACCCCGCCGTCGATGCATGCCTGCTCGCGATCCCGGTGGCAGGCCGTGGCTATGACGTGGAGCAGTTCGCCCGGGACGCCGCCGACTTCGTCGCCTCCGGGACGCCCTTGGTGCTGGCCATCCCGCAGCCCTCGGTGGCCGCTCCGTTCGTCCGGGCGGGACTGGTCGTCTTCGAGGAGGAGTCGATGGCGGTCGGCGCGCTGGCGCAGTACCTGGCGCACCGGCGGCGGATACAGCGCGCCGAGACGCTCCGCCGCCCGGCCCTCGCCGGTCGGAGCGGTCCCGGCGGAGGGCAGCTCAACGAGTCGGAGAGCCTGGCTGCTCTCGCAGCGGTGGGGGTCCCCGTGGTCCCGCACGAGTTCGTGCCGGAGGCGGAGCAGGTGGCGGAGGCGTTCGGTCGCGTGGCCGCCGGGCGGGCCGTGGTCAAGGGCTGCAGCCGGGACGTCAGTCACAAGGCGGAGCTCGGACTGGTGCGGCTGGGATGCACCTCTCCGGAGGAGGCCGAGGAGTCAGCCCGAGCGATCGCTGATGCGGCGGCACGCCATGGTGTGTCACTGGACGGCTTCGTCGTGGCGCCGATGGTCGACGGGGTGCACGAGGTCTTGATCGGCGCGCACGTCGATCCGGTCTTCGGGCCGGTCATGGTGATCGGGGCGGGGGGCGTGCACGTGGAGGCCGTGCCCGACACCCGGGTTCTGCTGGCGCCGTGCACGGCCGAAGAGGTACGGGAGGCCATCGGTGAGCTACGGATGGCGCCGCTCTTGGCCGGGGTGCGTGGCGCACCGGCGGCCGACGTCGACGCCTGGGTCACGGCGGTGGTCGCGGCCTCCGAGACGATGGCCGACGCAGACCGGCGGATTCGCGGCTTCGACGCCAACCCGGTGATGCTGCTGCCGGCCGGACGAGGCGCCCGTGCGGTGGACGCGGTGGTGTTGTTGCGCTGATGTCGTGACCGGCACGTCGTCCACGCGGTCAGCCGGGACGTCTCCGGCGGGTCGACGCGATCGCCTTCCACGGTCAGACGTTTTCGAGGCCGCCGTACGTGGGGGGCGTGACGTGCCACGAGGCCCCGGCAGGTAGTGGCCCCTCACTCGTGGCGGCCGTCCGGACGGTGTCGAGGAAACCCTGGACCGTCGGGCTGAGCGGACGTCTGCGGTGTCGCACGATGCAGATGGAGCGCTGCACCTCGGGTTCGAGCAGGATGTGTCGCAGCCCCGCGAACTCGATCATCGGCAGCACGAAACCGGGGACCACCGTCACGCCGAGTCCCGCAGCGGTCAGACCGGCCACCGCACCCACCGTGCGGGCCTCCAGCACAGGTCCGAGGCCGATCCCGGCTTCGAGGATCGCGCGGTCGACGACCAGTCGCACACTGGTGGTGGCCGGGTCGAACGCGATGAACGCTTCGCCGGCCAGGTCCGACCACGTCACCCGCTCCGAGCGCGCGAAGCGATGATCGACGGGCGCGGCGCAGAAGAAGCTGTCGGTCGCCACCGGCTGGACGACGAGATCGGGGTGCGGCGAGGGAGAACCGGTGACGGCGATGTCGACCGAGCCTGCGAGGACGTGGTGCAGGATCTCCGTGCTGAGCATGTCGAGGACCCGTACGGTCACGTCGGGGCGTGTGCTGCGGTAGGACGAGAGCAGGCCGGGCAGCAGCGTCGCAGCCAGTGCCGGCAGGGCGGCGATGGTGAGCGTGCCGCGACTGCCGTCGAGGTACCCCGTGACGTGGCGCAGCCCGGAGTCGAACTCCTCCAGCATGTGCCGGGCGACCTCGACGACCTCGCGCCCCTCCACCGTCAGCTCGACACTGCGCGTGGTGCGCACGAACAGCCGGATCTGGAGCCGGCGTTCGGCGTCGGCGACGGTGCGGCTCAACGACGACTGGACCACGTGCAGGTGCGCAGCAGCCGCGGTGAAGCTTCCTGCGTCGGCCACCCCGACGACGGCCCGTAGGTGGCTCAAGCCCAGATTGATGCTCACACCGCATCAAGGTATGCGATACGTATGTTGGACAGGTCACGTTCTTCCGGCCAGTGTGATGTCGCACACGGAAGGAGGTGTTCCATGCCTCTGTCGGGCCCACACCGCGTGTCCGAGGTCGCCGGGTCTCGGGCGCACAAGAGCCACCGGCTCGCGTCGTCGGCCGGTGGTGGAGCAGTCAAGTCGTCGCACCAGGCGCGGTGTCGGCCCACTCGCGCCGAGGCCGGTCCAGAACTCACGACAGTTCGAGGTGAGCGCCGGTGCCGGCCGGTGATGGCCGCGAACCGGGTCGGTTCGTGGCCCGACGACCCCGGTGTGTCCGGTGGCCCGGTGATCCAGGACCGCCCCGAGTTCTCGACCGACCCGATCCTCAGATTCTCGTCAGGAGATGTGCATGAAGAACCGACGCCTGCTCCCAGTGGTTGCCGTGCTGTCGATGCTCCTACCGTTGAGTGCGTGCGGTGGTGAAGCCGAGACCGGTGGCGGTGGTGGTGGCGATGCCGCCGCGTACCCGTCCGAGCCGATCACCCTGGTGATCCCCTATGCCGCCGGGGGCCCGACCGACCAGGTGGCGCGCTCCCTCGCGCCCTTCTTCGAGGAGGAACTCGGGCAGTCGGTCGTGCCCGAGAACCGGCCGGGCGGCAGCGGCGCCCTCGGCATGGCCCGCATGATCCAGGCCGGGCCGGACGGGCACACGCTCCAGATCCTGGCCTCCAGCGCAGCTGCGGTGACACCGCTCGTGGAGGACGTCGACTACGACGAGTCCGACTACGTGACGATCGGGGCGATCTCCCAGTACCCCTACGTGCTGGCGGTGCGGGCGGACTCCGAGTACGCCTCCGCAGAGGATTTCTTCGAGGCGGCAGAAGCCGATCCGGGCAGTCTCTCCGTGGCGGTTCCCGGGGCGTCGTCGCAAGGTGCTGTCGAGCTGCAACGCCTGGCGGAGGAGTACGACGTGGTCACCACGCCGGTCCCCTTCGACGGGAACGCGGGGAGCATCGCCGCATTGCTCGGCGGCAACGTCGACGCCACTTTCGTGGTGGCATCCGACGACATCCTGACCCAGATGGAGGCGGGCGAGTTCCGTCCCATCGCCGTCGGGTCGGCAGAACGTGCCAGCTACCTGCCGGATACGCCCACGTTGCAGGAGCTCGGGTACGAGGACCTGACCATGGGCACGTCGTACTACGGCCTGGCCGCCCCTGCGGGCACGCCGGATGAGGTGGTGGCTCGACTGGAGGACACGCTCGAGGCGGCACTGGAGGACCCGGAGGTCGTCGAGCGGATCGGTGAGAAGTACGTGCCGGAGGAGTTCATCTCCGGCGAGGAGCTGGGCGAGCTGTTCGCGGAGCAGCGGGCGGCGTACGAGCCCGTTCTCTCCGGGACGTCGGATTGAGCACGGTGGACAGCGGCCGGGAGCGGGATGAGCCGGTGCGTGACCCCTCCGGAGTCGGGCAGTCGGCTGGTGGAACGGCCGGTGCGCTCGCCGGTGTCCGGGTCCTGGACTTCACGTGGAGCGTGCTCGGGCCCACCGTCACCCGCACGCTGACCTCCTTCGGTGCCGAGGTCATCAAGGTGGAGTGGCCCAAGCGGGCTGATCCGATGCGGACCACGATGTACAGCGCCGGAGAGGAGAGGAAGGGCCTGGACAACGGCCCGTTCTTCCACAACCTCAATACCGGGAAGCGGAGTCTGACTCTCGACGTCCGGTCGCCATGCGGCATGGAGATCATCCGGCGGCTCGTCGGGGTGTCGGACGTCGTCATCGAGTCGTTCTCGTCGCAGGTCTTCCGTCGCTGGGGCCTGGACTATCCCCAGCTGCGGGAGATCAATCCGCGGATCGTGTACGTCAGTGCCTCTGGATTCGGCCACTCGGGGCCCTACGAGGGTTACGACACGTGGGGCCCGACGGCGCAGGCCTTCAACGGTCTGACCTCGATCTCGGGCCTACCGGGCCACGCGCCCGCAGGCTGGGGATGGTCCTACATGGACGTGGCCGGCGGAGCGATGGCCACGGTCGCGACGCTGGCAGCGATCCACCACCAGGTGGCAACGGGGGAGGGTCAGTACGTCGACGTGTCCCAGGTCGAGTCCGGTCTCTCCCTGACCGGCCCCAGCGTGCTCGACCAGAACGCCACGAGGGAGCGCCGTGGGGGGGACACCTCTCCACCCGGGAACCGCGCGGCTACTGGTGGAGCCAGTCCTGCGTACGGATACCGGGGTGAGTGGGGCGCCCCGTACGGCGCCTATCCCACTCGTGGAGGGGGCCACAACGACTACTGCGTGATCTCGGTCCTCGCAGACGAGGAGTGGGTGGCGCTGCGCGAGCAGATGGGCCGGCCGACCTGGGCTCTGGATCCGTCGCTGGACACCGCGGACGGGCGGGTCGCACAGCAGGACGGCATGGACGGCCGGATCGCCGCATGGACCGAGACGTACGACAAGCAGGAGCTGATGAGGAAGCTGCAGGCAGCCGGAGTCCGCTGCGGTGCCGTGCAGTCGGCGCAGGACCGCACCGAGAACGATGCCCAACTGGTCCACCGGGGCATGTTCCCGACTCTCGAGCACCCGGTACTGGGCGAGCACAGGTTCGAGGCCACGCCGATCCGCATGTCCGAGACCGACCGGGTGACCCCTCCCTCGTGGCCGCTGCTCGGGCAGGACAACCAGTACGTGCTGGGCGATCTGCTCGGGATGAGCGAGGAGGAGATCCGGCAGCTCGACCGCGACGGTCTCACGTGGCCCGCGGACCTGCCCCGCGACGTCACGGTCTCGAGGTCCCTGTGGTGACCGCTTCGGCACCCCTGGCGGGCGTAAGAGTGGTGGAACTCGGCGACGACGGCGGCCTGGTCGAGTTCGGGGGCAAGCTCCTGGCCGATCTGGGCGCAGATGTCGTCAAGGTGGAGCCCCCGGGTGGGGTGGCGTCGCGTCGGATCCCGCCGTTCCACGGAGGCGTGGCAGACCCCGATCGTTCCCTGCAGTTCTGGTTCTACAACGGGTCCAAGCGCTCCGTCGTGCTCGATCCTGCCGACGCCTCGGCCCCCGGGGACCTGCGCCGGCTCCTGCACGATGCCGGCGTGGTCCTGGACGGCTCCAGCACACCGGTGCTCGACCGGCTCGGTATCACTGCATCGAGCCTCGAGCGCGACTTCCCCGGACTCGTCTACTGCCGGGTGTCGCCGTTCGGGGACACGGGCCCATTGGCCGGACACCAGTCCAGCGACCTCGTGCAACTGGCTCTCGGAGGCGTCATGGCGGCCTGCGGGTACGACGACGTCCCGGGTGCCCCGCCGATCGCCCCGTCGGGCGGGCAGAGTGCACATCTGACCGGCATGGCCATCGCCACGGGCGTCATCGCCGCCCTCGTGCACCGGCAGCGGACCGGTCGGGGCCAGATGGTGGACATCGCCGCGCACGACGTGGTGTCGGTGTCGACCGAGATGTCCTTCGCCTACTGGGAGTACCAGCAGGTCAACCCGAGGCGGCAGACCGGTCGGCATGCCCGGCCCTATGACTCGCCGCCCTGGAACCATCGCTGTCTCGACGGGAAGTACTTCTGCACCCTGCCGCTCTACCTGACGAACGAGCGGTACGCGGCGATGGTGAAGTGGTTCGAGGACGAGGGAATGGCGGAAGATCTCGCCGACCCGGTCTACGCCTCCGACGAGGGGCGGGCATCCCGGATGAGCCACGTCGTAGCGGTGATCTCCCGGTTCTGCGCCGCCCGCGACTCCTCCTATCTCTTCACGGAGGCCCAGAAGCGCCGACTCCCGTGGGCGCCGGTCAACTCCCCGCACGATCTGCTCGACGATCCCCATCTCCGGGACAGGGGTGCCTACTGCGTCGTCGAGCACGAGGATGTGGGCGCTTCCCTCACCTATCCCGGCGCTCCGTACAAGCTGAGCGCCACTCCGTGGCGACCCCCGACCGCAGCGCCGCGCCTGGGCGAGCACACTGCGCAGCTCCTGCCCGCACCGCAGAGCCAGGGGGAGCGGAAGTGATGGACGCCGCTGCCGCTCACTGGTGGCAGGCCATCAGCGAACGGCGGTTCCTCGTCCAGCGCTGCGCAGGCTGCACCGCCGTCCAGCACCCACCTGGACCGTGGTGCCGCCACTGCGGTGGCACGGCGACGATGGAATGGGTGTCGCACCCGGGGACCGGCCGCATCGTCTCCTTCACAGAAGTCTTCCGCACGACGTACGCGGCGTTCGAGTCCGAGCTCCCGTACTGGATCGTGATGGTCGAGCTCGCGCCGGGGGCCGTCCTGGTGTCGAACCTCGTCCGGGCGGACGGTTCCGTCGGTGACCGCGAACCGCGCATAGGCGATGCCGTGCAGCTGACCTATCGGGAGCGGGGCGGGGCGACTGTGCCGGTCTTCGAGTGGGCCGAACAGGCGGTTGTCCGATGAGCACGCGGGACGCGGCGATCATCGGCATCGCGGACAGCGAGGTCGGTCGGCTCCCGGGTGTGACGACGCTCGACCTGACGGCTCGAGTGGCATCCGCGGCGGTCGCGGATGCCGGGCTCGATCTCGGTGACGTCGACGGCCTCATCACGACGGTTCCGCTCGTGGGTGCCTTCCCCCGGCATGCGGTCGCCGTCGCCGAGTACCTGGGCATCCCGGAGCAGTTGCGCCACTGCGCGAGCGTGTCCCTGGGAGGCGCGTCGGCGCTCGCCGGTCTGCTGGACGCGGTACGGCTGGTCCGTACAGGAACGTGTCGTTCGGTCATGGTCCTGGCCGCGGACACGCCGCGTTCCGGCCAGGACCGGTCCGCCTCCGTCTCCGCCTTCTCCGGCATGAGACATCCGGCATGGGAGCAGCCCTTCGGCATGCTGAACGTGTCGGCGTACGCATTGCTCGCGCAGGCGTACCTGCACCGCTTCGGCCTGGAGGTGGAAGCGCTCGCCAGCATGCCCGTCGCGATGCGGGAGCACGCTGCCGGCAATCCCCGGGCTTCCTACCGGGAACCGTTGTCCACGTCGGACGTCGCCGCCTCCCGGTTGGTCTCCAGTCCGCTGCACCTCCTCGAGTGCAGCCCGATCTCCGACGGCGCCGGAGCGGTGATCGTCGGACAGCCAGGTTCCGGGTCCTCCACGGGAAAGCACATCGGATTGCTCGGAGGCTCCCAGGGCTACGTCTACGACCACGTGGCCTACGCGGGGGATCTCTCGAGAACTGGCTGCAGCCTGTCGTCCAGGCGCGCCCTCGACGCGGCAGCCGTCGGCGTCGACGACGTCGACGTCGCACTCCTCTACGACAGCTACTCCATAACCCTGGCCCTCGAACTGGAGGAGATCGGGATCTGTCCGCCGGGAGGGGCCCCCGAATTCGTCGCCTCGGGGGGCATCTCGCTGGGCGGGCGCATGCCGACGAACACGCACGGTGGACTGCTCTCCCACGCTCACTGCGGCGGTGCCGCGGGGATCCACCACATCACGGAGTCCGTCCGGCAGTTGTCGGGGCAGGCAGCCAATCAGGTGACCGGCGCCACGGTCGCGCTGCTGCACGCGGAGGGGGGAATCCTCTCCGCGAACTGCACCGCAGTGCTGGCCAGGTAGCAGCACGGCAGGCGGGATGCGACGGCTGCCGGGGGGGGGGGGGGGGGGGGGCGCCCCCCCCCCCCCCCCCCCGGCCGCCCCCCCCCCCCCCCCCCCCCCCCCCCCCCCCCCGGG
>NZ_JASNNW010000017.1 GCF_030165005.1 Blastococcus capsensis
CCGGTCGCCGCCCGGCCGGCGGGATGCGACGGCTGCCGGTCGTCCAGCGGTCGTCGAGACCGACCGCTGGACGACCGGGAGAGCCCACCGGCCGGCCCGACCCGGCCCATCGGCAGCAGACGGATCCGCGGAGGGCGCAGCAGCGCCAGCGGGTCGAGGTAGTCCTCGCCCCGGCGCAGCCCCCAGTGCAGGCACCCGGTGGCCGGGCAGCCGTCGTGCCCGGCCGCCAGCGTCCCGATCGGCGAGCCCGGGGTCACCCGTGCGCCGGCGCCGACGGAGCGCTCCACCGGCTCGTACGTCGTCCGCAGTCCGTCCGCGTGGTCGATGCTCACCACCGGGCGCCCGGCCACCATCCCGGCGAAGGCGACGACGCCATCGCCTGCCGCCAGCACCGGGGCGCCTGGCGCCCCCACGAGGTCGACGCCCCGGTGCCCGGGCCCGTACCGGTGCGGAGGCGGCTCGAAGGGCCGGCCGACCACCGGCCTTCCGGGCAGCGGTGCGACCCAGGCGGCCACGCCGCTCGACGGCGGGACCGGCGGCGCCGGTCCGGCGGTCGCCCCCACCGGCGCCAGCACGGCGACGATGACCAGCGCCAGCACGACCGCGAGCCCGGATCTCATGCGTCCACCCTGGGTGGTGAGGACCCGCAGCGCCCGGTGCCGACCGCACCTGTGGAGCGGCCGACGACTGGGGAAAAACCCCGGCGGGCGTCGCGTATGCTCTCCGGTGCGGCCCGTCTCCACGGGTCGACTTCGCGCGTCCTTCTCCCGCCGATCGGCGGGGCAGTCGCCACCTCGGTCCCGGCCCAGCCGGGTGAGTGGTGCCGCAGGACGCCAGGGCGTGCACCACCCGGTGCCCGCGACAACCGGAACCGCGCGGCCCTCGGCCGCGCGCGGGAGCAGAGAGGCTGCGATATGGCAGTCGTCAGCATGAAGCAGCTGCTCGACAGCGGCGTCCACTTCGGGCACCAGACCCGTCGCTGGAACCCGAAGATGAAGCGCTTCATCTTCACCGAGCGCAACGGCATCTACATCATCGACCTGCAGCAGACGCTCGGGTACATCGACAACGCCTACGAGTTCGTCAAGCAGACGGTCGCCCACGGCGGCTCGATCCTGTTCGTCGGCACCAAGCGTCAGGCGCAGGAAGTCGTCGCCGAGCAGGCCACGCGCGTGGGCATGCCCTACGTCAACCAGCGCTGGCTGGGCGGCATGCTCACCAACTTCCAGACCGTCTTCAAGCGGCTCGAGCGGCTCAAGGAGCTCGAGGACATGGAGCAGACCGGCGTGCTGGTCAGCCTCTCCAAGAAGGAGCAGCTGGTCCTCAGCCGGGAGAAGGCCAAGCTCGAGCGCAGCCTCGGCGGTATCCGCGACATGAAGAAGGTGCCCAGCGCCATCTGGATCGTGGACACCAAGAAGGAGCACATCGCCGTCGGCGAGGCGCGCAAGCTCAAGATCCCGGTCGTCGCGATCCTCGACACCAACTGCGACCCCGACGAGGTCGATTACAAGATCCCGGGCAACGACGACGCGATCCGCAGCATCACCGTGCTGACCCGCGTGATCGCCGACGCGGTCGCCGAGGGCCTCATGGCCCGCTCGGCCGCCCAGGCGAACGCCGGCCGCGAGGACGGCGGAGAGCCGGCCGTCGCCGCCGGCGAGCCGCTGGCCGACTGGGAGCGCGAGCTGCTGACCGGTGGGGACGCCGCGGCTGCCCCGGTCGCAGACGACGCGACCGTCGCCCCGCTGCCCGAGACCCCGGCCGAGGCGCCGACGGTCACCGTCGGCGAGGTCGCCCCGGTCGAGGACGTCCCCGCCACCACCGGTGGCAAGGAGAACAACGCCGTCTGACGGTCCGGCGCCGTCCTCCCGCTGACCCGCAGGAGGACGGCGCCGCCGCACGGCCGTTCCACAGCCAGTACCACCCGACCAGAGGGAAGAGACATGTCTGCCTTCACCGCAGCCGACGTCAAGCGTCTCCGCGACGCCACCGGCGCCGGCATGATGGACTGCAAGAAGGCCCTCACCGAGGCCGACGGCGACTACGACAAGGCCGTCGAGTTCCTGCGGGTCAAGGGCGCCAAGGACGTCGGCAAGCGCCTCGAGCGCTCCACGACCAACGGCGTCGTCGTCAGCAAGGACGGCGCGCTGCTCGAGCTCGACTGCGAGACCGACTTCGTCGCCAAGAACGCCGACTTCGTCGCGCTCGCCGAGCGGCTGCTCGAGATCGGCCTGCAGAACGAGCCGGCCGACGCCGAAGGCCTGCTGGGCACCGACGTCGACGGGCAGACCGTCGGCGCGCTGATCGAGGCCGAGTCGGCCCGCATCGGCGAGAAGCTGGTGCTCTCCCGCTTCGCCGCCTTCGAGGGCACCACTGCCACCTACCTGCACAAGCGGGCCACCGACCTGCCTCCGGCCATCGGTGTCGCCGTGCAGTACTCCGGTGGCAGCGAGGACGCCGCCCGCAGCCTGGCGATGCACATCGCCGCCGCGCGGCCGCGATACCTCACCCGCGACGAGGTCCCGGCCGAGGCGGTCGAGACCGAGCGCCGCGTCGCCGAGCAGACCGCCAAGGAGGATGGCAAGCCCGAGCAGGCCATCAGCAAGATCGTCGAGGGTCGGGTCAACGCCTACTACAAGGACTTCGTCCTGCTCGAGCAGCCGTCGATCACCGAGCCCAAGCGCACGGTGAAGCAGATCGTCGACGAGGCCGGCATGACCGTCGAGCGCTTCGCGCGCTTCGAGGTCGGCCAGCAGTAGGACCACCCTTCCCCCCACGCCTCGCAGGCTCGGCGCGGGACCCTGAAGGATGGCCGTTCCAGCACGTCGCCTGGCCCCGTTCCCCTCGTGGGACGGGGCCGGTCGTCTGCCCGGCACCGACCGCGGACCGACGCCCGGCAGGAAGCGGGTTCCGGGATGCGGCAGGATCCACTGACACCGACAGCCACCGATCCGACTCCAGGGATGACGCGTTGACCGACACCACACCTCCGCTGTCCGCCCCCACCGCCTTCCGTCCGGCCGACGGCAGCGGCTACCAGCGGGTGCTGCTGAAGCTGTCCGGTGAAACCTTCGGTGGCGGCAAGGTCGGCGTCGACGCCGATATCGTCAGCGGCATCGCCGAGCAGCTGGCCGAGGTGGTGGCCAAGGGCACCCAGGTCGCCGTCGTCATGGGCGGTGGCAACTTCTTCCGCGGCGCGGAGCTCAGCCAGGCTGGCATGGACCGCACCAAGGCCGACTACATGGGCATGCTCGGCACGGTCATGAACTGCCTGGCCCTGCAGGACTTCTGCGAGAAGGCGGGTCTGGAGACCCGGGTGCAGTCGGCCATCACCATGGGCCAGGTGGCCGAGCCCTACATCCCGCGCAAGGCCATCCGGCACCTGGAGAAGGGCCGGCTGGTCATCTTCGGTGCAGGTGCCGGCATGCCCTACTTCTCCACCGACACCGTCGCCGCCCAGCGCGCGCTCGAGATCGAGTGCCAGGTGCTCCTCATGGGCAAGAACGGCGTCGACGGCGTGTACGACGACGACCCGCGGACCAACTCCGACGCGGTCATGTACGAGGGCCTGGACTACGCCACCGTGCTGGCCAAGCAGCTGAAGGTGGCCGACGCGACGGCGATCAGCCTCTGCATGGACAACCAGATGCCGATCGTCGTGTTCAACCTGTTGCGCGACGGCAACATTGCGCGCGCTACCGCAGGTGAGAGGATCGGCACGCTGATCAGTCAGCCGGCCTGACGGGCCGGCCGGCGGCGCACCGACGAGGACGACGGCCCGACGAGCGCTCCACTCCTGGGGCGCCGGCCGCAGGAGGGACAACCGTGATCGACGACACCCTGCTCGACGCCGAGGAGAGGATGGACAAGGCCCTCTCGGTGGCGCGCGAGGACCTGGGCTCCGTCCGCACCGGCCGGGCGGCCCCCTCGATGTTCAACAAGATCGTCGTGGACTACTACGGCGCCCCCACCCCGGTGCCGCAGATGGCCTCGATCACCGTTCCCGAGGCCCGGATGGCGGTCATCAAGCCCTACGACAGCGGCCAGATGTCCGCCATCGAGAAGGCCATCCGCGACAGCGACCTCGGCGTGAACCCGACCAACGACGGCCAGCTCCTGCGGGTGGTCTTCCCCCAGCTCACCGAGGAGCGCCGCCGCGACCTGGTGAAGATGGCCCGTGCCAAGGGCGAGGACGCGAAGGTCGCCATCCGCAACATCCGGCGCCGGGCGAAGGAAGAGCTCGACCGCATCGCCAAGGACGGCGAGGCCGGCGAGGACGACGTGCGCCGCGCGGAGAAGGAGCTGGACGACCTCACCGCCCAGCACACCACCGGCATCGACGACGCGGTGAAGAACAAGGAGAGCGAACTGCTCGAGGTCTGACCTCGTCGCGGTCGCACGCTGATGACGCCTCCCTCCGCCGAGCGCCCGGGTGCACTGCGCCCGGGCGGCGAGCCGTTCCCACGGATCGGTGGCGGTCGAGCGCCGGGCAGCGGGCCACGGGAGGACGACACCGGTCCGGTACCGATCACGTCGTCCCGCCCGGTCCCGCCCCTCCCGCCGCTGCCACCCCGGGCGCCGGTCCCCGTGTCCGAGGACACCGCGGCGTTTCCCGCGCCCGAGCGCGGGGCCCAGGGGTCCTCGGCGGTGCCGTCGTCGGAGGACGTCGCACAGCTGCCCACCACGGATCAGCCGGTGAGCCGGGCCGGGCGGAACCTGCGCGCCGCTATCGGCGTGGGCGTCGGGCTGGTGGCAGTCGTCGTCGCGTCGCTGCTCATGTGGCGCCCGGCCTTCCTGGGTGTGCTCACCGCGGCGATCCTCGTCGCCGTCGTGGAGCTGGCCCGGGCGCTGGCCAAGGGGGGCTTCTCGGCGCCGCTGGTACCGCTGCTCGTCGGGGCGTTCGCCATGGAGGCCCTCGCCTGGACCCGCGGCCCCACCGGTCTACTGACCGGGTTCTTCCTCACCGCGCTGGCCGTGCTGCTCTGGCGGCTGGCCGGCGGGCCGGTCGGCTACCGGAAGGACGCCGCCGCCGGCGTCCTGACCGCGCTCTACGTGCCGTTCCTGGCCGGTTTCGCGGTGCTGCTGCTCGTGCCGGACGACGGCGCGGCCCGCGTGCTGGCGTTCATCGTCACCGTCGTGGCCAGCGACGTCGGCGGCTACGCCGCGGGCGTCCTCTTCGGCAAGCACTCCATGGCACCCTCGATCAGCCCGAAGAAGTCGTGGGAGGGCATGGCGGGCTCTGTGCTGGCCTGCATGCTCGTGGCCACGCCGATCATCGTCCTGGCCCTCGACGGGCCGTGGTGGGGCGGGCTGCTGTTCGGCGCCGCGCTTGCCGTCTCGGCGACGGTGGGCGATCTCGCCGAGTCGCTGATCAAGCGCGATCTCCGGATCAAGGACATGGGCGACCTGCTGCCCGGGCACGGCGGGATCATGGACCGGCTGGATTCGCTGCTGCCCTCGGCCGCCACGGCCTACCTGCTGCTCGCCGTGCTCGTCCCCGTCTAGGGCTCAGGCCGGTCGGTCCACCGACCAGGTGCTGCCGACGGGCTCGAACCCGCGCCGGCCGTACCAGTGCCGCGGCCAGTCCCCGCCGGACGCCTCCAGTACGACGAGGTCGCAGCCGGCCTCCGCGGCGATGCCGAGCAGCCGGGCCAGGACGGCGTCAGCGTATCCCCGGCCGCGCGCCGCCGGCTCGGTCAGCATCGACTCCACGGCCGCCGTCGCGCCGTCGACCCGGAGCTGCCCGGCGGCGACGACCCGGCCGTCCTGGCGCACCGCGACGTCTGTGACGGCGACCACCCGGTCGTTGAGCCGTTCCCGGCCGATCAGCTGGCGCACCACGGCGTCCACCCGGTCGCCGAGCGACGCCAGGCCGCGCCGCCAGGAGCGCTCCCACAGCTCGTGGACCTCCTGCTGGCCGACCACCTCGGCGCGCGCAGCCGAGCCGGGCACCGGCAGGTCGGTGCGGCGGGCCATGAGCACCAGTTCCTCTGCGTTCCAGCCCCGCGCCGCGAGATCCTGGGCCACGGACGCCGCACCTGGCCACGTCAGCAACGCGGCGCGCTGCGGCCAGCCGGCGTTGCCGCCGACCTCCTCGGCCGCGGCCTCGACGGCTGCCGCGTCCACCGGCGTGGTGAGCAGCAGCCGGTTGTTGTCGTGCGAGGACGGGACGTCGGGGTCGAGCACGGCCACGCCGCCGGGGACGTCGCCGACGCCTACGGCCCGGCGCACCGGCAGCGAGGTGTACAGCGCCAGCGCGCGGCCGAGGAGGTCCGACGGGGCGGGCAGCGCGGCCGGCGTCGGTGGGCGGTAGGGCACCACCGCGACGACCGAGCTCGTCGGCAGCGCCCCGTACAGGTGGGGGAACCGCAGCTCGGCCGGGTCCTCGGGGTGCCCGGGCTCGAACCGCACCGGAGCGGTCAGCCGTCCGGGGTCGACCACCAGCAGCGCGAGATCACGCCGACCGGGGAAGAGGCGCTGCGCGGGCAGGTGCACCAGGCCCGGCGTCGACAGGTGCACGAAGCCGTCCGGACCCGGGTGGATGCCCCCCTGCCGCAGCGCGGCGCGCCAGTGCGCCGGTTCCATCATGTGCACGAGGACGTCGGAGGTCACGCTGCGATCCTGCCGGGAGGACGACGAACGGGTGGAACGTCAGTTTCCGGTGAGCGGCGGGTCCGGGTCGATGCCCCGGGCGTGCAGTGCCGCCTCCACCGCCTCGCAGACGGTGCGGACGACGGCGATCCGCGCCCACCGCTTGTCCTCGGCGGCGACGACGTGCCACGGAGCGGACGCGGTGGAGGTGCGTTCCAGCATCTCCTCCACGGCCGCCTCGTAGGCGCCGCGCTTCTCCCGGTTCCGCCAGTCCTCGTCGGTGAGCTTCCAGGCCTTGTACGGATCGGCGCGGCGGCTCTCGAAGCGGCGCAGCTGCTCATCGGGAGAGACGTGCATCCAGAACTTCACCAGCACGGTGCCCTCGGCGGCGAGCGACGTCTCGAGGTCGACGATCTCCTGGTACGCGCGGCGCCACGCGTGCTCCTCGGCATAACCCTCCACCCGCTCGACCAGCACCCGGCCGTACCAGGACCGGTCGAGGACGGCCATGCCGCCCCAGCCCGGCAGCACCGGCCAGAAGCGCCACAGGAAGTGGTGCCGCTTCTCGTCCCGGGTGGGGGCGGCGAACTGGGCGACCCGCACGTGCCGGGGGTCCAGCTCGCCGACCAGCCGCTGGATGGCGCCGCCCTTCCCCGAGGCGTCCCACCCCTCGAAGAGCACCAGGAGCGGCGGGCCCAGCTCACCGGGGCCGATCTGCCCGCCCAGCAGCAGGCGCAGGTGGACCAGCCGCTCCTGCGCCTCGGCCAGCTGTGACTTCCCCTCCTTCTTGGCGAGGGACCGGGTCAGGTCGACGTCCGCGAGGCGACTCATGGGGCCAGCCTGGCAGGTGCCGGTCAGCGCGGCGCGGCGTCGGCGAGCACGATGGCCCGTGCCCGGTCCCGCAGGTCCAGCTCGGCGAGGATGTGCCGCGCGTGGCTCTCACCGTCGACGGCGAGATGAACAGCTCTCCGGCGATCTCTGCGTCGGACCGGCCGGCCCTTGATGAGGGCCAGCACGTCACGTTCCCGGTCGCTGAGGACGTCCAGTCCGTCGTGGGGCCACGGTGGGTCCGGAGCCTTCGCCGGTGCTGCCGCCGGTGTTGCTGCTCGACCTGGTGTTCAGCCTGGTGAAGCTCACGGTTTACGGCGAGGCCGAGGCCGTGGGGTTCCTGGCCGCGACCTCGTCGTCCTGCTCCTGCTGGCACTGCTCAGCCGCCGCTCCGCACGGCGTGCTGCCTGATCCAGGCGTGCATCGCGATGCCGGCGGCCACGCCCGCGTTGATGGAGCGGGTGGAGCCGAACTGGGCGATGGAGAGCACGCCGTCCGAAGCCGCGCGGGCCTCGTCGGACAGCCCGCTGCCCTCCTGTCCGAACAGCAGCACGCAGGCCCGCGGCAGCACCGCGGTCTCCAGCGGCTCGGCTCCCGGCAGGTTGTCCACGGCCAGCAGCGGCAGCCCGGCGTTCCGGGCCCAGGCCACGAGCGCGGCGACGTCGGGATGGTGGCGGACGTGCTGGTACCGGTCGGTGACCATCGCGCCGCGCCGGTTCCAGCGCTTCTTCCCGACGATGTGCACGCTCTCGGCGAGGAAGGCGTTGGCCGTCCGGACGACGGTGCCGATGTTGAGATCGTGCCGCCAGTTCTCGATGGCGACGTGGAAGGGGTGCCGGCGGGTGTCGAGGTCGGCGACGATCGCCTCGACGGTCCAGTAGCGGTACCGGTCGACGACGTTGCGCCGGTCGCCGGATGCCAGCAGCTCGGGGTCGTAACGCGGGTCGTCGGGCCACCGGCCGTCCCACGGACCGACGCCCACGGAGTCCAGGACCGGCTCCGGGAGGGTGAGGTCGGTCTCGGCATCGGTCACCCGGGGCACGCTAGTGGGACCATCGGAGGCGCTATGACTGCCCTGCCCCTGGTCTTCGACGCCCCCCGCCGCGGCAAGCCGCCCCGCCACCTCGCCGATCTCACCCGCGAGGAGGCCCGGGCGGCGGTCGCCGAGCTCGGCCAGCCGGCGTTCCGGGCCGACCAGCTGGCCCGGCACTTCTACCGCGGGGTCACCGACCCGGCGCAGATGACCGACGTCCCGGCCGCCGCCCGCGAGGCGCTCCGCGAGGCACTTCTCCCGGGGCTGCTCACCGTGGTGCGCCACCAGACCGCCGACAACGGCCGCACCCGCAAGACCCTGTGGCGCCTGCACGACGGCGCCCTCGTCGAGAGCGTGCTGATGCGCTACCCCGATCGCGCCACCGTCTGCATCTCCAGCCAGGCCGGCTGCGGCATGGCCTGCCCGTTCTGTGCCACCGGCCAGGCCGGGCTCACCCGCAACCTGTCGGCCGCCGAGATCATCGGGCAGGCGGTCGCGGCCGCCGCGGCCATGGCGGACGGCGAGATCGACGGCGGCCCGGGGCGGCTGTCCAACGTGGTGTTCATGGGCATGGGGGAGCCGCTGGCCAACTACGCCCGGGTCCGCAAGACCCTCGACGCCCTGCTGGGCCCCGCCCCCTACGGCCTGGGCCTGTCGCAGCGGTCGGTGACCGTCTCCACCGTCGGTCTGGTGCCGGCCATCCGCCGGCTCACCGAAGAGGGGCGCAACGTCACCCTCGCGGTCAGCCTGCACGCCCCGGACGACGAGCTGCGCGACACCCTGGTGCCGATCAACACCCGCTGGAAGGTCGGCGAGGTCATCGACGCCGCCGACGCCTACGCGCAGCGGACGGGCCGTCGCTACTCCGTCGAGTACGCGCTCATCCGCGACGTCAACGACCAGCCCTTCCGCGCCGACCTGCTCGGCAAGCTCCTGGCCGGCAAGCTCGCGCACGTCAACCTCATCCCGCTGAACCCGACGCCGGGCAGCCCCTGGGACGCCAGCCCGCTACCCGCCCAGCGGGAGTTCGTCGCCCGCCTGCGGGCGGCCGGGGTGGCGACGACGGTCCGCGACACCCGCGGTCAGGACATCGACGGGGCCTGCGGGCAGCTCGCGGCCGCCGACCAGGTGGACGGGGTGCCGAGCGTCGCCGTCCCGGTGCCGTCCGTCGAGCCGCCGGTCGGGCTGGGAGCCGAGGGCGACGAGTGACCCCGGCCGGCGCCTCGTCCGAGGCCGAGGCGCACGAGCACACCCACGCGGACGTGTCCGGCGGGTGGCTGCGGGCGGCGGTCTTCGGGGCGATGGACGGGCTGGTCACCAATACCGCGCTGGTCGCCGGTGTGGGCGGTGGCGGCGCCGCCCCGCGGGCGATCGTGCTGGCGGGTGTGGCGAGCCTGGTCGCCGGCGCCGTCTCGATGGCGCTGGGGGAGTACACCTCGGTGAAGACCCAGAACGAGCAGCTCGACCTGGAGGTCGAGAAGGAGCGGCTCGAGCTGGAGCGCAACCCCGCCGGCGAGCTCGCCGAACTCACCGCGATGCTGCAGGACCGCGGGGTCGACGCACGGCTCGCCCGTCAGGTCGCCGTCCAGCTGTCGGCGAACCCGGGGACAGCTCTGCGGCTGCACGTGCTGGCCGAGCTGGGCGTCGACTCCGACGACCGACCCTCGCCCCGCGTGGCGGCGGTCTCCTCGTTCCTGACGTTCGCGACCGGAGCGGTGCTGCCGCTGCTGCCCTACTTCCTCGGCGTGCCCGTGCTGTGGGTCGCTCTGCTCTGCGGCGGCATGGGCCTGCTGCTGGCCGGGGCGCTGTCCTCGCGGTTCACCCCGCGGCCCTGGTGGTTCGCCGGCCTGCGGCAGCTGCTGTTCGGCGCGGCCGCGGCCGGGATCACCTACCTGATCGGCGCGGCGATCGGCGTCAGCATCACCTGAGAAAGGACCCGTCCTCCCCGCCACTCGCACGCTCGTGGCGCGCCCTGGGTCGGCCTTGGGGCGCGCCCTAGCGGCGCCAGGCGGTCTTCTTGCGGCGGACGTCCCAGATCAGGACGAGCGCCAGGAGCCCGGCGAAGGCGACGAGCCACAGGTCCTCGACGCGTCCCTCGTGATTGCCGACCATGTAGAGCAGGATCACCACCACGCTGATCCAGCCACCGATCTGCCCCCACTTGCCGGTCTCGCCGTGCCAGCCCCAGTCCTCGGGCTGCTCGTGCTCGACGGGGTGCTCGCCGGCGCGGACGACGCCTTCCTCACGTCCGGGCTGGTTGACCCGCTGGGTCGACGGGGAGTGGAATGCCTCGGTCACCCGCCCATTCTGGCAGGAGCCCGGCCGCGACACCCTCCGAGGTGGGTGCGCGCGGCGGGTCGGGGAGGATGGCGGCGTGAGTTCCTCCCGCGAGGTCACCGTCCTCGGCTCTACCGGTTCCATCGGTCGGCAGGCGATCGCGGTGGCCCAGCAGAACCCGCAGCAGCTGCGGATCACCGGCCTTGCCGCCGGTGGCGGCGATGTCGCTCTGCTGGCCGAGCAGGCGTTGACGCTCGGCGTCCGCACCGTCGCGGTCGCGCGGGCGACCGCCGCGCAGGACCTGCAGCTCGCCTTCTACGCCGCAGCCTCGAAGCGTGGCTGGTCCCGGGGCGAGTTCCAGTTGCCGGAGATCCTCGCCGGGCCCCGCGCCGCCGAGGAGCTGGCCGCCCGCCCGGCCGACGTCGTCCTGAACGGCATCACCGGTTCGATCGGGCTGCGGCCGACCCTGGCGGCCCTGGCGGCCGGGCGCACCCTCGCGCTGGCCAACAAGGAATCCCTCATAGCCGGTGGAGAACTCGTCCTCGCCGCCGCGGAACCGGGCCAGCTCGTCCCGGTGGACTCCGAGCACTCCGCGCTGGCGCAGTGCCTGCGCGGCGGCTCGCGCGCGGAGGTGGCCCGTCTCGTGCTCACCGCCAGCGGCGGGCCGTTCCGCGGACGGTCGGCCGACGAGCTCGCCGGCGTCGCCGTCGAGCAGGCGCTGGCCCACCCGAACTGGGACATGGGACCGGTCGTCACGATCAACTCCGCGACCCTGGTCAACAAGGGTCTGGAGCTCATCGAGGCCCACCTGCTCTTCGGCGTGCCCTACGCCGACATCGACGTCGTCGTGCACCCCCAGTCCATCGTGCACTCGATGGTCACCTTCACCGACGGGGCGACGATCGCACAGGCCAGCCCGCCGGACATGCGGCTGCCGATCGCACTGGGCCTGGCCTGGCCCGACCGGCTGCCGCACGTCCAGCCGGCGCTGGACTGGTCGGCCGCCAGCACCTGGGAGTTCCTGCCGCTGGACTCCGAGGCGTTCCCCGCAGTGCGGCTGGCTCGCGCGGCCGGGGAGGTGGGCGGCGTCGTCCCGGCCATGTACAACGCGGCCAACGAGGAAGCGGTTGCCGCGTTCACCGCGGGTCGGCTCTCGTTCCCAGGAATCGTGCAGCTGGTCGCGCGTACGCTCGACGCCGCGCCGGACCTCGGCGCCCCCTCCTCCGTGGACGACGTGCTGGCGGCGGAGAAGTGGGCCCGGGAGCACGCCCGGGAAGTGATCGACGGAGGCTGAGCTGAGCGGGTTCCTGCTGACGGTCCTGGGGATCGTCCTCTTCGCGCTCGGTCTGATGTTCTCCATCGCCTTCCACGAGGCCGGCCACTTCTGGTGGGCGCGGAAGTTCGGCATGCGGGTCCCGCAGTTCATGGTGGGCTTCGGTCCGACGGTGTTCTCCCGGCGCCGCGGGGAGACCGAGTACGGCGTCAAGGCGATCCCGCTCGGCGGTTACATCCGCATCGTCGGCATGATCCCGCCGGCCGAGGAGGGCGAGAGCAAGCGCGCCACCCGCATGCGCAGCTTCATCGCCGAGGTGCGCGGCCAGGCGCTCAACGACGTGCGACCTACCGACGGCGACCGGGTCTTCTACAAGAAGCCCTGGTGGCAGCGGGTCATCGTGATGTTCGCCGGACCCTTCCACAACCTGGTGCTCGCGGTCGTCTTCTTCACCGTGGTGCTGGTCGGCTTCGGCATCCCCGAGATCAGCACCCGCATCGCGCAGGTGCCCGACTGCGTCCTGCCCGCGGGGGCGGAGACCGCGCGCGCCGAGAGCCCGTGCTCGATCCCGATCACCCCGGAGGGGGAGCGCTGCGAGGCCGGGGCGCCCGGCTGCGCGTTGCCGTCGCGCAGCCCCGCCACCGAGGCCGGGCTCCGGCCGGGCGACACCATCCTGGCGTTGAACGGGGAACCGGTCTCCCAGGAGACCGACGTCGGGTGGACCGAGGTGCAGGAGGCGATCCGGGTGAGCGCCGGCGAGCCCGTCGTCTTCACCGTCGACAGGGACGGCGAACGGCTCGACCTCACCGTCACGCCGACCGAGAACCAGGTCTACGCCGACGACGAGGGCGAGCGCACCGAGACCGTGGGTTTCGTCGGCATCCAGCCCGCACTGCCTGACGTGCGCCAGTCGCCTGCCGAGGTGCCCGGCCACCTCGGCACGATCGTCGTCCGGTCCGTGGACCGGCTGATCGAGATCCCCGAGCGGGTGCCGCAGCTGTTCCGCGCGGCGTTCCTCGGCGAGGAGCGCGATCCGCTCGGCCCGATCGGCGTCGTGGGCGTCAGCCGGATCTCCGGTGAGGTCTTCGCCTTCGAGGAGTTCTCGGCGGGGAAGAAGATCAGCTACTTCATCCAGCTGCTGGCGGGGATGAACATGGTGCTGTTCCTGTTCAACCTGCTGCCGATCTACCCGCTCGACGGCGGGCACATCGCCGGGGCGCTGTACGAGAAGGTGCGCTCCGTCTTCGCGCGGCTGCGCGGCAGGCCGGACCCCGGTCCCTTCGACATCGCCCGGCTGATGCCGGTGGCCTACGCCGTCGCGGGGCTGTTCCTCACGCTGTCGCTGCTGCTGCTGGTCGCCGACGTCGTCAACCCCGTTCGGCTCGGCGGCTGACTCCTTCCGGCGCCGCCCATGTGCGCACGGCGGCGGCTACCCGGCCCCGCTGTCGCGCCGATGTGCGCCCGATGGCGGGTACCGACGTCGGGGGCGGGCTGCGCAGGTCACAGTCGTGCCCGCGGCAGCGATCGTCCCGCGGGGGATACTGGCTGACATGGCGATCCCCGTCGGCCTCGGCATGCCCGCTGCGCCCCCGCCCGTCCTCGCTCCCCGGCGGAAGACCCGTCAGCTGGACGTGGGCGGCGTGGGTGTCGGCAGCGACTCCCCGGTCAGCGTCCAGTCGATGTGCACGACCAAGACCGCGGACATCAACGCGACCCTCCAGCAGATCGCCGAGCTCACCGCTTCGGGGTGCCAGATCGTGCGGGTCGCAGTGCCCGACACCGACGACGCCGAGGCGCTGCCGATCATCGCGAAGAAGTCGCAGATACCGGTCATCGCCGACATCCACTTCCAGCCGCGGTACGTGTTCGCCGCGATCGACGCCGGCTGCGCCGCCGTCCGCGTGAACCCGGGCAACATCAAGAAGTTCGACGACAAGGTCGGCGAGATCGCCAAGGCGGCCAGGGGCGCCGGCATCCCGATCCGCATCGGCGTCAACGCCGGCTCGCTGGACAAGCGGCTGCTCGCCAAGTACGGCAAGGCAACGCCGGAGGCGCTGGTCGAGTCGGCGCTGTGGGAGTGCTCGCTGTTCGAGGAGCACGACTTCCGCGACATCAAGATCTCGGTCAAGCACAACGACCCGGTGGTCATGGTGCGGGCCTACGAGCTGCTCGCCGCGCAGTGCGACTACCCGCTGCACCTCGGCGTCACCGAGGCCGGGCCGGCGTTCCAGGGCACCATCAAGTCGGCCGTCGCCTTCGGCGCGCTGCTCAGCCAGGGCATCGGGGACACCATCCGCGTCTCGCTCTCCGCACCGCCGGCGGAAGAGGTCAAGGTCGGCAACCAGATCCTGGAGTCGCTGAACCTGCGTCAGCGCGGCCTGGAGATCGTCAGCTGTCCCTCCTGCGGGCGCGCGCAGGTCGACGTCTACAAGCTCGCCGACGAGGTGACCGCCGGCCTGGAGGGCATGGAGGTACCACTGCGGGTCGCCGTCATGGGCTGCGTCGTCAACGGCCCGGGCGAGGCGCGCGAGGCCGACCTCGGCGTCGCGTCGGGCAACGGCAAGGGACAGATCTTCGTCAAGGGGGAGGTCATCAAGACCGTGCCGGAGTCGCAGATCGTGGAGACCCTCATCGAGGAGGCCCTGAAGATCGCCGGTGAGCAGGGAGCTGCCGGTGAGCCCTCCGGCCCGCCGGTCGTCACCGTCGGCTGACCGGTGCTCCGATCGCCCGCCGCCCGCGTCCTCGACGAGGCCGACGAGCCGGCCGTCCAGAGATTGCTGGCCACCGACCCGGTCGGCGCCTGCGTCGTCGCGGGCCGGGTCGAGGTCGCGGGCACCTCGGCGGTCTCCCTCGGGGCCCCGCTGTGGGGCGTCGGCTCCGGCGGTGATCTCGACGCGGTGTGCCTCGCCGGCGCCAACCTCATCCCGTTCGCGCGGCCCGGCGCCGAGCGCGCAGCCGCCGTGGCCTTCGCCGAGCGGGCGCGCCGGGCCGGGCGACGCTGTTCCACGATCGTCGGCCCCTCGGCGACGGTCGAGCCGTTGTGGGAGCTGCTGGCGCCGGTCTGGGGCCCGGCGCGTGACCACCGCCCCCGCCAGCCCCTCCTGGCCATCGACGGCCCGCCCGCTGTCGCTCCCGAACCGCGGGTCCGGCCGGTCCGCGCCGAGGAGCTCGACGTCCTGCTCCCCGCCGCGGTGGCGATGTTCACCGAGGAGGTCGGCGTCAGTCCGCTGCGGGTGGACGGGGGCGCCGGCTATCGGACGCGGGTCCACGAGCTGGTGCGCGCCGGCCAGTCGCTGGCCTGGATCGAGGACGGCAGGGTGCTGTTCAAGGCGGAGATCGGCGCGGTCTGCCGCGGGGCCTGCCAGATCCAGGGCGTCTGGGTGGCACCCGCCCTCCGCGGGCAGGGCATCGGGACCGCGGGCACGGCCGCCGTGGTGGAGTACGCCCGCGCCGTGATCGCCCCGGTCGTCAGCCTGTACGTCAACGACTTCAACACCGGGGCGCGCGCCGCCTACCGCCGCGTCGGATTCCGCGAGGTGGGCGAGTACGCCAGCGTGCTGTTCTGAACGGCCCCGTCCGGAGGCTCGCGCCGAGCGCAGCGAGGCGGGAGGGGGACGGGGTCCTTTTTCTGAGAACCTGTCCGCGTGCGGACACGACGCGGCCCTGCTCTGCCCACCTCGCTCGTCGTGGCCGTCGCGGTGCTGGCCGGCTGTTCCGGCAGCAGCGAGGACGACGTGCGCGCTGCTGCGCAGGCGTTCCTCGACGACTGGGCGGCGGGCCACACCGCCGCGGCCGCGCAGGGCACCACCGATCCCGGAACCGCCACCGCGCTGCTCGAGCAGACCGCCGGCGACCTTCCCGGCGCCGTCCTGGACGCGGAGCTGGGCGAGGTGGTCGTAGAGGACGGCACCGCCACCGTCGGCTGGACGGCCACGTGGGCGCTCGCCGCGGCGCCGGGGTGGAGCTACGAGGGCACCCTGCGGCTGCAGGAGGGCGAGGACACCTGGCAGGTCGTCGCGGAGCCGGCGATGGTGCACCCGGAGCTGGGGAAGGGGCAGCACCTCGAGCTCAGCCGCACGCTCCCCGAGCGCGCGGTGATCACCGACGCCGCCGGGGCGCCGCTGTTCACGCCGACGGAGGTGGTCAACGTGGGCGTGGATCCCGGTCAGGTCACCGATCTGCCGGCGCTGGCCGCGGCCCTCTCCGCGGCCACCGGCATCGCGGCGGAGGAAATCATCGCCGACGCCCAGGCTGCGCCGGAGGGGCAGTTCGTCCCGGTCATCTCGCTGCGCCGTCCCGCGTTCGAGGAGATCCGCGCCCAGGTGTACGACCTGCCGGGGGCGGTCTTCCCCACCGAGACGCGGATGCTCGCGCCCACCTCCACGTTCGCCTCGGCGCTGCTCGGACGGGTGGGACCCGCGACGGCGGAGATCCTCGAGGAGGCCACCGCCGACGGGCAGCCCCGGTACGCCGCCGGCGATCAGCTCGGCGTGTCGGGCCTGCAGCGGGCCTTCCAGGAGCAGCTCACCGGCGTCCCCGGTTTCGCCGTCTCCGTCGTCAGCACGGACGCGCCGACGGGCGACACCGGGCGGGAGATCGCGTCGGTCGAGCCGGTCCCGGGGGAGCCGGTGCAGACGCCGCTGGTCCCGGCGATCCAGAACGCCGCCGACGCCGCCGTGGCCGGCGAGTCACGGCCGACCCACCTGGTCGTCGTCCGCCCCGGGACGGGCGAGATCCTCGCCGTCTCCTCCAACGAGGCAGCCGCCGCCGGCAACGCGCTGACCGGGCAGTACCCGCCCGGGTCCAGCATGAAGACGATCACGGCCACGGCCCTGCTCTCGGCCGCGCTCACCCCGTCGACCCCGGTGCCCTGCCCGGCGACGACGAGCGTCGAGGGGCGGGAGTTCGAGAACCAGGACCAGTTCGATCTGGGCACGGTCCCGTTCACCGAGGCCTTCGCCCGGTCGTGCAACACCACGTTCATCCAGCAGGGGCTCCAGCTGCCGGACCCCGCACTCGCCGACGCGGCGGCCGCCTACGGCGTGGGAACGGACTGGGAGCTGCCGGTCGACATCTTCAGCGGCAGCGTCCCGCGCGACAGCGCCGGCACCACCAGGGCGGCCGACGCGATCGGGCAGGGAGAGGTGCTGATGAGCCCGGCACAGCTGGCGCTGGTCGCCGCCGGCATCGCGAGTGGCACCTCGGCCGCCCCGGTGGAGGTGCTGGGTGCCGAGCCCGCCGGGCCAGCACCCGCGGGGCCCGCGGCCGGGGTGCTGGACGGGCTGCGGCCCATGATGCGGCAGGTCGTGCTGACGGGAACCGCGCAGGCGCTGACCGACCGGGGTGAGGTCTACGGCAAGACCGGCACCGCCGAGTACGGGACCAACACCCCACCGGACTCGCACGGCTGGTTCATGGGCTACCAGCTCGCCGGCCCGGCCGGCGACATCGCCTTCGCCACGCTGGTGGAGGGCGGTCAGTCCAGCAGCGCCGCGGTGGCCGTCACCGACGCCTTACTGGGCAACCTGGGCTGACCAAGGCTCCGTCCCAGGTCCCGCCGCGAGCGTGGGAACGTGCTGGAGCGGCGCTCTGCAGGGTCCCGCCGCGAGCGTGCGAGTGGTGGGGGAAGAGGGGTCCTCTTACTGCTGCAGGCCCGGGAAGGCGCGGGTCACCGGCGGCTGCCCGGCCGCGGTCCGCCAGCCCACGGCGCGGACCTCGGCGGCGCTGAGCACCTCCATCGCCAGTGCCCGGGTGGACCGCTCGACGGCCCCGTCCACGACCCGCACCCAGGCCGCTGCCACGCCGCCCTCCAGGACGGCGGCGAGGGCGGCTGCGTCGACGGCGGACAGCACCGGGAACGGCAGGGCGTAACCGGCCTCCGGCAGTACCGGGTCGGCACCCCGCTCACCGAGCAGGGCGATCAGCGCGTCGCGGATGCCGCGGTGCGCGTCCTCGGCGGCGACCGCGGCCGCACGGGCATCCGTGGGCAGCGCGGCGCCGACCACGCCGTACCCCCAGACTGCGGCGTGCGCCGCGGCCAGGGCGTCGCTCAACGCAGCGTTCTCGGTGGCCATCGGGGTGTTCTCGTCGTCAGCCACGGCAGTTCTCTCTCATGCCAGGAGGGCCTCGTGTCCGCGCAGGCCTGCTGCGATGGAGGCGAGCAACGCCGCTCGCGCACCGGTCTGGTCCAGGGCGGCGGTCGCGTGCGAGGTCGCGGCGACGGCGACCTGCGTCCGCAGCCACGCCTGCCCCTGGCCGGGCGCGGGGGCGCCCGGAGGGGCGGTGGCCGAGGACGTGCTGTCAGGGGCTGCGTCCCGCAGCCGATCGAGCTGCTCCCCTGCCTGGTCGGCCAGTGCGCCGGCCGCCGCCGCGAGGGCAGGGTCGGCCTGGAAGGCGAGGTCGTAGGCCTGGACCAGGGTCTGCTGCACGGCGACCTGGGCTGCCAGCCCGTCGGCCTGCTCGTCGGTGACGGCGTTCCGCTCGTCGGCCGGCGACGACGACGTGCAGCCGGTGACCGCGACCGCCAGGCCGGCCGCGGACACGGTGAGCAGCGTCCGGCGGGTGAACGTCCGTCGGCCGAGGGCGGGGCTGGGAGGCATCACCAGCCATCCTCGCAGCCAACCGCTCCCGCAGCCGCTCGTGCGGCGGGTCCGGCGTGCCGGGACCACTGCGCCATCACCGTGGTGCCCATCCGCCGCACCGGCCCCGCCGACCGCTGGTGCCCGCGCGGTGCGGCGGCCCTGCGCCGGGCCGGTGGTGCGGGGTGGGCGGTAGCCTGGGCACTTCCCCTCGACTCCGGTCCGCGACGCAGGTCCACGGCGCCGGACCCGAGGATGTGCGCACGGCATCGTGCGCTCGAGCGAGCCTGAGGAGGCAAGCGTGTCCGCCTCTCGCGGAATCCAGCGCAGCGACCCGGCCACCGCCCGTCTGGCCGGCTGGATCGAGCCGGTCGTCGCCGATGCCGGCTACGACCTGGAGGAGCTGGTGGTCACCCCCGCGGGCCGGCGCAGCGTCGTGCGCGTGGTGGTGGACCGCGACGCAGGTGTGACCCTCGACGACATCGCCGAAGTCAGCCGGGCCGTCAGCGAGGTGCTGGACCGCAACGACGACGGCATGGGCCGCACGCCGTACGTGCTGGAGGTGACCAGTCCCGGCGTCGACCGGCCGCTCACCGAAGCGCGCCACTGGCGACGCAACACCGGCCGGCTGGTGGCCGTGGCTGCCGGCCCGGCGGGCACCACCGAACAGCTCACCGGTCGGATCACCGCCGTGGAGGACTCGGGAGTGACGCTGGCGGTCGAGGCCAAGGGCAAGCCAGGAGCGAAGAAGCGCCCGCCCGAGCCGCGGCTGGTGCCGTGGGCGGAGCTGGGCGCCGGGCGGGTGCAGGTGGAGTTCACCCGCGCCGGCGACAACGACCACGACGAGATCGCCGACGACGACATCGCGCAGGACGACGCCGCTGAGTTCGGGAACCTGGACGGGGCCGAGCTCGCGGACGACGACGGAGGAGACAAGTGAACATCGACGTCACGGCGCTCAAGGCGGTCGAGCGCGAGAAGGGCATCCCGGTCGACACGGTGATCGAGGCCCTCGAGACCGCGCTCGTGACGGCGTACCGGCACGCCGACGGAGCGGCCAAGCACGTGCGCGTGCACGTGGACCGCAAGAGCGGCGAGGTGGCCGTGCTGGCGCAGGAACTCGGGCCCGACGGGGAGGTCGTGCGCGAGTGGGACGACACCCCCACCGACTTCGGCCGGATCGCCGCCAGCACCGCCAAGCAGGTCATCGTCCAGCGGCTGCGGGATGCCGAGCACGAGCAGACCTTCGGCGAGTACGCCGGCAAGGAAGGCGACATCGTCAGCGGGATCGTCCAGGCCGACCAGCGACGCAACGCCAGCGGGATCGTAATGATCGACATCGGCAAGGTCGAGGCAGTGCTGCCGTCGCCCGAGCAGGTGCCGGGCGAGAGCTATCCCCACGGCAGCCGGATCAAGGCCTACGTGGTGGCCGTGTCCCGCACCTTCCGCGGTCCTCAGGTCACCGTGTCGCGCACGCACCCGACCCTGGTGCGCAAGCTCTTCGCCCTGGAGGTTCCCGAGATCGCCGACGGCAGCGTCGAGATCGTCGCGGTCGCCCGGGAGGCGGGCCACCGGTCGAAGATCGCGGTGCGCACCACGGTGCCCGGGCTCAACGCCAAGGGGTCCTGCATCGGGCCCATGGGCCAGCGGGTCCGCAACGTGATGAGCGAACTGCACGGCGAGAAGATCGACATTGTCGACTGGTCGGACGACCCGGCATCGTTCGTGGCGTCGGCGCTGAGCCCCGCGCGAGTGAGCAGCGCGCAGCTCGTCGACGCTCAGGCCAAGGCGGTGCGGGTGGTCGTCCCCGATTACCAGCTGTCGCTGGCCATCGGCAAGGAGGGGCAGAACGCCCGCCTCGCCGCCCGGCTCACCGGCTGCCGCATCGACATCCGCAGCGACGCCCAGACCGAGGACGCCGGCGCAACCCCCTCGCCGGGGATCGGCCGCCCGCCGCTGCGGACGGCGCCGGTGGCTCACCCGACCGGGGGACGCAGCGGCGCTCCCGGAGGCCGCTCCCCGGCTCCGGGGGGCGGCTCACGCACCGCCCCGCGCCGGGCGGAACAACGCGGCCCGGCCACGCGCTAGAGTTGCAGATGGCCGAAACGTCGGATCCGGTCCGCACCTGTGTGGGGTGCCGGAAACGGGCGTCGGTCGACGACCTGCTGCGCGTCGTCGTCGTGGCCGGGGACCTCGTCCCTGATCCACGTCGGCGCCTTCCCGGTCGCGGTGCCTCGGTGCACCCGACCGCGGAATGCCTGCGCGCGGCGGAGCGACGCCGGGCCTTCTCGCGGGCGCTGCGCACCAGCGCCCCGGTGGAGGTCGGTCCGCTCCGGTCCTTCGTCCTCGGCGCCTCCTCGGAGGTGTCGGGGGGTAGGACCGGATCGGGCGACAGCAGTTCTCAGTCGGACCGGCACCAGGCCGGTCCGCACGTCGACAGGACACCGTCGGATGACTCAGCCGTGAAGTTCTCACGATGACCATGCGCCACTAACGACGAGGTCGAGCGGGCAAGCCGCCGGCCTCACCAAGAGGAGACCCGTGCCAGGCAAAGCCCGCGTACATGAACTCGCCAAGGAGTTCGGTGTCGACAGCAAGACCGTGCTCGCCACGCTCAAGGAGCAGGGCGAGTTCGTGAAGTCCGCGTCCTCCACCGTCGAAGCCCCCGTGGCCCGGCGGCTCCGTGAGGCGCTCGGCGCCGCCACCGGCGGCGGCAACGGTGGGGCCGCGGCCGCTCCGGCCCCCGGTGCTCCGGCCCCCAAGCCGGCCCCATCCGCGCCCGCCGCGCCCGCCGCGCCTTCGGCGCCGGCCGCTGCCGCCCCGTCGGCCCCCGCTCGGCCCGCGGCTGCCGGTCCACGGCCCGGCCCCCGTCCGCCCGCGCCCCAGGCTCCCGCGCCCCAGGCTCCGGCTGCCCAGGCTCCGGCGCCCCAGGCTCCGGCTGCCCAGGCTCCGGCTGCCCAGGCTCCGGCTCCGCCGCAGCAGCCAGCCGCTCCGCGTCCGGCCGGTCCGCGGCCCGGCGGTGCCGCTCCTGGTGGGGCGGCTCCCGGTGGTCCGCGCCCCGGCCCGCGTCCGGCGCCGCGTCCCGGTAACAACCCCTTCAGCAGCGCTCCTCGTCCGGCGCCCGCCGCCGGTGGCGCGCGTCCCGGCTCGGCAGCGGGCGGTCCCCGTCCTGCGCCGGGCGCCGGCGGCCCGCGTCCGGCGCCCGGTGCCGGTGGTCCGCGTCCCGCGCCCGGTGGCCCGCGTCCCGGCCCCGGTGCCGGTGGTCCGCGTCCGGCCGCTGGCCCCGGTGGTCCCCGCCCGAACCCGGGCATGATGCCGCAGCGTCCGTCGCCGGGCATGATGCCCGGCCGTCCGGCTGGTGGCGGCCGTCCCGGTGGCGGCCCCGGTGGTCCCGGTGGCCGTGGCCGCCCGGGTGGTCCCGGCGGTGGCGGTGGCGGTGGCTTCCGCCCCGGTGGCGGCGGCGGTGCCCCTGGTGCCGGCGCGCCCGCCGGTGGTGGCTTCCGTGGTGGCGGCGGTGGCCGTGGGCGTGGTCGCGGTGGTTCGGGTGCCGGCACCGCTGGTGCCTTCGGCCGTCCCGGCGGCCGGGGTCCGGTCCGTGGCCGCAAGAGCAAGAAGCAGCGGCGTCAGGAGTTCGACTCGATGGCGGCGCCCAGCATGGGCGGCGTCAGCCTGCCGCGCGGCAACGGGCAGACCGTCCGGCTGCCCCGCGGCGCCTCGCTGACCGACCTGGCCGAGCGCATCAACGCCCAGCCGGCCGCGCTGGTCACCGCCCTGTTCCACCTGGGCGAGATGGTCACCGCGACGCAGTCGGTCAACGACGAGACGCTGCAGCTGCTCGGTGCCGAGATCGGCTGGATCATCCAGGTCGTCAGCCCCGAGGACGAGGACCGCGAGCTGCTCGAGACCTTCGACCTCACCTTCGGTGACGAGGAGGGCGACGAGGAGGACTGGTCGTCCCGTCCGCCGGTCGTGACCGTCATGGGTCACGTCGACCACGGGAAGACCAAGCTGCTGGACGCGATCCGCGACGCCAACGTCGTGGCACGCGAGGCCGGCGGCATCACCCAGCACATCGGCGCCTACCAGGTCGTCACCGAGCTGGACGGCAACGAGCGGCCGGTCACCTTCATCGACACCCCGGGTCACGAGTCGTTCACCGCGATGCGTGCCCGCGGCGCGAAGGTCACCGACATCGTCATCCTGGTCGTCGCGGCCGACGACGGCGTCATGCCGCAGACGGTCGAGGCGCTCAACCACGCCCAGGCCGCCGAGGTCCCGATCGTGGTCGCGGTGAACAAGGTGGACAAGGAGGGGGCCAACCCCGCCAAGATCCGCCAGCAGCTCACCGAGTACGGCCTCGTGGCCGAGGAGTACGGCGGCGAGACCATGTTCGTCGACGTCTCGGCGATCACCCGCCAGGGCATCGACGACCTGCTCGCGGCGGTCCTGCTGACCGCCGACGCCTCGCTGGACCTGCGCGCGAACACCGAGCAGGACCCGCAGGGTGTCGTGATCGAGGGCAAGCTGGACAAGGGCCGTGGCCCCGTCGCCACGGTGCTGGTCCAGCGCGGCACGCTGCGCCAGGGCGACTCGATCGTGGCCGGCGACGCCTACGGTCGCGTCCGGTCGCTGCTCGACGAGCACGGCAACAAGCTGAAGGAAGCCCTCCCGGCCCGCCCCGTGCAGGTCGTCGGGCTCACCTCGGTGCCCCGTGCCGGCGACACCTTCCTGGTGGTCGACGAGGACCGGGTGGCACGGCAGATCGCCGACCGTCGCCAGGCCCGCATCCGCAACGCGCAGAACGCCTCCATGCGCAAGCGGATCAGCCTCGAGGACCTCGACGCCGCGCTCAAGGAGACCCGCCAGCTCAACCTGATCATCAAGGGCGACAACTCGGGCACCGTCGAGGCGCTCGAGGAGGCGCTGATGAAGATCGAGGTCGACGACGAGATCTCGCTGCGGGTCATCCACCGCGGGGTCGGCGGGATCACCAAGAGCGACATCGACCTCGCGCTGGCCGATGACGTCATCGTCCTGGGCTTCAACGTCCGCGCCGAGGGTCAGGCCACCGAGCTCGCCAACCGCGAAGGGGTGGACGTCCGGTACTACACGGTCATCTACCAGGCGATCGACGAGATCGAGGCCGCCCTCAAGGGCATGCTCAAGCCGGTCTACGAGGAGGTCCAGCTCGGTACGGCGGAGGTCCGTGAGGTCTTCCGGGTGCCGAAGATCGGCAACGTCGCCGGTTCGCTGGTCCGCAGCGGCACGATCGTCCGCAACTCGAAGGCCCGTCTCATCCGCGACGGTGCAGTGGTCGCCGACAACCTGTCGGTGGATTCCCTCCGCCGGTTCAAGGACGACGCGACCGAGGTCCGCGAGGGCTACGAGTGCGGTATCGGCCTGGGGTCGTTCAACGACATCAAGGTCGACGACGTGATCGAGACCTTCGAGATGCGTGAGAAGCCGCGCGACTGACGTCCGCACCTGAGTGGGTACCGCCGCGGCCGGGGAGCACGTCCCCGGCCGCGGCGTGCCCGCCTTAGGGGCAGGAGAGGGGAGGGTGATCCGGTGTTCACCGGCTCGCTGACCGTGGACCTGCTGCTGGGTGACGTCCACTCGCTGAAGGGCAAGCGCGCCGTCGTCCGGCCGATCGTGGCCGAGCTGCGACGCCGCTTCGCCGTCGCCGCCGCCGAGGTGGGTGACCAAGACCTGCACCGCCGCGTGCAGGTCGGTGTCGCCACCGTGGCAGGGGACGCCGGCCAGGTCACCGACGTGCTGGATGCCTGTGAGCGGTTGCTGGCCGAGCGGCCGGAGGTGACGCTGCTGGCGACCCACCGGCAGCTGTTCAGCGACACCGATTGAAGAAGGACCCCCGTGCCCCCCACGCCTCGCCAGCTCGGCGCGGGCCCCTGCACGGGGGCCGTTCCAGCCACGAACCTTGGAGGTCCCTGATGGCCGATCCGGCCCGCGCCCGCAAGCTGGCGGTGCGCATCCGTCAGATCGTCTCCGCCGCGATCGAGTCCCAGATCAAGGACCCCCGCCTGGGCATGGTGACCGTCACCGACGCCCGCGTCACCAGTGACCTCCGCGAGGCGACGGTCTTCTACACCGTCTACGGCGACGACACGCAGATCGCCGACTCCGCCAAGGCGCTGGCCAGCGCTACCGGCGTGCTGCGGTCGACCGTCGGGAAGCAGACCGGGATCAAGTTCGTGCCGTCCCTGGCGTTCGTCGCCGACATCGTCCCGGACACCGCCCGTGAGCTGGAGGAGGCGCTCGAGCGCGCCCGGCACGCCGATGCCGAGCTGGCCCGCGCCCGCGAGGGTGCCAGCTACGCCGGTGAGGCGGACCCTTACCGCAAGCCTGCGGACGGCGAGGACGACGAGGAGTCCGCCCCGGATCCGGCAGGGCCTGCCGGTGACCCGTCCGGCGAGGACCCCGTCGAGAGCAGGAGCGCACGGTGAGCGAAGTCGACCCGGATCCGTACGAGCCGGAGCAGGGGCAGGGCCGGTCGGTCCTGGGCGGCGCCCCCGTTCCCGACGAGGGCGACCCGACCGACGGCGGCAGGGGCGGCCAGATCGGCGAGGTGCCCAGCATCGCCGCCGACGAGCCCGACGACGGTGGTCCCGGCTACCCGGTGGGCGGCGGCGACATCACCGAGCACCAGGGCGGTCGGCTGGCCGACCCCGACCCGGGCGCGTGAACCCCGCGATCCCTGACGGGCGCACGGCCGGTGCGCTGGTGACGGCCATCCGGTCCGCGGCCGCGGTGCTCGCCGAGGCCGCGCGGTCCCGCGCGACCGTCGTCCTCTCCGGTCACGTCCAGCCCGACGCCGACGCGCTCGGCAGCACCCTGGCGCTCGCCGACGGCCTGCGCCGGCGGGGGGCACGGGTGCTGGCGACCTTCCCGGGTCCCTTCACGCTGCCGGCCTCTCTCGGCTGGCTCCCGGGCGCCGAGGGGCTGGTGCCCGCCGATGCCGTGCCGTCGTCGCCCGACGTCTTCGTCAGCCTCGATGCGGCGTCCCCGTCGCGGCTGGGTGAACTGGCGCCCCTGCTGGACCGCGCGGCCACCTCGGTGGTCGTCGACCACCACGCCAGCAACCCCGGGTTCGGGCGGGTGCGGTTGGTCGACCCCACCGCACCCGCCACGGTGACGCTCGTCGCCGACCTGCTCGACGGTATGGGTGTGCCGCTGGACGCACAGCTGGCCACGTGCCTGTACGCCGGCCTGGCGGCGGACACCGGCTCGTTCCGCTTCGGCAGCACCCGGCCCGAGACGCACGAACTCGCGGCGCGCCTGCTCAGCACCGGCATCGACCATGCGGCCATCAGCCGCCGCCTGTTCGACACGGCGCCGTTCGGCTGGCTCGGCCTGCTCTCGGTGGTCGCCGGGCGGGCGACGCTGGAACCCGAGGTCGGCGCCGGCCTGGTCTGGACCTGGTCCAGCACCGCCGAGGCGGCCGAGCACGGCCTGCCCGGCGAGCAGCTGGAGGCGCTGGTCGACGTCATCCGCTCGGCCGAGGAGGCCGACGTGGCCTGCGTTCTCAAGGGTCAGGACGACGGCTCGTGGTCGGTGTCCCTCCGCTCGCGGGGGGCCACCGACGTGGCCCGCATCGCCATGGCGCTGGGCGGCGGTGGCCACCGTGCAGCGGCCGGCTACACCTCCCACCTCCACCGCGAGGGCACGGTCGCCACTCTGCGGGCAGCGCTCCACAACCTGTCGGCCTCCGGCCGACCATGACTCCGCGGTCCTCCGGACCGCACCGCGGCCAGGAGTCGTCCCCGACCGCCGCTGAGCCGGATCCGGCAACCGGATCGGGAGGCCTCCGGCCCCCGCGATCCGATTCCCCTTCCGTCCTGGGGCTCGCCGTCCCGGCGCTGGTCGTGCTGGCGGCGGAGCCGCTCTACCTGCTGGTGGACACGGCAGTCGTCGGCAACCTCGGCACCGTGGCGCTCGGCGGCCTCGCCGTCGGCGGCGGTCTCCTGGCGTGGGCGGCGGCGCTGCTGAACTTCCTGGCGTACGGCACCACCGCCCGGGCCGCCCGCCGGGCCGGGGCCGGTGACCGGCAGGGCGCCGTCCAGGAGGGAGTCCAGGCCACCTGGCTGGCGCTCGCGCTGGGTCTGCTGGTGCTCGTCGCGTTCCAGCTCCTCGCCGGCCCGCTCACCCGGGTGCTGGCCGGCGGTGCGGGGCCGGTGGCCGAGGCGGGGGAGCGGTGGCTGCGGGTGGCCGCGCTCGGCGCCCCGCTCCTGCTGGTCTCGCTGGCCGGCAACGGCTGGCTGCGCGGGGTGCAGGAGCTGCGCCGGCCGGTGCGCTACGTCGTCGCCGGCAGCCTGCTCAGCCTCCTGCTGTGCCCGCTGCTGGTGCACCAGGCCGGCCTCGGGCTGGTCGGCTCGGCGGTGGCCAACGTCGCCGGGCAGGCGCTGACCGCCGCGCTGTTCCTGCGAGCGCTGTCCGCGGAGGGGGTGGCGTGGGGCGCGCGCCCGCGGGCCATCGTGCGGCAACTGGTCATCGGCCGGGACCTGCTCCTGCGCGCGGCGGTCCTCCAGCTGGCCTTCCTGGTGGCCGCCGGTGTCGCCGCCCGCGCCGGCGCGGCCGCCCTCGGGGCGCACCAGATCGCCCTGCAGCTGTTCTTCTTCCTGGCGCTGGTGCTCGACGCCTACGCCATCGCCGCGCAGACCCTGGTCGGGCAGGCGCTGGGAGGAGGTCGCCCGGACGATGCCCGGAGCACCGCCCGGCGGGTCACGGCATGGGGGCTGGGCACCGGGTGCCTCGTGGCCGCTGTCCTCCTGGCCCTGCGGGACGTGGTGCCGCCACTGTTCACCGACGATCCGGCGGTGCTGGCGCAGGCCGCCGTCGTCTGGTGGTTCCTCGCTGGCTTCCAGCCGCTGGCGGGGGTGGTCTTCGCCCTCGACGGCGTGCTGATGGGCGCCGGGGACGTCGGGTACCTGCGCACGCTCACGATCGGCGCCGCGCTGGTCGGGTTCCTGCCGCTGTCGCTGCTGTCCGCGCCGTTGGGCTGGGGCCTGGCGGGCGTGTGGACGGGGCTGACACTCTTCATCGCGCTGCGCCTGGTCGGGGTGCTGGCCCGGGTGGCGGGTGATCGCTGGACGGGCGCGCCTGAGACGGTTGCCGCATGAGTACCGCGAGAACGGCGCCCGAGCGAGCATCGCAGGGAGATGCCCGGAGCCGGCAGGGAGTGAGCATCGCAGCGAACGCCAGCGAGCGAGGAGCGGAGCGAGCGCGGAAGCGACGGCCCGCATGGACCCAGGGGCGGAACGAGGGCGGAGTCGAGCAGTGAGTCGCCGTCCCGATGCCGATGTCCCGCCCGGCCTGCTGCTGGTGGACAAGCCCGGCGGCATGACGTCCCACGACGTCGTGGCCCGTGCCCGGCGGGCGCTGTCGGTGCGCAAGGTCGGGCATGCCGGGACGCTCGACCCGATGGCGACCGGGCTGCTGATCCTGGGTGTGGGCGCCGCGACCAGGCTGCTCGGGCACGTCGGTGGCCATGGCAAGACCTACCAGGCCACGATCCGGCTCGGCCAGGCGACGGTCACCGACGACCGCGAGGGCGAGGTGCTGACCACCACGCCGGCCGCGCACCTGGACGACGACGCCGTCCGGTCCGCGCTCGCCGCGCAGACCGGACCCCTGCAGCAGGTGCCCTCGACGGTCAGCGCCGTCAAGGTGGACGGCCGCCGGTCCTACGACCGCGTGCGGGCGGGGGAGACGGTGGAGCTGGCCCCCCGGTCGGTCACCGTGCACCGGCTCGAGGTGCACCGGATCACCCGGCCGACCCCGGACCTCGTGGACGTGGACGTGACGGTCGACTGCACCGCCGGCACCTACATCCGGGCCATCGCGCGCGACGTCGGCGCAGGCCTGGCTGTCGGCGGTCACCTGACCGCGTTGCGCCGCACCGCCTCGGGGCCGTTTCCGGTCGCCGATGCCCGCGTGGTGGAGGACGCGGCGGCCTCGCTCGTGGCCGGCGGCGGGCCGGGGTTCCTCGCGCTCACCGAGGCCGCCCGGCTCGTCTTCCCCGAGCGACGGCTCACCGCCGAGGAGGCCCGGGCGCTCTCCTACGGCCAGCGCATCCCGGCGACCGGGGCCGGGGGCCTGCACGCCGCCGTCGACCCCGACGGCCGGCTGGCGGCGCTCGTGGAGGATGCCGGCAGCACCGCCCGGGTGGCGGTCGGCTTCCCGCCGTCCTGACCGGGTGGCGGCCCGGCGGCACGGCTCCGATGCCCGGCCCCGGGCGCTACCGCCGGGCCGAGCGGGCGATGCGGGCGGCGGCCACCCCGGCGCCGAAGCCGTTGTCGATGTTCACGACCAGCACCCCCGGTGCGCAGGCGGTGAGCATGGTGAGCAGCGCGGCCAGCCCGTCGAACGCGGCGCCGTAACCCACCGACGTCGGCACCGCGACCACGAGTCGGTCGGTGAGCCCCGCCACCACGCCGGGGAGGGCACCGTCCATCCCGGCGACGACGACCACCGCGTCGGCCTCTGCCAGGTCGGGAACGACGGCCAGCACCCGGTGGATCCCGGCCACACCGACGTCGTCGACCCGGCGGCAGCCCACCCCGCACGCCAGCAGGGTGGCGGCGACCTCGGCCGCCACCGGGCCGTCCGAGGTCCCGGCGCTCAGCACCAGGACCTCGCCCACGGGCTCGGGCAGCGGGCCGACGACCGCGCACCGGGCCTGCTCGTCGACCACCGCCTCCGGCCAGCGGTCGCGGATGGCCGCGGCCGTGGCGTCGTCCACCCGGGTCGCCCACGCCGGGCGGACGCCGCCGTCGAGCAGCCCTGCCAGGCAGGCCACGGTCTCCGCCGGTGTCTTGCCGGCCGCGAACACCACCTCTGGCGTGCCGGTGCGTGTGGCCCGGTCCACGTCCAGGCGGGCGAAGCCGAGATCGACGGTGCGGTCGGAGGTCACCCGCCCAGGGTGCCGCACCGGCGGTTGACCGTCGCGCCCGCCGGGAAGGGGAGAGCCATGAGCGTCGTGAAGATGAACGCGATCACCGTGCCCGAAGACAAGCAGGAGCGTTTCGAGGAGCGTTTCCGCGGGCGCGCGGGAGCCGTCGAGAGCACGCCGGGGTTCGAGTGGTTCGAACTGCTGCGTCCGCTGGAGGGCACCGACCAGTACCTGGTCTACACCCGGTGGAGCAGCCAGGAGGCCTACGAGTCCTGGCAGTCGAGCCAGGACTTCGACCGCGCCCACGCCGGCGGCGGCGACACGCTCGCCTCCGCCGCCTCGCACTCGGCGCACGTCTGGACCTACGAGGTGCTCGAGTACGCCGGGCCGAAGGCCAACCAGGAGAACCAGGTCTGACCGGGGTTACTGTGACGGCGCCGGTCCCGCGCCCCGCGAGGCCGGTGCACCGGCCCAGCGCGCCGCCGGACCGGTGCCATGACACAGCACGCCCAGGTGGGAGCCATGACCGACACGCTCGCCGACAGCCGTACCTCCTCGCGGATGTTCCTCGCGGACGTGCCGGTGGTCGTGGAGGACGTGCAGCGCCGTTCCACCACCGAGCGCGCGGAGGTGCTGGCCGATCCCGGCTTCGGCCGGCAGTTCACCGACTCCATGTTCGTGGCGCGGTACCGCGAAGGTGAGGGCTGGTACGACGCCCGGCTGACGCAGTACGGCCCGCTACCGCTCGATCCGGGCACCGCCGCACTGCACTACGCGCAGTCGATCTTCGAGGGGCTCAAGGCCTACGCCCAGCCCGACGGCAGCGTGGCGACCTTCCGCCCCGAGGCCAACGCTGCCCGATTCATCCGCAGCGCCGAGCGCCTGGCCATGCCACCCGTGCCCGAGGAGGCGTTCCTCGCCGCCGTCGACGCGCTCGTCGACGCCGACCGCGACTGGGTGCCCACCGGCCCCGACCAGACGCTGTACCTGCGCCCGTACCAGCTGGCCAGCGAGTCCTTCCTGGGCGTCCGCCCGGCGCACGAGTACCTGTTCCTCGTCATCGCGAGCCCGGCCGGCGCCTACTTCCCCCGCGGGGTCCACCCGGTCTCGGTCTACGTGTCCGAGGACTACGTGCGGGCCGCGCCCGGGGGCACCGGCGACGTGAAGTGCGCCGGCAACTACGCCGCCAGCCTGCGTCCGCAGCAGCAGGCCAGCGCGCTCGGGTGCGACCAGGTGGTCTACCTCGACGCCGTGGAGCGGAAGTACATCGAGGAGCTGGGCGGGATGAACCTGTTCTTCGTCCTCGGGTCGGGCGAGGACGCCGAGCTGGTGACTCCCGAGCTCTCCGGCACCCTGCTCCCCGGTATCACCCGCGACTCGTTGATCACCGTCGCGCGTGAGCTGGGCCACCGGGTGACCGAGCGGAAGGTCAGCCTGGAGGAATGGCGGCAGGGGGTCGCCGACGGGACGGTCACCGAGACCTTCGCCTGTGGCACCGCCGCGGTCATCACGCCGGTCGGTGAGGTCAAGGCCCGTACCGGTGACTTCGCCGTCGGCGACGGGACGCCGGGCAGCCTCACCATGCGGCTGCGGGAGGCACTGCTCGACATCCAGCACGGGCGGGTGGCCGACACGCACGGCTGGCTGCACCGGGTCTCCTGACCGGAACCGGTCGCATGCTGCGCTGGCGGGGGCTGGAGGCCACCCCGGGGGATCTCGGCCGCTCGGTGGTCACCATCGGGATGTACGACGGCGTCCACCGCGGCCACCAGAAGCTCATCGGGGCCGCCGTCGCTCGGGCGCGGGCGATGCGCCGTCCCTGCCTGCTGCTGACGTTCGACCCGCATCCGGCCGAGGTGGTGCGCCCGGGCTCCCACCCGGCGATCCTCACCGCGCTGGACCGCAAGGCCGAGCTCGTCGCCGGTCTCGGCGTGGACGCCATGTGCGTGCTGCCGTTCACCCCCGAGTTCAGCCGCCTCGTGCCGGAGACCTTCACGCACACCGTGCTGGTCGAGCGCCTGCACGCCGCCCAGGTGGTGGTGGGGGAGAACTTCACCTACGGGCACAAGGCGGCCGGGAACACCACTTCCCTGGCCGAGGAGGGGCGCCGGTTCGGCTTCTCCGTCGAGGGCGTGCCCCTGGCGCAGGACTCCTCCGACGCCGGCGAGGTCACCATCTCCTCCACGTACATCCGGGCCTGCATCGCTGCGGGGGACATGGAACCGGCGGCCCGCGCGCTGGGCCGGCCGCACCGGGTCGACGGCGTCGTCGTGCGCGGCCACCGGCGCGGACGTGAGCTCGGGTACCCGACGGCCAACGTGGAGACCGCCCCGTTCACCGCCATCCCGGCCGACGGAGTCTACGCCGGCCACCTGGTGACCAGGCACGACGACGGCACGAGCGGCGAGCGGCTGCCGGCCGCGATCTCGGTGGGCACCAACCCGACGTTCGAGGGCACCCGGCGCACGGTCGAGGCGTTCGCGCTGGACTACAGCGGCGACCTCTACGGCGAGCACGTCGGGGTGGAGTTCGCCGCCCGGCTGCGCCCGATGGCCGCCTTCGACGGGGTGGAGGCGCTGCTGGCCGCGATGGCGCAGGACGTGTCCGCCACGCGGAGCGCCCTGGGAATGCCCGCCCGTGTCGCGACGAGTGGGGCCGGAGGCCACCCGAGGAGCGACGGGACGGGCTCGACGTCACCGGGGGACGGTTCCTGACCGCGGTGTCGTCCGAGGACGACGTCGGACATGGCCTCGGGCGCCCACTGGGCACGACCGTGCTACCGCCGCTGGTAGCCTCGTGGCAGCCGGTACTCCCGGCGTGTGTGCAGCCTGCCCCCGTGAACCAGACCGGGGACCACACGTGACCCGCCCCAGGAGGCGAACCATGGCGCTGGACAGCGCGCTCAAGCAGCAGATCATGACCGAGTACGCGACGGTCGAGAAGGACACCGGTTCGCCCGAGGTGCAGGTCGCGATGCTGACCCGCCGGATCAGCGACCTCACCGAGCACCTCAAGATGCACAAGCACGACCACCACAGCCGGCGGGGTCTGCTCCTGCTGGTCGGCCGGCGTCGCCGGCTGCTGAACTACCTGGCGAAGACCGACATCAACCGGTACCGCTCGCTCATCGAGCGGCTCGGCCTGCGCCGCTAGTACGACGAGGGGGCCGTCCCGGTTCACACCGGGACGGTCCCCTTCCTCGTGCGGCACCCGCCGCACGGGGAGAACCGGCCCGCCGCCGGACGCGCCCTCCCCGGGCCGGTCCTCGGTAGTGGCTCCCGGGATGTATCGGTTCCCCGGAGAGGGGAACGACACCGCCCGAGGGCTTCGATCGAGCACCGGTCGCCCCGGACGCAGGACGGCGAGAGGCCGTCAGAGGAGTCGCAGGTCGGCACGAGGCCGATGCGACGAGAAGAGAGAAGGACACATGTCCGCACCCACCACCACCGGCAGCATCGCCGCCGAGTTCGACCCCGAGGACGGGGTCACCACCGCCACCGCGGTCATCGACAACGGCAGCTTCGGCAGCCGCAGCGTCACCTTCGAGACCGGCCGGCTCGCCCGTCAGGCCGCCGGCTCCGTCGTCGTCACCATGGGCGACACCATGCTGCTCTCGGCCACCACGGCCGGCCGGCAGCCGAAGGAGCAGTTCGACTTCTTCCCGCTGACCGTCGACGTCGAGGAGCGGATGTACGCCGCCGGGCGCATCCCCGGCTCGTTCTTCCGTCGCGAGGGCCGCCCGTCCGAGGACGCGATCCTCACCTGCCGCCTGATCGACCGCCCGCTGCGCCCGACCTTCGCCAAGGGCCTGCGCAACGAGGTCCAGGTCGTCATCACGGTCATGGCGCTGGACCCCGAGCACCTCTACGACGTGCTCGCGATCAACGGCGCCTCGGCGTCCACCCAGTTGTCGGGCCTGCCGTTCTCCGGCCCGGTCGGCGGCACCCGCGTCGCCCTGATCAACGGCCAGTGGGTCGGGTTCCCGACCCACGCCGAGCTCGAGGACGCCGTCTTCGACATGGTCGTGGCCGGTCGCGTGCTCCCGGACGGCGACGTCGCGATCATGATGGTCGAGGCCGAGGCCACCGAGAAGACGATCGAGCTGGTCGCCGGTGGCGCCCCCGCTCCGACGGAGGAGGTCGTGGCCCAGGGCCTCGAGGCCGCCAAGCCGTTCATCAAGGCGCTGTGCGAGGCGCAGGCCGCCGTCGCCGAGAAGGCCGCCAAGCCGGTCGCCGAGTTCCCGCGCTTCCTGGACTACCAGGACGACGTCTACGCCGCCGTCGAGGCACAGGTCGGCGACAAGCTCGCCCAGGCGCAGCAGATCGCCGGCAAGCAGGAGCGCGAGGATGCCACCGACGCGCTCAAGGACGGGGTCAAGGCCGCGCTGGCCGGCCAGTTCGAGGGCCGCGAGAAAGAGATCTCCGGAGCCTTCCGTGCGCTCACCAAGAAGGTCGTCCGCCAGCGCATCCTGCGCGACAAGGTCCGTATCGACGGCCGCGGACTGACCGACATCCGGCCGCTGTCGGCCGAGGTCGAGGTCATCCCGCGGGTCCATGGCTCGGCGCTGTTCGAGCGCGGCGAGACCCAGATCCTGGGTGTCACCACGCTGAACATGCTCCGCATGGAGCAGCAGCTGGACACGCTGTCGCCGGTGAACCGCAAGCGCTACATGCACAACTACAACTTCCCGCCCTACTCCACCGGGGAGACCGGCCGCGTGGGCTCGCCCAAGCGCCGCGAGATCGGCCACGGCGCGCTCGCCGAGCGGGCGCTCGTTCCCGTGCTGCCCGACCGCGAGGAGTTCCCCTACGCCATCCGGCAGGTCTCCGAGGCGCTCGGATCCAACGGGTCCACCTCGATGGGCTCGGTCTGCGCCTCGACGCTGGCCCTGCTCAACGCCGGTGTGCCGCTGAAGGCCCCCGTCGCCGGCATTGCCATGGGTCTGGTCTCCGACGAGGTCGACGGCAAGACGGAGTACGTCGCGCTGACCGACATCCTCGGGGCCGAGGACGCCTTCGGTGACATGGACTTCAAGGTCGCCGGCACCAAGGAGTTCGTCACGGCCCTGCAGCTGGACACCAAGCTCGACGGCATCCCCTCAGACGTCCTCGCCGGTGCGCTGACCCAGGCCCGCGCGGCCCGGCTGCACATCCTCGACGTCATGGGCGAGGCCATCGACGGCCCCGACGAGATGAGCCCCTACGCCCCGCGGGTCACCACGGTGCGCATCCCGGTCGACAAGATCGGCGCGGTCATCGGTCCCAAGGGCCAGATGATCAACGCCATCCAGGACGAGACCGGCGCGGACATCACCATCGAGGACGACGGCACGATCTACGTCGGCGCGTCCGACGGCCCCTCGGCCCAGGCCGCGGTGGACCGGATCAACGCCATCGCCAATCCGCAGATGCCCAAGGTCGGCGAGCGCTTCCTCGGCACGGTCGTCAAGACCGCGCCGTTCGGCGCGTTCGTCTCCCTGCTCCCGGGCAAGGACGGCCTGGTGCACATCAGCAAGCTCGGTGGTGGCAAGCGCATCGCCAAGGTCGAGGACGTCGTCAACGTCGGCGACAAGCTGCAGGTCGAGATCACCGACATCGACGCCCGCGGCAAGATCAGCCTCGCGCCGGTCGCCGCCGAGGGTGCGGACGCCCCCGCCGAGGCTCCGGCCGACGCCGCTCCTGCGGGTGACTGATCACGACTGATCTGATCCGGCCCGGGGCGGGTGCTGACGCACCCGCCCCGGTTCCCGTGGGGACGACCGCGCTGCTGGACCTCGACGAGGTCGGCGGCCGGGTGGAACGTACCGAGCTGACCGGCGGGCTGCGGGTGCTGACCGAGACCATGCCGGGGGTCCTCTCGGCGACCCTGGGCATCTGGGTCGGAGTCGGCTCCCGGGACGAGACGCCGGCCGTGGCCGGCTCGTCGCACTTCCTCGAGCACCTGCTGTTCAAGGGGACCTCCGCGCGCAGTGCGCTGGAGATCGCGACGGCCATGGACGCCGTCGGCGGTGAGATGAACGCGTTCACCGCCAAGGAGCACACCTGCTACTACGCGAACGTGCTCGCCAGTGATCTGCCGCTGGCCGTGACGCTGCTGGCCGATCTGGTCACCGACGCCACGAACACCGCGGCGGACCTGGAGTCCGAGCGGACGGTGGTGCTCGAGGAGATCGCGATGCGCGACGACGAGCCCTCCGACGCCGTGCACGACCTCTTCGCCGAGACCCTTTTCGGCGACACGTCGCTGGGCCGCTCGGTGCTCGGCACGGTGGAGTCGATCGAGGGGCTCACCCGCGACGACGTCGACGGCTGGTACCGCTCGCGCTACACCGCCCCCTCCATCGTGGTGACGGCGGCCGGACGGGTGGACCACCAGCAGGTCCTGGACCTGGTGACCGCCGCGTTCGGGGACCGGCTGGCCGGGGCCGCTCGCCCGGCACCGCTGCGCACCGGTGACGTGGAGCTCGTGCGGCCGGCCCGGTCCACCGGGCTGATCTCGCGCCGGACCGAGCAGACGCACCTGCTGCTGGGCAACCCCGCGATGGGGCGGCACGACGAGCGACGCTACGTGGCCGCCGTCCTCGACGCCGCGGTCGGTGGCGGCATGAGCTCGCGGCTGTTCCAGGAGATCCGGGAGAAGCGCGGGCTGGTCTACAGCGTCGGTTCCGCGCTCACGCACTACGCCGGCGCGGGGGCGTTCTCCGTCTATGCCGGCTGTTCCAAGAAGCGGGTACCCGAGGTCCTCCGGTTGGTCCGGGAGGAGCTCGGCCGCGTGGCCGCCGACGGGCTGACCGGCGAGGAGGTCGCCCGGGCGCGCGGTCAGCTCAAGGGCGGCCTGGTCCTGGGGCTGGAGGACACCGGCTCGCGGATGAGCCGGCTCGGCAAGAGCGAGCTGTCCTACGGCGAGTACGTGCCGGTGCGCGATGTGCTCGTGCGGATCGAGGCCGTGGACGAGACGCAGGTGCGGTCGGTCGCGGCGGAGCTCTTCGGCCGGGAGACCTGCCTCGCCGTCGTCGGGCCCTACCGCGAATCCGACCTCGACCGTCTCTGACGTCCGGGGTGGGTGCTGCCGGCGGGGTTCCGGCCCGGGTCGCGTTCGGGCTCGTCGTCCTGGTGTCGCTGGTGGTGCTGTTCGCGCCGGCGTCCGGTGTGCCATCGGGGCCGCCGGGGACCGACAAGGTGGTCCACGTGCTGCTGTTCGCCGCGCTGGCGGTCAGCGGCCGGTGGGCAGGCGTACGGGCGGCTCCGCTGGCGGCTGCGCTGCTGTCCTACGCGGCCGCCAGCGAACTCCTGCAAGGGCTGACCCCGCTGGCCCGGTCCATGTCGTTCCTGGACCTGGTCGCTGACGCGATCGGCGTCGTCGTGGGACTGCTGGCATGGCGCCGGGCCACTCGTCGGCCGCGTTGATCCCCGAGCTGTCTTGCGTCCCGGCCCCGGGCCGGGAAATCTGATCGGGTGACCACCAGCGCGACCGACCAGCAGCCCGCTCCCGCCAACCGCGCATCCGCGCTGATCCCGGTGGGGGTGCTCGGCGCGCGGGGCCGGATGGGCACCGAGGTGGTCAAGGCGGTGAACGACGCCGAGGACCTGGAGCTCGTCGCGATGGTCGACGACGGCGACTGGCTGTTCAACGTGGCCGACGCCGGTGCCCAGGTCGTCGTGGACTTCACCCGGCCCGACGTCGTCATGGACAACATCCGCTTCTGCATCGACAACAACATCCACTGTGTGGTCGGTACGACCGGTTTCGACGAGTCGCGGCTGGCCACCGTCGCCGAGTGGCTGGAGCCCAAGCCCGAGGTCGGTGTGGTCATCGCCCCCAACTTCGGCATCGGCGCCATCCTGCTCATGCGCTTCGCCCAGGAGGCGGCGCGGTTCTTCCCGTCGGTGGAGATCGTCGAGCTGCATCACCCCAACAAGGTGGACGCGCCCTCGGGGACGGCCGTGCGGACGGCCCGGCTCGTGGCGTCCGCACGGCGCGCGGCCGGGCTGCCGGCCTCGCCCGACGCGACCACCGACTCCCTCCCGGGCGCGCGTGGGGCGGACGTCGAGGGTGTGCCCGTGCACGCCGTGCGTCTGACCGGACTCGTCGCACACCAGGAGGTCCTCCTGGGTGCGGCGGGGGAGACCCTGACACTGCGGCACGACTCCTACGACCGGGCGTCCTTCATGCCGGGTGTGCTGCTCGCCGTCCGGGAGATCAGCCGCCGGCCGGGCCTGACGGTGGGCATCGAGAACTTCCTCGGCCTCTGAAAGGACCCCGCGTCCCCCCTTCCCTCGCGAGCTCGGGCGGGACCCTGACGCGGGGCCGTTCCAGCCCGTCACCGGGGCGTGGCGGGCGTCACGGGGGCCGGGTTTGACCGGGGTCGGGGGGCGGTGTAACTTTCTCTTTGCGCCGCGCGGCCCGCAAGGGCCGCCGGACCAGCCCCCGGTAGACGGGCTGCTGGAAACCGGCGTAGAGTTGGACATCCAGCCAGGGACGGAGCCCGGAAGGGTCGAGTTTCTGCGCGTCCGCTCCTTGAGAACTCAACAGCGTGCCGAAAGTCAGTGCCAAGTAATACCCCGTGTCATGGCTCTTGTGGTTGTGGCAGGGATTCCTTTGGTTGATTGATATCGCGAGTGTCAGCTCGC
>NZ_JASNNW010000018.1 GCF_030165005.1 Blastococcus capsensis
CAGGAGGCCCGGGCACGGGAGGTCGTCGCCGGCGAACGCGCGGCCCGCACGCCGCGGTTCGTCAAGACCAGCAACGGCGCCCGATCCCTGGATGAGAAGGCGCTGGCCAGGGCGCAGAGCCTGGTCGGGCTGAAGGGCTACGTCACCAACATCCCCGCCAACCTCATGCCCGCGACCGAGGTGATCGGCAGCTACCACGACCTGTGGCGGGTCGAGCAGTCCTTCCGGATGAGCAAGACCGATCTGCGGGCCAGACCGATGTTCCACCACACCCGCGACGCCATCGAGGCCCACCTCACCGTCGTGTTCACCGCCCTGGCCGTGGCCCGTGAGGTCCAGAACCGCACCGGCCTGGCGATCGGCAACGTGATCCGCCAGCTGCGGCCGCTGCGCTCGGCCACGGTCGCGATCAACGGCGCCACCCAGACGTTCCACCCCGCCGTTCCCGCAGCTCAGCGGGCCATCCTCGATGCGCTACTGCAGGCGGAAGTCACGCACTAAGCAAATGATCAAAGTCGGGTCTTTCGTCGTGGCGCCCACGTTGTCGGCGAGCCAGTTGTTCAGCGTGGCCAGATCCCGCCACGAAGCCTGGACGCGGGTCAGAACTGCCGGCGTGTGCAACCAGCCCTCTGGCGTCCAGCGCCGGGTGGCGTGCAGCGACTTGTGCTTCAGCAGGTCGGTGCGATCGTCGTCGGTGGAGAAGCCGGCCGGTACCCGGACCAGACGGTCACCCTCGATGGTCCAGCCGCCGGCGCGGAGGCGACCGATCTCGGCCTCCAGTCGCGGACCCTGCACGTCGTCGGCCACTGCGCGTCGGTACCGCGCCACCTGGTCGGACTCCAGGCGCCAGCTCCCTCCGGCGACCATCAGCGCGTCGGCGGAGATCTGGACGTACCAGGAGCCTGCTCCGCGTCCCTCCGGCGTCACCACGGCACCTTGGTGGGTCTTGTAGGGCGTCTTGTCGTTGCTGAAGCGCACGTCGCGGTAGGGGCGGAAGACCTTCGCCGGGGCGAATTCCGGGGCCAGTTCCTCGAGAAGTGCCGTCATGGGGGCGCGAACGTGCGCCTCGTAGGCCGTCCGGTGCGCCGTCCAGTAGGTCTTGCTGTTGTCGGCCTCGAGGCCCTCGTAGAAGACCAGCCCCTCGTCGGGGAAGCCGCCGAAGCTCATCGGTCCGCACCCGTCCCGTCGATCGTCGTGTACCGGCGCAGTTCCCGCAGGGGCGCGTCGCCCGTCTCGAGCGTCCGGGCCCAGCCGTCGGCCGCCCAGCCGGCCGATTCGAGGAAGCCCGCGGAGACCCGATCTGATTCCGGGAGCCACATCTGGATCCGCTGCACGCCGTCGCCCGCCGCCAGATCGGCGACGGCGGCCAGCAGCCGGCTGCCGTGCCCCCGGCGTCCCCACCGGGGCTCGACCAGCAGGGGGCCCAGTTCCGCGGCCTCCGGGTCGTCGGCGACCGGGGCGACGGCGGCGAAGCCGACCACCTGGTCGCGCTCCACGGCGACCAGGACGCGGTGGCGCGGCGTCGGGGGAGCCGTGATCGCCTCGCGCCAGGACGCGGTGACGGCGTCGTCGTCCCACTGGTCGAGGACCGCGGCGGGCAGTACGGCGCGGTACGCCGTGCGCCACGTCGTCGCCTGGACCCGGGCGATCGCCGGGGCGTCGCCCGGACGGGCGGGGCGGACGGAGACGTCCGCCGATCCCGTGAGGCGCGGGAAGGGCGGGAGGGAGGTCACCCGGGCAGCGTATGTCCGCAGCTCCCGGCCGCGGAGGTCGTACCCGGCAGGCAGGATCGGACGACGTGACCGCTGTCGAACGGCTGCCCGCCGCACTGGCCCGGCGCATCGCCCTCGCCGCGCAGGGCTTCGCCGACCCGCGACCGGCCACCGCGGTCGGCACGCGGCAGCTGCGTCGGCTCACCGACCGGGTCTCGGTGGTGCAGATCGACTCGGTCAACGTGCTCTCCCGGTCGCACTACCTCCCCGCCTTCAGCCGCCTCGGCCCCTACCCCCGGCCGGCGCTCGATGCGCTGTCCAACCGGCGGCACGAGCTGTTCGAGTACTGGGCGCACGAGGCGTCCTTCCTCCCGGTGCGGCTGCACCCGTACCTGCGCTGGCGCATGGCCGCTGCGGACCAGGAGGCATGGGGCTCGATGATCCGGGTCCATCGGGAGCGCCCGGAGTACGTCGCCGCGCTGCTCGATCGGATCCGCTCCGACGGGCCTCTCCGGGCCAGCCAGCTGCAGGAGGAGCGGCCCGACCGGCCAGGCAGCATGTGGAACTGGCACGCAGGCAAGGCCGCCCTGGAGTACCTGTTCTTCACCGGTGCGCTGACCTCGACCGCCCGGACGGCGGGCTTCGAGCGGGTCTACGACCTGCCCGAGCGCGTGTTGCCCGCCGAGATCCTGGCCGCGCCCACCCCGGACCGTGCCGACGCCATCCGGGAGCTGGTCCGCGCCGCCGCCCGCGCACTGGGTGTGGCCACCGAGACCGACCTGCGTGACTATTTCCGGCTCGGCCCGGCCGACGCGCGGACGGCGATCGCCGAGCTCGCCGATGCCGGTGAGCTCCAGCCGGTGGAGGTGGTGGGCTGGGGCCGCCCGGCGTGGCTGGACCCGGCGGCCCGGCGTCCCCGGTGGATCCGCGCACGGGCCCTCCTGAGCCCTTTCGACTCCCTCGTCTGGGAACGTCCGCGTGTGGAGCGCATCTTCGGCTTTCGGTACCGCCTGGAGATCTACACGCCGGCGGTCAAGCGGGTGCACGGCTACTACGTCCTGCCGTTCCTGCTCGGCGACCAGCTCGTCGCCCGCGTCGACCTCAAGGCGGACCGGCAGGCAGGCGTGCTGCGGGTGCAGGCCGCGCACGCCGAGGAACGGACCGACCGTGCTGCCGTCGCCGGCGCGCTGGCCGACGAGCTGCGGCTGCTGGCCGGCTGGACGGGGCTGGGCGACGTCGCCGTCGTCGAGCGGGGCGACCTGTGGCCCGAGCTCAGTCGCGCGCTGCGGATCCCGTCGTCCCCGGCGTGAGCCCGGCCAGCCGGAGCACGACCGCCAGCCCGGCCGGCTCGCCCGGCCAGTGCCGCGCGAGCGCCTCGTCGCCGGCGCCGCGCACCACGGACCGCAACGCCCAGGCGACGACCACCACGTCGTCGGCGTAACCGAGCACCGGGACCACGTCGGGGACCAGGTCGACCGGCGAGAGCAGGTAGGCCAGCAGCACCCACAGCCGGATCCGCAGTCGCCGCGGGAGCGACCGGTCGGCGGCCAGGCGGCGCACGAGCCGGACGACGTCGGGCAGCAGGCGCAGGCCGTCGCGCACGGTGAGCCCGTCGGGGCGGGTGCGCCAGAGGACGGCGAGCAGCAGCAGCCACACGATCAGCAGCCCGCCGGCGACGGCGATCAGCAGGCGCAGCCAGTCCACACCGCCAGTGTGCCGGGCCCGCGGCCGTACGCTCGGGCCGTGCCCCAGATCGTGCCGCTCCGGGTCCAGGTCATCGCGCAGACCCGGTTCACCCCACCGGCGGACGTGCCGTGGGAGACCGACGCCGACGGCGGCCAGGCGCTCGCCGAGTTCGCCGGCCGGGCCTGCTACCAGTCGTGGGAGAAGCCGAACCCGGCGACGGCGACCAACGCCGGTTACCTCCGGCACATCCTCGAGGTCGGCCACCTCTCGGTGCTCGAGCACGGCACGGTCAGCATGTACCTCACCGGCGTCTCCCGGTCGCTGACCCACGAGCTGGTCCGGCACCGGCACTTCTCCTACAGCCAGCTCTCGCAGCGCTACGTCCCCGAGGGCGACGCGGCGGTCGTCGAGCCGGCCGTCATCGCCGGGGACCCCGAGCTGCACGAGCAGTTCCGCGCCGCCACCGAGGCGTCGCTGGCGGCGTACCGCGCGCTCCTCGAGCGGCTGGAGGAGCGGTTCGCCGACGTCCCGAATGCCACGCTGCGCCGGAAGCAGGCCCGTCAGGCCGCGCGCGCGGTGCTGCCCAACGCCACCGAGACGCGGATCGTCGTCACCGGCAACTACCGGGCGTGGCGGCACTTCGTCGCCATGCGGGCGAGCGAGCACGCCGACGTCGAGATCCGTGAGCTCGCGATCGCCTGCCTGCGCGAGCTGCAGCGGATCGCCGGCAACGTCTTCGGCGACTTCCGGATCAGCGCCTTGGCCGACGGCACCGAGGTCGCTGCCAGCCCCTTCGTCGCCGAAGGCTGATACGCCTCGCCGGCACCTCCTGGCACGTCAGCCGCTGGCCTCACGGAGCGTCGGTGGCCGGCCGTAGTCTCGGACCCGTGGCAGCCCCGATCGACACCCAGTACGAGGACCTCCTGCGGCGGATCCTGGAGCATGGGACCCCGAAGGAGGACCGCACGGGTACCGGCACGGTCAGCCTGTTCGGCGAGCGGCTCCGGTACGACCTGTCCGAGAGCTTCCCCTTGGTGACGACGAAGAAGGTGCACTTCAAGTCGGTCGCCGTGGAGCTGCTGTGGTTCCTGCGGGGCGACAGCAACATCGGCTGGCTGCAGGAGAACGGCGTCACCATCTGGGACGAGTGGGCCTCCCCCGACGGCGAGCTCGGGCCGGTGTACGGCGTGCAGTGGCGGTCCTGGCCCACCCCGGACGGGCAGCAGGTCGACCAGATCGCGAACCTGCTCGAGACGCTGCGGACCGACCCCGACTCCCGCCGGATGATCGTCTCGGCGTGGAACGTTGCAGCCTTGCCCGACATGGCTCTGGCGCCCTGCCATGCCTTCTTCCAGTTCTACGTGGCCGACGGCAAGCTCTCCTGCCAGCTGTACCAGCGCAGCGCCGACATGTTCCTCGGGGTGCCGTTCAACATCGCCAGCTACGCGCTGCTCACCCGCATGGTCGCCGCCCAGGTGGGCCTGGTGCCGGGCGATTTCATCTGGGTGGGCGGTGACTGCCACATCTACAACAACCACGTCGACCAGGTGACCGAGCAGCTGTCCCGCGACGTGCGGCCGTTCCCGACGCTGGAGCTGGCAGACGCCCCGTCATTGTTCGACTACACCTACGGGCACGTCACGCTGCGCGACTACCGGCACCACCCCGCGATCCGGGCAGCCGTGGCAGTGTGACCGAGCTTGCGAGGTCACCGATGGGCGCAGCACGGTCCGGAGCGGGCCCGACGATCGCCAGCGAGGCGGACACGTGACGGTCGCGCTGATCTGGGCGCAGGCCCGTGGCGGCGTCATCGGCGCAGAGGGCGGCCTGCCCTGGCACCTCCCCGAGGACCTGGCCCTGTTCCGGCGGCTGACCACCGGCTCGACGGTCGTGATGGGACGGCGGACGTGGGAGTCGCTGCCTGACCGCTTCCGCCCGCTGCCCGGCCGGCACAACGTCGTGCTGACGACCGACCGCGCGTGGTCCGCCGACGGCGCACGGTCCGCGAACTCCGTCGAGCAGGTCCTGGGCGAGCACCAGTCGTTCTGGGTGATCGGCGGGGGAGTGGTCTACGCGGCTTTCCTGCCGCACGCGGACCGCGTGGTGGTCACCGACGTGGACGCCGACCTCGCGGGGGACACCTGGGCGCCGGACCTCGTCGGCTGGACCCGTTCGTCGCGGACGCCCGCCGAGGGCTGGTCGGTGTCCGCCTCGGCGGGACTGCCCTTTGCGGTGTCGGAGTACGCGCGCCCCGGGCGCGACCGGGCCGTGTCCCGGGGCTCGGTAGATTCCACGTCATGAGCACCGACCCTGCCCGGCCGTTCGGGCGCGTCCTGACGGCGATGATCACCCCGCTCGCCGAGGACGGCTCGATCGACCTGGCCGGCGCGCAGCAGCTGGCCGCGCACCTGGTCGAGCGGGGCGGCAGCGACGGGCTGGTCGTCTTCGGCACGACCGGGGAGTCGCCGACGATCAGCGACGCCGAGCAGCACGCCGTGCTGGAGGCCGTCCTCGACGCCGTGGGCGATCGTGCCACCGTCGTCGCCGGCGTCGGGACCAACGACACCGCGCACTCCATCGAGAAGGCGCGGTCGGCCGAACGGCTGGGCGTCGACGGACTGCTGGTCGTCACCCCGTACTACAACAACCCCCCGCAGGCCGGACTGCTCCGGCACTTCACCTCGATCGCCGACAGCACCGATCTGCCGGTGATGCTGTATGACATCCCGCCGCGCTCGGTGGTGCCGATCGAGGTGGAGACGCTCGTGCGGGCGGCCGAGCACCCACGCATCGTCGCGGTCAAGGACGCCAAGGCGGACATGGGTGCCATCGCGTGGACGCTGGCCCGCACCGACCTCGCCTACTACAGCGGCGAGGACATGCTCACCTTGCCGATCCTCGCCCTGGGCGGTGTCGGTGTGGTCAGCGTCGTCAGCCACGTGGTCGGCCCCCGGCTGGCCGAGATGATCTCGGCCGTGGAGAGCGGCGACCTGGACACCGCCCGGTCCATCAACCAGAGCCTGCTGCCGGTCTACACCGGCATCTTCCGCACCCAGGGGGTCATCCTCACCAAGGCGGCGCTCAACGAGCTCGGCCTTCCGGCCGGTCCCGTGCGCCCGCCGCTGGTCGACGCCACCCCCGAACAGATCGCGCAGCTGCGCGCCGACCTCGCCGCCGGCGGGGTCCAGCTCTGAGAGGCGACGACGTCGTGAGTGGTCAGGTCACCCAGCCCCATCTGGACCTCAAGGCACCCCCGCCCCTCCCCGAGGGGGGCCTGCGCGTCATGGCGCTGGGCGGTCTCGGCGAGATCGGCCGCAACATGGCCGTGCTCGAGTTCGACGGCTCCTTGCTCGTCATCGACTGCGGCGTCCTCTTCCCGGAGGCCGAGCAGCCCGGCATCGATCTGATCCTGCCCGACTTCGGCGTCATCGAGCACCGCCTCGACGACATCGTCGCCGTCGTCCTCACACACGGGCACGAGGACCACATCGGGGCGATCCCGTACCTGCTGCGGCTTCGGGAGGACATCCCGCTGGTCGGCTCGCGGTTCACCCTCGCGCTGGTCGCGGCCAAGCTCCGCGAGCACCGGCTGGACGCGACGCTGGTCGAGGTGGCTGCCGGGGACGACCACCTGGCGGGGCCGTTCCACTGCGAGTTCATCTCGGTGAACCACTCGATCCCCGACGCCCTCGCCGTTGCCGTGCACACCCCGGCCGGTCTGCTCGTGCACACCGGCGACTTCAAGATGGACCAGTTGCCACTCGACGGCGTCCTCACCGACCTGGGTGCGTTCGCCCGGCTCGGTGTCGAGGGCATCGACCTGCTGATGGCCGACTCCACCAACGCCGAGGTGCCGGGGTTCGTCACCCCCGAGCGGTCGATCGGCCCGGTGCTCGACGACGTCTTCGCCCGCGCCTCGCAGCGGCTGATCGTCTCCAGCTTCGCCAGCCACGTGCACCGCATCCAGCAGGTGCTCGACTGCGCGGACAAGCACGGCCGGAAGGTCGCCCTCGTGGGCCGCTCGATGGTGCGCAACATGGGGGTGGCCCGCGACCTGGGCCTGCTGAGCGTGGCGCCCGGGCTGATGGTCTCCCTGGACGACGCCGCCAAGATGCCGCCCGAGCAGGTGGTGCTGGTCAGCACCGGCTCCCAGGGCGAGCCGCTGTCGGCACTGGGCCGCATGGCGCGGGGCGACCACCACCAGGTGACCATCGAATCCGGCGACACCGTCGTCCTCGCCTCGTCCCTGGTACCCGGGAACGAGACGGCCGTCTACAAGGTCATCAACGGCCTGGCCCGGCTGGGCGCGACCGTGGTGCACAAGGAGACCGCGCGGGTGCACGTCTCCGGGCACGCGCCGGCCGGTGAGCTGCGCACGCTGCTCAACGTCGCCAAGCCGCGCTACCTGATGCCGGTGCACGGGGAGTGGCGGCACCTGCGGGCGCACGCCAAGCTCGCCGAGGAGACCGGCATGGCCACCGACCGCATCCTCCTGGCCGAGGACGGCGTCGTCGTCGACCTCGTCGACGGCAAGGCGACGATCGTCGGCTCTGTCCCCATCGGCAACGTGTACGTCGACGGGCTGAACGTCGGCGACGTCGGCGAGGAGGCGCTGCAGGCGCGACGGATCCTCGGCGACGAGGGCTTCGTCGCCCTCACCGTGGTCATCGAGCCCTCGACCGGGACGATCGTCCGCCCGGTGCACCTGTCGACCAAGGGGTTCTCCGACGACCCGTCGGCGTTCGACGAGGTGCTGAAGCTGGTCGAGGACAACCTCAAGCGAGCGCTGTCCGACGACGGCGTCGACGCGCACCGGCTCTCCCAGATCATCCGGCGGACCGTGGGCAAGTGGGTGTCGGACAAGCACCGCCGTCGCCCGATGATCATCCCAACGGTCCTCGAGGTCTGACGCGGCCGCAGCTGCTCCTTGTTGATCAGGTGACAGTGATCACCTTGGGTCCTGGCCCACGGTCGGTGCTGACCCAGGACCCGGAACGGTGAGCCAGGACGGCGGGGGGAGCCCCACCCCGGCCGGGTCACCGGGTGATGGGGATCGGCTCGATACCTTCCTCGGGCGGCAGGTCGAAGCCCCAGACCTGGGCGTAGAAACTCAGCTCCCCGTCCAGCGCCGCGCGAATGTTCTCCGCCTTGCGGAAGCCGTGCTGCTCGCCGGGGAACAGCAGGTAGGCGTGCGGCACGCCCCTCGTCCGCAGGGCCGCCACGATGGCTTCCGCCTGCGAGGCCGGGACGACGGCGTCCTCCTCGCCCTGGAAGACCGCCAGGGGGGTGTCGAGGGTGTCGACGTGGTTGATCGGTGACCGCTCGGCGTAGACGTCGGCGCCCTCGGGCCACGGTGCGACCAGCCCGTCGAGGTAGCGCGACTCGAACTTGTGCGTCTCGGCAGCCAGGGCCGCGAGGTCGGCGACGCCGAAGTGGCTGGCGCCGGCGGTGAAGACGCCCGGCCGCATGGAGAGTGCGGCCAGCACGGTGTAGCCGCCGGCCGAGCCGCCGCGGATCGCCATGCGGGCCGGATCCACTCGCCCGGCGTCGGCGAGGAAGCGGGCGCACGCGACGACGTCGTCGAGGTCGACCACGCCCCACCGTCCCTGCAGCGCGTCGCGGTAACGGCGGCCGTAGCCGGTCGAGCCGCGGTAGTCGACGTGCGCGACGCAGAAGCCGCGGGAGGCGAAGTACTGGATCTCCAGGTTGAGCACGCGGTCGTGGCTGGACGTCGGCCCGCCGTGGACCATGACCACCAGCGGCGGCAGCTCGCCGTCAGGCGCATGGGTGTCCGGGTTGGCCGGCGGATAGACCACGGCGTGGGCGACGTCGATGCCGGTGCCGTCGTCGGGGGTCGGGAAGGTGAGGAACTCCGGCCGGGAGAACCGCGCCGGGTCCAGGCCGAGGTCGCGCGCCGGCCGCAGCACCTCCGTCGCTCCGCTGCCGTAGTCGACCGCGAGGACCACCCGCTCGGCCGCCGGCCCCCCTGCCGCGCAGACCGCCCGGGTGCCCTGCGCGCCCACGTACAGGAACGACGCGTAGGGCAGGTCGAGCTCCCGCGGCTCACTCCCGGGGGAGAGGACTGCGAGCCGGTCGGCGCCGTCCCGCCCGTAGGCCAGGGCGACGCTCCCGTCGGCGAGCAGGCTGAACCGCCGCTGCCCGAACACCCACTGCGGGCCGGCGATGTCGCTGCCGACGTCCAGCACCAGCTCGGCCTCGCCGCCGCCGGGACGCCGGCGGTAGAGCGACCAGACGTCGGTGCGGTCGCAGAGGAACCAGAGGGAGCCGTCCAGGCCCCACGTCGGCTGCACCACCGACTCGCCTGGGCCGCCGGCCACGACGATCTCGTTACCGTCACCCGACCGAACGACCAGCTGCGCGGCGTCCCACGGCATCGCCGGGTGGTCCCACTGCAGCCAGGCCAGCGCGCCGTCCGGCCCCGGGCGCGGGTCCGAGACGAAGTCGGGTCCGGTCACCAGGACGTCGGTGCCGCCATCCGGACGCACCCGCACGATCTCGTTCACGACGCCGGCGGCGGCGCCGGAGGCGGGATGCGTCTCCCGGACGGCGAGCACGTCGTCGCCGGTCACCTGCAGGTCGGCGTACCGGACGCCGGCCGGCACCTCGGGCTCCGCGGTGACGGCCACGGGGTCATCGGCCCCCGGGTCCAGTCGGTACAGCCGCTGGTCGGAGAACTCGGTGAACCACAGGACGCCGCCGGACACCGTCCACGCGCCGCCGCCGTACTCGTGCACGCGGGTGCGGGCGTTCCAGGGCACGGGCAGTACGTCGGCCACCGTGCCGTCGGATGCCCGTCGCACGATCACCGACCGGCCGCCCTCGTCGGGGCGTGCCTCGGACCACCAGACGTCCTCGCCGTCCACCAGGACCTCGCCCAACCGCGCCGCGGTGCGGACGACCAGTTCGGAGGTGATCGCGGTGGGCCAGCTGCCGAACGGGAGCGAGGAGCTCATGCCCGTGACGTTAGCCCGGACGAGAGATCCGGCTAGTAGCGTGGATCCATGGTTCCTGCCGGCTGTCCCAGGGCAGCAGGTGGCCATCCTGTCCGGGTAGGCACCGGAGCGCCCGGTAACAGGCTCCGGTTCGTCGTCGGGAGATGGCGGGCCGAACCGGGTGTCACAAGCCTCTGTCGAGGGAGTGGGATCGCGGGCCGTAGCGCCACCCGGCCCGAGTCAGCGCGTCACGTGGCGGCGCAAGACCGGCGGTAAGCCGTATGCGGGCAGACCGTACGTGCGAATCGAAGGGGGGATGGGAAGCAGGCCGCCGCGCGGTCTCTGCGTCCCTGACTGTCCATGGGGTACGACGACAAGCACGAGCACGAGCACGAGCACGACCATCCTGAGTACAGCGAACTCTCCGAGATGGACGCGAGGGTTCGCGCGCTCGAGACTCTGCTGACCGAGAAGGGTCTGGTGGACCAAGCCGGCCTGAGTGCCGTGGTGGAGCGCTACGAGAAAGAAGTGGGGCCGCACAACGGCGCCCTGGTCGTCGCCAAGGCATGGACAGACCCCGAGTATCGGCGGTGGCTCTTCGAGGACGCAGATGCTGCCATCGAATCGCTGGGGCACGTGGGGCGCCAGGGTGAGCACATGGTCGCCCTCGAGAACACCTCGCAGCGCCACAACATGGTGGTGTGCACGCTGTGTTCCTGCTACCCATGGCCGGTGCTGGGTCTCCCGCCGGTCTGGTACAAGTCGCCGTCCTACCGTTCGAAGGTAGTGATCGACCCGCGCGGGGTGCTGGCCGATTTCGGCGTCTCGCTTCCCGAAGACACCGAGATAAAGGTCTGGGACTCGACGGCGGAGGTGCGCTACCTCGTCGTTCCCATGCGCCCCGAAGGAACGAGCGGCATGAGCGAGGAACAACTCGCCGAGCTCGTCACCCGTGACAGCATGATCGGCACCGGGCTGATCCAGGCACCCACGGACACCGCCCGATGAACGGCGTGCACGACGTGGGCGGCATGCAGGGGTTCGGACCGGTTCTCCCCGAGACCGACGAGCCACCCTTCCACGCGGAGTGGGAGAGGCGATCCTTCGCCATCACGCTCGCAACAGGCGCACTCGGGCTGTGGAACATCGACCAGATGCGGCACGAGCGCGAGTCCCTACCCCCGGCCGAGTACCTGTCCAGCAGCTATTACCGCATCTGGTTCCTCGCGTTGGAGAACGCTGTTCGCAGGCTTGGTCTACCGAACCGCGAAGGCCTGAGGGCGCGCACCGCCGAGGAGCTCATAGGGATGTTCTCCTCGCGCTCCAGCTACGAACGCCCCATCACCACCGAGCCGATCTTCCAACCGGGTCAACGGGTGCGTGCCCGCAACATCAACCCACGCGGACACACGCGCCTGCCCCGCTATGCGCGAGGCCATGTCGGCACTGTGATCGCGATCCGCGGAGCCCACGTCTACCCCGATCGCAATGCTGTGCCACTTGGCCAGGAGTCGAACCATGCGCCCGAGTGGCTGTACACCGTCGACTTCAGCGCACGTGAACTCTGGGGCGACGGCGCCGACCCGACCGTCACTGTTTCGATCGACGCCTGGGAGCCGTACCTGGAGGCGGCCTGATGGATGCAACTGCCGCTGAGACGCTGGCGCAGATCGCCGCAGCCGGCGGTGGTGAGCTGCCGCTACCACCGCCCAGCAGCGAACAGGTCTTCGCCGCTCCCTGGCAGGCGCAGCTCTTCGCGATGACCGTGAGCCTGAACGAGAGGGGCCTCTTCACCTGGCGGGAGTGGGCTCGGGCTCTGGGGCGACACGTGTCCGACGGCATGCCCGACGGCAGCGACTACTACGAGCGCTGGGCCGACGCTCTGGCAGAGATGCTGCGGACGCACGGGATAGCGACCGAGAAGGACATCGAGCACGGGACTCGGGCCTGGCATGAGGCCGCGGCCCGCACGCCGCACGGGATGCCGATCGAGCTCTGATGGACCTGGGTGTCGACAAGGACTCGATGCGCTCGAGCTCTGCCGAGAAGCCGGGCGTCGGGTCCAGGCTGACAGTGGCCACGGTGTCGGGTCAGCAGCACACCGCCGGCCTGACCGGCCGCCGACACGTCGGCCGTGACGACCTGGACCCGGGAACGAGACGGGCTGCGCCTCTCCACGCGGAAGGGGCTCCTCGATCGGCGACCGAGGAACTCCCGGCAAGCCACTCCTCGCTCGTCGGAAGCACTACTCCGTCGATCAACAACCGGTCATGGCGCGCCTCAGCGTGGAAGCCCCGGGTGAGGAAGAGCGACACCCGGTGCGGGACACGACGGCCGGCCTGCCCGGCGACGACCCGGCTCGGGCTTACGGTCTGACGCATGCCTGCCCGCACCACGTCGACCCGCCGGCCGGCCGCCACCCGCAGCCGATCGGGTTCGACGGCGGCCAGCAAGAAGCGGCCCCCCAGCAAGCGGGCGCCCAACCGTCGTCCGCCCGCCAAGAAACAGGCCTCCGCCGGCCCGAGCCTCTGGCGGATCGCCAGCGGCGGCTGGAACCTGCTCGCTCGCGGCGCCGGTGGCCTCGCCCGCTCGGTGGCCCGCCCGGCCGAGGCCGAGCCGCTCGCGCCCGAACACCGGCGCGACGGCGTCGGCCTCGCCGTCCTCGGCCTGGCGATCGTCCTCGGTGCGGCCGCCTGGAGCAACGGCATCGGACCGGTCGGGGCCGGGCTGACCGACGGCGTGCGCTGGGTCGTCGGCTCGCTGGTGATGGTGCTGCCGGTCGTCCTCTTCTTCGCGTCGCTGCGGCTGCTGCGTCGCGGGCCCCGGCCCGAGGCCCGCGGGCGGCTGGCCATCGGCTGGCTGTGCACCGTGGCCTCGGTGCTGGGCATCGCGCACATCGTCGGCACGGCGGCCGACCCGCAGAAGGGACGGCCGGGTTCCGGTGGGCTCGTCGGATGGGCCGTCGGCACTCCGCTGGTCGCGGGGCTCGGCGCCGTGGTCACCATCGTCCTCCTCACGCTGCTGGCCTTCTTCGGGTTGCTGGTCATCACCGCCACCCCGGTGCACCAGATCCCCGAGCGGCTGCGCGAGTTCACCGACCGGCTGCTCGGCCGCGAGGAGTACGACGAGGGCGATTACGACGCCTACGACGACGAGGAGGAGCCCGAGGAGGCGCCGGTCGGCCGCCGATCCCGCCGGAAGTCGCTGTCCGAGGACCTGCTCACCACCGGCCCGATCGACCACGGCGCCTACGCCGAGGCGCCCGAGGCCACTCGCACCACCGACCCGGAGCACACGGTCCTCGCCTCGCCGCCGCCTGTTCCGGCCGCCCGGCCGCCGATCGTGGACCGCACCTCTCCGCCGGAGGACCTGCCGCCGATCACCGAGCCGGAGCAGCTGTCCATCCAGCCGGTCGAGGGCGACTACGTGCTGCCGGCGCTGTCCACCCTGCGTCCCGGCGACCCGCCGCGGGCCCGTTCCAAGGCCAACGACGTCGCCATCGAGGCGATCAGCGGTGTGCTGGAGCAGTTCAACATCGACGCCGCCGTCACCGGGTTCACCCGCGGCCCGACGGTCACCCGCTACGAGGTCGAGCTCGGCCAGGGCGTGAAGGTCGAGAAGATCACCGCGCTGACCCGCAACATGGCCTACGCGGTGGCCAACGACAACATCCGCATCCTCGCGCCGATCCCCGGCAAGTCCGCCGTCGGCATCGAGGTGCCCAACACCGACCGCGAGAAGGTGAGCCTGGGCGACGTCCTGCGTTCGCAGGCGGCCAAGCAGGACCCGCACCCGATGCTGGTCGGCCTGGGCAAAGACATCGAGGGCGGGTTCGTCTGCGCCAACCTGGCGAAGATGCCGCACCTGCTAGTCGCCGGTGCCACCGGCGCCGGCAAGTCCAGCTGCGTCAACTCGATATTGACCTCGCTGCTGCTCCGGGCCACGCCCGACCAGCTGCGGATGATCCTGGTCGACCCGAAGATGGTCGAGCTGACGCCCTACGACGGCATCCCGCACCTGATCACGCCGATCATCACCGACCCCAAGAAGGCCGCCACCGCGCTGGCCTGGCTGGTCGAGGAGATGGAGCAGCGCTACCAGGACATGAAGTCCACCGGAGTCCGGCACATCGACGACTTCAACCGCAAGGTCGACAAGGGCGAGATCACGGTTCCGCCCGGCAGCGAGCGGGTCTACCGCCGTTACCCCTACATCCTCGCGATCGTCGACGAGCTCGCCGACCTCATGATGGTGGCTCCGCGCGACGTCGAGGAACACATCGTGCGGATCACCCAGAAGGCCCGTGCCGCCGGCATCCACCTGATCCTGGCCACGCAGCGCCCGTCGGTCGACGTCGTCACCGGCCTCATCAAGGCGAACGTGCCCTCCCGGCTGGCGTTCTCCACCTCGAGCCTCACCGACAGCCGGGTCATCCTCGACCAGCCCGGTGCGGAAAAGCTCATCGGCATGGGCGACGCACTGTTCATGCCCATCGGTGCGGGAAAGCCGATGCGCGTCCAGGGCGCCTTCGTGTCCGACGCCGAGATCGAGGCGGTCGTCGAGTTCAGCAAGCGGCAGGCCGAGCCGGAGTACCGCGAGGAGGTCTTCTCCGCCGGCGCCAGCGCCGAGAAGAAGGAGATCGACGAGGACATCGGCGGCGACCTCGACCTGCTGCTGCAAGCTGTGGAGCTGATCGTCACCAGCCAGTTCGGGTCGACGTCGATGCTGCAGCGCAAGCTGCGGGTCGGTTTCGCCAAGGCCGGCCGGCTCATGGACCTCATGGAGAGCCGCGGCATCGTCGGGCCCTCCGAGGGCTCCAAGGCCCGCGACGTGCTGATCAAGCCGGACGAGCTCGAGGCCACGCTGTTCACCATCCGCGGCGGCGAGGGCTGATCGCGCTGACGGCCGCGCGAGGTGGCGAGGTCGTCGCCGGGCTCACCATCCGCGGCGGCGAGGGCTGACACGGCTACGGGCGGGATCACTCCGTCGGGAGGTGGGAACCGCCGGTCCGGCGACTACGATGGCCCGGTGACAGCCACGCACCGCCCTGCCCGGACCGTGGCCGTGGTGACGCTCGGATGTGCCCGCAACGAGGTCGACTCCGAGGAACTGGCCGGCCGGCTGGCCGCCGAGGGCTACGAGCTCGTCGAGGACGCCGACGGCGCCGATGCCGTCCTGGTCAACACCTGCGGCTTCATCGAGACGGCGAAGAAGGACTCGGTCGACGCGATCCTGGCCGCCACCGACTCCGGCGCCTCCGTCGTGGCCGTCGGCTGCATGGCCGAGCGATACGGCTCCGAGCTGGCCGGGGCGCTGCCGGAGGCCACCGTGCTCGGCTTCGACGACTACGCCGCGATCGGGGAGCGGCTCGACGACGTCCTGTCCGGCCGCCCCCTCGTACCGCACACCCCTCGTGACCGCCGCACCCTGCTGCCGATCAGCCCGGTCCAGCGCTCCGCCGTCCTCGCCGGCGCCGGAGGGCGAGTCGAGGACAGCGCGCCGGTCATCCCGGGACACGACTGGCTCCGCCGGCGCCGGCTGACTTCGGGCCCGACGGCGGCGCTCAAGCTCGCCTCTGGCTGCGACCGGCGCTGCGCTTTTTGTGCGATCCCGGTCTTCCGGGGCGCCTTCGTCTCCCGCCCGCCCGCCGAGGTGCTGTCCGAGGCCGCCTGGCTCGCCTCGCAGGGCGTCCGCGAGCTGGTGCTGGTCAGCGAGAACTCCACGTCGTACGGCAAGGACCTCGGCGACCTTCGCTCGCTGGAGAAGCTGCTGCCGCAGCTGGCCGCCGTGGAGGGGATCGACCGCGTCCGCGTGGCCTACCTGCAGCCGGCCGAGCTCCGTCCCGGGCTGCTGGAGGTCATCGCCGGCGCGGGGGGCCACGGGAGAGTCATAGCTCCGTACTTCGACCTGTCGTTCCAGCACTCCTCCCCGACGCTGCTGCGCCGGATGCGGCGGTTCGGCGGCACCGATGACTTCCTGCGCACCATCGAACGGGCCCGTAGCCTGGCACCGGGCGCAGGCTTCCGCACCAACGTCATCCTCGGTTTCCCCGGGGAGACCGAGGACGACGTCGCTGAACTCGAGCGCTTCCTCACCGAGGGCCGCCTGGACGCGGTCGGTGTGTTCGGCTACTCCGACGAGGAGGGCACCGAGGCGATGCGGCTGGACGGCAAGCTCGCGCAGCACGAGATCGACGCTCGCGTGCGGCGGATCACCGACCTGGTCGAGGAGCTCACCGCCCAGCGGGCCGAGGACCGGATCGGCGAGCGGGTCGAGGTCCTGCTCACCGAGGACCTGTCGGGCACCGACGGGCCCGGGACGTGGCTCGGGCACGCCGCTCACCAGGATCCCGACGCCGACGGCACCACCACCGTCACCGGGGTACCGGCCGATGCGGTGGCCGGCCGGCTGGTCGCCGCGGAGGTCGTCGACACCGAGGGCGTCGACCTCGTCGCCCGCGCGCTCGTGCCCGTCGCCGCCCCGGCGGGGCGGTGACCGCCATGACCGATGCCGCCGAACCCGTCGCGACGCCGCCACAGTCGGTCAGGCTGGTCAACCTGCCCAACGCGCTCACCGTCCTGCGGCTCGCACTCGTGCCGCTGTTCGCCGTACTGCTGCTGCAGGACCACGGCCTCGACGACACCGGGCGCTACTGGGCGACGCTGGTGTTCGGCCTGGCGATCATCACCGATCGGTACGACGGGCTCATCGCACGGCGCACCGGCCAGGTGACCGAGTTCGGCAAGCTGGCCGACCCGATCGCCGACAAGGCGCTCACCGGGACCGCGCTCATCGGCCTGTCGATCCTGGCCTTCCTGCCCTGGTGGGTGACGGCGGTGATCCTGGCCCGGGAGGTCGGCGTCACCATCCTGCGGTTCTGGGTCATCCGGCACGGGGTCATCGCGGCCAGCCGTGGCGGCAAGGCCAAGACCGTGGCGCAGTCCCTCGCGATCGCCCTCTACATCCTGCCGCTGACCGGGGCGCTGGCCACCACGCGGTGGTGGGTGATGGCCGCGGCCGTGCTGCTGACCGTGCTGTCGGGTCTGGACTACGTGTACCGTGCCGTGACGCTGCGTCAGACCAGCGCCCGGGCCATGCGTGCCGCCGCCGCACGTCGCGCCGCGGGTACCAGCACCGGTTCCCGGACCGACCGGGCCGCCTGACCCTCCGTGAGCCCTACGTCCGAGGCGCTCGCCGGGGACGTGCACCGCGCGCTGCTCGCCCGCGCCGAGACGGTGGCGGCCGCCGAGTCGCTCACCGCCGGGCTGTTCTGCGCCACCTCGGCCGCCGTGCCCGGCGTCAGCGCCACGTTCCGTGGCGGCGCCGTCGTCTACGCCACCGACCTCAAGGCCACCCTCGCGGACGTGCCGGAGGACCTGCTCGCAGCCCACGGTCCGGTCAGCCCCCGGACGGCCCGGGCCCTGGCCGAGGGCATCCGCCGGCGGTGCTCGTCGACCGGCTGCGCGAGCCCGGGTGCGGGAACGCCGGGCCGGGGGCCGGCGTTACGCCATGAGCGGACTCGGGCCCGTCGGCAGGCTACCGGTGCGGGCGCCGCGTACCGTGAGCGCACGGTGCTCGATGGCACCGCCGCTTCCCCGCTCGCAGGACAGGAGACGGCCATGATGCTGCTGCGCACCCAGCTCGGGAACACCCTGCGCGGCCACCGGCTGCGTCAGCACCGCACGTTGCGCGACGTCTCCGGCGCCGCCCGGGTCAGCCTGGGATACCTCTCCGAGGTGGAGCGTGGGCAGAAGGAAGCATCCTCGGAGCTGCTGGCCTCCATCTGCGATGCCCTGGAGCTCGAGCTGGCCGACCTGCTGGCCGAGGTGAGCCTGGAGCTGCGCGGCGCGACCGCCGGCGCCGAGGTCCGCCCGTTGGGTGCGTCCTCCGAGACGCCGGCCGCCGAGACGGCTGCGTCGCAGCAGACCGACGCCGGTGCGGAGCCGGCTCTCGCCCTCGTGGGCGCGGGCCAGCAGGGACGTACGTCGCGGTCGCGCGACACGGTGTCGCTCGCCGCCTGAGCAGGCGTACACCGCACCGGCTGGCTGCGATCAGCCTCGGTGCAGGGGCAGGACGCGTGTGACGACCACCCGGTCGGCGCCCGGACCGGCGTGGCCGGGCGACGGCGCCACGTGCGCGTCGAACCGCGCGGCGAGCGCCGCGGCAGCCGGATCACCGGGGAGCGCCACGCCCTGGACGACGCGGGCGCCCACGCCGGCGGCCAGGCCGGCGAAACGCTCCAGCAGCCGGCTCGCGATCCCACGGCCGCGGTGGGCGGGATGGACGGCGACCGCTTGCACGACGCCGAGGCGGTCGGCGCTCACGACGCCCAGCAGGTAACCCGCGTCCTCGCCGTCCGCGGTGAGGGCGAGCGCACCGAACCCGCCGAGCTGGTGGAAGAAGACCGGGTCGTGCAGCGCGGTGATCGCGACGTCGCCGAGCGGCGAGCCGGCCCAGAACTCGGCCTGGCGGGCGAGCAGCCGGCCGAGCAGCGCGCCGGCGGAGAGCTCCTCCAAGCCGACCAGCCGGAGACCGTCGTCGGTCACCGGTGGGCCCGGGCGGCGCTCAGCTCGTCGCGCGTCGGGGGATCGGCGCCCACCCGGGTGCAGTTCAGTGCCGCGACGAGCGCCGCGTCGTCCACCAGGGCGAGCAGTTCGTCGTCGGGGAGGCGCTCCAGCGACGTGCGGTCGGCGACGCCCACGGCGAGCAGCCCGGTGAGCAGGCCCGCGGCGAGCGAGTCGCCGGCGCCGACGGTGTCGACGACGTCGACACGCGGGCTCTCCCGGTGCAGCAGGGGCCGGCCGGGACGGGCGATCCGCAGTGGTGCACCGCCATCGGTGAGCACCACCAGCGCCGGTCCCCGCTCCGCCCAGCGGCGAGCGGCCTCGTCCAAGTCCGTGGTCTCCGGCTCCAGCCAGGCGAGGTCTTCGGCGCTCACCTTGACGAGGTCGGCGTGGGCGACGAGCTCGATGAGGCGGCGGGTGACCGCCGGACGGTCGTTGCCGAGGGAGGCCCCGACCGGGCCGTCGGCGAGCATCGGCCGGATGTTGGGGTCGACGCTGATCAGCGCGGTGCCGGCCAGCCGCGGGACGAGGCGGGCGATGGCGGCGCTGCCCGGCTCCGTCCAGCTGGAGATGGAGCCGACGTGCAGGGCCCCCACCTCGTCCGGGAGGACTCGGTCCAGCTCCTCGTCGGTCCACTGCCAGTCGGCCGCGCCGACCACGTGGAAGCCGTAGTCCGGGCTGCCGTCCGGGCCGAGGCCGACGACGGCGAGGCTGACCGGCTCCCCGGCGTCGACGAACCCGGCGGTGTCGACACCTGCGAGCTCGGCGTGCCGCCGCAGGTGGCCGGCCAGCGGGCCGGTGCCGAGCCGGGCCAGCAGCCGCACCGGCGCACCCAGCCGGCCGGCGGCGACGGCGACGTTGAGCGCGTTGCCCCCGGGCCGGGCGACGTAGTGCGGTGACGTGCCCTCCGGTCCCACGCCGGCCTCCGGCACGGGCAGCAGGTCGACGACCAGCTCGCCGAGGACGCAGAGGGTCCGAGCAGGGGTCTGCACGCCTCGAACCCTAGCCGCGCTCGCCCGCAAGGACGCCCGCGTTGGCTCCGGGGGGCGATCACCTGGGACGATGCCTGGTGACGAGCATTGCCGGGCCGGCTGTGCGCCGGAGCAGGAGGACCCACCCCATGCCCAATCCGTTCGTGAAGCTGTGGAAGTACCTCACCGCATCGGCCAACGCGCAGATCGACCAGCGCGCGGACCCCAAGATCCAGATCGCGCAGGCCATCGAGGCCGAACAGCAGCGGCACCAGTCCCTGGCCAACCAGGCCGCCGCGGTGCTGGGCAACCAGCGCCAGCTGGAGATGCGGTTGAACCGGCAGCTCGGCGAGGTCGAGAAGCTGCAGGCATCCGCCCGCCAGGCGCTCACGCTGGCCGACCAGACGCGGACCAAGGGGGACGCCACCAAGGCCGCCGAGTACGAGCAGGCCGCGCAGGCGTTCGCCACTCAGCTGGTCGCCGCCGAGCAGTCGATGGAGGACCTCAAGCGCAGTCACGACGAGGCGCTGCAGGCCGCCGAGCAGGCCCGCGGTGCGGTCGAGCAGTCCCGCATGCGGCTGCAGACGACGCTGGCCGAGCGCACCAAGCTGATGAGCCAGCTCGAGCAGGCCAAGATGCAGGAGCACGTCGCCGCCTCGATGCGTCAGGTCAACGAGCTCTCCGCGCCGGGCAACACCCCGAACCTGGGCGAGATCCGCGACAAGATCGAGTCTCGCTACGCCAATGCGCTGGGCCAGGCGGAACTGGCGCAGACCTCGGTCGAGGGAAGGATGCTCGAGGTGCAGAAGGCGACCCTCGACGTCGCCGGCGCCTCCCGGCTGGATCAGATCCGTGCCTCCATGGGAGGTGGCACGCCGGCCGTCGAGGGCTCGTCCACCGCCGGCGCGATCGAGCAGGGTGCCGCGGCGCCGGACATGACCGCCGAGCAGCGCCAGGCGCAGCCGGCCGACAGGCCGGAGCAGTAGAAGGACCCTCCTGGCCCCCCACCACTCGCAGGCTCGTGGCGGGACCCTGCAGGAGGGCCGTCAGCGGTAGACGGTCACCGGCTGCGGGCGGCCCGGCTCCCCGGTCCGCGCCTGCGGGTCGATGGGGGAGCGGGCCGCCTGGCAGCGGGGGCACCACCAGGTGACCCGATCCTGCAGTGGCGGCCCCTGCTCGCCGAGCAGGATCGCGGTGCCGCAGCGGAAGCACGGCTTGCCCTGCCGGCCGAAGACCCAGTGGTCGCGGCCGCGCCGCCGGTCGCCGGTGGTGTTCTGCTCGGGGTGGTGCAGGTTGGCGCGCATCAGCCGCTGCGCGCGCTCGATCAGCGGTTGCAGCCGAGCGTCGAGGTCAGCGACGCGCGCCCAGGGGTTCACGCCCAGCAGGAACAGCGACTCGACCTTGTAGAGGTTCCCGATCCCGGCCACGTTCCGCTGGTCGAGGATCGCGACGCCCACCTGGTCGGCGGGGTGGCTGCGCAGCCGGCGCAGCGCCTCCTCCAGATCCCAGTCGGGGCCCAGGATGTCGGGGCCCAGGTGGCCGACGAGCCGGCCCTCCTCGGCCGTCGGGACCAGCTCGACGTCGTGCAGCCGGTAGCCGACGCACTCCCACTCGTCAGTGGCCAGCACCATGCGGACGTCGTGGGCGGGCCCGCCCTGCCACCGGGTGCCGGACCGGTAGATGTGCCAGCTGCCGTCCATCCGGAAGTGCGTGCGCAGCGTGCGGCCGTCGGCCAGCCGGACCAGCAGGTGCTTGCCGCGGGGGACGACCTCGGTGACCGTCGCGCCGGTGAGGTCGACGGTGGCCAGCTGCGGAAGTCGGAACTCGCCGCGGCGCAGGGTGGCGCCGGCCAGCGCGGTGCGCATGCGTTCGGCCGCCAGCCAGACGGTGTCTCCCTCGGGCACCTCTCCAGTGTCTCCGCTGAATCGGCGTCGCTCACCTTGGGTGAGACGGTTGGCAACGGGATGAGCATGGCAGTCGTGAGTCCCCGGACGGCAATCTTCGAGCCTGAGGCCCCCGTCCGCATTGGCCTCGCACCGAGCGCTGGACTGCACCCTGAACCGGGACGGAGGCGACACCGACAAAGTTCCCAGAGGACCTCCGCCAGTTCGTGCGGCCAGCAGTCGGATCGGTCGGAGCGTGTCGCTCGCAAATCGCTGAGCGCAGTCGGGCTACGAGTCCTACATGGCGGACCCGGAGCGGCAGTCGCATCGCAGCGCCCTGACCAGTGTCGACGTCGTTCAGCGGCTGCTGCACGTGAGCGACGTCTAACGGACACCACGGCAATCGGTACTGGCGACCCGTCGCGGCTCTCCGATTCTGGTCGGGCCGGTTCCCGTACGATTCGGCAACGGGCTGGCGGGCGATGAGGCTGGCACTGGCGCGCCCGTCGGGTGGTCGTCAGTCGAGACCCAGCAACGCCAGCAGCGCCACGTCGACGGCACGCAGTTCGGCGGCGTCCAACCGGCCGGCGAACTCCCCCAACCGGGTCTGTGGGTCGACGACGGCCAATTGCTCGACCATGACCCTGGTCTTGACGCCGTTGACCTCGATCTCCGGCCGAAAGGATGCCTCTCGCCGTCCGGTCGACGTCGGGGCGACGAGCCATGTCGACAAGGGGAGGTCGTCCGACTGCACCACCACGGCGAACCGTTCCCCGGCCTGCTCATGGCCGCGGGCGGCCTCGGGTGCCTTGAGTCGGTAGAGGTCACCACGCACGAAGGGCGTCCATCTCTGCCGCCAGCGCACGAGAGGCCGCGACGTCGTCGGGGTCCTTTCGCAGCGAGTCGGCCTCGGCGCGCAGTCGGGCTCGGCGGTGCGCCCGCTCAGCTTCCAGAATGGCGGCCCGGGCCGCCTCCGAGCGGGACATGCCTTCGCGAGTCAGTGCCTCGAGCGCCCGCTCGACCGCCGGGTCGGTGTGAATAGTCAGCGTACTCATATGGCATATCGTGCGACAAAACGCACTGACTCAAGGTCCGCTGCCGCAGTGGTCGCCAGTGGGTGTCCCTGTGCTTGGTGCCGCTGGTTTTCCCGGCCGGCTGCTCGACCTCGTCCCGCAGGGTGGCCCGTGGGGTCAGCCGCGCAGGCGCAGGCCGCGGGGTGTCGCGGCGAAGCCGGCCGCCTGCAGCGCCTGCGACAGCGGGGTGGACTCGTGCACCGAGGCGCCGTCGGCCTTCTGCACCACCATCCGGCCCAGCGCCCCGGCGGACACCGCACCGGAGAGAGCCGTCGCCGCCTCCTTGAGCAGCTGCTCGTCCTCGGTCCAGGACAGCAGGGTCTTCCCGCCGCGCTCGACGTAGAGCACCAGTTCGCCGTCGACGAGGACGACCAGCGCACCGGCCTTGCGGCCCGCCCGGTGCCCGGCGGCCTTGCGGGTGGCTCCGGTGCCCTCCCCGAGGTCGACCGCGTCGCCGTCGACCGGTACGGACCGGTCGGGCCACGGCAGTGCGGCGCCGTAGACGTTGGCCGGATCGGTGGCCGCCAGCACCACCGCGCCGGCGGGAACCCGGTCCGGCGAGGCGAAACTGCGCAGCCGGTCGACGGAGCCTGGAGTGCCGAACTGCGCCGCGCCGAGCGTCTCGACGAAGTAGCCCCGGCGGGCCCGGCCGTTGTCCTCGAACGCTCGCAGCACCGGGTAGACGGCGGAGAAGCCACCGGGCACCTGCTCGGCCATCACCGCACCGCGGGTGAGCACGCCGTGCCGCTCCAGCAGCGCCTCGGCCCGTGCGGTGCCACGGCGGGTGGCGTTGGGCTCCCGCTCGGTCAGTCGCGACCACCGGCCGGCGACCGTGGGCGGTCCGGTCCGGGTGGGCATCGCGGGGCGCCCCAGCCGCCCGCGACCGGCCCGGGCCCGGTCCAGCCGGACGCGGGGCGCCGCAGCCGGCCGCCGGTGGGTTCCACCGCCACCGAGCCGGGTCCGCAGCGGGGCCAGGGTGTCGTTGGTGAGTGCACCGGCCCAGACCAGGTCCCAGACGAGGTCGGCCAGCGCGGTGTCGTCGGTGGCGCCGAGGCTGTCGGACAGGCTGCGGAAGAACATGGCCCGGCCGCCGGCGAGGAGATCGAGGAGGGGCTGTCCCTCCGCAGGGGTCTCCAGCTGCTCCGGCAGCAGCAGCGGCGCCAGGTCGGCGGGCACCAGGCTGATCCAGCCGTCGCCCCCGGGCAGGCCACCGGCGCCGGCCCAGAGCACCTCACCCGCGCTGGTCAGCTCGTCGAGCATCGCGGGGGAGTAGTCGCGCACCCGGGACGGCAGCACGAGCGACTCCAGGGCGCTGGCTGGCACCAGCGCACCGGCCAGCTGCTCCACGACCGCCAGGACGCCGTCGGCACCGCGCAGCCGGCTGCCGACCGACTGCCAGGACGGGGTGAACCGGGCCAGCGTGCCGATCGGGACCGGCTCCACCTCCTGGCGCAGCCTGGCCAGGCTCCGCCGCCGGATCGAGCGCAGGACGTCGGCGTCGCACCATTCCTGCCCGCTGCCGCCGGGGCGGAACTCGCCGGTGACCAGCCGCCCGGTGCCGGTGAGCCGCTGCACGGTCGCGGTGACCACCGGGACGCCCAGGCCGAGCCGGGCGGCGACCTCGCCCGGCTGGAAGGGGCCGTGGGTGCGGGCGTACCGGCCGATGAGGTCACCCAGCGGGTCGGCCACCGGCTCGGTGAACACCTCGGGCACCCCCACGGGCAGCGCGGTCCCCAGCGCGTCGCGCAACCGGCCGGCGTCCTCGATGGCGACGTAGCGCTCCTCGCCGGCGATGCGCACCTGCAGCGCCCGGCGGGCCGCGACCAGCTCGTCGAGCCATTGCTGGGGCAGGCCGCGCCGGGCGGCCTCGGCGGCGGTCAGGTCGCCGACGACGCGCAGGAGGTCGCCGCCGCCGTCGACGTCGCGGGGATGCCGCTGCTGGGGGAGCCGCTGCAGCTCCCCCTCGATCTCGGCCATCGCCTCGGCGTCGAGCAGCTCCCGCAGCTCCGAGCGCCCAAGCAGCTCGGCGAGCAGCCCGGTGTCCAGCGCGAGCGCCTGGGCCCGCCGCTCGGCCAGCGGCGCGTCGCCCTCGTAGAGGAACTGGCCGACGTAGCCGAACAGCAGCGACTGGGCGAACGGCGAGGCGGTCTCGGTCTGCACGTCGGCGACCCGGACCCGGCGAGCCCGCACGTCCCGCATCAGCTCGATCAGGCCCGGCACGTCGTAGACGTCCTGCAGCACCTCCCGGGCGGCCTCCAACGTGATCGGGAACGAGGCGAACTCGCTGGCCACCGAGAGCAGCTGGGCTGCCCGCTGCCGCTGCTGCCACAGCGGGGTCCGGCGCCGCGGGTCGCGCCGGGGGAGGAGCAGCGCCCGGGCGGCGCACTCGCGGAACCGGCTGGCGAAGAGCGCGGAACTGCCCACCTCGGCGGTGACCTCGCGCTCGACGTCGTCGGGATCGAGGACGGCGAGGTCTGCCTCCGGCGGCTCGCCGGTCGTCTCGGGTAGCCGCAGCACGATGCCGTCGTCGGAGTGCATCGCCGCGACGTCGACGCCGTAGCGCTCCCGCAGCCGGGCAGCCAGCACGAGCGCCCACGGGGCGTTGACCTGAGCGCCGAAGGGGGAGTGCACGACCAGCCGCCAGTCGCCCAGCTCGTCGCGGAACCGCTCGACCAGCAGCGTGCGGTCGTCGGGCAGGTGGCCGGTCGCCGCCTTCTGCTCGGCCAGGTAGGCGGCGAGGTTGGCCGCGCCCCACTCGTCGAGACCGGCGGCGCGTGCCCGCTCCAGTCCGGCTTCCGGCGTCGCCGAGCCCACCTCGCGGAGGAAGGCGCCCAGCGCTCGGCCGAGCTCCAGCGGGCGCCCGGGGGCGTCGCCGTGCCAGAACGGCATCTTCCCGGCCTGCCCGGGCGCGGGGGTGACCAGCACCCGGTCGTGGGTGATCTCTTCGATCCGCCAGGACGACGAGCCCAGCAGGAAGACGTCACCGACCCGGGACTCGTAGACCATCTCCTCGTCGAGCTCGCCGACCCGCCGACCGCCCGGGCCCTCGCCCCCGACGAGGAAGACGCCGAACAGGCCGCGGTCGGGGATCGTCCCGCCACTGGTCACCGCCAGCCGCTGCGCACCGGCCCGGGCGGTGAGCGTGTCCGTGACGCGGTCCCAGGTGAGCCGCGGGCGCAGCTCGGCGAAGGCGTCGGACGGGTAGCGCCCGGCCAGCATGTCCAGGACGGCGTGCAGCGCCGACTCCGGCAGCGAGGAGAACGCCGCCGACCGGCGCACCAGGGTGCCGACCTCCTCGACGGTGCGCGGCCGCTCGGAGACGATGGCGACGATCTGCTGGGCGAGCACGTCGAGCGGGTTGCGCAGGTAACGGATCGACTCGATGGCGCCGGCCTTCATCCGCTCGGCGACCAGCGCGCACTGCACGAGGTCGCCCCGGTACTTGGGGAAGAGCACCCCCCGGCTCGCCGCCCCGACCTGGTGCCCGGCCCGGCCGACCCGCTGCAGGCCGCTGGCGACGGTGGGCGGCGCCTCCACCTGGACCACCAGGTCGACCGCCCCCATGTCGATGCCGAGCTCCAGGCTCGAGGTGGCGACGACGGCGGGCAGCCGCCCGGACTTCAGAGCCTCCTCGACGATCGCCCGCTGCTCGCGGGAGACCGAACCGTGGTGAGCCGCAGCGACCGGCTCGACCGTCCCGGGTGTTCCCCCGCCTGACACGCCCTGGGTGCACATCAGCGCGGCCGCGTTGGTCCCGGGCGGCACGGTCTCGCCGGTGGCCCGCTCGTAGGCCAGCTCGTTGAGGCGGCTGGTCAGCCGCTCGGCCAGCCGCCGGGAGTTGGCGAACACGATCGTGCTGCGGTGGGCCTGCACCAGGTCGAGCACCCGCTCCTCGACCGCCGGCCAGATCGAGTTGCGCGGCTGGTGGCCGGCCGCCGAGCCCTCCAGCTCGCCGGTGGGCTGCCCGAGCTCGCTCATGTCCTCGATCGGGACGACGACGGAGAGGTCCCACTGCTTCGTCGATCCCGGGGCGACCACGTGCACGGGGCGGCCGCCGGCGAGGTAGGTGGAGACCTCCTCGATCGGCCGGACGGTGGCCGACAGGCCGATGCGCTGCGCCGGCCGCTCGAGCAGCTCGTCGAGCCGGTCGAGGGAGACGGCCAGGTGCGCGCCGCGCTTGGAGTCGGTGACCGCGTGCACCTCGTCGACGATCACCGTCTCCACCCCGCGCAGCGCCTCCCGGGCGGCGCTGGTGAGCAGGAGGAACAGCGACTCGGGGGTGGTGATGAGGATGTCGGGCGGGCGGCGGGCGAAGGTTCGCCGCTCGTCGGCCGGCGTGTCGCCGGAGCGGATGCCCACCCGGATCTCCGGGCGGGGGAGACCGAGCCGTGCGGCGGCCTGGCCGATGCCCGCCAGCGGTGCCCGCAGGTTCCGCTCGACGTCGACCGCCAGGGCCTTCAGCGGCGACACGTAGAGGACCCGGCAGCGCGTCCGCTCGTCGGCCGGTGGGGTGGCGGACAGCCGGTCGAGGGACCAGAGGAAGGCCGCGAGGGTCTTGCCCGAGCCGGTGGGCGCGACGACGAGCGCGTGGTCGCCGCTGCTGATCGCCTGCCAGGCGCCGTCCTGGGCCGCCGTCGGCCGCTCGAAGGCGCCGGTGAACCACGCCCGGGTGGGCTCGGAGAACCGGGCCAGCGCACCCCGGCCGGGGGTGGGGGCGGACGCGCGGGCGGACACGAGGACAGTGTCCCCGCGGTGTACGACACTTCGCTGGCCGGCGGCGGGGTCCGCCGTCCGAACCACCCGCAGGGGACAGGAGCGCACGTGGCAGCGCCGCAGCAGATCGAGCCGGCGGTCGACGTCGCCCGTGTCCACCGCCGCACCGTCGGCGTCCTGAGCGGCGGAGTCGCCCTGGCCGGGCTCGGGGTCACCGTGGGCATCACCGCCGGCGGGTTGCTGGCCCGCGACGTCGCCGGTACCGACAGCGCCGCGGGGCTCGGCCAGACCGCCGGGGTGCTCGGTGCCGCCGTCCTCGCCGTGCCCCTGGCCCGGATCAGCGACTCCGCCGGCCGGCGCACGGGTCTGGCGACCGGCTACGGCATCAGTGTCGTCGGTGCGGTGATCACCGTCCTGGCTGCCGCGGCGTCGTCCCTCGCGTTGCTGCTGGTCGGCCTGTTCCTCTTCGGGGCGGCAACGTCCGCCGGCCTGCAGTCCCGGTACGCCGCCGCCGACCTGGCGGAGCCCGAGCGGCGCGGCCGCGCGCTGGCGCTGGTCGTCTGGGCCACCACCATCGGTTCCGTGGTGGGCCCCAACCTCGCCGCACCGGGCGCGGAGCTGGGAGAGGCCCTCGGGCTGCCCGCCCTGGGCGGGGTGTTCGTCGTGTCGGCCGCGGTGTTCGCCCTCGTGGCCGTGGGTTTCCTCGCGCTGCTCCGACCGGATCCACTGCTGCTGGCCCGGCGTCTCGGTGGTGGGAGCGACGGCGTCCGGCCCCGGCACGCCACCGGGGCGGCGCTGCGGGTCGTCTGGGCGACGACGGCGGGGCGCCTGGGTCTCACGTCGGTCGTGGTGGCCCACTCGGTGATGGTCGGGGTCATGGTCATGACCCCGGTGCACATGGGCCATGCCGGCGGCCCCGACGACGCGGTGCTCCGGCTGGTGGGTCTGGTCATCAGCGTGCACGTGGCCGGCATGTACCTGTTCTCACCGCTGGTGGGCGTCCTCGCCGACCGGGTGGGTGCGCCTGCCGTCGTCGCGCTCGGTGGTCTGCTCCTGCTGGCCGCCGCGGCGGTGGCGGGCACGGCGGCACCGGCGGACTCGGTGCAGCTCGGGGTCGGCCTGCTGCTCCTGGGCCTGGGCTGGTCGTGCGGGCTCATCGCCGGTTCGACGCTGGTGACGGCGTCCGTGGGCGCGGAGCTGCGGCCGACCGCGCAGGGCGGGACCGACCTGCTCATGGGACTCGGCGCGGCGCTCGCCGGGGTCGTCGGCGGCCCGCTGCTCGCGTGGGGCGGGTTCGGCCTGGTGTCCGGCGTCTCGGCGGCCCTGGTGCTGCCGCTGGCCGCGGTGTGGGTGTCGGCGCGGTTCAGCGCCCGCGGTAGTTCCTGATCAGCAGCACGATCGTCACGACCAGGAGCAGGACGATCGCCACCTGGCCGATGGTGTCCAGCTCCGAGGAACCGGTACCGGGGATCACGCGGCCACTCTAGGAGGCGACAGCCCGGTCCGGGACCCACCCGGTCCCGGTGGACGACGCCGCGCCCGCGATCCGGCGCGCTAGCGTCGAGGGGTGCGACTGCAGGAGTTCTGGTCCCGGCTCGACGGCCAGTTCGGGGCGATGCGCGCCCAGAGCGTGGCCCGCGACCACGTCTTCGCCGCCCTCGGGGGTCGCACGGCGGCCGATGCGATCGAGGCGGGCGTGCCGGTGCGGAAGGTGTGGCTGGCCGTCTGCGAGGCGTTCGACGTGCCCGCCAAGGAGCGCTGAGTCCCGGGCGTCGCGAGGACCGGCGTGTCGACCTGGCGATCGAACAGGTGTTCGTCCTACTGTGGCATCCACAGGGCGGCCGATCTTCCACACTCCGCCCGGAATCCGAAAACTGTCGGTGCCTCGCCCTAGCGTCGGTCCCGACCCGCTTCTCGCGAACCGAAGGTGACGCACCATGGCAGCAACGCTCGACCGCGACAAGGCCCTCGACATGGCCCTCGCCCAGATCGACAAGCAGTTCGGCAAGGGCTCGGTCATGCGGCTGGGCGACAGCCCCGAGGTGGCCATCAAGGTCATCCCGACCGGCTCGATCGCCCTCGACATCGCCCTGGGCATCGGCGGGCTGCCGCGTGGCCGGGTCGTCGAGGTCTACGGGCCGGAGTCCTCCGGTAAGACCACGGTGGCCCTGCACGCGGTCGCCAACGCCCAGGCCGCCGGCGGCATCGCCGCCTTCATCGACGCCGAGCACGCCCTCGACCCGGAGTACGCCCGCGCCATCGGCGTGGACACCGACGCCCTCCTGGTCAGCCAGCCCGACACCGGTGAGCAGGCCCTCGAGATCGCCGACATGCTGATCCGCTCCGGCGCGCTCGACGTCATCGTCATCGACTCGGTGGCGGCGCTCGTGCCGCGCGCCGAGATCGAGGGCGAGATGGGTGACAGCCACGTCGGTCTGCAGGCCCGGCTGATGAGCCAGGCGCTGCGGAAGATCACCGGCGCGCTGAGCAACTCCGGCACGACGGCGATCTTCATCAACCAGCTGCGCGAGAAGGTGGGCGTCGTCTACGGCTCGCCGGAGGTCACCACCGGTGGCCGCGCGCTGAAGTTCTACTCGTCCGTGCGGCTCGACGTCCGCCGCATCGAGACCCTGAAGCAGGGCACCGACGCGATCGGTAGCCGCACCCGCATCAAGGTCGTCAAGAACAAGGTCGCCGCGCCGTTCAAGCAGGCCGAGCTCGACATCCTCTGGGGCCAGGGCTTCAGCCGTGAGGGCGGCATCGTCGACGCCGGTGTCGAGCAGGGCTTCGTGAAGAAGTCCGGCGCTTGGTACACCTACGAGGGCGACCAGCTCGGCCAGGGCAAGGAGAACGTCCGCAACTTCCTGCGGGACAACCCCGACCTCGCCGACGAGATCGAGAAGAAGGTCAAGGAGAAGCTGGGCATCGGCCCGACGCTGGACGCCCCGGCACCGGTCGACGCGCCCGACTTCTGACCCGGTGCTCGACGATCGGGCGTCGAACCGTCGGCGCGGCCCCGGCACCGCCCGGGCCGGCCGGCGGTCGGGGGCGACCGGGAGCGACGATCCCCTGACCCCGGACGTCGCCCCCGGTTCCTCCGAGGACGAAGCGGGCGACCCCGAGCAGGTCGCCCGGGCCCTCTGCCTGCGGGCGCTGACCGGCGCCCCCAAGACCCGGCAGCAGCTCGCCGATCTGCTGGCCGGACGAGGGGTGCCGGACGAGGCGGCCGAGGCCGTGCTCGACCGGTTCACTGATGTCGGGCTGATCGATGACGCGGCGTTCGCCCGCGCCTGGGTGAGCAGCCGGCAGGCCGGGCGCGGGCTGGCCCGCCGGGCGCTCGCGGCTGAACTGCGGGCCAAGGGCGTGGACCCCGAGACGGCCGCAGAGGCGGTGCAGGTCGTCGATGACGACGACGAGCGCGAGGCCGCCCGCCGGCTGGTGGAGCGGCGCGCCCGTGGGATGGGCAGGCTGGATCGAGCGACGGCCGCCCGGCGGCTGATCGGGATGCTGGCGCGCAAGGGCTACAACGGCGGGCTGGCGGCGGCAGTGGTCCGGGAGGCGCTGGACGAGGCCGACCTCGCCGGGGACGCCGACGACGTCCCGGAGTTCGACGAGGACAGCGCGCTGCCCTGAGAAGTTCGCGGGTGCCCGCTGGCTCGGAGGTGCCCGGACGCGCCGCAGGGACCGGTCCGGATCGGACCGGTCCCTGCTGGTGTCACGGTGGTCAGCCGGTGGTCAGCCGGTGGCCAGCCACGCCGTCACGTCGACCGCCAGGCCGTCCGGCGCATCCGGGTCGGGCACGAGCCAGGCCGGGTCCCGGAGCTGGCCGCTGGCGAGCCAGCGGGTGATCTCCTCGCCCAGCCCCTGCGACGAGGTGCCGGGGCGGCGACGTTCCCCGATGAAGGTCAGGTCCGCCTCCGTGCCGTCGACGTAGCGGAACACCACCCGGCAACGGGAACGGCGGTGCCGGGCCGGCGGCACGACCTCCCGGACGAGAGCGTTGTCGGCTCCGGCGGCCTCGGCGAACGCCGGGCCGGCCGCCCGCAGCCGGGCGACGAAAGCCTGGCCGGCATCGATGCGGGCGATGGCGTCCAGGGCGCCGGAGGTCGCCGGCTCGGCCACGGCGTCGACCTGGGCGTCGACCTGGGCGTCGACCTCGGGTTCGACGGGGGTGCTCGAGTCGAGCGCGATCGTGGGGACGACAGCGACCGTCTCGGCGGCCGTGATGGTGCCGACCGTGGCGGGCGTGATCGTCTCGGCGGCGGCCCGGGGGACCGGGGGCAGGTTGCGGCGCCCCACCGCGTGCATCGTCTCCATCGTGACGATCAGTCTCGCCACGGTCCCCCGACGGAGTGCCCGTGACTCGCGGGCTGGGTCAGATGGGGCGGACGGGTATCAGCGCGGGGCTCCCACGCCGCCGCCACCCTGCCCCATCTGCACGTCGACGGGCTCCTCCACCTGCTCGGTCGCCGCCGTCTTGGCGCTGCGGGCCGTGCGCTTCTCCACGTACCGCGCGAGCTGGGACAGCAGCACGTTCACGACGATGTAGATCAGGCCGGCTGCGACGTAGAGCTGGAACGTGTAGAGATCGCCGAAGCGGAAGTTGAAGAACTCGACGAGCGCGCGGGCCTGCCGGAGCAGCTCCAGGTAACCCACGATGAAGCCCAGCGAGCTGTCCTTGAGCAGGACCACGAGCTGGGCCACCAGCACCGGCAGCATGCGCCGGACGGCCTGCGGCAGCAGGACGAGGGTCATCACCTGGGTCTTGCGCATGCCGAGGGCGAAGGCGGCCTCGCGCTGGCCACGGTCGACCGACAGGATGCCCGCCCGGAAGATCTCGGCGAGCACGGCCATGTTGTAGAGGGTCAGGCCGATCGCCAGGGCGCGGAAGGCGGTCATCGGCACGCCCACGGTGGGCAGGAAGAGGAACGCGAAGAGGATCAGCACCAGCAGCGGCACGGCGCGGAAGAACTCGATGATCGCCGTCACCGGGATCCGGACCCAGATGTGGTCGGAGAGCCGCCCGGCTGCGAGCAGAGCCCCCAGCAGCGTGGCCGCCACCATGCCGACGGCCGCCACCTCGAGCGTGTTGAGCAGCGCCTCGCCGAGTGCCTGGGGAACGCCGGCGCGCAGGTCGAACAGCACGGCCCAGCGGGCCGGGTCGAGCTGGCCGTTGATGCCCAGCCGCCACAGGGCGAGGCCGACGAGCGCGGCGATCAGCAGGCCACCGAGGACGGTGCCGATCCGCTGCCGCCGGCGTGCCCGGGGGCCGGGCAGGTCGAACAGGACGGTGGAGGTGCTCATCGGACGATCGCCACCCGGGTCTCGATCGCCCGGAACGCCCACGCGGAGGGCAGCGTGATGACGAGGTAGCCCAGGACGATCGCGAAGAAGACCATGAGGATCTGGTCGGCGTTGACGTTGGCCAGCCGCTGCAGCGCGGCGGTGAGGTCGGTGACGGCGAAGCCCGCGGCGATGGAGGTGTTCTTCGCCAGCGCGATCCACACGTTGCCCAGGGGTGGCACCACGGTGCGGAATGCCTGCGGCAGCACGACGGTGCGCAGGCTCTGCCCGAAGTCCAGCCCGATGGCGCGGGCTGCCTCGGCCTGGCCGGTGGGCACCGCGTTGATCCCCGACCGCAGCGCCTCGGCGACGAAGGCCGCGGTGTACAGGCCCAGGGCGGCGACCGCGGCGATGAACCGGCTGGGGAACTGCAGGTCGATCTCGACGATGCCGAAGAACAGGAAGAAGAAGACGACGGTCAGCGGGGTGTTCCGGAAGACCTCGACGTAGAAGGTGGCCAGTCCGCGCAGCGTCGGGGCCGGGCTCACCCGCATGCCGGCGAGGATCGTGCCCAGCACCAGCGCGAAGAGCCCGCTGGCGACGGCCAGCGACAGCGTCGTCAGGAAGGCGCTGCGCAGCAGCGGGAAGTTGTCGATCAGGAACTGCACCGTGCCTCCTTCCGAGGTCCGGACGGGAGCGGCGGGGGCGCGGGGGGGGGGGGCCCCCCCCCCCCGCCCCCCCCCCCGCGCAGAGCCGGGGGCCCCCCGGGGGGGGGGGGGGGGGGGCGCCCCCCCCCCCCCCCCCCCCCCCGCCGGCGATCAGTAGCGGTCGACCGACGGGGGCTCGGGGGCCTCCTCGCCGGTGATGGCACCGGCGGTGCGGTCCCAGGCCGCCGCCCACTCGCCGTTCTCGAACGACTCCTCGAGGACGTCGTTGATGAACGAACGGAACTCCTCGTCACCCTTCTCCAGGCCGATGCCGTAGGGCTCCTCGGTGAAGGGGTTGCCGACGAGCTCGAACTCGTCGGGGCTACCGGCCACCAGGCCGGTGAGGATGACGTTGTCCGTGGTGACGGCCTGCACGTTGCCGTTCGCCAGGTCGTCGGCGCACTTGGAGTACACGTCGTAGGTGATGAGCTCGGCCTCGGGGAAGTTGTCCCGGATGTTCTGCGCCGGCGTCGAACCCTCGACCGAGCAGACCTTCTGGCCGGCGAGGTCCTCGGGGCCCTCGATGCCCTCGGGGTTGCCCGCGGCCACCATGATGTCCTGCCCGGCCTCGTAGTACGGCCCGGCGAAGTCGACGACCTCCTTGCGCTTGTCGTTGATCGTGTAGGTGGCCACGACCATGTCGACCTGCCCGTTCTGGATGAACGGCTCGCGGTTGGCCGAGACGGTCTCGACCCAGTTGATCGACTCCGGCGCGATGCCGAGCTCGGCGGCGATCAGCTCGGCGATCTCGACGTCGAAGCCCTCGGGGGCCTCGGTGTTCGGGTTCAGCAGGCCGAACCCGGGCTGGTCGAACTTCGTGCCGATGGTGATCTCGCCGGACTCGGCCAGCTCGGCCATCGTGGTGCCCTCGTCGAACTGCACGTCCTCGGCGACGTCCTGGGTCTCCTGGGCGGCGTCCTCGACCTCGTTGCCGGCCTCGCTGGAGCAGCCGGCCAGGACGACGCCGAAGGCCGCGAAGGTCGCGGCGTAGCGGGTGATGCGCATGGTGGTCCTTTCGTTGGGAACGATCAGTGGTTCAAGATCTTGGAGAGGAAGTCCTTGGCCCGCTCCGACTCCGGGCGGGTGAAGAAGTCCTCGGGCGTCGCCGTCTCGACGACCCGCCCGCCGTCCATGAAGACCACCCGGTTGGCCGCCCGGCGGGCGAAGCCCATCTCGTGGGTGACGACGACCATCGTCATGCCGTCGCGCGCCAGCGAGGTCATGACCTCGAGGACCTCGTTGATCATCTCCGGGTCGAGGGCCGACGTCGGCTCGTCGAAGAGCATGACCTTGGGGTCCATGGCCAGCGCTCGGGCGATCGCGACCCGCTGCTGCTGCCCACCGGACAGCTGTGCCGGGTACTTGTCGGCCTGGGCGCTGATGCCGACGCGGTCGAGCAGCTCCCGGGCGCGCCTCTCGGCGTCGGCCCTGGCCTTCCGGCGGACCTTCACCGGACCCAGGGTGACGTTCTCGAGGATCGTCTTGTGCGCGAAGAGGTTGAAGCTCTGGAACACCATGCCGACGTCGGCGCGCAGGCGGGCCAGCGCCTTCCCCTCCTCGGGCAGCCGCTCACCGTCGATGGTGATCTCGCCCTTGTCGACGCCCTCCAGCCGGTTGATCGTGCGGCACAGCGTGGACTTGCCCGATCCCGACGGTCCGATGACGACGACGACCTCGCCGCGGTCGATCGAGAGGTCGATGTCCTGCAGCACGTGCAGATCGCCGAACCACTTGTTGACGCCGGACAGGCGGACGAGGGGCTCTCCGTTCGGGCGGCTGGTCACTCCGGCGACACTAAGGGCCCGAGGTCGCAGTTCCCGCACCGTGGGATCACGAAGGCGTAACGAACAGGTCCGGGATCCCTCGTTCGGGCATCCGACCGGCGAGGGCCCCGGCGCGCCGACCCGCCGCAGCCTTGTCCGGAAGGCTCGCATCCACGATGCTGGCGCGGCCGTCGACGGACGGCGCGGATGTCCTCGGGCCGGGGACCGTGAACACGGAACAGCAGGAATCCACCCATGCGCTCCCTCCTCCGGTTGGCGACGGTGTCAGCCGTCTTCCTCGGCGTGACCGTCGTCCACCTGCCGGTGTCACAGGCCCTCGAGGTCCCCGAGACGCTGGCCGACCGGCGCCCGGTGGGCGTCGGCCCGGTGGAACCCGGGTTCCCCATCGACCACCTCGGCGTCCTGTGGGAGACGCGGGGCGACGTCGGCCATGCCGACGAGGAGGCCGAGGAGCACGGCGCGGCACGCTTCCGCGTCGACGGCGTCTGGACGGCGTGGCAGCCGCTGGCCGAGGACGGCGCGCACGCCGAGGGGCAGTGGGCCAGCGCGCTCGTCCCGGGTGGTGACGCCGAGGCATACCAGGTTCGGGGCATCCCCGCCGGTGCCGTCGCCCCGCGGGCCGTCGCCCTGAACACCACCGACGGTCCCCTCGTCGAGATCGGGCGGCGCCCGGCGGGCGCCGCGTCCGCCGTCGACGACTGCGTCTCCCGGGCGGAATGGCTGGCGGACGAGAACCTGCGGTTCGACGACCAGGGGAACGAGATCTGGCCGACGGAGTTCTACCCGGTCCAGACGATGACGGTGCACCACACCGCCACGAAGAACGACGACCCGGACCCGGCGGCCACCGTCCGGGCCATCTACCGGTACCACGCCGTCGACCGGGGGTGGGGCGACATCGGCTACCACTACCTGATCGACGAGGCGGGTTTCGTGTACGAGGGGCGCTGGTCCGGGGCGGATCCGCAGACGGGCTCCGAGCCGTGCGCCACGGGCGGGGACGGCGGCGACTTCGCCCACGACGGCGGGAACGGGCTGGTCACCGCCGGGCACACCGGCGGCTACAACTCCGGCAACATGGGCGCCGCCCTGCTCGGGGACTTCACGACGCACCGGAAGAACGGCGCCGAGCCGGCCGGTCCGGCCGTCGGCGCCCTGGAGAGCCTGCTCGCGGAGTTCGCTTCCCGCCATCAGCTGGACCCGCACGCCGTCATCGACTACGTGAACCCGGTGGACGGCGCGAGCAAGCAGGTCGACATGATCTCCGGTCATCGGGACTGGACGTCGACGGAGTGCCCCGGCGAGCGCCTCTACGCCCAGCTCCCCACCATCCGGGACGCCGTCGCGGCGCAGATGGCGACCCTGGCGGTGTCGGTCACGAGCCCGGCCGAGGGCGCGGTGGTGACCGGAGGCGTCACCGTGGCCGCCGACGCGCCCGGCGCCACCGGCGTCACCTTCTCCCTCGACGGGAACGTCGCCGCAACGGACACCACGGCGGGCGACGGCTGGTCGTGGAGCTGGGACACGCTGACCGCGACCGAGGGATCCCACACGATCACCGCCACCTCGACCGATGGGACGTCGACCGCCACGGACAGCATCGCCGTCACCGTGGACAACGTCGCCGATCCCGTCGTCTCGCTGACCGATCCGCCCGACGGGGCCACCCTCACGGGGCCTGTCGACGTCACCGCGGACCCGACCGGCACCGAGGGGGTGGCGCGCGTCGATTTCTTCCTGGACGGGGCACTGGCCGTCAGTGACACGACCTCGGCGGACGGCTGGACCTGGTCCTGGGACACCGTCGGCGACGCGGAAGGGGCGCACATCCTGACCGCGACCGTGGTCGACACCGCGGGCCAGCAGAGCAGCGACTCCCGGTCGGTGACGGTGGACAACGTCACCGTCGCCTCGGTGACCCCCAGCTCCGGGAACCAGAACACGACGGTGCAGGTCACCATCACCGGCACCGGTTTCGCCTCGGGCGCCACGGTCGACCTCCGGAACGGGGAGGGCACCGAGCCGGTGGTCTCCGGCGTGAGCGTCGCCTCGGACGGCACGTCGCTCACGGCGACCTTCCAGATCGGCAGGACGTCCGGTCCGCGGAAGGACCGGCCCTGGGACGTCGCGGTCATCAACCCCGACGGCACGTCCGCCGTCCTCGTGGACGGCTTCACCGTCCTGCGGTGAGCTGCCGCCTCCTGCCCGCACCGACGGGGGCGGGCAGGAGGCGGGGAGCCCGCGCGATCGGCCGGGGCGCGTGCCGGCGCTCCGTACGATGCAGGGGTGTCAGCGGCGAGGACCTACCGGGTGCGCACCTACGGGTGCCAGATGAACGTGCACGACTCCGAGCGCCTGTCCGGCCTGCTCGAGGACGCCGGCTACACCGCCGCCGCGGAGGGCGACGACGCCGACGTCGTCGTCCTCAACACCTGCGCGGTCAGGGAGAACGCCGACAACCGGCTCTACGGCAACCTCGGCCACCTGCGGCCGGTCAAGGACGCCCACCCCGGCATGCAGATCGCCGTCGGCGGCTGCCTGGCGCAGAAGGACCGCGGCGAGATCGTCCGGCGGGCTCCGTGGGTGGACGTCGTCTTCGGCACGCACAACGTCGGCTCGCTGCCGGCGCTGCTGGACCGGGCCCGGCACAACGCCGATGCGCAGGTCGAGATCGTCGAGTCCCTCGAGGTCTTCCCCTCGACGTTGCCGGCCAAGCGGGACTCGGCCTACTCCGGCTGGGTGTCGATCAGCGTCGGCTGCAACAACACCTGCACGTTCTGCATCGTCCCGGCGCTGCGCGGCAAGGAGAAGGACCGCCGGCCGGGCGAGATCCTGGCCGAGGTGCAGGCGCTGGTCGACCAGGGCGTGCTCGAGGTGACCCTGCTCGGTCAGAACGTGAACGCCTACGGCGTGGAGTTCCGCGACCGCGGTGCCTTCGCAGACCTGCTGCGCGCCGCCGGCCGGATCGAGGGGCTGGAGCGGATCCGCTTCACCAGCCCGCATCCGCGCGAGTTCACCGACGACGTGATCGAGGCGATGGCCGAGACCCCGGCGGTCTGCCACCAGCTGCACATGCCGCTGCAGAGCGGTTCGGACGACGTGCTCCGCCGGATGCGCCGCGGCTACCGGCAGGACCGGTACCTCGGCATCATCGACCGGGTGCGCGCCGCCATGCCGGATGCGGCCATCACCACCGACATCATCGTGGGCTTCCCCGGCGAGACCGAGGAGGACTTCGAGCAGACCCTCGAGGTCGTCCGGCAGTCCCGGTTCGCCAGCGCCTTCACCTTCCAGTACTCCAAGCGCCCCGGGACCCCGGCCGCCGAGATGGCGGGTCAGCTGCCCAAGGACGTCGTCCAGGAGCGGTACCTGCGGCTGACCGCGCTGCAGGACCAGATCAGCTGGGACGAGAACCGGAAGCTGGTCGGCCGGAAGGTCGAACTGCTGGTTGCGGCGGGGGAGGGCAGCAAGGACGCCCAGCGCGGACGGCTCTCCGGACGCGGCCGCGACGGCCGGCTCGTTCACTTTCGGGCGGGCGGGGGAGTCGGAGCCGACGGCGTGCGGCCCGGCGACGTCGTCGAGACCGTGATCACCGAGGTGGCGCCGCACCACCTGGTCGCCGACGGCGCGCTGCTGTCGCACCGGCGCACCCGCGCCGGCGACGCGAGCGAGGCGGGCATTCGGCCGACGACCCCGGGGGTCTCGCTGGGCATGCCGCGGATCGGCGTCCCCGAGCCGCTGCCGGTCCTCACCAGCGGCTGCTGAACCACGGCATAGGAGGCTATGCATACGGAATTGCGCGGCAAACCGTATGCATAGCTTCCTATGCCTTGGGGGGCTAGCGGCGGGCGGACTTCTCCGCCTCGGCCAGCCACTCCCGCCGGGTGGCGAGGTTCGCCGTGGCCTCGCCGATCCGGCGCTGGTCGCCGGCGGCCTCCGCCTTGGCCAGCTGCTCCTCGGCCTTGGTGACGGCGGCCCGCATCGAGGTGACCATCGGGTTCTCCGGCGCGGTGCGCACCCGGCCGGCGTCGGCGGCGCCGCGCACCTTCTGCTCGACGGCCTGCATGCGGTCCTCCAGCGACCGCATGGACCCGCGCGGCACGTGGCCAATCGCGTCGTAGCGCTCCTGGATCTTGCGCAGCGCGTTCTGCGCGCCGCGGAGGTCCTTCGACGGGTCGAGCTGTTCGGCCTCGGCCAGCAGTTCCTCCTTGGCCCGCTGGTTCGCTTCCTGGTCGGCGTCGCGCGCCTTGTCCTGCTCGGCGCGGGCGGCGAAGAACGCGTCCTGGGCGGCGCGGAACTCCTTCCACAGGTCGTCGTCGCCGTCCCGGCCGGTGCGGGGCACGGCCTTCCAGCGGTCCATCAGCGAACGCATGGCGGCGCTGGTCGGACCCCAGTCGGTGGACGTCGACAGCTGCTGCGCCTCCTTGATCAGCTCCTGCTTGGCGGCGCGGGCCTCACCGCGCTGCGCGTCCAGCTGCGCGAAGTGGGTGCCGCGGCGCCGGCCGAAGGCGTCGCGGGCGGCCGCGAAGCGGGACCACAGCGCCTCGTCGGTCTTCCGGTCGATACCGCGGATCGTCTTCCACTCCTCGACGATCGCCTTGAGGCGGTCGCCGGCGGCCTTCCACGCCGTCGACTCGGCGGCGATCTGCTCCGCCTCGGTGGCCAGCGCCTCCTTGCGGGCGACCTGGGCCGCGCGCGCGGCGGCCTTCTCGGCGCGGAACTCCGCGTTCGCGGCCTCGGCGGTCTCGACCATGGCCCGCGCCCGGGCGGCGAGCCCTTCGAGGTCACCGACGGCGGCGGCGGAGGGAACGGACCCCGCCAGCTCCTGCGCCTTCTTCTTGATCTCGGCCGGGTTGCCGGTGTGCGCCTTGAGCCGGGCCTCCAGCAGCGACACCTCGGTGGCGAGGTCGTCGTACCGGCGGCCGTAGTGGGCCAGCCCGGCCTCGGCGTCACCGGCCTGCCACGAACCCACCTCGCGCTCGCCGTCGGGGGTGCGCACGTACACGGTGCCCTCGTCGTCGACCCGTCCCCACTGCGCGGGGTCGCTGACCACGAGGGCGGCGGGCGGCGCGGGGACGGGCGCCGGCGACACCGGCGCCGCGGTTCCCGGTGCACCCTCCGTGGGGTCGGCGAGGGCCGCCTCCCCGGGGGTCGGCGCCGCCGGCGTGCCGGCCGCGGGGGTCACCGCGTCCGAACTGCCGGAAGGCTGCGCCGCCTCGGGGGCGGTGGTCTCGGGGGTCTCCGCAATCGGCGGAGCGGCCTGCTGCACCCCGTTGCCGGGGTCGTCCGTGCTCGACACGTCCCGCAGTGTTCCACGTCGCATCGGCGACACTGCTGCGGTGACCATCGTCCCCGGCGGCCTCCCGGTCCGGACGGCGCGCCCGTCGGCCGCCGTCGCGTTCTGCCCGTGCCCGCCACTGCTGCTCCCGGCGGTGGAGGGGCGGCCGGCGCCGGAGACCCAGGCCCTGCGCGCGGCCTGCGCCGAGGCGGTCACCGAGCTGCTCACGGCGGCTTCCGAGGTGGTGGTCGTCGTCGGCCCGGGCGCCGCCCCCGGCGAGCGGTACGGGCCCGGGGACGGCGGCGACCTGCGCGGCCACGGCGTTGACCTGGAGTTGGGCTTCGACGGGCGGGTGCGCCCCGGTGGCCGCCGGCTGCCGCTCGCGCACACGGTCGGTGCCTGGCTGCTGGACGAGGCGTCGTTCGCCGGAACCCGGATCGGCGTGGGTCCGGCCGACCTCGGCCAGCTGCTGCGGGATCTGCCCGCACCCGTCGGCGTCCTGGCGATGGGTGACGGCTCGGCCCGCCGGAGCGTGAAGGCGCCCGGGTACCTCGACCCCGCGGCCGAGCCCTTCGACGCCGTGGTGAGCGCTGCCCTGGCCGCGGGCGATGCCGCGGCACTGGCCGGGCTGGACGCCGTGGAGGGCGACCGGCTGCTCGCCGCCGGCGTGCTCACCTGGCGGGCGGTCGGTGCCGCGTTCACCGGCCGGCACGTCACCGCTCGGCTGCGGCACGACGCCGCGCCGCTCGGCGTGGCCTACCCGGTGGCCGAGTGGATCGTGGCGTGAGCGGACAGGGGCGTGAGCATCGCAGCGAGGCGGCCGTCGACAGGGAGGGAGCATCGCAGCGAGGGACGAGCGAGGAGCGGACCGACCGCGGAGACGGCCGGGACCTCGGAGCGAGGAGCGGAGCGGCCCGCGGGAGCGAACCGGTGGAGACGAGCGCGCCGCCGGTCGTCGCCGTCGTCGGGCCGACCGCCACGGGCAAGACGGCGCTGGCGGTGACCCTGGCGCAGCGGCTGGGCGGGGAGGTCGTCAACGCCGACTCCATGCAGCTCTACCGCGGCATGGACATCGGCACCGCCAAGCCCGGCCTCGACGAGCGCGGTGGCGTGCCGCACCACCTGTTGGACCTGTGGCACGTCCAGCAGCCGGCGTCGGTGGCGGAGTACCGGGAGCGGGCCCGCGCCGAGATCGACCGGCTGCGGGCCGCCGGGGTGGTGCCCTTCCTGGTCGGCGGCTCCGGGCTCTACGTCCGCGCCGTGCTCGACGAGCTGGACTTCCCGGGGACCGACCCGGCGCTGCGCGCCCGTCTCGAGGACGAACTGGTCGCCGTCGGCCCTGCGGAGCTGCACGCCCGGCTGGCGGCCCTCGACCCGGCCGCGGCCGCGGCCGTGCTCCCCAGCAACGGACGGCGGATCGTGCGGGCGCTGGAGGTCATCGAGCTCACCGGCGGCCCGTTCCGGGCCCAGCTGCCCGCGCCCGCCCCGCACTACCCGGCCGTCGTCATCGGCGTGGACCGCCAGCCGGCCGAGCTCGACGCGCGGATCGCGGCGCGGGTCGACCGGATGTGGGCCGCCGGGTTCGTCGACGAGGTGGCGGCGCTGGCCGCGGACGGGCTGCGGGAGGGCCCGACGGCGTCCCGGGCGCTCGGCTACGCCCAGGTGCTCGCCCAGCTGGACGGCACGCTGACTGCCGAGGAGGCGCGGGAACGGACGGTCACGACCACCCGGCGCTTCGTCCGGCGGCAGCGGTCGTGGTTCCGCCGCGACGCCGCCATGACCTGGTTCGACGCCGCCCGCGCCGACCTGGCCGACGCGGTCCTGGGCGAGATCACCGGCCGTACGATCGGGGCGTGACCACCTTCCCGCGCGTGCTGAAAGGGCACGGCACCGAGAACGACTTCGTGGTGCTGCCCGACCCCGACGGCACGGTCTGGGCGGGGGACCGGCTCGACCCGGCCACCGTCCGCCGGCTGTGCGAGCGCCGCGCGGGGCTGGGTGGCGACGGCGTCCTCCGGCTGGTGCCCAGCGCCCACGTGCCGGACGCGACCCAGGTGCTGGGGAAGGATCTCGACCGCTGCGAGTGGTTCATGGACCACCGCAATGCCGACGGCTCCTACGCGGAGATGTGCGGCAACGGCATCCGGCTGTTCCTGCACGCGCTGATCGCCGAGGGCCTGCTGGACCGGGACGCCTGCGCGGACGGCGTGCTCGTGGGCACCCGTGGCGGTCCCCGGCGGGTGGGCGCCGCCGCGGACGGCGGCTACTGGGTGGACATGGGGCCGGCCCGCGAGTTCGGCCGCGGCGCCGCCGAGCTGGACGGGCGGAGCTTCGCGGGGCTGGCCGTATCGATGGGCAACCCCCACCTGGCCGCGCTCACCGACGTCGACGTCGACATCCTCGACCTGACCCGGGCGCCGCGCTTCGACGCCGACCTCTTCCCCGAGGGGGTCAACGTGGAGATCGTGAACGTGCTCGAACCCGGTGCGCACATCCGGTTGCGGGTCTTCGAGCGCGGGGTGGGGGAGACCCGGTCGTGCGGAACCGGCGCCTGCGCCGCGGCGTACACCGCGCTGCGGTCCGAGGGCGCACGCGAGGGCACCGTCGTCGTCGACGTCCCCGGGGGCCGCCTGTCGGTGCAGGTGACCCCGGGGACGACGATCCTCAGCGGGCCGGCGGTCCTGGTGTCCACCGGCACGCTGTGCCCGGAGTGGCTCGCCGGCTGAACCCGCTCAGGGGTGGTCGGGTGTGCCAGCCTCGCTCTGCCCGTGGCGCGGAACGGGATGCACCGGCGCGGTGCCGGTGTTGTACCCGGCGATGACAACTCAGGTGCCTTCCCTGCAGGACCGTGCCACGCTGGGCACGATGACGACCGCCCCCGACGCCCTGCCGTTCGACGAGCAGACCGAGCCCGATCCCCGCCGCACGCCCGCCGCGCAGCGGGACGAGACCGACGACACCACCGGCTCCTACGCCCTGGAGGCGCGTGGCGCGCTCCGCCGCGTCGCGGGGCTCTCCACCGAACTCGCCGACGTCACCGAGGTCGAGTACCGCCAGCTGCGACTCGAGCGCGTCGTGCTCGTCGGGGTCTGGACCGAGGGCACCCAGGCCGATGCGGACCGTTCGCTCGCCGAGCTCGCCGCCCTGGCCGAGACCGCCGGCTCCGAGGTGCTGGAGGCGGTCAGCCAGCGCCGCGACAAGCCCGACGCGGCCACCTACGTGGGCTCGGGCAAGGCCAACGAGATCCGCGACATCGTCGCGGCGAGCGGCGCCGACACCGTCATCTGCGACGGTGAGCTCACCCCCGGCCAGCTCAACCAGCTGGAGAAGGTCCTCAAGGTGAAGGTCGTCGACCGGACGGCGCTGATCCTGGACATCTTCGCCCAGCACGCCACCAGCCGGGAGGGCAAGGCCCAGGTCGAGCTGGCCCAGATGCAGTACATGCTGCCGCGCCTGCGCGGCTGGGGTGAGTCGCTCTCCCGACAGGCCGGTGGTCGCGTCGCCGGCGGTGGCGGTATCGGTACCCGTGGCCCCGGTGAGACGAAGATCGAGACCGACCGGCGGCGGATCCGCGCCCGGGTGAGCAAGCTCCGCCGGGAGATCACCGGCATGGCGACGGCGCGGGCCACCCAGCGGTCCAGCCGGGGCCGCAACGCGGTGCCGAGCGTGGCGATCGCCGGCTACACCAATGCGGGCAAGTCCAGCCTGCTCAACCAGCTCACGGGTGCCGGGGTGCTGGTGGAGAACGCGCTGTTCGCGACCCTCGACCCGACGGTGCGCCGGGCGCAGTCACCGGACGGCCGGGAGTACACGCTGACCGACACGGTCGGCTTCGTGCGCCACCTGCCGCACCAGCTCGTGGACGCGTTCCGCTCCACGCTGGAGGAGGTGGCCGCCGCCGATCTGCTGGTGCACGTCGTCGACGGCTCCGACCCCGACCCGCTCGGCCAGATCGACGCCGTCCGGATCGTGCTGTCGGAGATCGACGCGGCCGCGGTCCCCGAGCTCATCGTCGTCAACAAGGTCGACGCGATGACCGAGGAGGACATCCTCACCCTCCGCCAGGCCCTGCCCGGCGCGGTCTGGGTGTCGGCCCGCACCGGAGCCGGGATGGAGACCCTGCGCCGGATGATCGCCGAGCGCCTGCCGCACCCCGACGTGGAGGTCGACGTGCTCGTCCCCTACGAGCGGGGTGACCTCGTGGCCCGGGTCCACCGGGACGGCGAGGTCCTCGCCGAGCAGCACGAGGGCAGCGGGACCCGGCTGACCGCGCGGGTGGACGGCGCGCTCGCGGCGGCGCTCGAGGAGTTCGCGGTTCCGGTCGGCTGAGGTGCCCGGCCCGGTCGGCCGGATCACGATCCGGTCACGGGCCGGTACGGTGACGGCGTGACCAGGGGAGCGGTGCGGGAGACCGGTCTGCCCGGCTCCCCGCCGGTCGTCTCGGTGGGCCGCCCCCCGTGGTGGCTGCTCGTCGTGGCGACGCTGGTCGGTGGTCTGGTCACCGCCGACCTGCTGGCCCGCGGGGCCCTGGAGCGGCTGGACCTGCGGCTGTCGGAGATCGTGAGCGACTGGGGGCTGCAGGAGTCCGCCGCCTACCCGGTGGTCTGGCTGTTCACCCAGCTCGGTGGCCGGGTGACGATCCTCGTCGTCCTCGCCGGGCTGGTGGGGTACCTGCTGTGGCGGCGGGGGACCTGGCTGCCGATCGCCCGGGTGGTGCTGGCGGTCGCCGTCCTCACCGCCGGGGTCTATGCCCTCAAGCACGGCGTGGGCCGGACGGCGCCGGCGTTCCCGGGGTCGTACTTCTTCCATGCCGACGGCGCCTCGTTCCCCTCGGGGCACGTGGCCAACGCCGTGCTGATGTGGGGCGTCGCCCGCTGGCAGGCGGTCGAGTACGGCCTGCCGGCCGCGGCCCAGCGCACCTTCTGGTGGTTGAGCGTGGCCGGGCCCATCGGCACCGGCGTGGCGATGGTGTCGCTGGACTTCCACTGGATCACCGATGCGGTCATGGGGGCAGCCGTCGGGATTCTGCTGCTGGGCGTGGTTCACGCACTGGACGCACTGGTTCTGTCACGCTGGGTTCGTGCCCGAGCAGGCCGACCGACCGCTTAGCCACGCCCGCGCGCGTCGGCTGACCTCGGCGACCGCACTGGCCGGCGGGCTGGCGGCCGTGGTCGTCGCCGCCGACCCGGCGGCTGCGGAGCAAGCGGCCTCCGGGGCCGCCGCGCCGACCGTCCGCTGTGCCGTCACCGACGCGCGTCTCGCCGAGCTGTCCGGGCTCGTCGTCGTCGGCGAGCAGATGCTGGCGCTGAACGACGGCGGCGACCAGGTGGCCGTCTTCGGTCTCGACGGGACGTGCGCGGTGGCCGACGTGCAGACGGCTCCGGTCGATCCCTACGACCCCGAGGACCTCGCCGTCGGAGTGGACGGCACCGTGTGGGTCGCGGACATCGGCGACAACAACAGCGATCGCGCGACCGTGGCCCTGCACGTGCTGCGGCCCGACGGCACGGCGTCGCTGCACCGGCTGACCTACCCCGACGGTGCGCACGACGCCGAAGCCCTGCTGATGGCGCCGGACGGCAGTCCCTACGTGGTGACCAAGGAGGTCCTCGGCGCCAGCGGGGTGTACCGGCCCGCCGGTGCCCTGGTCGACGGCGGCACGGTGCCGCTGGAGCGGGTCGGCAGCGTGAACGTCACGCTCACCGGTACGCCGGGCGGCCCGGTCGGCCGGGCCGGACAGCTGATGATCACCGGCGGTGCGGTCGCCGCGGACGGCAGCGCGCTGGCGCTGCGCACCTACACCGACGCCTACGTCTGGCCGCTGGAGGGCTCCGACGTCGCCGGCGCACTGGCCGCGGACCCCGTGCGTCTCCCGCTGCCGGAGTCGCCGCAGGGTGAGGCGATCAGCTTCGCCGCGGACTCGCGGGGGCTCGTGATCGCCAGTGAGGGCCTGCCCAGCGAGGTCACCGTCGTCCCGCTCCCGTCCGCGGCCGTGCCGGCGACCACCGCCCCGCCGCCCGGCGAGCCGTTGCCCACCTTCGCCGACCTCACCCGCTCGGACCGATCGCCCTTCCCGGCCGCGCTCATCGCCGCCTCGGTCGCCACCCTCGTCGTGTGGCTCGGCGGCCGGCTGCGCCGCCGGCCCTGAGGATCAGGGAGCGGACCGCCATCCCAGCTGCCGGCTGCACTCCTCGGCAGCTGCGGTGACCTGCGCCCCGTAGCCGGCCCAGAGGCGCCGGGGGAGCCGGGAAGTGGGCAGCGAGAGGCTCAACGTGGCCACGGGCATGCCCCCGCGGTCGAGGATCGCCGCCCCGACCGCGGCGATGTCCGGGTGCCGCGTGCCCACGGAGACGGCGTAGCCCTGCCGGCGCACCCGTCGTAGCTCACGGAGCACGCCCTCGGGGTCGGTGTCGGTGTGGGGGGTGAGCGCCTCCAGCGGGGCGGCGCGCAGCAGCGCGGCGGCTCGTGGCTCGGGCATGGCGGCCAGCACGGCCTTCCCGGACGCCGTCGTGTGGAGGGGGGCGCCGTTCCCGACGGAGGCATGGGTCCGGACCGGGTGGGCGCCTTCGATCTTGTCGAGCAGGACGATCCGCCGCTCCTCCGGTACCGAGAGGTGGACCGTCTCGCCGGTCGCCGCGGAGAGCCGGTGCATGGCCGGTAGCGCGACGCGGCGGATCTCCTCGTCCGCTCGGTGCCGGGAACCGATCGCCTGCGCTTTCGCGGTGAGCGACCACCGCGTCGGCTCCTCGGCACCCGCCCGGATCCAGCCCAGCTCCCCGAGGGTCAACAGCATCCGCTGGACCGTGGACTTCGGCAGCTGCATCGCCCGGGACAGGTCGCTCACGCCGACGGGCTGCTGCTCGGAGACCGCTTCCAGCACGGCCAGTGCCACGGAAACCGACCTCATGTGGTTGACGTCACCTTTCGCCGCCCCTACTGTGGCGCGCACCACAGCGTGCCATTGCACGGCAAAGCGTGCCACACAGTGGCACAGGCGGCAAGGCAGTCGGGAGATGTACGTGTCAGACCAGGTCCCCCAGGGCGCTCTCACCGGCGTGCGGGTCCTCGACCTCACCCAGGTCATGGCGGGGGCGTACTGCTCCATGCTGCTGGCCGACATGGGTGCCGACGTGATCAAGATCGAGCGGCCCGAGGGCGGGGACGACACCCGCCGGATGTCCCGCGGCCCGGACGTCGAGCACTCGCCGGCGTTCAACGCCATGAACCGCAACAAGCGCGGTATCGCCGTCGACCTGAAGGACCCACGCGGCGCGGACGTCGTCCGGCGGCTGGCCGAGGACGCCGATGTGCTCGTGGAGAACTTCCGTCCCGGCCTGCTGGACCGGTTCGGACTGGGACAGGAGGCGCTCCGGGCGGCGAACCCGGCTCTCGTCTACTGCTCCATCTCCGGATTCGGCGCCACCGGTCCGTACGCCGGTCGCGGCGGATACGACCTCATCGCCCAGGCGATGAGCGGCCTGATGAGCATGACCGGTGAGCCTGGACGGCCGCCGGCCAAGGTCGGCGTCCCCATCTGCGACCTCAACGCCGGCGTGTTCGGCGCCTACGGCGTGCTGTCGGCCTACATCCACCGGCTGAAGACGGGGGAGGGGCAGTTCGTCGACACGTCGCTGCTCGAGGCGGGGATCGCCTACACGGTCTGGGAGACGGCGATGTTCTTCAGCCTGGGGGACGTGGCCAGCCCGATGGGATCGGCGCACCGGTTGTCCGCCCCCTACGAGGCGCTGCCCACGGCCGACGGGTGGATCGCCATCGGGGCAGCCAACGACCGGAACTGGGCGCGGTTGTGCGCCGGCCTCGGGATGGAGCGGCTGCTGCAGGATCCGCGGTTCGAGAACAACCCCGCCCGGATGACGTACCGGTTCGAACTGGCCGGGGAGCTGGCGGCGACGCTGCGGCAGCGGACGACGGCCGAGTGGCTCGAGGCCCTGCACGCGGCCGGGGTGCCGAGCGGGCCGCTCTACGACATCGAGCAGGTCTACGCGGACCCGCACGTGCAGGCACGGGAGATGCTCGTCGAGACGCAGCACCCCCGCATGGGCACCGTCCGCCACATCGGCGCCCCCGTGAAGCTGTCGGGCACCCCGTCAGCCATCCGTCGCCCGGCGCCCCTGCTCGGCGAGCACAGCCGCGAGGTGCTGGCGGAGGCCGGGATGTCCGCCGCGGAGATCGAGGAACTCGTCTCCGCCGGCGTCCTGGTGACGCCTGACGACCACGCCCGCACGACCGGTGCGGCAGCCAGCCCCCTCGATTCGACGGAGGTCCCCGCGTGACCCACCTCGTCCTGTCCGGACTGACCAAGAGCTTCGGCGCCGCACCGGTGGTCGACCACGTCGATCTCTCCATCGAGGAGGGGGAGGCCGTCGTCCTGCTCGGGCCCAGCGGCTGCGGCAAGACCACCTGCCTGCGCATGATCGCCGGCTTCGAGCGCCCGGACGCAGGGGAGATCCGGCTGCGGGACAAGGTGCTGGCCGGGCCGCGCATGTTCGTCCCGCCGGAGCGCCGTCAGATGTCGGTGGTGTTCCAGAGCTACGCCCTCTGGCCGCATCTCAGCGTGCGGGAGAACGTCGGTTACGGGCCGACGACGGCGAAGGCGAGCCGTGCGGAGGTCCGGCGCCGGACCGACGAGGCGCTGGCCATGGTGCAGCTGGACGGTCTGGCCGACCGCTACGCCCACCAGCTCTCCGGTGGCCAGCAGCAGCGCGTCGCGCTGGCCCGGGCCCTGGTGAACGACCCGGCACTCCTGCTGCTGGACGAGCCGCTGTCCAACCTCGACACCCGGCTCCGGGAGGAGATGCGCTCGGAGATCAAGCGCATCCACCGCTCGCTCGGGGTGACGATGGTCTACGTCACCCACGACCAGGCCGAGGCGCTGTCGCTCGCGGACCGGCTCGTCGTCATGCACGCGGGCCGGGTGGTGCAGGTCGGCGCCCCGGAGGAGGTCTACCGGCGCCCGAGGACGAGCTTCGTCGCCCGGGCCCTCGGCGCGACGAACCTGCTGCCCGCCACCGTGTGCGGTCCGCCGTCCCCCGACGGCGTGCCCCTCCGGCTGCCCGGTGGCATCACGGTGACCGCCCCACCGCCGGCGGACGTGGCCGTGCAGGCGGGGGACGAGGTGGCCGTGTCGATCCGTCCCGTCGATCTCCGGCTCACCTCCGGGACCTCCAGCGCCGCGGGGGCCGCTCGGGTCAGCGAGGCGCTGTTCTTCGGGGACCACGTGCAGTACGCCGTCGACCTGCCCGGGCTCGCCGAGCCGCTGAAGGCGACCGGTCCCAGCCTGGGCCGCTTCGACGTCGGCCAGGACGTCGTGATCGAGGTGGACGGCACCGCGGTCGCCATCGTCGGCGATGGACCGGCGGCCTCCGTTCCCGGCGATGACGGCCACCACCCGGGGCCATCGGCCAACGCGGGCGCCTCGCCCGCCCCAGCTCCGGCCGGGCGGTCCGCCGCGTGACCGGGATCCGTCGCTCCACCGTTCGTCCACCGTCCACGCACGTCCGTCCGAGAAGAGGCACCGTGTCGATTCGTCCCACCGCCCGCCGCAGGAACGCCCTGTTCGCCGTTCCCTTGTCCGCCGTCCTTCTCGCCGGGTGCGGCAACGGCTCCGAGCCGGCCGCCGAGGGCGGTGAGGGGGTGAGCGAAGCCGCCGGCATCGAAGGCATCAGCGAGGACCTGATCGCCGCTGCCCAGGAGGAGGGTGGAGTCGTCATCTACGCCGGCGGGCACACCCGTCCGGGGGTCGAACTGCTCCAGGAGCGGATGCAGGAACTCTTCGGCATCGACGTGACCTTCACTCGCGAGGACTCCGGCTCGGTCGCCAACTCCATCTCCGCCGAACTGGCGAGCGGTTCTCTCAACGCCGACGTGGTCAGCCTCACCGATCCCGACACGCTGCAGCAGTGGGCGGACGAGGGGATCATCACCGAGCCCGAGATCCCCAACGCCGACGAGATCATCGACGGCCTGGACAACCCCGACAACCCGCAGGTGCCCTACAGCCTCGTGCCGCTCGGGATCATGTACAACGGCGCCAGCACCGACCCCGCAGACCTGCCCACCACGTGGGAGGAGTTCGCCTCCTCGACGGAGGGCACGATCGTGAGCTCCGACCCGGGGGCGTCGGGTACCGCGCTCGCGTTCTACACGACGCTCACCGGCCTCTACGGGGAGGAGTGGCTCGCGCAGCTGGCCGAACGCGACGTGATCGTCACCGACAGCAGCCTGGCCCTCGCGCAGCTGGTGCTCACCGGCGAGGCCGACATCGGTGTCCCGGCGATCGAGTCCGCGGTGCTCAGTGCGGCCGCGGAGGGCGAGCCGCTGAAGATCGCCTTCATGGAGGACGGCGTGCCGACCTTCACCAGCGAGCTGGCGATGCTGACCGACGCCCCGCGGCCCAACGCCGCGAAGCTCCTGATGCAGTACCAGCTCAGCGAGGACTTCCAGAACGCGCTGGTCGAGCTCGGCGGGCGCAGCGTGCTGGAGGGTGCTCCGCAGCCGGTGGAAGGGGCCGACCTCTCCGACGCCACGCTCCTTCCCGCCGATCTCGAGGAGATCGCTGCCCGGGGAGACCAGGTGGTGGCCCGCTTCGCCGAACTGTTCAACCGGTGAGCGCGGACGCGGTACGGGCCGGCGCCTTCGCCGGCCCGCGCGAAGGGAGCGGGCCGTGACCCTGAGCGGCCCCGCGACGTCGACGGTGCCGGGCGCCGATCCGCGCGAGCGGTCGGCGTCCGGCCCGGCCGGGGGGCCACCCCCCGGCCGGGCGCCGCGCCGACGTCGGTCGACCGGTTTCGAGCGCGCCATGCGCCTGGTGTGGGTGCTGGCGCTGCTGGCCCTGGTGGGCTACCCGATCGCGCAGGTGTTCGGGCAGAGCTTCGTGGCCGACGACGGCGGGTTGACCCTGTCGAACTACGCGTTGCTGGGCACCGAACCCCTGTTGCTCGAGGCCATCCGCAACTCGCTCTGGATCGCCTGCGGCACGGTGCTGGGCAGCCTCCTCATCGGCCTGCCGCTGGCCTGGTTCACCGTGCGCACGGACATGCCGATGCGGCGGTTCTTCCGCGGCAGCGCCGTCCTCACCTTCGCGGCACCCAGCTTCATCGCCGCGCTGGGGTGGGTGCTCCTGCTCGGGCCGCGCAACGGCGTCCTGAACACCACGCTGATGTCGATCTTCGGCCTGGAGGAGTCACCGTTCGACATCTTCACCCCGTGGGGGATCATCTTCGTCCTGTCGCTGTTCCTCTACCCGCTGGTCTTCCTGCCCGTGTCAGCGGCCCTCGAGGGCATCGACCCCGCACTGGAACAGGCCGCGGCGAGCCTCGGCGCCTCACGCTGGCGGGTGCTGCGGACGGTGACGTTCCCCGTCATCGCGCCGGCCCTGATCGCCGGCTCGATCCTGGTGTTCGTCTCCTCGGCGATCATCTTCGGCCCGGTGGCGATCCTCGGCGCACCGACCGGTTTCCAGACCATCCCGACCGTGCTGCTGAGCCTCATGCAGTTCCCGCCGCGGATCGAGGTGGCCGCGGTGATCTCCGTGCCGATCCTCGTCATCATCGCGGCGCTGCTGCTCATCCAGCGAAAGCTCGTGGGCGGCAGGAAGTTCACCGTCATCGGGGGCAAGCCGGGCCGGCAGGACGTCACGCACCTGGGAGCCGGTCGCTACCCGGCGGTGGCGTTCTGCGTGGCCGTCGTGGTGCTGAGTTTGGTCATGCCGTTCGGCATGCTGCTGGTGACGTCCTTCCGCAAGGCCCTGGGCCGTCCTCTCGGGTGGGACAACTTCACCCTGACCGGCAACTACGAAGAGGTCTTCGGCCGGCCCCTCATCGCTGCCGCCATGGGCAACAGCTTCGCGCTGGCGATCGGCGGCACCCTGCTGGCCCTGGCCGTGGCGCTGCTCGCCTCGTGGTTGGTGCACCGCACCAAGGCACGCAGCAACGCGGTGATCGTCGGTGCCATGGCCGCGCCGCTGGCCTTCCCGGGGGCGGTCCTCGGCATCGGATTGATCATCGCCTACGCCGCCCAGCCGTTCGGGCTGGGCGGGACGCTGACGATCCTGCTGATCGCCTACACGGGCAGCGCACTGCCGTTGACGTTCGCCTACGTCCACGCCGGCATGGGTCAGATCGGTGCGGAGGTGGAGGAGGCCTCCCGCAGCCTGGGCGCCTCCTGGGCGCGCACCTGGCGGCGGATCACCGTCCCGCTGCTGCGACCCTCCCTCCTGGCCGCGGGACTGCTCAACTTCGTGCTCCTCTTCAGGGAGCTCGAGATGTCGGTGTTCCTCTACACCGGCGCAAATCCGACGGTCGCCACGGTGCTCTACAACCTGGCCAGCGAGTCGCTGTACCAGCGGGTCGGCGCGCTCTCCGTGGTGATCCTCCTGATCAACATCGTGGTGACCGTGGTCGCGATGCGGCTGCTCGACCGCAAACCCGGCGAGTCCCCCCGGCGGTCCCGCCGTTCCCCGTCCGTCGCACTCAACACACCCCCGGAGGAAGCAGCATGACCGTGACCACCACCGATGTCGGTAGCGGCGTCCACCTGCGCTACGAGACCCCGCACATCGCTGTCCTCACCCTGGACAGTCCTCCCTCCAACACCTTCAGCTGGGAGAGCCGGCGGTCCTTCATGAAGGCGCTGGACATCCTGGACGCCGACGAGAACGTCCGGTGCCTGGTGATCACCGGTGAGGGCCGCGCCTTCACCGCGGGAGCACACCTGGGCGAGGACCAGTCCATGAGCGACGAGCAGCTGACCGACTACCTCGCCGAGTTCAGCCGGGTGCTCAACGGCGTGCAGAACTTCCGTGCCCCGGTCATCGCGGCCATCAACGGGGCGACGATCGGCGGTGGGTTGGAGTTCTCCCTCTGCTGCGACATCCGCATCGCGTCCACGGACGCGTTCTTCGTGGCCGCCGGCGTGAACGTGGGTCTCATCGTCAGCTTCTGGCGCCTGCCGCGCGTCATCGGGTTGGGGCCGGCCAAGGAGATCCTGCTGACCGGCGCCCGCTACACCGCCCAGCAGGCGCTCAATTGGGGACTGGTGACCGAAGTCCACGAGCCGGCCGATCTGATGCCTGCCGCGCTGGCGAAGGCGCAGCGCATCGCCACGCGCGCCCCGCTGTCGGTCGAGGTGACGAAGGCGGCCGTGACGGGGGCCTTCGAGATGGACTTCGCCCAGGGGCAGGCGCTGCAGACCAAGCGATTCCTGGAGATGTTCCGGACCGAGGACCACCAGGAGGCGCTGCGCGCGTTCTTCGAGAAGCGCGACGGGGACTACCAGCGCCGCTGACCGGTCACCGGCGTCACGCCGACGCGCATCCCACGTCGGGCACGACGATTGCTGATCGTGCCCGACGTGGGCATTGCCGTATCAGACCCGGCGCAGCACCGACACGACGCGGCCGAGGATCGTCGCCTCGTCGCCCGGGATGGGCCCGTAGGCGGGGTTGTGCGGCATCAGCCACACGTGCCCGTCCCGGCGCTTGTACGTCTTCACCGTCGCCTCGCCGTCGATCATCGCGGCCACGATCTCGCCGTTCTCCGCCGTCGGCTGCTGACGCACCACGACCCAGTCGCCGTCGCAGATGGCCGCCTCGACCATCGAGTCACCGGCCACCTTGAGCATGAAGACCGTGCCCTCGCCGACGAGCTCCCGCGGGAGCGGGAAGACGTCCTCCACCGCCTGTTCGGCCAGGACCGGGCCGCCGGCCGCGATCCGCCCGACCAGGGGCACGTAGGCGGGGGCCGACGCCCGCTCGCCCTCGTCGAGGGCCGGCGGCTCGGCGACCGCGGTGCGCCCGGCCTCGCCGGGCAGGCGTACGTCGAGGGCTCGAGGCCGGTTGGGGTCGCGGCGCAGCCAGCCCTTCTTCTGCAGGACCGACAGCTGATGGGCGACCGAGGAGGCGGAGGAGAGGCCGACGGCCTCACCGATCTCCCGGACGGACGGCGGGTAACCGCGGCGCTCGATCGAGTCGCGGATCACCTCCAGCACCCGGCGTTGCCGCTGGGTCAGGCCGTCACCGTCGGGGCTCCGGTCGGGGAACGTGCGCACCGACGCCGAATCACCGGCCGGGTCCGCTGTGGTGCCCGCGGTGCCGCGTCGGCCGCCGGACGTCCCGCTCGAGTCCGTCACGTCTCCTCCTCGCCGGCTGCCCGTGCAGCTGCTCAGCCCTGTTCGTCGGAGGAACCGTAGCGCCGATCGCCAGCCAGTTCAAACACGTGTTCGAAGATGACCGTGTCGCGTCGCTTCTGTCGGTGGCATCGGGTAGACATCGGACAAGCGTTCGAATCGAACGTGTGTTCGGGTCGGCAGGCGCCGGCCGGTGAGGGGTGGGCAGCGATGGCGAGCAATCTTGCACTGTCGGCACGCGATGGTGAGGTGCGGGCGGGCGGCGGCACAGCGGGCTGCGCCCCCGCGGCGCGTCACCTCCGGGTGCTGCCGCCGCCCCAGGCGTACGCGGTCGCCGCGGCACCACCTGGTCGTGCACCCTCCCTGTCGTCGGGTTCCGAGATAGTCCGGCCGGTGCCACGGCGGGAGGCCGGCTCGCCGGCGCCGCTGCGGTTGACCGCACGGGGTCGGCGCGTGGTCGTGGTCCTGCTGCTCCTGGTGGCCATGGGCGTGGCTGCGGGAGTCGACGCGCTTCTGGGTCACGGCGCGGAGGGCCTGGACCTCATGAGGACCAGCAGCGTCGTCGTGGTGCCGGGCGACACGCTCTGGTCCATCGCGAGCGGGATGGCGGGGGAGCGGGACGTGCGCGAGGTGATCGACAGGATCCAGTTGCTCAACGGTCTGGACAGTGCATCCATCGAGCCGGGTCAGGTGCTCGAGCTTCCGTGAGATCCCGGCCGATGAGCAGTGGCTGGGCCTCGCGACAACAGGTTCACAATGCGCCCGGCCGACTTCGTCAACCCTGAGTGTGGGCACGTTCACCCTCCGTTGTGAAGGGCCACATACGGTCGTCCCGTGTCGAGCGTCATGGAGAACCGAGCAGCCGTGTTCACCAGTCAGCCCCAGGTCGTCGAGGTGTACCAGGCGGGGGGTTGGTCGGCGGGAGAGTTGCTGGGATGGCGGCACGACGACACCGGCGCCTGCCAGGTATGGGTGCGAATGGTCGTGGACGGGGCCGAGGAGACGTCGTGGACCGACCTCGCGACGCTGCGGCTGCCCGAGCGCTCACCTGCCTCTCGAGGTGTCCCGGTGGCCACGGCGCCGCGGGCGGCGCCCACCCCGTGCGGCGCCGGTTCGGCACACGACCCCGACACCACCGCCAGCCTCCCCCTGAAGCGGGATCACCTCCGGCGGCCCGCTCCGGCCCGCGCCGGCGGTCGCCGGCGTGCGCCGGAGAGCGCCGATGTCCAGATGGTCCTGGCCGCCTCGGTGCAGGCCCCCGCACCGGGTCGCCACCGCGCCCGCAACGAGGCGGTGGACGGTGCCGCCGGGCGGCACCGGGCTGCTGACACGGGAATGTTCCCGGCCGTGGGGGGCGGAGCCGAGGTGGCGGCCGTACCGCGGGACGAGTTCCCCGAGACCATCGCCTGGTCGGTCCCGTCAGCTCGTCCGACGCCGGCCCCCGAGACGGCGTCGGGGGGCCGCGGCTGGACGCCGCCGGCCGATCTGGACGCGGACCTGCTGACCCGTCCCATGCGGCTGGGCGACCAGCTGCCGCACTCCCGCCGGCCCCGTCTGAACGGTTCCTTCAGCGGCGTCTGACGCCACGCGGCGCCGCCCCTGGAGCATCTCCACGGCGCCGGACCCCGCGGGGTCCGGCGCCGTCGGCGTGCCCGGGCGCGACCGGCGCGAGATGTGGACCAGGCCCGTTCTCCGGCGACTGTTCGGCGCGTCGTCCCGGCGTGTCCTGTGACTGGTGGGGACCGGTGTTCCGCGTGCGTACGGCCGGGTCGAGGCGGAACACGCCGATAAAACGATCACTTGCACATCTTGTGTAGGCCGTCCTAGGGTTCCCCTACATCTAGTAGTTACAGAGCTGTAAGCCCGTCCACAGGCCGTTCCTCAGGTTCTCCCCCGAGCATCCACCGGATGTCCCCAGGGGGGTCCACAGCCGGCCGGTGGGCGGGGCACCCGGAGGGAGGTGAACCACCGTGCGTTGCCCGTTCTGCCACAACCCCGACAGCCGGGTCATCGACTCCCGGGAGGCTGACGAGGGCGCCACCACCCGGCGCCGCCGGTCCTGCCCGAGCTGCGGGCGGCGGTTCACCACCGTCGAGGAGGCGGTGCTCGCCGTCGTCAAGCGCAACGGCGTCAGCGAGCCCTTCAACCGCAGCAAGGTCGTCGCCGGCGTACGGCGCGCCTGCCAGGGGCGCCCCGTCGACGAGGACCAGCTGAAGCTGCTCGCCCAGCAGGTCGAGGACGCCATCCGCGCCACCGGCGCCGCGGAGGTGCCCAGCCACGAGGTGGGGCTGGCCATCCTGCGGCCGCTGCGCGAGCTGGACGAGGTGGCGTACCTGCGCTTCGCCAGCGTGTACCGCGCCTTCACCTCGCTCGAGGACTTCGAGAAGGAGATCTCCGAGCTCCGGGACCGGCACATCACCGCCGGCACGCCGCCGCTGCCCGGCATGCAGACCGACCCGCCGGTCCGCCGGCGGGGTGGCGGGCGCAGTCAGCCCACGGCCGACGCCGGCGCCGCCGGCACCTGAGAACTGTCAGTGCCCACCGATAGACACCAGTTCGAGCAGTTACCGATCGCGGCTCTTCCCCAGCCCCCGATCCACCACCGCGCAGCACCACCGCGCAGCCCCGCGAAGCACCATGCGACACACGACCAGGGAGAGCTCCACACCATGACCGAGACCGACGACCGCATGGCCGGCACCCGCACCCGCCGCAGCGCGAAGGCGCCCAGCCGGGGCAAGGGCCTGAAGATCAAGCGTGTCTTCACCACCGCCGGTGTGCACCCGTACGACGAGGTTGCCTGGGAGCGCCGCGACGTCGTGATGACCAACTGGCGGGACGGCTCGATCAACTTCGAGCAGCGGGGTGTGGAGTTCCCGGCGGAGTGGAGCATCAACGCCACCAACATCGTCACCACGAAGTACTTCCGGGGCGCCGTCGGCACCTCGCAGCGGGAGACCAGCCTGCGCCAACTCATCGACCGGGTGGTGCTCGCCTACACCGAGGCCGGTCGCGAGCACGGCTACTTCGCGGGCGAGGGCGACGCCGAGATCTTCGAGCACGAACTCACCTGGATGCTGCTGCACCAGTACTTCAGCTTCAACAGCCCCGTCTGGTTCAACGTCGGCACGAGTGCGCCGCAGCAGGTCAGTGCCTGCTTCATCCTCGCGGTCGACGACGAGATGGACTCGATCCTCAACTGGTACCGCGAGGAGGGCCTGATCTTCAAGGGCGGCTCCGGTGCCGGCCTGAACCTGTCCCGCATCCGCTCGTCGAAGGAGCTGCTCTCCTCCGGTGGCACCGCGTCCGGCCCGGTCAGCTTCATGCGCGGCGCCGACGCCTCCGCAGGCACCATCAAGTCCGGTGGCGCCACCCGCCGCGCGGCCAAGATGGTCGTCCTCGACATCGACCACCCCGACATCGAGGAGTTCATCGAGACCAAGGCCCGCGAGGAGAACAAGATCCGCGCGCTGCGTGACGCCGGGTACGACATGGACCTCGGTGGCAAGGACATCACCAGCGTCCAGTACCAGAACGCCAACAACTCCGTGCGCGTCTCCGACGAGTTCATGCGTGCGGTCGAGGAAGGCGCCGACTTCGGTCTCCGCGCCCGCATCGACGGCTCGGTCATCGAGACCCTCGACGCCAAGACGCTGTTCCGCAAGGTCACGCAGGCCGCGTGGGAGTGCGCCGACCCCGGCATCCAGTACGACGACACGATCAACGACTGGCACACCAACCCCGAGACCGGCCGGATCAACGCGTCCAACCCCTGCTCGGAGTACATGAGCCTGGACAACAGCTCGTGCAACCTGGCGTCGCTGAACCTCATGAAGTTCCTGAAGGACGACGGCACGTTCGACAGCAAGAACTTCGTGAAGGCCGTCGAACTGGTCATCACCGCGATGGACATCTCGATCTGCTTCGCCGACTTCCCGACCGAGCCGATCGGTGAGACCACCCGGGCCTACCGTCAGCTGGGCATCGGCTACGCCAACCTCGGCGCACTGCTCATGGCCACCGGCCACGCCTACGACTCACGGGGCGGCCAGAGCCTGGCCGCGGCGATCACCTCGCTGATGACCGGCACCGCCTACCGCCGCTCGGCGGAGCTCGCCGGCATCGTCGGCGCCTACGAGGGCTTCGCCCGCAACGCCGACGCCCACGCCAGGGTCATGCGCAAGCACGCCGCGGCGAACGACGCGATCCGCCCGGTCGGGGCCGACGACGCCGACGTGCTCAAGGCCGCCACCGCCCAGTGGCAGGAGTGCCTGGAGGTCGGCGGCGAGAACGGCTGGCGCAACGCCCAGGCCTCGGTGCTGGCCCCCACCGGCACCATCGGCTTCATGATGGACTGCGACACGACCGGCATCGAGCCGGACTTCTCGCTGGTCAAGTTCAAGAAGCTGGTCGGTGGCGGCTCCATGCAGATCGTCAACCAGACGGTGCCCCGGGCGCTGCGCAGCCTGGGCTACCAGGAGGAGCAGATCGAGGCGATCGTCGAGTACGTCGCCGAGCACGGCCACGTCGTGGACGCCCCGACCCTGCGCCCGGAGCACTACGAGGTGTTCGACTGCGCCATGGGTGAGCGGGCCATCTCGCCGATGGGCCACGTCCGCATGATGGCCGCGGTCCAGCCCTTCATCTCCGGCGCGATCAGCAAGACGGTCAACATGCCGGAGTCGGCGACCATCGAGGACGTCGAGAAGATCTACTTCGAGGGCTGGAAGCTGGGCCTCAAGGCGCTGGCGATCTACCGCGACAACTGCAAGGTCGGCCAGCCGCTCTCCGGCGGCAAGGGCAAGAACGACGGCACCACGGACGAGGTCAAGGCCGAGGCCGAGGCGCCCGCTGCGCTGTCGCACCCGGTGCGCAAGCGACTGCCGAAGAAGCGGACGAGCGTCACCACCTCGTTCAGCGTCGCCGGCGCCGAGGGCTACATGACCGCGGGCATGTACGAGGACGGCAGCCTCGGTGAGGTCTTCCTCAAGCTCGGCAAGCAGGGCTCGACCCTTGCCGGTGTGATGGACGCCTTCTCCATCTCACTCTCCATCGCGCTGCAGCACGGTGTGCCGCTGGAGACCTACATCCAGAAGTTCACCAACATGCGGTTCGAGCCCGCCGGAATGACCGACGACCCGGACATCCGGATCGCCCAGTCGGTGATGGACTACATCTTCCGCCGCCTGGCGCTGGACCACCTGCCCGTCGAGAAGCGGGCCGGTCTCGGCATCTTCACCGCCGAGGAGCGGGCCGCGCAGGTCTCCGGCTACGGCACCTCCGCCTCGACCCCCGCGGTCACCGACGAGGAAGAGGTCGACCTGGAGCAGCTGCGCAACTCCGCGCCGATCGAGACCGCCAAGGTCGCGGAGAAGGTCACCCCCGGGGGCCCGAAGTCGGTCAAGGAGGCGCACTCCTCGGCCGAGCTGCTCGAGCTGGTCACCGGCACCGCCACCGACGCACCGCTGTGCATGACCTGCGGCACGAAGATGCGCCCGGCCGGTAGCTGCTACGTCTGCGAGGGCTGCGGCTCTACCAGCGGCTGCAGCTGACGTCGTGTCTCGCGAGTAGGCGACAGACTTCTCGCGAATAGGCGCCGGATTCTCACCTATGGGCGGCAAGCGAGAGGGGTGCGGAAAACAGATCTCCGCATCCCTCTCGTGCTTGCAGTCGACCAGTGCCGCGTCCGCGATGGGCTTGCCTGAACGCGGCCTGAGGGACACGTGGTTCGGGGCGAGAAGGGCGGCGCTCTGTCCCCGACAGAGTCGATCGGGTCAGGCTCCTACGTCGAGAATTCCGACGAGGTGCACGAAGCCGGTGATCACGGACGCTGCCGACGACGATCACGATGGTGCGTCCGTACGCGCGGTCTGTTTCGAGTACATGACGAGTTCATGAACGAGGCCGTGGCGTATTCCGGTAGCGCCTCCCGCCGTCGATGATCTGCCCAGCGGAGCCACGGGAACGAGAGGAGCCAGACGTGCGTGAGTTCGTTGACGAGGTCGCCGTCCTGAGTCGGTGGCTGGGCCGGGACGTCGCGGCGGATCTGGGCGGAGTCGTCCCCCTCTGGAACGCATTCCGGTTCCGGGATGCGGCGGTGTTCGACGCCGATCTGTCCGAGTGTGCTGGCCGGAGATACCTCGTGCGCGGCAAATCCGTGCGGGAGTTCATCCTCAGCCAGACCACCATCGACGAGGCCTACAGCGACCTGCGCAAGGGCGACGCGCTGTCCGCCGTGGCGTAGCCGTACCGCTCCTGCGAGGTTGCCGGGCGGCCGGTCGCGTGCGGACGTAGGTGCGCAGCGCTCGCGGTGGATACGCCTGGGTCGACGCCGAGGGCATGCCCGCCACGGCAGGGCGCCGCCCTTCCGGGCGGCGGCGGGACGGCCCGCGGCAACGCGGTCCTGTTGCTAGCGTCCGCCCATGGCCGACCTGTCGAGAACCGCCCGCGTGGACGTCCTGGTCGAGGGGTACGTGCGCATGCCGCACGTAGCCGGCACGGTCAGCCTCGTCCGCGATGCCGACCGGGTGGTCATCGTCGACCCGGGCATGGTGGCCGACCGGGACCTCATCCTCCGCCCGCTGCGGGAACTCGGTGTGCGACCCGAGGACGTCACCGACGTCGTCGTCAGCCACCACCACCTCGACCACACGCTCAACGTCGCGCTCTTCCCCGTGGTGCCCGTGCACGACTTCCAGTCCGTCATCGAGGGCGACACGTTCACCCGTCGGGCCGCCGACGGCGTGCAGCTCACACCCGGCATCCAGCTGCTCGCCACGCCGGGGCACACGCCGCAGGACATCACCACGCTCGTCGGCACCCCGGACGACGTCGTCGCCCTGACGCATCTGTGGTGGACCGAGGACGGGCCGTCCGACGACCCCTACAGCCACGACCGGGACGAGCTCCGGCAGCAGCGCGAGCGGGTGCTCGACCTGGCCACCCTGGTGGTCTGCGCCCACGGCGCGCCCTTCCGCCCGAGCTCCGTCACGCCTCGCTGAGCCGGCCGGCCCCCGGGCGGACCGGTGGACGATGAGTTCCGCGGCGATCTGCGGTCTTGCCCCGGACGGGACAGATCGACGTCCTGCCCGTCCACCTGCATCCAGCGACGACCCGAGGAGACCGACGATGTCCGTCCAGCTCAACCCCTACCTGAACTTCCGGGACGACGCCCGCCAGGCGATGGAGTTCTACCACTCCGTATTCGGCGGCACCCTCGACGTCTCGACGTTCGAGGAGTTGGGGGCCGCGCAGGACCCTGCGGAGAAGGACCTGGTCATGCACGCCCAGCTGCGGGGTGACCACGGCGTCGTCTTCATGGCCTCGGACACGCCGCGCAGCATGGAGTTCCGGCGCGGTACGGACATGAACATGTCGCTCAGCGGCGACGACCAGGCGCTCCTCCGGCGCTGGTTCGAGCAGCTCTCCGACGGCGGCGCCGTCGCCATGCCGCTGGAGAAGGCCCCGTGGGGGGACACCTTCGGGATGTGCGTCGACCGGTTCGGCGTCAACTGGCTGGTGAACGTCTCCGGTCCGGCCGCCGGCGGCTGACCGACGCGCTCGGGTGGGGAACGCCGGATCTCCGGCGTTCCCCACCGGGCCGGTACCGCTCAGCGCCGGCCGCAGGCCTTGAGGTCGACCCGCAGCTGCTGGCCCCGGTCGACGACCACCGGGACCGTCTCCCGGACCTGGCCGGCGACCTCGCAGGTCAGCGTCCAGTTCTCCACCAGCCCCGGCACGGTCGAGGACTCCCCCTCGAACAGCGATGCGGTGAGCGTCCACGTCGGCGTCACGGAGGCGAAGTTGATCGCGCGGAGCACGTAGGTGCCTTGGGCCGGGTCCTGCAGTAGCACCCGCTCCTTCTCCCCGACGAAGTTGCCGGAGCTGCCCACCTGTTCCAGCGAGCCGTCGGCGTCCTTCCGGTACACCTCGAGGTCCATGTCGTCCGGCGTCGGCCAGTCGAGCACGATCTCGAGCAGGTCGGCGTCCCGGTCGACGGTGAACTCGGAGTCGGTCGACTGCAACGGCAGCGTCGTCCCGGTGTACGTCTGCTGCGCCACGGGCTCGGACGACACCGTCTCGACCTGCCGGTCCTTGATCACCGGGCGGGTCGACGGGTTGACGTGCCAGGTGTACCGGCCGTCGGACCCGACGGTCATGGTTGTGTCGAGGGTGTCCTGGACCGCCCCTGCCCAGGTCGGGGTGGCGAAGGTCTTCCTCAGCCGCAGGGTCGCCCCCGCCGGCGCCTTCCCGGTGAGCACCGAGTGCGTCACCGGGTTCACCGCGTTCTCCAGCGCCAGGAGGTAGGCCTCCCGGTTCCCCTTGCCCGCGTACTCGCCGGCGCCGAGGTACTCGTCGATGACCTCGGGGAACGGCGGGTGGAACTCGTCGGGCCCGATCTCGAAGGTGTAACCGAACCCGCCGGTGGCGTTGTACGACCAGTCCTCGGTGGAGCCGGTGGTGTCGTAGAGCTCCCACGCGTGCTGGCTGGTGTAGCCGTTCTGCGCGGCCATCGCGTCGCCGAGTGCCTTGAGGGCCGGCTCGTCGAACGGGTCACCCAGCGGGATGCCCTCGCTCGGCGGCACCAGGTCCGGCGCCGCCCCGTTCGGCCGCAGTACCAGATTCGAGAACGTGTGGTTGGTGATCAGCGTCGTCACGTGCCGACCGCTGACCAGCTCGCGGATGTTCTGCGTTTCGGGCTCGGAGAACGCCTCGGCGCCCCGGTAGGTGGGGTCGGCGAACAGGTCGGAGGCGCCCGGGCCACCCCAGTAGCCGCCGTAGTTGCGGTTGAGGTCGATGCCGGTCCCGAAGCCGCCCGGGCTCGTCGCGCTGCCGGCCCGGCAGGTGCCGTCCGGGGTGTCCTGGCCGTCGGCCAGGCGGCAGTTCTTCCGCTTGTAGGCGTTGCCGGGCGTGCCGAGGATCGTGCCGGTGCCGCCCTGGTCGACCTCGCGGAGGTCGATCAGGCCACCGTCGGTGCGGGAGAGCTCGAAGCCGTCGACGTTCACCACCGGGACGACGACGACCCGGGACCGATTCACCAGGTCGGTGATCCGCGGATCGGTGCCGTAGTTCTCGACCAGGTCGACGGCGAACTCCATCGCGTGCTCGCCCGAGGGCCACTCGCGCGCGTGGTGCACGCCGAGCATCACGAACGTCGGCAGCCCGCGGTCGGGGCCGCGGACGTCCGCGCCGATCTCGACCCCGTGGATCTCCCGGCCGTCCAGCGACCGGTGCGGCAACGTGATCAGCTCGACCAGCTCCGGGTGGTCGCGCTCGAGTGTGGCCATGTCGGCGTCGTAGTCGGTCAGCGTGCGGTAGGCGTCCCGGCCCGACGGCAGCGGGGAGGTGGTCGTGGCGGCGGCGTAGGCCGCGTTGACCTGGTTGTTCTGCGCCTCGCGGGCCAGCAGGTCGGGGATGCGGACGGCGTAGGTGAGCCCGGCGGAGAGCAGCGTGGTGACGTCGGCGGGGGTGTGCAGCACCACCTCGACGTAGTCGTGCCCGGCGTGCTCGGTCAGGTCGAGACCGAGGGTCTGCAGCAGCCGCTTGTCCTCGCGGGTCGGGGTGTCGACGGTGACCAGCTGCGGCCGGAACTCCTCAGCCGTCGACTCCTCTCCCGTCGCGGCTGCGGGGGTGGCGGGTGCGTTCGCCGTGGTGACGGCGACGAGGACGGCGGTGCCCACCGCGCACAGCGCGGCACGTCTGCGGGGGGATCGGGGGTTCATGGCGCCTCTCCGGTGCGAGCAGGAATGCGTCGTGGTCTGAGCCAACGAGCACCCGCCCGGGAGGTCACGGTCTGCCGGCACCACCGGTGGGGTGGAGGGCCGGAAAGGATGTCCCGCCATGCGCCGCAGCGCGTGCCAGGGGCACTGGACGGCCCGGTGAGGGCGCGGAAGAGTGACCGCATGCCGGAGAACCGCTACGCCATCGCGCTGGACCAGCTGGAGGACGGTGTCCGGGTGGCGCCGGCCGACCAGGTGGCCGAGCACCCGGAGCGCGAGTCACCGCCGGCCGGCTGCTGGCGCACCGATCCGCAGCCGTATGCCGATGGCGCTGCGGGCGACGCCGACGGCGACTGACCGCTCGACGCCCCGGGGGTCAGACCCGGTCGTTCCGCTTCAGCCAGCCGAACGCGGCCGTGGCCAGGAACAGCAGCACGCCGACCATCAGCAGCCAGAACAGGCCCTCGACCACCGCGCCGATGATGGCGAGCGCCAGCCAGACGACCAGCAGCAGTCCGAGCAGGCGCAGCAGCACAGAGCACTCCGGGAGGGGGTCGGCGAGGCGGGCGTCGGCCAGCCTAGGTGACCGGGCGGGCGGGCCGGACGTCGGAAAGGATGGGGCCATGCCCTTCTCCGCAGCCGACGACCGCTACGACTCCATGGCCTACCGGCGCACCGGCCGCAGCGGGCTGGACCTGCCGGTGATCAGCCTGGGGCTGTGGCACAACTTCGGGGACGACGTGCCGTTCGACCGGCAGCGCGACATCCTGCGCCGGGCCTTCGACCTGGGCATCACCCACTTCGACCTGGCCAACAACTACGGACCGCCCTACGGCGCCGCGGAGACCAACTTCGGCCGGCACCTCGACGACGACTTCCGGCCCTACCGGGACGAGCTGGTCCTCAGCACCAAGGCCGGCTACGACATGTGGCCCGGCCCGTACGGCCAGGGCGGCGGGTCGCGGAAGTACCTGACCGCCAGCCTGGACCAGTCGCTGCGCCGCATGCGCCTGGACCACGTCGACATCTTCTACTCGCACCGGCCCGACCCGACCACGCCGCTCGAGGAGACGATGGGCGCCTTGGACACCGCCGTCCGCTCCGGGAAGGCGCTGTACGCGGGCATCTCCTCGTACTCGCCCGAGGACACCGCCGAGGCCGCGGCGATCCTGGCCGATCTGGGGACGCCGCTGCTGATCCACCAGCCCTCGTACTCGATGCTCAACCGCTGGATCGAGCGCGACGGGCTGCTGGACACCCTCGCCGACGTCGGCGCCGGCTGCATCGCGTTCTCCCCGCTGGCGCAGGGGATGCTCACGGACAAGTACCTGGGCGGCGTGCCCGCGGGGTCGCGGGCCAGCCAGGGGAAGTCGCTGTCGCCGGACTTCCTCACCGACGAGGCGCTCGGTCACGTCCGCGCGCTGGACGAGGTGGCGCAGCGGCGCGGGCAGAGCCTGGCGCAGATGGCGCTGGCCTGGGCATTGCGCGACGAGCGGGTGACGACGGTGCTCGTCGGCGCCAGCAGCGTGGGGCAGCTGGAGCAGAACGTCGGGGCGCTGGCGAACCTCGGCTTCTCCGACGACGAGCTGGCCGCGATCGACCAGCACGCCGTAGACAGCGGTATCGATCTGTGGGAGGGCCCGCGCACCGCCGGCTGACCGCCTGTGGATGACGGCAGCGGATCCGGCTCGCTTCTGCCTAGCATCCGCCGGGTGAGCCACCGTCTGGAAGTCGAGACATCCGTGCTGCACGACGCGGGCCGGTCCCTGCTGGTCGTCCACCGGGAGTTCGTGGAGGCACGGGACGTCGCCGACGTCGGTGGCGACGTGATCGCGCACGACCGGCTGCGGGACCGGCTGCACGAGTTCGCGACCAGCTGGGACAGCAGGCGGATCGAGATGGCCACCATGATCGAGGGGCTCGGGCAGGCCGCGAAGGACGCCGCGACCACCTACGAGCGGATCGAGTCCGAGCTGGTGGCGGCGATGGCGGGGGAGAAGTGAGCCGCCCGCGGGACTGGACGCCGCTGCGCCCGTCGGACCCGGTCGGCGGCGATCCCGCGGCGATCGCGCGCCTGGCCCAGCGGTACGCGGCCACCGCTGCCGCGATCAGCACGGCGGCCAGCGCGCTGCGCGAGATCCACGACAGCGCCACCGTCTGGGAGTCGGAGGCGGGCTCGGCCTTCCGCGACCGCACCACCGAGGTCGGCGACACGATCGTCCAGGCCAGGGAGCGCTACGACCGGACGGCGACGGCCCTGGCCGGCTACGCCACGACGCTGGACGGCATCCAGGCGGAGGCCGACCTCGTGCTGGCGAGGGCGAAGCGGGCCGAGGAGGCCCGCGATGCCGCGTGGCGGGCGCGGGAGCGCAACGCCGCGCTGAGCGAGCCCGATCCCGCGGCCGACGGCCGGGCGCACGACGACGCCGCGGCGGCCACGGCCGACATCCACGCGGCCGGCGAGGCCCTCCGGGAGCTGGAGGACGACTGGCGGTCGGCCGGGAACGCCGCGGCCGATGCCATCGAGCAGATCACCAGCGGGGACGGGCTGCAGGACGACGTCTGGGACGACCTCCTCGACGCCGTGGGCGTCATCACCGAGTGGGCGGGCGGTCTGTCGGCCGCGCTGGGCGTGCTCTCGGCCTTCATGAGCCTCATCCCCGTACTGCAGCCGTCCGCCGCTTTCCTGGCGGCCGCCGCCCTGGTCCTGGGCCTGGTGTCCCTCGCCGGCAACTCGGTGCTGCTCGTCCACGGCCGGGCCTCGCCCCGCGACGTCCTGCTGGGCGTCGTGAGCGTGGTGACCTTCGGCGCCGGGCGTGCCTTCGTGCTCGCCGGGCACGCCGTGCGACAGGGCGCCCGAGGCCTCGCCAGGCCGGCGTTCATCCGGTCGATGCGCGCCCGGGGCGCGAGCCCGCGGCAGGCGGAGAGGATGGCCCGCGAGCACCGCGTCACCGGAGGAGGCCGGCCGGCGAAGGCGACCGTCGACCGCGCTGCCAGCGGCTCGGGCTTCTGGCCCACCCGGTCGGAGTGGGCCTCGGCGTACCGCCCGTCGTCGATCCACACGCCCCCCGCGACCGGCCGGCCGCCGGAGTTCCCGGCCGGCACCGACCGCATCCCCGAGATCGCGGCGGCTCTGCGGCGGGCGCGGTACGCGGACACCGGCGCCGGTGTGTCCGACGCCGCCGGGCTGGTCGCGAGCGGCCTGCAGCTGCCCATCCCGGAGGGGCCGCCGCGTCCGCCGGTCTCCCGCGACCGGTGAACGGCTCCGATCCGCGGCTCGTGCTCCCGGCCGGCAGGCGGGCCCTGCGGCGGGCTGCGCTGTGACGGCGCACGTGTCGCCGGCGGCCGCGGGGGCTGCCCCGAGGGACTTCACGTTCCTCGTGCCGAACGACTGGGCGCGGGTGCGGGTGGACGACCGGGCCCACCGCGAGGACGACGTCCGGCAGATCGCCCGGGTGGTGACCAGGGGCCGGCCCGACCGGAACTCCCTCTACCCGCAGGTGGTCCGTCTCCTGCACGACACCGTGGAGTCCCACACGCGGGAGTACGCGGTCGAGATCTACCTGTCCCTGCTGCAGAGCGGGGGACTGCCGATCGCCTGTTCGATGGTGGTCGACGTGGTTTCCCCGCAGGTGGCCGGGGCGGACCCCGACAGCGGGCCGGCCGCGTTCCTCGCGACGGCCGGCGCGGGCGACGCCGAGATGGTGGAACTGATGTCCGGTTTCGTGCCGCGGGTGCGGCGCCGGCGCACCGCGACCGTTCCCGGTACGGCCGAGGCCGTGGAGAGCGAAGTGGTGCAGTACCGCTATCCGATCGCCGGTGGAGGGTTCGTGCTGCTGACGTTCGCCACGCCCCAGCTGCAGCTGCTGGAACCGCTCACGGCCCTCTTCGACGCGGTGGCCGGCTCCTTCCGGTGGCTCCCGTGACCGGGCCGATCCGGAACTGGGCCTACGACGTCGAGCCACCGGACGACGGCTGGATCTGGGCGCCCGGCCCGGAGGACGACATCGCGGCCTGGGCGCAGGCGACGTGCGCGGGCCTGTTCGTCACCGGACCGGCGGAGGTCGAACTCGCCGACCAGCTGCGCTCCGTCGCGCGCCGGCTGCGGGAGCGGGACCTCGACACCGGCGCGCTGTGGATCCCCGACCCGGTGTACGGGGTGCTCGCCACCCTGGTCACCGACCGCATCAGGGCTTCGGGGACGCCGGAGGAACTGGCCGCGGAGTACCGGACTGCGGCCGATCCGGGGCTGGCGCCGCCCCAGGTGGCGGTCGTCGAGCTGCCGGCCGGGCCCGCGGTGCGGGTCCGTCGCCTGGAGACCGTAGCCAACGGCCTGGGTGCGGAGCAGCTGATCGAGACGGTGACGCACCTGGTGCTGCCGCCGGGGATCGTGGACGCCGACGACGTCCCGACCGCCATCGAGCTCGTCGTGACGTGGACGCTCCTGCAGGAAGGCGACGAGTTCGCGGAGATGGCCGACGAGGCGGCCGGTCTCCTCCGCATCACGGCCGGCTGATCACGGCCGCGGCCCGAGCTGCCGGTGCTGGGCCGATCCGCCCGCGCGCCCCCGCGTCCCACCCCGACGGGGGATGTGCCGCGGGACCGGGCGTGTCGATGCCTGCGGCGTGAGCACTTCCGCGACCGCCCGCCAGGGCAGCGCCCTGCCCGCGCCCGCCGGTGGCTACGCCGCAGCGGGCCTCGGGCGGCCGGCCGGGGCGCGGGACGCCGTCCCGGTGCCGGAGAGCGCCCTGCGGCTGGCCGTCGTCCGGACCGCGGCCGTGGCCGCCGTCCTGGCCACCGGCGGCTACCTGACCTGGCGCCTGCTCACCACCCTGCCGGACGGCCCGGCGCTGTGGATCGGCGTGCCCTTCCTGGCGCTGGAGCTCTACGGCGGCATCGGGCTCGTGCTGTTCGTGATGACGACGTGGAACGTCGCACCGGCCACCGTCCCGCTTCCGCGACCGGGCCCGGCGCCGTCGGTCACCGTGCTCGTCGCCACCTACGACGAGCACCTGGACGTGCTGTTGCCCACGGTCGCCGCGTGCCTGGCCATGGAGGGCGACCACGAGACCTGGGTGCTGGACGACGGTGACCGGCTCGAGGTGGAGGAGATGGTCACCGCACTGGGCGCCCGCTACGTCAGCCGCCCGGAGCACGACCACGCCAAGGCCGGCAACCTCAACCACGCGCTGGCGCTGGTGCGGACCGAGCTCGTCGCGGTGTTCGACGCCGACCACGTGCCCGATCCCGAGTTCCTCACCCGGACGGTGCCCTACTTCGCCGACGAGCGGCTGGCGCTGGTGCAGACGCCGCAGGACTTCTACAACACGACCTCCTTCGAGCACCTGCACCCGGGCGGCGACCTGCACGAGGAGTCGCTGTTCTACCGGGTCATCCAGCCGGGCAAGCACCACGCGGGCGCGGCCTTCTGGTGCGGCACCAACGCCGTCCTGCGGGCCGGTGCGCTCCGTGCCATCGGCGGCGTGGCGACGGAGTCGCTCACCGAGGACTTCCACACCACCATGAAGCTGCACCGCGCCGGCTGGCGCAGCGCCTACCACAACGAGGTGCTCGCGCGGGGGCTGGCGGCCGGCAGCCCGGACGCCTTCTACGCCCAGCGCCGCCGGTGGGGCCGGGGCGCGATGCAGGCTCTGCGGCACGACAACCCGTTCACCGCCACGGGGCTGACCCTGCGCCAGAGGCTGGGCTACCTCTACTCGCTGTCGGCGTGGTTCGACTCGTGGCGGACGCTCGGCCTGGCGCTGGTGCCGGTGGCGGTGCTGGTGACCGGCTTGTTCCCGGTGGCGGCATCGCCCGCGCGGTTCGCCCTCATGGCCGGCGTCCCGTTCGTGCTGCAGCAGGTCGCGCTCACCCTGCTGGCCCGCGGGTTCGCCCCGGCGCGCTTCTCGCTGCTGTTCGAGGTGGTGCGGTTGCCCTCCAACCTGGCCGCCACCCTCTCTCTCGTCCGGCGCGGCACCGGCCGGTTCGCGGTCACCGCCAAGGGCCGCACCGGCGACGCGCGCACCCGGGCCAGGGTGCCGTCCGTCCTTGTCGCGCTGGCCGCCGTGCTCGGCGGCAGCCTGGTCTACACGGCGGCGAGCATCGCCGGCTGGACCCCGACCCGGCACGGGCTGAACGGCACCACGCTGATCCCGATCGTCTGGGTCGCGATGACGCTCTGGTTCGTGGCGACCGGGATCCGGCGGATCCGCGACCCCCGGTTTTCCGCCGAGCGACGGGACGGGCACCGGTTCCCCGCCACCATGCAGGCGATCGTCGACGGCGCCCCCGCCCGGCTGGTCGACGTCTCCCTCGGTGGGGCGCAGGCGCGGGTCCGGGGAGTCGGCGCCACCGTCGGGGCGGAGGTCGAGCTCGCCATCCGCGTGCCCGACCGGGCGGCGCACGTGGTCTTCCGGGCCACGGTCCGCTCCCGGCGCGGCGACATCCACCGCCTGCAGTTCACCGGGCGGCAGTGGGCCGAGCTGGCCGCCCTGTCGGCGACGGCGTTCGGCGCCGGTGCCGCTCGCTGGGCGGCCACCGAGGTCACCCCGTTCACCCTGCCGGCGGCACCGGCACCCGCTACCCGCGTCCGGGCAGCGAACCTACACCCGGAGGCGGTCGCGGCCGCCGTGCACAGCCCGGTCGTCTCCCCGGCCCGACGTCCTGCCGCGAGCGACGACACGCAGCCGATCCCGCGGATGACCCCCGAGCTGGAACGCGCGCTGGCCGACGCCCAGGTCTGACGCCGCTCGCCTCGCCGCGGTCGGCAGCACGCGGCACGCTGGTAGCGACCATTCCGACGGAGAGGACGGCCGGCACATGGTGGCGCGCTACAAGTACGAGGTCGAGGAGCTCCGCGAGGGGCTGATCGGCGGCAAGATGTCCGGCGGCAAGCTGGAGAAGGTGCTCAACCAGCACGCCCGCGAGGGCTGGCAGCTGAAGGCGATCACCTCGGTCGAGGTGAAGGGCCGGATCGGCCCCGGCGGTGTCGACGGCGTCCTGGTCACCTTCGAGCGCCCGGTGGTGTGACGCTGCGCTCCATGAGCGCCGACCGCTGGCTGGCCGAGCACCGGGACGGCGTCGAGCGGGGCGAGGCGCTGGCCCGGTTCCGCGCCCTCCAGCCGGTCACACCCGATCAGATGCTCGGGCGCTGGCGGGGGAGTGGGCTGCCCACCGGCTCCCCACTGGACGGGCTGCTCGAGGCCTACGGCTGGTACGGCAAGGAGTTCGTCGACGCCGAGACCGTGCACCCGCTGCTGTTCGACACCCGGTCCGGGCCGCGGCCGGTCGACCCGGCGCTCATCCCGGTGAGCGTGCTGCGGGACCGCCCGGGGCTGGCGCACTCGCGGGCCGCCCGGCTGGCGTTCCGGACGGTCCGCCCGCTGCTCACCACCACGAAGCCGAAGGCACGGCTGCGCGCGGTCCAGCACTCCGGCGTCGTCACCGCGGCGATGGTCTACGACGCGCTGCCGATCATCGACGTCTTCAAGCAGGTCTCCCCGGACGTCCGGCTCGGGCTGATGGACCTGCGCGGCCTGTCCTCGTTCTTTTTTCTCCTGCACCGCGACAGCCCGGCCGGTTGATCCGCGCGCGGCGGCGTCTCGACGGTTCTGCGGGCGGCGGCGTGCGCCATACCCTGGGCGTTGAGAAAGTGCCCCCGCGCGATGTGCGCGTGGTGAGCGGCCTGGACGTGTTCGCCCAGTCCGGAGTGGCTCGCGGACTCGCGGTAGTGACGGACGGCCCGCACGAGTTCGTCGGCAGCCTTCGTGTACTGATCCTCAGAGAGGTCCTGGGGTCATGTCGTCCATACCTTCCAGTCGACGCTCCGGTCGGGCGGCAGGCCGACGGTAGTGAACGGCCGCCGAACGGTGGCACGGACGGACCACAGACCAGGCGACCGCTTCTGTGCGGCCTGCCCGTGCGAGCCCATGCGCGGCCGGCGGCGTCGGCCGAGGCCGGTGGCTGCTTCTGCCCCGTCGGCAGGCGGTCAGCTGCGGCGAAACGCCGTCGCGCCGACCAGGACGACGGCGCCCAGCGCGGCCAATTGCAGCACCGGCGCGGACAGGGGCGCGACGATGAGGAGCCCCGCGCCGGCCGCCGCACCGACGACGAGCCCCACGAGGATCTCGATGCTGTGCCAGACCTCCCGCACGCCGCGGCCGGTGGCCAGCCGCATCACCACGGTGGTGAGCGTGCCGGTCAGGTAGGTCGTCGACATGCCGCTGACGCCGAACCGCTGGACGGTGCTGCTCTGGATCCCCAGCGCGGCGGACATGGCGAAGAGCAGTGCCAGGGTCAGCGCCGTCCCGGGCTCTGCGCCGGTGATCCACCAGCCGACGGCGTAGCCGACGAGGAGGACCAGTTCCACGGCGAGGGCCACCGTCACCGGCCGCGGCCAGATCCGGTCCCCGGGGCTCGGGCTGCCGGCCAGGCGCGCACCCAGCGCCGCGCCGGCGCAGAAGGCGATGATGGCGCCGCCCGACGCGAGGGCCAGCCCCCCGTCCGCCGTGCTCACGGAGGCGCCCAGGATCACCAGGTTGCCTGTCATGACGCTGGTGAAGGCGCCCCCGAGAGTCATCAGCCCGATCGCATCGGTCGCGCCGCTGACGACGGCGAGGGTGACCACCAGCGTCTGGCGCAGGCGCAGCGCGCGGCGGCGCCCGTCTTCCGCTGCAGCCGACCCGATGGTGGGTGTGGTCGTCGCGGTGGGGGAGGTCGCTGAAGGCCCGGACACCCATGCATGGTCCCTGTCGGCCGTTCCCGGAAGCCCTGGTCCATGTGCACACCGAATTGGCGGAGGCCTGTGCAGGATGACCCTCGGTCCGGGGGAGTGACGCACCTAACTTGGACGACACAAGCCCGAGCCCACGCTCCACCAGGGAAGGCATTCCATGACCGCCACGCTCAACCGCCCCAGCACCGAACTGCTCGACCACGACGAGTTCCGCGCCGCTCTGCAGGACGCGATCAAGGGCCGCGAGGCCAAGAACGCCTCCTTCAGCAAGGCGTGGGCCGACGGCAAGCTCGAGCGGCACCACTTCGCCCGGTGGGCCGAGAACCACTACCAGTACGTCGGCCCCTTCGCCGACTACCTGGGCATCGTCTACGCCAACACCCCGGACACCATCACCGAGGCCAAGGACTTCCTGCTCCAGAACATGTACGAGGAGGAGCTGGCCGACATCCGTCACACCGACCTGCTGATCCGCTTCGGCGAGGCCTGCGGGACGACCAGGGAGCGGATCGAGGACCCGAACAACGCCAACGCGGTGACCCGTGGCCTGCAGGCCTGGTGCTACGCGACGGCGCTCCGGGAGCACTTCGTCGTCGCCACGGCGGCCCTCGTCGTCGGCCTGGAGTCCCAGGTGCCCGAGATCTACAAGAAGCAGATCGTCCCGCTGCGCGAGACGTACGGCTTCACCGAGGACGAGATCGAGTTCTTCGACCTCCACATCACCTCCGACGTGGTGCACGGCGAGCGCGGCTACCAGATCGTGCTCGAGAACGCGAACACCCCGGAGCTGCAGCAGCGCTGCCTGCAGTTCGTCCGGTGGGGTGCGGAGATGCGGTACTCCTACACCCGCTCGCTGTACGACACGTACGTCGCTCCCGACCTCGAGGCTGCGGCGCAGGCCTGACCGCGGCGAACGGACCGGGGGGGGGGGGGGGCCCCGCCCCCCCCCCCCCCCCCCCCCGGTCCGTTCCCGGCGGCCATCGCGCCGCTTCCACCCCTGATCCCTCACCGGCCCCCGCCGGCACCTCCGCACGACCACGACCGGAGATTCCTCGTGAGCGAGCCCACTGCCATTTCCCCGGCGCCCGTCGTCGACCAGCCGGACACGGACTCCTGGGTGCACGTCGCCGAGTTGAAGGACCTCGCCCGCCGCAAGCGCAAGCAGGTCACCGTCGGCAGCTGCCCCGTCGCGCTCTTCCTCGTCGACGACGAGGTGCTCGCCGTGGACGACACCTGCATCCACCAGGAGCGGTCGCTGGCGAAGGGGACACTCCTCAACGGCCAGGTGATCTGCCCCGGCCACCAGTGGAAGTTCGATCCCCGCACCGGGGAAGCCGAGGACCAGGACGGCCGCCTGGCCACCTACGCGGTGCAGGTCACCGAGGAAGGTGCGGTCCTGGTCGCGCCTCAGCCGGTCACCCCCCGGGAGGCCACCACCTCCGACTCCGCGACGCACCCGGCCGGGCGGTGAACCCGGTGAGCGAGCAGACCCTCGTCGTCGTCGGCGCCGGCCACGTCGCAGCGTCCGCTGCCCGGGCCCTGCGGCGCCGCGGCTTCGCCGGCCCCGTCGTCCTCATCGGGGACGAGCCCGTGGGCCCCTACCAGCGGCCACACCTGTCCAAGGAACGCCTCTCCGCGGGTGGGGACGACGGTCTCTGGCTGCTGACCCCGGCCTGGTGCGAAGCCAACGACGTCACCCTGTGCACGAACAGCACGGTGGAGCGGATCGCCGCCGACACCGGCTCGGTGCTCCTGGCGGACGGCTCGTCCATCCCCGCCGACGTCGTCGTCCTTGCCACCGGCGGACGCCCCCGCAGGCTCCCCGGCGTCGAGGGGGAGCGGGTGCACTACATCCGCACGCTGGCCGACAGCGACCGGCTGCGCGAGCGGCTGTCGACCGGGCGCCGGATCGGCGTCCTGGGCGGCGGCTTCCTCGGCAGCGAGATCGCGGCCGCGGCCCTGGGCCGGGGCGCGGAGGTCGTCGTCTTCGACCGCGACCCGGTGCTGCTCGCCCGCGCCATGGGTGCCGATATCGGCGCCGCGCTCACCGGCCTGCACCAGCGGCGCGGGATCGACCTGCGCCTCGGCCAGGCGATCAGCGAGATCCGTCCCAGCGCCGACGGCGTCACCGTCGTCACCGAGAGCGGCAGGGAGACCGTCGACGACCTGGTGGTCTGCATCGGGATCCAGCCCAACACCGAGGTCGCCGTCAGCTCCGGGCTGGTGGTCGGCAACGGCGTCGAGGTCGACGCCCAGGGCCGGACGTCGCTGCCGAACGTGTTCGCCGCCGGCGACGTCGCCGCCCACGACCACCCGCTCTACGGGCGGGTCCGGGTGGAACACGTCGACGTCGCGCAGCGGCAGGCCGCCGCCATCGCGGCCACCGTGGCCGGGCGACCCTCCACGGCCGGCGACGCGCACTGGTTCTGGACCGACCAGTACGACGTCAACGTGCAGGGCCTCGGGCTGACCGGGCTCCGGCCGACCGACACGGTGGTCACCCGCGGCAGCCTCGCCGACCTCGACGGCACGGCGTTCTGGCTCCGCGACGGACTCCTGGTCGGCGGCGCCTCGATCGAGCGCGGCGAGGACCTCTCGGTCGCCCGCGAGCTGATGGATTTGGAGATCCACGTCAGCGCCGAGCAGCTGGCCGACGAGTCGGTCGAGCTGGAGGACCTCCTGGAGCAGGAAGAGGTGACGGTCTGATGACCGCTCGTACGGTACGCAACCTGATCGATGGCGCATGGGTGGAGTCGATCACCGGCCGCACCCTGGAACGGCGCAACCCCGCCGACGTCCGGGAGGTCGTCAGCACCTTCCCCGAGTCCGACGCCAAGGACGCCGAGGCCGCGGTCTCCGCCGTCGCCGCGGGCTGGCAGGAGTGGGCCGACACCAGCCCCGAGCAGCGGGCGAAGGTGCTGGAGAGCGCCGCCGCCGCCCTGGAGCGGCAGCGGGACGAGCTGATCGTCGAGCTCGTCCGTGAGGAGGGCAAGACCAGGGCAGAGGCCACCATGGAGGTCTCCCGCACGCCGATGAACTTGAGGTACTACGCGGGCGAGGCGATGCGCACGGCCGGGGTCACCCTGCCGACGGGCGACGGCAGCCTGGTGTTCACCCTGCGGGCCCCGGTCGGCGTCGTCGCCGCGATCACTCCCTGGAACTTCCCGCTCAACATCCCCTCCCGCAAGCTCGGGCCGGCGTTGGCGGCGGGCAACGGGGTGGTCTTCAAGCCGAGCGAGGTCACACCGCTGCTCGGTCAGCGCCTGGTGGACGCCCTGCTCGAGGGCGGTCTCCCGGCCGGCGCGATCGCCGTCCTGCACGGCGGGGCGGAGGCGGCGTCGGCTCTCGTGACCGACGAGCGGGTCGACGCCGTCACCTTCACCGGGTCCACCAACGTCGGCGAGGCGATCCACCGGGTATCGCGCGCCAGCCAGCGCACCCAGCTCGAGATGGGCGGCAAGAACCCCGTCCTCGTGCTCGAGGACGCCGACCTCGACCGCGCGGCGACACTGATCGCCAAGGGAGCGTTCGGGCTCGCCGGCCAGGCATGCACCGGAACCAGCCGCGTCATCGTCCACGACGCTGTCCACGACGAGCTCGTGGAGCGCATCGCGGCCAAGGCGCGGGCCCTGCGGGTCGGCCCCGGTCTGGCCGACGGCGTGGACCTGGGGCCGCAGGCGACCGAGCGCCAGCAGCAGTCCGTGCTGGGCTACGTCGCCCGGGCCCTCGATACGGGCGCCACGCTCGTCGCCGGCGGTCCCGACGACGACGACCAGGACCTCACCGCGGGCGACCTCGCGCACGGCATCTACGTGCGGCCGACCGTCTTCACCGACGTGGACCCGACGTCCGAGCTGGCCACCCAGGAGGTCTTCGGACCGGTGCTGGCGGTGCTGCGCGTGCAGTCCTTCGACGAGGCTCTCCAGGTGGCCGACGCCACCCGCTTCGGCTTGTCGGCCGGCATCGTCACGCGCGACATCGGCCGGGCGATGAGCTTCGCCCGTCGGGTCGGCGCCGGCCTGGTCAAGGTGAACCAGCCGACCACGGGGCAGGCCATGAACGCCCCGTTCGGTGGCCTCAAGGACAGCAGCACCCAGACGTCGAAGGAACAGGCTGGAGATTCGATGATGAGCTTCTACACGGTCGACAAGACCGTCTACCTGAGCGCATGACCGCCCCGGAGGAGACCGTGTCCGTGGATCCCGCGTCCGACGAGGAACTCGCCACGGCGAGCACCGAGTGCGCGTTCGTCCGCATCTGCCGCGCGGGGCAGGTGCCCGACGGGTACGTGCGCCGCTTCTACGCCGAGACCGAGCACGGGCAGATGGAGCTCGCGGTGGCGCGGCTGGACGGCAAGGCCTATGCGACGTCGAACTACTGCACCCACCTGGACTGCCTGCTCAGCTCCGGCAAGCTACAGGACGACGGGATCCGCTGCTCGTGCCACAACAGCGTGTTCGACCTCGAGACCGGCGAGCCGATCCAGCCGCCGGCCACCGAGGCGATCCGCACCTACCCGGTGCGCGAGGAGGAGGGCCAGGTGCTGGTCGGGCTCTCCCAGCGCGACGTCCTGGAGGGCGGACCACGCCGGCGCAAGCCGCCGTCGGTGTGACCGCGCCGGGGGAGTGGCCGGCGTCCTGGGGGCCTGTCCGGACCTCGACGCTCGCCACCGGCGGGATGGTCAGCAGCAGCTCCCCGTCGGTCAGCCAGGCCGGCGCCCGTGTGCTCGCCGAGAGCGGGACGGCGGTCGACGCGGCGCTGGCGATGACTGCGATGTCGTGGCTCGCACTGCCCGGTCAGTGCGGGATCGGCGGTGACTTCTTCGCCATCGTCCGCGAGCCGGACGGTCGCGTGTGGACCGTCAACGGCAGCGGGTTCGGGCCCGACGGCGCATCGGCCGAGGGATACCTGGAGCGCGGTCTGTCGGCCGTGCCGCTCACGGGACCGCAGGCCGTGGCCGCGCCGGGGGCCATCGGCGCGCTGGCGACCCTGCACGGCCACGGCGGAACGCGGGAGCTAGCCGACCTCTGGGCTCCGGCGGCGGCCGCGGCCCGCGCCGGTACGCCGTGCACCGCGAAGAACCGCCGCGACATCACCGAGCACGCCGACTCGCTGGCCCGGGACGACGACCTCACCCGCTGGTTGATGCCGGCCGGCCGGATCCCCGACGTGGGCGACCGGCTGTCCTCGCCGGAACTCGCCGAGAGCATCGAACTCCTGGCCCGCCGCCCGTCGGCGCTCTACGAGGGGTCGGTCGCGCAGCGCGCGGTGGGCCTGCTGCGCGCCGGCGGGGCGCCGTTCTCCGGCGATGAGTGGCTCCTGGCCGGAGACGTGCTCGTGGAAGCCGCGATCAGCGCGCCCTACGCCGACGTCACCGTCCACCAGACGCCGCCGCCGACGCCGGGCTGGATGCTGCTGCAGCAGGCCGGCCTGCTCGACGGGCTGCTGGCCGGCCTGCCCACGTCGGGCGCCGAGTCGGTGCATCTGCTCTCCCTGGCGGCCCGCCGCACGTTCCGGGACCGGTACGAGCGGTGCGCCGCCGACAACGACGCCTGGCGCGATCTCCTGGGCGCCGACGAGCTGGCACGGGGACGGGGGGAGCTCCTGGGTGAACCGGTGAGCGTCGGACCCCCGACCGGGATCGCCGGCGACACCACCAGTTGCGTCGCCGTGGACGGCGACGGGCGGGCGGTCAGTGCGATTTCCTCGCTGGCCTTCACCTTCGGTGCGCGGATCTCGATCCCGGGCACCGCCATCGCACTCAACAACCGGCTCGCCCGGGGCGCCTACCTGATCCCCGGGCACCCCAACGCGCTGGCGCCACGCCGCAAGCCGCTGCACACCTTGAATGCCTGGATCGCCACCGACGGTGCCGGCCGGCTGCGGCACGTCGGGAACACGCCCGGGGGCGACGGTCAGGTGCAGTGGAACATGCAGCTGCTCTCGCACCTCGTCGACGGCGGCCTCGATCCGCAGGAGGCGGTGTCGGCGCCGCGGACGACAGTGCACCCCGGCAGTGACGCCGACGCGCTCGGCACCCCGGAGACGCTGCAGTGCGAGAGCCGGCTGGGCGCCGACGTGCTCGCCGGCCTCGTCGAGCGCGGGCACGACGTCCGTGACATGGGGGCGTGGGGGGCCGGCGGCAGCGCATTGATCGTGTCGATGGACCACGAGCGCGGCGTGCTGGCCGGTGCCGCGGACCCGCGGCAGGACGGCGTGGCGCTCGGTGTCTGAGGCATCGGGGACGTCGGTCCCGCCGCAGGGGGCCTACGTGCCTGCCGTCGTGCACGGCGGCCTGGCCTGGACCGCGGGGATGACACCCCGCCGGTACGGGGAGCTCGTGGTCCACGGCGTCGTAGGCCGCGACCTGGACATCCCCGCCGCCCGGGAGGCGGCCGGACTCGCCGCGGACAACGCCGTCACCGCGCTGGTGGAGGCCGTCGGTCTACCGGGCATCGAGCGAGCGCTGAAGATGACCGTATTCATCGCCGCCGTCGACGGGTTCACCGCACACTCGGCCGTGGCCGACGGCGCATCGAGGGTGCTGCGGGAACGCCTGGGGGACCGGGGCGCGGTCGCCCGCAGCGCCGTCGGCGTCCGCACGCTCCCCTCGGGAGCGCCCGTCGAGGTCGAGCTCGTCGCCGCCGTCCGCCACTGACGCGTGGCAGCTGCGCGGCGTGGCGGTCAACGGCGGTGGTGCTGCCTGGTGGCCACCGGGGCGCAGGCCCGGTGGCCACCGAGCGCATCGTGCCGGGGGTCAGCCGGCGAAGGCGGCCGCCACGTGGTCGGCGAAGGCCTGCAGCGCCGCGGCGCCGACAGCCTTGTCCTGCGCGCCGTTCCCGCCGCTCACACCGACGGCGCCCACGATCTGCCCCTCGTGCATGATCGGGAAGCCACCGACGAAGATCGCGAACTTGCCCGGCAGCATGTGCGAGATGCCGAAGGCCTCGTTGCCCGGCAGGGCCGGGCCGTTGGGCGGCTCGTTGAACAGGTGGGTGGCGCGCTCGTGCCCCGCCGCGGTGAACGCCTTCGCGATCGAGATCTCCACGCCCGTCAGCCGGGCGCCGGGCAGCCGGTGCAACGCGATGACGTTCCCGCCGTCGTCGCACACGCAGATCGTCTGCTTGACGCCGAGCTCCTCGGCCTTCGCCCGCGCCGCCTGGAGCACCGGCAGGGCGTCGTCGAGAGTGATGCGGAAGACCTGATGCACGGGGTTCTCCTCCTCCGGCGCGTGGGCCGGGTCAGATGGCTGCCGGACTCCTCGGGGTGGAAGCCGGCGGAGATATCACCATGGGGGCTGGCGGCTCAGGGCAACAATGGTGAGACTGCAGCCTCGACCTCGCCCGTGGTTGTGCACAGTGACTGAGGAGGGCCATGCCGCACGCCTACTCGGATGACGCGCTGACCCTGGCCCGGCTGCTCCAGGAGCCGGCGCTGCGCCGGGCCCGCATCCACGCCGGGCGCGCGGGCGCGGTGACCCGGGTGGAGTGGGTGGTGCCGTGGTCGGTCGCCACCGAGCAGGACGATCCGCTCACGGGCGTCCTGGTCCACGCCCATCCCGGCGAGCTGGCACGGGACCAGGTCACCGTCACCCGAGCAGCGGAGCGGCTGGCGGCCCGCGGCGCCGCGGCGCTCCTCGTGGACGGCCACCAGCCCGAGGCCGCGGACGCCGTCGCCGCCTGTCAGCTCCCGCTGGTCACCATGGCCGACACGGTGCCCTTCGCCGTCCTCAACCGGCTCGTGGCCGACCTGACGCTCGCCCGCGAGACGCACGTCCTCCGCTACGGCCTCACCGTCCACCGTGCCCTGGCCGAGCTGCTCTACCGCGGCGCGGAGCTCTCCGCCCTCTGCAGCCAGATGAACCGGATGTCGCAGCGGCCGGTGGCCGTCTTCGACAACCAGGGCCAGCTCGCCGCCCTGGAACAGGGTCAGCCGCGCACGGTGGAGCCCGCCGATCTGGTGACGGCGTTCGCCGAGCAGGGCGACGCTCTCGGCACCCGGCAGGCGCCCGAGGAGCTGCACCCCAGAACGGTGGGGATCCGGCTGGCCGGACGCGAGCTGGCCTGCATCATCACGCCGATCGTGCTGGGTGGGCGGCACGACGGTTGGATCCTGCTGCTCGAGGAGTCCGACGACCCCCATCCGCACGACCTGGCCGAGCACAGGGTCCTCGTCGAGCAGGCCGCGCCCATCGTGGGCACCGAGATGCTGCGGCTGCGCAGCGTCCAGCGGGCGAAGGAGCAGGCGCGCGGTGATTTCGTCCACGGACTGCTGCACGGGCGGTTCGCGACCGCGGAGGACATCAGCGCCCGGGCGGCCCACTACGAGTTCCCGGTGCGGTCGTGGTTCGGGGTCGCGGTCGCCTCCGGGATGGCCGTGCCCGCGGACGTCGATTCACCAGCCCGGCTGCAGCAGGTCGGGGTGCAGGCGGCGCGGCTGCTGCCCGAGCAGGGGCGGCACACGCAGGCGGCGATGGTCGGCGACGTGCTCGTGGTCGTCCGCGAGGCGGCCCGCCGCGGGACGATGGGGACGCCCGAGGCCGCCGTCGCCGCCATCGGCGACTACGCGGCGGCCCTGCACCAGTACCTCTCCCGGCGCAAGGACCAGGGAGGCCGTCCGGTCCGGGTGACGTACGGCCGGCCGGTCGTCGGCGCCCTGGCGATCCCGGACAGCTACCGCGAGGCCCGCATGGCCCACGGCCTGCAGCAGCGACTCGGCCTGCCCGCCGTCTGCGGCTTCCAGGAACTGCGTGTGCATGCGGTGCTGGAGGACGTGGCCGGCAGCCGGACCGGCCGCTCCTACGCCACCGACCTCCTGGCACCCCTGCGGGACCCGGCCACCGGTGAGCTGGAGGCGACGGTGCTGGCGTACATCGCCGCAGGCGGCAACGTGAACGCGGCCTCGCGCGACCTGCACATCCACCGGAACACGATGCTCTACAAGCTCGACCGCGCATCCCGGCTCCTGGGGATGGATCTGCGCCAAGCGGAGAACCAATTCGCCGTGTGGCTGGCGCACACCCTGGACCTGCTGGCGACGACCACCGCCGAGGTGGACCGGGTGGTCAGTCCTGGCTGACGACCCGGCCTCCAGGCCGGATCAATCGGGTACCGCGGCCAGGCCGATGGCCGGGACCATGTGGTGATGCTCGGTCCGCGCCTGGTACCGGGCTGCGACGCCCAGCACGGTCGGGACGTCGCGGCCCACGACCTGCAGGCCGATGGGCAGGCCGCCCGTGGTGAACCCGCAGGGCACCGTGACCGCGGCCAGGCCGCACCAGCTGAACGGACCGCAGAGGCGCATCAGCGTGGCCACGACCGGTGAGCGCCCGCCGCCGTCCGAGGCGAACGCGCACTCCTCGACGGCCGGTCCCGGTATCGCCGTCGTCGGGAGCACCACGACGTCGACCCCTTCCAGCCCGGCGCGCAGCAAGCCCTCGAGGCGGTGCAGTTCCCGGACGGCACTCTCCCGTTCGTGCGCGGTGATCTTCTCGGCCAGGGCGAGGTAGCTGGCCACCTCCTCCCCGTAGCGGGCCACGCGGTCGGGATACCAGCCCGCCGCCCGGTGGACGGCGAGGAAGTCGTGCAGTACGTACACCGTCCGAGGGCCGCTCCAGGCCGCGAACGGCGGAACGCTCACCGCCGTGGTCGTCGCACCGGCCGCGGCCAGCTCGCGTACCGCTGCCTCGACCGCCAGCAGGACCTCGGGGTGGACATCCCCGAGGTCCGCCGCAGGGACGACGCCCACGCGCAGACCGGCGATCGTTGCGTCCAGCCGGCAGCGAGTTGCGGAGAGCACTCCGAAGAGCAGCGCGAGGTCCTCGGCGTCCCCGGCGATCGGGCCGCAGGTGTCGAGCTTGGGGGAGAACGGCAGGCAACCCCCGGGCGGGATGTCCGACGGTCGGGGCCGCAGGCCCGACACCCCGCAGAGCGCCGCCGGAACCCGGACGGATCCGCCCGTGTCGCTGCCCAGTGCCCCCGTGCACTCGCCTGCGGCGACTGCCGCAGCCGAACCGCCGCTGGAACCGCCCGGGATGCGTGTGACGTCCCACGGATTCCTGGTGGGCGGGGTGGTGACCCCGTGGGCGAACTCGTGGGTCGCCGTCTTGCCGAGGATCAGCGCGCCGGCGTCCCGCAGCCGCCGGACCGCCGGGGCGTCGCTGGTGGCGGGTCGGTCATCGGTCACCTGGGAGCCGCCCCGGGTAGCGTGCCCCCGGACGTCGATCACGTCCTTGACCGCGATCGGCACCCCGTGCAGCGGCCCGCGCACCCGGCCGGCCGCCGTCTCCTCGCCCAGCGCGATGGCCTCGGCCCGAAGGCCTTCCTCGTCGACGGAGACGAAGGCGCGCACGGCGGACTCGACGCGGCTCATACGGGACAGCGATTCCTCGAGCACCTCGAGCGGGGAGCGCACCCCGTCGCGGACGTCCCGCGCGATCGAACGCACGGTCCGTCGGGTCACCGTGGTCACCAGATCACCCCGGCGACCACGACGCTGAGTATCAGACCGCTGACGACGGGCAGGAACAGCTTGCGGGCGAGGGTGGTGACCGGCACCCCGGTCAGGCCGGCGACGGCGATGAGCGAGGACCAGATGACCAGCGTGCCGCCGCCGGTCCAGCCCGCCGCGTTCTGTGCGATGGCCGCCAGGGTCGCGGTGTCGCCGCCGCCGGAGGAGGCGAAGGCCTGGGCGAGCTCGCCGGTGAACGGCAGCCCGGCCCAGCCCGAGCCGTCCAGGCCGATCAGCATGCCGGCCAGCAGCATGGCGAACATGACCACGATCCCGTTGTCGGGGATGAAGCCCTGGCCGCTGGCGATGACATCGAACAGGAAGCCAGGAGCCGCGGCGTCTTCCGGTAGCAGCATGATCTCACCGGAGAAGTCGGAGATGCCGATGAGCACGAACCCGGCCACCGGGATCACCACGCCCATCGCACGGAAGGCGAACAGCAGGCCGTCGACGAAGTGCTCGCCGGCCCGCTCCAGGCCGTCCCCACCGGACGAGAGCGTCACGCACAGCATGAGCAGCAGCGCCAGCCCGCCGACCAGGGCGGCTCCCCAGCCGGCCTCGACCTCGGGCACCCAGTCCGTGACCTTGCCGAGGATCATGTAGAGCACCAGCGCGCCGAAACCGAGCGGAACGGCGGTCGCGAACAGCCGCGCCCGCTGGTTGCCTCCGGGCCGGGCGCCTGGGTCGCCATCCGCACCGTCGAAGCCCTCGGTGATGCCGGTACCGGAGAGGCCGTCGCGGCCGTCGGCACCAGGCAGGCCGTTGCCGCCGCTGTCGCCACCACCGCCGTTCCCGGTCGAGCCGGCAGGCTGACCCGGCCGCGCCGTGGTTCGTGCCGGCCGCTCCTTCGTGATCAGCGCGTCCCCGACCGTGGCGGAGATGTTCTCGACCTCGATGGTCGACGTGGAGGCACCGCTCGCCACGACCGTACGGCGGCTGGTCCGGCTCGGCGAACCAGGGCGCACCCGGGCCAGCGAGCCGTTCCGGACGTGGAAGAAGTAGGTCAGGGTGATGGCGACCGCACCGACCACCCAGCTGAGGATCAGCGCGCGGTCGGCGATGTCACCGGCGGGAACGCCGGCCCCGGCGGCCGACAGGCTCGGGGCCACCCCGAGGACGTAGTCGGAGGCCAGTGCCATGCCCTGGCCGGCGATGGCGATGGCCATGGCGGCCGCGAGCGGGGAGAGCCCGGCACGGATGGCGGCGGGCAGCAGGATCGCGGCGAGCAGCGCCAGGGTCGGCGTCGGCCAGAACACCAGGGAGAGCAGGTAGGTGCCGACGAAGAGCACGGCGTAGGAGATCGGGCCGTTCTTCATCAGCTTGGCGATCGGCGCGATCATCCGCCGATCGGCATCGATCGTGCGCAGCGCACCCAGCAGGGCGGTCACGACGGCGAGGACCAGGAAGATGTTCAGGAACTGTGTGGTCGCCACCATGCTCGCGCTGAACACCGAGCCGAGGCCGTTGAGGAAGTCCCCGGTGTAGAGCCACGTCGTGACGAACGTGGCGATGATCGCGGGCACGATCACGTTCTTCCGCATGACCATCACGACGAGCAGCGATGCCACGCCCGCCATGTACACCCAATGTGCAACCGTCAACTCCATGGTGCCTCCGAGGTCCGTGCGCCGGGCCCGGCGGTCCGTCCGTGGTACTGCGGAGAGCCGAGCGGAACAGCCTGCTGATCACCGGGATGCGGTGGTGATCGTTTGCAGAAGGTAGCGACGCGGGTGACGCAGATCACCGGCACTGTGCTCAGCCTTGACCTCGCTGGTTGTGCACCCTGCCCAGACATCGGGGCCTTCCGGCCCGCCACCGCCCCGGCCGGTGGTGCGGTCAGTCGGCCCGCAGCTCCGGTGGCGCAGCGGCGGCCGGAGCGTCGAGCATCTCCCGCCCGGCGAAGCTCAGTGCCAGGCCCAGCACCGCCACAGCGGCGCAGCCGCCGAAGAGCCAGGCGAGGTGCTCGGGGAAGGTCGCGGCCACCCCGGCGGCACCGACCGATGCGCCGATGAACCGCATCATGTTGAACAGGCCCAGTCCGGCGCCCTTCTGCCCGGCCGGTGAGCGGGTCGCCCCGGTCAGCGACGGCGTCTGGACGAGCGCGACACCGAGGCCGGCGACCACGAGCAGCACCGCGACCGCGCCGACCGCCGTGGAGCGGGATCCGAGCAGGACGCCGAGGCCGACGTCCACGGTGAACAGGACGCCGAGCCCGGTGCGGAGCACCGACCGTGGCCCGATCCGATCGGCGAGCAGCCCCACCAGGGGGGCCGACGTGGCCCAGACGGCGGGGAGCAGGAAGACCAGCAGACCGGTCGCCGTCCCCGACAGCTGGACGACACCGGTGAGGTGCAGGGGTACGGCGACGAGCACCGAGAAGAGCGTCACCTGCTGGACGAAGACGCCGACCGCGCTGCGCAACCAGCGGATCTCGATCAGCAGCCGCGGGTCGATGAAGGCCTTCGGCCGGCGGAGCCCCGAGACGACGAACACGGTCAGCGCGACCACCCCGACGAGCACGCCGAGCGGCGCCGCCCACGGAGGCACGCCGACCTGAGGGGCGAGGGTGATCGCCGCCATGAGCGCAGCCACCCCGAGGGTCAGGGAGGCGACTCCGGGGAGATCGATCGGCGCGGGCTGAGGTTGGTCGCGGGGCATGCGCCAGATCGTCAGGAGCAGTACGGCCACGGTTACCGGCACCAGCAGCCAGAAGATCGACCGCCACCCGAGGGCGTCCGCCAGAAGGCCACCGATCGGCGGGCCGACGGCCTGGCCGATCCCGTTGGCCGCGCCCCACGCCCCCATGACCCGGTTGCGCCGGTGCGCCGGCCACCGCCGCGCCAGGGTGCCCATGACCGCGGTCGGCACGAGGGCGCAGCCCAGTCCCTGCACCGCCCGCCCGGCCACCAGCAGGTCCAGGGTCGGTGAGACGGCGGAACCCACCGTGCCGGCCAGGAGGACGACGAGGGCGACCACCAGGGTGCGGCGCCGCCCGAACCGGTCGGTGATCCAACCGGTGACCGGCATGGCGACGGCCAGGACGAGCACGGAGGCCGCCGCGACCAGGACCCCCTGCGCGACCGGTGCGGCGAAGTCGTCGGTGATCTGCCGCAGGGGGACGTTGACGATGTTGTTGCTGACGGTCCCGAGGAAGGTGGCCCCGAGGAGGGCGGCCAGGAGCCAGGCGCCGGGTGGTGCAGCGAGGGGCTCCGAGCTCTCGGACGGCTGTGCGGACGTCGCCCGGTCGATCGACGTGCCCGCCACAGTCGTCCTCCCGGTTGCCATGTGCGGGACAGCGTGCCAACCCTCAGCGAACGTTCCTACGGCACGATGCACATTCGGAAGAGGGCCGAGTGTGCACTTCGTTCATGGACTCACCCCCGCCGGTCCGAGACCTTTTGCGTCCATCACGTTGGGCTCACACGTAGGGGCATCGATGCAACTCACAGCAGCGCACTGGGTCTTCCTGGCCGGGGTGGTCGTCATCCTCGCCACGATGATCATGCGCAAGAACATCGTGGTTCCCGCTGTCGTGGCCACGTTCCTCACCGCGCTGGTGTGGTCCGGCAACCTCGCCACCGGGCTCTCGTCGGTCTTCAACGCCAGCCTCGTGGCCGCGACCAGCCTGTTCAACATCTTCCTGATCATCGCCATGGTCACCGCGATGCTCAGGTCTTTGGAGGGCCTCGGGTCGGACAAGCGGATGGTGGCGCCGTTCCGGAAGGTCATGCGGAACGCCCACCTGTCCTGGTGGACGTTGGTGATCGTCACCTACTTCATCTCGCTGTTCTTCTGGCCCACGCCGGCGGTGCCGCTGGTGGGTGCGGTGCTGGTTCCGGTGGCGATCCGTGCCGGGCTCCGACCGCTCGCCGTCGGCTTCACGATCGCGGTCGCCGGTCAGGGGATGGCCCTGTCCTCGGACTACATCATCGGGGTCGCGCCCCAGCTGTCGGCGACGACCGCGGGTGTCGACGCCTCGGTCGTGGCCGACCGGGCCCTCGTGCTCTCGTGGATCGTCGGTGGCGTCGCGCTGGCGATCGGCTACGCTATGGAGTTCCGCAAGATGCGCCGGCCATCGGACGACCTGCTGGCGGAGTGGGAGGGCAGCGCCGACCGCCGGACCGGGAGCGCCGACGCCGAGGCCCGGCAGGAGGCCGCGCACCTCGGTGGGCCGCCCCGCTCGGCGGGGGCGTCGGCAGCCGGGGGATCCGGCGACGACCTGCCGATCGACGGAACCGGCGGCGGGGGTCCCTCCGTGGAGGGGCAGCGCGAGCTGGTCGGTGTCGGGAGCGGGCCGGCGGGGCGGTCGCGCGAGGATGCCGAGGCGATCGCCACGCGGCTCGGCAAGGGCCGCGCGCTGATCGGTACGCCGGCCGGCGGGATCGTCCCAGCGGAGCAGCACACGATCACGCCGGTGGAGAAGCCGCTCGCCTCCAAGGCCTTCGCGGTGCTGGTGCCGCTGGCCTACCTTGCGCTGATCGTGTACCTGGTCGTGGCGAGCGTCTCGGAGACCGTCCCGGACCTGGCGGGCGGTGACGCCGCGGCGCTCGTCGGCGGCATCGCGCTCCTGGTCATGTTCGGAGCTGCCTTCGCCCGCAGCGGCCCCACGTTCCTGGAGACGGCGGCCGACCACATCATCGACGGCCTGGTGTTCGCCTTCAAGGCGATGGGTGTGGTTCTGCCGATCGCCGGGTTCTTCTTCATCGGCAACGGCGAGTTCGCCGCGACGATCCTCTCCGTCCCGGAGGGTGTGACGGCCCCCAACCTGCTCTTCGACCTGGTCGTCGCGGGACAGGAGCAGTTGCCTGCCAACGCCCTGATCACCGCTTTCGGGATCATGGTCGTCGGCATCGTGGCGGGCCTCGACGGGTCCGGCTTCTCGGGCCTGCCCCTCACCGGCTCGCTGGCCGGCTCGCTGGCGGAGGGCTCCGGGGTCAGCAGCCCGACGCTCGCGGCGATCGGCCAGATGGGCAACATCTGGTCCGGCGGTGGCACGCTCGTCGCCTGGTCGTCCTTGCTCGCGGTGGCCGGCTTCGTCCGGGTGCCGGCGGTGGAGTTGGCCCGGCGGTTGTTCATCCCGGTCATCGCCGGGCTGGCGGTGGCCACGGTGGCCGGGGTGCTCATCTTCGGCTGACCGGCCTGGCTCAGGAGGCGCAGCAGCCCCGGATCGCGACGGCGGTCCGGGGCTGCTGTCCGTCGTCCGGCTAGGGGCGGGCGCGCAGGTGCCTGGGGTCGGTGCTGAAGATCTCCTGCCACACGACCAGCGCGGTGCGCACCACGTACACGAGAGCGACGAGCGGGCCGAGCACCTGCCAGACCACCGGCGCATCCCAGGCGACAGGAAGAACGCCCAGGGTCACCGCGATCACGGCGGTGACGAGGACTCGGTCCCCGAGGCTGTTGCGGGCGACAGAGCCGTGCGGCGCGGTCCGAGCAGGCATGTCTTCAGTAATACCGCGCCGGGCGGCCGGCTCCACGGTCTCGGAGCGTTCTAGGGAACGGATGAGAGCAGCTTCACTGCCATCGCGTGACGGCGCTCTCAGTCACCCGCTAGAGGGCTTCGTCGGCGGGACGAGCTCGGTCAACAGCCCGCGGATGCGCCGCTCGATCTCGTCGCGGATCGGCCGGACCGACTCGACGCCCTTGCCGGCCGGGTCGTCCAGCGCCCAGTCCAGGTAGCGCTTGCCGGGGAAGACGGGGCACGCGTCACCGCAGCCCATGGTGATGACCACGTCGGAGCTCTCGACGGCGTCGGTCGTGAGCACCTTCGGCCGCTGGTCGGAGATGTCGATGCCCACCTCGGCCATGACCTCCACCGCGGCCGGGTTCACCCGGTCGCCGGGTAGTGACCCGGCCGAGCGCACCTCGACGGCGTCGCCCGCCAGGTGCCGCAGCCAGCCGGCGGCCATCTGCGAGCGGCCGGCGTTGTGCACGCAGACGAACAGGACGGACGGGTTCATCGGGCGCTCCGGATCGTGGCGGGGACGGTGGGATCGCCGGGGAACCAGCGGCGCGCGGCCCACAGCGAGACGTAGACCAGGGCGACCAGCACGGGCACCTCGATCAGCGGCCCGACGACGCCGGCCAGGGCCTGTCCGCTGGTGACGCCGAAGGTCCCGATGGCGACGGCGATGGCGAGTTCGAAGTTGTTGCCGGCCGCGGTGAAGGCCAGCGTCGCCGTCTTGGCGTAACCGAGACCGAGTCGCATGCCGAGCAGGAAGGAACTGCCGAACATCAGCGCGAAGTAGGCCAGCAGCGGCAGTGCGATCCGGGCGACGTCCCACGGCTGAGAGGTGATCGCCGCACCCTGCAGCGCGAAGAGCATGACGATGGTGAACAGCAGCCCGTAGAGGGCGATGGGGCCGATGCGGGGGAGGAACCGCTGCTCGTACCAGGCGCGGCCGTTGCGGCGCTCGCCCAGCGTGCGGGTGAGGAAGCCCGCCAGCAGCGGGATGCCGAGGAACACCAGCACCGAGGCCACGATCGCCCAGACGCTGAACTCCGCCGACGTCGTAGACAGACCCAGCCAGCCGGGCAGCACCTGCAGGTAGAACCAGCCCAGGGCGGCGAAGGCGGCGATCTGGAACACCGAGTTGATCGCCACGAGGACGGCGGCGGCCTCCCGGTCGCCGCAGGAGAGGTCGTTCCAGATCAGCACCATCGCGATGCAGCGGGCCAGCCCCACGATGACCAGGCCGGTGCGGTACTCGGGCAGGTCGGGCAGCAGCAACCAGGCCAGGGCGAACATCAGCGCGGGGCCGACCAGCCAGTTGAGCACCAGGCTGGCAGCGAGCAGCTTCCGGTCGCCGGTCACCCGGTCGAGCTCGGAGTACCGCACCTTGGCCAGCACCGGGTACATCATCAGCAGCAGCCCGATGGCGATAGGCAGGCTGATGCCGCCGACCTCGACCGCTCCCAGCGCGTCGTCCAGGCCGGGGATCCAGCGGCCCAGGGCCAGGCCGAGCGCCATGGCGGCGATGATCCAGACCGGGAGGAACCGGTCGAGCGTCGAGAGCTTCTGCAGCACGGGGGCGTCGGCCGGGACGCCCGCGCGCGCGGTCTCGCGGACGGCGTCGCTCACGAGTCCTCCTCGCTGGCGCTCGTCGGCCGCGTTCGCGGCGCTGCTGTGCCCATGCGTGAGCTCGCAAGCTCGCTCACGCCGGCACCGCCGTGCCGAAGAGGTTGGCGACAGCGCTGAGCGCGGCCGGGCGGAGGGCGTAGTAGACCCACACCCCGCGCTTCTCCCGGTCCAGCAGCCCGGCCGAGTGCAGCACCTTGAGGTGGTGGCTGATCGTGGCCTGGGTCAGGTCGAAGGCGTCGTTCAGGTCGCAGACGCAGGCCTCACCGCTCGCGCTCGAGGCGATCAGGCTGACCAGGCGCAGCCGCACCGGGTCGGCCAGCGCCTTGAGCAGTGGGGCCACCTGCTCGGCCTGCTCGGCGGACATCGCCGTGCCGGACAGCGGCGTGCAGCACGCCAGGCCGGGCTCGCTCATCGTCGTCTCCTCGTTCGTGGACATCGCCGCCGATCATAACGACGGGCATCGTATTGACAAGCATCTATGCCTAGTGGAACGGTCCGAAGGCATCGACAACCGTCGATGTCTGCCCTCAGGAGGATCCCGTGTCCCGTGTCCAGCTCGCGCTCCGCGTCGCCGACCTCGATGCCGCCGTCGACTTCTACTCCCGGCTGTTCGACACCCCGCCGGCCAAGCGGCGTCCCGGCTACGCCAACTTCGCCATCGCCGAGCCGCCGCTGAAGCTGGTGCTGCTGGAGGGCACAGCCGGCGAACCCACCCGCATGGACCACCTGGGCGTCGAGGTCGGCTCCACCGACGAGGTCACCGCCGCGACCGGCCGGCTGACCGATGCCGGGCTGGCGACGCGCGTCGAGGACGGCACCACCTGCTGCTACGCCGTCCAGGACAAGGTGTGGGTCTCCGGCCCGGGCGGTGAGCCGTGGGAGGTGTACACCGTCACCGGTGACGCCCGCCCCGACCTCGAGGGCGAGACGGCGGCCGAACTCTCCGCCGTCGCCGGGGACGGCGCGTGCTGCACGCCGGAGGGGTCCGGCACTGACGCGCGCGTCGGCGTCTGCTGCTGAACCGCCTCAGCGCGAGTGCTACGAACTCGGGGTGATCAGCCACTGATCACCCCGAGTTCGTCGCAGTCGCGGAGGTGCGGGATGGATCTCGACGAGGTGGCCGGCGAGCTGTACGAGGTCCCGCCCGAGGAGTTCGTCGCCGTCCGCGCCGCCCGGCAGGACGAGGCGAAGGCGGCGGGGGACAGGGCGCTGGCCAAGGCGATCGGCGCGCTGCCCAAGCCGTCCACCGCCGCCTGGGTGTGCAACCTGCTGGTGCGCGCCCACCGCGCGGAGATCGAGGGCCTGGTCGAGCTCGGGGACCTGCTGCGCGATGCCCAGCAGAACCTGGCCGGCGACGCGCTCAAGGCGTTGAACCGGCAGCGGGCCCAGCTGCTCACCGCCCTCACCCGGCAGGCCGCCGCGCTCGCACGCGTTCGCGGGCACGCGGTGAGCACGGCCATCGCCGGGCAGGTGGAGGAGACGCTGCGTGCCGCGATGAGCGACCCGGCGGCGGGAGAGGCGCTGCTCGGCGGCCGGCTCACCTCGGCGATGTCCTACAGCGGGCTGGGCGGGGTAACCGCCCGCCCGGAGCTCCGTCTCGTCCCGCCGGCCGAGCCGGCCGCGAGACCCGCCCGGGCGCCGTCGGAGCCCGCGGTCCGGAAGGGGCCGGATCCGGAAGCGGCGGCCGACCGTCGTCGCCGCGAGCAGGAGGAGCGCCGACGGGTCGCCGAGGAGAAACGCCGCCGCGAGCTGGCGGCGGCGCAGCAGGCGGCCGACGAGACGAGGGCGGTGGCGGAGGAGGCGCAGGTCGCGCTCGAGGAGCACCGGCGCGCCTCGGAGCAGCTGGCCGCCCGCCGGGCGGAGCTGCAGGTACGTGTCGAGGAGCTGGCCGACCAGCTGGCCGAGGCCGAGCGGGAGGCCGGCGACGTGGCGGCGGCGCTCAAGCGCGAGGAGCGGCGCCGGACGGCGGCCGAGCGGGAGGCCGCGGACGCGGCAACAGCCCACGCCGCCGCCGTGGCGCGCGTGGCGGAGCTCGCCGCCGGCGACTGACTCAGGCGCACGACGGGCCGTCTTCCTGCGGCCGGGCGATCGGCTCGACCGGCGGGGTCTCCCGGCTCACCTCGGGGCGGTCGGCGTCCACCGTCCGGCCGAACTCCTGCGCCGCCCACACCGACCCGTCCGGCGCGCAGTAGATCCCCACCCCGAGCCGGTTCCAGCCCGGGTTCAGCACGTTCACCCGGTGACCGTCCGACCGCATCCAGCCCACGTGCGCGAAGCCGGCCGGCACCGGGCCCGAGGCGGTGAAGATGTTCTCGCCCATGCCGGCGAAGCCGGACAGCGCGTCGCGGGAGAGCACCTCCTGCACGTCCTGGTGCTCGAGCACGCCGCGCTCGGCCATGGCGGCGCTCCAGTCGCGGGCGACGCCGGCGAGTTCCTCGTTCCACTCGACCGGCTCGATCCCTCGCTCCCGGCGCTCGTCGTTCACCCGGTCGAAGATCTCGCGGGCCATCCTCTCCTCGGGTGCCGCCTCGCTGCCCGCCGCGGGAGGGGTCTGGGGGGCCGGCCCCGTGGCCGCGCCGATCGAGCCGTCGGTGGTGTCCACGACCACGCAGCCCGTCGTGGTCAGGGCCAGGGCGTAGAGCACCCCCAGGAGCGTGCGGTGCCGGGCATGTCGATGGGTGGTCATGACGGTCCCGTACCCGTTCGGGCCGGGCAGCCGACACGTCGCGAAGCTGCGGGGACCGCCCAGCAGACCTAGCGTGGCGTCATGGCGGGCACTTCGCGGATCGCGATCGTCACCGGCTCCGAGTCGGGCATCGGCCGGGCGACCGCCGTCGCCCTGGCCGAGCAGGGCTGCGACATCGGCATCACCTGGTACCGCGATCACGACGCCGGTGAGGCCACCGCCGAGGAGGTGCGGGCCCTCGGCCGGCGCGCCGAGGTGCGCCACCTGGACCTGACCGGCCTCCCCGAGGCCGCGGAGGTCGTCGACGAGCTGGCCGACGCACTCGGCGGGGTCGACGTCCTGGTCAACGACGCCGGCACCGGGCACCTGACCCCGCTGCTCGACCTGGACTTCGCCACCTGGCGCGAGGTCCTGACCACCGACCTCGACGGGGCGCTCCTCTGCCTGCAGCGCGCGGCCCGCCGCATGGTCGCCGCGGGGAACGGTGGCCGGATCGTGAACATCACCAGCGTGCACGAGCACGCGCCGCGCGTCGGCGCCGCCGGCTACTGCGCGGCCAAGGGCGGGCTCGGCCTGCTCACCAAGGTAGCCGCGCTGGAACTGGCCGAGCACGGCATCACCGTCAACTCGGTGGCTCCGGGCGAGATCGCGACCCCGATGACCGGCCAGGAGGACGAGGACCCCACCGCGGCCGGCCACGAGCGACCCGGTGTCCCGCTCCGCCGGCCGGGGGATGCCCGCGAGGTCGCCGCCGTCGTCGCCTTCCTCGCCTCGCCCGGGGCGGGCTACGTCACCGGGGCGTCCTGGGCGGTCGACGGCGGCATGCTGCAGATGGGTCCGATGGCCGGCTCGCACCTGGACAGCGACGACTGGCGCCGCGGATGAGCCCGGCGGTGCGGCCGTGACCGACATCGGGTCCACGTTCGGCGTGGAGGAGGAGTTCCACCTCGTCGACCCGGAGACCTTCGACCTCACCCCGAGTCCCGGGCTGGTCGGCGCCGCGCTGCGGCACGAGCTGGGCGAACGCGTGCACCCGGAGATCACCACCACCCAGCTGGAGACGGCGACGGGCGTCTGCCGCACCATGGCCGAGCTGCGTGCCGAGCTCGGGGCGACCCGGGCGCAGGCGCGAGCCGCGGCCGCCGATGCCGGGGTGACGCTGCTGCCGGCCTCGACGCACCCCTCCGCCGGCTGGCGGGAGCAGGTCATCACCCCCGGCCCGCGTTATGTGGCGATGGTCGAGCGGTGGGCCGGGCTCGCGCAGCGGCAGGACATCTGCGGCTGCCACGTGCACGTGGGCGTGCCCGACCTGGACACGGCGGTCGCCGTCCTGGACCGCGTGCGCCCCTACCTGCCGGTGCTGCTGGCGATGACCGGCAGCTCCCCGTTCCACGACGGCGCCGACACCGGCTACGAGAGCTACCGGACGCTGTGGTGGGGGCGCTGGCCGCACACCGGGATGCCCGAGGCGCTCGGGACCGCGGCCCGCTACCGGGAGGTCGTCGACGGGCTGGTCACCGCGGGCGTCATCGGGGACGCCTCGCACCTGTACTGGGACGTGCGGCCGTCGTCGCACCTGCCCACGCTGGAGTTCCGGCTGGCCGACCTGTGCACCGACCTGGACGACGCCGTCCTGTACGCCGCGCTGGCCCGGTCGCTGGTGCGGGTGCTCGCCGCCCGCGCGCAGCGTGGCGGGCCCGTGCCACCGGTCCGCGCCGAGCTGCTGCGCGCCGCCCGCTGGCGGGCCGCACGCGACGGCATCGGCGGCCGGCTGTTCGACCCCGTCGCCGGGGTGCTCGTCGACGCGCGCACTGCCGTCGAGCATCTGCTGGCCGAGCTCGCCGACGACCTCGCGGACCGGGGCGAGGAGGACGAGGTGCGCCGCCTGGTGCGGCAGCTGTTCGACCGCGGCACCTCGGCGGCGCGCCAGCGCGCGGTCTGGCAGCGCACCGGTGACCTGCGGGAGGTTGCCGCCGCGATCGTCCGGGAAGGCAGCACCCATGGCTGATTCGATGGCTGAACAGATCCAGGACCTGGCCCGGCCGCTGCGGACGGCGGACGACCTCGACCCGCTGCTCGAGCGGATCGGCGACGCCCGGGTCGTGGCGATCGGGGAGGCGAGCCACGGCACTCACGAGTACTACGCCTGGCGGGCGGCGCTGACCCGGCGGCTGATCGAGGAGAAGGGGTTCACCGTCGTCGCCGTCGAGGGCGACTGGCCCGACTGCTACCGGGTCGACCGCAGCGTGCGGCTGCGGCCTGGAGCCGACGAGGACCCGCGAGACGCCCTGGACGCGTTCTCCCGGTGGCCCACCTGGATGTGGGCCAACGACGACGTCGTCGACTTCTGCCGCTGGCTGCGCGACCGCAACGCCGGCCGGCCCGAGGGCGACCGCGTCGGCTTCTACGGCCTCGACGTGTACAGCCTCTGGGACTCGATGCACGCGCTGCTCGACTGGCTCACCGAGCACGAGCCCGGGCACGTCGACCAGGCCAAGCGGGCGCTGGCCTGCTTCGAGCCCTTCGGGGAGGACGGCGCGGAATACGCGTTCGCCAGCCGGTTCGCCCCCACGTCCTGCGAGCAGGCGGCGGTGGACCTGCTGCGCTCGCTGTGCGAGCAGCGGGGCCGCGCGGAGGCCGGTATCGACGCCGACGCGCGGTTCTCCGCCGAGCAGAACGCCGCCGTCGTGGTCGATGCCGAGCGGTACTACCGGGCGATGATCCGCGGCTCGGCGGAGTCGTGGAACGTCCGCGACGAGCACATGGTGGACACTCTCGACCGGCTGCTCCACCACGCGGGCCCCAAGGCGGTCCTCTGGGAGCACAACACCCACATCGGCGACGCCCGGGCCACCGACATGGCCGACGCCGGGATGACCAACGTCGGTCAGCTGCTGCGCGAGCGGTACGGCACCGAGGACGTCGTCCTGGTCGGCTTCGGCGGGTACCGCGGCGGGGTGGTCGCGGGGGAGGAGTGGGGCGCGCAGATGGCCCGCATGCCGGTACCGCCGGCGCGCGCGGGCAGCGTGGAGGCGCACATCCACGAGGCCGTGGGCGACGACGCGCTGTTCGTCGTCCCCCAGGACGAGCGCCCGGAGTGGCTGCACCGGCGGCTGGACCACCGGGCCATCGGCGTCGTGTACCGGCCGGAGCGCGAGCGCTGGGGCAACTACGTCCCGACGGTGCTCGGGGAGCGGTACGACGCGTTCCTGTACCTCGAGGACACCACCCCACTGCAGCCCCTCCATCTCGAGCGCGCCGACGAACACGTCCCCGTCGACGCATACGGGCAGTGACCGTGCGGGGGCACGCCTCGTCCGGCCGCCTCGACAGCCGGCCGACGGCCACGCCGACCGGTGCGGCGCTGCCGACCGGGGTCCACGACCTGGATCTCGGCGGGGGAGCGGAGGTGCTGCTCGCCGTCCCGCCGGGTGAGCCGGTCCCGCGGCCGCTGCTGGTGTTCTTCCACGGCGCGGGCGGGAACCCGGCGCAGAGCCTGGCTGCGCTGGGGCGCACGGTCACCGACCGGGGGGTGCTGGTGCTGGCGCCGCAGTCCGGCGCAGCGACCTGGGACCTGCTCGCCGGCCGGCTGGGCCGCGACGTCGCCGTCCTCGACGCCGCACTGGCGCAGGTCACCGAACGGGTACCGGTCAGCGGCTGCGGGATCGGCGGGTTCTCCGACGGCGCCTCCTACGCGCTGTCCCTCGGCCCGGCCAACGGCGACCTGTTCGACGGTGTCCTCGCGTTCTCGCCGGGGTTCGCCTCCCCGCCGGCCACGGTCGGCCGGCCGCGGCTGTGGATCACGCACGGCACCGGCGACCGCGTGCTCCCGGTGGACCGCTGCGGCCGCCGGCTGGCCGCCGCGTTCGGCGACGCCGGTTACGACGTCAGCTACGACGAGTTCGACGGCGGGCACGTGGTGCGGCCGGAGGGCGTGGTCGCGGCGCTGGACTGGTGGCTGGACCCGACCTGAGCCGTCACATGGAGCGGGTCTCACCGGCGCGGTCGGCGAACGCCTCCACGGTCCGCCCCGCCAGGGCGGCGTGCACGCGCCGGCGGTGATCCTGCACCCCGGCGGTGTCCGTCGGGCTCCACTCCGGGGACAGCTCGCCGGCGACCAGATCGGCGGCCCGGACGATCTCGGCGCGCTGCTGGTCGTTCCGGCAGGCCACCGCCATGTCCCTGAGCATCCGCAGGAGCGCCACCACCACGGTCGGCTCCTGACCGCCGAAGCGGGTCAGCTGTGCGCAGGCGAGGTCGAGGTAGTAGCGCAGGTCCCGGTCCGGGACGATCACGCGACCGATGCCGTCCTCGTCCTCGTGCAGGGTGCGGCCCAGGCGCCGGTCGGTGAGCCGGACCAGCAGGTCGGCCATGTGCCCGACGGCGGTCGAGGCCGTGACCGGGTCGTTGATGGCCGGGGACATGGCCCGCACCGCGATGTCCTCCAGCTGGCGGAAGCCGAAGGCGGCATCCTGGTCGATCGTGCGCTCGTTGTTCAGCACCACCGCCGACCGGAGCACGTCGTCGAGCCGGCCCGCATGGCCGGCGGAGCCCCACACCGTGGCGACGGGTGTGCCGACGGTGACCTGGTCACCGGGCCGCACCTCGACGCGGACCGTGGCGTCGTGCTCCTGCGCGGCGTCGACCAGCGACCCGACGTCCACCACCTCGACGAAGCCGCTGCAGGACGCGGCGACCGGCCGTGCGCCGGCAGTGTCCAGGTCGATCTCGTCGGGCGACCGCGGTCGCTGGTCGTCGTACCCGGGGTAGAACTGCTCGATCGCCGAAGTCGCGCAGCAGCCGGGGCGAGAACTGCTGCGAGGCCAGCTGGAGCGCCACGATGGTGATGCTGAAGGTGAGGGTGGTGATGGTGACCGCCGCGGTCGCCACCAGCTGCAGCAGCGTGCTCGCCGCGTTCGTGTCGGCCGGCCACAGGGCCGCCAGGAGGCCCCCCGGGGTTCGACCTGACCGAGTGCCCACGAGGCCGCCGCCGCGACCACGCCGGCCACCGCGGGCCAGCACCACAGCGGCCCGCGGGAGCGCGCGGCACTGCCCTGACCTCGACGGCGAGCCATGGGCAGCGGCTACCCGTGCCCTCTGGCGTATGCACCCGGCGGCGCGCCTTGTCCCTCCCCCGGGTGCAGTCGGTCAGGCCGAATCGCGGTTGGTGACGTCCTCGTCCGCGGGGTCGGTGTCCTTGGGGCCGCCGGTCTTGGAGACCTCCCACCGCGGCCCGAGCTGCTCCAGCGCCAGCCGGCCGTAGACCTGCTGCTGGGTGGCCACCCGCTCGGAACGGCCACGGCCCAGGAAGCTGACCACCCAGTGCAGCACCGTGGTGATGCGGCTCTTGAAGCCGACGATGTACATCAGGTGCACGACCAGCCACAGCAGCCAGGCGATGAAACCGCTGAACTTGAACTTCCAGATGTCGGCGACGGCCGAGAACCGGGAGATGGTGGCCATCGAGCCCTTGTCGAAGTACTCGAACGGCTCCTGCGGCTTCTTGCCGGTGGCCCGCCGCTCGATCGCCTCGGCGGCGTAGCGCCCGCCCTGGATCGCGACCTGGGCGACGCCGGGCAGCTTGCCCAGCGCCATCATGTCGCCGACGACGTGGATCTCCGGGTGGCCCGGCAGCGTGAGGTCCGGCTGCACCGAGATGCGGCCGGCCCGGTCGACCTCGGCGCCGGTCTGCTCACCCAGGACCCGGCCGAGCTCGCTGGCCTGCACCCCGGCAGCCCAGATCTTCGTCGCCGCCTGGATGCGGCGGACCTGGCCGTCGGAGTCCTTGACCTCGAGACCGTCGGCGTCGACGTCCGTGACCATCGCCCCGAGCTGCACGTCGACACCGATCTCGTTGAGCTGCCGCCGGGCGGCCTCGCCGAGCTTCTCGCCGAAGGAGGGCAGCACCGCCGGGGCGGCGTCGAGCAGGATGATCCGGGCGCCGGTGGGGTTGATGTTGCGGAAGTCCCGGCGCAGGGTGCGGCGGGCCAGCTCGGCGATCTGGCCGGCCATCTCCACCCCGGTGGGGCCGGCGCCGACGACGACGAAGGTGAGCAGCCGGTCGACCTCGGCCGGGTCCTTGGCGATCTCGGCCAGCTCGAAGGCGCCGAAGATGCGGCCGCGCAGCTCGAGGGCGTCGTCGATGCTCTTCATGCCTGGCGCGAACTCGGCGAACTGGTCGTTGCCGAAGTATGACTGACCAGCACCGGCGGCCACGATCAGCTCGTCGTAGGGGTGCACCAGGCGCCGGCCGAGGATCTCGGAGGTGACCGTGCCGGCGGCCACGTCGATCTCGGTGACCTCGCCGAGCACCACGCGGACGTTCTTCTGCCGGCGGAGGATCTCCCGGGTGGCCGGCGCGATCTCGCCCTCGGAGAGGATGCCGGTGGCCACCTGGTAGAGGAGCGGCTGGAACAGGTGCTGGGCGGTCTTGCCGATGAGCGTGACCTCGACCGGGGCCTTCCTCAGCGCCTGCGCGGCGAACAGGCCGCCGAAACCGGAGCCGATGATGACGACGCGCGGCCGGCCGCCGGGGGAGTCGGACGGGGCGGGCGCCTGCGCTGGTGATGTCGTCATGATGATTCATCCTTCCACTTCGGCCCGGCCCGCTCGTCCGCGACGACTGTGAAAAGCAGGACACACCCGCTGGTGCGGCGTGCGCTCGCGGCTTGCCGGCCGGGCCGGTAGACCCGTCGGGGTGCCACCTTCGGTCTCCGTCGTCCTCGTGCCCGGTCTGGGCCTGGATGAACGTTCCTCGCGCGGGTTGCGCGAAGAACTTTCCGCCACGGTCGTCCCGCTCCCCGGCATGGGGTCGGCCGAACCGGTGCCGGGGGTCGACGAGCTCGCCGCCCGGCTGATGACCGCGCTGCCGGCCGGACCGGTCGTCCTGGTCGGGCACTCGCAGAGCTGCCAGGTCGTCGCCGCGGCCGCCATCGACCCCCGGGTCACCGGCATCGTGCTGTGCGGCCCGACGACGGATCCGCGGATGCGCCGGTTCCGCGTGCTGGCGTGGCGCTGGCTGCGCACCGCCGTCGCCGAGCCGTGGTGGCAGGTGCCGCTGGTGCTGCGGCAGTGGCTGCGCACCGGGCCGCGCGCCATGACGGCGCTGTGGCGTACCGCCGCGCCCGACCGCATCGACGCCCGGCTGCACGGGCTCCGGGTCCCGGTGGTCGTCGTGCGGGGTACGCGCGACGCGCTGTGCCCCGCCGACTGGGCGCAGCAGGTGACGGCGGCCGCCACGCACGGCCGCCTGGTCGAGCTGCCGGGCGCGGCGCACATGACCGTGCAGACCCACCCCCGCGACGTGGCCGCTGTCGTCCGGTCGCTCTGAGCTCGGCGTCGAAGGGCCTGTGAGTGTTCGGTTGTCCGTCAACGGCCGTACAGCTGGCCTACTGCCCCTGCCGGCACTCGCCCTGAAGGCGGCTTATGGGACAGGCAGTGCGGCGATCCCTCGATCGGACGACGCCGACACACGTGTGCGACGCATCGGCTCTAACGTGATGATCGCTATGGGCACCATCACGGTCTACCGGGAGTACGGCATACCCCTCGTCGGCCGGATGAAGGTGTTCATAGACGGAACCCTGGTGTCCGCTCTGCGCAGCAACAGCGCTGTCGACATCACCGCTGGCGCAGGACGGCACACAGTGCGCGTCGGCATGGCATGGCAGGCCAGCGCACCCGTCGATGTGGAACTCGAAGACGGGGGGAGGGAGACGCTTCGAGCCCGCGTTGACCTGCGCGCCCAGTCGTTCACCGGATTTCTCCTCCGCCCGGACGAGGCGCTTGACCTTGACGTCGTGGCGGGTCGTCCACGGATCCCGCTGACGCGCACCGAGCAAGCGGACATCCGCCGGGACTGAGCGGGCGGAGACCTGGCTCACGCGACGCACTCGACGGGAAGAGTCGGTCGCCTGTCCCTTGGTGGGCCGCTACGGGCTAGCTGCCGCCGGAGAGTCGTCTTGGTCGGGCGGCAGAAGCTGCAGTTCCTCAGCGGCCGGTAGCTCTGTTCCGTTGGCCCTACCGCCGCCGTAGATCTCCAGGCGGGTGCGACTGGCGTTGTCGTGTCCGAGCCCGGGTCATCACCTGCGCGCCAGGGCAGACGCGGCAGTACCCAGGGCACGGCGACTGTCGCCCACTCACGAAAGCGCCGGGCCGGCT
>NZ_JASNNW010000019.1 GCF_030165005.1 Blastococcus capsensis
CGGAGCCGGCCCGGCGCTTTCTCGTTCAGGTGTCAGTAGCCGGCTGCGGCGCAGGCTTCGCCCACGCGGGCGTCATCCTCGGTCAGCGCGGCGTCCAGGTACGAGGGGTCCTCGCCGGCGCTGATGGCATCCGCGGTCAGCTGCAGGTTGTCCGACATCAGCTGCACATCCTGGACGAACACCGGGTCCGAGGTGCTGGCGGCCGCACCCTCGAGCGTGGTGCGCACGTCGGTGACGAGCAGCGCGTACTCCTCGGGCGTGGTGACGGTCGCCACGCCCGCGTCGAACTCGCCCAGGGCGGGAGCAATGACCTCGCACGCCGCGAGCACGCCCGAGGGGTCCCCGGCCGGCTCATCGACCGGGGCCGTGGCCTGGGTCTCCGCCATCGCACCCGTCTCTGCGGCCTCCTGGACCGCCGCGAAGATGAAGAAGGACGCCAGCAGGGCGAGGAGCGTAAAGACGATCGACAGGATCAGCCCGGCGATGGCCAGACCGCGGCCGCCTTCGCGCCGCTTCTTGATCTGGCTCAGGCCGAGGGCGCTGAACAAGATGCCCAGCGGGCTGAACACGAAGGCGAAGATCAGGCCCAGGATCGCCATCGTGTTGGTGCGCTGGGGAGTGGGCTCGAAGCCGGGGATGCCGTAGCCGTGGGCCGGCTGTCCCGACGGGTACTCGGTGGATTGGACCGGACCGGTCGCCGGCTCGTAGGGCGTCTGCTGCGACACGTTGAGATTCCTCCGTGAGTGCGCCGGACCTCGTGGCCGGCGAGGGATGTCGTCGGGAATGTCGGCGACGCCAGCGACGACGCGTCCCGAAACGGACCGATTCGCCAGATCCGTCACCCCACCCGTCCCGCCAATGTCATCAGACCCAGTGGCCACCCCTTCGGCGGCGACCCGCGGGGCGGACGACTGACGCCATGGCCCTGAACCGAGCCGACCCGCTCCGGGCGGCGATGGCGCGTGACGGAGCCACCTGCAACTTGTCCGGGCGTCACTCCAGCGGTCCGCACTGGCACGCCATGGACTGGACGGACTGGCGTCCCGGAGTGGGCCGTACACCTCACCCGTCGCTGCTGGGCGTTCCCGCGGGAACGTCGTCGAGCCGCTCACCCCCACAGCGTTCCCGCGGGAACGCGTCGGCGGCCCCACTGCCCCCGAGTGGGCCGCCACCAGCCAGCCGAGTCCGCGAACCAGTGGACGCGAATTCATCGTGCTGCCGTAGTCGGCTCCCTCCGACCGATCCTCCTACTGGCCGTCGGTCCGGCCGCGCACCTCCGCGTAGCGCTCCCGGACGGCGGTCGCCGGCGGCCCGTCGAACTCGGCCAGCCCCGGCTGCGACCACTCCGGTGCGGCATCGGCGCCCGAGAGCACCCAGGCCGCCTGCCGGGCCGCGCCGTCGGCCACGTACTCGCCGGGCGGCGGCACCAGCACCGGCCGGCCGAAGATCCCCGGGGCCAGCTGCTGCACGGCCGGGGAGCGCGCCGCGCCGCCGATCAGCAGCACCCGCTCCACGGTCACGCCCTGGGCGACGACCGCCTCGATGCCGTCGGCCAGCCCGCAGAGCAACCCTTCGATCGCGGCCCGCGCCCAGTGCGCCGATGTGGAGGTGCGCAGCGTGAGCCCGTGCACCGAGCCGGTGGCGTCGGGGAGGTTCGGCGTCCGCTCGCCCTCGAGGTAGGGGACGAGGACGAGCCCGTCCGCGCCCGAGGGCGCCGACAGCGCCAGCTCCGACAACGTCTCGTGGTCCACGCCGAGCAGCGCGGCCGCGGCGTCGAGCACCCGGGCGGCGTTCAGGGTGGCGACCAGCGGGAGGTGGTTGCCGGTGGCGTCGGCGAAGCCGGCGACGGTGCCGGTCACGTCGGCCACCGCGGTCGGGGTCACGGCCGACACCACGCCGGACGTGCCGATGGAGACGACGACGTCACCGGGCCGTGCCGCCAGCCCCAGGGCAGCGGCCGCGTTGTCGCCGGTGCCGGGACCGAGGACGGCGCTGCTGCCGGCGAGCGCGCCGACCCGTTCGGCCGGTCCGGCCACCCGGGGGACGGCGGGCCGGCGCCCGCGCATGGCGCGCTCGAGCAGGTCGAGCCGGTACTCGCCGGTGCGGGCCGACCAGTAGGCGGTGCCGCTGGCGTCCCCGCGGTCGGTGACCAGCGTGCGCAGGTCACGGTCGGCGGACAGCCGCCAGGTCAGCCAGTCGTGGGGCAGGCACACCGCGGCGGTGCGGTCGGCGTTCGCCGGCTCGGCGTCGGCCAGCCAGCGCAGCTTGGTCGCGGTGAACGAGGCGACCGGCACCAGGCCCACGGCGTCGGCCCAGGCCCGGCGGCCCGCGGCCTCGTCGCCGTCGCCGAGCTCGCGGATCAGCTCGGCGGCGGCCGGCGCGGAGCGGACGTCGTTCCACAGCAGCGCGTCGCGGACCACCTCGCCGCGCTCGTCGAGGCAGACCATGCCGTGCTGCTGGCCGCCGACGGCGACGGCGGCGACGTCGTCCAGCCCGCCGGCCTCGGCGGCCGCGGCGCGGAACGCCTCCTCCCAGGCATGGGGCGCGACCTCGGTGCCCGCGGGGTGCGGCGCGCGGCCGGAGCGGACGAGCTCGCCGGTGTCGGCGTCCCGGACCACCACCTTGCAGGCCTGGGTCGAGGTGTCGACGCCCGCCACGAGCGTCATCGGACCGGGCTCCGGTCCGGACGGGCGGGAACGCGGACGGGGCCGGCCGCGGGGAGGTGCGGCAGCGAGACGGGGGTCATGGGAAGGGGACCTTAGGCGGCCGGGCCGCGGGCTGCCCGGTCGAGGGCGCCGCGGGAGGGAGGGGCGGGTCTTGACCGCCGTCGTCCCCAGCCCTAATTTGTTGATGGAACCGACGAATGCCGTGGGACCCGCTCGAGGAGGTGGCGATGGGCACCGGACCGTCCCTGTACGACGACTCCTCCGAGCGGCGCGCCCCGGCCGACCAGGCCACCGTGCGGCGCACCAACCTCGGGCTGGTGCTGCGCCACCTGCGGGACTCCGGCCCCCGCTCCCGCGCGCGGATCGCCCAGGAGACCGGCCTGAACAAGGCGACGGTGTCCAGCCTCGTCGCCGAGCTGGCCGAACGGCGTCTGGTCAGCACCGGTGACGTCGACCGGGCCGGCTCGGTCGGCCGCCCCGGCCTGATCGTGCACCTGGACGGAGCCTGCGTCTGCGGCATCGGCGTGGAGCTCAACGTCGACTACGCCGCCGCACTCGTCCTCGACCTGCGCGGCGAGGTGCTGTTCGAGCAGCGCCTGGCCCTCGACGTCCCCGCGCTCGGTGCCGAGCGCACGCTGGATGCGGTGGCCGGCCTGGTCACCGACGCCGTCGCGGCGGTCGCCGGCCGGGGCGCCCGCCCCGCCGGCCTCACCGTGGCCGTCGCCGGCCTGGTGCGCAGCGTCGACGGCGTCGTGACCCTGGCGCCGAACATCGGCTGGCAGGACGTCGCCGTCCTGGACGGGTTGCGGGCGCGGCTGGACGTCGACTTCCCGATCCGGGTGGAGAACGATGCCAACCTCTCCGCCATCGCCGAATGGGCCATGGGTTCCGAGGCGCGCACGCCCGACCTGGTCTACCTGACCGGCGAGGTCGGTGTCGGTGGCGGCGTGATCGTGGCCGGGCGGCTGCTGCGCGGCGCCGGCGGGCTCTCCGGCGAGGTGGGGCACACCTCCCTCGGCGACCCGGGCGCCGTCTGCGGGTGCGGCCGGCGCGGCTGCTGGGAGACCGTCGTCGGGCTGGCGGCCCTGCTGCGCGCCGCCGCCGACCCCGGGGACCCGGTGCACGACCCGGGCCGGGACCTGGAGACCCGGCTGGCCGAGGTGGCCCGCCGGGCCGAGGACGGCGACCTCCGCACGCTGGCCGCCCTGGAGCAGGTGGGCCGGTCGCTGGGCACCGGCGCCGCCGTCCTGGTCAACCTGTTCAACCCCGGCGTGGTGATCCTCGGCGGCTACTTCGCCGTCCTGGGGCGGTTCCTCCTCGAGCCCCTGCTGGCCGAGCTCCAGGCCCGGGTGCTCGGGCCCGGGATCGCCGGCGCCCGCGTCGCCCTCTCGACCCTCGGCTTCACCGCCGCCGTCCGCGGCGGCGCCCACGTGGCCCTCGAATCGGTCTTCGACGACCCCACGCTGGTCCCGGTGCCGGACCTCGCGCCCGCGGGCGCCCGGTGACCCCCGCCGTGCCCGAACGCAGTGTCCGCAATCGACCCCTCTGGACGGAGATCCCCGCATGACCGACCGATTCACCCCCAGCAAGGACGACAAGTTCAGCTTCGGTCTCTGGACCGTGGGCTGGCAGGGCGTCGACGTCTTCGGCGGCCCGGTCCGCCCGCTGCTGGACCCGGTCGAGGCCGTCCACCGGCTGGCCGAGCTCGGCGCCGCCGCCGTCACCTTCCACGACGACGACCTGGTGCCCGACGAGCCGACCCGCGAGGCCACCCTCGAGCGGTTCAAGAAGGCGCTCGCCGAGACCGGCGTCGGCGTCGAGATGGCGACCACCAACCTGTTCGGCGCCCCGGTGTTCAAGGACGGCGGCTTCACCGCCAACGACCGCGCGGTCCGCCGGTACGCGATCGCGAAGGTGCTGCGCAACATCGACCTGGCCGCCGAGCTGGGCGCGAAGACGTACGTCCTGTGGGGCGGCCGCGAGGGTGCGGAGTCCGGCGGGACCAAGGACGTCGCCGCCGCGCTCGACCGGTACAAGGAGGGCCTCGACGTCCTCTGCGCCTACGTGCGCGACAAGGGCTACGACATCCGGTTCGCCCTGGAGCCCAAGCCCAACGAGCCGCGCGGCGACATCCTGCTGCCCACCATCGGGCACGCGATCGCCTTCATCAACGAGCTGGAGGAGCCCGACCGCGTCGGCCTCAACCCCGAGGTCGGCCACGAGGAGATGGCCGGGCTGAACTTCGCCCACGGCATCGCCCAGGCGTTGTGGCACGACAAGCTCTTCCACGTCGACCTCAACGGCCAGCACGGCCCGCGCTTCGACCAGGACCTGCGCTTCGGCGCAGGCAACCTGCGTGGTGCGTTCTGGACCGTCGACACCCTGCTGGGTGCCGGCACCGGCAAGGCCTACGACGGCTACCTGCACTTCGACTACAAGCCGCCGCGGACCGAGGACATGGACGGCGTCTGGGAGACCGCCCGTGCCTGCATGCGCAACTACCTGATCCTCAAGGAGAAGGCGCAGGCGTTCCGCGCCGACCCGGAGGTCGCCGAGGCCCTGGAGGCCGCCCGGGTCGCAGAGCTCGCCGTCCCGACCCTGGCCGAGGGCGAGAGCCTGGACGCGCTGCGCGACGAAGCCCACGACCCGGAGGCCCTGGGTGCCCGCGGTCTGCAGTTCGAGCGGCTCGACCAGCTGGCCATGGAGCACCTGCTCGGCGTCCGCTGACCGGTACCGGAGCGGGCGGGCGGGTTTCCGGCCCACCCGCTCCGGTCAGGCCGGGCGCCGCCGGGAGACGACGGCCAGTCCGGTGAGGACGACGGCCGCCGCCGCCTCGATCCAGAACGTCTCCCACCACAGCGGCGCCGCGGTCGACTCCACGAACCCGAACAGGCCCACGGTGGTGGACAGCAGCAGGGCCGCCAGCGTGCCGGCTGAAACCAGTGCGCCCAGGGCGGCCGCCCCGGCCAGCAGCCGCCGGGGCACTGCCAGCAGCAGGACCGCCAGACCCAACCCGGCGATCCCGTCGAGCAGGAACGCCGGCCCGATGACGTCGATCGTGCGGTAGCCGTCGACCCACAGCTCCAGGTGCAGCCAGCCCATCGCGGCCAGCAGGGCCGCCCCGGTGGCGCGCAGCCCCCAGGTGAGGGTCGACCGGGACCGTGCCGGTGCCGTGACGGCGGTCATCACGCCACCTCGATGGTGATCTCCATGCCCATCGACCGGTGGTTGCCGACGGAGCAGTAGACCACGTACGTACCCGGCTCGAGGTCGACCGTGAGCGTCTCCGACTGGCCCGGCTGGAGGATCTCCGTGGCGGCGACGTCCTCACCGTCGCGCTCGACGACGAAGTCGTGGCTGGCACCCCCCTCGTTGGCCACGGCGAACTCGTAGCTGCCGGCGGCGAAACTGTCCTCGCCGAGCTCGATGGCGAAGTCGACCAGCTGCGCCTCGACGGTCTCCGCCTCCTGCTGCCCGGCCGGCGCGGAGGACTGGGTCGCGGACTGGGCCGGGGGCTCGGCGGAGGACGGAGCCGAGGACTGCGACGGGCTGGACGGCGCTGCAGCGGCGCCGTCCATGTCGGCCTCGCTCCCGCCGCAGGCCGAGGTGACGGCGAGGACCCCGGCGAGGGTGAGAGCGGAGGCCGCCCCACGCATCCGCCCGGAGACGCGGGAACGGGAACGGGTCGAACGGGACATGCGCACTCCTCGGGTCGGCGGTGCCGTCCGCTGGGTTGCACACGGCGTCCGCGCGTCCCGGAGGAGGGGCGTCGCACCCGGGACGTCAACTCTTCGTCAGCGGGGGGCCATCCGGATGGGACGTGCTGCAGGCGCGGCCGACCAGCCGGGCGACGGACGCCGCCGCCGGCTGGTCGGCCTGGTGCACCTGCCGGGGGAGGAGCTCCCGGGCGGGATCAGTCGCCGAGGCGCCGACGCGCCTTGGCGGCCCGCTTGTTCGCCTTGTCCAGGGTCTTCGCCGCCTTCCGCACCCGGCGCGGCTCGCGGTCGACGGTGCCGCGCACCAGCAGGCCGACGCCGATGCCGAGCAGCCAGCTGTCCTTGGCGATCGCCAGCCCCTGCTCGGTGGGGGCGAGGCTGCCTTCCTTCCGCATGCCCGGCGTCTTCAGGTAGAGGCCCAGCAGCCCGCCGGAGAAGGCGGTGAGCGCGGCACCCGCGACGGCGGTCGGCACGAACGGCGTCAGCAACGCGGCGCCGATGGCGATCTCCGCCGTCGACAGCGCCTGTGCGAACTGCTTCGGCTCCATCTTCCCGAGGAACGGGTACGTGCCGGCGGCGAAGCCGTGCATGCCGGCGGCGGCCTGCTCGTCGGCGCCGCGCTTGCCGAGACCGCTGTTGAGGATGAACGCGCCGGCGGAGATGCGGGGCGCGATCTCGGACAGGGTGATGGGCAGGCCCACGGGGAACACCTCTCTGGTCGACGGAGTGCGTGCAGCGCTCGATCCGCGCACCTCCGAGCAGTGCCCCGTGCACCTGTGCCCAACCGTGCCGAGCCGAGGGGTGGTCTCCCCCCATCGGTCCACGTGCCCTGGGGCCAGGGTTCCGGCGTGTCACTATGACGGCGTGGCGTCCACCTCTGCCTCGGCCGGCGTGCTGCTGCGGCACGTGCGCACCGGCCGCGCGCGCAGTCGCGCCGACCTCGTGGCGCTGACTGGCGCGTCGCGGAACACGGTGAGTGCACGGGTGGACCAGCTGATCTCGGCGAACCTCCTGGAGGAGGGCGGCCGGGGCTGGAGCACCGGCGGCCGCCCCCCGACGCTGCTGCGGTTCAACAGCCGGGCCGGGTGCGTGCTGGCGGTCGACCTCGGGGTGACCAGTGTCGACGTCGCCGTCACCGACCTGTCCGCGCAGATCCTGGGCACCGTCGGTCATCCGATCGACATCGCCGACGGGCCCGCGCCGGTGCTGGCAGAGGTCGACCGGCTGGCCCAGCAGGTGCTGGCCGAGGTCGGGTTGACCCCTGCCGACGTGTGCGCGGTCGGCGTAGGGGTGCCCGGGCCGGTCGAGTTCTCGACCGGCCGTCCCTCCCATCCGCCGATCATGCCGGGCTGGCACGACTACCCGGTGCCCAGCGCCTTCGGGCGCTACGACTGCCCGGTCTACGTCGACAACGACGTGAACGTGATGGCGCTGGGCGAGATGGGCGTCGCCGGATCGGTGCAGGACGTCCTGGTCGTGAAGGTCGGCACCGGCATCGGCTGCGGGGTCATCGTCGACGGCCGGGTCTACCGCGGCGCGCAGGGCAGCGCCGGCGACATCGGGCACATCCACGTCGCGCAGCCGGACGGGCGCACCGTCGCCTGCCGGTGCGGGCAGGACAACTGCCTGGAGGCCATCGCGGGCGGGGGAGCGCTGCTGCGGGACGCCATCGCGGCGGGGCTGCCGGTCGCCACCGTGCGTGAGGTGGTGCGGCTGGCGGCGCAGGGCGACGGGGTCGCGCTCGGACTGGTCCGGGACGCGGGTCGCACGATCGGCACCGTGCTCGCCTCGCTGGTCAACTTCTTCAACCCGCACCGCATCGTCATGACCGGCGGCGTCGCCCAGGCCGGCGTGCCGCTGCTCGCCGGCATCCGGGAGGCCGTCTACCGGCGGTCCATGCCGCTGGCCGCACGGGCCCTGGAGATCACCGTCAGCGAGGCTCCCGACCTGTCCGGACGCGTCGGTGCCGCGCTGATGGCCATCGAGGAATACCTCGACGAGGACTCCGTCCAGGCGCTCGCGCGCTAGCGCCGGCGCGAGCAGCGCCCCGTCGCGGCCCTCTCCGCCGCATCCCTGGCGCCGCCGACATGCGCGTGGTGGCGGTCATCAGGCGTCGGAACGCGCCGGGATGCGCATGGTGGCGGTTATCAGCCGCCGGTGCGCCGCGGGTGCCGGCAGCCATGGCGCAGGTATCGGTTCGGTAACCCCGCTGCACACCCTTGACCCGCTGTGACGGCGCACATAGGTTGCTGCCTCGACGGACTAATGGTCAGAAGTGAGCAAAAGTCTCGAGGTGGCGATGTGGCCGATGGACCAGGGCCGGGCGGCGGCTCCCGCAGTGGAGCGCCGCTGCTCGAGATGCACGGGATCGTCAAGACGTTCCCCGGGGTTCGCGCACTCGACGGCGTCGACCTCGACGTGCGGGCCGGCGAGGTGCACTGCCTGCTGGGCCAGAACGGGGCCGGCAAGTCCACGCTGATCAAGGTGCTCGCCGGCGCCCACCAGCCCGACGCCGGCACGATCAGCTGGGCAGGCGAGCCGGTCACGCTCGGCGATCCGCAGGCCGCCATGTCGCACGGCATCGCCACCATCTACCAGGAACTCGACCTCGTGCCCGGGCTCACCGTGGCCGACAACGTCTTCCTCGGCCGGGAACGTTCCCGGTTCGGCCTCGCCCGGATGGCGTCGGCCAACCGCGCCACCGCGGAGCTGCTCGCGCGGCTCGGGCACCCCGAGATCCGGCCCGCCGCCGAGCTCGGCTCGCTGTCGGCGGCGTCCCAGCAGATGGTCAGCATGGCGCGGGCGCTCTCCCAGGACGCCCGGCTGATCGTCATGGACGAGCCCTCGGCGGTGCTGGACAACGAGGAGGTCGAGCGCCTCTTCGGCGTGATCCGCGAGCTGACCGCCGGCGGCGTCGCCGTCGTCTACATCTCCCACCGGCTCGAGGAGATCCGGCAGGTCGGCGACCGGATCACCGTCCTCAAGGACGGCCGCACGGTCGCCACCGGCCTGCCCGCCCGCGAGACGCCGACCCGGCAGGTCATCACGCTGATGACGGGGCGGGACATCGAGTACGTCTTCCCCGAGCGGTCGTCCGCGCTCCGCGACGGCGAGCCGCTGCTGGCGGTCGAGGACCTGGGCCTGCGCGGCCGGTTCGCCGACGTCTCCTTCACCGTGCGGCCCGGCGAGATCGTCGGGCTCGCCGGGCTGGTGGGCTCTGGCCGGTCGGAGATCCTGGAGACCATCTGCGGCGCGCGGAAGCCGACGGCGGGCACGGTGCGGGTCGCCGGCCGCCGACTGCGCCCCGGCGACGTCGCGGCCGCCGTGGACGCCGGGCTGGGCCTCGCCCCCGAGGAGCGCAAGAGCCAGGCCCTGCTGCTCGGCGACTCGGTGGCCCGCAACATCAGCATCTCCAGCCTGCGCCGGTTCGCCCGCGCGGGCTTCCTGTCCGGCCGTGAGGAGAAGCAGGCGGCACAGGCCCAGGTCGACGCCCTCGACGTGCGCCCGGCCGACGTCGGCCGCGAGGTGCGGACGCTGTCGGGCGGCAACCAGCAGAAGGTCGTGCTCGCCCGGTGGCTGCTGCGCGACTGCCGGGTGCTGCTCCTCGACGAGCCCACCCGCGGCGTGGACGTCGGCGCGCGGTCGGAGATCTACGCCCTGATCCGCGGCCTGGCCGATCGCGGGGTCGCCGTCGTCGTCGTGTCGAGCGAGATCCCCGAGGTGCTGGGGCTGGCCGACCGGGTGCTGGTCATCGCCGAGGGCTCCGTCGTCACCGAGCAGCCCGCGTCCGCGCTCGACGAGCACCGCGTGCTCGACCTGGTCATGGAGCAGGCGGCCGCCCGGTCGCGCGCCGCTGGAGAAGGCGGCCCCCACATGGGTGAGAGGGACACAGCATGAGCGAGAGCAGCACCGCGACCGTGACGGAGGGGGCCACCTCGCCGGCCGCCGCTCGCGGGCCGGGCGGCGGCACGGGATCGGGCTTCCTGTCCGGCCCGCTCGGCCGCAACCTCGGCCTGGTCATCGCCCTGGGCATCCTGTGCGCGGTCGGCGCGGCCACCGCGCCCGACCGGTTCGTCGACATCGACAACGTGCTCACGATCCTGCGGCTGGCCGCGGTCATCGGCGTGGTCAGCGTCGGCATGACCTTCGTGATCATCGGCGGCGGGATCGACCTGTCCGTGGGGGCGCTGGTCGCGCTGTCGTCGGTCTGGGCCACGACGCTGGCGACGCAGGCGATGGCGCAGGACTTCCACTGGATCGTCATCGTGCTCACCGCGATCCTGGTCGGCGCAGGAGCCGGGCTGGTCAACGGCATCGTCATCGCATACGGCAGGATCGTCGCCTTCATCGCCACCCTCGCGATGCTCGCCGCGGCCCGTGGCCTGGCCGAGATCATCTCCAACCGGCGCACCCAGATCCTGGACAACCAGGCCTTCCACGCCTTCTTCGACGGCGACGTGCTCGGCGTGCCGACGCTGGTCATCATCTTCGCCCTCGTCGCGGTGGCCGGCTGGGTGCTGCTCAACCGCACGACGTTCGGCCGGCGCACCTTCGCCGTCGGCGGCAACGCCGAGGCGGCCCGGCTGGCCGGTATCCGGGTGCAGCGGCACACCGTCTGGCTGTACGTGCTGTCGGGGGTCACCTGCGGCATCGCGGCGGTGATGCTCGTGGCCCGGACGACGACCGGCACCTCCACGCACGGCCTGCTCTACGAGCTCGACGCCATCGCCGCCGTCGTCATCGGCGGCACGCTGCTGATCGGTGGCCGCGGCACGATCGTCGGCACGGTCTTCGGCGTGCTGATCTTCACCACGCTCGGCAACGTCTTCACGCTCAACAACCTGTCCAGCTCGGCGCAGGCCGTCGCCCGCGGCGTGATCATCGTGCTCGCCGTCCTGCTGCAGCAGCGGGTGGCCACCGGTGGGTTCAGCTTCCGCCGGTCGGCCGGCGGCGTCTCGTCCTCCGGTGCCGGCGCCGCACCCGGCACGCCGGCCGGATCGGTCTCCGGCGGTACGAGCGCACCCGGCGCGCCCGGCGGAGCCCGTCCCGGCGGCACGACCGACCGCTCCTAGACCCGGCCGGGCTGGGGGCGCCCCGGCGTCCCCCAACCCGGTCGCACCGACCGCCGGACCACCGGTCCGCGGCGCACCACCCCGACCCCTGGCACCGCCGCCGGGGCGAACCGAGGAGAGAAGATGACCGCAGCGAGGCGGCGCCCGACCCGGCGCCTGACCACCCACACCGCGGTGGCGCTCATCGGCGCCGGCGCGCTGCTGGCCGGTTGCACGAGCAACGAGCCCGCGGACACCGGGGCCACCGACACCGACAACGTCGCCAGCTCCAACGACGAGGCCGGCGAGACGGTGCGCATCGGGTTCTCCGCCCCGGCTGCCGACCACGGCTGGATGGCCGCGATCACCGAGGCCGCCCGGGAGCAGGCCGAGCAGTACGAGGACGTCGAGCTCACCGTCGCCGAGGGCACCAACGACGTCAGCACCCAGATCGCGCAGGTGGAGACGTTCATCAACGAGGGCGTCGACGCGATCGTGCTGCTGCCGTTCGACGGTGCCGCTCTCACCCCGGTCGCCCTGGAGGCCATGGAGGCCGGCATCCCGGTGATCAACGTCGACCGGGAGTTCTCCAGCCCGTTCGCGTCCCGGTCGACGATCCTCGGCGACAACTACGGCATGGGCGTCTCGGCGGGCACCTACGTCTGCTCCCGCCTGGGCGACCAGCCCGATGCCGTCGTCGCCGAGGTCGCCGGCATCGACTCCCTCCCGCTCACCCAGGACCGCAGCCAGGGCTTCGCCGACGCCCTGGCCGACTGCGGCCTCGACGTCGACAACCGGGTCGCGGCGGAGTTCACCGTCGAGTCCGGCGAGGAGGCGGCGGCCAACCTGCTGCAGGCCGCGCCGGAGATCGACGCCATCTGGAACCACGACGACGACCAGGGCGTCGGCGTGCTGGCCGCCATCGAGAACGCCGGCCGCGACGAGTTCTTCATGGTCGGCGGCGCGGGTTCGGCCAACGCCATGCGCGCGATCCAGTCCGGCGACTCGGTGCTCGAGGCGACGGTCATCTACCCGTCGACCCAGGCGGCCGACGGCATTACGCTGGCCCGCCTGATCGCCCAGGACAAGAACATGTCCGATCTGGTGTCCCAGGGCGTGCCGAAGCGGATCATGCTGGCGGCGCCGGTCGTCACGGCCGAGAACGTCGACCAGTACCTCGACAACGCGTTCGAATCCTGACCCGCTGACCGGGGCCGCCGGGCGGCACCCCCGCCGCCCGGCGGCCCCGGCACTCCCGAGGAGTCCCCATGACATCCCCCGGCCGCCCGCCACTCGGCGTGGGCCTCATCGGCTACGCGTTCATGGGTGCGGCGCACTCGCACGCGTGGCGCACCGCCCCCCGCTTCTTCGACCTCCCCCTCGAGCCGCGGCTGGCCGTGCTCGCCGGGCGGAACCCCGCCGCGGTCACCGAGGCCGCCGGCCGCCTGGGCTGGTCCGCCACCGAGACCGACTGGCGCCGGGTGATCGAGCGCGACGACGTCGACCTGGTCGACGTCTGCACGCCCGGCGACACCCACGCCGAGATCGCCATCGCGGCGCTCGAGGCCGGCAAGCACGTGCTCTGCGAGAAGCCGCTGGCCAACAGCGTCGCCGAGGCCGAGGCGATGGCCGAGGCCGCCGCGAAGGCCGCCGCCCGCGGCGTGCGGTCGATGGTCGGCTTCACCTACCGCCGGGTGCCGGCGATCGGGCTGGCCCGCCGGCTCGTCGCCGAGGGCCGGCTCGGCCAGATCCGGCACGTCCGGGCCCAGTACCTGCAGGACTGGATCGCCGACCCGGCCGCGCCCATGTCCTGGCGGCTGGAGAAGGGGAGAGCCGGCTCCGGCGCGCTCGGGGACATCGGCGCGCACGTCGTCGACCTCACCCAGCACATCACCGGCCAGACGCTCACCGGGGTCAGCGCGCTGCTGGAGACGTTCGTGGAGGAGCGCCCGCTGCCGACCGGGACCGGAAAGCTGGGCGGGGTCGGCGGTAGCGGCATGGGTCAGGTCACCGTCGACGACGCCGCGGTCTTCCTCGGCCGCTTCACCGGCGGCGCGCTGGCCAGCTTCGAGGCCACCCGGTTCGCCCTCGGCCGCAAGAACGCCATCCGGATCGAGATCAACGGGTCCCGGGGCAGCCTGGCCTTCGACTTCGAGGACATGAACGTGCTGCACCTCTTCGACGGGGACGACCCCGCCGAGACGGCCGGCTTCCGGCGCATCGTCGTCACCGAGCCCGGTCACCCCTACGTCGGCAACTGGTGGCCGGCCGGGCACGGGCTCGGTTACGAGCACGGCTTCACCCACCAGGTCGTCGACCTGGTCACCGCGCTCGCGGCGGGGGAAGACCCCACGCCGTCCTTCGCCGACGGGCTGCAGATCCAGCGGGTGCTCGCCGCGGTCGAGCGCAGCGCGGCCGCCGACTCCGTCTGGACCCCGATCCCCGCCTGATCCCAAGGGACTTCCTGTACCGGAAGTCCCACCTCGACCGAGGAGGACGCACGCATGCCCCGTCCCGTCACCCTGTTCACCGGCCAGTGGGCCGACCTGCCGTTCGAGGAGATGTGCCGGCTGGCCTCCGGGTGGGGCTACGACGGCCTGGAGATCGCCTGCTGGGGCGACCACCTCGACGTCGAGCGCGCCGCGAACGACGACTCCTACGTGCAGGAGCGCCTGGCGCTGCTGGAGAAGCACGGCCTGCAGGTTTTCGCGATCTCCAACCACCTCAACGGCCAGGCCGTCTGCGACGACCCGATCGACGAGCGGCACCGCGGCATGGTGCACCCGCGCGTGTGGGGCGACGGCGACCCGGAAGGCGTCCGGCAGCGGGCGGCCGAGGAGATGAAGCTGACCGCCCGGGCGGCGCGCAACCTCGGCGTCGACGTCGTCGTCGGCTTCACCGGGTCGAAGATCTGGAAGACCGTGGCGATGTTCCCGCCGGTTCCCGAGTCGATGATCGAGGACGGGTACCGCGACTTCGCCGACCGGTGGAACCCGATCCTCGACGTCTTCGACGAGGTCGGCGTGCGGTTCGCGCACGAGGTGCACCCGTCGGAGATCGCCTACGACTACTGGACGACGGTCCGCACGATGGAGGCGATCGGGCACCGGGAGGCGTTCGGGCTGAACTGGGACCCGTCGCACTTCGTCTGGCAGGACCTCGACCCGGTGTCGTTCATCTGGGACTTCAAGGACCGGATCTACCACGTCGACTGCAAGGACGCGAAGAAGCAGGTCGGCAACGGGCGCAACGGCCGGATGGGCTCGCACCTGCCCTGGGCCGACCCGCGGCGCGGCTGGGACTTCGTGTCCACCGGCCACGGCGACGTCCCGTGGGAGGCGTGCTTCCGGATGCTCAACACCATCGGCTACGACGGGCCGATCTCGGTGGAGTGGGAGGACGCCGGCATGGACCGCCTGGTCGGCGCGCCCGAGGCGCTGGAGTTCGTCCGGCGGCTGGCGTTCGACCCGCCGTCGGCGGCGTTCGACGCCGCCTTCGCCAGCGGCAACTGATCGCAACGGAGGTCGAGGAGCGAGATTTTTCCCCGCTTCTCGACCTCCGTCCACCCCACGCGACGTTCAGCGCGATCTGTCCGGCCAAGACTGTGAGCGCCTACCCGGTGACAGGCGGAGCCTCGTTCGGGCAGGTCCTCCGCCGCCGGGCGGACGGTGCGGAACGCCCGGACAGGGGGCACCTCCTCGTCGTCCGGCGAGAGGGCCGGGAGCAGACCCCGCGGAGCAGGGTGGTCAGCGGCGGCCCCGGCGGGCCAGCGCGGCGCCGGCGGCGAGCGCGGCGGCAGCGGCGCCACCGGCCATCCGTCCCCGGTAGGGATGAGGCTGCAGGATGCGGCGGGCGCACAGCGAGCCGGACACCCCGTTCGTCCCGCCCCCGGGCCACGTGGCGGCGCCGACGAGGTAGAGCCCGTCGATCGGCATCTCGTAGGTGGAGGCGCCGGGCCACGGGCGGAAGAAGAAGTTCTGCCACAGGTGATGACTGCCCGCGACGCTGTCGCCGCCCACCAGGTTCGGGTTCGATCGCTCGAGGTCCAGCGGCGAGAAGACCGTCCGGGCCAGCACGCTGTCCCGTGCACCGGGCGCGTACTCCTCGAGCTTGGCCAGCACGCGGTCGGCGACCGGCTCCTTGGCCTCGTCCCAGTCGGTGGCGGTGATCTCGCCGGCGGCGTCGCCGCGGATCTCGGACGGGAGCATCCGCACCTGGACCCACACCACCTGCCGGTCGTCCGGCGACCGGGTCGGATCGACCTGGGAGGTCTGCCCCACGATGAGCAGCGGGCTGTCGGGCAGCAGCCCCGCCAGGGCCTGCTGGTACGTACGCGCGAGGTCATCGACGTAGGGCGCCACGTGCACGTAGGCGAACCGGGAGAGCTCCTCCTCCGCACGCCAGCGCAGCGGCCGGTCCAGCGCGAGATGGACCACCATCGTCCCCGGCCCGTACCGGTAGCGTTCGGCCCGCGTGCGGGTCGTGTCGCTGACCGCGGGATCCCCGCTCAGCAGTTGCCCGAACAGCTGCGTCGGTGTGGTACCGGCGACGACCGCACGGCGGGCCCGGATCTCCTCACCGTCGCCGAGGCGGACGCCGGTGACCCGGTCGCCGTCGGTGAGTACGCGGGTGACCGGGCTGCCGGTGCGGACCTCACCGCCGGCCTCGCGGACGAGTGCGGCGAGCGCCTCGGACAGGCGGGAGATGCCACCTTCGGCCACGGCGATGCCCTGCTCCATGTCGGTGAACGTCTCCAAGAAGGGGAACATCGCACCGCCGGACACGTCCGGGCCGTAGTCCAGGTGCATGCCCCACGTCGCGATGAGCGCCTTCGCCTCCGGGGTCTCGAACCAGGTGTCACCGAGCTCCCGGGTCGAGGCCGACAGCGTGCGCAGCAGTTCCAGCGTGTCGGACACACCGGCCGCGCGCGTGGCCCTGGCCATGCCCGCGACCGCCCGCAGGCTGGGCAACGACGTCGAGTACAGCGGCATCAGGGTTGTCATGAACGTCCGGTAGCGCTCGTGCAGACCACGCCAGCCCTCGAGGTCGCGCGCGCTGTGCTCGCCGAGCAGCCGTTCAGTGCGTTGCGGGTCCGAGTACACCCGCAAGCTGCGCCCGTCCGGGAAGACATTGCTGTAGGAGCGTTCGCTGACCGCCGGACGGAAGCCGTGCCGGGCCAGATCGTCCTCGAGCTCCTGGAAGGCGGGGCTGGCCAGGAACAGGTTGATGTTGGTTGCATAGAGGTCGTGCACCAGCCCCGGCTGGGTCACCTCGCCGCTGCGGGTGGCGCCCCCGACCTCGTCGTTGCGCTCGGCCACCAGCACGTCCCAGCCTGCGCGGGCGAGGGAAACGGCGGTGATGAGGGCGTTGTGGCCGGAACCGATGACGACGGCATCGACGGTTCGCACGGTTGTTCCTCCCGGTCGGCGGCAGTCAACCCTGACACGGAGGCGGGAACGGTCACCAGCACGCGCAAGGTCTTCCTGGCCTTTCCAGGCGGCCGTCATCGATGCGCGCGGGCGCTTCCCGTCATCCCATCGTCATGTTCGCCCATGCGCGTCGACCAGGTCGAGGAAGGCGGCGACGACAGCCGGAAAAGCCTGCCCGGAGATCTCCCGGTCGCAGAAGGAAGCCGACCCCGCCGGGGGCTGCCCCGCCGTCTCGGCGCCGAATCACCACGGAGACGACGGAGGGCCCGCCTCCGTGGTGGAGACGGACCCTCCGGTCCGGCCAGGCAGCGACCGCCGCGAGGTTCAGCGACGATCGCGGGGGTCAGCGGCCGCCGCGGCGCGAGCGCGCGCTGAAGGAGGCCGCCGACGACGTGCCCGCGCGAGCCGCCAGCTCGGCGCGGGTGCGCGCTGGACCGCTCGGCCGGCCGGACCCGGAGCCCCCGCGGGAGCCACCCGAGGACGCGGCCTTCGGGGAACCACCGCCCGCGGACCCGCGGCCCGTGCCGCCGCGACGACGACCGCCGCCGCCCTGACCCTGCGGCTGCGGTTCCGGCGCGGGGCCCGGCTCCACGTAGGGCGCCGCCGGGCCGGTGAGCTCCTCGATCTGCGCGGCACCGGGCCGGATCTGGCTGACGATCGGGGTGATGCCTGCCTGGCGGGCCAGGGTGCGCACCTCGCCGGTCTGGTCGGGGGTGGTCACGGTGACGACGGTGCCGCCGGCGCCGGCGCGCGCGGTGCGACCCGAACGGTGCAGGTAGGCCTTGTGCTCGGTCGGCGGGTCCACGTGCACGACCAGGGCGACGTCGTCGACGTGGATGCCGCGGGCGGCGATGTCGGTCGCGCACAGCACCCGGGTGGAGCCGTTGCTGAACGCCTCGAGGTTGCGCTCGCGGGCGTTCTGGCTGAGGTTGCCGTGCAGGTCGACGGCAGGGATGCCCGACGCGGTGAGCTGCTTGGCGAGCTTCTTGGCCTGGTGCTTGGTGCGGGTGAACAGCACGCTGCGGCCCAGCCCCGACGCGAGCAGCCGCACGACCTCGCCCTTGTCGGCGCTCTGCACGTGGAAGACGTGGTGGGTCATCGTGCTGACCGGCGCGACGGCCGGGTCGACCGAGTGCGTCGTCGGGTTGCTCAGGTAGCGCTTGACCAGCACGTCGACGCCGTTGTCGAGGGTCGCCGAGAACAGCATCCGCTGGCCGACCTCCGGGGTCCGGTCCATGATCCGCTTCACGCCGGGCAGGAAGCCCAGGTCGGCCATGTGGTCGGCCTCGTCGAGGATCGTCACCTCGATGGCACCCAGGTCGCAGTGGCCCTGCTGGATCAGGTCCTCGAGCCGGCCCGGGCAGGCGATGACGATGTCGACGCCCTTGGCCAAGGCCTGCACCTGCGGGTTCTGGCCGACCCCACCGAAGATCGTGGTGGCCGACATGCCCAGGGCGCGGGCCAGCGGGTCGACGACGGCGAAGACCTGGTTGGCCAGCTCGCGGGTCGGGACGAGCACCAGCGCGCGGGGGCGCTTGGCCTGCCGGCGGGTGCCGGAGGCGGCCAGCCGCGCGACCAGCGGGATCGAGAACGCCAGGGTCTTGCCCGAGCCGGTGCGACCGCGGCCGAGCACGTCTCGGCCGGCCAGGCTGTCGGGCAGCGTGGCGACCTGGATGGGGAACGGCGCGGTGATGCCGCTGGCGACCAGCACCTCGACCATCGGCGCGGGGACGCCGAGGGCCTCGAAGGTGGAGTCGGTCGGCAGCACGCTCGGGGCGGTGGGGTGGGTGATCCGCAGAGCGACGTCGCCGGAGGGGACGAGTGCCGGGGCCTGGGGGGCCTGCTGCGGGTTCTGCTGCTCACCGGCCGGGCGGGTGCCGCGACCGCGTCCACCACGACGGCGGCGGGGGGTCTCGGAGGCGGCGGGGGTGTTCTGGGTGGAGGTCAATGGAGTCCTTCGACGCTCGAGTGGCCGCACGACTCCCTCGGCGAGCGCGAGCGCCGGCGCAGCTGCACGGAGGCAGGGCGGGCTCGCATCTGGCGAGACGTCGGTCAGCCGGGCGCACCAAGGTGGCGCAGCCTCAGCCCGACGTCGATTCCTGCCGCTCCGGATGAGCGAGGGCGGCGCCGGTACACCCCACTCAACCAGACCGGGCCGCGATCTGGTCCGACATCGGGGGAGTGACAGGTCACATCGGGTGAGTCGCGGCCCGCCGCACTGCCGTCCTCACCGCGTGGTGCCCGGCCCCACCGTGCGGGGTGAGGACGGGCAACGCGGGGCGAGGTTCGTGTCGTCGAACGGCGGGAACGGTGCGGATCCTGGCGTTCCGCTGGCTGGGACCCGGCGGGCCCGTGCGTCATGCTGCCGCGGTGACCGTGCTCCGCCCACCGACCCGCAGCGCGCCGCCGCACCGGATCCACCCCGCGTGGTGGGTGGCCGCGGTGACCTTCCTGGCGTTGGTCGGCGCCGCGGCCTTCCGTGCGGTGCCCGGTGTGCTGATCGACCCGCTGCGCGAGGAGTTCGGCTGGTCGGTGTCGACGATCTCGGCCGCCGTCGCGGTGAACATGGCGCTGTACGGGCTGACCGCGCCGTTCGCCGCGGCGCTGATGGAGCGCTTCGGCATCCGCCGGGTCGTGATGTGCGCGCTGCTGGTGGTGGCGCTGGGCAGCGGCCTCACCGTCTTCATGACGACCAGCTGGCAGCTGGTCCTGCTGTGGGGTGTGCTGGTCGGGCTGGGTTCCGGGGCGATGGCGCTGTCGCTGGTGGCCACGGTCACCGGCCGCTGGTTCGTCGCCCGGCGCGGGCTCGTCTCGGGTGTCCTCACCGCCGGGGGCGCGGCCGGCCAGCTGGTATTCCTGCCGCTGGTGGCGTTCATCGACTCCGTGTGGGGCTGGCGGGCCGCGTCACTGGGGACGACGGCGGCCGCGCTCGCCGTCCTGCCGCTGGTGGCCTGGCTGCTCCGCGACCGGCCCCGCGACCTCGGCGTCACCCCGTACGGCGGGACGGGGGCCGACGACGTCGACCCGGTACGGGCGGGGGCAGCTCGCGCGGCGATGCGCGGCCTGGCCGAGGCGGCGCGCAGCCGGCCGTTCTGGCTGCTGGCGCTCGGCTTCTTCATCTGCGGCATGTCGACCAACGGGCTGGTGCAGCCGCACTTCATCCCGGCTGCGCACGACCACGGCATGCCGGTGACGACGGCGGCCGGCCTGCTGGCCGTCGTCGGGATCTTCGACATCGCCGGCACCGTCCTCTCCGGCTGGCTGACCGACCGGATCGATCCGCGGGTGCTGCTGCTGGCCTACTACGGGCTGCGCGGCTTCTCGCTGTTCCTGCTGCCGCCGCTGTTCGGACCGGAGCTGCACGTCAGCATGATCGCGTTCATCGTGTTCTACGGCCTGGACTGGGTGGCCACCGTGCCGCCGACGCTCGCGCTGTGCCGGGAGCACTTCGGCGCCCGCGCGCCGGTCGTCTTCGGCTGGGTGTTCGCCTCCCACCAGCTCGGGTCGGCGGTCGCCGCGTTCGGCGGCGGGGTCATCCGCGACGTCACCGGCTCCTACGACCTGGCCTGGTCCCTCGCCGGCGGCCTGTGCATCGTCGCGGCCGCCGCGTCGATCTCCATCCGCCGGAACAGCACGCCGCGACCGGAGCCCGCCCTGCCGACGTCCCCGGAGCAGGCCGCGGCCGACGCCGCCCACGGCTGAGGGAACTTCCTGTACCGAAGGTCCCCGGGACCGGGATCAGTTCGTGGCGGCCAGGGGGGCGGCGGGGACGCGGCCGAGGATCAGGTCGGCCGCCCGCTCGGCGATCATGATGGTCGGCGCGTTGGTGTTGCCGCGCACCAGCGTCGGCATCACCGAGGCGTCGACCACCCGCAGCCCCTCGACGCCGTGCACCCGCAGCTGCGGGTCGACGACGGACTGCTCGTCGGTGCCATCGGAGCGGCCCATCCGGCACGAGGACACCGGGTGGTACAGCGACTCGAGCGTCTCGCGCACCGACTGCCGCAGGGCGTCGCGCCCGTGCACGGCGCCGCCGGGGGACCACTCCTCGGCCAGCACGTCGGACAGCGGGGCGGCGCCGGCGATCTCCCGGGCCTGCTGCACCCCGGAGACCAGCGCGTCGAGGTCGCGGTCGTCGGTGAGGTAGCCGGCGTCGATGGCCGGCGCCCAGGTCGGGTCGGCCGAGTGCAGCCGCACCGAGCCGCGGGAGTGCACGTCCACCAGCACGACCGCCGCGGTGAAGGCGTCGACGTCGGGGTCGACCTCGGCCTGCTTCCAGAACTTGACCGGCAGGAAGTGCATCTGCAGGTCGGGTTCGGCCGGGTCCGGGGACGAGCGGGTGAACAGCCCGGCCTCGGCGAGGTTGGAGGTGAGCGGCCCGCGGCGGGTGCCGAACCACCGCGCGTAGCCCGACGGCGAGTCCCCGTGGGTGAGCGACTTCCCCGACCGCACGTGCCAGATGAGCGGCACCAGCGGGTGGTCCTGCAGCCCGCTCCCGACCCCGGGCAGGTCGTGGACGACGCCGACGCCGACCTCGCGCAGATGCTGCGCCGGGCCGATGCCCGAGAGCATCAGCAGCTGCGGGGAGTTGACCGCACCACCGGAGAGCACCACCTCGCGGCCGGCCCGGACGGTGTGCAGCTTGCCGCCGCAGCGGAACTCCACGCCGGTCGCCCGGCCGTTCTCGACCAGCACCCGCGTGGCCGGCGCGCCGGTGCGGACGGTCAGGTTCGGCCGGTCCATGGCCGGGTGCAGGTAGGCGTCCGCGGCGGACCAGCGGCGGCCGCGCTTCTGCGTCACCTGGTACTGCCCGACGCCCTCCTGCGTGGCGCCGTTGAAGTCGGCGTTGCGGGGGTGGCCGGTGGCCACCGCCGCCTCCACGACCGCCGTCGTCCAGGGATGCGGCGAGCGGAGGTCCTCGACCCGGAGGGGGCCGCCCACGCCGTGCCACTCGTCCGCGCCGCGGGCGTTGTCCTCCATCCGCTTGAACAGCGGGAGCACCGAGTCGTAGGACCACGACGGGTCGCCGGTCAGCTCGGCCCACTCGTCGTAGTCGGCGCGCGCGCCGCGGATGTAGATCATCGCGTTGATCGACGACGAGCCGCCGAGCAGCTTGCCGCGCGGCCAGAACAGCTTCCGGCCGCCGAGACCGGGCTGCTCCTCGGTCGTGTAGTTCCAGTCGTGCCGGGTGCGCCAGACCTTGTAGAGCCCGGCGGGGATCTGGACCTCGAGGAGCTTGTCCGAGCCGCCGGCCTCCAGCAGGAGCACCCGCAGCGTCGGGTCCTCGGTCAGCCGGCCGGCCAGCGCGCAGCCGGCCGACCCGGCGCCGACGATGACGACGTCGAACTCCCCGGTCACGGCGCTCACCGGTGCCGCCCGTGGACCATGCCCATCACTCGCGCCAGGGCGTCGGCGGCCTTCTCGGGCCGTCCGAAGCTCATGAGGTTCACCGGCAGGGCCACGCGCTGCCGGGTGATCGCCTTGGCGCAAGTGAACTCCTTGAGCCCGTCCTCACCGTGGATCCGGCCGAAGCCGGAGTCGCCCACGCCGCCGAAGGGCAGGGCCGGCACGGAGGCGAAGGTGAGCACCGAGTTGATCGAGGTCATCCCGCTGCGCATCCGCCGCGCGAGATCCATCGCGCGGTCCTTGGACGGGGAGAAGACGGCGCCGGCCAGGCCGTAGCTCGTGGCGTTGGCCCGCTCGAGGGCCTCCTCGGCGTCGCGCACCCTGGTGATGGTGAGCGTCGGCCCGAAGGTCTCCTCCGTGATGGCGGAGGAGTCCTCGGGGACGTCGAGCAGCACGGTGGGGGCGACGTAACCCTCGGCCGGGATCGCGTCGGCGTAGCCGCCGCCGGTGACCACGCGGGCGCCCGCGGCGGTGGCCTCGGCCACGTGCCGCCGGACGACGTCGATCTGCGAGGACATCGTCATCGGGCCGTAGGTGGCCTCGTCGTCGGAGCCCGGCCGCAGCCCCTGCACCTGGGCGGTGACCTCGGCGACGAACCGGTCGTACACCGCGGAGGTGGCGTACACCCGCTCGATGCCGATGCAGGTCTGCCCGCCGTTGCTCATCGCGCCCCACACCGCTGCGTCGGCGGCGGCGGCCACGTCGGCGTCGTCGTCGACGATCATCGCGTCCTTGCCGCCGAGTTCCATGAGCACCGGGGTGAGGGTCTCCGCGCAGGTCGCCATGACCTTCCGGCCGGTGGCGGCCGAGCCGGTGAAGGCCAGCTTGTCCACCGGCACCCGGCACAGCGCGGCCCCGGTCTCCCCGAACCCGGTGACCACCTGGAAGGCGTCGGCGGAGTCGGGGACGGCGGCCCGCCAGGCGGCGGCCAGCCAGGCCCCCACGGCCGGCGTGTGCTCCGAGGGCTTGAAGACGACGGCGTTGCCGGCGGCCAGCGCGTAGGCGATCGAGCCCATCGGCGTGAACACCGGGTAGTTCCACGGCCCGATGACGCCGATGACGCCGAGCGGCTGGTACTCCAGGTAGGCGGCGTGGTTCGCCGCGAGCATGCCCGAGGCGACCTTGCGCGGGCCGAGGGTCTTGCGGGCGTGGCCGGCGGCCCAGGCGAGGTGGTCGACGGCGAGGGTGATCTCCAGGATCGCGTCGGCGTGCGGCTTGCCGTTCTCGCGGTGCACGAGGTCGGCCAGCTCGTGCATGCGCCGGGCGAGGTAGCCGCGGTAGGCAGCCAGTCGCTGCTTGCGGCCGTCGAAGCCCAGCGCGGCCCACTGCCCGGCGGCGGCGCGGGCCCGCGCGACGGTCTCGCCGACGTCGGTCTCGTCGTGCACGGGGAAGACGCCGACGACCGCACCGGTGGCCGGCGCCGTCGACTCGAAGGTCCGGGTGGTGACGTGCCGGTCGACCGTGCCCGCGGCGGCGTCGTTGACCGTGTCCATCTGCTCGGCGAGCGACATGCGTCGCACGTTACCCGCGGGTCACACACACCGGGGCGGGAGTCGCCCGGCCGGGGACGGTGGGGTGCGCCGCACATGCGGGACGCGGTGCCCCGTGGACGTCGACTCTGGGACGGAGAAGGGCCTACGCGGGGCGGACGTCCGCACCACGGACCTCGACGGACGGGAGGACGACGTCCCCGAGCCGCCCTACGACCCCCCGGTCTGCAGCTCCGGCGAGCTCCGCACGGAGGGCGGCGGCTGAGCCGGCTCAGCCCTCGTCGACCGCCACCACGGCCCACGTGGTCTTCGTACCGGTTTCGGTGAACCAGCCGTGGGTGGCCGAGAGATCGGCGACCAGGTACAGGCCGAAACCGCCCAGGCCGGGGTCGCGGCCCTGCGCAGGGACGGGCGGCGCCTCGGCCTTGGCGTCCCGGACGGCGATCAGCCACGCGTGGTCGTTCCGGCCCAGGACCGCGGCGACCGGAGCGCCGCCGTGGCGCAGCGCGTTGGAGGTCAGCTCGTCGGCGATGAGCACCAGCCGCTCGGACCAGTGGTCGCGCTCGGGCCGGGCGACGGTGCGGCTGCCGGTCATGGAAGTGCGCAGCCGGGCGCGCAGCGCGGCGAGCTCGCTGAGTGAGCCGAGCTCCTGGCGCCAGACCTCGGCGAAGCCGCGCGGCGGGCGCGCGGACTGCCAGAGCGCCACGCTCACCGCCTTTCGTCGCCGGCCGGCCGGGCCGGTTCGTTCCCGGCGGCACCCTGCCCGTTCCGCGGCGGCTCGAACCCTCGGCTCACCCGTAAGGAGGGACCGCCGCCGGCCGCCCGGCCTCCAGGGTCCGGACACGTGGCCGCCGGCCCGGCCGGGGAGTTCCCCGACCCGTTCGCACCGCTGCTGCGGCACGCTGTGCCGGCGGCCGATGACGTGGTCGGGTGACCGGTTCCGTCCCTCTTCGTTCCCTCGCAGGCTCGGGCGGGCCTCCGGACGGGCTGCTACGGACCCCAGCGCGGGGCGGCCATCGCCACCGGCGCGTGGCCGTGCGGAGAGGGGCGGCCGCCGGGGCTCCCGCCGGGGCGGGGGCTAGGCGAGCAGGACGTGACACGGGGTGCCTCCACGGGAGGTCGGCACGGGACCCGCCGGGCGTGCGGGCAGCACGGAGCCGGACGGGTGAGGGGAGCGGCGCCCGGAAGGGCGCGGATGGCGGGCACGCGCACGGGCGGCCCGCGGCAGATCAGCGCGGAGAGGAGCGGGGCGTCAGCAGGAACGCAGCCGCGGGGACATCCACATGTGGAGCACCGCAGGGGCGCCGCCCGGGGGTGTCGAGCGGATCAACGACCGGCGCCGTCGGCGCCCGGCGCGGTGCCCCCGGTCTTGCGCGCCTGCCGGGCCTTGGCCGCTTCCCAGCGCGCCCGGTCGCGGGCGCGGGCGTCGGCGCCGCGTTCCCACTTCTCCTGACGGCGGCGGGCGCGGGCGTGCTCGCGGTCCTCGAAGGTCTCGTGCGCATCCCAGTTCCGGGCGGCCGCGCCCACGCCCACGGCGGTGAGCACCGCGATGGCGACGGCCGAGGCGACGATCGGGTCGAGCACCGCGAACGCTCCCGCGGCGACCGCCACCCCCACGAGCACCCCGACGACCAGGAACGCGGAGGGGCGGCGGGACGAGGAGCGCGACTCGGTCACCGGGCCAGTATCCGTCCGGCACCGCCGGCGCCCGAGGGACGCTGGTCACACGGCCGGGCCGATCGGCCCACCGCCCCGGCCACCACCGGACAGGCCCCTTGCGCGCCGTACCCCCGGTGCCTACGGTCGGAGCAGCGGTTCAACAAGAGCCGCGACCCCAGTGCTGGTCGTCGTGCCGTTCGCGTCCCGCAGGCTCACTGGTCCGGACAGCGCCCGAGAGGCAACCCGTGACCGCTTCCTCCCTCGACTGCGTCCAGGCCGAGCCGGTGCTCACCGGCGTCGTGCCGAACCCGTCCGCACTCGTCACCCTCGCGGTGGCCGGCTCCGCCTCCCATCCGCAGCTGACGGTCACCGGCGAGGTCGACTGCAGCTCCGCCCCCGAGGTCCGCGCCGTGCTCGACCAGCTGGTCGACGCCGCCCCCACCGAGATCGTCGTCGACCTCACCGGCGTGACCTTCCTCGACTCCGCCGGCCTGAGCACTCTCGCGGCCGCGCACCGGCGGGCGCTGGCCGCCGGCGGGCGGCTGCGCCTCCTGGCCGCCACCCGTGCGGTGATCCGGCCGCTCCAGATCACCGGCCTGTGGGATCTGCTGGATGGCCAGCAGGTCGACACGCTCGCCTGCTGACCCCGTCCGGGGGCGGGGTGGCCAGCGGCCGGGCCCGCCGGGCAGACTCGGACCCGCCACCCGGACCGAGCCGGACGCCGGCTGCCGACGAACGAGGAGGACCACCGTGCGCGAAGCGGTCATCTGCGAGCCCCTGCGGACGCCGGTCGGCGGATTCGGGGGCTCGCTCCGCGACGTCCCCGTCCAGGAGCTGGCGGCCACGGTGATCCGGGCGCTGATCGAGCGCACCGGTCTGCCGCCCGAGTCGGTGGACGACGTCCTGCTCGGCCACTGCTACCCGACGATGGACGCGCCGGCGCTCGGCCGCGTCGCCGCGCTCGACGCCGGGCTGCCGGTGACCGCCTCCGGCCTTCAGGTGGACCGGCGGTGCGGGTCGGGCCTGCAGGCGGTGGTGTACGCGGCCATGCAGGTGCAGTCGGGCACCTCCGACGTCGTCCTGGCCGGTGGTGCGGAGTCGATGAGCAACGCGCCCTTCTACTCGACCGCGATGCGCTGGGGGGTCAAGTCCGGCCCCGGAGTGCTCCTGGAGGACGGGCTGGCCCGCGGCCGGGTCACCGCCGGCGGGCAGCACCACCCGGTGCCCGGCGGGATGCTCGAGACCGCGGAGAACCTGCGGCGCGAGTACAAGATCGGCCGCGAGGAGCAGGACGAGTACGCCGTCCGCAGCCACCAGCGCGCCGCCGCCGCCACGGCCGAGGGCCGGTTCGCCGACGAGATCGTGCCGGTGACGGTGAAGAGCCGGAAGGCCGAGACCGTCGTCGACCGCGACGAGCACATCCGCCCCGACTCCTCGGTGGAGACCCTCGGCAAGCTGCGCCCGATCCTGGGCAGGAACGACCCCGACGCCACGGTCACCGCAGGCAACGCCTCCGGCCAGAACGACGGCGCCGCGGTCGCGATCGTCACCCACCCGGAGAAGGCCGCCGAGCTCGGGCTGCGCCCGCTGGCGCGCCTGGTCTCCTTCGGCGTCGGCGGCGTGCCCCCGAAGACCATGGGCATCGGCCCGGTGCCGGCGACGGCCAAGGCGCTGGCCCTGGCCGACGTGAAGCTCGCCGACGTCGACCTGATCGAGCTCAACGAGGCGTTCGCCAGCCAGGTGCTGGCCGTGGCCCGCGAGTGGGGCTTCACCGACGCCGACTGGGAACGGACCAACGTCAACGGCTCGGGCATCTCGCTGGGTCACCCGGTGGGCGCGACCGGCGGCCGCATCCTCGCCACGCTGCTGCGCGAGATGGACCGCCGCGACGCCCGCTACGGGCTGGAGACCATGTGCATCGGCGGCGGGCAGGGGCTCGCCGCGTTGTTCGAGCGCGTCTGAAGGCCCTGACCCGCCCCCACCATCAGAGGAGTTCCGCATGTCCGAGCCCACCGGAAACCCCCGCGTCGCGATCGTCACCGGCGCCGCCCGCGGCATCGGCGCCGCCACTGCGCAGCGGCTGGCGCAGGACGGCTTCGCCGTCGCGGTGATCGACCTGAAGGAGGACGACGCCCGCGGGACGGTCGAGGCCATCGAGGCCGCCGGTGGGCGGGCGCTCGCCGTGGGGGCCGACGTCGGTGACGCCGAGCAGGTGCAGGCCGCCGTCGACCGCATCGCCGCGGAGCTGGGCCCGCCGGTGGTGCTGGTCAACAACGCCGGCGTCACCCGCGACAACATGCTGTTCAAGATGAGCGACGCCGACTGGGACGTGGTCATGCACGTGCACCTGCGCGGCTCGTTCCTCATGACCCGCGCGGCGCAGAAGCACATGATCGACCAGAAGTGGGGTCGGATCGTGAACCTGTCCAGCACCTCCGCGCTGGGCAACCGCGGGCAGGCCAACTACGCGACGGCCAAGGCCGGCCTGCAGGGCTTCACCAAGACCCTCGCCATCGAGCTGGGCAAGTTCGGCGTCACGGCGAACTCGATCGCGCCGGGGTTCATCGTCACCGACATGACCAAGGCGACCGCGGCCCGGATCGGCGAGGAGTGGGAGCCGTACGTGGCCAAGCGTGCGGCGGCGATCCCGGTGGCCCGCGCCGGCCAGCCGGAGGACATCGCGCACACCGTCTCGTTCCTGGTGAGCGAGGGGGCCGGGTTCGTCTCCGGCCAGGTCATCTACGTCGCCGGCGGCCCCCGCACCTGAAAGGGCCCCCGTGCCCCCCACGCCTCGCACGCTCGGCGCGGGACCCTGCACGGGGGCCGTTCCAGCACGTCACTGCGAGGGGTCGCGGTCGGGGTAACGCGCCCGGGCGAGGGCGTACACGCCGAAGGCCGCGAACCCGGCCGCGACGCCGCCGAGCAGCCAGGGGCCGGCGTCCACCCCGGCGATCGCGGTCATCGCGCCGTCCAGACCGGTGGCGGTGGAGGCGTCGGCGGACGCGGCGGCCCGCCACAGCAGGACGCCGACCAGCCCGAACGCGATGCCCTTCGCCAGGTAGCCGATCCGGCCCAGGGCCTCGATGACCGGTTCCCACCGGTCGGGAGCCGCGGGCAGGTCGATGTCGCGCATGAAGCCGCCGGTGCAGCCGCGCACGAATGTGTAGATCCCGACGCCGACCACTCCGGCCGCCACCGTGCCGATGAGCAGCGCCCCGCCGGGGATCAGCAGCGTCTCCTCGGTGAGGTCGCGCAGCCGCTCGTCGGCCTCGTACACGAACCCGGCGGCGAACAGCAGCGCGGTGAGCCCGAGGACGCCGTACACCGCACCCTTGGCCAGGCACTTGGCGCAGACGACCGCCGTGTGCACCCGGTGCTCCGGGTCGAGCAGCCCGTGCCACCAGAGCAGCACCTCGGCCGCCTGCCAGAGCGCCAGCGACAGCATGCCCAGGCCGATCGCGACGAGCAGGAATTCGCCGCCCGGCCCGGCGGCGACGGTGAGCAGGGCACCGGTCTGGTCGGCGTCGGCCCCGCGCAGGCCCAGCGACATGCGCAGCGCGAGGAATGCGATCAGCAGGTGCACCGCCCCGTAGGCGATCAGCCCGGCGCGGGCGAGGTGGGTGAGCCACGGGGAGTCGGTGACCCGGCGGACCCGGTCGACGAGGTCCCGGAGCCGGTGGACCAGGGGCTGTGCGGCGGGCACCGACGCCATCAGGTCCGTTCGGGGTAGCGGGCGCGGACGAAGCAGTAGATGCCGAAGGCCGCGATCCCGACGGCGATGAGCGTGAGCAGCACCTGCCCGGCGGGAACGCTGCCCAGCCGGTGGAGGGCGCCGTCCAGTCCGGCCGCCTTGGCCGCGTCGAACGTCACCGCGGCCCAGACGAGCAGCCCGCCGATGAGGACGAAGGCGGCGCCCTTGCCGGGGAAGCCCACCTGGCCCAGCCGGGTGACCAGCCGCGTCACGCGCGATGGGCAGTCGCTGAGGTCGATCTCCTCGAGAAAGCGCTTCGAGACGCCCTTGTAGACGTGGTAGACGCCGATCCCGACGACGACCAGCCCGGCGGCGCCGACCAGCCACCGCCCGCCCGGCCACCCGAAGACGCCGGCGGTCGCCTGCTGCGGGGTGCTGGTGCTGCCGGTCTGCCCGCCGCCGGTGGCGAAGCGGAACGCCAACACCGCGAGCGTGAGGTAGATGACCGTCTTGGCGACCGCCTTGCCGGTCCGCTCCCACGCCGTCGTGCGGGCCTTCCCCGACGCGGTCAGCCCGTGCCGCCAGCGGAGGATCTCCGCGGCCTGCCAGAGGGCCAGGGCGATGAGACCGACGGCGAGCACCCACAGCAGCGGCTCGCCCAGCGGTTGCTGGGCGAGGGTGGCCAGTGCCCCGGACTGGTCGGCCGGAGCGCTGCTGACGCCCCACGCCACCTGCAGCGCGAGCCAGGCGACGAGCACGTGCACCAGGCCGTAGGCGATCAGCCCGACGCGGGCCAGGTGCTCCAGCGCGTCGCTGTCGCCCGCCCGCGCGGCCGCGCCCGTGGGTGATCCGGCATCGCCCCGCACGCTCATGGATTGCCTCCTGACCTCGCGCTGCGTCGTCGCAGCTGCGGCGTCGATCAGCGTGGCACGGACCACGGTCCGGTGCTTCCCCGAGGACCGGCGACGGTGAGGGACACTGGTGCCGTGGCGAACGGAACCGGAATCCTCTCGGCCGGCACGGTGGGCATGGCGACGCCGGAGGTCGCCCGGCGTACCTGGCCCCGGTGGCTGGCGCTGGGGATCGCGATGGTCGCCGTCGCGGTGGTCGCCGTGCTGTGGGATGCCGCAGGGGCTCGCCTCCTGCTCGGCGCGCTGGGCGTCTTCCTGGCCGTGCGCGGTGCGGCGCTGCTGCGCGCCGGCCGGTCCGGCGCCGTCGACGGTGCGCCCGCCGCCGCGGCCGGGCGCCTCGGCGTGGCCACCGCCGCGCTCGGTGCGGCGGCGCTCGCCGTGGGGCTGGCGTCGGCGGCGCTGTCGGCGACGGTGCTGCTGGTCGGTGTCCCGGTGCTCCTGCTGGCGACCTCGGCCGGGCTGCTGGGCCGCGGAGGCGCTGCCCGGCGCGGTGGGCAGGCGCTGCTGGTGTGGTCGCTGCTGGTCACCGGGCTGCTCGTCGTCACCGGCCTGGCGCAGGACTGGGACCGCGCCGCCGATCTCGCGACCGTGGTGGCCGCCCTGGCGGTGGCCGTCCTCGGCATCCCGATGCTGATCGGTGCGGTCAACCTGCGGGCGGTCGCCAACGCGCCCGCGCCGGCCCCCGTGCGGGGCGGCTGCGGGGGCTGCGCCTGCGGTGCCGGCGGCTGCGGCGCCTGACGTCGGCCATCGACCGCCCGGCGCATGTCCGCCGGGCCCTGGGTAAGGCCGTCCCGTGAGCGGAGCGCCCCGCGGTAGCGAACAGGTGATGCCGTGAGTGGACATGTGTTCGTCGTCGGCGCGGACCTCACCCGGCTGTCGTGCGACGACGTCCTGGTGCCCACCGACCGCTCGCTGCGGGTGGCCCGGGGCTGGCGTCCGCTGCTGCCCGACGAGCTGATCACCGATCACCAGGACGACGGCGACTGCGTCGGGCTGTCCTGGTCGGGCCGGGAACGGGTCCTCGAGGTCCCCGGCGACGGTCCGCGGCGGACGTGGCTGGTCGACACCGTCGACGACGGCGGGCACGGGCTGTCCTGGCTGCTCGACGGCGCCCGGGAGGCGCTGGCCGCCGTCGCCCGGCGGGAGGCTCCCGAGCCGGTGCACGGCCGGGCGCGGCGGCTGGTCGGGCTGCCGGCCCTGGGCACCGGGTGGGGCGGTGCGGCGGGGGAGCGCGGTGCGCTGCTGCAGGAGCTGTTACCCGTGCTGCGCGAGGCCGCCGTCCAGCACGGCTTCGACGTCGCGCTGGTGCTGCGCGGGCCCAGCGACCTGGCCGCCGCCCAGCGGGTGCGCCGGGGCCAGGACGGCGCCTGGGACCTGCCCGAGCACCTCTGCGAGCTGGCCGAGCAGCTCGGTGAGCGGGCCCGCCGTGGCCAGCTGGCGCTGTTCGTCGGCGCCGGCGTGAGCGCGGCGGCCGGGTTGCCCACCTGGGAGCAGCTCGTGCACGAGCTCGCCACCCGCTCCGGCCTGGACGACGCGCTGCGCGAGGGGCTGTCGGGGCTTCCCCCGCAGGACTCGGCCGCGCTGCTGGCGCGCGAGCTGGGCTCCGAGCAGTTGGAGGCGTTCGTCGCCGAGCGGTTCGGGCCGGGCTCGTACGCGCTGGCGCACGCGCTGCTCGCCGACCTGCCGGTGCAGGAGTTCGTGACCACCAACTACGACCCGCTGGTGGAGCTGGCGGCCGACGACATCGGCCGGCAGGTCAGGGTGCTGCCGTACGAGGAGGCCGAGCCGGGCCGGCCGTGGCTGCTGAAGCTGCACGGCGACGCCGCGCACCCCGGGAGCGTGGTGCTGACCCGCGAGGAGTACCTGCAGTTCGGCAACACCGGTGCCGCGCTGGCCGGGGTGCTGCACTCGCTGCTGCTCACCCGCCACGTCCTGTTCGTGGGCACCTCGATGCTCGACGACGACCTGATCCGGATCGCCCACCAGGTGCGCATGGCGTGGCAGACCCAGGGCTCCGGCACGGCCCGGCGCGCCGGCACGGTGCTCGCGCTGCGCGAGGACCCGGCCCGGGCGCGGCTGTGGGAGCGCGACGTCGAGACCGTGGCGATGAGCCCTGCGGACGGTTCCCCCGCGGAGGCGGCACGCCGGCTGGAGGTGGTGCTGGACCTCATCGGCTGCCTGTCGACGCCGCCCACCGGGTACCTGCTCGACCCGGCCTACCGCGGGATGCTCAACGACGAGGAGCGCGCGCTGGCCGGGGCACTGCGCACGGTCGCGGAGACCTTGCCGCCGGACGCCTCGTCCACCGCCGCGCTCGAGGTGGCCGGGCTGCTGCGCCGGCTGGGCCACGGCAGCTGCGCCGCCGACGGCGACGAACCGCCCCCCGAACTCGCGAGCGGGCCGCGGAACGACCGGGCCCAGGAGCAGCGGCCGGGCTGACCGGGATTGCCCGGCGGGGCCACTGGGCAGGCAGGTGCGCATGCCTCGCCTCGAGAACGGCCTGAAGATGCTCGCGAAGGGCTACGCCTGGCTGCCCGACGAGCGGCGCCGCACCGGGCGACGCACCGTGGCGACCCGGCTCGGGGGGATGCCGGCGTACGGCACCGAGGGCCCGGAGGCCGCGCGTTTCCTCTACGACGAGGACCACGTCCGGCGGTCGCACGCCATTCCCGAGCCGGTGCAGGGGACGCTGTTCGGCAAGGGCGCGGTGCACACCCTCGACGGGGAGATGCACCGGGTGCGCAAGGCGATGTTCGTGGCGCTGCTCATGCGGGAAGACGGCATCGCCTCGCTCGCGAAGCAGGCGACGACGGCCTGGGACGCCGCGGCCGACGAGTGGGCCTGCCGGCCGGAGATCGTCCTCTTCGACGAGGCCGGCCAGGTGATCGCCGGAGCGGTCGCGCGCTGGGCCGGGGTGGCGGTGCACGATCACGAGATACCCGGGCTGGCCCGGGACCTGCTCGCCATGGTCGACGGGTTCGCCAGCGGTGGGGTGCGGCACGTGCGTGCCCGGCGGGCCCGCGGGCGCCGCGAACGGTGGCTGTCGCAGCTCGTGCGGGACGTGCGCAGCGGCGTCACGGCCGTGCCCCAAGGATCCGCGGTCGACGTCGTGGCCCGGCACCGCGACGCCGGCGGGGAGCAGCTGGACTCCCACGTGGCGGCGGTGGAGCTGATCAACATCATCCGGCCGACGACGGCGGTCGCCTGGTTCCTGGCCTTCTCCGGGCACGCGCTGATCCGCTGGCCGCAGCACCGCGAGCGGCTGGCCGACGGCGATCCCGCGTTCACGGAGGCCTGGGCGCACGAGATCCGCCGGTTCTACCCGTTCGCGCCCTTCATCGGTGGGCGGGCGCCGCACGAGGTGACGTTCGACGGGGAGCGGATCCCGGAGAACGCGATGATCCTGCTCGACCTGTACGGGCAGAACCACGACCCCGAGCTGTGGGGCGACCCGTACGCCTTCCGCCCCGAACGGTTCCTCGACCGGCCGATCGGCGAGTTCGAGCTGGTCCCGCATGGCGGCGGCGATCCGCGCACGAACCACCGCTGCCCGGGCGAGCAGATCACCGTCGCGCTGCTGGCGGCGCTGTCGGGAAAGCTGGCCCGGCTGGACTACGAGGTGCCGGAGCAGGACCTCACCATCGCCCTGCACCGCATCCCGGCGAAGCCCGCCAGCGGCGTCGTCCTGACCGTCCGCGGCGCCGCCTGAGGCTGTTCCGCCGGAGGTCTGCCTCTGAGTGCGTGTCCGGGAATTGAGTCAGCGGGCCAGTCGGCGTGACATGGTCATGATCATCGCGGTGTGGATCATGGCCTCGCTGGTGTCGATGCGTCGCTCGTAGTCGCGTACGCAGCGGCGGTACTTGCTGATCCAGGCGAAGGTTCGTTCCACCACCCACCGTCGGTGCAGCAGCTTGAAGCCGACCTGGTCATCGGCACGCTTGACGATCTCGACGGTGAACGCCAAGACCTTGGTGGCGAAGGTGACCATCCGCCCGGCGTATCCGGCGTCGGCCCACACCAGC
>NZ_JASNNW010000020.1 GCF_030165005.1 Blastococcus capsensis
CCGTTGACCAGGGAGCGTTTCTCGGGGACCAGGGCGAAGTACTCGCCGCGGAAGGGCACGATGCGGGGGGCGGGGACGTCGCCGGCGAGTTCGGCGAGCCGGTCGACCTGCAGGCCGGCGCAGAGCACGACCTGGTCGACGGCGAGCTCCTCGCCGTTGGCTCCCTGCACGACGACCTCCTCGGCCGGCCCGCCGGTGGTGTGCCGCAGTCCGGTGACGGCGAAGCCGGTGCGGACCGAGGCCCCAGATGCCTGCGCGTCGGCGGCCAGCTGCCGGGTGATCCCGGCGTAGTCGACGATCGCGGTGGTGGGGGAGTGCAGGCCGGCGACGCCGGTGACGTGCGGCTCGAGCTCGGCCAGCTGGGCGCGGTCGATGATCCGGATGCCGGGGACGCCGTTGGCGCGGGCCCGCTCGGCGATGGCGTCCAGCCGGGACTGCTCGGCGGCGTCGAGGGCGACCAGCACCTTGCCGACCTCGGAGTAGCCCAGGCCCTTCTCGGCGCAGAACTCCTTCAGCAGGCTCACCCCGCGGCGGCAGAGCAGGGCCTTGAGCGAACCCGGCTCGTAGTACAGGCCGGCGTGCACCACGCCGCTGTTGCGGCCGGTCTGGTGGGCGGCGAGCCGGTCCTCCTTCTCCAGCAGGGTGACCTGGGCATCGGGCCGGAGCTGGAGCAGCCGGCGCGCGACCGCGGCACCGATGATGCCGCCGCCGACGACGGCGAAGCGAGAGACTGTCATCGTCTTCCGATCCTCTGCGGACGGGCGCCATCGATCGGTGCCCCGTGAGCGAGACTAGTGCCTGGTGTACGGAACACCATCCGCGGCTCCGCGGTTTTCCTGCCTCGGATCGGCAGCGGGGAGCCGCCTGGCAGAATCCCCCGCATGTTGCGCTGGCTGACCGCCGGTGAGTCGCACGGCCAGCAGCTCACCGCCATTCTCGAGGGCCTCCCCGCCGGGGTGGAGGTCCAGACGTCCGACCTCGACCTGCAGCTGGCCCGTCGCCGCCTGGGACACGGGCGGGGGGCCCGCATGTCGTTCGAGCAGGACGTCGTGACGCTGACCGGTGGCGTGCGGCACGGCCGTACGCAGGGCGGACCGATCGCGGTACAGGTGGGCAACACCGAGTGGCCGAAGTGGGAGACCGTGATGTCGGCCGATCCGGTGGACGCCGACGTGCTCGCCGGCCAGGCGCGCAACGCGCCGCTGACCCGGCCGCGCCCCGGCCACGCCGACCTCGCCGGCATGCAGAAGTACGGCTTCGACGACGCACGGCCCGTCCTCGAGCGGGCCAGTGCGCGGGAGACGGCGGCCCGGGTGGCGCTCGGCGCGATCGCCCAGGCGTTCCTGCGCCAGACCGTCGGTGTCTCGGTGGTCAGCCACGTGGTGGGCATCGGCCCGGTCGTCGCCCCCGACGGGATCGTGCCGGGTCCCGACGACAACCCGCGGCTGGACGAGGACCCGGTGCGCTGCGCCGACCCGGCCACCAGCGGGCGCATGGTCGCCGAGATCGACGACGCGCGGAAGACGGGGGACACCCTCGGCGGGGTCATCGAGGTCGTCGTCCACGGGCTGCCCCCGGGTCTGGGCACCCACGTGCACTGGGACCGCCGGCTCGACGCCCGCCTCGCCGCCGCCCTCATGGGCGTGCAGTCGGTCAAGGCGGTCGAGGTGGGCGACGGGCTGGAGACCGCCCGCCGCCGGGGGTCGGTGGCCCACGACGAGATCGTTGCGTCCGAGGGGCGGATCCGGCGGCTCACCGACCGCGCCGGCGGTATCGAGGGCGGTATGACCAACGGCGAGGTGCTGCGCGTCCGCGCCGCCATGAAGCCGATCAGCACCGTGCCCCGGGCGCTGCAGACCGTCGACGTCGCCACCGGGGAGCCGGCAGTGGCCATCAACCAGCGCAGCGACGCCTGCGCGGTGCCCCGCGGCAGCGTGGTGATGGAGGCGATGGTCGCGCTCGTGCTGGCCGACGTCGTGCTGGAGAAGTTCGGCGGCGACTCCGTGGCCGAGACCCGCCGCAACGCGCAGGCCTACCTCGACGCGCTGCCCTACCGATGACCTCCCCGGCACTGGTCCTCGTCGGCCCCCCGGCGTCGGGCAAGACGACGGTCGGCACGGCCGTCGCCGCCGCGCGGGACCTCCCGTTCCGGGACAGCGACCGGGACATCGAGGTCGAGACGGGCACGACGATCGCCGACCTGTTCGTGGCGCACGGCGAGCCGCACTTCCGGGCGCTGGAGGAGCGGGCCGTCGCCCGCGCGCTCGCCGAGCACGCCGGTGTGCTGGCGCTCGGCGGCGGCGCGGTGATCAGCGCCGCCACCCGCGAGCTGCTGGTCGCCTACGGCCGCGGCGGCGGCACCGTGGTCTGGCTCGACGTCGACGTCGCCTCGGCGGCCCGCCGGGTCGGCCTCTCCCGGGACCGGCCGCTGCTGGCCGTGAACCCCCGCGCGATGCTGCGCACCATGCTGGAGGAGCGTGCCCCGCTCTACGCCGGGGTGGCCACCCACCCGGTCGCCACCGCGGGGCGCGCACCGGAGGAGGTCGTCGCCGACGTGCTCGCCGTCCTGACGCAGGAGAGCGCCCGGTGACCCGGCGCGTTCCCGTCGCGGGGGAGAAGCCCTACGAGGTGACCATCGGCGCCGGCGCGCAGCGGGAGCTCGCGCTGGTGCTGGCCGGCACGCCCCGGGTCGCCGTCGTCCACGCGCCGCCGCTGGCCGCTGCCGCCGGCGCCGCCGTCGAGATCCTGCAGACGGCCGGCGTGGCCGCCGAGGCGCTCGTCGTCCCCGATGGCGAGGCGGCGAAGACCGCGCAGGTCGCCGCTGAGATGTGGGAGGAGTTCGGCCGCCTCGGGCTCACCCGCTCCGACGCGGTCGTGGGGATCGGTGGGGGAGCGGTCACCGATCTCGCCGGCTTCCTGGCCGCGACCTGGACCCGTGGCATCCGGTTCGTGACGGTGCCCACGAGCGTGCTGGGCATGGTCGACGCCGCCGTGGGCGGGAAGACCGGCATCAACACCGCGGCCGGCAAGAACCTCGTCGGTGCCTTCCACCCCCCGGCTGCCGTGCTGGCCGACACCGACCTGCTGGCCGGGTTGCCGGAGGCGGAGTTCCGGTCCGGGATGGCGGAGGTCGTGAAGTGCGGCTTCATCGCCGACGGCGAGATCCTGCGGCTGCTCGACGTCGATCCCACGGGCCGCCGGGACACCGAGGAGCTGATCGAACGCGCGGTCCGGGTCAAGGCCGACGCCGTGGGTGAGGACCTCTACGACACCGGCGTGCGCGAGTTCCTCAACTACGGGCACACGCTTGGCCACGCGATCGAGCGGGTGGAGGACTTCGGTTGGCGGCACGGCGAGGCGGTCGCGGTCGGACTGGTCTTCGCCGCCGAGCTGGCCGGGCAGGCGGGGCTGTTGACCCCGGCCGACGTGGTCCGGCACCGCAACCTCGTCGCCGCCATGGAGCTCCCCATCCGGTACGCCGGCGACTGGGACCGGCTGCAGCAGGTGATGCGCGTGGACAAGAAGGCCCGCGGCGCGTCGCTGCGGTTCGTCGTCCTCGAGGGCCTGGGCAACCCCAGGATCCTGACCGACCCCGACCAGGCCTGGCTCGACGCGGCGTGGGCCGCAGTATCGGAGACGGCATGACCATCCAGGTGCTCAACGGCGCCAACCTCGGCCGGCTCGGCACCCGCGAGCCGGAGATCTACGGGACGACGACCTACGCGCAGCTGGTCGAGCTGCTGGAGACGGCCGGCCGCGAGCTCGGCGTCGAGGTGGTGGTGCGCCAGACCGACGACGAAGGCGAGCTGCTGCGCTGGATCCACGAGGCCACCGACGCCGGGCACCCGGTCGTGGTCAACCCGGGCGGCTGGACGCACACCTCGGTGGTCCTGCACGACGCGCTCGCCGCGGTGAACGCACCGGTGATCGAGGTGCACATCAGCAACATCCACCGCCGCGAGGAGTTCCGCCGGTACTCCTACGTGTCCCGGGTCGCCGACGGCGCCATCGTCGGGCTCGGCGTGCACGGCTACGTGCTGGCGCTGCAGTGGCTGGTGCTCCGGGGCCTGTCATGAATGCGGCCGGGGCGCAGGGGCGGGTGGCCAGCAGAGCGGCGCGGCGGGACGCGCTCCGCGCCACTGCCGCCGAGCGCGGGTTCGACGCCGTCCTGGTCACGAACCTGCTCAACGTCCGCTACCTGACCGGTTTCACCGGGTCCAACGGCGCCCTGCTGGTGCGCGTCGACCGTGCCGACCTGTTCGGCACGGACGGGCGGTACACCACGCAGGCCGCGACCCAGGTGCCGGACGTGGAGGTCGTCGTCGACCGGGCGACGGTGGCCGCGCTGGCGCGCGAGGCCGTGCGGCGCGGCGCCGGCCGGCTGGCCTACGAGTCCCACGATCTGACCGTCGACGGTCTGCACGGGCTGCAGCGGGTGCTCACCGACGCCGCCGCCGGTGGCACGGTCCCGGAACTGGCCTCCGTGCGCCGGGCCGTCGAGGCCCAGCGCGCGATCAAGGACGACGGCGAGATCGAGGCGCTGCGCCGTGCGTGCGCGGTCGCCGACCAGGCGCTCGCCGAGCTGGCCGCGGAGGGCGCCCTGCGGCCGGGCCGCACCGAGCTGCAGGTCGGCCGCGAGCTCGACGCACGGATGCTGGCCCTCGGCGCGGAGGCGCCGTCGTTCGAGACGATCGTCGCCACCGGCGTCAACTCCGCGATCCCGCACCACCGGCCCGACGCGACGGTGCTGCGCGAGGGCGACTTCCTCAAGATCGACTTCGGCGCGACCGTCGACGGCTACCACTCCGACATGACCCGCACGCTGGTGCTCGGCCACGCGGCCGACTGGCAGCGCGAGATCTACGAGCTGGTGGCCGCGGCGCAGGCGGCCGGTCGGGCCGCGCTGGCCGTGGGTGCGGACGTCGTCGCGGTGGACTCCGCCGCCCGGGACGCCATCATCGAGGCCGGTCACGGCGACCACTTTCCACACGGGCTGGGGCACGGCGTCGGCCTGGAGATCCACGAGGCGCCGGGCATCGGCCAGCTGGGCGCAGGTACGCTGGCCGCCGGCATGGCCGTCACCGTGGAGCCGGGCGTGTACCTACCCGACCACGGCGGTGTCCGGATCGAGGACACCCTGATCGTCACCGACGACGCGCCCGAGTTGTTGACCCTCACGAGCAAGGAACTGCTGGTTCTCTGATGGCTACCACCAACGATCTCAAGAACGGCATGGTCCTCAACCTGGACGGCCAGCTCTGGACCGTCACCGAGTTCCAGCACGTCAAGCCGGGCAAGGGCGGCGCCTTCGTGCGCACCACGCTGAAGAACGTCCTCTCGGGCAAGGTCGTCGACAAGACCTTCAACGCCGGCACCAAGGTGGAGACGGCCAACGTCGACAAGCGGTCGATGACCTACCTCTACAAGGACGGCGCCGACTTCGTCTTCATGGACGGCGACACGTTCGACCAGATCCCGGTCCCGGCCCAGACCCTCGGTGGCGGCGCGGACTACCTGCTGGAGAACACCGAGGTCACCGTCGCCATGCACGACAGCAACCCGCTCTACGTCGAGCTGCCGGTCACGATGGAGCTCGTCGTCGAGCACACCGACCCGGGCCTGCAGGGCGACCGCTCCACCGGTGGCACCAAGCCGGCGACGCTCGAGACCGGCGCCCAGATCCAGGTGCCCCTGTTCATCAGCACCGGCGAGAAGCTGAAGGTCGACACCCGCGACGGCCGGTACCTCGGCCGCGCCAACTGAGCGTCGTGCCGATGTCGCCCACCCGCCCCGCCCGCTGATGGCCGCGCGGAGCAAGGCGCGCAAGCGTGCCGTCGACGTCCTCTACGAGGCCGACGTCCGCGGTCGCGACCGGCTGGAGCTGCTCCGGGAGCGGGTCGCCGACGGGAACCCGCCGGTGCCCGACCACGCCGTCCGGCTGGTCGAGGGCGTCGACCAGCAGGCTGCGCGCATCGACGAGCTGATTGAGGGGCACGCCGCCAACTGGTCGCTGGACCGGCTGCCCGACGTCGACCGCGCCATCCTGCGGATGGCGACCTACGAGCTGCTGTGGGCCGACGACGTCCCGGACGCCGTGGTCATCGACGAGGCGGTCGAGCTGGCCAAGGCGCTCTCCACCGACGACTCGCCGGGCTACGTCAACGGCGTGCTCGGCGCGATCCTGGCCGCCGAGGTGCCGACCGCCTGACTCGCTGTACCGCTGAACATCTGCGGCACTCCGGGCAGCGGAGTGACCACGTGCTTACGCGGATCGCACGATTCTCCTCTCGCGGTGGTCTGGCCGAACGCCAGCGGGGCGGCGAGGACGGTCCGCGGGGAGGATCTGCCCGGGCGGGCACCCCGCCTCCGGCGGATCGCTGCGGGCTGCTCGATCACGGCGCTCGAGCGTGCCCTCCAGTGGCGGCGGGAGCCGCCAGTCATGGCTCGAGGGAATGGCCCCTCCAGGACGGCGGTCACCGGCGTGAGCGGTGACCTCGGCTGGTTCCGGAAGGCACGCGCCGGCCACGCGGCCAGCACCATGCCGACGAATTCGGCCTCCGGTCGACTACACCGTGTCCAGGGACATCGTCCGCTGAAACCAAGATCGTCACACGATCGTCATGTGATGGGACACGAACGGGTGGATCCTTCTGTGCCGACCGGCGTGGCTCGGTTTCCGACTCGCGGGCGAGCCGGGCGGTGTGGTCCGATCGCTGGCGGAAACGCGCTCGTAGGCCTCTCATCTGGGCCGGCGCGGTTCCGGAGGAGAGGGCAGATGCACAACAAGAGCAGAAGCCGACGCATGGGCGGCTCGATGGCGGTGGCGGGTGCCACCGCCGTCGCGGTCTCCAGCTCGCTGCTGGTGGGCCCCGCGGTGGGGTCGGCCTCCAGCCACCGGGAGGCGCCACTGATCCTGAACGACCCGTTGGTCGACAACACCGACGTGTACGCCTTCGTGTCGCCCGACAAGGCCGACACGGTGACGCTGATCGCCAACTTCGCGCCGTTCTCGGTGCCGGGCCAGGGGCCGAACTACTACCCGTGGGCCACCGAGGACACGGCTCGGTACAACATCAAGGTCGACAGCAACGGCGACGCACAGCCGGACAAGACGTACCGGTTCACCTTCACCACCCAGGACCTGCGGCCGGAGGTGACGTACGAGGAGGCAGCCGACGGCACCTTCCTCTACAACAACGGCGTCGTGGACTCCTTCGATGACGAGAACCTGCTGTTCAAGCAGTTCTACACCGTCACCGAGGTGGCTGCGGACGGCACGGAGACGGTGCTGGTGGAGAACTCGCCGGTGGCACCGGACTTCGTCGGCGAGGCATCGATGCCCAACTACGCCTCGCTGCGGGAGTCGGGTATCTCGCAGTTGCAGAACGGTGGCACGGCCTTCGCCGGCCGCGCCGAGGACCCGTTCTTCCTCGACATCCGGGTCTTCGACCTCATCTACGGCGCCGACCTCTCCGAGCGGGGCGACGACACGCTGGCGGGCTACAACGTGAACTCCATCGCGTTGCAGCTGCCGATCGACGCCGTCACCGCCGACGGCGAGCCGGTCATCGGCGTGTGGAGCACCACCGAGCGGCCGTCCACGCGCACGATGGCGGCGGACGGCACGCAGGCCTACGACGGCGACTACGTCCAGGTCTCGCGTCTGGGCAACCCGCTGGTCAACGAGGTCGTCGTGCCGATCGGTCTCAAGGACCCCTTCAACAGCCTGCCGCCGGCGCAGGACTCCACCGTCGAGATGCTGGTGGACCGGGTCCTCAACCCCGAGGTGCCGCAGGTGGTCGAGAAGCTCTACGGCATCCCGGCTCCGGAAGGGCCGCGCGACGACCTCTTCACCATCTTCCTCACCGGCATCCAGGGCCTCAACCAGCCCGCCAACGTGACGCCGGCGGAGATGCTGCGGCTCAACACCTCCATCCCGCCGACCGCGCAGCCCAACCCGCTCGGCGCGCTGGGTGGCGACCTCGCAGGCTTCCCCAACGGCCGCCGGCTGGTCGACGACGTGGTGGACATCGAGCTGCAGGCCCTCGAGGGGGCGGTGAACGTCGATGGCCGCGGTGGCAGCCTCACCGGGGTGGAGATCGTGGAGCCGCTGGCCAAGGGCGACCTGGTCAGCAGCAACGACCGCGAGTTCGGGGAGAGCTTCCCGTACCTGGCGCTGCCGTACTCGGCCACCGACGTGGCCGGCTCGCTGGGCACCAACCCGACCGGCGGCGTGGCCGCCGGCGGTGGCGGGACCGCGGTGGACACCGCTTCGGCGTCGGCGCAGGGTGCGGGCGCACTGGCCGGCCTGGCCGGCGGTGCGGCGCTGCTGGCCGGCGGTGTGCTGGTGCTGCGGCGCGGCCGTAACGGCGAGGTCGCGCAGTAGTGCACTCCCCTCAGCCCGGCTCGGGCGCGCACCGTCGCGCCCGAGCCGGGTCCGGCTCCCGCTCCCGTCGCGTCCGCGCGGCGGGAGCGGGGCTGGTCGCCGCGGCGCTGCTGGTGACCAGCTTCTTCGCGGGCATGGTGTACGCGGAGTCCAGCGCGCCGGCGCAGCCTGTCGCGGCCGCAGAGCAGATCTCCAGCGACACGCCTGCCCAGGAACCCGCCGCGCGGTGGATCGAGCCGCTCACCAGCGTGCCCGCGGTGTCCCGCGACACCGGCGCGGCGCCGCCGGTGGAGGTGAGCATCCCGGCCATCGGTGTGCAGGAGAGCCTCATCGGGTTGCGGGTCAGGCCCGACGGCGAACTGCAGGCGCCCGAGGACTACGGCGATGCGGGCTGGTGGAGCGCCGGCCCGGCACCCGGGGACCCCGGTGCGGCACTCTTCGTCGGGCACGTGGACAGCCAGGAGGGCCCTGCGGTCTTCTACCGGCTCCGGGAGCTCCAGCCGGGCGACGTCGTGTCGGTGCGGCGCTCCGACGGCACCACGGCCGAGTTCGTGGTGCAGGGCTCGGAGACCTTCAGCAAGGAAGCCATCCCCGACGAGGTGGTGTACCGCAGCGACGGCAAGCCGTCGCTGCACCTGGTGACCTGCGGCGGGACGTTCGACCGCGCGACCGGTAACTACCGGGACAACGTGGTGGTGTTCGCGGACCTGGTGGAGGATCCCGGCACGCCGCCCGACCAGGCCGTACCGGAGGACGAAGGGAACGAGAGTTGAGCTGGAGGAGACGAGGGGCAGCCGCTGCGGTGGTGGCCGGGCTGGCGGTCGCGTCGTTCAGCATCTCCGCGGTCGTGGCACAGCCGCGCGGGCTACCGCCCATCGACCCACCTGCGGCGGCACCAGCTGTCGACCCCACCGGCATGACGGCGCTGCAGGCGCGGCTGGAGCGGGTGCCCGGCGACTGGACGACGTGGAACGCGCTGGGCGACGCCTATCTGCGCCAGGGCGTCGCCACCGCCGACCCCGGCTACTACAGCCGCGCCGAAGGCGCGTTCGCCCGCTCGCTGGAGCTGCGGCCGGAGGGAAACGACGGCGCCCTCACCGGCCAGGGCGCGCTGGCGGGCTCGCGGCACGACTTCGGCACCGCGCTGTCGCTGGCGCAGCGCGCGCTGGACATCAACCCCTACAGCGCGGCCGCGCTGGGTGTGCAGGTGGACGCGCTGGTGGAGCTGGGACGGTACGAGGAGGCGGAGCGTGCGCTGCAGCGCATGCTCGACGTCAAGCCCTCGACCGCCAGCCTGGCTCGCGCGTCGTACTACCGCGAGCTGCACGGCGACATCCCTGGCGCGCGACTCGCCCTGGAGGACGCGCTGGCCTTCGCCTCGGTGGAGTCCGACAAGTTGTTCGCCCTGCAGTACCTGGGCGAGCTGGCCTTCGCGCACGGCGACCCCGACGCCGCGCTGCAGCACTACGAGGCCGGGCTGCGCCTGCGTCCCGGCGACCCCGCCTTGCTCGCGGCGCGAGCCGAGGCGCGAGCGGCCATCGGGCAGGTGGCGGGCGCACTGGAGGACTACGAGGCCAGCGTGGCGCGGTTGCCGGATCCTGGTCATCTCGCCGAGTACGCCACGGTGCTGGCGGCGGCGGGACGGAACGAGGAGGCGCAGCAGCAGCACCAGACCGTACGGGTGGTCTACCGGCTGCTGCAGGAGGGCGGCTCGGTGGTGGACCTGGAGCTGGCGCACTACGAAGCCGGGCTGGGCAACGGCGACGCGGCCGTGGCTGCGGCGCAGCGGGAGTACGACCGCCGCGTGACCGTCCACACCGAGGACGCGCTGGCCTACGCCCTGCACGTCGCCGGTCGCGATGAGGAAGCGCTGCCGCATGCCCTTGCCGCGGAGCGACTCAGCAGCCAGAACGGCGCCTTCGCCTACCACCGCGGTCTCATCGAGGCGGCGCTGGGGATCCCGGAGGCGCGGGCCACCCTGCAACGCGCCGTGGACATCAACCCGTACTCCGTGGACGGCGTGGCTGCCGCAGCCGCGCTGGCCGCGCTGTAGGCGCGAGAGCGGCGAAGGCGACCAGTGCGACGAGGGCGTGCTCGGTGGATGACATGAGCGAGGACACCATGCCGGCCAGTGGAAGGCCGGCCTGGTCGACCGGCGTGCCAGGCGGCCGGCAGACGAAAACCGGGGCGGTGGCATGGGTACGGAGCACCGTCGATCCGGGCGGCCGGCCGTGACGCGCGGACGGGCTGCCGCCGTCGTCGCCACGGGCGCGGTGCTGCTGCTCGCCGCTGTCCCGGCGGCACCGGCCTCCGCGCATCCGCTCGGCAACTTCACCGTCAATCACGCCGATCACCTGTTGTTCACCCCCGACGCCGTCCTGCTGACCGCGGTGGTCGACCGGGCGGAGATCCCGACCGTCCAGGCGCTGCAGGAGGTCGCGCCCGACGGCACTCCCGACGCCGACCAGCTCGCGTCGGCTGCGGCCGATCAGTGCGCGGATCTCGCCGGTGATCTGCGGCTGACCGTGGACGGCGCGCCGGTCGCGTGGACGATCCGGGCGACCGATCTGGAGACGGTGCCCGGAGCGGCGAACCTCCCGACGCTGCGGCTGGCCTGCGACCTGCGGGCGGAGGTCGAGCTGAGCGGCCCGGCGACGGTCGCCTTCACCGACGACCACCTGGACGGGCCGGTCGGGTGGCGGGAGATCACCGCCGACGGCGACGGCGTCCGGTTGGTCGACAGCCCGGTACCGGCGGAGAGCCCGACCGACCAGCTGCGCAGCTACCCCGAGGACCTGCTCTCCTCGCCGGTCGACGTCCGCTCCTTCGAGGTGGCCACCGAGCCGGGTGAGAACACCGGCAGCGGCGGGACGGTCGCACCTCGGTCGGGCGATCCTTTCGCCTCGGCGATGGCCGCCCTCGACCGCCGACTGCAGACGATGATCGGTGACGGCGACCTGACGCCGCTGGTCGGCGGGCTGGCCCTGGCCCTCGCCGTCCTCCTCGGCTGCGGTCACGCCCTGCTGCCCGGACACGGAAAGACGGTGATGGCGGCCTATCTGGCCGGTCGAGCCGGGCGGCCGCGCGACGCAGTGACCGTCGGAGCCACCGTCACCGTCACGCACACCGTCGGGGTGCTGCTGCTGGGCGCCGCCCTGTCGTTGTCGAGCGCGCTGGCCGGTGACCAGGTGCTGCGCTGGCTCGGCGTGGTGAGCGGTCTCCTGGTGGCCGTGATCGGTGCCTTCATGCTGCGCGGGGCCTTGCGGAGCCGGGCCGGCGGCGCCGCGTCGACCGATCAGCTGCCCGAGCCGGCGCTGGCGGCCGGCGTCCCGGCGCTCGCGGGCGCTAGCCGTGGGCCCTCGGTCGTGGTCCATGACGTACCAGTTCCCGACGGGCACGGGCACGGGCACGGGCACGGGCACGGGCACGGCCACGGCCACGGCCACGGCCACGGGCACGGGCACGGGCACGGGCACGGCCACGGTCACGAGCACGGGCACGAGGACGAGGACGGCCACGGGCACGGGCACGGGCGCGGGCACGGCCACGAGCACAGCCTCGGTGCCTGGTGGTCCGGCGTCCACCAGCATGGTCCGGGCGGCCACACCCATGGCCCCGGCCGCGGCGGACTGGTCGGCATGGGAGTCGCCGGCGGTCTCGTGCCGAGCCCGTCGGCGCTCATCGTGCTGGTCGCCTCGATCGGGCTCGGGCGCACGGTCTTCGGCGTCCTGCTGGTCATCGCCTACGGACTCGGCATGGCCGCGACCCTCACCGCTGTGGGCCTGGCACTGGTCGGGTTGCGCGAGCGGCTCGACCACCGGCTGGCCACGCGGCGGGCTCCCGCGCTGCTGGGCCGCGTGGCCCGCAGCGCACCGGTGGTCACCGCCTCCTTCGTGCTCCTCGTCGGCCTGGCGCTGATGGCGCGAGGAGTGGTCCTCGGCGCCTGATGCGGTCCTGTCCACGCACTCGGCGGCGCCCGCGAGACGCCGGCCCGGTCCGCAGCGAGGCATCCGGGTCACGACTGCCGCGGCGAGGCCGTTCGCTCGAGTGGACGGCCTTGGTCCTAGTGCAGGTCGCGGCGGGCGAAGAGCCAGACGCCGACACCCACGATCACCGCGGCGAACGCACCGACCACCAGACCGCCCTGCAGGTTGGTGACCAGGTAGGACGGCGGTTCGCTCATCCCCGACCCCATGGCGCTGTAGTCGTACACCCGGAGGCCGGCGGGGAGGACCAGGGCGATCGCGTTGGTGGACAGGAGCCACCGGTCCAGCATCGGGTCGTAGATCCGCAGCGCGTTCTCCACGATCGCGAAGTAGACGAAGCCGACCCCCAGGGACGCCCCGGTGTTCCGCACGAGGTTGGCCAGCCCGAGACCGATCAGCGAGATCAGCACCACGAGGAGGACCGATCGGCCCTGCGCGGCCAGCAGGTCGGCCCAGAAGCCGTCCGGCGGCTCCTGATCGTTGCCCACGAACGTGGTCAGGATCCAGGCCATGAGCAGCCAGCCGACCTGCGCGGCGACCCCGATGGCCGCCGCCGCCAGCGCGAGGACACCGATCTTGGTGCCCATCACCCGCAGCCGGCTCGGCACCCAGAAGAGCAGCGCCACGATGGTCCGGTGCGACCACTCGGCTCCGATCCACGTCGCCCCGATCAGGAAGGCCAGCACGGCGGCGGCCGCCGCGAAGGCCATTGCGCCGGCGGGGCCTGCCGCGGCGAAGTCGAAGGGCGCGGTGTCGAGGTAGTCCTCGACCCGCCAGGTCGAGGTGTCGAGGGGTGGTCCGCAGAACACCTCGGGGTCCTGCCCGCCGCGCTCGGCCTCCCTGGCGCAGTCCGCCCGCCAGGCCTCCTCGGCGGCGATGAACTCCTGCATCCGCTCCCGGGCGTCGGCGTAGTCGGCTTCGGTGGGGGCGCCGAAGTTGAGCAGGCCGATGCAGACGGCGGCCAGCCAGCCGACGACCGACAGCCCGAGCAGTACCTGGATGAACCGGCGGGCACGGAACCGGTGCAGCTCTGCGCGGAACAGGCTGCCGGACCGGTGGGCCGCTCCTGGCTCCGGCTCGACGGTCGGCTGCTGGGTCATCGCGCTCATGCCCGCTCCCCGGTGATGGCGAGGAACGCGCTCTCCAGGTCGGGGGTCACGCGGACCAGCTCCTCGAGGTAGTGGCCGTGCTCGGCCAGCAGGCGGGTGATGTCGCCGGGGGCCGGTGCTCCGTGCACCAGGATCTGCCCGTCCGGTGCCGGGGAGACGGAGAAGCCGCCGCCGGCGAGGACGGCGGCCGCGGCGGCCGGATCCGGCACCACCACGCGTACGTCGGCGGCGCCGGCGAGGGTCAGTACCGAGGAGACCGGCCCGGTGGCGACCCGACGGCCGCGGGCGAGGATCGTGACCGAGTCGCAGACCTGCTGGATCTCGGCCAGCAGGTGCGAGGACACGAGCACCGTCGTCCGGCCGTCGGTCCCGAGCCGCCGGATCAGCTCTCGCACGTCCCGGATGCCGGCCGGGTCCAGGCCGTTGCTGGGCTCGTCGAGGATGAGCAGCCGGGGGAACTTGAGCAGCGCCGCCGCGATGCCGAGCCGCTGCTTCATGCCGAGGGAGTAGCCCCTGAACCGGTCGTCGGCACGCTCGCGCAGGGCGACCATCTCCAGGCACTCCTCGACGCGCCCCCTGGGGACGCCGGCGGTCTCGGCCAGCAGCCGGAGGTTGCGGCGACCGGAGAAGCCGGGGAAGAACAGCGGCGTCTCCACGAGCGCGCCCACGTGCCCGATGACTCCCGGGAGGCCGGAGGGCACGGGCTCGTCCAGCAACCGCATCCGACCGGCACCGCCGTCGATGCCGACGAGGCCCAGCAGCGCCCGGATGGAGGTGGTCTTGCCCGATCCGTTCGGGCCGAGGAGGCCGTGGACGCCGCCGGACTCGACCACCATGTCCAGGCCGTCGAGCGCCTTGAGGGGCTGGCCACCCCGTCCGCGGTAGGTCTTCGAGACCTCCACCATCTCCACCGCCGGCATCCGGACCTCCCTGGGTTCCGGATCAGGCGCCCGGGTGCCAGCACCCTGGCACAGCGGGGGTCGGTGAAACAGCGTCTGGGGCGCGCGTCGGAACCGTGCGGCCCCGTAACCCACGACCGGCCGGGCCCCGGTGCACCACCGCGTGCCGCCGGAGGCATGCGACCGGATGAGCGGCTCCCCCGGACGCGACGAGAGCCCCTACCGGATCGGTAGGGGCTCTCGTCGAGGGAGCGGAGCGTCAGCGCGGCGAGCGCCGGCGGTCCCCCCACGAGTCGTCGACGTCCTCCTCGAGGTCGTCGTCACCGCCGCTGCTGATGATGCCCTCCATGCCGGGGGAGAGGACGCCCCACTCGATGAGCCGGGTGGTCAGCTCGTCGGGGCTCATGTCGTAGATGATCGCCAGCGACTTGAGGTCCTCGGCCCGGATCGAGAGGACCTTGCCGTTGTAGTCGTGCCGCTGGGCCTGGATCGTCGAGGCGTAGCGGGCCAGGGGGCCGGCCTCGTCCGCGGGCAGCGAGCCCAGCGACTCCAGGTTCAGCACGATCTTGTTCGTCGAGGTGACCGCGGAGCTCGGCCGCGGATCGGGCAGCAGCTCCGACACCGGGACGCCGTAGAAGACGGCCAGCTCGGAGAGGCGCTGCACGGTGACGGCGCGGTCGCCTCGTTCGTAGGAGCCGACGACGACCGCCTTCCAGCGGCCGTGCGACTTGTCCTCCACACCCTGCAGGGACAGTCCCTGCTGGTTGCGGATCGCGCGGAGCCGGGCGCCGAGGGCCCGTGAGTAGTCGGTGCTCATCGCTGTCTGCTCACTGTCCGTCGTCTCGGGTGCGGGCTGGTCGTCACGCAGCGTACTTGCCGAGCCGGAATTCCAACAGGCGGGCTGACGCGAGCGGGGGATGCCGGTGAAAGGCCGCCACGGTGGGTGCGCGACGCCCCGCCGCGCGGGTCGTCCGGCGCGGTGCAGTACCGTCGAGCCCGGTCCGACCACTCCTTTAACGACCCGTCCAGTGAGGCGGGGAAGGAGGCCTCATGGCCCGCTCCTCCGAGCCTGCCCGGAGCACGACTCCCGGCAGCACCCCCGGTACCCTGCTCTCCTCCGCCGACGTCGCGCGCGTCGTCGATCGCATGGCCCACCAGCTCATCGAACGGGCCGCGAGCGGCCGCCCGGAGGGCGGTGGATCGGCCGACGGAGGGCTCTCCGACCTCGTGCTGGTGGGCATCCCCACCCGCGGTGCCCCGCTGGCCCGCCGCCTGGCCGCCCGGATCGAGGCGTTCACCGGGACGACGGTCGACGTCGGAACCGCCGACATCACCCTCTACCGCGACGACCTGCGGCTGCGCGGTGTCCGCGCGCTGGAGCCCACCGTGCTGCCCGACGCGGGCATCGACGACCGGCTCGTCGTGCTCGTCGACGACGTCCTGTTCTCCGGCCGGTCCGTCCGGGCCGCGCTGGACGCGCTGCGCGACCTCGGCCGGCCGCGGAGCGTCCAGCTGGCCGTGCTGGTCGACCGCGGGCACCGGGAACTGCCGATCAAGGCCGACTTCGTCGGCAAGAACGTGCCGACCTCGCGGAGCCAGCAGGTGAAGGTGCACCTCGCCGAGACCGACGGGAGCGACGAGGTCGTGGTCCTGGACGGGGAGCTGTGAGGCGACAGGAAATGGGCATCGCAGCGAGCGCCGGCGAGCGAGGAGCGGAGCGACCGCGGAGCCGAACGGGGGACAGCGCATGAAGCGGCACCTGCTGGAGGCCGCTGACCTCGACCGGGACGACGCGACGCTGGTGCTCGACACCGCGGCGCAGATCGACCAGGCGCTGGCCGGCCGCGAGGTGAAGAAGCTCCCGACCCTGCGCGGCCGCACCGTGGTCAACCTCTTCTACGAGGACTCCACGCGCACCCGCATCTCCTTCGAGCTGGCCGCCAAGCGGCTCTCGGCCGACGTCATCAACTTCTCGGCCAAGGGCAGCAGCGTCTCCAAGGGCGAGAGCCTCAAGGACACCGCGCTCACCCTCGAGGCCATGGGCAGCGACGCGGTCGTCGTCCGGCACCACATGTCGGGCGCACCGCACCGGCTGGCGCACTGGGTCCGCGGCAGCGTGGTCAACGCCGGTGACGGCACCCACGAGCACCCGACCCAGGCGCTGCTGGACGCCTACACGATCCGGCAGCGGCTGGGCCGCCTCGACGGCGTGCGGGTGACGATCGTCGGCGACGTGCTGCACAGCCGGGTGGCCCGGTCCAACGTCGGGCTGCTGCACACCCTCGGTGCCGAGGTCACCCTGGTGGCGCCCCCGACGCTGCTGCCGGTGGGCGTGGGCAGCTGGCCGGCCGAGGTCGGCTACGACCTGGACGCCGTCCTGCCCAAGAGCGACGTCGTGATGATGCTGCGCGTGCAGGCCGAGCGGATGAACGCCTCGTTCTTCCCGAGCGCCCGGGAGTACAGCCGCCGCTACGGCCTGGACGCCCACCGGATGGGCGCGCTGCCCGACGACGCCATCGTCATGCACCCCGGCCCGATGAACCGCGGCATGGAGATCGCCGCCGACGTCGCCGACTCGGTCCGCTCGACCATCGTCGAGCAGGTCGCCAACGGGGTGTCGGTCCGCATGGCCGTGCTCTACCTGCTGCTCGGAGGGTCTCCCCAGTGAGTGAGCATCGCAGCGAGGAACGAGCGAGGACTCAGCGTCCGGCCGAGCGGAGCGAGGAAAGAGGACAGTGACCACCTACCTGATCAAGGGCGTCCGGCCGCTCGGCGGCGATGCCGCCGACATCCTCGTCGAGGACGGCCGCATCGCGGCGATCGGCGAGTCGCTGTCGCCGGCCGGCGCCGACGTCGTGGAGGCCGGCGGACTCGTCGCGCTCCCCGGGCTGGTCGACCTGCACACCCACCTGCGCGAGCCCGGCCGCGAGGACGCCGAGACGGTGGAGACCGGCAGCCGCGCGGCAGCGCTGGGCGGGTTCACCGCGGTGCACGCGATGGCCAACACAGACCCGGTCGCCGACACCGCCGGGGTCGTCGAGCAGGTGTGGCGGCTGGGCCAGGAGGCCGGCCTGGTCGACGTCGTCCCCGTGGGCGCGGTGACCGTCGGGTTGAAGGGGGAGCGGCTGGCCGAGCTCGGCGCGATGGCCGACTCCGCTGCCCGCGTGCGGGTCTTCTCCGACGACGGGCACTGCGTGGCCGACCCCGCGCTCATGCGCCGGGCGCTGGAGTACGTGAAGGCCTTCGACGGCGTCGTCGCCCAGCACGCCGAGGAGCCGCGGCTGACCACCGGCGCCCAGATGCACGAGGGCGACCGCTCGGCGCGGCTCGGCCTGACCGGCTGGCCGGCCGCCGCGGAGGAGGCGATCATCGCCCGCGACGTGCTGCTCGCCGAGCACGTCGGCGCGCGGCTGCACGTCTGCCACGTCTCGACGGCCGGGTCGGTGGACATCCTGCGCTGGGCGAAGTCCCGCGGCGTCCAGGTGACCGCCGAGGTGACCCCGCACCACCTGCTGCTCACCGACGCCTGCGCCGAGAGCTACGACCCGGTGTTCAAGGTCAACCCGCCGCTGCGGACCGACGCCGACGTGGAGGCGCTGCGGGCCGGCCTCGCGGACGGGACGATCGACGCCGTCGGCACCGACCACGCCCCGCACGCGGTGGAGGACAAGGAGAGCGAGTGGGCGCAGGCCCGGCCCGGGATGCTCGGGCTGGAGCAGGCGCTCTCGGTCGTCATCGAGACGATGGTCGAGCCCGGCCGGCTCGACTGGGCCGGGGTCGCCGACCGGATGTCGGTGCGCCCGGCGGCCATCGGCCGGCTGGAGTCGCACGGCCGGCCCATCGCCGTGGGCGAGCCGGCCAACCTGCTGCTGGTCGACCCCGGGCACCGGGCCGTCGTCGACCCGGCGGCCCTGGCCAGCCGCAGCCGCAACAGCCCCTATGCCGGCCGGGAGCTCCCCGGCCGGGTGGTCGCGACGTTCCTCCGGGGGACGCCGACCGTTCTGGACGGAAAGGCCGTTCGATGACAGTGAGTGAGCATCGCAGCGAGGAACGAGCGAGGAGCGGAGCGAGCGCGGAATCGAACAGAAGGGCAGAGCAAGTGAAGGAAGCGCTCCTCGTGCTCGAGGACGGGCGCACGTTCCGGGGCGAGGCCTACGGGGCGATCGGGACGACGGTCGGCGAGGCGGTGTTCGCCACCGGCATGACCGGCTACCAGGAGACGCTGACCGACCCCAGCTACCACCGGCAGGTCGTCGTCATGACGGCGCCGCACATCGGCAACACCGGTGTCAACGGCGAGGACGACGAGAGCAGCCGCATGTGGGTGGCCGGCCTCGTCGTCCGCGATCCCGCCCGCCGGCCGGCCAACTGGCGGGCCACCGGCACCCTGGACGGCGAACTGGCCGGGCAGGGGGTCGTCGGGATCAGCGGCGTCGACACCCGGGCGCTCACCCGCCACCTGCGCGAGCGGGGGGCCATGCGGGCGGGGATCAGCAGCGAGATCACCGATTCGGACGAGCTCCTGGCGCGGGTGCGGGAGGCCGAGAGCATGACGGGGGCCGACCTGGCCCCGCAGGTGAGCACCGGGCAGGCCTACGTCGTCCCGGCGGTGGCGGAGAAGCGGTTCACCATCGCGGCCCTGGACCTCGGCATCAAGACAGCGACGCCGCGGCACCTGGCCGAGCTCGGCGTGGAGACCCACGTGCTGCCCTCGACGGCGACCGCCGAGGAGTTGCTGTCCGCCGGCCCGGACGGCGTGTTCCTGTCCAACGGCCCCGGCGATCCGGCCGCCGCCGACTACGCCGTGGCCGCGGTGCGCGGGGTGCTCGATGCCCGCCGGCCGCTGTTCGGCATCTGCTTCGGCAACCAGATCCTGGGCCGGGCACTGGGCCTGGGCACCTACAAGCTGCGCTTCGGACACCGCGGCCTGAACCAGCCGGTGCTCGATCGGGTCAGCGGCACGGTGCGGGTGACCAGCCACAACCACGGCTTCGCCGTCGACGCCCCCCTGGACCGGCCGACCGACACGCCCTACGGGCAGGTGGAGGTCAGCCACGTGGGTCTCAACGACGACGTCGTCGAGGGGCTGCGCTGCCTGGAGGTGCCCGCGTTCAGCGTGCAGTTCCACCCGGAGTCGGCGGCCGGCCCGCACGACGCCGCGCCGCTGTTCCAGCGCTTCGTCGACCTGATGGAGGCCGCGCGTCAGGGCGACGACGCGGTGAGCCCGCCTCCCGTCGTGGAGCACAGCACGGGGGAGAACGCCTGAGATGCCCAAGCGCACCGACATCCAGCACGTCATGGTCATCGGCTCCGGGCCGATCCTCATCGGGCAGGCGGCGGAGTTCGACTACTCCGGTACCCAGGCCTGCCGCGTGCTGAGGGCCGAGGGCCTGCGGGTCAGCCTCGTCAACAGCAACCCGGCCACGATCATGACCGACCCCGAGGTCGCCGACGCCACCTACATCGAGCCGCTGACGCCGGAGTTCGTCGAGAAGGTCATCGCCAAGGAGCGCCCCGACGCGCTGCTGGCCACCCTCGGCGGGCAGACCGCGCTCAACATCGCGATCGGGCTCTACGAGAACGGTGTGCTGGAGAAGTACGGCGTCCAGCTCATCGGCGCCGACGTCGACGCGATCAACCGCGGCGAGGACCGGCAGCTGTTCAAGGACATCGTCCGCTCCATCGGGGCCGACGCTCCCCGCTCGACGGTGTGCGCCACCGTGGAGGAGGCGCTGACCACCGCCGAGGAGGTCGGCTACCCGGTCGTCATCCGGCCCAGTTTCACCATGGGCGGGCTCGGCTCGGGCATCGCGACCGACGAGGCGATGCTGCGCCGCATGGCCGGCCACGGGCTGGCCGACTCCCCGGTGCACACCGTGCTGATCGAGGAGTCGGTGCTCGGCTGGAAGGAGTACGAGCTCGAGCTCATGCGCGACCGCAGCGACAACGTGGTGGTCATCTGCTCGATCGAGAACATCGACGCGATGGGCGTGCACACCGGTGACTCGGTCACCGTCGCCCCGGCGATGACGCTCACCGACCGCGAGTACCAGCAGATGCGCGACGTCGGCATCGCCGTGCTGCGCGAGGTCGGCGTGGACACCGGCGGCTGCAACATCCAGTTCGCCGTCCACCCCGGGACCGGGCGCCTGGTCGTCATCGAGATGAACCCGCGCGTCTCCCGGTCGAGCGCGCTGGCGTCGAAGGCCACCGGCTTCCCGATCGCGAAGATCGCCGCGAAGCTGGCCATCGGCTACACCCTCGACGAGATCACCAACGACATCACCGGCGTCACCCCGGCGGCGTTCGAGCCGACCCTGGACTACGTCGTGGTGAAGATCCCGCGGTTCGCGTTCGAGAAGTTCCCGGGCGCCGATCCGCGGCTCACCACGACGATGAAGAGCGTCGGCGAGGTGATGGCCATGGGCCGCAACTTCACCGAGGCGCTGGGCAAGGCCATGCGTTCCACCGAGACGAAGGTGGCCGGCTTCTGGACCGGGGCTCCCGAGCAGCGGCCGGCCGAGGAGCTGCTGGGGGCACTGCGCACCCCGGTCGACGGCCGGCTGTACCTGGCCGAGCAGGCGCTCGCCGCGGGGGCAACGGCCGAGCAGGTCGCCGACGCCAGTGGCTTCGACCCGTGGTTCGTCGACCAGATCGCGCTGGTCCGGGAGGTCGGCGAGGCCGTCCGCGAGGCGCCGTCGCTCACCCCGGAGCTGCTCCGGCGGGCGAAGCGGCACGGCCTGTCCGACCGGCAGATCGCGGCGCTGCGGCCGGAGCTCGCCGGCGAGGACGGCGTCCGAACGCTGCGCTGGCGGCTGGGGGTGCGGCCGGTCTACAAGACCGTCGACACCTGCGCCGCCGAGTTCGCCGCCCGCACGCCGTACCACTACTCGTCCTACGACGAGGAGACCGAGGTGCGGCCCCGCGAGAAGCCGGCGGTGCTGATCCTGGGCTCCGGGCCCAACCGGATCGGGCAGGGCATCGAGTTCGACTACTCCTGCGTGCACGCGGTGATGGCCCTGCAGGACGCCGGCTACGAGGCGGTGATGGTCAACTGCAACCCGGAGACCGTCTCCACCGACTACGACACCGCCGACCGGCTGTACTTCGAGCCGCTGACCTTCGAGGACGTCCTCGAGGTAGTCGAGGCCGAGCGCGCGGCCGGCCCGGTGGCCGGGGTCATCTGCACCCTCGGCGGGCAGACCCCGCTGGGCCTGGCCCAGCGGCTCAAGGACGCCGGCGTGCCGGTGCTGGGCACCTCGCCGGAGGCGATCGACGACGCCGAGCACCGGGGGGCCTTCTCCCGCGTGCTCGCCGACACCGGCCTGCTGGCACCCAAGCACGGCACGGCGACCACGTACGCCGAGGCGCAGGAGATCGCCGCAGGGATCGGCTACCCGGTGCTGGTCCGGCCGTCCTACGTGCTCGGTGGCCGCGGCATGGAGATCGTCTACGACGACGCCACGCTCGAGGCCTACATCGCCAAGGCCACCGACGTCAGCGTCGCCCACCCGGTGCTGGTCGACCGGTTCCTCGAGGACGCGGTGGAGATCGACGTCGACGCGCTCTACGACGGCGCGGAGCTGTATCTCGGCGGCGTCATGGAGCACATCGAGGAGGCCGGCATCCACTCCGGTGACTCCGCCTGCGCCCTGCCGCCGATCACGCTGGGCTCGGCGGACCTGCTGAAGATCCGCGCCGCCACCGAGAAGCTGGCCGGGCGGATCGGCGTGCGGGGCCTGGTGAACGTCCAGTACGCGATCAAGGACGACATCCTCTACGTCATCGAGGCCAACCCACGGGCCAGCCGGACGGTGCCGTTCGTCTCCAAGGCGACGGCGGTGCAGCTGGCCAAGGCCGCGGCCCGCATCGCGGTCGGGGAGACGATCGCCGGCCTGCGCGAGGCCGGCGTGCTCCCCGCAGCCGGCGACGGCACCGACCTGCCCGCGGACGCGCCGATCGCGGTGAAGGAGGCGGTCCTGCCCTTCCACCGCTTCCGCACCGTCGAGGGTCACGGCGTCGACACCGTCCTCTCCCCGGAGATGAAGAGCACCGGCGAGGTGATGGGCCTCGACGACGAGTTCGGCACCGCGTTCGCCAAGTCGCAGGCGGCGGCCTACGGCTCGCTGCCGCTCGAGGGCACGGTCTTCGTCTCCCTGGCCAACCGCGACAAGCGCTCGGCGGTGTTCCCGGTCAAGCGGCTGGCCGACCTCGGCTTCCGCGTGCTGGCCACTGCCGGTACCGCCCAGGTGCTGCGCCGCCACGGGGTTGCCTGCGAGCTGGTCGGCAAGTACAGCGAGGGGCCGGGCAACGTCGTCGAGGCCATCCTCGCCGGGGACGTGGACATGGTGGTGAACACGCCGTTCGGCTCGCCGGGCAACAGCGGCCCCCGGCTGGACGGCTACGAGATCCGGACCGCCGCGGTGAGCGCCGGCATCCCGTGCATCACCACGGTCCAGGGCCTCGCGGCCGCCGTCCAGGGGATCGAGGCGCTGCGGCGCGGGGACGTCGGCGTGCGCAGCCTGCAGGAGGTGCACGCGGCGCTGGCCGGCGGCACGTCCGGCGGCCCCAGCACGTTCGCCGGTACCTCGGCGTGACGGGGGCGGGGAGCGCGGCGGTCCGTGAGGTACGCACCGAGCTGGTCCACCGGGACCTGGTCGACGGGCTGCCCGCCGCGTTCCTCGCCGGCGTCACCCGCTTCGCCCGCCCGCCGCAGGCCGAGTTCGACGCGCTGGCGGCGCAGGCCGATGCCCTGACCCGGCGGCTGGCCGGCGGCGACGCCGGGGACGGCGACCTGCCGCTGCTCACCCGGGTGCTGTACTTCGCCGGCCACGCCGACGTGCTCGCCGTGGCCGGCCTGCCGGTACCCGGGTACGACGTCCTCGGGACCTTCCGGGAGAACCTCGCCCGCCCGCTGGGCCCGCGGCTGCCCGAGCGGCCGACGGCGGGCGCGCGGCGCTGGCGGGTGCTCGGGCGCTCGGTCGGCCTCCCGATCGGCGTGCCGGCCTGCGTGCTCAACGGCAGCGAGGCGTGGGTGCGGCACAACCTGGCGAACGGCTACAGCGTGCTGACGTACAAGACCGTCCGCGGCCGCGAGCACCCGCCGAACGAGCAGCCGAACTGGACCTTCGCCCCGCGGGAGACGGCGAGCCTGCCCCCGGGTGCCGAGGCCGACGTCGTCGCCGACCCGTGGGACTGGGTGGCCCCCGGGACCCCGGAGGTGAGCACGGTCAACTCCTTCGGGGTGCCGTCGCCGCCACCGGAGGAGTGGATGGCCGACCTGGAGCGGTCGCTGGCCGCCGTCGGGGAGGACGCACTGCTCCTGGTGAGCGTCATGGGCGAGGGGAACGGCACCGACCTGGTCGAGGACTTCTCCCGGACCGCGCGGCTGGCGCAGGAGGCCGGGGCCCCGGTGATCGAGCTGAACCTGTCGTGCCCGAACACGCTCAGTGCCTCCGCGGGCGGGGTGAAGCCCCCGCTGTGCCTGGACGCCGACGCGACCGTGGCCGTGGTGGAGGCCGTGCGGCGGGCGCTGGACGACCGCACCGGGCTGGTCGCCAAGCTGTCCTGGCTCGACGAGCAGCAGCTGGCCGCGCTCGTCCCGCGCCTGGCGCCGCTGGTCGACGGCATCGCCGGGATCAACACCCTGCAGAGCCGGGTCCGCCGCAGCGACGGCGCTCCCACCTTCCCCGGCCGGGAACTCGCCGGGCTGTCGGGCGTCGCGGTGCACGGCTCCGCGCTGGACTTCACCCGGCGGCTCGTCGCCCTGCGCGAGGCCGGCGGGCTGCGCTTCGACGTCCTGGCCATGGGTGGGGTCACCGATCCGGCGTCCTTCGGGGCGCTGTTCGCGATCGGCGCCGACGCCGTCCAGTCCGCCTCCGGCGCCTTCGCCGACCCGTTCCTCGCCCAGCGCTGCATCGCCGCGCTGGGGGGCACCCTGCCCCGAGCCGTGGAGGTCTCGTGACCGAGCTTGCGAGGTCACGCATGGGCGCAGCACCGCCGGGCGCGGGTTCGACGAGCGCCAGCGAGGAGGACTCGTGACCGTCCCCTTCGGGCAGCGCCTGGCGGCGGCCGTGGCCGCTCGCGGCCCGCTGTGCGTGGGCATCGACCCGCACGAGGAGCTGCTCCTGGACTGGGGGGTGGGCGACTCGCTGGACGGGCTGCGCCGCTTCACCGATGCGGTGGTCGACGCGCTCGCCGGATCGGTGGCCGTGCTGAAGCCGCAGCTGGCCTTTTACGAACGGTTCGGCTCGCGCGGGCTGGCGGTGCTCGAGGACGCGGTGGTGAGGGCCCACGAGGCGGGCGCCCTCGTGCTGCTGGACGCCAAGCGTGGCGACATCGGTTCGACCATGGCCGCCTACGCCGACTACCTGCGCAGCGACCACCCGATGCAGGTGGACGCGATGACCGTCAGCCCCTATCTCGGGCCGGAGTCGCTGCGGCCCGCCGTCAGCACCGCGACGAGGTTCGGCGGGGGCCTCTTCGTCCTGGCCCGCACCTCGAACCCGGATGCGGGCGCCTTCCAGCACGCGACGGTCGGGGAGCGGTCGGTCGCGCAGGTCGTCGTCGACACGGTCCGCGGCTGGAACGCACCGGACGAGTTCGTCGGCGATCCGCCGACGGACCTGGCGTCGTCCGTGGACCCCCGCAGCGGGTGGGGCCCGTCCACGGGGTCGTTCGGCGTCGTCGTGGGTGCCACGCTGGATGCGCTCGACGTCGACCTCGACGGTCTCGGTGGGCCGGTCCTCGCCCCCGGTCTCGGCGCGCAGGGCGGCTCGGTGAGTGATCTGCGCCGGCTGTTCGGCGCGGGCACGGCCGTCGTCCCGACCGTCTCCCGCGACGTCCTCGGCGCCGGCCCCGACCCGGCCGCGCTGCGGGCCGCCGCCGCGCGCTGGGCTGAGGCGCTGGCGGCGTGAGGCGCCGCCGGTCCGGTCGGCGTGCGACGCCCACAACCGGCTGACCACCCGACCGGCGTGGGGCAAGACCCGTTTCCGGGCCCCTATGCTGGGCCATCGTGACGACGACGGGGCCGACGAGCGTGGCGGAGGCCGTCGCCCGTGCCGACGAGGTGGCGCAGACGGTCGCGGGTCCGCTCGCGGACCGCACCGACTCGGGCGTCTGGCCGGCCGAGGCGATCCGGGCCCTGCAGGCCGCCGGGCTCGGTGGCCTGGCCGCGCCTCGCTCGGTCGGCGGAGCGGGCCTCGGACTGCGCGGCGTCGCGGCGGTGTGCGAGGTGCTGGGCCGGGTGTGCGCCTCGACCGCGCTCTGCTTCGGGATGCACTGCGTGGCCACCGCGGTGCTCGCCGCGAAGCCGACCGAACGGCAGCGCACGGAGTTCCTCGACGCGATCGTGGCAGGCGAGCACCTGACCACCCTGGCCGTGTCCGAGCCGGGCACCGGTGCCCAGTTCTGGCTGCCGCAGACCCGGATGACGCGCGATGCGGCGGGGCTGCGGATCACCGGTGAGAAGTCGTTCATCACCAACGGCTCGCACGCCGACTCCTACGTCGTCAGCACCGTGGCGGCCGATCCCGAGGCGCCCATGGGGCAGTTCTCCTGCTTCGTGGTGCCGGCGGGGGCCGACGGCCTGACGTGGGGCGGCGAGTGGACCGGCATCGGAATGCGGGGCAACTCCTCCCGGGGCCTGCGCCTGGACGACGTCGTACTGGGGCCCGACCACCTGCTCGGTGCCGAGGGCGACCAGATCTGGTACGTCTTCGAGGTCGTGGCGCCCTACTTCCTGATGGCCATGGCGGGCACGTACGTGGGCGTGGCGCAGGCCTCGCTGGACGAGGCGACCGGCCACCTGTCCCGCCGGGCGCACGCGCACACCGGGCGACGGCTGGCCGGCGAGCCGATCTTGCAGCACCGGCTGGGAGTGCTGTGGGCGCAGGTGGAGCGCACCCGCCGCCTGGTGCACTGGGCCGCCGAGGAGGGTGACTCCGGCGGCCCGTCGGCGCTCCCAGCGCTCACGTCGGCCAAGGCCGAGGTGGCGCAGTGCGCCGTGGAGGTGACCAACGAGGCCATGACCCTGGTGGGCGGCATCGGCTACCGCGACCGGTCACCGCTGGAGCGGCACCTGCGCGACGCGCGGGCGGCCGACGTCATGAGCCCGACGACCGACATCCTGCGCACGTGGACGGGCCGGGCCGCGCTGGGCCTGCCGCTACTGGGCGAGTGAGCGGCCACGGCGAACCTGGCCGCTGTCTCCTCGTCGACCTCTCGGCGGCCGAGGCGGCGCTGCTGCGGAGGCTGCCGGGACAGGACAGCGTCTCGGTGGTCGAGCTGGACGCCCGGCTGAGCGGCGTTGCGGAGCCGGTGGACCTGGTGGTGATCGGCTCGCTGGCCACCGCGCCCCTGGCGCTGGTCCAGCGGGTGCACCGGCTGGTGCCCGACGCCGGCGTCGCCCTGCTCACCGACGACGTCGCCGGCATCCGCGGGCAGGCCTCCTACGCCCCCGGCGTGCCCCTCGACCTGCTGGTCGCCTCCGCCGCCGAGGACGACCTGGTGGAGCAGCTGGACCAGCTCCGGCGGTCCACGGGCGACCGACGCCGGCACGCCGCCGTCCTGGCCGCGGTGGTGCGCCGTGCCGCTGCCGCCGACGGCCGTGCTCCCACGATCCCGGCGGCCGTCGGGTCGCTGCTCGAGCACGCGCCGATCGCGGTGCTCGTGGCCGCCCCCTCGGGTGAGCTGCTGGGGTGGAACCGTCGCGGCGAGCACCTCCTCGACCTGCGGGAGGCGCGCACCGGCCGTTCGGTGGACACCGTCATCCCCGGCGCGGTCGCTTTCATGGCTCCCCTGGTGTCCGGGGCCGGGGCTGCTGGGGGGACGGACGTCGCGCCGGCTCCGCTCGAGGTGCGGATCGCCGGGAGGGTCGACGTCGAGCTGACCGCCGTGCGCAGCCAGACCGACGACGGGCGGCCGGTGGTGCTCCTCCTCGCCACCGACGTGACCGCGCACCGGCAGGCGGAGCGGGAGCGGGACCGGCTCGCGTCCCAGGTCCAGTTGCTCGCCCGCGTCTCCGAGACCCTCGTCGGGTCGCTGGACGTCGCCGAGTCGCTGTCCCGGCTGGCCGACGTGCTGGTCCCCGCGCTGGCGGACTGGACGAGCATCCAGTTCCGTTCGGAGCGGGACCAGCTCGCCGCCCTCGCCGTCCGGCACCGTGATGCCTCCCTCGCGGCCGTCGCCCGCCGCGTCGAGGCCCTCGTCGCGCGTAGCGGGGTCGGCAGCGAGGCCAGCCGGCGCGCGGCCGCCGGGGAAGCGGTCCTGTTCCCAGCCGTCGACCCGGCCACCCTCGACGACCAGGTGCCCGACGCCGACCTGCGGTCGCTCGTGACCCAGCTGGGGACGGGCAGCGTGCTCGCCGTCCCCGTCCCCGGCCGGGGTGGAGTGCTGGGCTCGCTCCTGCTCGCACGGACCCCCGGCAGCCCGGGCTTCGTGAGCGACGACATGTCACTGGCGACCGAGATCGGGCGCCGGGCCGGGATCGCGCTGGACAACGCCCGGCTCTACGCCGGACAGCGCCACGTGGCCACCGAGCTCCAGCAGAGCCTGCTGACCGAGCCGCCGGAGCTGCCCTTCGCCGACATCGCGGTGCGCTACGTGGCCGCCGCGCGGGAGGCGCAGGTCGGGGGCGACTGGTACGACGCCTTCCGGCAGCGACGCGGCGACCTCACGATCGTCATCGGCGACGTCGTCGGTCACGACACCCGTGCGGCGGCGGCCATGGGGCAGCTGCGATCACTCGTGCGCGGCATCGGGTTCACCACCGCCGGGACGCCGGCGCAGGTGCTCACCGCCGTCGACGAGGCCATCGACGGCCTCGAGCTGTCCACCATCGCGACCGCCGTCCTGGCCGAGCTGTCACCACGGGAGGACGGCGGGGCCGTGCTGCGCTGGTCGAACGCCGGCCATCCGCCGCCGGCGCTCCTGGGCCCCGACGGGCGGGCGCAGCTGCTCGACTACGGCACGGGGCGGGCGGACCTGCTGCTGGGGGTGGATGCGACCAGCGCGCGGCACACCGAGGAGACCACGGTGCCGGCCGGCGCGACCCTGCTGCTCTACACCGACGGGCTGATCGAGGCCCGCGACCACACCATCGACGACGGGCTGGCGCTGCTGCTGGAGATCCTGGAGCGCCACGCGCACGACGGGCTCGACGACCTCTGCGACGCGGTGCTCGGCCGGATGGTGCCGCAGGGCGGGCAGGACGACGTGGCCGTCGTCGCCGTGCGCCCACGGCCGGCCGAGGCGGGGCCCCGCGGCTGAGGCGGATCGGACGACGTGAGCCTGCGCCCCAGCGGTCGGCGTGTCGTCTCGTCGGCGTGTCGGGGCGGGTTCCCGCAGCTGGGCAGGCAGGTGTGGCCACGGAACAGGTCCGTCCACATACCGGTCCTGACCTGCGGCGATCACGAGGAGTGGCCAGCTGGGTCACCTGAGTGTGACGGTGCGTCCCCAGGTCCGGCGCGCGGCCCCGCAGGGGGTGCGTGACCAGCGGATTTGCCCTGGACCACCGTGACCGAGAGGCTCGGTCGCGAGGCGCACCACGTCTCGACGAACCGAACGAGCGCCGGCCCTCGCACGGCCGGCGACGACACGATTGGGTTGCACCATGCCCCTGCCTGACCTGTCCCCGGAACAGCGGGCCGCCGCCCTGGAGAAGGCGGCCGCAGCCCGCAAGGCGCGTGCCGAACTGCGTGAGCGACTCAAGAGCAAGGGCGCCACGGTCGGCGACGTCCTCAAGCAGGGCGAGACGGACGAAGTGATCGGCAAGATGCGCGTCTCCGCCGTCCTGGAGTCCCTGCCGGGAGTCGGCAAGGCGCGGGCTGCGAAGATCATGGAACGCCTGGAGATCTCCCCGACGCGGCGCGTGCGGGGTCTGGGCGCCAACCAGCGGCGGGCCCTGGAGGCCGAGTTCGGCAGCGACCAGGTGGTCGCCGAACAGGTCCCCGTCGACGGCGCCGTCTGAGGAGCCGCCGGCACCGCTGACGACCCGGGCGAGGACGACGAGTGGCTGCAGCGACATCGGCACGGTTGACCGTGCTCTCCGGACCCTCCGGGGTGGGCAAGGGCACCGTGGTCGCCGCGGTCCGGCAGCGGCACCCCGATGTGTGGGTGTCGGTGTCGGTGACCACTCGTCGTCCTCGCGTCGGTGAGGTCGACGGCGTCCACTACCACTTCGTCGAGGACGCCGAATTCGACCACCTGATCGCCACCGACGGGCTGCTGGAGTGGGCCGAGTACGCCGGCAATCGCTACGGCACCCCGGTCGCTCCCGTGGCGGCGCAGCTGGCCACCGGCCGGCCGGCGCTGCTGGAGATCGAGCTGCAGGGCGCCCGGCAGGTGCGGGCCCGGGCCCCGGAGGCGCAGTTGGTCTTCCTCGCCCCGCCCTCCTGGGGGGAACTGGTCAGCCGGCTGGCCGGCCGCGGGTCGGAGCCGGCGGCCGTCCAGGAGCGCCGGCTGGCCATCGCGCAGGCCGAGCTCGACTCGTCCGGGGAGTTCGACGTGGTCGTCGTCAATGACGACGTGGCCCGCGCTGCGGACGAGTTGGTAGGCTTGCTGACTGCGCCGTCACCCAGCCTCTGTCCGGGCGGCAGCGCCCACGAGTGAGCGGCCGGCCCGCCGGCCGCCGCCCACTCCCGCCGAACGATCGAGGAGACCCGCCCGCCCGTGTCCGGAGTCGCACCCGCCCCCGAGGGCATCACCAACCCGCCGATCGACGAGCTGCTCGAGCGCACCAGCAGCAAGTACGGGCTGGTCATCTTCGCCGCCAAGCGCGCGCGCCAGATCAACGCCTACTACAGCCAGCTCTCCGAGGGCCTGCTGGAGTACGTCGGCCCGCTGGTCGACACCGCGCCGCAGGAGAAGCCGCTGTCGATCGCGCTGCGCGAGATCAACGAGGGCCTGCTGGCCCACACCGCCGGCGAGAACTGAGCGAGGCTGCAGGTCCAGCAACCCGGCACCCCAGAAGTGATGACGAAGCCCCCGGCATCCGCCGGGGGCTTCGTTCTTCAGGGGCAGGGCCGCAGGCTCCGGTCACACACCGGAGGTGCGTCGCTCTATGGGGGCAGGGCCGCAGGCTCCGGTCACACACCGGAGGTGCGTTGTGGAGGATGACGTCATGAGCCGGATCGTGCTGGGCGTCAGCGGTGGCGTCGCCGCCTACAAGGCCGTGCTGCTGCTGCGGGCGTTCACCGAGGCGGGGCACGACGTGCGGGTCGTCCCGACGCCGGGCGCGCTGCACTTCGTCGGCGCGGCCACCTTCGAGGCGCTGTCGGGCAACCCGGTCACCACCGACGTCTGGTCCGACGTGCCGGAGGTGGCGCACGTCCGGATCGGCCAGGAGGCCGATCTCGTCGTCGTCGCCCCGGCCACCGCGGATCTGCTGGCCCGGGCCGCCATGGGCCGGGCCGACGACCTGCTCACCGCCACGTTGCTCACCGCGCACTGCCCGGTGGTCTTCGTCCCGGCGATGCACACCGAGATGTGGCTGCACCCGGCCACCCAGGACAACGTCGCCACGCTGCGCCGCCGGGGCGCGGTCGTGCTGCCCCCGGCGATCGGCCGGCTCACCGGCCCGGACTCCGGGCCCGGCCGGCTGCCGGAGCCCACCGACATCGCCGCACTGGCCGGCGTCGTGCTCGCCGGGGGTGCCGCGGCGCTGCCGGGGGACCTCACGGGGCGACGGGTGGTCATCAGCGCCGGCGGCACCCGTGAGCCGCTGGACCCGGTGCGGTACCTGGGGAACCGGTCCTCGGGCAAGCAGGGGTGGGCGCTGGCGCGGGTCGCCGCCGCCCGGGGGGCCGATGTGGTGCTGGTGGCGGCGAACGTGGAGATCGCGGCGCCGTTCGGTGTCCGCGTCGTCCCGGTGGGGACGGCCGAGGAGCTGCGGGCCGCCATGCTCGCCGAGGCCGGGGCGGGTGGGGAGGCGATGGCCGACGTCGTGGTGATGAGCGCCGCGGTCGCCGACTTCCGGCCGGTCACCGTCGCCGCCACCAAGCTGAAGAAGGGCACGGCCGGCGAGCCGAGCGCGATCGCGCTGGTGCGCAACCCCGACGTGCTGGCCGAGCTGGTCACGAAGCGGCCGCCCGGTCAGCTGGTCGTGGGTTTCGCCGCCGAGACCGGCGACGGCGACGCCGACGTGCTGACCCACGCGCGCGCCAAGCTGCTCCGGAAGGGCTGCGACCTGCTGGTGGTCAACGACGTCTCGGCCGGGCAGGTGTTCGGCCGCGCCGACAACGCCGTCGTCGTGCTCGCCGCCGAGGGGCCGGACACCGAGGTGCCGCACGGGAGCAAGGACGCGGTGGCCGCCGGCATCTGGACCGCCGTGACCGCCCGGCTGGCCCCGCCGGCCGGCTCCTGACGTACGCCGCGGTGCCGTAGCCGGAGCCCGCCGGTAACGTGCGCACCCAGGTGCTCCGCACGGACGTCGCGCGCGGCACCGCCGTCGCTCATCGCCGCTCTGCCGCCACCCACCCACCCACCCACCTACCGTCCCAGGGAGTACCGAGTGCCACGCCGTCTCTTCACCTCCGAGTCGGTGACCGAGGGCCACCCGGACAAGATCGCCGACCAGATCAGCGACTCGATCCTGGACGCGATGCTCACCGAGGACCCCCGCAGCCGGGTCGCGGTCGAGACCCTCATCACCACAGGTCAGGTGCACATCGCCGGCGAGGTGACCACGGCCGGCTACGTCGACATCCCGGCGATCGTGCGGGAAACCGTCCTCGCCATCGGCTACGACTCCTCGCGCAAGGGCTTCGACGGTGCCTCCTGCGGCGTCAGCGTGTCGATCGGCGCCCAGTCGCCGGACATCGCCCAGGGCGTCGACACCGCCTACGAGTCCCGCACCCAGGCCGAGCTCGCGGCTCAGACCGAGGCCACCGAGGACGCCATCGCCCGCCAGGGCGCCGGTGACCAGGGCCTGATGTTCGGCTACGCCTCCGACGAGACCCCCGAGTTCATGCCGCTGCCCATCGCGCTGGCGCACCGGCTCTCCCGCCGGCTGTCGGCGGTGCGCAAGGACGGCTCGGTGCCCTACCTGCGGCCCGACGGCAAGACCCAGGTCACCGTCGTCTACGAGGACGACCGGCCGGTCGCCGTCGACACGGTGGTCGTGTCCTCGCAGCACGCCGAGGACATCTCGATCGAGACCCTGCTGACCCCCGACATCGAGGAACTGGTCGTCGAGCCGGAGCTCGCCGCGCTGGGCCTGCCGACCACCGGTCACCGGCTGCTGGTGAACCCGACCGGGAAGTTCGTCATCGGCGGCCCGATGGGCGACGCGGGGCTCACCGGCCGCAAGATCATCGTCGACACCTACGGCGGCATGGCCCGGCACGGTGGTGGCGCGTTCTCCGGCAAGGACCCGTCGAAGGTCGACCGGTCGGGTGCCTACGCGATGCGCTGGGTTGCCAAGAACGTGGTCGCCGCGGGCCTGGCCCGCCGCTGCGAGGTCCAGGTGGCCTACGCGATCGGCGCCGCCCACCCGGTCGGGCTGTTCGTGGAGACGTTCGGGACCGGCACCGTCGCCGACGAGGTCCTGGAGAAGGCGATCACCTCGGTGTTCGACCTGCGGCCGGGCGCGATCGTGCGCGACCTCGACCTGCTGCGGCCCATCTACCGGCCCACCGCTGCCTACGGGCACTTCGGCCGGGCCGACCTGGACCTGCCGTGGGAGCGCCTCGACCGCATCGAGGCGCTGCGCTCGGCCGTGGGGGCGTAGTAAGAGGACCCCGCTGCCCCCCACGCCTCGCAGGCTCGGCGCGGGCCCCTGCAGCGGGTCCGTTCCAGTAGCCGTCCCGAGCCGGGGACGGGCCGCGGGACTGTCGGTGGGAGCGGGGAGACTGGTCCGGTGCAGGTGGCCAGGGTCGTCGTCGATGTCCCGCTGGCACACCTCGACCGGCCCTTCGACTACGCGGTGCCGGAGAAGTTCGCCGAGACCGTGCAGGCCGGCTGCCGGGTGCGGGTCCGCTTCCACGGCCGGCTGGTCGACGGCGTCGTCTGGGAGCTGGGCGACACCACCGACTTCTCCGGCGCGCTGCAGCCGCTCTCGCACGTGCCCTCCGGTGAGCCGGTGCTCACGCCGCAGGTCGCCCGGCTGGTCCGTGCGGTCGCCGACCGGTACGCCGGCACCGCGAGCGACGTGCTCCGCCTCGCCCTGCCGCCGCGCCGGGCCGCCGCGGAGAAACGGCCCTCGCCGACGCCGGAGGAGCTGCCCCCACCGCCGGACCAGGCCGGGTTCGCCCGCTACCCGGCCGGGCCGGCGCTGCTGACCGCGTTGGCCGAGGGTCGTCCGGCGCGGGCGGTGTGGACGGCTCTGCCCGGCGAGGACTGGCCCACCCGGCTCGTCGAGCTGTGCCGCGCCGCCCTCTCCGGCCGGCGCGGGGCACTGGTGGTCGTGCCCGACGGCAAGGACCTCGACCGGCTCACTGCGGCGGCCGAGCGGCTGCTGCCGGCCGACTCGTTCACCGTGCTGCGGGCCGACGACTCGAAGGAGTTGCGCTACCGCCGGTTCCTGGCCGCCTCGCGAGGCGCCGCCCAGGTCGTGCTGGGCACCCGGGCGGCGATGTTCGCGCCGGTCCGGGACCTCGGCCTGGTGATCGTCTGGGACGACGGCGACGACCTGCACTCCGACGACCACGCGCCCTACCCGCACGCCCGTGACGTGCTGGTCCAGCGGGCCTGGCTCGACTCCTGCGCCGCGGTGGTCGCCGGCACCTCCCGCACGGCCGAGGCCGCGCTGCTGGTCGAGTCCGGGTGGGCGCACGAGCTCGTCGCCGACCGCGCGGTGCTGCGGAGCGCGGCGCCCCGCGTGCAGGCGCTCGGGGACGACTTCGAACTGGCCCGCGACCCGGCCGCCCGCACTGCCCGGCTGCCCTCGCTGGCGTACGAGGCCGCCCGCAAGGCACTGGCCGCGGGCGCCCCCGTGCTCGTGCAGGTGCCCCGGCGGGGCTACGTCCCGTCCCTGTCCTGCGCCCGCTGCCGGGCGCCCGCCCGCTGCGCCCACTGCGCCGGGCCGCTGGGCATCTCGCCGCGCCCCGGCCCGGAAGGGGCCCGGATACCGGCCTGCCGCTGGTGCGCCCGCCCGGCGGCCACCTTCGACTGCCCGCACTGCCACGCGACGAAGCTGCGCGCCGCGGTGGTCGGGGAGTCGCGCACCGCCGAGGAGCTCGCCCGAGCTTTCGCGGGTACGACCGTCCGGACCTCCGGCAGCACCTCCGGTGTGCTGGCCTCGGTACCGGGCGGCCCCGCGCTGGTCGTGGCCACCCCCGGCGCCGAACCCGTGGCCGACGGCGGCTACGGCGCCGCGCTCCTGCTGGACTCGTGGGCACTGCTGGGCCGCGCGGACCTGCGCGCAGGGGAGGAGACCCTGCGCCGGTGGACGAACGCTGCCGCCCTGGTCCGGCCGGCCGCTGCCGGAGGGCTGGTCGTCGTGGCCGCGGACGCGGCGCACGCCGTCGTCCAGGCGCTGGTGCGCTGGGATCCGGCCTGGCTGGCTGAGCGGGAGCTGGCCGACCGGCGGCAGCTCGGCTTCCCGCCGGTCACCCGGATGGCGTCGCTGTCGGGCTCGCCGGCGGCGCTGGCCGAGTTCCTGGCGACCGCCCGGCTGCCCGCCGACGCCGACCTGCTCGGTCCCGTTCCGGAGCGGCCCCGGCCCGGGCAGGACGGCGAGCGGGAGCGGTACCTGGTGCGGGTGCCACGCGCCGGTGGGGCCGCCCTGGCGCATGCGCTGGCGGAGGTGCAGGGCGTGCGCAGCGCGAAGAAGGTGCCCGAGCACGTGCGCGTCCAGCTGGACCCGCTCGACTTGGTGTGAGGACCCACGCGAAGAAGGTCGGCCGGCTGGTCGCCCGCGGCGCCCAGGGTGTGGTGCTCGGGTGCACCGTGATCGAGCTGCTCATCGGGCCGGACGACGTCGACGTGCCGGCCTTCCCGACGACGGCGCTGCACGTGGCCGCCGCCGTGCGGGCCGCGCTGGCCGACGCTGATGGCCCCTCGGCAGGGGCCCGTCGCGAGTTTGCGAGCGGCGGGGGGCCGAGGGGCCCTTCTACTACGATCGACGGGTGAGCGTGACCCCGATCCGGCTGTACGGCGACCCGGTGCTGCACCGGTCCGCGGCGCCGGTCGTGGACTTCGACAGGGAGCTCCGGCAGCTCGTCGCCGACCTGACCGACACCATGCTGGCCGCCGGCGGCGCAGGTCTGGCCGCGCCGCAGATCGGCGTCGGCCTGCGCGTCTTCACCTGGCACGTGGACGGAGATGTCGGCCACCTGGTGAACCCCGACGTCGCCGCGGTGGGGGAGGAGGAGCAGGACGGGCCCGAGGGGTGCCTGTCCATCCCCGGCCTGCGGTACGACTGCCGCCGGCACCTGCACGTGGTCGCCTCCGGCTGGGACCTGCACGGTGACCCTCTCCGCGTCGAGGGGTCGGAACTGCTGGCTCGTGCCATCCAGCACGAGACCGACCACCTCGACGGCGTCCTGTTCGTCGACCGGCTCGGCGAGGCCGCCCGCGAGCTAGCGCTCGCCGAGATCCGGACCGCGGAGTGGGCCGGCGAGGGCGGCTACCTCCCCGTCATGAAGGTGAGCCCGCACTGAAGCTCCTGTTCGCCGGCACGCCGGCACCCGCCGTTCCCTCGCTGGAGGCGCTGCTGGCGTCCGATCACGAGGTCGTCGCCGTCCTCACCCGCCCCGACGCCCGGTCCGGCCGGGGCCGGCAGGTGAGCCGTTCCCCGGTGGCCGAGCGCGCCGACGCGGCGGGCATCCCGGTGCTGCAGCCGCGGTCGCCGCGGGAGCCGGAGTTCCTCCGACAACTGGTCGACCTCGCCGTCGACTGCGCGCCGGTCGTCGCCTACGGCGCACTGGTGCCGCAGGCCGCGCTGAATCTGCCGCGGCACGGCTGGGTCAACCTGCACTTCTCCCTGCTGCCCGCCTGGCGCGGTGCGGCACCCGTGCAGCACGCGCTCATGGCCGGCGACGAGGTCACCGGGGCGTCCACCTTCCTGCTGGAGGCGGGATTGGACACCGGCCCGGTGTTCGGCACGCTCACCGAAGCCGTCAGGCCCCGCGACACCGCGGGCGACCTGCTCGACCGGCTGGCCCGCAGCGGCGCCGGCCTGCTCGTGGCCACGCTGGACGGCATCGCCGCCGGCGTGGTCGAGCCACGGCCGCAGCCGGCCGACGGGATCAGCGTCGCGCCGAAGGTCGAGGCCGCCGACGCCCGTGTCGACTGGGCGCTGCCCGCGCACGTCGTGGACCGGCGGGTCCGCGGCGTGACGCCGGCGCCCGGGGCGTGGACGACGTGGCGGGGGGAACGCATGCGCCTGGGGCCGGTCTCGCCGCTGCCCGACGGCCCGTCGCCGGCCGCCGGCGAGGTGCTGGTCGACTCCGGTGGGGTCTACGTCGGGACGGGTAGCGGTGGAGTGCGGCTGGACCTCGTGCAGCCGGCCGGCAAGCGGATGATCCCCGCCGCCGACTGGGCGCGTGGCGCGCGACCGGCCCCGGGCGAGCGGCTGGGCGGCGCGTGACCCGCCCACCGCGGAAGGGCGGCCGGAATGGGCGCCGGCATCCCGCGACGCGGCGTCCGGTCCTCGACGGCGCCCGGCTGACCGCCTACGACGTTCTCGACGCCGTCTCCTCCCGGGAGGCGTTCGCCAACCTGCTCCTGCCGCAGCTGCTGCGCGAGCGGCAGCTCGACCCGCGGGACGCCGGCTTCGCCACCCAGCTGGCCTACGGCGCGCTGCGCGCCCGGGGCACGCTGGACGCGATCCTGACCGGGCTGGTGTCCCGCCCGCTGGCCGAGCTGGACCCGCGGGTGCTGGACCTGCTGCGGCTCGGCGCCTACCAGATCGTCGACCTCCGGGTTCCGTCGCACGCCGCTGTCGACACCACCGTCGACCTCACCCGCGCGATCGTCGGCACCGGCGCGTCGGGCCTGGTCAACGCGGTGCTGCGCAAGGTCGCCGCCGGCGGGGACCGGGCCGCGTGGCTCGAGGCGCTGGCAGCCGGGGCGGACGAGCGGCTGGCGCTGGCCACGGACCACCCTCGCTGGATCGTCGACGCCTGGCGGGATGCGCTCGGTGGCGACGAGGACCTGGAGTCCGCGCTGCTGGCCGACGACGCCGCGCCGGAGGTTCACCTCGTCGCGCGGCGCATGGACCGCGATGAGCTGGTGACCGAGTCCGGGGGCGAGCCCGGCCCCTGGTCGCCGTACGCGGTCCGGCTGGGCGGGGGAGACCCCGGCCGGCTGGCGTCGGTGCGCTCGGGCCGCGCGGCCGTGCAGGACGAGGGCAGCCAGCTCGCCGCGCTGCTGCTCACCCGTGCGCCGCTCGAGGGCCCGGAGACGGCGTGGCTGGACATGTGCGCCGGCCCGGGCGGCAAGTCCGGGCTGCTGGCCGCGACGCGGCCCGACGGCGTGCGCCTCACCGCCGCCGACCGTGCGCCGCACCGCGCAGAACTGGTCCGGCAGGCGCTGCGCGACGAACAGGACACCGAGGTGCTGGCCGCCGACGGCACGCAGCCGCCGTGGGCGCCCGGCTCGTTCGACCGGGTGCTCCTGGATGCACCGTGCACCGGGCTGGGCGCTCTGCGGCGGCGCCCCGAGGTGCGCTGGCGACGGACGGCCGACGACGTCGCTCCGCTGGCCGAGCTGCAGACCCGGCTGCTGGAGAGCGCTCTCCGGTCGGCCCGCGTGGGGGGCGTCGTCGCCTACGTGACCTGCTCACCGCACACCGCCGAGACCGTCGCGGTGATCGAGGCGGCGGCCGCGCGGGACGACGTCGAGGTGCTGCCGGTGGCCCCGCTGTTCCCCGAGGTGCCGGACATCGCCCGCGGCGACCACGGGCAGCTGTGGCCGCACCGGCACGGCACCGACGCCATGTTCATGGCGCTGCTCCGCCGCACCCGCTGACCCGCCGGGTCCTCACGTGTCGGTCGGGGTTCCTGACGGCGCGCGACCCGCGCGGCACGGTCGCCGACCTCGTGCTGCACCGTGAGGTCGGCGACCCCGTGGCGAGGACGGTGGACCGGTCGCATGCCCCGGGGTCCCGGCCGGGAGGCGGCACGTCGGTGATCGCGATCCGCCTAGACTCGGCGGACGTGTCCCGGCAACCGTTGATCGCGCCCAGCCTGCTGTCCGCGGACTTCGCCCGCCTCGCCGACGAGGTGGCCCGCGTGGCCGCCGCCGACTGGCTGCACGTCGACGTCATGGACGCGCACTTCGTCCCCAACCTGACCCTCGGCCTGCCGGTCGTCCAGGCGATCCAGCGGGTGAGCCCCGTGCCGCTGGACTGCCACCTGATGATCGAGGACCCGGAGCGCTGGGCGCCCGGGTACGCCGAGGCCGGGGCCCGCAACGTGACGGTGCACGCCGAGGCCTGCCGCGACCCGCGCGCGGTGGCCCGCGACATCCGGGCCGCCGGGGCACTGGCCGGCCTGGCGATCAAGCCCGGCACGCCGCTGGAGGACCACCTCGACGTCCTGCGCGACTTCGACACCCTGCTCGTGATGAGCGTGGAGCCCGGCTTCGGCGGCCAGTCCTTCATCGCCGACGTGCTGCCGAAGGTGCGCCGTGCCCGGGAACTGGTGGACGCCGGAGAGCTCCGGCTGCTGGTCGAGATCGACGGCGGCATCAACGCCGACACCATCGAGCAGGCCGCCGAGGCCGGCGTCGACATGTTCGTCGCCGGGTCGGCCGTCTACGGCGCCGACGATCCCGCCGAGGCGATCGCCGCGCTGCGCGCGCAGGCCGCCGCGGCGATGACCGGGTGAACGTCGCACCCGCCGAGGCGGCCGCGAGCATCCCGGCGCGCGAGTCCAGCGCCATGCGGCGCGCCCGCGAGCTGGGCGCGACCGTGCTCGGCACGACCAGTCCGAACCCGGCCGTCGGCGCCGTCGTCCTGGCGGCCGACGGCAGGGTCGCGGGGGAGGGGGCGACCGCCCCGCCAGGCGGGCCGCACGCCGAGGTGCGCGCGCTGGCCCAGGCCGGTGCGGGCGCACTCGGGGGCACCGCCGTCGTCACCCTGGAGCCGTGCGCGCACACCGGCCGCACCGGGCCGTGCGCCGACGCGCTGCTCGCCGCCGGTATCGCCCGGGTCGTCGTCGCCGTGCCGGAGCCGACCGAGCTCGCCGGCGGGGGAGCCGAGCGGCTGCGCACGGCCGGCGTCGACGTCGTCGTCGGCGTCGAGCAGGAGGCCGCCGAGCGCGGTGCGCTGGCCGGCTGGCTGACCGGCGTCCGCGAGCAGCGCCCGTACGTGATCTGGAAGGTCGCCGCCACCCTCGACGGGCGGGTGGCCGCCGCCGACGGCAGCAGCCGGTGGGTGACCGGGCCGGAGGCGCGCGCCGAGGTGCACCGGCTGCGCGCCGGCTGCGACGCCGTCGTCGTCGGCTCGGGCACCGCGCTCACCGACGACCCGCAGCTCACCGTCCGGGACGCCGACGGCCGCGATGCCGCACGCCAGCCGCTGCGCGTCGTCGTCGACCGCCGGGACCGGCTGCCGGCCACCGCCCGGGTGCTGGACGACGCCGCTCGCACCCTGATCAGCCGCGCCGCGGAGCCGGCGGAGCTGCTGGCCGAGCTGTTCGCCCGGGACGTCCGCCGCGTGCTGCTCGAGGGCGGGCCCACGCTTGCCGCGGCGTTCCTCCGCGCCGGGCTGGTGGACGAGGCCGTCGTCCACCTCGCCCCGAAGCTGCTGGGGACCGGGCCGTCCCTGGTGGGCGACCTGGGAATCAGCGCGATCGGCTCGGCGCTGTCCCTCTCGGTCGCCGATCTCACCCCCCTGGGCGGGGACGTGCAGATCCGGCTGCATCCCACCCGGCACACTGGTGGGGGCACCCGCACCAGCGGGGACGGCACGGACGGAGGGAGCTGAGGTGTTCACCGGCATCGTCGAAGAGGTGGGCACCCTGGCCGGCCGGGAGGACCAGGGCGACTCCGCCGTCCTGAGCATCCGCGCCCGCACCGTCCTGACCGACGTCTCGCTGGGCGACTCCATCGCGGTCAACGGCGTCTGCCTCACCGTCACCGGCGTGCAGCCGGACGCCGGCGGCGCCGGTGTCTGGACCACCGACGTGATGGCCGAGACGCTGCGCCGCAGCAGCCTCGGCTCGGTCACCGACGGCGCTCCGGTCAACCTGGAGCGCGCCGTCAGCCCGCACACCCGGCTCGGGGGGCACCTGATGCAGGGCCACGTCGACGGCGTGGGCCGGATCGTGTCCCGCACGCCCGGCGAGCACTGGGAGGTCGTGCGCATCGCGCTCCCCGCCGAGCTCGGCCGCTACGTCGTGGAGAAGGGCTCCATCGCCGTCGACGGCGTCTCGCTGACCGTCAGCGCGGTCAGCGCTCCTGCCGATCCCGAGCCCTGGTTCGAGGTCAGCCTCATCCCCACCACCCTCCGCGAGACCACGCTCGGCGCGCGCGCCACGGGGGAGCCCGTCAACCTGGAGGTCGACGTGATCGCCAAGTACGTGGAACGCTTGCTGGAGGCCCGCCGATGAGCGAGCCCCGTACCCGGCTGGACTCCATCGAGAGCGCCATCGCCGCGATCAAGGACGGTCGCCCGGTGGTCGTCGTCGACGACGAGGACCGCGAGAACGAGGGCGACCTGATCTTCGCCGCCGAGCTGGCCACCCCCGAGCTCGTCGCCTTCATGGTCCGGTACACGTCCGGTTACGTCTGCGTGGCGGTCACCGAGGCCGATGCAGATCGGCTCGACCTGCCGCCCATGCACCGGGTGAACCAGGACCGGCTCGGCACCGCCTACACGGTGACCGTGGACGCCCGCGAGGGCGTCACCACCGGCATCTCCGCGGCCGACCGCGCGCACACCATCCGCACCCTGGCCGCCGCGGAGACCACCTCGGGCGACCTGGCCCGGCCCGGCCACGTCGTGCCCCTGCGGGCCCGTGACGGCGGGGTGCTGCGCCGCCCCGGCCACACCGAGGCCGCCGTCGACCTGGCGCTCCTGGCCGGCCTGCGCCCGTCGGGCGTGCTCTGCGAGATCGTCAGCGAGAAGGACCCGGTCGGCATGGCGCGCAGCGAGGAGCTGCGGGTCTTCGCCGACGAGCACGACCTCTGCCTGGTCTCCATCGCCGACCTGATCGCCTACCGCAAGCGGTTCGACAAGCTGGTCGAGCGGGTGGCCGAGGCGATCGTGCCGCTGACCCCCGGCACCTTCACCGCCGTCGGGTACCGCAGCTCCTACGACGAGCGCGAGCACGTGGCCTTCGTCTACGGCGAGATCGGCGACGGCGAGGACGTGCTGGTGCGGGTGCACTCCGAGTGCCTCACCGGCGACGTCTTCGGCTCGCTGCGCTGCGACTGCGGGCCACAGCTGCAGGCGGCGCTGGCCGCCGTCGCCCGGGAGGGCCGTGGCGTGGTGCTCTACATCCGCGGGCACGAGGGCCGCGGCATCGGCCTGCTGCACAAGCTGCAGGCCTACCAGCTGCAGGACCTGGGCGCCGACACCGTCGACGCCAACCTCGACCTGGGGCTGCCCGCCGACGCCCGCGACTACGGCACCGGCGCGCAGATCCTCGTCGACCTGGGCGTCCGGACCATGCGGCTGCTCACCAACAACCCGGCGAAGCGGGCCGGGCTCGAGGGTTACGGGCTGCGGGTCCTCGGCCGGGTGTCGTTGCCGAGTCACGTCACCGCCGAGAACCTGGGCTACCTGCGCACCAAGCGCGACCGGATGGGGCACCTGCTGGACATCATCGAGCCGGAAACCGAGTCGGGGCCCGCGGACGCCCCGGGCACGATCACCGTGCCCGGCACCGACGTACTACTCGGCCGGAACGAGCAGCCGCAGTGAAAGAGCTTGCGGCTTCACCAGGGAACGCAGCAGCGCCGCTGACGCGGACGACGAGCTGGGGGCACCTCCCGCTTGCGGGGGACAGCGAGGAGGACTCGTGAGCGGGGCGGGCGCACCGGAGGCCGAGCCGGTCGACGCGGCGGGGCTCACGCTCGGCATCGTGGCCACCACCTGGCACGCCGAGATCACCGGCGCACTGCTGGACCGGGCGCTCGCTGCGGCCGGGGCGTCCGGCGTCGTCGCGCCGATCGTGGTGCGTGTGCCCGGTGCGGTCGAACTGCCGGTGGTCGCCCAGGCGCTCACCGAGCGGCACGACGCCGTCGTGGCGCTGGGCGTGGTCATCCGCGGCGGCACCCCGCACTTCGAATACGTCTGCGACTCGGTGACCGCCGGGCTCACCCGGGTGGCCCTCGACGCCGGCAAGCCGGTCGGCAACGGGGTCCTCACCACCGACGACGAGCAGCAGGCGCGGGACCGCTCCGGCCTCCCGGGGTCGGCCGAGGACAAGGGCTGGGCGGCGACGATCGCCGCGCTGCAGACCGCGCTCGTGCTCCGCGAGCTGCGGGGACCGCAGCGGCAGACCGGCTTCTCCGTGACCCCCGCCGGCCGGGAGGCCCGTTCGTGAAGACCTTCGACACCCTGTTCGCCGAGCTCGCCGGGAAGGTCGCTGCCGGCGACCCGTCGTCGGGGACCGTCACCGCCGTGCGCGACGGGGTCCACGCGGCCGGCAAGAAGGTCGTCGAGGAGGCCGCCGAATCCTGGATGGCCGCCGAGCACGAGGGCGCCGACCGCACCGCCGAGGAGATCAGCCAACTGCTCTACCGGGTGCAGGTGCTCATGCTGGCCCGGGGCCTGACGCTCGACGACGTCTACGCTCACCTCTGAAGAAGGACCCCGCTGCCCCCCACCGCTCGCTGCGCTCGCGGCGGGGCCCTGCAGCGGGGCCGCCCTGTCATCTCACGTCCGAGGAGACCTCGAGTGCTGCGCGTCGCTGTGCCGAACAAGGGTGTGCTGAGCGAGCCGGCGGCGGAGATGCTCGCCGAGAGCGGATACCGCCAGCGACGCAGCACCAAGGACCTCGCGGTCTTCGACCCCGACAACGACACCGAGTTCTTCTACCTGCGGCCACGCGACATCGCGGTGTACGTGGCGGCCGGCACGCTGGACGTCGGCATCACCGGCCGGGACATGCTGCTGGAGACCGCACCCGGGGACGGGGAGGGGCCGGCCGCCGTCGAGGTCATGCCGCTGGGATTCGGCCGTTCCTCGTTCCGGTTCGCCACCCCGGTCGGGTCCGAGATCGAGCGGGTCGACCAGCTGGCCGGCAAGCGGATCGCCACCGCGTACCCGGTCCTGCTCCAGCGCTTCCTCGACGACGCGGGGATCAGCGCCGGCGTGGTGAAGCTGGACGGCGCGGTGGAGACCGCCTGCCGGCTCGGGGTCGCCGATGCGGTCTGCGACGTGGTGGAGACCGGGACGACCCTGCGGGCCGCCGGGCTGCACATCATCGGTGCCCCGGTGCTCACCAGCGAGGCGGTCCTGGTGCGGAGGCAGGGCGCTGAGGAGATCCCCGCCGTCGCCCAGCTCCGGCGCCGGCTGAGGGGGGTCCTGGTGGCCCGGCAGTACGTGATGCTGGACTACGACTGCCCCAACGAGCTGCTGGAGAAGGCGACGGCGGTGACGCCGGGCATCGAGGGGCCGACGGTGAGCCCGCTGCAGACGCCGGGGTGGTCGGCGGTGCGCGCCATGGTGGCCAAGGCCGACACCAACCGCGTGATGGACGAGCTGTGGGAACTGGGCGCCCGGGCGATCCTGGTCACCAGCATCCACGCCTCCCGGATCTGAGCCCGGTACCTTCCGGGCAACTTTTCGCCGGCTCCGTTCGTCGGACCGTCATGCGACGTCTGCTGCCTCTGCTGCTTCTCACGTCGGCGGTCGTGATCGGTGGCTGTGCCTCGGCCGACCCCGCGCCCGACAGCGCCGACGGCGCGGTGGCGGGGTCCGGCGGCGCCGTCCCGGACGCCGGCAGCGGCTCGGGGATCTCCCAGGCGGAGAACGACCTGCGGATCGAGGTCGACCTCGGCGACGGCGTGGCCCCGCAGACCTGGACGCTCACCTGCGTGGGGTTCGTCGAGGGCACCCACCCCCGGGCGGAGGACGCCTGCGCGCACCTGGACGGCATGACGGAACCGTTCGCGCCGCTGCCCGAGGACCAGATGTGCAGCCAGCAGTACGGCGGCCCGCAGACCGCACACATCACGGGTCGGTGGCGCGGGGAACCGGTCGACCTCGAGCTGTCCCGGGTGGACGGCTGCCTCATCTCCCAGTGGGACTCGTTCGGCCCCGTCCTGCCGGTGCCCGTGGGCGTGGAACCGCTGGGCTGAGCCGCGGCGTCAGCGCTCGTGCGCCGTGCGGTCCACCAGGTCGATCGCCGTGGACAGCCCCAGGGCCATCGCCCGGCCGCTGGTCGAGCCGGTGGCCAGCAGCCGCTCGATCGCCGGCGCCAGCGGTCGCTCACCGACCAGGCCCCGCAGCACCGCGGCGTACTCGCCGCTCACCCGGCCGGCGGCCGCGTGCGCGAGCAGCGCCCGGGACAGCTCGGTGGTGCGGCCGGCCGCCAGGGAGCAGACGCCCGCGGCGAACCGCTCCGCGGCCGGGTGCCCGAGCAGCACCAGCCCCGCGATGGTGCCCGCCATGACGTCGTCCCCGGCCGGGGTGAGCCCGGGGCCGAGCCCGATGAGCCTGGTGGCGGTCCGCAGCGCCGCCTCCAGGTCGGCCCGGCGCACCGCTCCACGCAGCGCGGCCAGCGGGCCCCCGGGACCGGTCGGCAGGCCCGGCAGGGTGAAGGCGCTGTGCGGCATGCCCTCCCCGTAGAGCGTGTTCCGCAGCTGCCGGACGCCCTCGGGCAGCAGCGCCGGTCGTCCCCCGGGCAGCCGGGGGCGGGGATTCCACCAGGCGGCCGCACTGACGGCCAGTTCGCCGATGACGATCCGTCCGCCGCCCACCTCGGCCGGGGCACCGGGGGGCAGGCCCACCAGCGGGCGGCCGTTGCTGGGCCGGAAGAGGACGCAGCCCAGGGGCAGGCGGGCGGCGTCGCTGGTAAGCACACCGACGACGTCGCCGCCACGCTCGCCGGCGACCTGCACGTAGACCGCGGCCGGCCCGGTGAGCAGGACGCGCGCCGGGCGGACCGGCCCGCGCAGGAGGTGGGCGACGCCGGTGCTCGCCGCGGCCGGCACCGCGGACGCGCACTTCGCGGCGGGGGCGCTCCGGGCCGTGGCCCGCGCCGATTCGCGGGGGAGCGGGATCGTGGGAACGCCCGCGAGGGTGGCGCGGCCGCGCGGTGCGGTGGCCTCATCCGGACTGGACCGGACCTCGGTGTCGTCGATCGCGCGCATGGGTCGCCCTCCATCCGTCGGGACGAACGGACGCCGGCGGATCGACGCTCCGTCGCTCGATCCACCCTTCGCCGGGGACGGTGCGCGGCGTCCCGGAGGAGCGCCTACCATCCAGCGAGCGGGTGGATCGGGTCGAACCTAAGCGGCGCGTCGCACGCCCTCTTATGGCGGATCTCGCCAAGAATGGGGTGCGGCGTCCGGGGACACCTGACAGGATCCTGCGGTATGGCACCCTGGACGACGACGGAGAAGGGGATGCCTCGTGACGCGGAGTGACTCGGCACTCGGTGCCTCTACTCACAGTAATGGAACCGCACCGTTCCGTCGCAACTGGGCCGTGGACGAGTCGCCGCGCGCCGAGCCCCGTGACGACCGGACCAGCTGGCAGCAGCGCATGGGCCTGACCGTGGAGGAGGCCCTCGGGCTGTCCGTGCTGTCCGGCTGCACCGTGGCGGCCGGAGCGGCCGGGCTGGGCCGGACCATCCGGCACATGGTGGTCGACGATCCGGCCGAGCCGCTGGCGGCGGCCGGGCCCGGCGTCCTGGTCGTGTTCGGTGCGCGGCTCCCGCCGGCGGACCCGGCCAGCTACCGGGCACTGGTCGACCGGCTGGACTCCATGGGCACGGCGGCGCTGGCCTTCCGGCGCACCGACGGGCCGCCCGCCGTGCCCGGCGAGGTGCTGGCCGAGGCCGACCGGCGGGGCCTGCCCGTGCTCGCCCTCCCGCCGACCACCCGGCTCGACGACATCGTCTCCGGGGTGCTCGGCACCGTCGTCGCCAAGCAGGGTCAGGCGCTCGAGCTGTCCTCGCGCATGGACGACGAGTTCATCGGGGTCGCCCTCACCGGCGGTGGCCTGGCCGAGGTGACCCAGCGGCTGGCCGTGATGCTGGAGGGGACCGCCGTCCTGGGCCTGGGGCCCGATCGCGAGGTCGTCACCAGTGCCGGGCCCGCGGACGACGTCGCGGAGATCAGCGACTGGCTCTGGCTGCTGGACGCCGCCGCCGACGACGCCCTCGCCACCATGGCGCCCTCGCTCCGGCTCTCCGGGGTCCGTGCCGACCGCACCGTCGTGACGCCCGCCGACCTGGATGCCGACCTCTCTCCCGCGGACGGCATCCTGCTGGTTCCCGGCCACCACGAGCTGCCCGGCGGCGTGGGGGAGTACGCCGTGGCGCCGATCATGGCCGGTGACCAGCGGCACGGCTGGCTGGTGGCCGTGCACCGCACCGGTGCGATGCTCCTCGGTGCCGGCGGTGTGCTGGAGCGCGCCGCGGTGATCGCCGCGCTGTCGGTGATCCGGCTGCAGGCGGTGCACTCGGTCGAGCTGCGCTTCCAGGGCGACCTGGTGCGCCGGCTGGTCGGCGGGGCCGTCGGGCACACCGAGCGGACCCTGGCCTACACCCGCTCGTTCGGCTGGCGGCTGGACGGCCCGGTGGCGGTACTGGTGACCGCCACCGAGACGGTCGCCGACGCCGTGGTCGCCCCCACGAGGGCCCTGGACGTGCTGGACCGGCTGGCCGACGGCTGGCGCGCCGCGCTGGAGTCCGAGGTGGCCGGCGCCGCCGTCGCGGGGCTGGCCACCGAGATCGTGACGCTGCTGCCGCTGGACGGGCGCACACCGGAGGAGCTCTCCGCGCTGGTGGCGGCGGTCACCGCACGGGTCAACGGCCGGCTGCGCCGGGTGGGCCGCCTGCTCGGCACCGGCATCGGCCGCCCCGCCGGCTCGCTGCCCGGGCTCGCCGAGGCCCACCGTCAGGCGCAGCGCGCGCTGGGGGTCGGGCAGGAGATCCACGGCGGAACGGCGGTGACGCACTTCGACCAGCTGGGGGTGTTCCGGCTGCTGTCGCTCATCCCGGACAGCAGCGAGCTGCGCTCCTACGTCGACGAGGTGCTCGGCCCGCTGGCCGACGCGGTCGACGCCGACTCCGCCGACCTGCGGGAGACCTTGCGGGTGCTGCTGGAGACCAACCTCAACGTCGCCGAGTCCGCCCGCCGGCTGCACTTCCACTACAACACCATGCGTTACCGGATCGGCAAGCTGGAGCGGATCCTCGGGCCGTTCACCACCGATCCGACGCTCCGCCTGAACCTGCTGCTCGCCCTGCACGCCGCCCGCATGCGCGGGCTCGACCAGCCGGCGCGGCCGCCGCTGGACGCGGGCATGGCACTGGGGTCGGACGACGGGCTCGACGCGCTGCTCTGAGCACGGGCGTGACCGCTGCCGTCGACGCACTCGTCGCCCGGATGACCGAGCTGCTCGAGCCGCTCCAGCGTGCCGCCGACCCCGCCCGGCACTTCCTCGGCACCTACCTGCGCACGACCCGTGCGGTGGGAGCGGCTCTCGACGCCGGGCTGTTCGAGGATCCAGGGTGGGTGTCGGACTGGGACGTCGACTTCGCCGAGCTGTACCTCGACGCCCTGGAGGCGCACCGGCACGACCAGGCCGCGGTGCCCGGGCCGTGGCGGCTGGCGTTCGGGGCCGACCCCGCGCTCCCGCCCGAGGCGCACGTGCTCCTGGGCATGAACGCGCACATCAACCTGGACCTGCCGCAGTCGCTGCTGCGGGTCATCCCACCGCGGGACTTCGCCGACGCAGGTGTGCTCGCGCGCCGGCGTCGGGACCACGAGCGCATCGACGGCGTCCTGGCTGCCCGGGTGGCCGCGGAGGACGTGGCGCTGGAACGGGCCGGTGGTCGCCGGACCCGGGTGGACCGCGTGCTGGCACCGGTCAACCGGCGGGCGAGCCGGCTCCTCCTGCGGGAATCCCGGCGCAAGGTGTGGGCCAACACCTCCGCGCTGCACGCCGCCCGGGTGGAGAGCGCCGAGGCCTGCGCGCGCCGGCTCGCCGAGCTCGAGCGGGCGGCCACCGACCGGGTGCAGGACCTGCTGCGGCCGGGCCCGGTGCTCATCCGGCTGGCCGTCCACGGCTTCGGGGTCACGCTCGGGTCGGCACCCACCGGGCCGGGGTGACCGGGGACGCGCCGTTCCGGAGGCGGGGGCGTGCCGCCGGGGAGAGGGTGGAGCGGTGCGCTGCACCGGGCGGCGCGAAGGAGGGTTCCGCATGACCGAGCCAGCTCGTCCACTCGCCGGGAAGGTCGCCCTGGTGACCGGGGCGTCGTCGGGCATCGGTGAGGCCACCGCGGTCGCGCTCGCCGCGGCGGGTGCCGCCGTCGCCGTCGGTGCCCGGCGTACCGACCGGCTGGACGCGCTCGCCGGCCGGTTGCGCGACAGCGGGGCCACGGTGCTGCAGCTGGCCCTCGACGTCACCGACGAGCAGGCCTGCACCGACGCAGTCGCCCGCACCCGGCAGGAGCTGGGGGGCCTGGACGTCCTGGTGAACAACGCCGGGGTGATGTTGCTGGGCACGATCGCCGGCGCCGACCCCGAGGACTGGCGGCGGATGATCCAGACCAACGTCATGGGCGTCCTGTACATGACCTCCGCGGCGATCGACGGGATGCTCGAGCAGGGCTCGGGCGACATCGTGAACATGTCCAGCGTCGCCGGGCGCACCGCGCGCAAGGGTGCCGGGGTCTACAACGCCAGCAAGTGGGCGGTGAACGCCTTCAGCGAGTCGCTGCGCCAGGAGGTCACCGGTCGCGGAGTGCGGATCTCCCTCGTCGAACCGGGTGCGGTCACCACCGAGCTCACCTCGCACATCACCCAGCCCGAGGCGAAGACCGCCTCGGAGAAGATGCACGCGAGCATGCGGGCGCTGCGCGCCGACGACATCGCCCGGGCGGTCTGCTACGTCGTCAGCCAGCCCCCGCACGTCGCCGTCAACGAGGTACTGGTCCGCCCCACCGACCAGGAGCGGTGAGCCCGGTGAGGTGATGCAACGGCCACCCTTCAGGGTCCCGCGCCGAGCGTGCGAGGCGCGGGGCAAGAGTGGTCCTTCTTCAGTCGCGGAAGACCTCGATGTCGGCGCCCATCTCGACCAGCCGCTCGTAGAGCTGCTCGTAGCCGCGGGCGATGATGTCGACGTTGCGCAGCACCGACGTGCCCTTGGCCGCGAGCATGGCCAGCAGGATGCAGACGGCGGGGCGAAGGGCCGGCGGGCAGACGACCTCGGCGCTCGACCACCGGGTGGGGCCGGTGACCAGGACGCGGTGCGGGTCGAGCAACCGCACGTCGGCACCGAGCCGGGTGAGGTCGGAGAGGTGGATCGCCCGGTTGTCGTACACCCAGTCGTGGATGAGGGTCGACCCCTGCGCCTGGGCGGCGATCACCGCGAAGAACGGCAGGTTGTCGATGTTCAGGCCCGGGAACGGCATCGGGTGGACCTTGTCGATCGGCGCGTGCAGCTCCGACGGCCGGATGGTGACGTCGGCCAGCCTGGTGTGCCCGTTGGCGGCCAGGTACTCAGCCGACAGCTCGAAGCGAAGCCCCATCTCGGCCAGCACCGCCAGCTCCACCTGGAGGAACTCCACCGGCGCCCGCTCCACGGTCAGCTCGGAGCCGGTGACGATGCCGGCGGTGAGCAGGCTCATCGCCTCGACCGGGTCCTCGCTGATGGTGTAGTCGACGTCGGCCTCGAGCGCCGGGCGGCCGTGCACGACCAGCGTCGTCGTCCCCAGGCCCTCGATGCCGACACCGAGCAGCTGCAGGTACAGGCACAGGTCCTGGACCATGTAGTTGGAGCTGGCGTTGCGGATGGTCGTCGTGCCGTCGGTGCGGGCGGCCGCCAGGAGCGCGTTCTCGGTGACGGTGTCCCCGCGCTCGGTCAGCACGATCGTGCGGTCGGCGGCGGCCGGCCCGTCGACGGTCGCCCGGTACTCGCCGGCGTGCGCCTCCACGTCGAGACCGAAGGGGCGCAGCGCGATCATGTGCGGCTGCACCGTGCGGGTGCCCAGGTCGCAGCCGCCGGCGTAGGGCAGCGAGAAGGTGCGGGCCCGGTGCAGCAGGGGACCCAGGAACATGATGATGCTGCGGGTGCGCCGGGCGGCATCGGCGTCGACGCCGTCGAGGTCCAGCTCGTCGGGGACGACGAGGGTGACGTCGTGGCCGTGCTCGTCCCAGGTCGCCGCCACGCCGATCGACCGGAGCACGTCGAGGATCCGCTCGACCTCCACGATGCGCGACACGTTGCGCAGGGTGGTCCGGCCGCGGTTGAGCAGCGCCGCGCAGAGCAGCGCCACCGCGGCGTTCTTCGACGACTTCACCGCCACCCGTCCGCGCAGTGGCCGCCCCCCGGTGACGCGCAGGTGGGCCGGCCCGGCCGGGCCCAGGCTGATCAGCTCGCTGTCCAGTGCGGCCGACAGCCGGCCGAGGAACTCCAGGGTGAGGTTCTGGCTGCCCTGCTCGATCCGGGCGACGGCGCTCTGGCTGGTGCCCAGCCGCTCGGCGAGCTGTTGCTGGGTCAGCCCGCGGTGTCGCCGGGCATCCCGGACGAGAGCTCCGATCCGTCGCATGGCGTCATCGGTCGGCGCGTCGGTCAGCGTCACTGCTCCACGTTATCTCACATGTGAGATCGGTCCGGGTGACCGCACAGCGCCAGCACCCGGTCCAGCCGCCGATCGTCGGGGCCGGTCAGCGGCGCAGCAGCAGGGTGGGGTGCCGATCTCCACGGCTCCGCCGTCCGGACCCGAGCGGTCGCCGACCATGGGCGCGTCGGCCGGCTGCACCCCAGGGCCGCCAGCGTGCGGGTGAACATGCGCGGCCCGGGCTTCTGCACGCCCTGCTCGGAGGAGAGGGTGAGGACGTCCACCAGCCCGTCCAGGCCGGCGGCGGCGAAGGCCGGGCGGCCGGTCCGGTGCAGCGCGGTGGCGACCCAGTCCTCCTCGTCCGGCGTGACGGCGAGCGTGCCGCGCCAGTCGAACAGCACGCCGCGGACCGCCATGACGCCACATGCTGCCCGGTGTGGCCGTGCGCCGGGGCGCCGGCCCGGGGCACACTGCTCGCATGGAGGTACTGGTCACCGGCGGTACCGGCCGGCTGGGACGGGTGCTGGTACCGCAGCTGCGGGACGCCGGGCACCGGGTACGGCAGATGTCCCGCCGGGGCGCCGGACCCGGTGGGGTTCGCGGCGACCTCGCCACCGGCCGGGACCTGGGGCCGGCGCTGGCCGGTGCGGAGGTGATCGTCCACGCGGCGAGCGATCCGCGCGGGAATCCGTGGGAGGTCGACGTCGCCGGCGCCCGGCGGCTGGTGGAGGCCGTCGACCGCTCCCGGCTGCGCCACCTCGTGCACGTCTCGATCGTCGGGGTCGACCGCGTCCCACTGAGCTACTACCGGGCCAAGTACGCCTCCGAGCAGGTGCTGCTGGCATCCGGGCTCCCGCTCACCGTCGTGCGCATCACCCAGTTCCACGACTTCGTCGACGAGCTGCTGGACACCGCCCGGCGAGGGCGGTTGCTGCCGGTGCCCATGGGGTGGCGCGCGCGGCCGGTGGACGTCACGGACGCAGCCACGCACCTCACCGGGCTGATGGCCGCCCCGCCTGCCGGCGGAGTCGTGGAGTTCAGCGGCCCCGAGGAGCTCTCGGTGGCCGATCTGGCCAGGTCGTGGGCGGCCGTGCGCGCCCCGGCCGCTCACGTGCTCGCCACGCCCATGCCGGGCCGGCTGGGGTCGGCGGTGCGGGACGGCGGGGTCCTCCCGCACCGCGGCGAGCACGGCCGGCGCACCTGGGCGGAGTACCTGCGCGGTTGAGCAGCGCCGGGTCGGCGGCTGTCCGCGGGGTGGATGCCCGGGCGGGGGTGCCGACGGAGGGCGGCGATGGGGAGGCATCTGCAGGTGCTCCTGCGGATGGGCGACCGCGACCTCGTCGGCACGGGAGCGGCGCACAGTGGCCGACGTCCGGTGTCCGACGTGCTGCGCGTGGAGACCGACGGCTGCGCGGGGATCAGTCGCGTCGGCTCGTGGCGGCCCAGGGGTCCTCGGGGTCGATGTCGTCGCTCTCCCCGGCGCCGTCGTGCCGCCGGGTGGCCGTATCCAGCGCGGTGTCGCGCGCACGGGCCTGCTCGGCGCGGCGCGCCTGCTCCCGTGCCCGTTCGGCCCGCAGCGACGTCGAGTCGGGGGCCTCCTCGCCACGGCGGTCGATCCACCACAGCGCCCCCCCGGTGAGCGCGAGGGCGAGGGGGAGGGGATAGGCCGCGGCCCGTTCCGTGCCCCCCTCGCCCAGGTAACCGGTCACGCCGGCCAGGAAGAAGACCGTTGCCGCGATCGCGACCATGCCCAGCAGCACCACGGTCGTGCCCAGCGCCTCCGAGTGCGGTCGTACGGCGTAGGCGAGGGCCACCAGACCGAGCCCGCCCCCCACCAGGTAGAGGAAGGCGCCGATGGCGTGCACCGTGCCGTTGCCGTCGGTGGGGAAGACCCCGACCAGCAGCACCCCCAGGGCGGCGGCGCCGAGCAGCGCCGGCACCGCCCGGGCCGCGCCGCCGCGCAGCGCCGGGCGCAGCAGGAGGGCCCCACCGAGGATGAGAGCCGCCTGGACCACGAACGAGGCGTTCATCAGCTGCCGGGCGGCGGAGTCGGCCGCGCCCAGGGCACTGATCACGTCGCCCACCCGCGAGTACGGGGCGGTGTAGCGGGCCTCGGCCAGCGCCTCCACCACGAAGAACTGCAGGGTCAGCACCCAGGCCAGGGCACCCCAACGGAGACGTGTGGCAGTCACGGCACCCATGGTCCCAGGCCGTTCCTGGGAATCCGGGCCAGGACCGCGGCGAACCGGCCGGCCGTCAGCCACGACGGGTTGCTCCCGGCGGCCATGAGCCCGAGGCGGTAGCAGGGCCGGACGCACCGGATGACCAGCCCGTCGTGACCGGCGGACCAGTCGGGCGAGAGCTGCGCCGGCGGTGTGGACGTCTCGAGCACCCAGCACGCGACGTCGCCGGCGGTCAGCCGGGGCACGAGCTGCACCGCGGGCGGCCCGCTCCCGGAGCGCAGCCGCCGGGAGCGCGCCGCCCGGGGTGCACGGCGCTCAGTCGGTGGCCGAGTGCACGTCGGCGCCGGCCGGGTTCGCGTCGTCGGACCCCACGGCCTGGCGCTCGTGCTCCGTGCGGTGCTCGAGGGCCTCGTCGCTGAGGTGCGGGTCCTTGGCGTGCTCCTGCCGGTCGCGCGGCGCGGACTCCTGGGGCTCGATGACGTCGTCGAGGGTCGGGCGGTCGTGGGACTCGGTCATGGTGGCGTCCTCCGGTCGATCGGGATGCGGTCGCCACGGGCCATAGCCGCGCATGGCACGCCCTAACCGGGAGGACGATCACCTCGGCTCCAACCGGGCCGCCGGCAACCACGCCTCGACGAGCGCCGGTCCGTGCGGCCGGGGCAGGGTGTAGACGACCCGGCCCTGCCAGCCGTCGTCCCGCCGCCGCCACTCCACGAGCAGTCCCGGCCAGGTGCCGGGGGTCTCCGGTGGGTCGTGCACCCAGCAGTGCCGGCCGTCCTTGCCGTCGCCGGTGCCGGCGGGCGCCGCGCCCGCCACGGGTCCGTACCGCGGGGGCGCCTCGGAGAAGCCGGGAACGCGGTCTCCCGGGACGCCGGAGCTCGCCGCCCGGTCGCCCAGCGAGCGTCCCGACCTACCCCGATTCATCCCGCCGGCCACGCCCGAGTGTCGCACGACGGTCGAACACACGTTCGACGAGTCACCGCCGGCGGGTGATCGGCCGCTACCGCCACAGGAAGCCGCTACCGCCACAGGAAGCGCGGTAGTGACATCCCTCGCAAGACCCGGGGACGGCAGCGGTTCCGGCTGCGGCTCCGGGAAGAGCCCGAGGTACGACCTCACGGGCGGGTCGCTGGCCTACACCGGCACCGAGGTCGGCGCGAAGCTGGGCCTCGCCGGGCTGCTGACCGCGGCCGGCGCGACGGCGCTCGTCTTCGGGCGCCGACGGTCGGCGAGCACCGACTGACCGCCCTGCGGTGTCACCGGACCCCGCGCGCACGACCGGAGGCCGGTCCCCGCATGCGGGGCCGGCCTCCGGCGTCGTCGTACCGGGCCGATCAGCTCGCGGGACCGGCCATCCCGTCGGTCAGGGTGCGGGCGACCGACTGCAGGAGCGGGTGCCCCGGCAGGTCCTCCACCGGCACCGGCAGCGGCAGCGACCAGTTGGGTCGCTCACCCGCGCCGGGCATGTTCGGCCGGCGCTGCTCACCGAGGGCGTCGTCCAGCGTCGCCGAGAGCAGCAGCGACGGCGCTGCCGCCAGCAGCTCGTGGGCCCGCTGCACCGCCTGCTCGACGCTCGCGTCGTCGGAGAGCCCGGGCAGGTGCTCGAGCAGCGAGTTCCGCCCGCGCTCGAGCTCCTCGTCGGTGCCCGTGCCGAACTCGCGCTGCTCGTCGACGTCGGCCTCGGTCCACAGTCCGGCCACGGTCGGCAGGTCGTGGGTGGTGATCGCCGCCATGGCCTCGGCGGGCCACTCCGCCGGGTCGTCGTCCTCGAACCACAGCAGCCGGTAGGAGAGCATGCCGTGCTCGGCCATGGCCTCCCGGACTCCCTCCTCGACCGTGCCGAGGTCCTCGCCGACCACCAGCGCCTGTGCCCGGTGGCTCTCCAGGGCGACGATGTTCAGCAGGTCCTCGGCGGGATAGCGGACGTAGGCGCCGTCGGCGGCACTGCCGTCCGAGGGCACCCACCAGAGCCGGAACAGGCCCATGACGTGGTCGATCCGCAGGCCGCCCGCGCCGGCCATCGTGGCGCGGATCGACTGGATGAACGGCTCGTAGTCGGCGTCGCGCAACCGCCACGGGATCAGCGGCGGGGAGCCCCAGTCCTGGCCGGCCGAGTTGAACGCGTCCGGCGGTGCGCCGACGCTCACGCCGTCGGCCAGCACCTCCTGCCACGCCCAGGCGTCGGCACCGCCGCCGGCGAAACCGATCGGCAGGTCCTGGACGACGGTCATGCCGTCGGTGGCGGCGGTGAACTGCAGCTCCAGCGCCCACTGCAGCCAGGCGTGGAAGGCCACGACGGCGCCGTGCTGCTCGGCGTAGGCGGCGACGCCGGGGCCGCCGGGCCGGCGCAGCTCGGCCGGCCAGGTGTGCCAGTCGGCACCGTGCTCCTCGGTGATCGCCGCCCAGGTCGCCCAGTCCTGCAGCGTCCGACCCTGCTCCTCGCGCCACCGGGCGAACGCCTCCCCGCCGCCGTGGGCGAAGAAGATCCGCATGAGCACCTCGCGCTTGCGGGCCCAGATCGCGTCCCGGTCGATCAGCGGCCCTTCGGAGAGTGCGCGTCCGGCGTCCTCCTCCAGGTCGACGCCGTCGACACCGGGCACCTCGCCCACCCGCAGGTAGATCGGGTTCCGGAACCGGCGGGTGGCCGGCAGGTAGGGGCTCGCCTCCTGCTGCTGGATCGGCGCCACGGCGTGCAACGGGTTGATCAGCACGAACCCCGCGCCCTGCTCGGCGGCCATCCGCCGGATGGTCCGCAGATCGCCCAGATCGCCGATGCCCCAGCTGTCCCTGCCACGGGCGGCGTAGAGCTGCACCGCCCAACCCCACGCGCGGTCCTCGGGCAGCCAGCAACGGCCCGGGGAGACGATCAGTCGCCGGCGGTGGCCCTCCGGCGACTGCAGCCAGTGGTAGCCGAGCGGGAAGTCGGCGGGCAGCTCGCCGTCGATGTGCCGGACCTCGCCGTCCTCGCAGACGACGTCGGCCTCGTCCACCTCGAGCGCGTCGCCGGGGCGGGCGACGATGGGTGCCCGGTCGTCGAGGGCGGCCGGCGGCTCGCCGATGACCGCCCGCAGCGCGTCGATCGTCTCCTGGGCTACCTGGTGCTCCTCGTCCAGCGCGTCCAGCCAGCTCGCATCGATGCCCCAGTCGTCGGTGGTCGGCTTCGTCGTCACCCCGCGATCCTCGCCGGGGTGCGGTGCGCCCGCAGTTCGGGCCGGCGTGGCGCTGGTCTCGTCCGGTGGCCGCGGGTGCCGGCTTGCCCGCACCCGCCCGGTCCGACAGCGTGGACACCGGTGCCACGCCTTCCGGTGGTGCGCTCCTCGACCGGGAAGGACGCGGTGTGCCGTCGTTGCAGCTCGACCTCCCGCTCCGCATGGACCTCGACTCCAAGAGGTCCCTGGCCAGGCAGCTCGGATCCGTCTACGCCGAGGTGATGGACGTCCCGCCCGACTTCATCACGGTCTCGATCCACGACCTCGGGCCCGGCGGTGTCTGGCGGTGCGGTGCGGCGGATCCCGAGCCGGCGGGACTGGTCATGTGCGACATCCGCGCCGGCCGGCCTGCTGCGACCCGCGAGATCCTTGCCCGCCGGATCGTCGACGTGTGCGTGCGCGCCTGCGGCCTGGAGGAGCGCCGCCTCAAGGTGGAGTTCACCCAGCACTCCGGCGACGAGATGTACCACCCGCACCTCGGAGGCTTCGCTCCGGACTGGGCGCCCGAGGCGGGGGAACGGACCGGCTGAGCGGACCGCTCCGAGGATGCGCGCCCCGAGGACGACGGCGTCCCCGGGGCGTGCGCGGTCAGGCCAGCACGTTCCGCAGGACCGGGGCGAGCGACGCCTTCTGCTCGAGGCCGATGCCGGGTACGTCGGGGAGCCGCACGTGGCCGTCCTCGATCGGGAAGCCGTCGGCGAAACCGCCGAAGGGCTCGAAGATGCCGGGGTAGGACTCGCAGCCGTGCAGGTGGAACGCCGAGGCGATGGACAGGTTGAACTGGTGCCCGCCGTGCGGCACGCAGCGGTCCGGGTTCCAGCCGGAGTCGAACAGCATCGCCACGATCCGGCGGAACTCGGTCAATCCGTAGCTGAGGGCCGGGTCCATCTGGAGGATGTCGCGGTCGGGTCGGAGCCCGCCGTAGCGGATGAGGTTGCGGGCCTCCTGGAACGACATCAGGTTCTCGCCCGTCGCCAGCGGACCCGGGTACCGCTCGGCCAGGGCGTGCAGGTCCTCGAAGTCCAGCGGGTCCCCGGCCTCCTCGTACCAGTGCAGGGGGTAGCCGCTGAGGGCATCGGCGTAGGCGAGCGCCTGGTCCAGGTCGAACCGCCCGTTGGCGTCCACCGCGAGGTCGCAGCCCTCGGGCAGCACGTCGAGGACGCCCTCGATGCGCCGCAGGTCCTCCTCCAGAGGGGCGCCACCGATCTTCATCTTGACCGTGCGGTAGCCCATGTCCACGTAGGAGAGCATCTCCGCCTGCAGGGCCTCGATCCCGCGGCCCGGGTAGTAGTAGCCGCCTGCGGCGTAGACCCAGACCTTCTCGGCGGGGGTCGCCGGGGTGCGCGGGTCACGGGCCCGCTCGCTGAGCAGCCGGTTGAGCGGGAGGCCGGCCAGCTTGGCGGCGAGGTCCCAGGACGCCATGTCCAGCACACCCATCGCGACCCCCCGGTCACCGTGGCCGCCGGGCTTCTCGTTCGTCATGGCCGCGCGCCAGATGAGCTCCGGGTCCAGGTCCCCGTGCTCGCCGATCAGGCTCGCGGGCGCAGCCTCCAGGACCCGCGGGATGATCCGGTCCCGCAGCAGGCCACCCTGCGCGTACCGCCCGTTGGAGTTGAAGCCGTACCCGACCACCGGTTCGCCGTCGCGGATCTCGTCGGTGACGAGCGCCAGGACGCTGACGGTCATCTTCGAGAAGTTGATGAACGCGTTGGACATGTCCGCCTCGATGGGGACGGTCTTCTCGCGGATGTCGACGATGCGCACGTGCTCCGACCTCTCTGACGACGGGGCCGTCCGGGGGGATCGTCGGGCTCCGGGCCCCGGTACCCGGCCCGGACGGTGGTGCCTGGACGGTGGTGCCTGGACGGCGAGCTCACGATGAGGCCTGGCGGAGCGCCGGGGACGGATTCGGTCATTTCGTAACCCGAACTCGACGGTAGGGAGGCTCCGGCCGTGTGCCTACGGGCACACTGGCCGCGTGCGCAGGCCCGACGTCCCGCTGCGGCGCTCCAGGCAGACCAGCCTGGCCCGCCAGTTGCTCATCCTGCAGGGCCTGGTGGTCGCCGTCATCGTCCTCACGGCGACGGCCGTCGCCTACGTCAACGCGCAACGGACGGCGCAGCACGACGCCGAGGTGCAGGTGACGGCGATCGTGGCCGCACTGGCCAACTCGCCCCTGGTGATCGACGAGGTGACCGGTCCGCGGCCGACCGAGGTGCTGCAGCCCTACGTGGAGTCGGTGCGCAGGGACACCGGCACGTCGTTCATCACCGTGTTCGCCCCGGACCGGACGCGCTACACCCATCCCGATCCGTCGCAGATCGGCCGGTCGTTCATCGGCACGATCGAGCCGGCGCTGGCCGGCCGGACCTTCACCGAGACGTACGCCGGCACCCTGGGGCCGTCGGTGCGGGCCACGGGACCGATCATCGATCAGGACGGCGACATCGTGGGGCTGGTCTCGGCCGGGATCACGCTGGACGCGATCGGGGCGGACCTCGCCCGGGCGCTGCCCGGCATCCTCGGCACCGGGCTGGTCACCCTCGCCGTGGGCGGCACGGGCAGCTGGCTGATCAGTCGGCGGCTCCGGCGGCAGACGCGCGGTCTCGGGGCCCCCGCCCTGGCCCGGATGCTCGACTACTACCAGGCCGTCCTGCACGCGGTGCGCGAAGGGCTGCTGGTCGTCGACGGGGACCGGCGGGTGCAGCTGGTCAACGACGAGGCGCGTCGCCTGCTGTCCCTCGACGCCGACCCGAGCGGGCGGCACGTCAGCGAGCTGCGCCTGTCCGAGGACCTCACGGAGACGCTGTGCCAGCAGCAGCAGACGGTCGACGAGGTGCACGTGAGCGGGGGCCGGGTGCTCGTGGTCAACCAGGTGCCGGCCCGCGCGTCGGGGGACTCGGCCGGCGCCGTGGTGACCCTTCGCGACCACACCGAGCTGCAGGCGCTCACCGGCGAGCTGGACAGCGTGCGCGCCTTCGCCGAATCGCTGCGGGCGCAGGCCCACGAGGCGGGCAATCGGCTGCACACCACGGTGTCCCTGATCGAACTGGGCCGGGAGCAGGACGCCGTGGAGTTCGCCACCGCCGAACTCGCGTCGGCCCAGCGGCTGACCGACCGGGTGGTCGACGCCGTCGAGGAGCCGGTGCTCGCCGCGCTGCTGCTGGGCAAGTCCGCGACGGCGCACGAGCGGGGGGTGTGGCTCGAGATCGACCCGGGCACCGCCGTGGCGGCGACCGGTATCCCCAGCGGCGAGCTGGTCACCATCGTCGGCAACCTGCTCGACAACGCCATCGACGCCGCGCTCGCCGGCGGGCCTCCGCGCGAGGTGCAGTTCGCCGCCTGGGTCGACTCCGACCGCCTCGAGATCCGCGTGGAGGACAGCGGCCCGGGCCTCACCGAGCAGCAGGTGCCGCGGGTGTTCGAGCGGGGGTGGACCACCAAGGACACCGGCGACATGCCTGCCGGGGGGCCCGGACGGGGACTCGGCCTCGCACTCGTCGCCCAGGCGGTCCGCCGCAACGGAGGTTCGGTGACCGTGCGGCCGGGGCCCGGAGCGCAGTTCGCCGTCTCGTTGCCCGTCCGCACACCCGTGGAGAGCACACCGTGATCCGGGTCCTGGTGGTGGAGGACGAGCCGGTCGCCGCCGAGGCGCACCGCACCTACGTCGACCGCACGGCGGGGTTCGGCACCGCCGCGGTCGCCGGTACCGGAGCGCTCGCCCTCGACGCGCTGGCCCGCATGCCGGTGGACCTGGTGCTGCTGGACATGAACCTGCCCGACACGCACGGCGTCGAGCTCTGCCGACGGATCCGGGCCGCCCGCCTGGACGTCGACGTGCTCGCCGTGACCTCGGCACGGGAGCTCTCCACCGTTCGCGCCGCCGCGGCGCACGGAGTCGTCGGCTACCTGCTCAAGCCGTTCACCTACGCGGCGCTGCGCGATCGGCTGCAGGCCTACGCCGACTACCGCGACCGGCTGCCCGCGGACGGCGACGCGGCGGGCCAGGAGGACGTCGACCGGGCACTGGAGGGCCCTCGACCCCAGCGGCAGGCGTCGCTCCCGAAGGGGATGCATCCCCAGACCCTCGATGCCGTGGTGGCCGTGCTCCGCGCCGGCGGCGGGCTGTCCGCCGCCGAGACGGCCGCTGAGACCGGTACGTCCCGGATCACGGCCCGCCGGTATCTCGAGTACCTCGCGGAGACCGGCCTGGCCACCCGCACCCCCCGCTACGGTGGCGCGGGCCGGCCGGAGACGGAGTACCGCTGGCGGTGAGCCGAGCTCGCCGGGGGGCGGCGGCCGCTGCCCTGGCCCCTGCGGCCGTGGACCGGTGCGGGGCGGTCCGGCGCGGGAACGTGTGGACCTGGCGGGCCGCCCCGTGTACAGAATGGACGAAATGTCGCCCAGGTCACACGGGTCGTGCAGAGTTCACGCGTCCGGAGCCGGTCTGCGATCTTGAAGGGTTCCATCCATGTCCCTGCACCACCTCAACGACGCCCTCGTGCGCCCGCGCTCGGCTCGACCCGGCCACGGCCGGTACCCACGCCTGGCCGGTCTGGCCACTGCCACCCTGGTGCTCGCCGCGTGCGGCGGCGGAGGTGGCGGAGGCGGTGAGGACGACCCGGCGGCCGCGGAGGCATTCCCGGAGGGCGACATCACCTTCGTCGTGCCCTTCTCGGCCGGTGGCCCGACCGACACGGTGACCCGGCTGGTCGCGGAGCCGATCGCCGAGGAGCTGGGCGCGAACATCGTCGTGCAGAACGTCGAGGGTGCCGGCGGCACGATCGCGGCCGGCGAGGTCGCCGCGGCGAACCCCGACGGCTACACGGTGCTGATGCACCACATCGGCATGTCCACCGCACCGTCGCTGTACCCCGACCTGCCGTACGCGCCGCTCGAGGACTTCGAGCCGCTGGGTCTGGTCACCCAGGTTCCGATGACGATCGTCGCGCGGAGCGACTTCGAGCCCCAGACCATGGAGGAGCTGGTCACGTACCTCGAGGAGAACGCGGAGGACGTCACCCTCGCCAACGCCGGCATCGGTGCCGCCTCGCACCTGTGCGGGCTGCTCCTGCAGGACGCGCTCGGCGTGGAGCTCACCGAGGTGCCCTACGAGGGGACGGGCCCGGCCCTGACCGACCTCGTGGCCGGCGAGGTGGACCTCATGTGCGACCAGACCACCAACACCACCGGGCAGATCCAGGCCGGCGAGATCAAGGCCTACGCCGTGACCACGCCCGAGCGGGTGGAGACGCTGCCGGACCTCCCGACCACGGAGGAAGCAGGGCTGGAGGAGCTCCAGGTCGGTGTCTGGCACGGCTTCTACGTCCCCGCCGGAACGCCGGAGGGGATCCGGGAGGAACTCTCCGCGGCCATCCTGTCGTCCCTGGAGGACGAGAACGTGATCAGCCAGCTCGGTGAGCTCGGCGCCGCCCCCTTCAGCCAGGAGGAGGCCACCCCGGAGGCCCACCGTCAGCTCCTCGAGGAGCAGATCGAGCTCTGGCAGCCGATCATCGAAGAGGCCGGCGTCGCGGCGGACTGATCAGCGAACTGACCATCGACGACGGTGGGGCGGCCCCGGGCCGCCCCACCGTCCTCCTCGATCCGGGAGGGACCCGCTGTGAGCATGCACGGGGCGCGCAAGGACCTCCTTGCGGGCGCGGTATTCGTCATCTTCGGGCTGGCGTTCGCCATCACGTCGAGCACCTACGAGGTCGGCAGCGCACTGCGCATGGGGCCGGGGTACTTCCCCCTCGTCCTGGGCAGCGTGCTGGTGCTGCTGGGGATCCTCATCGCAGTCAAGGGCTTCGTCGCCGGTGACACCGGTGAGCTGGGGCCGGTGCCGTGGAAGGCCACCGTGCTGATCGTGGCAGCGCTGCTCTTCTTCGGCTTCACCGTGCGGGGGCTCGGCATGGTCCCGTCGCTGCTGGTGGCGGTGTTCCTGACCGCGCTGGCCGGGCGCAATGCCCGCGTGATCCCCTCCGCGGTCATCGCCGCGTCGCTGACGGCCCTGAGCATCCTGATCTTCGTGATCGTGCTGCAGCTGCGGCTGCCCTACTTCGGCCCCTGGCTCGGCTAGCCCCCATGGAACTCCTCAACAACCTCGGGCTCGGGTTCGAGACGGCGTTCACGCCGATCAACCTGCTCTTCGCGTTCATCGGGGTCGCGCTCGGCACCGCGGTGGGAGTGCTGCCGGGCATCGGCCCGACGGCGACCATCGCGATGCTGCTGCCGATCACTTTCGGCTTCGAGCCGGTCACCTCGCTGATCATGCTGGCGGGCATCTACTACGGCGCCCAGTACGGCGGGTCGACGACGGCGATCCTGATCAACCTGCCCGGCGAGTCCTCGGCGGCGGTGACCGCGCTGGACGGTCACCAGATGGCCAAGCAGGGCCGGGCCGGACCGGCGCTGGCCACGGCCGCGCTGGGCTCCTTCTTCGCCGGGACGGTGGGCACGCTCGCCCTGGCCCTGTTCGCGGAACCGATCTCACGAGCCGCCCTGTTGTTCGGCCCGGCGGAGTACTTCTCCCTGGTGGTCCTGGGCCTCATCGCCTCCATCGCGCTGGCGAGCGGGTCGGTGCTCAAGGCGCTGGCGATGATCGTGCTCGGGCTGCTGCTGGGCACGGTCGGGCAGGACCTCTACTCCGGTACGCCGCGCTTCACCTTCGGTATGCGCGAGCTGTACAGCGGTCTCAACTTCGTGTCCCTGGCGGTCGGGCTGTTCGGCGTCGCCGAGATCCTCCGCAACCTCGAGGGGGACATCACCCGTAGCGTCATGGTCCAGAAGGTCAAGAACCTCTGGCTCACCAAGGACGACTTCCGCCGGATCCGGGGCCCCGTGCTCCGCGGCACAGGGCTCGGCACCGCGCTGGGCGTGCTCCCGGGCGCGGGGCACGTGCTGGCCTCGTTCGTCTCCTACTCGGTGGAGAAGCGGGTGTCCAAGCGCCCCGAGGAGTTCGGTCGGGGCGCCATCGAAGGTGTCGCCGCCCCGGAGTCGGCGAACAACGCTGCCGCACAGACCCAGTTCGTCCCGCTGCTCACCCTCGGGCTGCCCGTCAGCCCGATCATGGCGCTGCTGCTCGGCGCGTTCATCATCCAGGGGATCGTGCCCGGCCCCAGCGTCATCGACGACGAACCGGAGCTGGTCTGGGGCCTCATCGCCTCGATGTGGATCGGCAACTTCTTCCTCGTGCTGCTCAACCTGCCGCTCATCGGCCTGTGGGTGAAGATGCTGACGATCCCGTACCGGGTCCTCTTCCCGGCGATCATCGCGTTCGCGTCGATCGGGACGTACTCCATCGCCCTGAACGCCTTCCACGTCTACGCGATCGCGTTCTTCGGCATCCTGGGCTACGTCCTGATCAAGCTGGGGAACGAGCCGGCGCCGCTGCTGCTGGGCTTCGTGCTGGGTCCGCTGCTGGAGGAGTACCTGCGCCGCGCGCTGATCATCTCCGACGGTGACCCGAGCGTCTTCGTCACCCGACCGATCTCGCTCACCCTGCTGATCCTCGCCGCCGCTGCTTTCGCGATCGCGGTGCTGCCGTCGGTCCGCCGCAAGCGCGAGGTGGTGTTCGAGGAAGAGGACTGACCGCTCCTGCCGAGGCCGGCATGGACACGGACACCGGCCGGGACGGGCGTGCCCCGGCGGCCGGGTGTCAGGCGGTCAGTGCCAGCCACAGGGGCAGGGTCAGGAGCGCCGCCGTCGTCGCCGCGGACACCTGTGCGGCGACGAACGTGCCGTTGCCGTTCATGCGGGCGGCCAGGACGTAGGACGCCGTGGCCGGTGGGACGGCGGCGAAGGCGAGGACGACGAACCGCTGTTCCCCGTCCACGCCGAGGAGTGCGCACAGCCCGAGGGCCACCGCCGGCACGGCGAGGAGCTTGACCACTCCCAGGTAGGCGGCCATGAACCGTTGACCGCGCGGCAGGCCGCCCAGGCGCAGGGCGGCGCCGACCGCGAGCAGCCCCAGCGGCACCGCCGCGGCGGCCAGCCGGGAGAGCGTCGCGTCGACCGGCGAGGGCAGCGTCAGCCCGAGCAGGTTGCCGCTGAGCCCCGCGACCGTGGCGATGATCAACGGATTGCGGGCGACCGCACCCAGGACACCGGGCCCACGCCCGCTCCTCGCACCACCGGGTGCGCTACGGGCCAGCGCCGTCACCGCCAGGACGTTCACCAGCGGGACGGTGACGCCCAGCAGGACGCCCATGAGCGCCAGCGCGGCCACCCCGAGGTCGTCGACCAGCGCCAGGGCGATGAAGGTGTTGAACCGGAACGCCGTCTGCCACCCCGAGGCCGCCGTCATGCGGTCGACGCCCGGCAGCCACCGGACCACGGTTCCGAGGAGGGCGCCGGCTCCGGTGGCACCCAGCGCGGCCAAGACGACTCCACCGGAGCCGGCGGCGGCGAGGTCCGCCGACAGCGTGGTGCGGAAGAGGAGGACCGGGAAGAGGACGAAGTAGACCAGGCGCTCGAGGTCGACCCAGAACTCCGGTGACCGCCAGGCGAACCGGCGCAGCAGCAGGCCGATGAGGAGGAGGGCGAACTCCGGCAGGACCAGCGCAGCCGCGTTCACCGGTGGAGCGTAGCCAGCCGCGGAGGACGCCCACCGCCGCCCGCCGGCGTCGGTACCGGGGCTGCGGACGGCCCGTGCTCCGCCCGCCGCGCGACGCCGTCCGGAATGGTGTCCCTCCGCACATGCCGCTCGGCCAGGCCGGTCGGCACGGCGCGGCCTCACCGTGCGTGAGCAGTCCGCCGGGGCGGCGTCCCGGGCCGGTGGGGATGGTGCGCCTAGCGTGGCGGACGAGGTGATGAGTCATGAGTGAACGCAACGGAAGCACGGCCGCGGGCACGGGGACCGCGGAGATCCCGATCGTGCGGCCCGCCGGCCCGGAGACGGCCACGACGGGGACGCCCCCTGCGGCCGAGCCGGTCGCGCAGGGGGCGGCACCGGAGGGGCCAGAGGCCGGGGAGGCGCCCGCCGGCGAGGGCGACGTCGTCCCCGGCATGCACGCGACCGCACCGGTCGGCACCCGCCCCAAGCCGCGCATGCCGCGCCGCGGGCCGCTGACGGTGATGGGCCCGTGGGCCCCGGTCGCCGGGGGGTTGCTCGGGGTCCTCCTGGGGATGATCGCCGTGCTGGTGCTCGCCGGAGCGGCGACCGGCTTCGAGGACCGCCTGGCGCTGGTCTTCGTGGTGCTCGGGTTGGCCATGCTCGGCAGCGCGGGAGTCCTCCTGGCCGACGAGGTCCGGATGATGCGTCAGCGGGCCCGTGACGCCGTGGTCCGGCCGGCGTACGTGGAGGTCACGGCCGGTCTGCTCAACGGCCTCACACCCGGCCGACTGCTCCTGCTGGCCAGCGGGTTCGTGTTCTTCCTGGCGGCCTACGTCAGCCGGTGAACCGGCGCCCTCGCCGGGTGCGTCAGCTGTAGGCGTCGGCCGCCAGGTAGATCGCCAGGCCGAGTCCGGCGAGGGCGACGATCCGCCGCAACGCCGTCTGGGGTGCCACGCGGACGATGCGGGGGCCGAGCAGCGAACCGAGGAACAGCCCGATGGCCAGCGGCAGGGCGGCCGACCAGACGATCGAGGCGAAGAAGGCGAACCCGATCGCGGCGACGGTGTTGGCGACCCCCAGGACGGCGTTGCGCATGGCGTTGCTCCGGGGGAGGCCCTCGCCCGTCGCGAGCAGGAACATCGCCATCATGAGCACGCCGGCGGCGGCACCGAAGTAGCCGCCGTAGACGGAGATGGCGAGCACGGCGATCGGCAGCCACCACTGGTCGGGGCATCCGGCGCGCGCCGCAGCGCCCTCGAGCGCCAGTTGCCGGGGCGACCGCTGGACCAGGATGGCGATCGACGCCGCGCCGATCAGCCACGGCACGATCTTCTCGAAGCCCCCCGCCGGCGTGACCAGCAGGAGCAGCGCCCCGGTGGCCCCGCCGAGCAGCCCGGCCACCATCAGCGGCAGCAGACGTCGGCCCTGTCCTTCCAGCTCCGGGCGGGAGGCGCTCACCGTGCCCACGCCCACCACGACCAGGGCGGCGGTGTTGGTGACGTTGGCCGTCACCGGGGGGAGGCCGGCGGCCAGCAGGGCCGGGTAGCTGATCAGCGAGGCCAGCCCGGCGATGCTGCCGGTGAGTCCCGCCCCGATCCCGGCGAGGACCAGGAACCCGAACTCCCAGACGCTCAATCGGTCACCAGCACCGCGATCGCGACGAGCCCGAGGGCGACGATCGCCGTCCGCAGCACCACGGCGGGCAGCCGCCGGCCGTAGCGGGAGCTGACCGCCCCGCCCGTCAGCGATCCCACGGACAGCAGCGCGGCGGCCGCCCAGTCGATGCGATCGCTGGCCACCACCACGTAGGCGCCGGCGGCGACGGTGTTGACCGCCAGCGTGAGGACGTTCTTCAGCGCGTTCAGCCGCTGCAGCGGCTCGCGCAGGAGCAGGCCGAAGATGCCGATCTGCAGCACGCCCTGGCTGGCGGCGAAGTAGCCGCCGTAGGTGCCGGTGAAGTATGCGCCGACGAAGCATGCGGCGAGCCGCCCACCCCCGACCGGCGGGGCGGTGCCGTCGGCCGGGCGGGAGGGCAGCTTGCGCTGGACCACCGGCTGCAGGACCACCAGCAGGACGGCGAGCCCGATGAGGATCGGCACGATCGCCTCGAACGCCGCGGGGGGCAGGTTCAGCAGCAGGAAGGCCCCGGTGAGCGCGCCGAGGACCGAGGCGGGCAGCAGCCGCAGGAGCAGACGCCGCTGGCCGCGCAGCTCCCGGCGGTAGCCGATCGAGCCGCTGAGGTTGCCGGCGACCAGGCCGAGGGAGTTGGTGATCGTGGCCGGCACCGGCGGGAGCCCGACGGCCAGCAGCACCGGGAAGCTCACCAACGTGCCGGAACCGACGACGGCGTTGATGCCGCCGGCCGCGAAACCGGCCGCGGCCACCGCGAGCATCTCCCAGCCGGTCATGTGGACATCGCCGGAAAGCGTCGCACGCCGCCGGCACCCGGCCGCCGCTGCGAACGTGTCGATCAGCTCACACCCGACCACCCGTCCGTTCCGGCCAGGGCTGGACGGCCGGCTGAGGTCGCCGTGGCGCCCGATCCTGGGTAGGCAGGACTTCATGACCGTTCTCGGGTTCCACAGTTCGCACGAGCAGGTCCACCCCGCGGAGCTGCTGAGAGCGGTCCAGCACGCCGAGGAGGTGGGCTTCACCGCGGCGATGTGCTCCGATCACCTGACGCCGTGGAATCCGCGCCAGGGCGAGTCGGGCTTCGCGTGGTCGTGGCTCGGCGCGGCGATGGCGACGACGTCCCTGCCCTTCGGGGCGGTGAACGCACCGGGCCAGCGGTACCACCCGGTGATCGTCGCCCAGGCCATCGCGACGCTCGGCGCGATGTTCCCCGGCCGGTTCTGGGTGGCGCTGGGCAGCGGGGAGGCGATGAACGAGCACGTCACCGGCGAGGTGTGGCCGCGCAAGGAGGTGCGCGACGCCCGGCTGCGGGAGTGCGTCGACGTGATCCGGCGGTTGCTGGCCGGCGAGGAGGTCAGTCACGACGGCCTGGTCACCGTCGACCGCGCGATGATCTACACGCTGGCCGATCCGCAGCCGGCGCTCGTCTGCCCCGCGGTCAGCGTGGCCACCGCCCGCAACGGCGCCGACTGGGCCGACGGACTGGTCACCATCAACCAGCCGCACGACAAGCTTCGCGAGCTGATCGCGGCCTACCGGGACGCCGGCGGCCAGGGGGCGCTGGCGCTGCAGGTCCACGTGTCGTGGGATCCCGACCTGGATCGGGCGCTGGCGATCGCCCACGACCAGTGGCGCAGCAACGTCTTCCCGCCCCCGCTGTGCTGGGACCTCGACAGCCCGGAGGCCTTCGAGCAGGCCAGCGCGCACGTGACCCCCGAGGGCGTTGCCGAGGCGGTGCGGGTCTCGGCCGACCTCGGGCAGCACACCGCCTGGCTGCAGGAGTACGTGGAACTGGGCTTCGACGAGATCTACCTGCACCACGTCGGCAAGGAGCAGCGGCCCTTCCTCGACGCGTTCGGCGCCGAGGTGCTGCCGGAGCTGGGGGTCACGGCGCCGGCGCCGGTGGTCGCCATCGATCCCCCGGGACCGGCCGAGAACCGCCGTCCCGACCTCGACCCGGTGCCGGCACCGTGAAGATCACCGACACGAGCGACCTGTGGTGGAAGAACGCCGTCGTCTACTGCCTCGACGTCGAGACCTACCTGGACTGGAACGGCGACGGCATCGGCGACTTCGAGGGGCTCGCGCATCGCATCGACCACCTCGCCGACCTCGGCGTCACCTGCCTGTGGCTGATGCCCTTCTACCCGACCGCCGAACGCGACGACGGCTACGACATCACCGACTTCTACGGCGTCGACCCCCGGCTGGGGACCCACGGTGACGTCGTCGAGGTCATCCGGACCGCCAAGGACCGCGGCATGCGGGTGATCGCCGACCTCGTCGTCAACCACACCTCACGCAAGCATCCGTGGTTCCGGTCGGCCGAGGCGTCGAAGGACTCGCCGTACCGCGACTTCTACGTCTGGCGCTCCGACCCGCCACCGGACACCTCCGACCAGGTGGTGTTCCCCGACCAGGAGGACAGCATCTGGACCCTGTCCGAGCCGACGGGGGAGTGGTACCTGCACCGCTTCTACAAGGAGCAGCCCGACCTCGACGTCACCAATCCGCGGGTCCGCGACGAGGTCGCCAAGATCATGGGCTTCTGGCTGCAGCTGGGCCTGGACGGATTCCGGGTCGACGCCGTCCCCTTCTTCCTGGAGACGGCTGGGGCGGACGACGGCGCCTTCCCGGAGCCGCACGAGTACCTGCGGTCGCTGCGCTCGCTGGTCGGCCGCCGGTCGGGCAGCGGCGTCCTGCTCGGCGAGGTGAACCTCCCGTTCGAGCAGCAACTGGAGTTCTTCGGCGGGCCGGACGGCGACGAGCTGACCATGCAGTTCGACTTCAACGGCATGCAGGCGCTCTACCTGGCGCTGGCCCGGGCCGACGCCGGGCCGCTGGCGGCCGCGCTCCAGGGCCGGCCGGTGCTGTCGCCGGACTCGCAGTGGGCCACCTTCGTGCGCAACCACGACGAGCTGACCCTCGACAAGCTCAGCGACTCCGAGCGGGCAGAGGTGTTCGCCGCGTTCGGTCCCGAGGAGCGCATGCAGGTCTACGGCCGCGGGCTGCGGCGCCGGCTGCCACCGATGCTGGACGGCTATCCGCGACGGGTCCGGATGGTCTACAGCCTGCTGTTCTCGCTGCCCGGCACGCCGGTGCTCTTCTACGGCGAGGAGATCGGGATGGGGGAGGACCTCGACGCCGAGGGGCGGCTCGCCGTCCGCACGCCGATGCAGTGGACCGCCGGGCGCAACGGCGGCTTCTCGGCCGCCGACCCGGGGAAGCTGCCGGGCCCCGTGGTGAGCGGCGGCTTCGCACCCGAGTTCGTGAACGTGGCCGACCAGCGCAACGACCACGACTCGCTGCTGTCGTTCATGAAACTGCTGATCCGCCGGTACCGGGAGTCCCCGGAGCTGGGCTGGGGCGGCTTCCAGGTGCTGGACCAGCCCTGCCCCGAGGTCCTGGCCCATCGGTGCAGCTGGGACGACGGCTCCCTGGTCGCCCTGCACAATCTCGGCCCGGAGGCCCGCACGGTGCCGCTGACGCTGGAGGGGTGCGACTCCTCGCACCGGCTGGTCGACCTGCTGCAGCCGGGCGAGGTGCCGGTCTCCGACACGGGCACGGTCCAGATCCCGCTGGAGGGCTACGGCTACCGGTGGCTGCGCGTGGTGAGCCAGGACAGCCGCCGCCTGGCCTGATGCCGTCGTGTCACCGGCGGCCGGCGCCGGTCAGGCGATCGCGGTGACGCGGGCGAGGACGTCGTGGTCGAGCGGGCGGTCGCTGTAGACCAGGCGGACGGCGTCGGGGTCCGGGTTGCCGGCGTCGGGGCCGTGCCACACCAGTGACAGTCCCGCGCGCTCGGCCCGTCCCCGCGACTCGGCGTTGTGCTCGAGCAGGGAGGCGATCACCGGCCGGTCGGGCGCGACGGCGTGAGCGGCATCGAGGGCCGCCGTCACCAGCTCCGCGGCCAGGCCCCTGCCCCACGCCGACGGGGTGAACCGGTAGTAGAGGTTCCACCAGGAGGTGCCCACCCGGACCGCGCAGCCGCCGGTGCCGACCACCGCACCGGCGGCCAGCCCGGCTTCCGGCAGCTCTTCGCGCAACCTCGCCGTCCAGTAGCCGAGTCCATCGTGCGCCCAATGCCGCTGGGAGTGCGCGATGCCCTCGGCCGTCCGCTCGGGGCTGGTGTGCCGGCCCGAGGGCAGGTGCGCCCACACGCCCGGGTCGGACATCAGTGCGTAGTGCTCGTCCAGGTGCTCCGGTACGACGGCCTCGAGCACGAGCCGCTGCGTGGTCGCGTGCCGCAGGTCCACCCGCTCAGTCCTTGCGGCCGGCGTCGACCAGGCGGATCACCGCGGTGCCTTCCTCGTCGGAGGCATCCAGGTCGACCTCGACGTCGAAGCCCCAGTCGTGGTTGCCGTCGGGGTCGTCGACGATCTGCCGCACGCGCCACAGCCGCGGCTCGGCCTTGTCCCAGATCAGCAGCGCCGGCCCGCGGGCGTCGGCGCCGGTGCCCACCTCGGCGTGCTCGGCGAAGTAACCCTGCACCAGCTCGCCCCAGCGGTCGGCGTCCCAGCCGGCGCCTGCGTCCAGCTCGCCCAGGTCGTACCAGCGCCGCCGGGCCCAGAGCTCCACCCGGCGGAAGAGGGCGTTGCGGACCATGGCGGTGAACGCCCGCTCGTTCCCGGTGAGCGGGCGCGGCCGTGCCGGTACCGACACCGGCTGGTCGAGCGGCTGGTCGGGGGAGGTGAGCTGCTCCCACTCGTCGAGCAGCGAGGAGTCGACCTGGCGGACGAGCTCACCGAGCCACTCGACGAGGTCGCTGACCTCGTCGGTCCGGGCGGCCGCGGGCATGCCGGAGCGCAGCGCCTTGAACGCGTCGGAGAGGTACCGCAGCACCGCCCCCTCGGCGCGGGTCAGCCCGTAGGTGTTCACGAACTCCCGGAAGGTGAAGGCCCGCTCCCACATCTCGCGGACGACGGCCTTCGGCGACAGCTGACCGTCGGCGGCCCAGGGGTTGGACCGCCGGTAGACCTCGAACGCGTGCCCGAGCAGCTCCTCGAGCGGCTTCGGGTAGCTGATCTCCTCGAGCAGCTCCATCCGCTCGTCGTACTCGATGCCCTCGGCCTTCATCTGCGCGACGGCCTCGCCCTTGGCCTTGTTCAGCTGGGCGGCGAGGATCTGCCGAGGATCGTCGAGGGTCGCCTCGATGACGCTGACGACGTCGAGCGCGTACGTGTCGGATTCGGGATCGAGCAGGTCGATGGCGGCCAGCGCAAAGGTCGACAGCGGCTGGTTGAGCGCGAAGTCCGGCGGGAGGTCCAGCGTCAGGTCGTAGCGGCGGCCGTCGGGCTCGGGTTCGGGCAGCCGTTCCAGGACGCCGGCCTGCAGCAGCGACCGCGCGATGCCGATGGCGTCGCGGACGAGCTTCAGCTGCTTCTTGCGCGGCTCGTGGTTCTCGGTGAGCAGCCGGCGCATGGCGAGGAAGGGATCACCGGGCCGGTCGACCACGTCGAGGACCATCGCCGTCGTCACCCGCATGTGGCTGGTCAGCTTCTCGGGTTCGCCTTCGACCAGCCGGTTCATCGTCGACTCGCTCCACGGCACCATGCCGTCGGGCACCTTCTTGCGCACCAGCTTGCGGCGTTTCTTCGGGTCGTCGGCCACCTTGGCGAACTGTTTGAGGTTCTCCACCTCGTGCTCGGGCGCCTGCACGACGACGGTGCCCGCGGTGTCGTAGCCGGCGCGACCGGCCCGGCCGGCGATCTGGTGGAACTCGCGCACCTGCAGCAGCCGGGTGCGGGTGCCGTCGTACTTGGAGAGCGCCGAGAAGACGACGGTGCGGATCGGCACGTTGATGCCCACACCGAGGGTGTCGGTGCCGCAGATGACCTTGAGCAGGCCGGCCTGCGCCAGCTGCTCCACCAGCCGCCGGTACTTGGGCAGCATCCCGGCGTGGTGGACGCCGATGCCGTGGCGGACCAGCCGCGACAGCGTCGTCCCGAAGGCGGAGGAGAACCGGAAGCCGCCGATCGTCTCGGCGATCGCGGCCTTCTGCTCCTTGGTCGCCACGTTGACGCTCATCAGCGCCTGGGCCCGCTCCAGGGCCGACGCCTGGGTGAAGTGCACGACGTAGACGGGCGCCTGCTGGGTGTCCAGCAGCTCCTGGATCGTCTCGTGCATCGGCGTCGTCGCGTAGTAGTGGTGCAGCGGCACCGGGCGGACGGCGTTGGCGACCAGCGCCGTGGGGCGACCGGTGCGGCGGGTGAGGTCCTCCCGCAGGGACGTGACGTCGCCCAGCGTGGCGCTCATCAGCAGGAACTGCGCCTTCGGCAGCTCCAGCAGCGGCACCTGCCACGCCCAGCCGCGGTCGGGGTCGCCGTAGAAGTGGAACTCGTCCATGACTATCAAGGGGTGTCCGCGGCCGATTCCTTCGTTGCCCTCCCGCAGCGCGATGTTCGCCAGCACCTCGGCCGTGCAGGCGATGATCGGCGCACCGGCGTTGACCGACGCGTCACCGGTCAGCATCCCGACGTTGGCCGCGCCGAACACGCCGCACAGCGCGAAGAACTTCTCGCTGACCAGCGCCTTGATCGGCGCGGTGTAGTAGCTGCGCCGCCCCGCCGCCAGGGCGGCGTACTGCGCGCCGGTGGCCACCAGCGACTTGCCCGAGCCGGTAGGAGTCGCCAGGACGACGTTGGCCCCGCTGACCAGCTCGATCAGCGCCTCCTCCTGCGCCGGGTACAGCGTCGTGCCGCTCTCCTCCGCCCACGCGGCGAAGGAGGCGAAGAGCTCGTCGGGATCGCCGCCGATCGCGCGCAGCACGGTGCGGTCGGCGGAGTCGCCGAGCAGGGGAGGAGCGGTGCTGGGCCGCGGTGCCGTGGTCATCAGGCCTACCAGCGTGCCTGACGCTGCTGATCTTGTCGCGACCGCCGCTGTCAACGACTCCGTCTCCCGCTGAGGTAACGATTCGGTAACGGACCCTCGTGTGCGGTGGGGCACAAGCCGATGGAAGGAGGAAGGTGAACAACAGGTGAACGAGAGGTGGCAGGACGATGCGCGGTAGTGAATGCCCGGAGTGCCGGTGGGTTCCGGTGATGGACGCGTCCGGTCGGCGTCGGCTGGAGATGCGCTGGGAGCTGCCGGTCGCGCCCCCCGCGGCGACGACGCTCGCGCGCGCCGCCTGATCGCACGACGCAGGTTCCCCGCCGTCCCGCCGGGGTAGGCGCGCGGAGGACGGTCCCGGTGAGCACAGCCCCGGGCCGCCCCGCGAAGGCCACCGGAGGAGAACCATGTCGTCACCCCGCCCCGAGTCCCAGCCCGCCCAGCAGCAGAGGGTTCCCGGCACCCTCGGGGGGATGGACCCCGAGCCCGACCACGGCGAGGAGAGCTACCAGGGCTCCGGCCGGCTCACCGGCAAGGCCGCCGTCATCACCGGTGGCGACAGCGGCATCGGCCGCGCCGTGGCCATCGCCTTCGCCCGGGAGGGCGCCGACGTCCTGATCTCGTACCTGGACGAGCACGAGGACGCGCGGGCCACCGCCACGTACGTCGAGCAGGCGGGGCGGGTGTGCGTGCTGGTGCCCGGCGACCTCTCCGACCGCGCGCACGCCAAGACGATCATCCCCAGGGCCGTCGAGGAGTTCGGCCGCGTCGACATCCTGGTCAACAATGCGGCCTTCCAGATGTCGCACCCCTCGCTCGAGGAGATCTCCGACGAGGAGTGGGACCACACCCTGGCGACGAACCTCTCCGCGATGTTCACCCTCACCAAGGATGCGATCCCGCACATGGGGCCGGGCTCCTCGATCATCAACTCGTCCTCGGTGAACTCCGACAACCCCAGCCCGAACCTCATCGCCTACGCGATGACCAAGGCCGGGATCGCCAACTTCACCGCCAGCCTGGCGCAGATGTACGGCGAGAAGGGCATCCGCGCGAACAGCGTCGCGCCCGGCCCGATCTGGACGCCGCTGATCCCCTCGACGATGCCCGAGGAGAAGGTGGAGAGCTTCGGCGGCAACACGCCGTTGGGCCGTGCAGGCCAGCCGGCCGAGCTGGCGCCGGTCTACGTGCTGCTGGCCAGTGACGAGGCCTCCTACGTCTCCGGCGCCCGCGTCGCCGTCACCGGCGGCCGGCCCATCCTCTGACCGCCCCCGATGATCAGGTGACAGTGAGGGTCCTGGCTCACCACCGGTGGTGAGCCAGGACCCGGAACGATCACTGTCACCTGATCATCATCCTGATCGCGGCGACGTCTGCGGGGCGGACGCGGCAGCAGCCGCCGACCAGTCGTGCCCCGGCGGTGGTCCAGGCGACGGCGTCGTCGGCGGCGACCCCGGGGGACCCGGCCCACCGACGTGCGGTCGCATCCCAGGCCTCACCGCTGTTCGGGTAGGCGACCACCGGCTTGCCGCTGGCCGCGGCGGCCAGCACGGCCGGCCGGACGGCGTCGGGCGCGGTGCAGTTCACCCCGACGGCGACCACCTCGGCGACGTCCGCGGCCATGGCGAAGACGTCGGCCGCGAGCTCGCCGCGCCGGGTCCGCGCCAGCCCGGCGGCGTCGACGACGGTGGTGAGCGAGAGCCACACCGGGACGCCGAGTTCCTGCGCCGTGAGCAGCAGCGCCTCGGCCTCCGCCGCGGCAGGCGCCGTCTCGCAGGCCAGGACGTCCGCGCCCGCCTGCGCGAGCAGCTCCATCCGGGGTCGGTGGAAGGCGCGCAGTGCGGCGACGTCCATCTCGGCCACGTAGCCGCCCGTGTACTCGGAACCGTCGGCCAGCATCGCGCCGTACGGGCCGACCGACCCCGCCACCCACCCGGTTCCCTGCCCTTCCCGGGCGAGCGCGACCGACGACGCGATCAGCCGCCGGGCGACGTCGGCGTCCACGCCGACGGCGGCGAAGCCCTCGACGGTCGCCTGGTAGCTGGCGGTCGTGGCCACCTGGGCGCCCGCCGCGGCGAAGGCCGCGTGCGCGGCCACGATGGCCGCCGGGTCGTCGCGCAGCAGCCGCGCCGACCACAGCGCGGAGGAGACGTCGTGGCCCCGCGACTCGAGCTCGGTGGACAGGCCACCGTCGAGGACGACGGGCCCGGCGGCGACAGCGTCCGCGAGGGAAGGCATGCCGCCGATCATCCCGCGGTACTTCCGATCCATGGTGTTCATCTGGAGCAGTGGCTGGGGTCCGCGGCGTCGACGGCGGCGTCCCCGCTACGGCGGTGGTTACCGCGGGCACTACGCCGGCCACTACCGCCGCGGGTACGGGCCGCCGGCCGGTTACGGCTACGGGCGGAGGAACGACTCCTGCCTGCGCGACCTGCTCTTCCTCAACACCGGTTGCTGCCTGGCCAACGCGGTGGGCTGCGGGATGGAGCTGCTCTACGTGGCCCCGCGGTCGCTGCCCGCCGTCCGGGCCGGTGCCCGGGGGCGCGGGCTCGGGGCCGGTCTGGTCTCCGCGGTCCGCTTCTACCAGCGGGAGATCAGCCCGAAGCGCCGACCGTGCTGCCCGTTCACGCCGACGTGCTCGACCTACGCGGTGGCAGCGTTGGAGACCCACGGTGCCCGGCGTGGCTCCTGGCTGACGCTGCGGCGGCTGGTCCGCTGCCGCCCGGGTGCGCGGGGTGGCCCGGACCCGGTCCCGGCCGGCTGAACGCTGCCCACCGGGCAGACTGTGCCGGTGCCCATGACCGACGACGCCTCCGGTGACCTGCCCGTCACCGGCTCCGTCGTCGTGCCCGCGGGAGCCCTGTCGTGGCGGTTCTCCCGCTCGTCGGGGCCCGGCGGCCAGGGCGTCAACACCGCGGATTCGCGGGTGGAGCTGTCGGTCGCCCCGCTCGAGCTCCCAGGTCTCAGCGACCCGCACCGCGCCCGCCTGGCCGCGCGGCTGGGTGACCGGTTGGTCGAAGGCGTCCTGACCATCGCCGCGAGCGAGCACCGCCAGCAGCTGCGCAACCGGCAGGCCGCCCGCGAGCGGATGGCCGCGGTGCTGCGCGCCGCCCTGGCCCCGCCCGCCCCGGCCCGCCGCCGCACCAAACCCACGCGCGGCTCGCAGGAACGGCGGATCCAGGCCAAGAAGCAGCGGGGCCAGCTGAAGAAGCAGCGCGGCTCCTGGGACTAACTGAGCGAGAGCGGCTCCCGCACCAGCACCCACAGCGGCAGCTCGTCGTCGGTGGTGCGCGTCGTCTCGGTCACCTGGAAGCCGAATCCCCGCAGGAACCGCACGTTCGCCCAGCTGGACACGGCCGCGGCGGCCGGCACCTTCTCGGTGTCGCAGCGGACCAGCACCGGGGCGAGCACGGCCGCGGCCAGGCCACGGCGCCGGGCCGAGGGGCGCACCCCGAGGTGACGCAGCCACCAGTGCGCGGTGTCCGGCCGGGCGGCGGTCACGAACGCCTCGGTCTCGGCGACCACGCGGGCCCGGGAGGCGGCCAGGTAAGGCAGCTCACGGGCCAGCGCCGCTCGGACGTCGTCGGGCAGGGGCCGGGTACCCGACGCCCCGGCCGGGGGCTCCCACACCGCGACCGCGCTGAGGTCCTCGGTCACCCATGCCGTGCGGGTGGCCACCCCGCGATGCCCGGCGTCCAGCTCGTGCAGGCGGGTCAGCCGCTGCATCCGGCCGTCGTCGGGCAGGGCCCAGCGGGTCCAGCGGGAGTCGGCCAGCGCCATCGTGAGGGTCGCGGCGATCGGCGGGACGTCCCGTGCCTCGGCGAGCCGGACGTCGGGCCCCGGATCGTCCGGATCGTCGATCCGCCGGATGGTGGGTCCCTGGGTCACCCGGGCATTCGACCACGGTACCGGCATGCGAACGGGGGCCGCCCCGGGCAGGGCGGCCCCCGTCGGGGACGGCCCCCTCCAGAGGCTCGCGCCGAGCGGAGCGAGGCGGGAGGAGGAGGGGGTCCTTTCAGACGTCGAACCCGGCGCGGTCGACCTTGCGGTGGTAGCGCTCACCGAGCTTGCCGCCCAGGATCGCCCCGAGCAGCGTGAGCAGCAGGATGGCGACGAGGGTGATGATGCCGGCGGTGGTGGCGGTGCCCTCGTCGATCGGGATGCGCGGCAGGTTCAGCTGCTGCAGCACGTTGTACTCGGAGCCGAGGACCAGCCCCAGGATCGCGAGCGCGAGAACGACGAGCAGCCCGACGACCCAGACGGCGATGCCCTGGCGGACACCGTCGAAGCGCGCCATCCGGCCGGCGACGTAGCCGCCGGCGAAGTAGGCGAGGAAGAGGACAACCAGCAGGACGATCCCGCCGACGATGCCGATGGTGCTCGCCTCCTGGGCAGCCGCGTCGGTGGACGGGATGCCCTGGGTGAGGCCGAGGGCGACGCCGGCGGCGCTCAGCAGGGCGATGAGCAGCACCGCCAGGCCGTTGGCGGAGAGCCAGCCGAAGAACGCCGATCCCCACTTGATGCCGCCGTAGCGGGAGTGCTGCGCGTCGACCGCGTCACGGGCGACCCCACGGGTGGAGTGCGCCCCGTCGGGGTGGAGGCCGGCGTCGTCACCGGGTGCGGAAGCTGCGCTGGACATGGCGGAGGACTCCTCGGGGAGGGTGGGCAGGCGGCGGGCGCCGGCTGGGGTGGGGTGCGACGGGGCCGCGCACCCGGGTCGCCACGGGTGCGCCCGGATGCGCGGCCGGGGAGTGCCGGCGGGTCAGCGGCGCGGTGCGGTGCCGTCGCCGTCCAGCTCGATCTGCTCCTTGCGCACCTGCTCGTCGACCGTGGCCTGCTCGGTGACGGTGTCGGTGTCGAGGCGGACGCGCTCCACCGGCACGGCCTCCTTCTGCACGACCGGCCGCTCACCGTGCAGGACGACCTCGTGCTCCTCCTCCGAGATCGCCGGGCCGTCCAGGGCGTTGCCGACGTCGGCGTCGGTGATCGGCTCGCGCTCGACGCGGATCTCCTCGTGGGTCACCGGGACGGTCTGCGTGACGGTCTCCGACACGACGTACTTGCGCAGCCGGGCGCGGCCGCTCTCCACGCGCTCGGTGCCGACCCGGAGCTGCTCCTCCGAGCGCGTCATCGCGTCGTCCGTGGTGGGGCCGGAGGTGTCGTGCCCGACCGCTCCGCGCGCGCTGGTGTCGGTCGTGGTGTCGGTCGTGGTGTCGGTGAGGACCGGGGTGGCGCTCTCGGCGGTCTCCAGTCCGTAGTACCGGTAGAGCTCGGTCTCCTCGGCGGGGGAGAGGTGCCCCTCCGAGTCGATGTGCGGCGCGTTCTTGAGCTTGTCCTTGTCGTAGGGCACGCGCAGCTCGTCGCCGGACATGTCCGCGCCGGCCAGGGGCACGAAGGCCTCCTTGGTGCCGAACAGGCCGGTGCGGACGGTGGCCCACTCGGGGCGGCCGGTCTCGTCGTCGAGGTAGACCTCGCCGACCTTGCCCAGCTTGCCGTCAGGGCCGACGGCGGTGCTGCCGATGACGGCGTTCAGCTGCTGCTCGGTGATCATGCGCATGGCTCCCGGAGATGGGTGACGTGTGGGGTGGCGCCGTCCCCGGGCAGCTGTGCCCGGGGCGCGGCCTCCACGTCGGTGCCCACGCATTTACACCGTAAACAAGTCACGCCGGGAGAGCTCGGGGACCGCGCGGCCGTCAGGAGCGCGGATCCCCGCGACGGGGGGTCCGCGACTCGCGGAGGACCACCTCGAGGCGTCCGAGCAGATTCTCCAGCGCCTCCTCGAACTCGGCGGCGGACTCGTCCAGGGAGAGGAGCGGCGCCAGCCGCACCACGGTCGGGTAGCCGCCGAGGTCGGTGCTCTGCGCAGCGTCCGGACCCCCGTCGGGATGGTCCTCGGTGCCGATCTTCACGCCCTTCTGGGAGACCTCCAGCAGCAGGTGGCCGAGCAGGAAGCTGGAGTAGGCGCGGTAGGCGGACACGGCTGCTTCCTGGGTGAACCCGCTGTCGATCAACGCGTCGAGGAACGATTCGACCCACCGCAGGCTGCGCAGCGGCGGGCGCACCCACGGCGCCGCCGGGGGACGCGTCGCGACCAGTGGGAACACCTCCGGGTGGGCCAGCGCGATCCGCCGGACGCCGTGGGCCAGCCGCTGGAGGTAGTCCTGCCACCCGCGCGAGGCCGACAGGTGGACGTCGGGATCGCCGTAGAGCTCGTCGATGACGGCCTCGACCACGCCGTCGAGCAACTGCTCTCGACCCGGCACGTAGCGGTAGAGGGCCATGGCCTCGACGCCGAGGTGGGCGCCGAGGCGACGCATGGTCAGCGCGTCGAGCCCGTGCTCGTCGATGAACTCGATCGCCGCGCCGAGGATGCGGCGGCGGTCGAGCCCGGCCCGGCCGGCGCCCCGCGGTGCGGCCGGGATGGCGGCGGCCGCGCCACCGCGACCCTCGGGGCTGTCGGGATCGGCGGTCGGGTCCGGCTCGGTCATCGTGCGCTCCCTCCGTCGGCGCGATCTGCGGTGATCATGCTCCCTGCGGGGCCGGACCGGCCGCGGTGCCCCAGGGAGCTGCACGGGCCCCGACCCCGACGTCGGGACGCCGGCACCGGCCCATCCGCGCTCTACCGCGACGAGGGCCGGCCCGCGGGGCTGGCGCGGACGTGCATGCGCTCACCCTGCGGACCGACCAGGATGAGCGTCTCGGCGGGCTCGGCGAACGGGTTGGAGAAGGCGTGTGGCACGCGGGTGTCGAACTCGACCACCTCGCCGCGGGCGAGCACGAAGTCGCGTCCACCCAGCAGCAGCCTGATGTGGCCGGAGAGCACGTACAGCCACTCGTAGCCGTCGTGGACCTTCTGCTCGGTGTTGCCGACCTGCCAGCGTGGCGGGAACAGCTGCTTGTAGGCCTGCAGCCCGCCGGCCTGGCGGGTCAGCGGCACCATCGTCATGCCGTCGCGCTCGATGGGGTGCCCGTGCACCCGTGGATCGGCCGGCGCCGGGACGTCGACGAGTTCGTCGAGGGCCACGCCGTAGGTCCGGGCCAGGGGCAGCAGCAGCTCCAGCGTGGGGCGCGACCGCCGGATTCCAGCCGGGACAGCGTGCTCACCGAGATGCCGGTGTCGGCGGCGACATCGGTGAGGGTGGCCCCGCGCTCGGTGCGCAGCGCCCGCAGGCGGGGGCCCACCTTCTGCAGGACGTCCTCGTCGGTCATGCGCTGAGTTTGCCATCCTGGCAACGATGGTTGCCGAGAAGTCCGGTCCAGGTCGACAGTGGTCGGCATGGACGAGCGGTACGACGTGGTGGTCATCGGAGGCGGCGCGGCGGGGCTGAGCGGGGCGCTCACCCTGGCCCGCGCCCGGCGTAGCGTGCTGGTGGTGGACGCGGGAGAGCCGCGGAACGCACCGGCCGGCAACGTGCACAACTACCTGGGCCGCGAGGGCACCCCGCCGGCCGAGCTGGTGGCGATCGGGCGCGGCGAGGTGGCGGCGCTGGAGGGTTCCGCCGCCGTCCGGCTGACGTCCGGGGAGGTGATCGAGCGGGACGCGGTCGTCGTGGCGCCGATGTTCAGCGCCAACGCCGACCTGCTCGCCGGGCTGGGCGCGACGCCCGTGCCGCTGGAGATGAACGGCACTGTGATGGGAACCCACCTGCTCACCGATCCGACCGGGCGCACCGACGTCCCCGGCGTCTGGGTCGCCGGCAACGCCGGTGATCTCAGCGCCCAGGTGATCGTGGCGGCGGCCCAGGGGCTCCGGGCCGGCGCCATGATCAACGCCGACCTGACCACCGAGGACACCGGGCGCGCGGTGGCCGAACGGCGGAGCGTGGCGGCATGAGCGGGGTTGCGAGCGAACCAGGAACGCAGCCGCCTGCGCGAACGGGGCCGACGAGCGCCGTCGACCGGGAGTCCTACGACGAGCTGTACCGCTCGGCGCCGGCGGTGTGGAGCGGCCGCCCCAACCGGCAGCTGGTCGCCGAGGCGGGCGACCTGACGCCGGGCCGCGCGCTGGACGCAGGCAGTGGCGAGGGCGGCGACGCGCTCTGGCTCGCCGAGCGGGGCTGGCGGGTGACGGCGGTCGACTTCTCTCCCGTCGCGCTGCAGCGCGCCGCCGCCCGCAGCCGCGAACGGGCGGTCGACGACCGGGTCGAGTGGGTGCACGCCGACCTGGACGTGTGGCCGCCGCCGGAGGGCCGCTTCGACCTGGTGACGGCGCACTACCTGCACGCGAGCTGGTCCGACCGCGCCGGGATGTTCCGGAGGCTCGCCGCGGCCGTCGCGCCGGGCGGCACCCTGCTGGTGGTCGGCCACCTGCACGGCGAGGAGCGGGGCCACGGGCACTCCCACGCGCACGGCGCCGACGCGATGTACACGGCGGAGGACGTCGCGGCGGTGCTCGATCCCGGGGAGTGGCCCGACGTCGTCACCGGAACCCGGGACCGGGACCCCGGGGCGGCGGCGCGGACGGGCAACCCGGTGCCGGACACCGTGCTGGTCGCGCGGCGGTCAGGAGCGCGGTAGGCCCAGGTCGGCCAGCGCGGCGGCGACCGCCTCGTCGCGCAGGACGTCGAGCACCAGCAGGCGGTGCACGAGCACTCCGCGGCGGGTGAGCCGCAGGTCGGCCATCCGGAGGCGGGGGAGCGCCGCACCACCGGGGCGCGGCTGGGCCGGCGGCGGGTCGAGCAGGTCGGCGCGCTGCAGGTCGGCGACGTCCTCCCGGGCAGCCCAGGCCGCCCAGCCACGGGGGTCGTCGTCCAGCGGTGTCATGGGCAGCGGCACCCGGTCCCGGCGGCCGACGGCGGCCAGCAGTGCCAGCTGCCGCCAGCTCAGGCCGTCGGTGAGCCGCAGCGTCCGGCCGACGAGCTCGGCATCGATGTCGGGGGAGACCGCGACCTCGGCCAGGAGGTAGCCCAGGTGCCGCACCCGCCGTTCGTCGGTGGACCGCCGTGCGGCGGTCACCACCGCCTCGGCCAGCTCCTCGGCGACCGGACGGCTGCCCGGCCGCGGGGTGAAGTGCCGGTCGGTGCGCACCGGCCGGCCGGTGCGCTGCACGGACACCGCGTGCTCGACGGCGAAGGCGAGCGCGGCGCCGGCGCGGACCCGCTCACGGCCGACCTGGATCCCGGCGGCGTTCTCGGCGGCCGCGCGGAGCACGGCGGCGATCCGCTCGTCCACCTGCACGCGACCCGTCGCCGGCTCGAACACCACCGCCGCCGCCGCGGAACTCATCGAGCCCGCGACCGGGCTGCCCGCCTCGATCAGCGCACGACCGGCCACGGGGGTCTCCACGGCAGGCTCCTCGACGGGGTTCCGGGCAGCGCTCACCCGGCGATCCTCCCCGTTCCGGTCCCCGCCGTGCACGCGGACCGGTACCGCCCTCACCACAGCGGGGCAGCCTGTCCTCCGTCGTCCGGGATCTCCGCTGTCGGAGGCCCCGCTGTCGGAGGGCACTGCCACGATGCCCGCATGGCGATCGAGGTGCGGCCCGCGACCAGCTTCGACGACGTCGCGACGATGGTCGGCCCGAAGCGACCGGACGCGAACGTCTGCTGGTGCCTGAGCTACCGGATCCCGTCGCCGACGGCGCCGTGCAGTTCGCCCGCGAGCGCGGCGCACCGGCGATCGAGGGCTGTCCGGTCGACGACGACGGCACGAAGGTCGACCTCACGATGGCCTACGTCGGCACCCGGACGGTGTTCGAGCGGGCGAGTTCACGAAGGTGGCCGACACGGGCCGGTGCTCAACGGCTTCCCGCGCGTGCTGATGCGGTTCGACCTGCGCTGAACGATCCCCGGGCGTGCTCAGGTGGTCAGGCGGTAGCCGCGCTCGCCGACGGTCTCCACCAGCGGCGCCCCGAGGGCGGCCTGCAGCCGGCTCACCGCCGTTTCCAGCCCGGGCGCGTCGCCGCCGGGCACCGCGGTGATCAGATCGGGTCCGGCGACGAGCCGGCCGGGCTGCCGGGCCAGCTCGCGGAGGACGGCCAGCGGTCCGGGGGCGAGCTCCACCAGGCGCCCGTCGACGACGGCGGCGTGACCCCGGACCTGGAGGGTGTGCGCCCCGATCCGCAGCACCGGGTCCCGCCCGGACAGCCCCGCGACCACCTCGCGCGCGAGCGGCCCCAGCCGCGCCCGCTCCGGGTGGACGTAGGCGATGCCGGCCGCCTCGAGCGGGCCGCCGGTGACCGTGCCGACGGCCACGGCGAGCACCCGGCCGCCGAACGCGGCGACGAGCGCCTCCCGCCGATCCAGATCCTCCGCGACCTGGAGGAGGCTCGCGGCGGCCGGGGCGCTGGTGAAGGTCACCGCGTCGACCTCGCCGGCGACGATCGTTCCCACCAGGCGGTGCAGCGGGGCGACGTCCTCCGGGGGCAGCCAGCGGTAGACCGGCACCGGGAGCACCTCCGCGCCGGCGTCCCGGAGGCCGGACACGAGCTCGGGCAGCGGGTCGCCGTGCAGCTGGACGGCGATCCGCCGTCCCTCCAGGGGGCCCTCGGTCCCGGACAGCAGGTGCTCCAGCACCTCGCCCGACGACTCCGACCCCGGTGACCAGGCGTCGACCAGACCGGCGCTCCGGACGGCACCGCGCGCCTTCGGGCCGCGGGCGAGCACGCGGGCGCGGGACAGGTGCGCGACCAGCGGGAGGCCCCACTCGTCAGCGGCCTCCAGCCAGCCCCGGAAGCCGACAGCGGTGGTGGCTACGGCGAGGTCGACCGGGGCGGCGAGCACCCGGCGGGTGGCCGCGAGCAGCTCGGAGTCGTCGGCGAGCGGCACGATCCGGATCGCCGGCGCGTGGACCACACGGGCTCCGCGGCGGTCGAGGAGGGCGCCGAGCTCCTCCTTGCGCCGGGCCGCCGTCACCGCGACGGTGTAGCCCGCCAGCGGTCGGTCGGCCGCCGCGTCCTCGCCGATGTCGTTCACGTGTCCCCCTGTGCCGGTCCGTCCCCATGGTCGGCGCTCCTGCCGACGTCGCGCCGGGCGACCGCGCTCACGAGCCGCCGTCCACCAGGACGTCGGCCCGGCTGCGGGTGCCGTCCGCGGCGAAGTGCGCGGCCTCGGTCCGCCGCCAGTCCCGCCACTCGCCGGCGACGTGGGCGCCGTCCCGGGCGAGGCCGCGGGCCAGCCGCACCGACGGCTCGGCCTCCACCCAGACCCGCAGGGAGGCCCACGGGTCCACCCTGCGGGAGGCGCTGCCGCAGCCCTCGACCACCAGCACCTCGGGAGGGCGCACCGGCGTCGCGTCGGGGGAGAACCGCCCCGTTCCCCAGTCGAACCGGTGGTAGGCGCCGGGCCGGCCCTCGCTGAGGGGCCGCAGGACGCCGGCGGCCAGGCGGGCCGCCGCGCCGGTGAGCGTCCAGCCCGTGTACAGGTCGTCCATGTGCACCGTGACGGCGTCGGAGAGCGCCTCGGTCAGCCCTGCGGCGAGCGTGGTCTTGCCCGAGCCGGCCGGCCCGTCCACGCACACCAACCGGGTGCCGCCCAGGCGCGGGGAGGCGGCGAGCACCCGTCCGGCCAGCGCGGCTGCGGTCAGCGGGGTCGCAGCGTCCACGTCGGCACGGCTCCGCCGTCGCTCCCGACCAGCCCGCGGCTGGCGAGCAGCCGCAGGTGGGCGTCGGTCTCGGTGACGGCGAAGATCCGCATCCGCCGTTCGTACTGCTCCCACGGCCGGGACCAGGTGAGGTGCGCGGCCAGGTCCCACGGCGTCGAGCCGGGGTGCGCGCCGATCGCGGTGAGCAGCTCGGCCAGGCGCGTCTCGTGGTGGGCGGTCAGCGCGTCGACGCGGTCGGCCAGCCCGCGGAACCGCCATTCGTGCGCCGGCAGGACCTCGGTGGGCTCGAGGTCCCGGACGCCGGCCAGCGAGTCCAGGAAGGAACGCAGCGGATCGGGTTCGCCCCGATGGGTGCTCGAGACGTTCGGGCTGATCCGGGCAGCACGTGGTCACCGGAGAAGAGCAGGCCGGTGCGCTCCTCGGCGAAGCAGAGGTGGCCCGGGGTGTGCCCAGGCGTGTGGACCGCGCGCAGCGACCACCCGGGGAAGGCGGCGTGGTCGCCGTCCTCCAGCAGCCGGTCGGGTACCGCCATGCGCAGGAAGCCGGACAGGTTCTCCGCCCCGCCGACGTCGGCGCGGGCTTCCTCCGGCGGCGCGCCGAGCCCGATCAGGAACCGGATCTCGGCGGCGACGGCGTCCTCGGCCGATGTGCGGCTGAGCTTCTGGACGGCGGAGGCATCGGCCGGGTGCATCGCCACCCAGGCGCCGCTGGCCGCACGTACCCGGGCCGCCAGGCCGAGGTGGTCGAAGTGCAGGTGGGTCACCAGCACGCCGCGGACGTCGTCGATCGACCCGCCGATCGCCGCCAGGCCGTCGGTGAGGGCGGTCCAGCCGGCGTCGCTCTCCCAGCCGGTGTCGATCAGTCCCAGCCCGCCGCCGTCGAGGGCGAAGGCGTAGACGCTGACGTAGCGCAGCGGGTTGTGCGGAATCGGGACCGGCACCGACCACAGGCCCTCCAGCAGCTGCTCCACCGGCGGGAGGGTGCGCGTCTGCCAGGCGGCGTGCTGGGCGGTGCCGGTGATCTCCACGGTGCCGCACTCTGCCAGCCGGGCTCGGCGCCGGTGCTGACACCATGGGGCCGTGAGCGGTTCCCCCGATCCCGTCCCCGCGGTCTCCGCCGTGCCCCGCCGGATGCGGCAGCTGCTGGTGGTGCTCGCGGGTGTGGTCCTCGTCGTGACGGCCGTGGTGGCGCTCGCCCTGCCCTCGACGCAGAACACGGTCGTCGACTACGGGGTCGTCGACCAGTTCGCGATCGCCGGCCTGGGTCTCGCGCTCGCTGCCGGTGTGGTGCTCCTCGGCCGGTCCCGGGTGGACGCCGACGCGGCCGGCGTCCGCGTCCGCAACCTCGTCGTCCACCACCAGTTGCCGTGGGCATGGGTGCGGGCGGTCCGGTTCGAGCGCACCTCGGCCTGGGGGGCGCTGCTGCTGGAGAACGGCGACGAGATCTCGCTGCACGCCCTGCAGGCCGTCGACGGCGAGCGTGCCGTGCGGGCCGTGGAGGGGCTGCGCGCGCTGCACGCCGCCGCCCGGGCGGACGATGCCGTGCCGCCGCCGCTGCTCTACGACGACTGAAGAAGGACCTCCCTGCCCCCCACGCCTCGCAGGCTCGGCGCGGGCCCCTGCAGGGAGGCCGTTCCAGCACGTCACCGGGGAGGGGGGAATGTCCTCGGAGCCCGGCACGCTGTAGCATGGGCGTGCCTCCCCGCTACATCGAGGCGCGCGAACCACCAGCGGCCCCGCCCCGGGCCGTTGATCCAAGAGGAGCCCGCTCCCACCTGACGCCGTCCAGGCGCCCAGGTCCCGGATCGCGAGAACCGGCCATCGGTCGGTGATCGCGTACGCACGCACCCTGACCGGTCGTGCGCCACCGGCGAGTGGGCCCCGTGAGCAGACGCTCACGGGGCCTTCTGTGCGTCGGTGCCCGGACGGGCCAGCGACTCCTCCCATGCAGCAGCGTAAGGAGAGGCCATCACCGAGCCCCGCATCAACGACCGCATCCGTGTCCCCGAGGTCCGCCTGGTCGGTCCCGAGGGCGAGCAGGTCGGCATCGTGTCGATCGGCGAGGCGCTGCGCCTGGCACAGGACTCCGAGCTCGACCTGGTCGAGGTCGCCCCCATGGCCCGGCCGCCCGTCGCCAAGCTCATGGACTACGGGAAGTTCAAGTACGAGTCGGCCCAGAAGGCCCGCGAGGCCCGGCGGAACCAGGCGCTCACCGTCATCAAGGAGATGCGGCTGCGCCTGAAGATCGACCCGCACGACTACGAGACCAAGAAGGGCCACGTCGAGCGCTTCCTCAGGGGCGGCGACAAGGTCAAGATCACCGTGATGTTCCGGGGCCGTGAGCAGTCGCGCCCGGAGATGGGCTACCGCCTCCTCCAGCGGCTGGCCGGCGACGTCAGCGAGCTGGGCGTCGTCGAGTCCAACCCGAAGCAGGACGGCCGGAACATGGTCATGGTGATCGCCCCGCACCGGAACGCTCAGGCCCTGCAGCAGGCGGCGCAGTCGGCCAAGGGCCGGGAGGCCAAGGCCAGCGAACAGGGCCAGGAGCAGGCGACGGAGCAGGCGCCCAGCGCCTGAGGAAGGACCCTCCTGCCCCCCGCCACTCGCACGCTCGCGGCGGGCCCCTGCAGGAGGGCCACGCAGGACCGCACCACCGAGACCACCGGGTGCGTGCGGCAGCCCCGTGCTGCCGCACGACCCGCATGAAGACGACCAGGACAGGCGAGGACATGCCGAAGCAGAAGACCCACAAGGGCACCGCCAAGCGGGTGCGCGTCACGGGCACCGGGAAGCTCATGCGCGAGCAGGCCAACAACCAGCACAAGTTCGAGCACAAGTCCGGGACCCGCAAGCGCCGGCTCGACCAGGACCAGGTCGTCTCCCCGGCCGACGCGAAGAACCTCAAGAAGCTCCTGGGCATCTGAGCGTCCCCTCCACCGACCTCTAGAAAGACAGGAGCACTTCCGTGGCACGCGTGAAGCGGGCGGTCAACGCCCAGAAGAAGCGCCGGACGACCCTGGAGGCCGCCAGCGGTTACCGCGGTCAGCGGTCCCGGCTGTACCGCAAGGCCAAGGAGCAGATCCTCCACTCGGCCACCTACAACTACCGCGACCGCAAGGTGCGCAAGGGTGACTTCCGCAAGCTGTGGATCACCCGGATCAACGCCGCGGCCCGCCTGAACGACATGACCTACAACCGGTTCATGCAGGGGCTCAAGCTCGCCGGCATCGAGCTGGACCGTCGCGTGCTGGCCGAGCTGGCCGTCAACGAGCCGGCTGCCTTCGCCTCCCTGGTGGAGACCGCCCGCGCGGCCGTCGCCGCCGCTCCGGCGAACGACGCCGCCGCCTGAGTGCGGTTCTCGCAGCGCACCGACGCCGTCGGGTGCGGGCCTTCCCGGTCTGCCCCGACGGCGTCGTCGCGTGTGCTGCTGGCCCCGACTCCCCTGCGAGTGCGACGAACTCGTGGCCATCACACGCTGATGACCACGACTTCGTCGCACTCGACTGCCGTCGTCACGGGAGACGCGCCGCAGTGGAGCTGCTGACCGAGCGCTCCGGGCGCGTCGCCGCCGCGCGGAAGCTCACCCGCCGCGCCGGGCGGGACGCCGCCGGGTTGTTCCTCGCCGAGGGCAGGCAGGCCGTCGGCGAGGCGCTGGTCCGACCCGACGGCGCCCGCGAGGTCTTCGCCACCGAAGCGGCCGCCGCCGCCCACCGCGATCTGCTGGCGGGGACGACGGCGCCCGTCCGCCTGGTGACCGAGAAGGCGGCCGCCGGGCTGTCGGAGACGGTCACCCCGCAGGGGCTGGTGGCCGTCTGCACGCTGCGCGACGTCCCCGCCGATTCGCTGACGGCGGCGCCGCCGCGGCTGGCCGTGGCGCTCGCCGAACTCGCCGACCCCGGCAACGCGGGCACCGTGCTCCGGACGGCGGACGCCTGCGGGGCCGGTGCGGTCGTCTTCGGCGCGGGTTCGGCCGACCCCTACGGCGGGAAGGCGGTGCGCTCCAGCGCCGGGAGCCTGTTCCACGTCGACGTCGTCCGCGGCGCCCCCTTGGAGGACCTGCTGCCGGCGCTGCGGAGGGCCGGGGTCACCGTGCTGGCCGCCGACGGCGGGGGAGAGGCACAGCTGCCGGAACTGGCTGATGACGGCCGGCTCGCCGGGCCGGTGCTGTGGCTCTTCGGCAACGAGGCGCGGGGAGTTCCGGCGTCGCTGGCCGCGCTGGCCGACGTGCGCGTGCGGATCCCGATGCGCGGGCGCGCCGAGAGCCTGAACCTCGCGGCAGCCGCCGCGATCTGCCTCTACACCACCCAGCTCGCGCAGTAGCGGGCCCGGGAGTCCCGGGGGACGGGCGGCGGGTGCCTCGAAGTGAGCTGGTCCGGTCCGGGCGGGAGGATGGGCGTCGTCGGCGGGGTGCCTGAAGGCGTCGACTACGGCCCGAGGAAGAGGTGGCTGCAACCGTGGAACACATGCAACGGGTCGCGGAAGCACCGGCGACTGCACCTGCGCCGACGGACGGCCGCCGTTCCCGCTGGACCGAGCACCGCCGGGCCCGTCGCGAGGACCTCGTGGGCGCGGCCGTGGAGGCCGTCCGGCTCGCCGGTTCGGAGTTCTCGGTCGACGACGTCGCGCGCAGTGCCGGGGTCTCGAAGACGGTCATCTACCGCTACTTCGGCGACAAGGACGAGCTGATCGACGCGGTGCTCGACCGCATCTCGCAGGCCGTCCTCCTGCCCCGGCTGCTCGGGGAGCTGACCGGGGACCGGGGCGACGACCGGGCGCAGCTGCGTGCGGTCATCGCCGCCTTCGTGTCGCTGATCGAGGACGAGCCGGCGCTCTACCGGTTCGCCTACGCCCAGGCCGGTCGCACCGGCCGCGCCGACCTCGTCGCGGCCACCGAGCACGCCGTCGCCACGGCGCTGGGCGGTCTGCTCACCCAGCGGCTCACCGACGCGGAGCGGCCCGCGGACGGCGCGATGACGTGGGCGTACGGCGTCGTCGGGATGGTCCAGCTGGCCACGCACTGGTGGTCGGCGGCACGGACCGTCCCCGCCGCCGACCTGGTCGACCAGCTCACCGCGCTCGCCGACGGCGGGCTGGGCACGCTGCTACCGCCGCGGAGCTGACCGGGTACCGACCGCTGGCCGGGCAGGGGGAGCCCGACGCCACGAGGGCGGGAAGGGCGCAGCCAGGGACGAACCGGCTCAGCGCACCCCGACCGCGGGCCGCCCGGCCGTCTTGCGGGCGTACATGTCGACGTCGGCGCTGTGCAGCAGAGCGGCGAACTCCTCACCGTCCCGGGGGTAGATGCCCACCCCGACACTCGCCCGGACCACGACCTCCCGGCCGCGCAGCTCGAGCCCGGCGCCGACCGCGGCCGCCAGCTCGTCGGCCACCCGCCGGGCCTCGGTCGCGGCGCACTCGGGGTCCAGGCCGGTGAGGGCGACGAGGAACTCGTCACCGCCGAGCCGGGCCAGGAGGTCGCCCCGCCGCAACCGCCCGCGCAGCGTCCGGGCGACGGTCTGCAGCAGCTCGTCGCCGGCGGCGTGGCCCAGCCGGTCGTTGACCGCCTTGAACCCGTCGAGGTCGACGAACAGCAGGGCCAGGGTGTCCGAACTGCCGCGGGCGTTCCAGATCGCGGTCTCCACCTGCTCCTCGAGCCGGCGGCGGTTGGGCAGGCCGGTCAGCGGGTCGGTGTAGGCGAGCTCCTGGATTCGGGTCAGGCACGCCCGGTTGCGGTCCCGCTCCTGGAGGAGCGCGCGTTCGGCCTCGACCCGCGCCGTGACGTCGTGCTGGACCCCGATGTAGTGGGCGAGCTCGCCGTCGGCGTCGAACACCGGCGCCAGGTGGATCTCGTTCCACCAGGGCTGCCGATCCGGCCCGCGGACGTTGAGGACGGTCTCCCGGCACTCCTCGCCGCGGTCGATGGCCGCCCGGATGCGGGCGACCGCCGCCGGGTTGGTGTCCGGGGACTGGAGGAAGCGGCAGTTGCGACCGAGCACCTCTTCGCGCTGGAGGCCGGTGAGCTCCTCGAACGCCTCGTTGATGTAGATCAGCGGCTGGTCGGGCAGCCGCATGTCGGTGATGGTCACGCCGCTCGTGGTGGCGGCCATCGCGCGGCGCAGCAGGGCGTCGCCGTCGACGTCGACCGGCGGCCGGACATCCTGCTGGGGATCCGGCCGGGCCGGGCGTGCGGCGGCCGTCGACGCAGGGACCACGGTTCGCGGAGCGACCCGGGTGAGCAGGGCGTGCGCCGCCCGGACCACCGTGGCCCGGTCGTAGGTGAGTGCGTACTCGAAGGTGCGCTCCAGGTCCGGGCCGTTGTCGCCGAGGTCGCGGGCCAGCAGGGCGGCGCTGAAGTGCGGGCTGAGAACGACGACGTCCCACTCGCCGCGGACCGGGTCCGCCGGGTCGAGGGTGGCGCCACGGACGCCGGGCAGCGGCTCCACGGGCAGATCCTCGCCGAGCGCGCTGACGAAGCCGATGCGTTCGACCAGGTCGCGGTAGCGCTGGATGGTCGAGGGCGTGAAGTGGCGGGCCTCCTGGAAGGTGGCGGCGACCACGCAGGTCTCGCCCAGCCGCATGGCCTCCCGCTCCAGCTGCTTGCTCAGCTCGATCAGCAGCGACTTGGCCGAGCGGCGCAGCGGCACGGTCGCCGGCAGGCAGCCGAACGGCGAGCCGTCGATGGGCGCGGCCGGGGCGGCGCCGGGCAGCCGGAGCTCGCCCTGCTCCAGTCCGGGTGCGGCGCCGGGCCCGGGCCGGCCGAACAACCAGCCCTGCCCGAGGGTCGCCCCGAGCGCGCGGGCCGTGGCCAGGTGCGCCTCGGTCTCGATGCCCTCGGCGAGGATGACGGCCCCGGTCCGCTCGGCGTGGGCGTTGACCGCGTTCATGATCTCCGCGACCGCCGGGCCGGGCCGCTCCTGCACCAGCCGGAGGTCGAGTTTGACCACGTCCGGGGACAGCAGCGGCAGGAACGCCAGCGACATGGAGTCGGCGCCGACGTCGTCGACGGCCACGCCCCAGCCGAGGGCGCGGACGCGCTCCACGGTGCGCAGCAGCTCGGCCGGCCGGGCGGCCAGCGCTCGCTCGGTGATCTCCATGACGATGCGCAGCTCAGCCGGCGCCCCCTCGGCGATGGCGAGCAGGTCGTCCAACGGCGCGCTGTCGAGGATCTCGGGCTCGACGTTGACGAACACGGTCAGCGGGGCGAGGAGGCCCTGCTCCACGGCGCCGCGGAAGGCGGCCGCGCGGCAGATCTCGTCGAGCTCGGCCAACCGGCCGGCCGACCGGGCCGCGGCGAAGAGCAGGTCGGGGCGCTCCAGCGGCCCCTGCGGCCCGCGGGCCAGCGCCTCGTAGGCGACGACGCGGCCGGTGTCGAGCTCGACGATGGGCTGGAACACGCTGCGCACACCGCGGGGAGCGAGCGCCGTCGCCAGCGCGCTCCCCGGAAGGTCAGAGGAGGAGTCCACGCACCTCGCATCGGCCGGCAGCGGCCGGCGATCGAGCCTTGGCGCCGGTGTTCCCCCCATGGGGGGAGGCTCAGCCGGGCAGCGTGATGAGCACGACCGCCGCCGCGGCGGTCGCCAGCCCGGTGACCTGGGCGCCGACCAGCCGCTCGCGCAGCACGAGCTGGGCCAGCACGACGGTGCTCACCGGGTACAGGGAGGCGAGCACACCGGTGATGGCCAGCCGGCCGCCTTCCTGGGTGGCCAGCAGGAACAGCGCGTTGGCCGTCATGTCGCCGAGGCCGGACACGACCACCAGGGGGAGTGCGGCCCGGCTCGCCCCGAGCGACTCCCGCCGTCCCAGGGCAACGGAGACCACGAGCAGCACCGAGGCGACCCGGGCCGCCACCAGGGGGGTCAGCCCGGCGTCGGCGGAGGTCTGGTCGAGCAGCACGAAGAAGAAGCCGAACGCGATGCCGGCGAGCAGCGCCGGCACGAGGCCGGCCGGGCGGACGCCCCGCAGAGCCGACAGCCCGCCGTCGGCCGACACGAGCACGACCGCGACGAGCGCCAGCACGATCCCCGCCGTGGCCCACGGTCCGATCTCGTCGCCGCCCAGCAGACCGACCAGCACGGGGACGGCGGCGGCGGTGACCGCCGTGACCGGCGCGACCACGCTCATCACCCCGCCGGCGAGAGCCCGGAAGAAGACCAGCAGCCCGGCCGCGCCCGTCAGCCCCGCACCTGCGCCGGCCCACAGGTCGGCCGGCGTCGCCGGCCCGCCCAGCCAGGGCAGGAGGAGCAGCAGCGCGACCAGGCCGGTCAGCTGGGACAGGGCGACGACGCCGAACACCGACGCCTTGCGGCTGGCCAGTCCGCCCAGGAAGTCCGCGGCGCCGTAGACGACCGCCGACGCCAGGGCCAGCACGACCGCCACCGCCGACCACCCCCTGAGCCCGAGTCACGTGATCAACACGGGTCCTGGCTCAGCGTCGACCGTGAGCCAGGACCCCGTGCGGTGAGCCAGGACGCCGGTGCCGGCGACGCCGCGCCATCCTCGCACCGCAACCCGGGCGCGCGCGGGGGCGGGTGCCGGGCAGAATGGCGTCCCGTGTCTGGCGCCAACGATCCCTACGACCCCAAGCAGGTCGCCGCGCTCTCGCCCGAGGCCCTCGACGACGCGGTGCGCGCCGCGCTCGAGGGATTCGCCGCCGCCGGGAACCTGGAGGCGCTGGCCGCCGTCCGCCCGGCGCACCTCGGTGACCGCGCGCCGGTGCTCCTGGCGCGCCGGGAGCTCGGTGCGCTGCCGCCGGCCGCCCGGTCCGACGCCGGCAAGCGGGTGAATGCGGCCCGGGTGGCGGTCACCGACGCCTACGCCGCCCGGCTGGCCGAGCTGGAGGCGGAGCGCGATGCCCGCGTCCTGGCCGAGGAGCGGGTCGACGTCACGCTGCCGTGGGACCGCACCCCGCGCGGCGCCCGGCACCCGCTCACCACGCTGACCGACCGGATCGCCGACATCTTCGTGGGCATGGGGTACGAGGTCGCCGACGGGCCGGAGCTCGAGGCCGAGTGGCTGAACTTCGACGCCCTCAACATCGGCCCCGACCACCCGTCGCGTTCGATGATGGACACGTTCTTCGTCGCGCCCGAGAACTCCGGCCTGGTGCTGCGCACGCACACCAGCCCGGTGCAGGCGCGCACGATGCTCGACCGGCAGCCGCCGATCTACGTCGTCGCGCCCGGCCGGGTCTACCGGACCGACGAGCTCGACGCGACGCACCTGCCGGTGTTCCACCAGGTCGAGGGCCTCGCCGTCGACCGGGGGCTGACGATGGCACACCTGCGCGGCACGCTCGACCACCTGGCCCGGCAGCTGTTCGGCGCGGGCGCCCGCACCCGGTGGCGGCCGCACTTCTTCCCGTTCACCGAGCCGTCGGCGGAGTTCGACGTGTGGTTCCCCGAGCACCGCGACGGCCCGCAGTGGGTCGAGTGGGGCGGTTGCGGGATGGTCAACCCGCGGGTGCTGCGCGCCTGCGGCATCGACCCCGACGTCTACTCGGGCTTCGCCTTCGGCATGGGCATCGAGCGCGCGCTGCAGTTCCGGTCCGCGGTGTCGGACATGCACGACATCGCCGAGGCCGACGTCCGCTTCACCACGGCATTCGGGGTCGAGCAGTGAACGGTCGCGGTCCGACGAGGAAGGTCACCCCCGTGCCCGCTGGAGGAGTCGAGCAGTGAAGGTCCCCGTCAGCTGGCTGTCCGAGCTCGTCGACCTCCCGGCGGGCATCTCCGTCCAGGAGCTCGACGACGCCTTCGTGCGGCTCGGCTTCGAGGTGGAGGACGTCCTCCGACCCCCGGTCACCACCGGCCCGCTCGTGGTCGGCCGGGTGCTGGAGATCGAGGAACTCACCGGTTTCAAGAAGCCGATCCGCTACTGCCAGGTCGAGGTGGGGGAGGCCGAAGCTCGCGGCATCGTCTGCGGCGCCCGGAACTTCGCCGTCGGAGACCTCGTCGTGGCCGCCCTGCCCGGAGCCGTGCTGCCCGGCGACTTCGCGATCGCCGCCCGGAAGACCTACGACCACGTCTCCGACGGGATGATCTGCTCGGTCCGCGAGCTGGGCATCGGCGAGGACCACGCCGGCATCCTGGTGCTGGGGCAGGACGGCTTCGAGCCGGGCACCCCGGCGGCCGACGTGCTGGGCCTGGACGACGTCGTCTTCGACCTCGACGTCACGCCCGACCGCGGCTACGCCATGTCGATGCGCGGCATCGCCCGCGACCTGGCCGGCGTGCTCGGCGTCCCCTGGCGGGACCCCGCGGGCCTGCCGCTGCCGGACTGGTCCGGGGCGCCCGCGTGGGAGGTTGCCGTCACCGACGCCGACCGCTGCGACCGCTTCTCGATGCTGGCGCTGGAGGGTCTCGACCCGGCCGCGCCCAGCCCGTGGGCGCTGCGCCGGCGGCTCGCCCAGTGCGGGGTGCGCAGCATCTCCCTGGCCGTCGACGTCACCAACTACGTGATGCTCGAGCTGGGCCAGCCGATGCACGCCTTCGACCGCGACACCGTGACCGGGCCGATCACCGTCCGCCGGGCGACGGCGGGGGAGCGGCTGACCACCCTGGACGGCGCCGACCGCGCGCTCACCGACGACGACCTGCTGATCACCGACCGGTCCGGCCCGATCGGGCTGGCCGGGGTCATGGGCGGGGCGTCCACCGAGATCGGCGACGCGACTCGCGCGGTGCTGCTGGAGGCCGCGCACTGGGAGCAGACGGGCATCTCCCGCGGCGTCCGCCGGCACCGGCTGCCCAGCGAGGCCGGCAAGCGCTTCGAGCGTGGCACGGACCCCGAGGTGACGGTGGTGGCGCTGGCCCGCGCCGCCGCGTTGCTCGTCGAGCACGGCGGGGCGCGAGTGGCCGGGGCGCCGGTCGACGTCGACACCCGCGGCCCGCGCCCGGTCATCGCGCTCGACGCCGGGCTGCCCGGCCGGATCGCCGGGGTCGAGTACCCGCACACCCAGGTCGTCGAGGTGCTGGAGGCCATCGGCGCCGAGGTGGCCGGCGGGGGCGACGCGCTGCGGGTCACCCCGCCGCCCTGGCGGGGCGACCTGCGCGAGTCGGCCGATCTGGTCGAAGAGGTGGTGCGGTTCCGCGGGTTCGACGAGATCCCCTCGATCCTGCCGACCGCCCCGCCCGGCCGCGGGCTCACCGAGCGGCAGCGCCGGCGGCGCAGCATCGGCCGCGCCCTCGCCGCGGCCGGCTACGTGGAGGCCCCGGCCTTCCCGTTCCTCGGCGCCGCGCAGCTCGACGCGCTGGGCCTGCCCGAGGACGACGAGCGCCGTCGGGTGAACACCGTGCGCAACCCGCTGTCGGAGGAGGCGCCGGCGCTGCGGACGACGCTGCTGCCCGGGCTGCTGGCTTCGCTGGCCCGCAACCTCGCCCGCGGGCAGCGCGACGTCGCCGTCTTCGAGCACGGGTCGGTGTTCCCCGGCGGGGAGCGCACCGCCGCCCCGCTGCCCGGTGTCGACGAGCGTCCCGACGACGCCACCCTCGCTGCCCTGCTGGGTGCGGTGCCACCGCAGCCGTGGCACGTGGCCGTGGCGCTCACCGGACAGCGCGAGCCCCGCGGCTGGTGGGGCCCGGGCCGTCCGGCGGAGTGGGCCGACGCGGTGCAGGCCGCCCGCGTCGTGGCCGAGGCCGCCGGGGCCGAGCTCACCGTGCGCGCCGGCGACCGGGCACCGTGGCACCCGGGCCGGTGCGCCGAGCTGCTGGTCGGCGACCGGGTGATCGGGTACGCCGGCGAGCTGCACCCCCGGGTGTGCGCCGCGCTGGACCTGCCGCCACGCACGTCGGGAATGGAGCTGGACGCCGACGCGCTGCCGGCGCCGACCGTGCCGCAAGCACCCTCCATCTCCACCTTCCCGCCGGTCCTGCTCGACCTCGCCCTGGTCGTGACCGACGAGGTGCCCGCGGCCGACGTCGCAGCCGCACTCCGCGCGGGCGCCGGGGAGCTGTTGGAGTCGCTCCGGCTCTTCGACGTCTACACGGGCGCCCCTGTACCGGCGGGCTCGCGGTCGCTGGCGTACGCGCTCACGCTGCGGGCGCCGGACCGGACGCTCACCGGCGAGGAGGCGACCGCCGTGCGCGACGCCGCGCTGGCCGAGGCCGCGGCGGCCACCGGGGCGGAACTCCGTGGGTGAGAAAGGACCCCGTCCTCCCCACCCTTCGCACGCTCAGGGCGGGTCCCGGGACGGGGCCGCCCTGTCAGGTGCGGTTGCGCTGGTCACCGGCGCGTCCACCGGTATCGGGCGGCACCTGGTCGAGGGGCTGGCCGCCCGCGGCATGGCCGTGGCCGGCCTGGCCCGCACCGAGGGCCTCCTGCGGACGGCGATGGCGGAGGTCGCGGACGCCACGGGCGGCCGCACGCTGGCCGTGGCCGCCGACGTCACCGACCGCGCGTCGGTGGAGGCGGCGGTGGGGGAGGTGCGGGAGCAGCTCGGACCGGTCGACCTGCTGGTCAACAACGCCGGGCTGATCGACGAGTACGAGGTCCCCGTCTGGGAGGCCGACCCCGACCAGTGGTGGGAGGTCGTGTCCAGCCACATCCGCGGTGCCCAGCTGACCATCCGCACGCTGGTTCCGTGGATGGTGCTGCGCAACCGGGGCCGGGTGGTGAACATCGCCAGCGGCATGAGCACCCGGGCCAACCCGGACTACTCGGCCTACGCGGTGGCGAAGACCGGGCTGATGCGGCTCACCGAGTCGCTGGCCACCGCGCTGGAGGGTTCGGACGTGCATGCCTTCGATGTCGCGCCGGGCGTCGTGGACACCCCGATGACCCGCTCCATGCACATGTGGCAGGGCAACACCTCCTGGACGCCGCCGGAGCGGGTCGTGGAGATCATCGCGGCGATCGCCGCCGGCGAGCTCGACGCGTGGTCGGGCCGTTTCCTCCGCGCCGGGGCCGACGATCTCGAGACACTGCGCTCGGTGGCCCCGGACGGCGCCGCCCGCCGGCTCCGCCTGCGTCCCTACGGAGACGCCGACCCGCTCGGGTGACGGCGGGTCAGCCCCGGGCCGCCAGTGCGACGCGTCGGGATCGTGACCCTTGCTCCCCGATGTGCCGCCTGGCACGGTCCGAGAACCGTCGGTTTCCCCACTGCCGGGCGCACGGACAGGTCGGAACCAGCTCCACGAGGTCCGAGGTGAGGCGCATGTCGTCGTCCAGGGCAGCTCAGGGGCTGATCCTCGTCTCCCTGGTGGGCGTCGTCGCCGTCTCGGGCTGGTACGGGCGCGTGGCCTGGGAGGACAGCGGCTCGTTCGCCTTCGTCCTCTTCGGCGTCCCCGCGCTGTGGGCGGCCGTCGCGCTGTGGGCGGAGCGTCCGGCCGGAACGATGGTGGCTCCCGCGGTCATCGCGGTGCTCGGGCTGGTCTCCGTCGGATGGTCGCTGGTCACGGGCCTGGGCATCGGTCCGCTCTTCGTGGTGCCGTCCTTCCTGCTGCTCCTGGCGGCCGGGCGCGCGTGGAGCGGCAGCGGGCGGAACGGCTCGCCGCCGGCGCGAACCTGACCGACCCCGGCCGGCGTCCCGGCTGAGCCGGTCGGTGGGTCAGGCGACCGTCGCGAACAGCCGGGTGGCGCCGGCGATGTCGACCAGTCGGCGCACCGTCGGCGAGGGTCGCCGTAGCTCCGGCAGGCGGCCCGTCCGCCTGGCCGCCTCGGTCTCCCGGACCACCAGCCGCAGACCGCGGGCGTCCAGGAACGTCGCCGCGGAGACGTCGACCGCGACCGGCGCCCGCTCGTGGGTCTGGTTCCTGGCGTTCCAGAGCGCGACGACGACGGTGTCCACCTCGCCCTGCAGCCGGAGCACCGGCCCGGCCTCCTCGTCCACCAGGTCGATGGTGCCGTGGGGCTGCGCGGCGGCGCCCTCCTCGAGGATCTGCACGGTGGCTCCTCCCTGCCGGGCGAGGATCGCCGGGCGCGGACGACTGTGCCTCTCGGTGCTGACAGATTCACGAACGGTAACTGGAAGAAGCTTGAGAGGCCTGGGGCGGACGTGGACGGTCGGGATCACCGGCGCCATCGACCCGCTGGCGTGAGCGCGGCCGGACGGACGTTCCCCGGCGGCGCGAACGTCACGTACCGTTCCGCTGACGAACTGTCGGTAGGTGCGTGTCCGCGCCGGTGGGGGCGTGAGAGCGATGGACGGTCGAGCCGAGGGTCGCCCCGGTCGGCCTGCGATCGATGAACCGCTCCGGGACCTGGCCCTGCTGCGCGCCGCCGTCGAAGGTGGACTGGACGGGATGGTCGTCGTCTCGTCCGACGGCGTCATGATCACCTACAACCGGAAGTTCCAGGAGATCTGGCCCATCCCCGCCGAGATCGTCGCCTCCGGCGACGACGACGCGGCGCTCGCCTCGGTGCTGGACAAGCTCGTCGACCCGGATGCCTTCCTTGCGCGGGTGCACGACCTCTACGCGCAGGCGTCCGGGGCTGCCCGAGATGAGCTGCTCCTGCTCGACGGGCGCGTGCTGGACCGGTACGGGACCGGGTTGCGTGGGCCGGACGGCGACTACATCGGGTGGGCCTGGTATTTCCGGGACGTCACCGCGGAACGCGCCGCGGCCGTCGACGCCGAGAGACTGGGGGCCTTGGTGGCGGTGGCGCACGCCCTGGCCGACGCGCGCTCGGAGCTGGACGTGCTCTCGGTCGTCAGCGGTCGCGGCGCGTCCGTGCTCGGCGCCCAAGGGGCGGCGATGTGCCTCGTGGAGCCGGACGGGGCGCACGTGCGCGTCCTCGGGACCACGTTCTTCGACGAACAGCTGCGCGCCGACGTCGCGGTGCTGCCGGTCGATGCGCCGCTGCCCCTGGTGCACGCAGCCCTGACCGGCAAGCCCCTGTTCCTGGGTGATCGTGCCGAGGGCCTCCGACAGTTCCCCGGGGCCCTCGAGGTGTACGTCCGGGCACGCACCGAGGCGACCGCTGCCGTGCCGCTCACCGTGCACGGCAGGACGATCGGGTCGCTGGCCGTCGCCTTCGAGGACCGCAAGCCATGGCGGGTCTCGGACAAGGTGCTCCTCACGGCGCTGGCCGCGCTCACCGCGCTGGCCCTGGACCGGCTGGCCGCGCAGGCCGCGGAGCGGGAGGCCACCCGGCAGATCCGCCGGCTCTCCGGGAGCCTCCAGCGCAGCCTGCTCACCGCCTTGCCGCAGTCCGACCGGATGCAGATCGCCGCGCGCTACCAGCCGGCCGCCCGGGAGGCGGAGGTCGGTGGCGACTGGTACGACGCCTTCTCGACCCGGGACGGGACCATGACGCTGGTCGTCGGGGACGTCGCCGGGCACGACAGCACGGCGGCCGCCGCAATGGCCCAGGTGCGCAACGTGCTCCGCGGCGTCGCGCAGACGCTGCAGGCCTCACCGGCGGCGGTCCTCGCCGCGCTGGACGGCGCCCTGGCGAGGCTGCGCATGACGACCCTGGCCACCGCCGTCCTGTGCCAGGCCTGGCCCAGCGACGACGACCCCAGCGGTCGCACCCTGCGGCTCCGGTGGTCCAACGCCGGGCACCCGCCGCCGCTGCTGCTGCACACCGACGGCCGCTGCGAGCTGCTCGCCGGCGCCCCGGAGGTCCTGCTGGGCGCGCACGTCGAAGGCCGGCGCACGGACCGCGAGGTCGACATGCCACCGGGAACGGCACTCGTGCTGTACACCGACGGGCTCGTCGAGCGCCGGGACCAGCTGCTCGACGACGGCATCGAGCAGCTCCGGCAGGCGGTGGAGGAGCTGCACGGCCTGCCTCCCGAGCGACTCTGCGAGGAGCTGCTGGCGCGGCTCACCGGCGGCGACAGCGAGGACGACGTCGTCCTGCTCGTCGCGCGCATCGCCGGCTGAGCACAGAACCCTGATGAACGATCATGCACCGGCGTGTATGGTCATGCATCGTGAGCACAGGGCAGACGTGGACGGTCGGGGTCACCGGCGCCACCGGGTACGCGGGAGGAGAGGTGTGCCGGCTGCTGGCCGGGCACCCGAACCTCCGGCTGGCCGGGGTGCACGCCAACTCGAGCGCCGGCCGACGCCTGGGTGAGCTGCAGCCCCACCTGCTGCCCTTCGCGGGCATGGAGGTCCGGTCGAGCGACGCGGCGAGCCTGGCCGGGTACGACGTCGTCGTCCTGGCGCTGCCGCACGGGGAGTCAGCGGCCATCGCGGCTCAGTTGCCCGCGGAGACTCTCGTCATCGACTGCGGCGCCGACCACCGGTTGAACGACCCGGCGGCCTGGGCGCGCTGGTACGGCGGCGAGCACTCCGGCAGCTGGCCGTACGGGCTGCCGGAGCTGCCCGGCCAGCGGGAGCAGCTGACCGGCGCCACGCGGATCGCCGTCCCCGGCTGCTACCCGACCTCGGTGACCCTCGCGATGGCCCCGGCCCTCGCGGCGGGCGTCGTCGAGCCCGAGGTCGTGGTGGTCGCGGCGAGCGGGACCTCCGGCGCCGGGAAGTCGGCCAAACCGCACCTGCTCGGCAGCGAGGTCATGGGCTCGGTCAGCGCCTACGGCGTCGGCGGGGTGCACCGGCACACGCCGGAGATGACCCAGGGGCTGTCCCAGGCGGCCGGCGAGCCGGTCGGGGTCAGCTTCACCCCGACCCTGGTGCCGATGAGCCGGGGGATCCTCGCCACCTGCTCGGCGAAGCTGCAGCCCGGCGTCGACGCCGGGGCCGCCCGTGCCGCCTACGCCACGGCCTACGCCGACGAGCCGTTCGTCCACCTGTTGCCCGAGGGTCAGTGGCCGACGACCGCGCAGGTGCTCGGCGCCAACACCGTCGCGCTGCAGATCGCCGTCGACGCCGACGCGAACCGGCTGGTGGTCGTCGCCGCCGTCGACAACCTCACCAAGGGGACCGGGGGAGCGGCGCTGCAGTGCGCCAACCTCGCCCTCGGCCTGCCCGAGACCACCGGTCTCCCCCTGGTTGGAGTAGCACCGTGAGCGGACAGAGGCGTGAGCATCGCAGCGAGGAACGAGCGAGGAGCGGAGCGCCCCGCGGGAGCGAACGGAGGACATCGTGAGCACCACAGCCCCGAAGGGATTCTCCGCCGCCGGCGTCGCGGCGGGGTTGAAGTCCAACGGTGATCCCGACGTCGCCGTCATCCTCAACACCGGGCCCGACGACGTCGCGGCCGCCGTCTTCACCACCAACCGCTTCCCGGCTGCCCCCGTGCTGTGGAGCCGGCAGGTGATCGCCGGGCAGCGGGCGCGTGCTGTCGTCCTCAACTCCGGCGGCGCCAACGCCTGTACCGGGCCCGAGGGCTTCCAGGACACCCACGCCACCGCCGAGCACGCCGCCGCCAGCCTGGGCATCGGCGCGATCGACGTCGCCGTGGCGAGCACCGGGCTGATCGGCGTCCGGCTGCCCATGGACAAGCTCAGCGCCGGCATCACCGCCGCGGTGGCGGCGCTGAGCGAGGACGGCGGGGCCGCCGCCGCCCGGGCGATCATGACCACCGACAGCGTGCCCAAGACGACCGTGGAGCAGCGCGAAGGCTGGTCGGTCGGCGGCATGGCCAAGGGCGCGGGGATGCTCGCGCCCAGCCTGGCCACGATGCTCGTCGTCCTCACCACCGACGCCGTCGCCGAACCCGACGTCCTGCAGCGGGCGCTGGAGCAGGCCACCAGCGTCAGCTTCGAGCGGGTCGACTCCGACGGGTGCCTGTCGACCAACGACACGGTCATCGTGCTGGCCAACGGCGCGAGTGGTGTCACGCCTCCCGAGGAGCAGCTCACCGAGGCGCTCGCCGCGGCGGCGACCGACCTGGCCATGCAGCTGCTCACCGACGCCGAGGGCTCGACCAAGGACATCGCGATCACCGTCCGCAACGCGGCCAGCGTCGAGGACGCGCTCACCGCAGGCCGGGCGTGCGCCCGCAACAACCTGCTGAAGACGGCGCTGTTCGGCAACGACCCCAACTGGGGCCGGGTGCTCGCCGCCATCGGCACCACCGACGCCGCCTTCGAGGCCGACCAGGTCGACGTGACCATCAACGGCGTGACCGTCTGCCGGGGTGGAGCGATCGGTGACCCCCGCGAGGGCGTCGACCTCACCGGCCGGGCGATCACGATCGACGTGGACCTGAGGGCCGGCAGCGAGCAGGCCACGATCTGGACCAACGACCTGTCCATCGCCTACGTGCACGAGAACTCGGCCTACTCCACATGAGCGAGCAGCAGAACCCCGCACCTCAGGACCCGACGCCCCCCGACGTCCGGATCGACGAGGCCACGCCCTCGCCACGGCTGCCGCGCACGGTGGGCACCCGGCGGGTCATGCGGCGCAAGGACCCGGAGGGCGACACGCAGAAGGTCGCCGTCCTCACCGGGGCGCTGCCGTGGCTCAAGGAGTTCCACGGGAAGGTCGTCGTCATCAAGTACGGCGGGCACGCCATGGTCGACGACGCCTGCCGCCGGGCCTTCGCCGAGGACATGGTCTTCCTCCGGACCTGCGGCATCCTCCCGGTCGTCGTGCACGGCGGCGGACCGCAGATCACCGAGATGCTCGGCCGACTGGGCATCAGCAGCGAGTTCCGCGGCGGCCTGCGGGTGACCACGCCGGAGACGATCGGCGTCGTCCGGATGGTGCTCACCGGGCAGGTCGGCCCTGACATCGTCGGGCTGATCAACCAGCACGGCCCGATGGCCGTCCACCTGTCCGGGGAGGACGGCGGGCTGTTCACCGCCCAGCGGACGGCGGCGATCGTGGCCGGCGAACCGGTCGACGTCGGCCTGGTCGGCGACGTGGTCGCCGTCGACACGACCCCGGTCACCGCGCTGCTCGATGTGGGCCACATCCCCGTCGTGGCCAGCGTCGCCCCCGACGCGGACGGCGTCGTGCACAACGTGAACGCCGACACCGCCGCGGCGGCGCTCGCCGCGGCGCTCGGCGCGGTGAAGCTCGTGGTGCTCACCGACGTGGAGGGGCTCTACGCCGACTGGCCCGACCGCGACTCGCTGGTGCAGCAGATCGACGCCCGAGAGCTGGCCGAGATCCTGCCCACGCTGGACGCCGGGATGATCCCGAAGATGGCCGCCTGCCTGCGCGCGGTCGAGGGCGGGGTGCGCCGCGCGACCGTCGTCGACGGCCGGACGCCGCACGCCCTGCTGCTGGAGACGTTCACCACCGAGGGGACCGGGACGATGGTCGTCCCGGTATCGACCGAGAAGGAGGGGCCAGCGACATGACGCACACGGAGGAGCTGGCCCGCCGCTGGTCGGCCGTGATGATGAACAACTACAAGGCGCCGCCGGTCGCGCTCGACTTCGGTGCGGGGGCGACCGTCACCGACGTCGACGGCCGGGAGTACACCGACCTGCTCGGCGGCATCGCGACGACGATCCTCGGCCACGCCCACCCCAAGGTGGTCGAGGCGATCAGCACGCAGGCGCAGAAGCTCGGTCACGTCTCCAACCTGGCGATGCACGAGCCGGGGGTGCTGCTCGCCGAGCGGCTGCTGGAGCTCGCCGGCCGGCCCGGCCGGGTCTTCTTCTGCAACTCCGGCGCCGAGGCCAACGAGGCCGCGTTCAAGCTGAGCCGGCTCACCGGCCGGCGCGAGGTGATCACCGCCGAGGGCGCCTTCCACGGCCGGACGATGGGCGCGCTGGCGCTGACCGGCCAGCCGTCCAAGGCTGCGGCCTTCGCGCCGCTGCCCGGGGGCGTCCGGTACGTGCCCTACGGCGACGCGGGCGCGCTGGCCGCCGCGGTGGGGGAGCGCACCGCGATGGTGCTGCTCGAGCCGATGCTGGGCGAGGGTGGCGTGCTGCCCGCCCCCGCCGGCTACCTCACCGCCGCCTCCTCGGTGACCGCCGGCGCCGGCGCGCTGTTCGCCGTCGACGAGGTGCAGACCGGCATCGGTCGCACCGGGCACTGGTTCGCCTACCAGGCCGACGGGCTGCAGCCCGACGTCATCACGCTGGCCAAGGCGCTCGGCGGCGGGCTCCCCATCGGGGCGATGCTCGCCTTCGGCGACGCGGCCGATCTGCTGACGGCCGGTTCCCACGGATCCACGTTCGGCGGCAATCCGATCGCGGCCGCAGCGGCGCTGGCGGTGCTGGACACCATCCGTGACGAGGGCCTGCTCGAGCGGGCCAAGGAGCTCGAGCACCGGTTCACCGCGGGCATCGAGGGGCTCGGCCATGCCGGCATCAGCGGGGTCCGGGGGAGGGGCGCGCTGCTCGGCGTCGTCCTCACCGCCGACGTCGCCGCCGCGCTCGAGTCGAACCTGCGCGCCGCCGGCTTCCTCACCAACGCGGTGGCACCCGGCGTCCTCCGCCTGGCGCCGCCCCTCGTCCTCACCGACGCCCAGGTCGACGCCTTCGTCGCGGCTCTGCCTGCGGCCCTCGACACCGCGATGGTGACGGCCGAGCGAGCATCGCAGGGAGCGCCAGCGACCGAGGAGCGGAACGAGGCCGGGACAGAGCCATCCGACGCAGCTCTCCAGGAGACCGACCAGTGACCCGGCACTTCCTCAAGGACGACGACCTCACCCCGGCCGAGCAGGCCGAGGTGCTGGCCCTGGCCGCCTCGCTCAAGGGAAGCCGGCACACCGCCGAGGCGCCCACCCCGCTGCGCGCGGCCAACGGTGCGCCGCGCGGCGTCGCCGTGCTCTTCGACAAGCCCTCGACCCGCACCCGGGTCTCCTTCTCGGTCGGCGTGGCCGAGCTCGGCGGCTATCCGCTGGTCATCGACGCCGGCAGCAGCCAGCTCGGCCGCGGCGAGTCGGTGGAGGACACCACCCGGGTGCTCGACCGCCAGGTCGCCGCGATCGTCTGGCGCACCTTCGGCCAGGAGCGCATCGACGCCATGGCCGCGATCAGCCGGGTACCGGTGGTCAACGCCCTGACCGACGAGTACCACCCCTGCCAGATCCTGGCCGACCTGCAGACGGTGATCGAGCGCAAGGGCTCGCTGGCCGGGCGTTCGATGACCTACCTCGGCGACGGCGCCAACAACATGGCGCACTCCTACCTGCTCGGCGGAGCCACGGCCGGCATGCACGTGCGGATCGGGTCGCCGGAGTCCTTCCAGCCCGACCCGGCCGTGCTGGAGCGGGCTGCGGAGATCGCCGCCGAGACGGGTGGCTCGGTGGGCTGGACCGCGGACGCCGACGCGGCCGCCGACGGCGCCGACGTCCTGGTCACCGACACCTGGGTGTCGATGGGGCAGGAAGAGGAGTACGAGGCGCGGACCGCGCCCTTCCGGCCCTACGCGCTCGACGAGGGGGCTCTGACCCGGGCCGCCGACGACGCCGTCGTCCTGCACTGCCTGCCCGCGTACCGCGGCACGGAGATCGCCGCCGAGGTCATCGACGGCCCGCAGAGCGCCGTCTGGGACGAGGCGGAGAACCGGCTGCACGCACAGAAGGCTCTGCTTGCCTGGATTCTGGAGAAGAGCTCGTGACGGTCGATCAGTCGGCTCACCGCTGCTCCGCAGGGCTCCCGCGACTCCTGGAGAAGGAATCGTGACCGCCGGCCGGCCGGGCTGCCGCCGCGCCGCAGGGCTCCCGCGACGCCGGCGGCGATCGTGACCTCGGCGCACAGCCGCTCGGCTCGCCAAGCCCGCATCCGCGAGCTGATCGAGGCGCAGCCGGTCACCTCGCAGACCCAGCTGGCCGCACTGCTGGCCGAGTCCGGCGTCGAGGTCACCCAGGCGACGCTCTCTCGCGACCTGGAAGAGCTGGGCGCGGTGAAGCTGCGTGGTTCGGACGGTGCTCCGGCGTCCTACGTGGTGCCGCCGGAGAACGCCCCGCTGCGCCCGGCGCAGACCGCGCCGGCCCGGCTGACCCGGTTGCTGGCCGACCTGCTCACGGGCTCGGAGGGAAGCGCAAACCTGGCGGTGCTGCGCACGCCCCCCGGCGCCGCGCAGTTCCTGGCCTCGGCGCTGGACAAGGTCGGCCTCCCCGACGTCCTCGGCACGATCGCGGGGGACGACACTCTCCTGGTCGTCTCCCGCGAGCCCGACGGCGGGCCGGCGCTCGCGGCCCGCCTCCGGGCGCTCGCCCAGCGCACCCCCGCGATCTACCCCGAGCTGAAGACCGACCTGGAGGAGAGTTCACCGTGAGCCCCGCCGACCCCGCCCCGGCCTCGCAGACCCGGCTGTGGGGAGGTCGTTTCGGCGGCGGTCCGTCGCCGGCGATGGCTGCTTTGTCGAAGTCGACCCACTTCGACTGGGCGCTCGCCCCGTTCGACCTGGCCGGCTCCCGGGCGCACGCCCGGGTGCTGCACCGGGCGGGGCTGCTGACCGGCGACGAGTTGACCGCGATGGTGGGCGCCCTCACCGAGCTGTCCACCGAGGTCGCCGCCGGCACCTTCGCGGCGGTCCAGGCCGACGAGGACGTGCACGAGGCGCTCGAGCGGGGCCTCACCGAGAAGCTCGGCGCGCTGGGCGGCAAGCTGCGGGCCGGTCGGAGCCGCAACGACCAGATCGCCACCGACCTCCGGCTGTACCTGCGCCACCACGTCCGCACGCTGGTCGGGGAGCTGGCCGCCCTGGAGGAGGCGATCGTCGGGCTCGCCGAGCGCTACCGAGACGTCGCCGCCCCCGGCATGACTCACCTGCAGCACGCCCAGCCGGTGCTCATCGCCCACCAGCTGCTGGCGCACGCCCACTCGATCGCCCGTGACGTCGACCGGCTGCGGGACTGGGACCGGCGGACCGCCGTCAGCCCGTACGGCTCCGGCGCGCTGGCCGGCTCCTCGCTGCCGCTGGACCCCGACGCGGTCGCCGCGGAACTCGGTTTCGACCGGGCGACGGACAACTCGATCGACGGGGTCAGCGACCGGGACTTCGCAGCGGAGTTCTGCTTCGCCGCGGCGCTGATCGGGGTCCACCTCTCCCGGCTGGGGGAGGAGGTCGTCCTGTGGACGTCGACGGAGTTCGGCTGGGCCAAGCTCGACGATGCATGGGCGACCGGGTCGTCGATCATGCCGCAGAAGAAGAACCCCGACATCGCCGAGCTGGCCCGGGGCAAGTCGGGCCGCTTCGTCGGCAACCTGACCGGTCTGCTCACGATGCTCAAGGGCCTGCCGCTGGCCTACGACCGCGACCTGCAGGAGGACAAGGAGCCGGTCTTCGACTCCATGGAGCAGCTGCTGCTCCTCCTGCCGGCGGTCACCGGGATGATGGCCACGCTCACGCTGCGGCCGGAGGTGCTCGAGGCGGCCGCTCCCCAGGGATTCGCCCTGGCCACCGATGTCGCCGAGTGGCTCGTCCGGCAGGGGGTGCCCTTCCGATCGGCCCACGAGATCTCCGGCGCGATGGTGGCCTACTGCGAGGAGCGCGGCCTGGAGCTCGACGAGCTCTCCGACGACCAGTTCGCCGAGGTGGCCCCCGAGCTCGCCCCCGGGGTGCGGTCGGTCCTGTCCGTCCGTGGTGCCCTCGCCGCGCGCAAGGCCCGCGGGGGGACGGCGCCGGAGCGGGTGGCCGAGCAGCTCGAGTCGCTGACCGAGCTGGCGCGGCAGCACACCGAGTGGGCGTCGGCGTCGCCGGTGGCGGCGGCGCTCTGAACCGCGGATGAGCTCCGTCCCGTCGTCCTCGCCGGAGCCGGGCCACCTCGTCCGCTGGGAGGACCTGCTCGGGCCTGTCGACGTCGTGGCGCCCGGGCTGCTGGGCTGCTGGCTCGTGACCGACCGGCCGGACGGCAGGGTGGCGCTGCGGCTGACCGAGGTCGAGGCCTACTCCGGCGAGGGCATGGATCCCGCGGCGCACTCGCACGGCGGTCCGACCCCGCGCTCGGAGATCATGTTCGGCCCGCCGGGCCGGCTCTACGTCTACTTCAGCTACGGCGTGCACTGGTGCGCGAACGTCGTGGTCGGCCCGGAGGGGCGCGGGTCGGCGGTGCTCCTGCGGGCCGGCGAGGTCGTGGTGGGGGAGGAGCTGGTCCGCCGGCGCCGACCCGCCGCTCGCGCCGCCCGTGACCTGGCCCGGGGGCCGGCCCGGCTCACGCAGGCCCTGGGCATCGGCCCGGACGACCGGGGGTCCGACCTGCTCGATACCGGGAGCGACGTCCGGTTGCACCGGGGCGGACCCCCGGCCGGCGTGTCAGCGGGCCCCCGGGTCGGCATCACCAAGGCGACGGAGCTGCCGTGGCGGTTCTGGGAGACCGATGCCCGGTCGGTGAGCCCGTTCCGGGCGGGCGGCAAGCCGCGGCGCGGACGCGCCGGGCAGGATGGGCCCTCGTGAGTGACGTCATCGACGACCTGCAGCGCCGTGGGCTGATCGCCCAGAGCACCGACGAGGCGGCCCTGCGCGCCCACCTCGCCGACGGGCCGATCACCTACTACTGCGGCTTCGACCCGACTGCGCAGAGCCTGCACGTGGGTCACCTCGTGCAGTTCATGGTGTTGCGGGCTCTGCAGCGCGCCGGTCACCAGCCGATCGTCCTCGTCGGCGGGGCCACCGGGTTGATCGGTGACCCGCGGCCGTCGGCGGAACGCCAGCTCAACGCACCGGCCGTCGTCGCCGCCTGGGTGGAGAGCATCCGCCGCCAGGTGGCGCCCTTCCTGGAGCTGCCCGCCGAGGCCGACGGGCTCAGCGCCCCGATCTACGTGGACAACCTCGACTGGACCGCACAACTGTCGGCCATCGACTTCCTGCGGGGCCTGGGCAAGCACTTCCGGGTCGGCAAGATGCTGGCCAAGGAAGCCGTCTCCGCGCGGCTGAACTCCGAGGCCGGCATCAGCTACACCGAGTTCAGCTACCAGATCCTCCAGGCCAACGACTACCTCGAGCTGTTCCGCAGGCACGGGGTCACGCTCCAGACCGGCGGCTCGGACCAGTGGGGGAATCTCACCGCCGGCATCGACCTGATCCGCCGGACCGAGGCCGCCCCCGTGCACGCGCTGTCCACCCCGTTGGTCACCAAGTCCGACGGCACGAAGTTCGGGAAGTCCGAAGGCGGCACGGTCTGGCTGGACCCCGCGCTGACGTCGCCGTACGCGTTCTTCCAGTTCTGGCTCAACGCCGACGACGCCGACGCCCGCACCTGGCTGCCGCTGTTCTCGGAGCGGCCGGCCGAGGAGATCGCGGCGCTGGTCGCCGAGAGCGTCGAACGACCGGCGGCCCGGACGGCGCAGCGCGCGCTCGCCGAGGACCTGACCCGGCTGGTGCACGGACCCGACCAGCTCCGCCAGGCGGAAGCTGCGGGACGGGCACTGTTCGGCAGGGAGGAGCTGGCCTCGCTGGACGACGGCACGCTGACGGCCGCGCTGCAGGAGGCCGGTGGCATCACCGTGCACGGCGAGATGCCGAGCATCGCCCAGCTGCTGCAGCAGACCGGCCTGGTCGCCAGCCTGTCGGAGGCCCGCAGGACCGTGAAGGAGGGCGGGGCCTATCTCAACAACGAGCGGGTCACCGATGCCGAGGCCGCGCCCTCCGCGGATGCGTGGCTGCCCGGTGGCTGGCTCGTCCTGCGCCGTGGGCGTCGCTCGATCGCGGGCGTGCGGCGGGGCGACTGACCCGCGGCCCCGGGCGGCTTGCCGCCTGCTCGGGGTGCCCGCGCGGCGGCGTGGCGGGCGTCACGGGGGCCGGGTTTGACCGGGGTCGGGGGGCGGTGTAACTTTCTCTTTGCGCCGCGCGGCCCGCAAGGGCCGCCGGACCGACGGCCCGCAGTGGGTCGAGTGGGGCGGTTGCGGGATGGTCAACCCGCGGGTGCTGCGCGCCTGCGGCATCGACCCCGACGTCTACTCGGGCTTCGCCTTCGGCATGGGCATCGAGCGCGCGCTGCAGTTCCGGTCCGCGGTGTCGGACATGCACGACATCGCCGAGGCCGACGTCCGCTTCACCACGGCATTCGGGGTCGAGCAGTGAACGGTCGCGGTCCGACGAGGAAGGTCACCCCCGTGCCCGCTGGAGGAGTCGAGCAGTGAAGGTCCCCGTCAGCTGGCTGTCCGAGCTCGTCGACCTCCCGGCGGGCATCTCCGTCCAGGAGCTCGACGACGCCTTCGTGCGGCTCGGCTTCGAGGTGGAGGACGTCCTCCGACCCCCGGTCACCACCGGCCCGCTCGTGGTCGGCCGGGTGCTGGAGATCGAGGAACTCACCGGTTTCAAGAAGCCGATCCGCTACTGCCAGGTCGAGGTGGGGGAGGCCGAAGCTCGCGGCATCGTCTGCGGCGCCCGGAACTTCGCCGTCGGAGACCTCGTCGTGGCCGCCCTGCCCGGAGCCGTGCTGCCCGGCGACTTCGCGATCGCCGCCCGGAAGACCTACGACCACGTCTCCGACGGGATGATCTGCTCGGTCCGCGAGCTGGGCATCGGCGAGGACCACGCCGGCATCCTGGTGCTGGGGCAGGACGGCTTCGAGCCGGGCACCCCGGCGGCCGACGTGCTGGGCCTGGACGACGTCGTCTTCGACCTCGACGTCACGCCCGACCGCGGCTACGCCATGTCGATGCGCGGCATCGCCCGCGACCTGGCCGGCGTGCTCGGCGTCCCCTGGCGGGACCCCGCGGGCCTGCCGCTGCCGGACTGGTCCGGGGCGCCCGCGTGGGAGGTTGCCGTCACCGACGCCGACCGCTGCGACCGCTTCTCGATGCTGGCGCTGGAGGGTCTCGACCCGGCCGCGCCCAGCCCGTGGGCGCTGCGCCGGCGGCTCGCCCAGTGCGGGGTGCGCAGCATCTCCCTGGCCGTCGACGTCACCAACTACGTGATGCTCGAGCTGGGCCAGCCGATGCACGCCTTCGACCGCGACACCGTGACCGGGCCGATCACCGTCCGCCGGGCGACGGCGGGGGAGCGGCTGACCACCCTGGACGGCGCCGACCGCGCGCTCACCGACGACGACCTGCTGATCACCGACCGGTCCGGCCCGATCGGGCTGGCCGGGGTCATGGGCGGGGCGTCCACCGAGATCGGCGACGCGACTCGCGCGGTGCTGCTGGAGGCCGCGCACTGGGAGCAGACGGGCATCTCCCGCGGCGTCCGCCGGCACCGGCTGCCCAGCGAGGCCGGCAAGCGCTTCGAGCGTGGCACGGACCCCGAGGTGACGGTGGTGGCGCTGGCCCGCGCCGCCGCGTTGCTCGTCGAGCACGGCGGGGCGCGAGTGGCCGGGGCGCCGGTCGACGTCGACACCCGCGGCCCGCGCCCGGTCATCGCGCTCGACGCCGGGCTGCCCGGCCGGATCGCCGGGGTCGAGTACCCGCACACCCAGGTCGTCGAGGTGCTGGAGGCCATCGGCGCCGAGGTGGCCGGCGGGGGCGACGCGCTGCGGGTCACCCCGCCGCCCTGGCGGGGCGACCTGCGCGAGTCGGCCGATCTGGTCGAAGAGGTGGTGCGGTTCCGCGGGTTCGACGAGATCCCCTCGATCCTGCCGACCGCCCCGCCCGGCCGCGGGCTCACCGAGCGGCAGCGCCGGCGGCGCAGCATCGGCCGCGCCCTCGCCGCGGCCGGCTACGTGGAGGCCCCGGCCTTCCCGTTCCTCGGCGCCGCGCAGCTCGACGCGCTGGGCCTGCCCGAGGACGACGAGCGCCGTCGGGTGAACACCGTGCGCAACCCGCTGTCGGAGGAGGCGCCGGCGCTGCGGACGACGCTGCTGCCCGGGCTGCTGGCTTCGCTGGCCCGCAACCTCGCCCGCGGGCAGCGCGACGTCGCCGTCTTCGAGCACGGGTCGGTGTTCCCCGGCGGGGAGCGCACCGCCGCCCCGCTGCCCGGTGTCGACGAGCGTCCCGACGACGCCACCCTCGCTGCCCTGCTGGGTGCGGTGCCACCGCAGCCGTGGCACGTGGCCGTGGCGCTCACCGGACAGCGCGAGCCCCGCGGCTGGTGGGGCCCGGGCCGTCCGGCGGAGTGGGCCGACGCGGTGCAGGCCGCCCGCGTCGTGGCCGAGGCCGCCGGGGCCGAGCTCACCGTGCGCGCCGGCGACCGGGCACCGTGGCACCCGGGCCGGTGCGCCGAGCTGCTGGTCGGCGACCGGGTGATCGGGTACGCCGGCGAGCTGCACCCCCGGGTGTGCGCCGCGCTGGACCTGCCGCCACGCACGTCGGGAATGGAGCTGGACGCCGACGCGCTGCCGGCGCCGACCGTGCCGCAAGCACCCTCCATCTCCACCTTCCCGCCGGTCCTGCTCGACCTCGCCCTGGTCGTGACCGACGAGGTGCCCGCGGCCGACGTCGCAGCCGCACTCCGCGCGGGCGCCGGGGAGCTGTTGGAGTCGCTCCGGCTCTTCGACGTCTACACGGGCGCCCCTGTACCGGCGGGCTCGCGGTCGCTGGCGTACGCGCTCACGCTGCGGGCGCCGGACCGGACGCTCACCGGCGAGGAGGCGACCGCCGTGCGCGACGCCGCGCTGGCCGAGGCCGCGGCGGCCACCGGGGCGGAACTCCGTGGGTGAGAAAGGACCCCGTCCTCCCCACCCTTCGCACGCTCAGGGCGGGTCCCGGGACGGGGCCGCCCTGTCAGGTGCGGTTGCGCTGGTCACCGGCGCGTCCACCGGTATCGGGCGGCACCTGGTCGAGGGGCTGGCCGCCCGCGGCATGGCCGTGGCCGGCCTGGCCCGCACCGAGGGCCTCCTGCGGACGGCGATGGCGGAGGTCGCGGACGCCACGGGCGGCCGCACGCTGGCCGTGGCCGCCGACGTCACCGACCGCGCGTCGGTGGAGGCGGCGGTGGGGGAGGTGCGGGAGCAGCTCGGACCGGTCGACCTGCTGGTCAACAACGCCGGGCTGATCGACGAGTACGAGGTCCCCGTCTGGGAGGCCGACCCCGACCAGTGGTGGGAGGTCGTGTCCAGCCACATCCGCGGTGCCCAGCTGACCATCCGCACGCTGGTTCCGTGGATGGTGCTGCGCAACCGGGGCCGGGTGGTGAACATCGCCAGCGGCATGAGCACCCGGGCCAACCCGGACTACTCGGCCTACGCGGTGGCGAAGACCGGGCTGATGCGGCTCACCGAGTCGCTGGCCACCGCGCTGGAGGGTTCGGACGTGCATGCCTTCGATGTCGCGCCGGGCGTCGTGGACACCCCGATGACCCGCTCCATGCACATGTGGCAGGGCAACACCTCCTGGACGCCGCCGGAGCGGGTCGTGGAGATCATCGCGGCGATCGCCGCCGGCGAGCTCGACGCGTGGTCGGGCCGTTTCCTCCGCGCCGGGGCCGACGATCTCGAGACACTGCGCTCGGTGGCCCCGGACGGCGCCGCCCGCCGGCTCCGCCTGCGTCCCTACGGAGACGCCGACCCGCTCGGGTGACGGCGGGTCAGCCCCGGGCCGCCAGTGCGACGCGTCGGGATCGTGACCCTTGCTCCCCGATGTGCCGCCTGGCACGGTCCGAGAACCGTCGGTTTCCCCACTGCCGGGCGCACGGACAGGTCGGAACCAGCTCCACGAGGTCCGAGGTGAGGCGCATGTCGTCGTCCAGGGCAGCTCAGGGGCTGATCCTCGTCTCCCTGGTGGGCGTCGTCGCCGTCTCGGGCTGGTACGGGCGCGTGGCCTGGGAGGACAGCGGCTCGTTCGCCTTCGTCCTCTTCGGCGTCCCCGCGCTGTGGGCGGCCGTCGCGCTGTGGGCGGAGCGTCCGGCCGGAACGATGGTGGCTCCCGCGGTCATCGCGGTGCTCGGGCTGGTCTCCGTCGGATGGTCGCTGGTCACGGGCCTGGGCATCGGTCCGCTCTTCGTGGTGCCGTCCTTCCTGCTGCTCCTGGCGGCCGGGCGCGCGTGGAGCGGCAGCGGGCGGAACGGCTCGCCGCCGGCGCGAACCTGACCGACCCCGGCCGGCGTCCCGGCTGAGCCGGTCGGTGGGTCAGGCGACCGTCGCGAACAGCCGGGTGGCGCCGGCGATGTCGACCAGTCGGCGCACCGTCGGCGAGGGTCGCCGTAGCTCCGGCAGGCGGCCCGTCCGCCTGGCCGCCTCGGTCTCCCGGACCACCAGCCGCAGACCGCGGGCGTCCAGGAACGTCGCCGCGGAGACGTCGACCGCGACCGGCGCCCGCTCGTGGGTCTGGTTCCTGGCGTTCCAGAGCGCGACGACGACGGTGTCCACCTCGCCCTGCAGCCGGAGCACCGGCCCGGCCTCCTCGTCCACCAGGTCGATGGTGCCGTGGGGCTGCGCGGCGGCGCCCTCCTCGAGGATCTGCACGGTGGCTCCTCCCTGCCGGGCGAGGATCGCCGGGCGCGGACGACTGTGCCTCTCGGTGCTGACAGATTCACGAACGGTAACTGGAAGAAGCTTGAGAGGCCTGGGGCGGACGTGGACGGTCGGGATCACCGGCGCCATCGACCCGCTGGCGTGAGCGCGGCCGGACGGACGTTCCCCGGCGGCGCGAACGTCACGTACCGTTCCGCTGACGAACTGTCGGTAGGTGCGTGTCCGCGCCGGTGGGGGCGTGAGAGCGATGGACGGTCGAGCCGAGGGTCGCCCCGGTCGGCCTGCGATCGATGAACCGCTCCGGGACCTGGCCCTGCTGCGCGCCGCCGTCGAAGGTGGACTGGACGGGATGGTCGTCGTCTCGTCCGACGGCGTCATGATCACCTACAACCGGAAGTTCCAGGAGATCTGGCCCATCCCCGCCGAGATCGTCGCCTCCGGCGACGACGACGCGGCGCTCGCCTCGGTGCTGGACAAGCTCGTCGACCCGGATGCCTTCCTTGCGCGGGTGCACGACCTCTACGCGCAGGCGTCCGGGGCTGCCCGAGATGAGCTGCTCCTGCTCGACGGGCGCGTGCTGGACCGGTACGGGACCGGGTTGCGTGGGCCGGACGGCGACTACATCGGGTGGGCCTGGTATTTCCGGGACGTCACCGCGGAACGCGCCGCGGCCGTCGACGCCGAGAGACTGGGGGCCTTGGTGGCGGTGGCGCACGCCCTGGCCGACGCGCGCTCGGAGCTGGACGTGCTCTCGGTCGTCAGCGGTCGCGGCGCGTCCGTGCTCGGCGCCCAAGGGGCGGCGATGTGCCTCGTGGAGCCGGACGGGGCGCACGTGCGCGTCCTCGGGACCACGTTCTTCGACGAACAGCTGCGCGCCGACGTCGCGGTGCTGCCGGTCGATGCGCCGCTGCCCCTGGTGCACGCAGCCCTGACCGGCAAGCCCCTGTTCCTGGGTGATCGTGCCGAGGGCCTCCGACAGTTCCCCGGGGCCCTCGAGGTGTACGTCCGGGCACGCACCGAGGCGACCGCTGCCGTGCCGCTCACCGTGCACGGCAGGACGATCGGGTCGCTGGCCGTCGCCTTCGAGGACCGCAAGCCATGGCGGGTCTCGGACAAGGTGCTCCTCACGGCGCTGGCCGCGCTCACCGCGCTGGCCCTGGACCGGCTGGCCGCGCAGGCCGCGGAGCGGGAGGCCACCCGGCAGATCCGCCGGCTCTCCGGGAGCCTCCAGCGCAGCCTGCTCACCGCCTTGCCGCAGTCCGACCGGATGCAGATCGCCGCGCGCTACCAGCCGGCCGCCCGGGAGGCGGAGGTCGGTGGCGACTGGTACGACGCCTTCTCGACCCGGGACGGGACCATGACGCTGGTCGTCGGGGACGTCGCCGGGCACGACAGCACGGCGGCCGCCGCAATGGCCCAGGTGCGCAACGTGCTCCGCGGCGTCGCGCAGACGCTGCAGGCCTCACCGGCGGCGGTCCTCGCCGCGCTGGACGGCGCCCTGGCGAGGCTGCGCATGACGACCCTGGCCACCGCCGTCCTGTGCCAGGCCTGGCCCAGCGACGACGACCCCAGCGGTCGCACCCTGCGGCTCCGGTGGTCCAACGCCGGGCACCCGCCGCCGCTGCTGCTGCACACCGACGGCCGCTGCGAGCTGCTCGCCGGCGCCCCGGAGGTCCTGCTGGGCGCGCACGTCGAAGGCCGGCGCACGGACCGCGAGGTCGACATGCCACCGGGAACGGCACTCGTGCTGTACACCGACGGGCTCGTCGAGCGCCGGGACCAGCTGCTCGACGACGGCATCGAGCAGCTCCGGCAGGCGGTGGAGGAGCTGCACGGCCTGCCTCCCGAGCGACTCTGCGAGGAGCTGCTGGCGCGGCTCACCGGCGGCGACAGCGAGGACGACGTCGTCCTGCTCGTCGCGCGCATCGCCGGCTGAGCACAGAACCCTGATGAACGATCATGCACCGGCGTGTATGGTCATGCATCGTGAGCACAGGGCAGACGTGGACGGTCGGGGTCACCGGCGCCACCGGGTACGCGGGAGGAGAGGTGTGCCGGCTGCTGGCCGGGCACCCGAACCTCCGGCTGGCCGGGGTGCACGCCAACTCGAGCGCCGGCCGACGCCTGGGTGAGCTGCAGCCCCACCTGCTGCCCTTCGCGGGCATGGAGGTCCGGTCGAGCGACGCGGCGAGCCTGGCCGGGTACGACGTCGTCGTCCTGGCGCTGCCGCACGGGGAGTCAGCGGCCATCGCGGCTCAGTTGCCCGCGGAGACTCTCGTCATCGACTGCGGCGCCGACCACCGGTTGAACGACCCGGCGGCCTGGGCGCGCTGGTACGGCGGCGAGCACTCCGGCAGCTGGCCGTACGGGCTGCCGGAGCTGCCCGGCCAGCGGGAGCAGCTGACCGGCGCCACGCGGATCGCCGTCCCCGGCTGCTACCCGACCTCGGTGACCCTCGCGATGGCCCCGGCCCTCGCGGCGGGCGTCGTCGAGCCCGAGGTCGTGGTGGTCGCGGCGAGCGGGACCTCCGGCGCCGGGAAGTCGGCCAAACCGCACCTGCTCGGCAGCGAGGTCATGGGCTCGGTCAGCGCCTACGGCGTCGGCGGGGTGCACCGGCACACGCCGGAGATGACCCAGGGGCTGTCCCAGGCGGCCGGCGAGCCGGTCGGGGTCAGCTTCACCCCGACCCTGGTGCCGATGAGCCGGGGGATCCTCGCCACCTGCTCGGCGAAGCTGCAGCCCGGCGTCGACGCCGGGGCCGCCCGTGCCGCCTACGCCACGGCCTACGCCGACGAGCCGTTCGTCCACCTGTTGCCCGAGGGTCAGTGGCCGACGACCGCGCAGGTGCTCGGCGCCAACACCGTCGCGCTGCAGATCGCCGTCGACGCCGACGCGAACCGGCTGGTGGTCGTCGCCGCCGTCGACAACCTCACCAAGGGGACCGGGGGAGCGGCGCTGCAGTGCGCCAACCTCGCCCTCGGCCTGCCCGAGACCACCGGTCTCCCCCTGGTTGGAGTAGCACCGTGAGCGGACAGAGGCGTGAGCATCGCAGCGAGGAACGAGCGAGGAGCGGAGCGCCCCGCGGGAGCGAACGGAGGACATCGTGAGCACCACAGCCCCGAAGGGATTCTCCGCCGCCGGCGTCGCGGCGGGGTTGAAGTCCAACGGTGATCCCGACGTCGCCGTCATCCTCAACACCGGGCCCGACGACGTCGCGGCCGCCGTCTTCACCACCAACCGCTTCCCGGCTGCCCCCGTGCTGTGGAGCCGGCAGGTGATCGCCGGGCAGCGGGCGCGTGCTGTCGTCCTCAACTCCGGCGGCGCCAACGCCTGTACCGGGCCCGAGGGCTTCCAGGACACCCACGCCACCGCCGAGCACGCCGCCGCCAGCCTGGGCATCGGCGCGATCGACGTCGCCGTGGCGAGCACCGGGCTGATCGGCGTCCGGCTGCCCATGGACAAGCTCAGCGCCGGCATCACCGCCGCGGTGGCGGCGCTGAGCGAGGACGGCGGGGCCGCCGCCGCCCGGGCGATCATGACCACCGACAGCGTGCCCAAGACGACCGTGGAGCAGCGCGAAGGCTGGTCGGTCGGCGGCATGGCCAAGGGCGCGGGGATGCTCGCGCCCAGCCTGGCCACGATGCTCGTCGTCCTCACCACCGACGCCGTCGCCGAACCCGACGTCCTGCAGCGGGCGCTGGAGCAGGCCACCAGCGTCAGCTTCGAGCGGGTCGACTCCGACGGGTGCCTGTCGACCAACGACACGGTCATCGTGCTGGCCAACGGCGCGAGTGGTGTCACGCCTCCCGAGGAGCAGCTCACCGAGGCGCTCGCCGCGGCGGCGACCGACCTGGCCATGCAGCTGCTCACCGACGCCGAGGGCTCGACCAAGGACATCGCGATCACCGTCCGCAACGCGGCCAGCGTCGAGGACGCGCTCACCGCAGGCCGGGCGTGCGCCCGCAACAACCTGCTGAAGACGGCGCTGTTCGGCAACGACCCCAACTGGGGCCGGGTGCTCGCCGCCATCGGCACCACCGACGCCGCCTTCGAGGCCGACCAGGTCGACGTGACCATCAACGGCGTGACCGTCTGCCGGGGTGGAGCGATCGGTGACCCCCGCGAGGGCGTCGACCTCACCGGCCGGGCGATCACGATCGACGTGGACCTGAGGGCCGGCAGCGAGCAGGCCACGATCTGGACCAACGACCTGTCCATCGCCTACGTGCACGAGAACTCGGCCTACTCCACATGAGCGAGCAGCAGAACCCCGCACCTCAGGACCCGACGCCCCCCGACGTCCGGATCGACGAGGCCACGCCCTCGCCACGGCTGCCGCGCACGGTGGGCACCCGGCGGGTCATGCGGCGCAAGGACCCGGAGGGCGACACGCAGAAGGTCGCCGTCCTCACCGGGGCGCTGCCGTGGCTCAAGGAGTTCCACGGGAAGGTCGTCGTCATCAAGTACGGCGGGCACGCCATGGTCGACGACGCCTGCCGCCGGGCCTTCGCCGAGGACATGGTCTTCCTCCGGACCTGCGGCATCCTCCCGGTCGTCGTGCACGGCGGCGGACCGCAGATCACCGAGATGCTCGGCCGACTGGGCATCAGCAGCGAGTTCCGCGGCGGCCTGCGGGTGACCACGCCGGAGACGATCGGCGTCGTCCGGATGGTGCTCACCGGGCAGGTCGGCCCTGACATCGTCGGGCTGATCAACCAGCACGGCCCGATGGCCGTCCACCTGTCCGGGGAGGACGGCGGGCTGTTCACCGCCCAGCGGACGGCGGCGATCGTGGCCGGCGAACCGGTCGACGTCGGCCTGGTCGGCGACGTGGTCGCCGTCGACACGACCCCGGTCACCGCGCTGCTCGATGTGGGCCACATCCCCGTCGTGGCCAGCGTCGCCCCCGACGCGGACGGCGTCGTGCACAACGTGAACGCCGACACCGCCGCGGCGGCGCTCGCCGCGGCGCTCGGCGCGGTGAAGCTCGTGGTGCTCACCGACGTGGAGGGGCTCTACGCCGACTGGCCCGACCGCGACTCGCTGGTGCAGCAGATCGACGCCCGAGAGCTGGCCGAGATCCTGCCCACGCTGGACGCCGGGATGATCCCGAAGATGGCCGCCTGCCTGCGCGCGGTCGAGGGCGGGGTGCGCCGCGCGACCGTCGTCGACGGCCGGACGCCGCACGCCCTGCTGCTGGAGACGTTCACCACCGAGGGGACCGGGACGATGGTCGTCCCGGTATCGACCGAGAAGGAGGGGCCAGCGACATGACGCACACGGAGGAGCTGGCCCGCCGCTGGTCGGCCGTGATGATGAACAACTACAAGGCGCCGCCGGTCGCGCTCGACTTCGGTGCGGGGGCGACCGTCACCGACGTCGACGGCCGGGAGTACACCGACCTGCTCGGCGGCATCGCGACGACGATCCTCGGCCACGCCCACCCCAAGGTGGTCGAGGCGATCAGCACGCAGGCGCAGAAGCTCGGTCACGTCTCCAACCTGGCGATGCACGAGCCGGGGGTGCTGCTCGCCGAGCGGCTGCTGGAGCTCGCCGGCCGGCCCGGCCGGGTCTTCTTCTGCAACTCCGGCGCCGAGGCCAACGAGGCCGCGTTCAAGCTGAGCCGGCTCACCGGCCGGCGCGAGGTGATCACCGCCGAGGGCGCCTTCCACGGCCGGACGATGGGCGCGCTGGCGCTGACCGGCCAGCCGTCCAAGGCTGCGGCCTTCGCGCCGCTGCCCGGGGGCGTCCGGTACGTGCCCTACGGCGACGCGGGCGCGCTGGCCGCCGCGGTGGGGGAGCGCACCGCGATGGTGCTGCTCGAGCCGATGCTGGGCGAGGGTGGCGTGCTGCCCGCCCCCGCCGGCTACCTCACCGCCGCCTCCTCGGTGACCGCCGGCGCCGGCGCGCTGTTCGCCGTCGACGAGGTGCAGACCGGCATCGGTCGCACCGGGCACTGGTTCGCCTACCAGGCCGACGGGCTGCAGCCCGACGTCATCACGCTGGCCAAGGCGCTCGGCGGCGGGCTCCCCATCGGGGCGATGCTCGCCTTCGGCGACGCGGCCGATCTGCTGACGGCCGGTTCCCACGGATCCACGTTCGGCGGCAATCCGATCGCGGCCGCAGCGGCGCTGGCGGTGCTGGACACCATCCGTGACGAGGGCCTGCTCGAGCGGGCCAAGGAGCTCGAGCACCGGTTCACCGCGGGCATCGAGGGGCTCGGCCATGCCGGCATCAGCGGGGTCCGGGGGAGGGGCGCGCTGCTCGGCGTCGTCCTCACCGCCGACGTCGCCGCCGCGCTCGAGTCGAACCTGCGCGCCGCCGGCTTCCTCACCAACGCGGTGGCACCCGGCGTCCTCCGCCTGGCGCCGCCCCTCGTCCTCACCGACGCCCAGGTCGACGCCTTCGTCGCGGCTCTGCCTGCGGCCCTCGACACCGCGATGGTGACGGCCGAGCGAGCATCGCAGGGAGCGCCAGCGACCGAGGAGCGGAACGAGGCCGGGACAGAGCCATCCGACGCAGCTCTCCAGGAGACCGACCAGTGACCCGGCACTTCCTCAAGGACGACGACCTCACCCCGGCCGAGCAGGCCGAGGTGCTGGCCCTGGCCGCCTCGCTCAAGGGAAGCCGGCACACCGCCGAGGCGCCCACCCCGCTGCGCGCGGCCAACGGTGCGCCGCGCGGCGTCGCCGTGCTCTTCGACAAGCCCTCGACCCGCACCCGGGTCTCCTTCTCGGTCGGCGTGGCCGAGCTCGGCGGCTATCCGCTGGTCATCGACGCCGGCAGCAGCCAGCTCGGCCGCGGCGAGTCGGTGGAGGACACCACCCGGGTGCTCGACCGCCAGGTCGCCGCGATCGTCTGGCGCACCTTCGGCCAGGAGCGCATCGACGCCATGGCCGCGATCAGCCGGGTACCGGTGGTCAACGCCCTGACCGACGAGTACCACCCCTGCCAGATCCTGGCCGACCTGCAGACGGTGATCGAGCGCAAGGGCTCGCTGGCCGGGCGTTCGATGACCTACCTCGGCGACGGCGCCAACAACATGGCGCACTCCTACCTGCTCGGCGGAGCCACGGCCGGCATGCACGTGCGGATCGGGTCGCCGGAGTCCTTCCAGCCCGACCCGGCCGTGCTGGAGCGGGCTGCGGAGATCGCCGCCGAGACGGGTGGCTCGGTGGGCTGGACCGCGGACGCCGACGCGGCCGCCGACGGCGCCGACGTCCTGGTCACCGACACCTGGGTGTCGATGGGGCAGGAAGAGGAGTACGAGGCGCGGACCGCGCCCTTCCGGCCCTACGCGCTCGACGAGGGGGCTCTGACCCGGGCCGCCGACGACGCCGTCGTCCTGCACTGCCTGCCCGCGTACCGCGGCACGGAGATCGCCGCCGAGGTCATCGACGGCCCGCAGAGCGCCGTCTGGGACGAGGCGGAGAACCGGCTGCACGCACAGAAGGCTCTGCTTGCCTGGATTCTGGAGAAGAGCTCGTGACGGTCGATCAGTCGGCTCACCGCTGCTCCGCAGGGCTCCCGCGACTCCTGGAGAAGGAATCGTGACCGCCGGCCGGCCGGGCTGCCGCCGCGCCGCAGGGCTCCCGCGACGCCGGCGGCGATCGTGACCTCGGCGCACAGCCGCTCGGCTCGCCAAGCCCGCATCCGCGAGCTGATCGAGGCGCAGCCGGTCACCTCGCAGACCCAGCTGGCCGCACTGCTGGCCGAGTCCGGCGTCGAGGTCACCCAGGCGACGCTCTCTCGCGACCTGGAAGAGCTGGGCGCGGTGAAGCTGCGTGGTTCGGACGGTGCTCCGGCGTCCTACGTGGTGCCGCCGGAGAACGCCCCGCTGCGCCCGGCGCAGACCGCGCCGGCCCGGCTGACCCGGTTGCTGGCCGACCTGCTCACGGGCTCGGAGGGAAGCGCAAACCTGGCGGTGCTGCGCACGCCCCCCGGCGCCGCGCAGTTCCTGGCCTCGGCGCTGGACAAGGTCGGCCTCCCCGACGTCCTCGGCACGATCGCGGGGGACGACACTCTCCTGGTCGTCTCCCGCGAGCCCGACGGCGGGCCGGCGCTCGCGGCCCGCCTCCGGGCGCTCGCCCAGCGCACCCCCGCGATCTACCCCGAGCTGAAGACCGACCTGGAGGAGAGTTCACCGTGAGCCCCGCCGACCCCGCCCCGGCCTCGCAGACCCGGCTGTGGGGAGGTCGTTTCGGCGGCGGTCCGTCGCCGGCGATGGCTGCTTTGTCGAAGTCGACCCACTTCGACTGGGCGCTCGCCCCGTTCGACCTGGCCGGCTCCCGGGCGCACGCCCGGGTGCTGCACCGGGCGGGGCTGCTGACCGGCGACGAGTTGACCGCGATGGTGGGCGCCCTCACCGAGCTGTCCACCGAGGTCGCCGCCGGCACCTTCGCGGCGGTCCAGGCCGACGAGGACGTGCACGAGGCGCTCGAGCGGGGCCTCACCGAGAAGCTCGGCGCGCTGGGCGGCAAGCTGCGGGCCGGTCGGAGCCGCAACGACCAGATCGCCACCGACCTCCGGCTGTACCTGCGCCACCACGTCCGCACGCTGGTCGGGGAGCTGGCCGCCCTGGAGGAGGCGATCGTCGGGCTCGCCGAGCGCTACCGAGACGTCGCCGCCCCCGGCATGACTCACCTGCAGCACGCCCAGCCGGTGCTCATCGCCCACCAGCTGCTGGCGCACGCCCACTCGATCGCCCGTGACGTCGACCGGCTGCGGGACTGGGACCGGCGGACCGCCGTCAGCCCGTACGGCTCCGGCGCGCTGGCCGGCTCCTCGCTGCCGCTGGACCCCGACGCGGTCGCCGCGGAACTCGGTTTCGACCGGGCGACGGACAACTCGATCGACGGGGTCAGCGACCGGGACTTCGCAGCGGAGTTCTGCTTCGCCGCGGCGCTGATCGGGGTCCACCTCTCCCGGCTGGGGGAGGAGGTCGTCCTGTGGACGTCGACGGAGTTCGGCTGGGCCAAGCTCGACGATGCATGGGCGACCGGGTCGTCGATCATGCCGCAGAAGAAGAACCCCGACATCGCCGAGCTGGCCCGGGGCAAGTCGGGCCGCTTCGTCGGCAACCTGACCGGTCTGCTCACGATGCTCAAGGGCCTGCCGCTGGCCTACGACCGCGACCTGCAGGAGGACAAGGAGCCGGTCTTCGACTCCATGGAGCAGCTGCTGCTCCTCCTGCCGGCGGTCACCGGGATGATGGCCACGCTCACGCTGCGGCCGGAGGTGCTCGAGGCGGCCGCTCCCCAGGGATTCGCCCTGGCCACCGATGTCGCCGAGTGGCTCGTCCGGCAGGGGGTGCCCTTCCGATCGGCCCACGAGATCTCCGGCGCGATGGTGGCCTACTGCGAGGAGCGCGGCCTGGAGCTCGACGAGCTCTCCGACGACCAGTTCGCCGAGGTGGCCCCCGAGCTCGCCCCCGGGGTGCGGTCGGTCCTGTCCGTCCGTGGTGCCCTCGCCGCGCGCAAGGCCCGCGGGGGGACGGCGCCGGAGCGGGTGGCCGAGCAGCTCGAGTCGCTGACCGAGCTGGCGCGGCAGCACACCGAGTGGGCGTCGGCGTCGCCGGTGGCGGCGGCGCTCTGAACCGCGGATGAGCTCCGTCCCGTCGTCCTCGCCGGAGCCGGGCCACCTCGTCCGCTGGGAGGACCTGCTCGGGCCTGTCGACGTCGTGGCGCCCGGGCTGCTGGGCTGCTGGCTCGTGACCGACCGGCCGGACGGCAGGGTGGCGCTGCGGCTGACCGAGGTCGAGGCCTACTCCGGCGAGGGCATGGATCCCGCGGCGCACTCGCACGGCGGTCCGACCCCGCGCTCGGAGATCATGTTCGGCCCGCCGGGCCGGCTCTACGTCTACTTCAGCTACGGCGTGCACTGGTGCGCGAACGTCGTGGTCGGCCCGGAGGGGCGCGGGTCGGCGGTGCTCCTGCGGGCCGGCGAGGTCGTGGTGGGGGAGGAGCTGGTCCGCCGGCGCCGACCCGCCGCTCGCGCCGCCCGTGACCTGGCCCGGGGGCCGGCCCGGCTCACGCAGGCCCTGGGCATCGGCCCGGACGACCGGGGGTCCGACCTGCTCGATACCGGGAGCGACGTCCGGTTGCACCGGGGCGGACCCCCGGCCGGCGTGTCAGCGGGCCCCCGGGTCGGCATCACCAAGGCGACGGAGCTGCCGTGGCGGTTCTGGGAGACCGATGCCCGGTCGGTGAGCCCGTTCCGGGCGGGCGGCAAGCCGCGGCGCGGACGCGCCGGGCAGGATGGGCCCTCGTGAGTGACGTCATCGACGACCTGCAGCGCCGTGGGCTGATCGCCCAGAGCACCGACGAGGCGGCCCTGCGCGCCCACCTCGCCGACGGGCCGATCACCTACTACTGCGGCTTCGACCCGACTGCGCAGAGCCTGCACGTGGGTCACCTCGTGCAGTTCATGGTGTTGCGGGCTCTGCAGCGCGCCGGTCACCAGCCGATCGTCCTCGTCGGCGGGGCCACCGGGTTGATCGGTGACCCGCGGCCGTCGGCGGAACGCCAGCTCAACGCACCGGCCGTCGTCGCCGCCTGGGTGGAGAGCATCCGCCGCCAGGTGGCGCCCTTCCTGGAGCTGCCCGCCGAGGCCGACGGGCTCAGCGCCCCGATCTACGTGGACAACCTCGACTGGACCGCACAACTGTCGGCCATCGACTTCCTGCGGGGCCTGGGCAAGCACTTCCGGGTCGGCAAGATGCTGGCCAAGGAAGCCGTCTCCGCGCGGCTGAACTCCGAGGCCGGCATCAGCTACACCGAGTTCAGCTACCAGATCCTCCAGGCCAACGACTACCTCGAGCTGTTCCGCAGGCACGGGGTCACGCTCCAGACCGGCGGCTCGGACCAGTGGGGGAATCTCACCGCCGGCATCGACCTGATCCGCCGGACCGAGGCCGCCCCCGTGCACGCGCTGTCCACCCCGTTGGTCACCAAGTCCGACGGCACGAAGTTCGGGAAGTCCGAAGGCGGCACGGTCTGGCTGGACCCCGCGCTGACGTCGCCGTACGCGTTCTTCCAGTTCTGGCTCAACGCCGACGACGCCGACGCCCGCACCTGGCTGCCGCTGTTCTCGGAGCGGCCGGCCGAGGAGATCGCGGCGCTGGTCGCCGAGAGCGTCGAACGACCGGCGGCCCGGACGGCGCAGCGCGCGCTCGCCGAGGACCTGACCCGGCTGGTGCACGGACCCGACCAGCTCCGCCAGGCGGAAGCTGCGGGACGGGCACTGTTCGGCAGGGAGGAGCTGGCCTCGCTGGACGACGGCACGCTGACGGCCGCGCTGCAGGAGGCCGGTGGCATCACCGTGCACGGCGAGATGCCGAGCATCGCCCAGCTGCTGCAGCAGACCGGCCTGGTCGCCAGCCTGTCGGAGGCCCGCAGGACCGTGAAGGAGGGCGGGGCCTATCTCAACAACGAGCGGGTCACCGATGCCGAGGCCGCGCCCTCCGCGGATGCGTGGCTGCCCGGTGGCTGGCTCGTCCTGCGCCGTGGGCGTCGCTCGATCGCGGGCGTGCGGCGGGGCGACTGACCCGCGGCCCCGGGCGGCTTGCCGCCTGCTCGGGGTGCCCGCGCGGCGGCGTGGCGGGCGTCACGGGGGCCGGGTTTGACCGGGGTCGGGGGGCGGTGTAACTTTCTCTTTGCGCCGCGCGGCCCGCAAGGGCCGCCGGACCAGCCCCCGGTAGACGGGCTGCTGGAAACCGGC
>NZ_JASNNW010000021.1 GCF_030165005.1 Blastococcus capsensis
TGGAGTCCCACTTCCACTGGCACGGCGACGCCTTCACCGATGGCCAGGTCATCGACACGATCACCCCCAAGACCGGCCGCGCCAAGGGCGGGAAGGTCGGGGAGAACGACACCGCCCGCCGCGCCGAGCCCGTGTGGGACCCCACGCAGCACACCGGGTCGTGGCGGGCGGTGTGGGCATACTCGGCCAGGCGCGCAGCCCGGGACCGCAAGACCCTCGCCCTGCAGGAGGCCCGGGCGCGGGAGGTCGTCGACGGCGAACGCGCGGCCCGCACGCCGCGGTTCGTCAAGACCAGCAACGGTGCCCGATCCCTGGACGAGACCGCACTGGCCAGAGCGCAGAGCCTGGTCGGGTTGAAGGGCTACGTCACCAACATCCCCGCCAATCTCATGCCCGCGGCCGAGGTGATCGGCAGCTATCACGACCTGTGGCGGGTCGAGCAATCGTTCCGGATGAGCAAGACCGATCTGCGGGCCAGGCCGATGTTCCACCACACTCGCGACGCCATCGAGGCCCACCTCACCGTCGTGTTCACCGCCCTGGCCGTGGCCCGCGAGGTTCAGAACCGCACCGGCCTGGCGATCGGCAACGTCATCCGCCAGCTGCGGCCGCTGCGCTCGGCCACGGTCGCGATCAACGGCGCCACCCAGACGTTTCACCCCGCCGTTCCCGCAGCTCAGCGGGTCATCCTCGATGCGCTACCGCCGGTCGAAGTCACGCACTAAGCAAATGATCAAAGTCGGGTCGGACGATGGCGTCGCGGACGACGGTGGCCCACGGGTGGTGTTCGTCGGACGACGGCGTCGCGGACGACGGTGGCCCACGGGTGGTGTTCGGCCAGGGGTCGGCGGCGTCCGCTGCGGGCCAGGGTGGCCGGGACGGTGAACAGCCTGGTCTGCAGCCGCTTGGGCTCCCACCGCCGGGCGGCGTGATCGGTGAGGGCCAGCAGCTGCATCCAGCCGGGTGAGCTCACACGCCAGCGCCAGGATGGCGCACCAGGTCTGGTCTTGGTCGAAGGCGTGCAGCGGCAGGTTGGTCAGTCCGGTGTCCTTCGCGCAGCGGATCCGGTCTTCGACGCAGGCGCGGCAGCGGTGCCGCAGCTCGAGTGCTGGCAGCTGCCCGCGGGCGCTGTTGGTGGCGAACGCGGTGCCCCGCAGCCCGTCGGCGTCGGTGATCCGCAGCTGCGCACCCGGGCGCGGGCGTTCCTCGCGGACGATCACCCGCATCCCGGGCGGCCAGCCGGTGAGGTCCGGCAGCCCGGTCAGCTCGGCGACCCAGGCGCCCTCGCAGATCTGGTCGTGCGCGTCGTAGGCCGGCGTCCACACCTCGGCGGGGATCTTGGAACCGCGCGGGTTGGTTCCCCTCGGTGACCGATTCGGTGGCCGGCACGACCACCGCCTCCTACGGCCCCGACGGGGAGCTGCGCGTGCAGGTGCTGCCCGGTGGGGTGGCGTTGCGGATCGGCTATGACGCCAACCGCACCCCGACCTCCCGGTCCTACGTGCGGACCGCGGACGGCGTGCAGGTGGCGACCTCGTCGATGCTGGCGAACTCGGCGGGGCAGATGGTCACCCACACCACCGCCGTGTCGGCGGATCGTGCGCACCCCGACGGCCGTTGGGTAGCGGCAGCGTCAGCTGCGCCTGGTGGCGACGAGCAGACCGCTGCCCATCGGCAGCACGGCCGGCAGCAGGGTGTCGTCGTCGCGGACGGCGCGGGAGATCTCCCGCCACGCCACCGACTGCGGGTCCCGCGCGGTGCGGTCGGCGATCCGCCCGCCCTCCAGCAACCCGTGGCAGGTGAGCGATCCGCCCACCCGCACCAGCGCGAGCAGCCCCGCGAGGTGCTCGGCGTACTCCCGCGGCGGGCCGGCGCAGCACACCATGTCGTAGCCGCCGGGGGAGAGTCGGGGCAGGACCTCGCCGGGGGTGCCGAAGATCAGCCGCGCCCGGCTGGCGGGCACCCGGGCCTCGGCGAGCGCGGTGCGCGCCGCCCGCAGCTGCTCGGGATCGCCGTCCAGGGCGGTGAGGACGCCGTCGGGCCGCATCCCGCGCAGCAGCCACAGCGCGGCGAGGCCGCCGCCGCTGCCGATGGACACCACCGAGCGGGCCCCGGCCGTGGCGGCGAGGACGGCCAACGTGGCGCCGACAGCCGGCTCCACCGGCGTGGAGCCGGGCAGCAACTGGGCACGGTGCCGCGCGGCCTGCATCTCGGGCGACTCCGCGGCGAAGCGTTCGGCGTAGGCGGCGCCCAGCTCGGTGCCGCCGGCGGGCGGCGGTCGCTCGGCGCTCATCAACACACCTCCGGTGACGGAGCAGAACGGCTCCGCCGTGCTCCAAAGGTTCCCCGCACCGGCCGAGGGTAGTGGCCGGGCTGCGCGAGGCCGTGTGCCCGGCCGGACCTGTGCGTCTCCTGGGAGCCGCGGTGCGCGGGAACACGCATGTGCCGGCCGTCCGTTGATCCGTACGTGCGCCTGAAGCGAGCCGTGCCCGTTCCACCCGTCGACGCGTCTCAGCACGCGCCGGCATCCGTCTGCGAAACTGGTGGGGTGTCCGAGGCCACGTCCGCGCAGTCCGAGGGCACCGGCATGGCCGCGGACAGCTGGGTGGCCCCGTCCTGGGAGCAGGTCGTCCGTGACCACTCCGCCCGGGTGTACCGCCTCGCCTACCGGCTGTCCGGCAACCCGCAGGACGCCGAGGACCTGACGCAGGAGACCTTCGTCCGGGTGTTCCGCTCGCTGGCCGACTACTCGCCCGGCACCTTCGAGGGCTGGCTGCACCGGATCACCACGAACCTGTTCCTCGACATGGTCCGCCGCCGCCAGCGGATCCGCTTCGATGCGCTCCCCGAGGACACCGAGCGGCTGCCCGGCCGCGCGCCGAGCCCCGAGCAGGTGTACGCCGACACCCACCTGGACCCGCAGGTGCAGGCCGCGCTCGACGCGCTGTCCCCGGAGTTCCGGGTGGCCGTGGTGCTCTGCGACATCGAGGGCCTCACCTACGAGGAGATCGCGGCCACGCTGGGCATCAAGCTGGGCACGGTCCGCAGCCGCATCCACCGTGGCCGGGTGCAGCTGCGCGAGGCGCTCGCCCACCTGGCCCCGCGTCGGGTGGCCGCGGCCGGGGAGGCCGGCGCGTGATCCCGGAGAGCCACCTGGCCCAGGAGGCGATCGCCGCGCTGGTCGACGGCGAGCTGACGGCGGGCCCGGCCGGACGGGCAGCCCGGCACCTCGCGGGCTGTGCCACCTGCCGCATGGCCGTGGAGGCCCAGCGGGAGGCGAAGGCGGCGCTGCACGGCTCCGCGGACGTCACGATCCCCGGTGACCTCATGTCGCGCCTGCGCGCCATCCCCTTCACCGCCGACGTGCCCGGTTCCGGTGACGGAACGGGTGCGATGAGCGCCGCCGCGGGGGAGCTGACCGTCACCGGCAGCACCGGCTCCTGGTCGCTGGACCTCACCGAGGGCGCGCAGCGCCGCGGGCCGCTCGGTGCGCGCTGGCTTCGCCGCGGGGTGGCCGGCACGCTCGCCGGTCTCGGTGCCGGCGTCACCGCGCTGGCGCTGACGCTCCCGGCCGATGCCGCCCCCGCGCCCGCCGCGGACCGGCCGCAGCCGGAGCAGCACACCCAGGTCGTCCCTCCCGTCGTGCGGACGGTCACCGTCGACCTCTCCACCGGCATCGGTTCCCCGGGTGGCACGCCCTGAGCACCGACCACGACCACGACCCGGCCGCACCCGGGGAGGCCGGTTACTCGCGTCCCGAGGGGCGGCTCGGCGGCTTCGACGACGCGGCGGTGCAGCGGCTCACCCCGCGCGCCGTGCCCGCCCCGCAGCCCACGCCGGCGCAGGCGGGTGCGTTCGGCCGGCCGGAGCGGGTCGCCGGCAGCTTCGCCGGTGACCGGCCCCCGCCCGCACCCCGCCCGGTGCCGCCGCCGCCCCCGGAGGCACTGCTGCGGGCGTTCGGACCGCCCGCGCCCGGCCGGCACGGGCTCCAGGAGCCGCCGGGTGGCCGGCCCGGCGGCCGGCGCACCGCCACCGGTCCGTGGTGGAAGGCCGACGCCTCGAGCGACCCCTGGCGCGACCCGGCGTCACCGGCCGGCCTGGGCATCCCCGCGGTGTACGACGAGGACAGGCAACCCGGCCCGGTCGTGGTCGACAGCCAGGGGCGGCGCAAGGTGCGGCTGCGCGACCTCTCGGTGCGGCTGGCGACGCTCGTCGTGCTCGGCCTACTGGTGGTCGGCGTGGTGGGCGGCGGCGTCGGCTGGTACCTGACCCGCACCGCCGGCGAGACCCCGCTGCTCAGCCCGGGGACGACGCTGTCGCAGGTGGACCCGGGCATCACCCGGGAACCGGGCTCGGTGTCCGACATCGCCGACGCCGTCATGCCGGCGGTGGTCTCCATCGAGGTTCGCGTGGGGCAGGCGGGGGCCACCGGCTCCGGCGTCGTGATCGACGGCGAGAACGGCTACATCGTCACGAACAACCACGTCATCTCGGGCGCCGACGGCGTCGAGGGGGCCGAGATCCGCGCGGTCTTCTCCGACGGCAGCGGATCCGCGGCGCGCATCGTCGGCCGCGACCCGGCCAGCGACCTCGCCGTCATCAAGGTGGAGAAGCCCGGACTGGTGACCGCGTCCATGGGACGCTCCGACGACGTCGTCGTCGGCGACCCCGTGGTCGCCATCGGCTCCCCGCTCGGCCTCGCCGGCACCGTCACCAGCGGCATCGTCAGCGCGCTGGAACGGCCGGTCCGGCTGTCCGGTCAGGGTACCGACACCAACGCGGTGATCAGCGCCGTCCAGACCGATGCACCCATCAACCCGGGGAACTCCGGCGGTGCGCTGGTGGACGCCACGGGGGCGCTCGTCGGCATCAACACCGCCATCGCGTCGAGCGGAATGGGTGGTGGCTCGATCGGCCTGGGCTTCGCCATCCCCATCGACACGGTGAAGCGGATCACCGAGCAGCTGATCTCCACCGGCACGGCCGTGCACGCCGCGCTCGGCGTCAGCGCCCGGTCGGTGACCGACGGGACGCGGGACGGCGCGCTGGTGGTCAACATCGAGCCGGGCAGCGCCGCGGCGCAGGCGGGCATCCGCGAGGAGGACATCATCATCGCGGTCGACGACACCCCGGTCGGCAGCTCCGAAGAGCTGGCCGTGGCGGTGGACGCCCGGCAGCCGGGCGAGGAGGTCGTGATCGAGTTGGTCCGCGGCGGGAGTTCCCGGACGGTCCAGGCGACGCTCGGCGCCGCCTGAGGCTCCTTGCAGGATCCCGCCGCGAGCTCGCGAGTGGCGGGGGGCAAGGAATGTTCTGACTACGCTGGGACGGTGAGCGGCGCGCGCAGGCGGCATGCGGAAGGAGGGCGGCGGTGTTCAACTCGATCGGCTGGCCCGAGCTCTTCGTCGTCGCCCTCGCCGCGCTGTTCATCTTCGGTCCCGAGCGCCTGCCCGACCTGGCCAAGGACGCCGCCAGCGGGCTGAAGAAGGTGCGGACCGCCATCACCGGCGTCCGCGAGCAGGTCAACGAGTCCCTCGGCGACGACTTCGCCGACCTGCGCGACCTCGACCTGCGCAAGTACCACCCGCGCACTTTCATCCGCGACCAGCTGCTCGGTGACGACGACGAGTCCCCGCCGGCCCGGCCGGCCAGCGGCGCGACAGCGGCCTCGGTGGTCGCCGCCCAGCTGCGCGACCGCAGCGTTCCGCCACCCTTCGACGTCGACGCGACGTGATCTGTCGTCCTCCGGACGACACCGCGGCCACGTGCCCTCCCCAGTTGCGCTGAGCCGCTGCCGTCACTCCTCGGGGGAGCCTCCGGCCCCCCGCTCGTCGCGACAAAGCGCTGCTCGCCCCGGCTCGGGGAGCCTCCGGCCCCCGCTCGCCGGAGCGAATACTCAGTGCTTGACGGGGGTGAGGCCCAGGGACATGCCGGACAGGCCGCGCTGGCGGACGGCGAGCCCGTCGGCGATCTTCTCCAGGGCCTGCGCGGCGGGGGAGTCCGGGTCGGCGAGCACGATCGGCGCACCGGCGTCGCCGGCCTCGCGGAGCCGGGTGTCCAGCGGGATCTGGCCGAGCAGCGGCACCCGGGCACCCAGCGTGCGGGTCAGCGCGTCGGAGACGGTCTGGCCGCCGCCGGAGCCGAACACCTCGACCCGGGAGCCGTCGGGCAGGTCCATCCAGCTCATGTTCTCGATGACCCCGACCACCTGCTGGTGGGTCTGGGTCGCGATCGCCCCGGCGCGCTCGGCCACCTCGGCGGCGGCCAGCTGCGGGGTCGTGACGACGAGGATCTCGGCGTTCGGCAGCAGCTGCGCGATCGAGATGGCGACGTCACCGGTGCCGGGCGGCAGGTCCAGCAGCAGGACGTCGAGGTCACCCCACCACACGTCGGCGAGGAACTGCTGCAGCGCGCGGTGCAGCATCGGCCCGCGCCACACGACCGGGGTGTTGCCCGGCGTGAACATGCCGATCGAGATGACCTTCACGCCCAGCGCCTGCGGCGGCATGATCATGTTGTCGACCTGGGTGGGCTTGTCGTCCACGCCGAGCATGCGCGGCACCGAGTGGCCGTAGATGTCGGCGTCCACGACGCCCACCGCCAGGCCGCGCTTGGCCAGGGACGCGGCCAGGTTCACCGTGACGCTGGACTTGCCGACGCCGCCCTTGCCGGAGGCGACGGCGTAGACCCGCGTGAGCGAACCGGGCTGGGCGAATGGGATCACCGGTTCGGGGGCGTCGGTGCCGCGCACGGTCTTGCGCAGCTCGGCGCGCTGCTCGTCGCTCATGACGTCGAGCGCGACCTGCACCGAGGTGACACCGGGGACGGCGGAGACGGCCTGGGTGACCCGGGTGGTGATCGTCTCCCGCATCGGGCAGCCGGAGACGGTCAGGTAGACCTCGACGTCGACCGAGCCGTCGGGCCCGATCCGCACGTCCTTGATCATGCCCAGCTCGGGCAGGGGCCGGTTGATCTCGGGGTCCTGGACGGTTGCCAGAGCGGCGTTGACGGCGTCGAGCGCCGGCGTGCCGGTCAGCTGGTCGGACATCGTGTTCGTCTGTCTCCTTCGACGGGGGACCGGCGTCCGGCGGTCGGCGGCAGCAGCGGCGACCCGCGCGATCGGTCGCCTGCCACTGTACGGCGGGCGGCGCCCCGCCCCGTCCGCCGGAGGGTGATCTGGGGCGCACCCGGTGTGTCACTAGGGTCGGTTCGTGTCGCCCGACCGGTCGCAGACCCTCCGGGACGCCGTCGGTCTGGGCCTCGCCGTCGGCCTCTACGGGGTGGCGTTCGGCGCGGCCGCCGACGCGGCGGGCCTGGACGTCTGGCAGGCGCTGGTGCTCTCGGCCGTCATGTTCACCGGGGCCTCCCAGTTCGCCCTGATCGGGGTGCTCGGCGCCGGCGGCAGCCCCCTCGCCGCCGTCGGCAGCGCCCTGCTGCTCGGCACCCGCAACACCGTCTACGGGGTGCGCCTGGTGCCGCTGCTGCGACCGCGGGGCCCCCTCCGCCGCGCGGGGACGGCGCACTGGGTCATCGACGAGACGACGGCGCTGTCGCTGGCGGCTCCCGACCGGGCGCTCGCCGGGCTGGCGTTCCTGGTGGGCGGCGCGACCCTCTACCTGACCTGGAACGCGACGACCGTCGTCGGTGCGCTCGGCGCCGCGGCCCTGGGCGGTACGGCGCGGGCGGCGCTGGACGCGGTCGTCCCGGCGGCGTTCCTGGCGCTGCTGTGGCCGCGGCTGGGCCGGGGCAACGCCCAGCCGGCGGTGCAGCGCCGGGTGGCGCTGGGCGGTGCCGTGGTCGCCCTGGCGCTGACGCCGTTCGTCCCGCCCGGCGTGCAGGTCGTCGCCGCGGTGGTGGCGGTGGCGCTGGCCGGACGCCCGCGGCGGGCCGCCGCATGAGCGCCACCTGGACGGCGGTGCTGGTCGCCTCGGTGGGCTGCTACCTGCTCAAGCTCGCCGGGCTGTCGGTCCCCGCGTCGTGGGTCGAGCAGTCCTGGGTGGCGCGGGTCGTCGATTTCGTGCCGGCGGCGCTGCTCGCCGCGCTCGTGGTCGTCCAGGGACTGACCAGCGGGGACGAGGTCGTGGTCGACGGGCGGCTCGCCGGGCTGGCGGTCGCCGCGCTGGCCCTGGCGCTGCGGGCGCCGTTCATCGTGGTGCTGGTCCTCGCCGGGGCCGTGGGCGCGCTGGTGCACGTGCTCGCCGGCTGATCCGGGACGCTGAGGCGCGGGCGTCCTCGAGTGTCGGCCGGTCGTCCTCTCCCACGGACCGACGGGACAGCCGGCCGACACTCGGCGGTGACCAGCGGGTCAGCCGACGGTGTCGCGCCGGCGCGGCTTGTCGCGTCGCTCGTCGCCGTCGTCGCTCGACATCCGGTTCAGCTCGCCGCGGATGAAGTCGCGGGTGGCCAGCTCGCCGATCGCCACGCGGAGCGCGGCCAGCTCGCGAGCGAGGTACTCCGTGTCCGCGCGGGTCTGGGTCGCCCGGGCGCGGTCCTCCTCGGCCTGCACGCGGTCGCGGTCGGCCTGCCGGTTCTGCGCCAGCAGGATCAGCGGCGCGGCGTAGGCGGCCTGGGTGGAGAAGGCCAGGTTCAGCAGGATGAACGGGTAGGGGTCCCAGCGCAGCTGGACGGCGAAGACGTTGAGCGAGATCCAGACGACCACGAGGATCGTCTGCACCGCCAGGAACCGGCCCGTGCCCAGGAACCGGGCGATCCCCTCGGCGAACTGGCCGACGGCGTCGGGGTTCAGCCGCAGGAAGCTGCCGAACCGGCGCGCGCCCCCGCTCGGGACGTCGAGCCGCGGCGTGTCAGCCACGGCGGGCTCGCTCCCGCCAGTCGTCGGGCAGCAGGTGGTCGAGGACGTCGTCGACGCTCACCGCGCCCACCAGCCGGCCCTGCGCGTCGACCACCGGCGCGGCGACCAGGTTGTAGGTGGCGAAGTACCGGGTGACCTGGGCCAGCGGGGCCTCGGGGCGCAGCGGCTCGAGGTCGTCGAGCACCCCGCTGACCAGCGTCGACGGTGGCTCGCGCAGCAGCCGCTGGATGTGCGCCAGCCCGAGGTAGCGGCCGGTGGGCGTGGCCGACGGCGGGCGGCAGACGTACACCTGGCTGGCCAGGGAGGGCGTGATCTCCTCCTGGCGGACCCGCGCCAGCGCCTCGGCGATGGTGGCGTCGGGGGAGAGGATCACCGGCTCGCTGGTCATCATCCCGCCGGCGGTGTCCTCGGAGTACTTCAGCAGCTGCCGCACGGACTCGGCCTCGTCGGGCTCCATGAGCTCCAGCAGCCGGTCCCGGTCGACGTCGCGCAGCTCCGACAGCAGGTCGGCGGCGTCGTCGGGGTCCATCTCCTCCAGGACGTCGGCCGCGCGGCTCTCCTCGAGGGTGCCCAGGATCGTGATCTGCTCGGCCTCGGGCAGCTCGCCGAGGACGTCGGCCAGCCGCTCGTCGTCCATGGCCTCGGCCACCTCGTGCCGCCGCTTGATCGGCAGCTCCTGCAGCGCGTGGGCCATGTCGGCGGCGTTGAGCTCCCGGTAGGTGGCGATCAGCGTCTCGGCGCCCTGCCCGGTCTGCGGCAGGGCCAGCCCGGTCACCTCGTCCCAGGCCACCTGGTGCAGCTGCCCGCGCCGGCCGATCCGGCCCGGCTCCTGGACGGCCAGCCGGGTGAGCAGCCAGTCGCCGGTGCGGGTCTGCTCCATGCCGGCGTCGACGACGTGGGCCGGGCGGCCGGACTCGTCGATGCGCACCTGCCGGTCCAGCAGCTCACCGAGGACCAGCGTCTCGCCGGCCCGCTGCTCGAAGCGCTTGAGGTTGAGGGTGCCCGATGCGAGCATCACCGCGCCCGGGTCGATGGCGGTGACCCGGCCCATCGGCACGAAGATCCGGCGGCGCGCGACGACCTCCACGACCAGGCCCAGCACCCGGGGACAGGCGGTGCCCACCCGCAGGGCGACGACGACGTCACGGACCTTGCCGACGCGGTCGCCGTTGGGGTCGAAGACGGTCAGCCCGGCGAGCCGGGAGACGTAGGCCCTCGTCACCGTGGTCACGAATCCTCCTCGCTGGCGCTCGTCGGCTCCGTGCCGCACGGCTGTGTCGCTGCGAGACCTCGCTAGCTCGGTCTCGAGTCCTCGCCGGCGCTCGTCGGCCCCATGACCCACGGCTCTGTCGATGCGAGCCCTCGCAAGCCCGGTCCCGGCGAAGGTTACCGTCGGCGCCGTGACTGCCCCGGTTGCGCTGGACTACGAGGTCGTCGACGTGTTCGCCGCCCGGGCATTCGCCGGCAATCCGCTGGCGGTGGTGTTCGACGCCGACGACCTGTCCACGGAGCAGTGCCAGACGCTGGCCAACGAGTTCCACCTGTCGGAGACCTCGTTCCTCTGCTCGCCCACCGAGCCGGGGGCCGACCACCCTGGGTCGGCCGGCGGTCCGCGGGCCGACTATCGGATCCGCATCTTCACGCCGTTCGCCGAACTGCCCTTCGCCGGCCACCCGAGCGTGGGTGCGGCGCACACGCTGGTCCGCACCGGGCGGCTGCCCGCCGGGACGCTGCGCCAGGAATGCGGCGCGGGGGTGCTGGACGTGGTGGTCGACTCCGACGGCGCCACCTTGTCCGGCGGCCGCCCCACGCTGTCGGACGGGCCGGACCCGGGTCTGCTGGCCGCCGCCATGGGGCTCGCGCCCGCCGACATCACCGGGGTGCCCGCCGACGTCGCCGGCTGCGGGCTGCCCTTCGCGTACCTGTCGGTGCGGCCGGACGCCGTGGACCGCGCGGTGCCCGATCCGAGGGCGCTAGCCGCGCTGGGCGTGGGGGAGGGGGTCTCGGTGCTGTCCTGGGACGCCGACAGCGGGACGGCCTACGCGCGGGTCTTCGCCGCCGATCTGAGCTGGGGCGAGGACCCGGCGACCGGCTCGGCGGCGCTCGGGACGGGGGTGTGGCTCGTGGAGTCCGGGTTGCTCGCCCCGGAGGGGACGTCGTCCTTCGTCGTCCGGCAGGGGGAGAAGCTCGGCCGGCCGTCGGTGCTGGAGTGCACGGCCACGGCGTCGGGGAGCAAGGCCGTGGCCGCGACGGTGCGCGGCGCCGTCGTCCCGGTCGCCGGCGGCCGCATCCGGGTTCCCTCCTGGTGAAGGACCCCGTTCCCCTTCCGCCTCGCTCCGCTCTGCGGGAGCCTCTGGACGGGGCCGGCGCCGCGTGGGCGCCGCACCGGCCGGGCGGGCGGGACGTCGGCCTCCTGTCGCTCGCGGTCATCGGGGTCTCCCTGTCCGCGCCGCTCACCACGATGGTCGCCGCACCGATGCTGGCGCTGGCGTTCTGGCGCAATGCGGCCGGCGCCGCTGCGCTGCTGCCGGTGCTGCTCGCCCGGGAGCGCTCGACCCTGACCGGGCTCCGCTGGCGTGACCTGCGCAGCTCGGCCGTGGCCGGACTGTTCCTCGCCGCGCACTTCGCGGCCTGGCTCCCGAGCCTGTCCATGACGACGGTCGCCGTCTCGACGGCCCTGGTCACCACGACCCCGATCTGGACGGCGCTGGCCGCGCGGATCTCCGGGGTGCACCTGCCGGCCGCCGTCTGGTGGGGGCTCGTGCTCGCGGTGGTCGGCGTGGCGCTGATCGTGGGCGTGGACGTCGCGGTGAGCCGGGAGGCCCTCGCCGGTGACGTCCTGGCCCTTCTCGGGGCGATCTGCGCCGGCGGCTACGTGCTGGCCGGGGCGCGCGCCCGGCAGCGGCTGGCGACATCGGCGTACGCCGTCGTCGCCTACTCGGTCTGCGCGCTGGCGATCGCGGTGTCGGCGGTGCTCGTCGACGCGCCGCTGGCCGGCTTCCAGGCGCGGGACTGGTGGCTGATCGCGGCCATCACCGTCTCCGCCCAGCTGTTCGGCCACACCCTGCTCAACCTGGTGCTCTCCTCCGTCGGCCCCACGGTGGTGAGTCTCGCGGTGCTCCTGGAGGTGCCCGGGGCCCTGGTGTTCGCGCTGGTGCTGCTGGGCGAGGTCCCGCCGCTGCTGGCCCTCCCCGGGGTCGTGCTCGTCGTCGCGGGCGTGGCGCTGGTGGTGCGGGCCAGCCGGCCGACCACCCTCGTCGAGCCGGGCACCTGAAGGCCGAGCCCGTGTTGATCATCGGCATGCGGCGGCCGCCAGCGGCGTGTCGGTCAGCCAGTTGACGGTGATCAACGCGGTTCTGCGGGCGGAAATCCTCGTCGCTACCCTCCGGTAGCCGACTTTCCCGACCCACCCCAGCCCCGCCTCAACCCACCCACCATCCCGGAGGACCCCGTGGCCGAGCTCCGATCCCGTCGTTCCAACCTGGCCGTTCCCGGCAGCAACCCCCGGTTCCTGGAGAAGGCCAAGGGTCTGCCGGCCGACCAGGTGTTCCTGGACCTCGAGGACGCGTGTGCGCCGCTGGCCAAGCCCGGCGCCCGGAAGAACATCGTCGCGGCGCTGAACGAGGGCGGCTGGGGCGAGAAGATCCGCACCGTCCGCGTGAACGACTGGACGACGGAGTGGACGTTCCAGGACGTGCTCGAGGTCGCCGGCGGGGCCGGCGCCAACCTCGACGCCATCATGCTGCCGAAGGTCCAGGACGCCGCCCAGATCAAGGCGCTGGACATGCTGCTGACCCAGATCGAGAAGGCCAACGGCCTGGAGGTCGGCCGGATCGGCATCGAGGCGCAGATCGAGACGGCGCAGGGCCTGATCAACGTCAACGACATCGCGTTCGCCAGCGAGCGGATCGAGACGATCATCTTCGGCCCGGCCGACTTCATGGCCAGCATCAACATGAAGTCGCTCGTGGTCGGTGCTCTGCACCCCGACTACCCGGGCGACCCGTTCCACTACATCCTCATGCAGATCCTCATGGCCGCCCGCGCCCGTGGTGTGCAGGCCATCGACGGCCCGTTCCTGCAGGTGCGCGACGTCCCGGCCTTCGAGGAGGTCGCCAAGCGCTCGGCCATGCTCGGCTTCGACGGCAAGTGGGTGCTGCACCCGGGGCAGATCGACGCGGCCAACGAGATCTACGCGCCGTCCCAGGAGGACTACGACCACGCCGAGCTGATCCTCGACGCCTACGACTGGGCGACGTCGGAGGCCGGTGGCAAGAAGGGCTCGGCGATGCTCGGCGACGAGATGATCGACGAGGCCAGCCGCAAGATGGCGCTGGTCATCGCCGGCAAGGGCCGCGCCGCGGGCCTGTCGCGGACGTCGTCCTTCACCCCGCCGGAGGCGTGACCCGGGCATAGGAAGCTCTACCTGCGGATCCGACCCGCGATCCGCAGGTAGAGCTTCCTATGCTCCGCTGGATCAGGGGCCGAAGCCGCCGCTGGTCAGCGTCGCGAAGGCGACGACCCAGAGCACGACGACCAGCGCGAAGAAGCCGGTGACCAGGCCGCCGACGATGATGCCGGCCAAAGCCAGGCCGCTGCCCTCCTCACCGGTCCGCTTGATCTGCTTGCGCGCGACGATGCCCAGCACCAGCCCGGCCGGCGCGAAGACGAACGCCATGACCAGCGCCAGGATGGCCAGGGTGTTCGTCGACCGGCCGTAGGCGGGCGGGTAGCCCGGCGGGCCGTACCCCGGCGGCGGGTAGCCCGGCTGGGCGTACCCGGGTGGCGGGTAGCCCGGCTGGCCGTACCCGGTCTGCGCTGCCCCCGGCGCCGGCGGCGGATCGCCCCGGTGGAGGTCGTCGTCCCTGCTGTTCATGCGTCCCTCCTGTCCGGCGGGCGCCGGTCGGGCTACTCCACCACGCGGGCGGACCGGACGTGAGCAGGCACACGCCGGAGCTCATCCGACGGTGCTCCATACTCGCGGGTAACCCGGACACCGGAGTCCCCGAGGAGCGAACCTGTGACCCGCTTGGCCCAGACCGCAGACCTGACCGACATCCAGCAGGAGATCCTGTCGACGGTTCGGAGCTTCGTCGACCGGGAGATCATCCCGAACGCGCAGGAGCTCGAGCACGGCGACGTCTACCCGCAGAAGATCGTCGACGGGCTCAAGGAGCTCGGCATCTTCGGCCTGATGATTCCCGAGGAGTACGGCGGTCTCGGTGAGTCGCTGCTCACCTACGCGCTGGTCGTCGAGGAGATCGCCCGCGGCTGGATGAGCGTCTCGGGCGTCATCAACACCCACTTCATCGTCGCCTACATGATCAAGCAGCACGGCACGCAGGAGCAGAAGGAGCACTACCTGCCCCGCATGGCCACCGGCGAGGTGCGCGGCGCCTTCTCGATGTCGGAGCCGGGGCTGGGGTCCGACGTCGCCGGCATCCGCACCAAGGCCACCAGGCAGGCCGACGGGGACTACGTCGTCGACGGCCAGAAGATGTGGCTGACCAACGGCGGCAGCTCCACGCTGGTCGCCGCCCTGGTCCGCACCGACGAGGGCGCGGAGAAGGCCCACCAGAACCTGACCACGTTCCTCGTCGAGAAGCCGGCCGGCTTCGGCCAGGTCAAGCCCGGGCTCACCATCCCCGGCAAGATCGACAAGATGGGCTACAAGGGCGTCGACACCACCGAGCTGGTGTTCGACGGCTACCGGGCAGGTGCCTCGGACATCCTCGGCGGCGAGCCGGGCAAGGGCTTCAGCCAGATGATGGACGGCGTCGAGGTCGGCCGGGTCAACGTCGCCGCCCGCGCGTGCGGCATCTCGATCCGCGCCTTCGAGCTCGCCGTCGCCTACGCCCAGCAGCGGGAGACCTTCGGCAAGCCGATCGCCCAGCACCAGGCGATCGCCTTCCAGCTGGCCGAGATGGCGACCAAGGTCGAGGCCGCCCACCTGATGATGGTCAACGCCGCCCGGCTCAAGGACGCAGGCAAGCGCAACGACGTCGAGGCAGGCATGGCCAAGCTGATCGCCAGCGAGTACTGCGCCGAGGTGACCACGCAGTCCTTCCGCATCCACGGCGGCTACGGCTACTCCAAGGAGTACGAGATCGAGCGCCTGATGCGCGAGGCGCCGTTCCTGCTCATCGGCGAGGGCACCAGCGAGATCCAGAAGACGATCATCAGCCGCGGGCTGCTCAAGACCTACAAGCTCAGGGGCTGAGCTTCCCGGCGCACCTCGGCCCCGTCCCTCCGCCGAGGGACGGGGCCGAGTTCGTCTCTGCGGACGGTCTGCCTCTGAGTGCAGGGGCACTCAGAGCCAGACTGTCCGGGGGGTCCCCGTGGCCCGGCTGCGGGCGGGTCAGCCCGAGTCGCCCGGTGCGGGCTCGAGCGGACGTCGACCCGGTCGACGCCGAAGGACCGGGCCAGCCCGGTCAGCACGGCCCGGGTGTTCCGTTCCGCGCGGTCGGTGAGGTCGCTCTCGGCGGCGGCCACCGCCAGCCGGCGCTCGGCCAGCGCGTAGCGGCCGCCGTCAGCCGGCGGGGCGGTTCCGGGCCGCACCGGGCGGTGGGGCGGGAGCGCCCGTGCTAGGCAGGGCGCATGCGTGCCGTGGGAGTGACCGAGTTCGGTGGGCCCGAGGCCCTGCACGTCGTCGACGTGGAGCCGGAGCCGCTCGGCCCGGGCCAGGTGCGGCTGCGCGTGCAGGCTGCCGCCGTCAGCCCCACCGACACCCACGCCCGCTCCGGCGCCTACGCCGACCGGGATCCGGTGAAGACCCCGCCGTGGGTTCCGGGCATGGACGTCGCCGGCGTGGTCAGCGAGGTCGGCGAGGGGGTCGACCACCTCGCGGTCGGCGACCTCGCCATGGGCATCGTCGTCCCCTTCGGCCCGTTCGGCGGCTACCGCGAGGACAAGGTCCTGCCGGGTGACTCCGTGGTCCGGGTCCCGCGCGGGGCCACCGCCGTCGAGGCGTCGACGCTGCCGATGAACGGGCTCACCGCGCGGCTGGCCCTGGACCTCATGGGCCTGCGGCCCGGGCAGGTGCTCGCGGTGACCGGCGCGGCCGGGGCGTTCGGCGGCTACGTGGTCCAGCTGGCCGAGGCCGACGGGCTGACCGTCGTCGCCGACGCCTCGGAGGCCGACGAGGAACTGGTCCGCGGCCTGGGGGCCGACGTCGTCGTGCGGCGGGGCGACGACGTCGCCGACCGGATCCGGGAGCACCACCCGGAGGGCGTGGACGGGCTGGCCGACGGCTCGGTGCAGGACGAGCTGGTGCTGCCCGCCGTCCGGGACGGGGGCGCGGTGGCCACGGTGCGCGGCTACCGCGGGAACGGCGAGCGCGACCTGCGGGTGTTCCCGACGCTGGTGCGGAAGGTCGCCACCGACCGCGCGGCGCTCGACCGGCTCCGCCAGCAGGTGGAGGACGGCGCCGTGACCCTGCGGGTGGCCCGGGCGTTCCCCGCAGCGCAGGCGGCCGACGCCCACCGGGCCCTGGAGGCCGGCGGGGTCCGGGGACGGCTGGTCCTCACCTTCTGACCACCCGATCTCCGCCCCGCCCGTGCGGGTGACCCGCTACCGGGGGTTTCCACAGGCGCCGATGGACCGGAACGGACGCGTCCGTCTACGGTCTCGCGACGTCAGCCCGGCGTACCGCGACGGCCGGGGCCGCCCCCGGAGCCTCCGGGCGGCCACCGGGTGGGGACGGTCGGGAGGGAGTGCGGTGCGCGTCCAGCTGAGCGTCGGGCACGACGACGGCGCGTTGCTCGACGTCGCCGTCGACGTGGACGACGACCTCCCGCTCAGCCGGGTGACGGCGGAGCTGGCCCGGGTCACCGGCTCGCCGGCCGAGGGGATCTGGCTCGCCGGCCGCCGGCTGGACGACGACCAGCCGGTGGGGGAGAGCCCGCTGGTCGACGGCGCGGTGGTGCACCTGTCGTCGGCGGCGGCGGCGGTTGCCGCGCCGGCCGGTGCGCCGACCCGTGGCTGGCAGTTGCGGGTGCTCAGCGGTCCCAGCAGCGGCCTGGTCGCCGACCTGCCGATGGGGGACCACGAGCTCGGCCGCAGCAGCGGGTTCGGCTTCGCCGACCGTTCGATGTCCCGGCGGCACGCCCTGCTGCGGGTCGGGGCCGACGGCGCCTCGGTGCGCGACCTCGGCTCGGCCAACGGCACGTTCCTGGAGGGCGAGCCGGTACCCGAGGACGGCGGCGTCGCGGTGGCACCGGGGCAGATCGTGCAGCTGGGCGACACCCAGCTGGTCGTCGGCCCGGCTCCCGCCCCGGATGCCGCGATCGAGCCGGCCGGCCCCGGCACCCGGGCGTTCGTCCGGGCGCCGCGGCTGCTGCCGTCCAACCGGGAGGTGCGCGTCCAGCTGCCGCAGGAGCCGAAGAGCAGGGAGCCCCGCCGGTTCCCGCTGGTGATGATCCTGGCGCCGCTGGTCATCGGCATCGTGCTGGCGCTCGTGCTGCGCTCGCCGCTGTACCTCGTGTTCGCCGTAGCCAGCCCGGTGCTGATGATCGGCAACACCGTGGCCGACCGCCGGCACAGCGCCCGCGAGGAGCGCCGGGCCCGGGAGGAGTACGAGCAGGAGCTCGCCCGGGCGCTGCAGCGGATCGAGACGGCCGTGGCCGAGGAGACCGCCCGCCGCCGCGCCGCCCATCCCGACCCGGCCACCGCGCTGCTCACCGCCGTCCTTCCCGGCCGGCGGTTGTGGGAGCGGCGCCGCACCGACCCCGACGCCCTCGACCTGCGCCTGGGCGCCGCCGATCTGCCCGCCCAGGTCGTGGTCGCCGACCGGTCCGGCCGCGACGAGCCGCCGGAGCAGCGCACCGTGCGGGCGGTCCCGGTCGTCGTCCCGTTGCGCGGAGCCGGTGTCGTGGGGCTCGCCGGGCCGGCCGAGCCGCTGGCCGGTCTGCTGCGCTGGGTCGTCCTGCAGCTGGCCGTGCACCACCCACCCCGCGACCTCGCACTGACCCTGCTGGCCCCCCGGCGACAGGCGGACTGGAACTGGGTGCGCTGGCTGCCGCACACCCGACCGGCCGACGGCGAGGGCCCGGTCGCCTTCGTGGGCAACGACTCCGAGACGGTGACCGCGCGGGTGGCCGAGCTGACCGCGCTGATCAAGGCCCGCCGGAACGCCGCGGCGTCGGGCGGTGGCCGGATCCAGCCGGAGTCGTTCCCCGCGCACGTGCTCGTCGCCCACGGCTTCCGGCCGCTGCGCGCCACCCCGGGCCTGGCCCAGGTGCTGCAGGACGGCCCGGCGGTCGGGGTCTACGCCGTGTGCGCCGACGAGGAGGAGCGGTTCCTGCCGGAGGCGGCCACCGCGACGGCGGTGTTCGACGCAGTCGAGGAGAACCAGCTGCTGGTGCGGCGCAGCGGCCACGACCCCGTCCCGGGCGTGCTCGCCGAGCCGGTGGGTGCGGAGCTGGCCGAGGCGGCGGCCCGGGCGCTGGCGCCGCTCCGCGACGTCAGCCAGGAGGACGACGACGCCGTCCTGCCCGACGGCGTGCGGCTGCTCGACGTCCTCGGCCTGGAGCCGCCGACGGTCGACGGGATCCGCGCGCGCTGGCAGCTGGAGGGGCGGACGACCCGGCTGGTGGTCGGCTCGGGGCTGCACGGGCCGTTCGTCCTCGACCTGCGCACCGACGGCCCGCACGGGCTGGTTGCCGGCACCACCGGAGCCGGCAAGTCGGAGCTGCTGCAGACGATGATCGCCTCGCTCGCGGTGGCCAACCGGCCGGACGCGCTCAACTTCGTGCTCGTCGACTACAAGGGCGGCAGCGCGTTCAAGGACTGCGTTCACCTGCCGCACACCGTCGGCATGGTCACCGACCTCGACGCCCACCTCGTGGAGCGGGCGCTCACCTCGCTCGGTGCGGAACTGAGGTACCGCGAGCACCGGCTGGCGCGCGCCGGCGTGAAGGACATCGACGACTATCTCGAGCTGCAGGCGCGCGAGCCCGGACGTCCGCCGCTGCCCCGGCTGCTCATCGTCATCGACGAGTTCGCCTCGATGGCCCGCGAGCTGCCCGACTTCGTCGCCGGCCTGGTGAACATCGCCCAGCGCGGCCGGTCGCTGGGCATCCACCTGATCCTGGCCACCCAGCGGCCCAGCGGGGTCGTCTCACCGGAGATCCGCGCCAACACCAACCTGCGCATCTCGCTGCGGGTCACCGACGGCGCGGACAGCAGCGACGTGCTCGACGCCCCGGACGCCGCCCGCATCCCCAAGTCCGCGCCCGGTCGTGGCTTCGCCCGGCTCGGGCACGGCGCGCTGGTGCCGTTCCAGGCCGGCCGCATCGGTGGGCGCCGCCCCGGGCAGGGCGCGGTGGCGGCGGCGGTTCCGTTCGTCGTCCCGCTGGGCTGGCACCAGGTGGGCTATGGGCCTCCACAGAGGCCCGCGACGGCGGCCCGCCGGTCCGACGTCGAGGTCACCGACCTGTCGGTGCTGGTGGAGGCGGTGCGCGGCGCGTCGGTGGCCGAGGACGTGCCGGCGCAGCGCAGCCCGTGGCTCGAGGCGCTGCCCACGCGCGTGCTGGTGGGCGATCTCGATGCCCCCGCCGCCGGCGTGGCCCGCCTGCCGTACGGCCTGCAGGACCTGCCCGCGCTCCAGGAGCGGCGGGTGGCCGCCTTCGACCCGGCCACCGACGGGCACCTGCTGGTCATCGGCTCGCCGAAGAGCGGCCGGTCGCAGCTGCTCCGCACGCTGGCCGGCGCGGTCGGGGTGCACTGCGCGACCAGCGACGTCCACCTGTACGCGATCGACTGCGGCAACGGCGCGCTGCTCCCGCTCGCCGACCTGCCGCAGTGCGGTGCGGTCGTTCCCCGCGCTCAGACCGAGCGGGCGGTGCGGCTCCTCGACCGGCTGAAGCGGGAGATGGAGCGCAGGCAGCAGGTGCTGGCCGAGGGCGGGTTCGCCGACATCACCGAGCAGCGGCGGTCGGCGCCGGCGCAGCAGCGGCTGCCGCACGTGCTGCTGCTGCTGGACCGCTGGGAGGGGTTCACCCCGACGCTCGGCGAGGTCGACGGCGGGCGGCTCACCGACATCCTCATGGCGATCGTCCGGGAAGGTGCCTCGGTCGGGATCTCCGTGGTGATGACCGGCGACCGGTCGTTGGGCACCGCCCGGCTGTCGTCGCTGACCGACAACAAGCTGGTTCTGCGCCTGGCCGACCGGGGGGACTACCCGCTCGTCGGGGTTCCCGGCAAGCAGGTGCCCGGTCTGCTGCCGCCGGGGCGGGGGATCACCGTCGACGGCGCCGTCGAGACCCAGGTGGCGCTGCTGGCCGGCGACGACTCGGGCCAGGGGCAGGCGGCCGCGATCGCGGAGATCGCCAAGGCGGCACACGTGCGCGATGCGCTGGTGCCGCGGTCGGCCCGGCCCTTCCGGGTCGACGTGCTGCCCTCGCGCATCACCTTCGAGACGGCCTGGGAGATGCGGCCGGCCGACGCAGGTGCCGGCTTCGCGCTGGTCGGCGTCGGCGGCGACGAGCTGGTGGCCGTTGGCCCGGACCTGGTCCAGCGCGGTCCTGCCTTCGTCGTCGCCGGGCCGGCGCGCTCGGGCAGGAGCACGGTCCTCGCAGGGATGGCCGAGTCGCTGCTGCGGCAGGGCACGTCGATCGTCGTCTGCGCACCGAAGGCGTCACCGCTGCGGGCGTTCGCGGGCCGCCCGGGGGTGCTCGCGGTGGTCGAGGAGGTGTCCACCCCGGCCGACCGCTGGACGGAGCTGCTCACCGCCGATCCCGGCCGGCCGCTGGTGCTGCTCCTGGACGACGGCGACGTGCTGCGCGACTGCCCCGCCTCGGAGGTGTTCCGCGGGGTCGTGAAGGGCTACGCCGGCCCGGGACGCAGCCTGGTGCTGGCCGGGAACGCCGACAGCATCTGCACCGGCCTGTCCGGCTGGCAGGTGGACGCGAAGAAGGCGCGGCAGGGTGTGCTGCTGTCCCCACAGGGCAGCACCGACGGCGACCTGATCGGCCTGCGGGTGCCGCGCAGCGCCGTGGGTGGGCCGGTGCAGCCGGGGCGGGCCCTGCTGCACCTCGGGGACGGCGCGCTGCGCACCGTCGCCGTACCGAGCCCACCGGTCGGCTGATCCGCCGGGCGCGACGGGGCCCGACGCGACGGAGGCCGCCTCGCGCGGCGAGGCGGCCTGTCGTTCGAGCGGGGGAGGTGGTCAGCGACCGAGGGCGCCGGCCAGCTGGGTGTCGGCGTCGCGGAAGGTGGCGGCGGCCGTGTTCAGGTACTGGGCCATGCCGTCCAGCCCGCCGATCATGTTCTTCGCGCCGGTGTCGAACTCGTCGTAGGACGCCTGGAAACTGCGGCTGGAGCTGTCGGTGACGTACCCGTCGGAGACGAGCTGGTCGACGAGGCTCTTCAGCTGGCCGAGCATGCCGTCGATCTCGGCGCGCCCGTTCATCAGCCGGCCGGCGGCGTCTTCCATCTGCTGGTAGGTGACGTTCACGTTCGCCATGAGGATCCAATCGGGACGGCCCGGTCGCGGACACCGCACCGGGGAGCAGCGGGTCATCGGGACGGTAACGGCGGGAGGGACGCCGTGGGCCCGCTCTCCGTTGGCCTGTGGACAGAGCCCCGGGGTGGGGGCGGGAGGTCTGGGGTCGCGGCGGTCACGGGGTACCTGATTGGGTGCAGCTGAGGCTCCGGGCAGCGGAGTCCGGCGGATCCGGAGGTACGGCGCGATGGTGCACAGGCTGGTGGTCAGCTACGGGACGCCCGAGGACCCCGCGGCGTTCGATGCCTACTACCGGGAGACCCACACCCCGCTGGCGCTCGAGCAGCCCGGGCTCGTCCGGCTGACCTTCGGGCACGGCAAGGCCATGGACCCGGCCCAGCCGGCGCCCTACCTCGTCGCGGAGCTCGACTTCGACTCCGAGGAGGCCATGGGGCAGGCGCTGACGTCCCCGGAGGGGCGGGCGGCCGGCGCCGACCTCGCCAACTTCGCCACCGGTGGGGTCTCGTTCGTGCACTTCGACGTCCAGACGGCGAGCCCGGCGTGAACGGCGCCCAGGCACTGATCCGCACCCTCGTCGACGCGGGTGTGGACGTCTGCTTCGCCAACCCCGGCACCTCCGAGATGCACTTCGTCGCCGCGCTGGACGACGTGCCGGAGATGCGCGGCGTGCTGACCCTCTTCGAGGGCGTCGCGACCGGTGCTGCCGACGGCTACGCGCGCATGGCCGGCCGGCCCGCCGCCACCCTGCTGCACCTGGGGCCGGGCATGGGCAACGGGCTGGCCAACCTGCACAACGCCCGCCGCGGGCGGGCCCCGATGGTGAACGTGGTGGGCGACCACGCCCGTTCGCACAAGCGCCTGGACGCTCCGCTGGAATCCGACATCGACGCCGTGGCCGGCACCTTCTCCGCCTGGGTGCGCCGCTCCTTGTCCCCGGCCGACGTGGCCGCGGACGCCGTCGACGCGGTGGCCGCGGTCTCCGGCGGGGGCATCGCGACGCTGATCCTCCCGGCGGACGTGTCGTGGGAGGACGGCGCCGCCGTCGCCGATCCCCGGCCGGTGCGACCGGCTCCGCGCGTGGCGCCGTCGGTGGTCGAGGAGGTCGCGGCCGTCCTGGCCGGCGGGGAGCCGACCGTGCTCTTCCTCGGTGGGAACGCCGTCGGCGAGGACGGTCTGCTGGCGGCCGGTCAGATCGCCGCAGGCACCGGCGTCCGGCTGATGACCGAGACCTTCCCGGCGCGCGCGGCCCGGGGCGCCGGGCTGCCCGACGTCGCCCGGCTGCCCTACCCGCCCGAGGTCGCGATGAAGGCTCTGGCCGGGACCAGGCACCTGGTGCTCGCCGGCGCCACGGCGCCGGTGCACTTCTTCGGCTACCCCGGGGTCCCCGGCCACCCGGTGCCCGAGGACTGCACCGTGCACGTGCTCAGCGAGCCGGGGGAGGACGGCGTCGCGGCGCTGCGGGCCCTGGCCGACCTGGCGGCCCCGGGCGCGGAGCCGCAGCTGCTCGAGGCGTCCCGCCCCGAGCTGCCCACGGGACCGCTGACGCCGCGGGCGATGTCGGCGGTCATCGGTGCGCTGCTGCCCGAGCGCGCGATCGTGGTCGACGAGGCGATCACCTCCGGCGTGGGGATCATGGAGCTGACCTCGGGGGCGCCCCGGCACGACTGGCTGGCGCTGACCGGCGGCGCGATCGGTGACGGGCTACCGATGGCGCTGGGCGCGGCGGTGGCCTGCCCCGACCGGCCGGTCCTGGGCATCCAGGCCGACGGCAGCGCCATGTACACGATCTCGGCGCTGTGGAGCTACGCCCGCGAGCAGGCCGACATCACCACGATCATCTGCGACAACGGCTCCTACGCGATCCTCCAGCACGAGCTGTCCCGCGTGGGCGCGGCCGGCGACGGCGAGAAGGCGGCCAAGCTCCTGGACATCAGCGGGCCGGGGCTGGACTTCGTCGCCCTGGCCCAGGGGATGGGCGTGCCGGCGACCCGGGCGATGACGGCCGAAGAGCTCGCCGACCAGCTGCGGGCGGCGCTGGCCGAGCCGGGGCCGCACCTGATCGACGCAGTCCTGCGCTGAGGCGGCGTCCGGGAGGGACACCCCGGGCAGTGGCCGCTTGCTCACGTGAGGTACACAGGAGTCACCTCGCTGTGAGGAGCACCACAGCCACGACGAAGGAGTCGCGTCTTGTCCCTGCACCGCAACCGGTTGGTCCCCCTCGCTGTCGCCGCAGGAGTGGGGATGGGTGCGTTCGTCGCCGGCGGGCCGGCCCTGGCAGGTCCACCGTCGTCCGTCCAGCCGCCTGGCGAGGCAGCCGGCCACGAGGCGGCGAACCCGAACTGGCAGCCGGTCCAGGAGTCCCCGCGGGAGCCGCTGTTCAAGAAGGACTGGACGATCGCCGACCCGAAGTTCGACTACCGCGGCGAGACCGCGGGGCAGGAGTTCGTGCCGCTGACCGACGAGGACGGCAACGCGATCAGCAAGGTCCTCTACGGGATCCACCAGGGGGCGGCCTACCGCATCGAGGTGCCGCTGGACTGGAGCGGTGACGTCGTCTTCTGGGAGCACGGCTACCGCGGCACGGGGACGACGCTCTACGTCAGCGACCCGAGCTACGACCTGCGCCAGACCTACATCGAAAACGGGTACGCCTGGGCCGCGTCGTCCTACAGCGCGAACCGGTACGACATCGAGGCCGGCGTGCGGTCCACCGAGCAGCTCGCCGAACTCTTCGACCGGGAGGTGGGCAAGGCCGACCAGCGCTACCTGCAGGGCGTCTCGATGGGCGGCCACGTGATCGGCGAGCTGATCGAGCGCAACCGGGGCGTCGAGTGGGCCGGCGCCGCGCCGATGTGCGGCGTGATGGGTGACCGCGAGCTCTACGACTTCTTCCTCGACTACAACCTGCTGGCGCAGGCGCTGGCCGGGGTGGACGGCTATCCGCTGCCGAACCAGGCGGAGTACTTTGGCCAGGTCGTGCCGGAGATCAAGGCTGCGCTGGGAACCCCCACGACGAAGAGCCCGGAGTATTCGGGCCTCACTGAGAAGGGCGAGGTCTTCCGCGACCTGATCACGGCGATCTCCGGCGGCGAGCGCCCCGGGGACGACGAGGCGTTCGGCTACTGGGAGGGGCAGAACTTCGTCTACGGCGTCGTGACCACAGACCCGGGCGGCCTGGACGGAGTGGCCCCGGGGCCGGTCTGGTCGAACGTCGACACCGACTACCCGGTCGACTACACGTTCGAGAACGGCACGACCCTCGACGAGGCGGTGGAGCGCGTCGCCCCGGCGCACCAGGCCCGGCGCAGCGGCCCGTCGGCGTACGTCCCGGACATCACCGGCGACATCGACGTGCCGGTGCTGTCCATCCACAACCTCGGCGACTACTACGTCCCGTTCTCGATGGAGCAGTACTACGCCGCTGACGTGCTGGCGCAGGGCAACGAGGACCTCCTGGTGCAGCGAGCCATCCGGGCCGCCGGTCACTGCGAGTTCACCCCCGCGGAGGCTGCCGACCAGTTCCTCGACCTCGTGGAGTGGGTGGAGGACGGGGTGGAGCCCGAGGGTGCCTCGGTGCTCGACGCTGACGTGGTCGCCGCTCCCAGCTACGGCTGCGAGTTCACCTCGACCGGAGCCGGCGGTACGCGCGGCTTCTACGACGACTGCTCGAAGCTGGGCGAGGCCGACTGACCGAGCGCTCGCCAGACAGAGGGCCCTCCTTCCCCACCGGGAGGGAGGGCCCTCTGATGTCAGTGCTTCTTGCCGTGGGTCAGGTTCTCCATCTGGGACGTCGTGTCGACCTTGGCCTTGCGGTCGATCCGCTTCTCCTTGATCGACTTGCCGCTGGCCTTCTTGGTCATCGACTGTCGCGGGGACTTGTCACCCATGGTGCGCGCTCCCTCATCGGGAGCCTGGACGGCTCCGTGCGGCGCACGCTACGCCTGCCCGGGGCCCGCCGGTGGCCGTCCGACCGGCCCGGGTGACCGGCCTCCGACGGCGCTGCCTAGATTGCGTGGCAGTGGAAGACGGAGCGGAGCAGCATCCCGGACCCGGCGCGCCCCGGCCGTCGCGGCGGTTGGTCACCGACCCCGTCTTCGGGCCCTACTGGGCCGGCAAGTTGCTGGCGAACGTCGGCATCTGGATCCAGAACATCGCCAGCGCCGCGCTGGTCTGGCAGCTCACGTCGTCGGCCTTCCTCGTCGGTCTGGTGAGCTTCGCCCAGTTCGTGCCGCAGCTGGTGCTGACCCCGATGAGCGGGGCGATGGCCGACCGGGGCAGCCCGCGCCGGCAGATCCTGCTCGGACGCACGTTGTGCACCCTGGGTGCCGCGGCGCTGGCCGGCTGGGTGCTGCTGACGCCCGACGTGTCCGACGTGCCGCCGTGGGTGGTGATGGTCACCGCGCTCGTCGTCGGCATCGGGTTCTCCGTCGGCGGACCGGCGATGCAGGCGCTGCTCCCGTCGCTGGTGCGGGAGGGCGAGGTGGCCCGGGCCGTCGCGCTGGACAACCTGACCTTCTCCGTGGGCCGTGCCGTGGGGCCGGCCGTGGGTGGCGTGGTGGCAGCCACCGCCGGCTACGGCGTCGCCTTCCTGCTCGCGGCCGTCGGCCACGTCGTCTTCCTGCTGGCGGTGTTCCGGCTCCGGACGCCGGGCGGTGCCGTCGCTCCGGGCCCGCGGCTGTCGGTCATCGCCGGGGTCCGGTATCTGCGTACCGACCCGGTGGTGGGTGTCCTGCTGCTCGGTGTCACCGCGGTGGGCGTCGGTGCCGACCCGGCGGTGACGCTGGGGCCGTCGCTGGCCGACGCCCTCGGTGGCGGTCCAGGACTGGTCGGGCTGCTGGCTTCTGCGTTCGGCGTCGGGGCGTTCCTGGGCTTCTTCGTCCAGGCGGCGCTGACCCGTTACCTCGACCACGCGCGGCTGGCCACCAGCGGTCTGGTGCTGCTGGGGTTGTCGGCGGTGGGGCTGGCGCTGAGCTGGAACGTGCCCGCCGCCGTCGTCGCCTTCGTCGTGGGCGGCGTCGGCCTGACGCTGGCCATGAACAGTCTCACGACGTTGCTCTACGACCGCGTCCCGCGCGAGTTCATCGGCCGCATCATGGCGCTGTGGCTGGTCGGCTTCGTCGGGTCCCGGCCGCTGGCCGCCGCGCTCAACGGCGCGCTCACCGACCTCGTCTCGGTGGGCGCCGCCCTGCTGACGACGGCGGTGATGGTGCTGGGCGTCGCCGCGGTGTGCCGTCCGTCGGTGCTCCGGCGTTCCGCACCGGGGCGATGACGCGGTGGGGAGGGGCGGTCATCATCGGACGCGTGGTCCGGTCGCTTCTGCTGGGCGCCGGGGCGGTGGTGCTGCTGCTCGCCCTCCTGGTCGGTCTGCTCTGGGGGTTCCAGCGCAGCCTGATCTACCTGCCCGACCCCGGCCCGGTGAGCAGCGCCGGCGACCTCCTCCCGGGTGGCCGCGACGTCGTCCTGCACACCTCCGACGGGCTCGATCTGGGCGGCTGGTACGTGCCCGCTCCCGCTCGGGACGCGGCCACGGTGCTGGTCGCCAACGGCAACGGCGGGCACCGCGGCATGCGTGCGCCGCTGGGTGAGGCGCTTGCCGACGCCGGGCTCGGCGTCCTGCTGTTCGACTACCGCGGCTACGGCGGCAACCCCGGCAGCCCGACCGAGGAGGGACTGGCGCGCGACGTCCGCGCGGCGCGGACGTTCCTCCTCGACGACGCCGGGGTGCCGGCGGACCGGCTGCTCTACTTCGGCGAGAGCCTGGGCGCCGCGGTGGTCACCGAACTGGCCACCGAGCATCCGCCGGCCGGGCTGGTGCTGCGGTCGCCGTTCGTCGACCTGGCGTCGGTCGCCGCGGAGCACTACCCGCTGCTGCCGGTGCGGGCGCTGCTGTGGGACCACTACCCGCTGGCCGAGCAGATCGCCGGCGTGGACGTGCCGACGACGGTGGTGCTCGGCACCGCCGACTCGATCGTGCCTCCGGCGCAGAGCCGGGCCGTGGCCGAGGCGGCCCGGCGGCTGCACCGGCTGGTCGAGGTGCCCGGCGCCGGCCACAACGACGCGGCGCTGCTGAACGGGGCCGCCCTCGTCGACGCCGTCCTCGACCTGGCCGAGCACACCACCGACTGGTCCCGGCCGTGACCGGGTGGGCGTCGCGGCGCCGGGGTGCGGCATCCGGGGCGCGGCATCCGGGGCACGGGTACGGCGCGTGCTGACGACGTCCGAGGGACGAACAGATGCCTGATCCGGCGGGACGGTCGACCCGTGAGGTGTTCGAGGACCATCTCCGGCTGGCCGCGGCCTGCGGACCATCTGCGGACTCTGTGCGGACCAGGATCAGACGATGGTCGTCATCGATGGATCTCCAGGCGGCGTGGACGCCGCTCCCCATCGGGCGGCCAAGCGTGCCGGACGTAGCGCGCCGCCGCAGGGCAGTGCGCGTCCCTTCGGGATGGCAACCCATCCTCAGCTCGGTGGGCTCGGTCCTGCGGTGGCCGCTAGCGCTCTGACCCGACCGACGCCGGAGGAGCCGCGCGTGCGGCTAGGAGAGGCGCGCCGGGCCGGATGGGTGTGAGCTGGGTGGGTGGTATCCCCGGACCGGGACGGGCCGGGGCGCGATCCGGGGGTGGGCATGTCGAGAGCCGAGGAGCCGTCGTCGCTGGACGAGGGCCGTTCTGCACCGGCGAGCGGGCTGACCGACCGGCGCCAGCCCTACAGCGGCCCGTCGTCCGCCGGGGGAGCGCGGAGCGCGAAAGGTGGGGACGCCGCCGGCCCGGACCGGACGGCGCCGTCGGCGCCCGGCGACCCGGGCGCGGTCGACACCGAGCAGCCCAACGTCAGCGAGACCCCGGTGCCGCCCCGCCGGCAGTGGGTCGGCCTGGTCGCCGGTCCGGTGCTGGCCCTCATCGTCTACTTCCTGCTCGCGATGGACGATGAGCTGGGCACCCCCGGCCGCACGACGGCAGCCGTGGGCGTGCTCGTGGCCGTGTGGTGGGTGACGGAGGCACTGCCCCTGCCGGCGACGGCGCTGGTGCCGATCGTGGCCTTCCCGCTGCTCGGGGTGCTCACGGTCGGAGAGGCCACCGCGCCTTACGCCAACCCGAACATCTTCCTGTTCATGGGCGGTTTCATGATCGCCCTGTCGATGCAGAAGTGGAACCTGCACCGGCGGATCGCACTGCTCACCGTCCGCGCCGTCGGGACCAAGCCGCGCCGGCTCGTCGGCGGCTTCATGCTCGCGACGGCGTTCCTCAGCATGTGGGTGTCCAACACGGCCACGACCGTGCTCATGCTGCCCATCGGGCTGTCCGTACTCCTGCTCGTCCTCGACCGGGTAGCCGCGGAGAGGGGCGACCGGGGTGCGGTGGAGGCGGTGGCGGGATCGCAGGCGGCCGGGAACGCGGAGCAGCCGGCCGGCTCGGACGACGCCCCGGGCGCCGGCGGGCCGGCGGTCACCGAGCTGATCCGCGACGCCGACACGCGCAACTTCGCCGTCGCGCTCATGCTCGGCATCGCCTACGCGGCGAGCATCGGCTCGCTCGCGACGCTCATCGGGACACCGCCGAACCTCATCCTCGCCGCCTTCGTCCGGCAGAACTACGACATCGACCTCGGCTTCGGGCAGTGGATGGCCATGGGGCTGCCGCTTGCCGTGGTCTTCCTGGTCCTGGCCTGGCTGGTGCTGACCCGGCTGGTTTTCCGCTCCGGGCTGAAGGAGATCCCGGGTGGCCGCCGCGTCATCCAGGATGAGTTGGACAAGCTGGGCCGGATGTCGCAGGGGGAGTGGACCGTCCTGGCGGTGTTCGTGGCGACGGCTCTGCTGTGGGTGTTCCGGCAGCCGCTCAGCGGCTGGGAGGCCCTGACCGGCGTGCTGCCGTTCGTGGCCAACCTCGACGACGCGACGATCGCGATCGCCGCGGCCGTGCTCCTCTTCCTCCTCCCGGCCGCCGGCCGCCGCGTTCCGGCTCTGGACTGGCACACCGCGCAGCAGTTGCCTTGGGGTGTGCTGCTGCTGTTCGGCGGCGGGCTGAGCCTGGCCGCCGCGGTGCAGGCCAGCGGCCTGGACGCCTACATCGGCAACCAGGTCGGTCAGCTCGGCGCGCTCCCGGTGGTGCTGCTGGTCTTCTCGGTCGCGCTCGTCGTCATCCTGCTGACCGAGGTCACGAGCAACACCGCGACCGCCGCCGCGTTCCTGCCCGTCCTCGGGGGCGTGGCGCTCGGGCTCGACCTCGGCCCGCTGGCCCTCCTGGTGCCCGCGGCGCTAGCGGCCACCTGCGCCTTCATGCTCCCCGTCGCCACCCCGCCCAACGCGATCGTCTTCGGCTCGGGCTACGTGACCATCGGCCAGATGATCCGGGCCGGCGCGGTGCTCAACGTGATCGGCGTCGTGCTCGTCACGGCGACCGTGTACTTCCTGGGCGGGCTCTTCCTCGGCATCGAGTTCTAGCGAGCTGCTCGGCGTGGGCGTCGACAGCTCGGCGATGTCGGGGTCCAGTCCGGGGTGGCCGAGGGCGGCGGCGGTTGCGGAGAGGAGGTCGATGTCGGCGGCGGGCAGGGTGAGCGCGGTCAGCGGTGCGTGCTCGTAGCGGCCGTCCGGGCCGAGCAGCCGGCCGCCCCCGGGTCCCCGGGACTGGGTGGGGCCAGGACGGTGAGCAGGCGCTGCACGGCGGCGAGGGCGACCCGACCGGCCAGCGACGCCGGCAACCGCAGCGGCTCGGTGTCGGTGTCGGTGTTCGGATCCCGCCGGTCGTCGTCCTCCCACGTGCCCAGGCACAGCGGGATCTCTTCCAGGGCGCGCAGCGGCGCCAGCGGCTCGCCGTCGAGGTCGACGACGAGCACGGTGCGCTGCCCCGCCGCGGTTCCTTCGCTCCCTCCGCGGTGGCCGGTCGGCTGCTCAGTCACGGGCGGACCACCGCGCGGTGGCCGACCGGCCGGTCATGCCGGTGACCCGGCCGATGTCGGCCCACGAGGCCCCGGCCGCGAGTGCGGCGCGCACCGCCTGGTCCAGCGCGCGGGCAGCGACGGCGTGCCGGGCGGCGGCCGCCTCGACGTCCTCGAGGGCTTGCCATCCGGCGATGTGGCGGCGCCAGTCCTGTGTCACCCGGTTCTCGTCGGCGGCCTCCAGATCGGCCCACGGGCCTGTGACGGCGAGTCGCCGCGCCGCCGGGTCGGCCAGCCCCGGCGGTATGCGGGTCCAGGGGGTGCCGCGCCAGCCGCAGGTGCAGCCGGCGGCCCAGCCGACGACCGCGGCGTCCGGGCGCCACTGCTCCGCCTGGTCGATCACCTCGAGGAGGACCTAGGGCCTGTCCTGTAAGGGTTCGCGGAGCCACAGGATGGCGGCGGCGATGATCAGTTCGCTGCGCCAGTAGGCGGCGCGTTTGGCGTAGCGGGTGGCCAGGTCCCGGAACTGCTTGAGCCGGTTGAAACAGCGCTCAACGACGTTGCGGTTCTTGTACTGCTCGGCGTTGAAGGACGGCGGACGTCCGCCCCGGCTGCCCAAGGCCTTCCGGCGGGCCCGGGAGTCACTCTTCTCCGGACAGATGAACCGGATGCCCTTCTCCCGCAGCGCACGCCGGGTCGAGGGGTGGGCGGAGGCCTTGTCGGCCAGCACCGCCTCGGGTCGTTTCCGAGGCCGGCCGCGGCCGGCGCGCGGCACGTCGATCGCCTCCAGCAGCGGCATCAGCTGCGGGTTGTCCCCGGCCTGGCCCGGGGTGACGATCACACTCATCGGCAGACCGCGGCCATCGACGGCCAGGTGGACCTTGCTGGTCAGTCCGCCGTGTGAGCGTCCGATCCCTTCACCATCGACCTCGATCGCGCCTACTCGGGCCGATCGGGAGCCCCCTTTTCCGGGCTCCGGCGGCGTGCTGGTGAGCCCGGGAGACCGTCGAGTCGATCGACACGATCCACTCGACCGCTCCGACCGAGTCGTCCTTGACCTGGGCGGCGGACAGCACCTTCTCCCACGTCCCATCGAAGGTCCACACCCGCAGCCGCTCGTGGCAGGTCTTCCACGGCCCGTACCGCTCGGGAAGGTCTCGCCACGCGCTCCGGTCCGCAACTTCCACAAGATCCCATTGATCACCTGCCGGTGATCTCGCCAGGGCGCCCCGCTGTCATCTGCGCGGGCAGCAGAGGCTCGATCCGAGCCCACGCCGTATCGGTCAGCTCACCTCGACCCACCATCGGCCCAGCCTCGGCGCAACACCCACCAAACCCTTTACAGGACACGCCCCTGCCGTGCCGTTGCTATCAAGAGCGCATTACGGGACGGTGAGGCCATGGAGAAGGAGCCGGCCGATCGGTTGGGGCTGGCGATCGCAGCCGCCTCCACCGGGACGCTCGCAGACATCGCCGCCGGGGGTGGAGCGGCTGGCACGGCCGCCGGTGGTCTTGCTTCCATCGGTGTCCTCGTTGTCGACCGGTTCGTCGGAGTGGTTCGTCGTCACCGGCAGGAGCGCGCCGGCCGCATGCTGGCCGTCGCCGCCGAGGTGCTTGGCGGATTGGACATCCTCGAGGAGCGCACTACCGCTGACGACGAGCGGGTGGAGCTACTCGGACGAATCCTAGAGGCCGCGGTCCGCACTCCACTCGAGGAGAAGATTCGCGCCCTCGGGCGAGTTCTCGGGGAGGGGCTGAGCCAGGACGGTGACGTGAGCGAGGCGATGGTCCTCGCTACCGCGCTCGCTGACATCGAGGCCCCGCACGTCGCGGTCCTGCAGTTGCTATATGAGCAGCCCGGTCCTCCGGCAGAGCTTCTCCGTGCCGGAATCGACAGGGCCACGGGGTGGGAAGCGACAGCGGTGGCAGCTGCACTCCCCAACCTCGGCGACGTTGTGGACGGCCTGCTCGCGGTCCTTGGCGGTCGCGGCCTGCTGAAGGACTCTGGAGGGGTCCCATATCCCGGCGGCGTGGGGCCGGCCGTGTGGGTGGCCACCGACCTCGGTCGCCGGTGCCTGTTCCTGCTAGCTGAGCCCGACGAGACCAGCACGGAGAGCGGCGAGCGCTGAATCACCGTCGTCGCGCTGGCTCGGTGCCGAAACGCTGGACGTCCGGCCCTCGGTGATGACGCAGGGCAGGGGTAGCCCCCAGAACGACTGCGCCAAGTGGTGCTGCAAGGGTTCTCCGTCCTGCGCGGTGACCCGACGATGTATCGGCCACTCCTGACACTCGCGCGCACCTGAAGTGCCACGCCACATATGGGGGCTGCCGGGCATGTGCACGTTGCACGCCAACAGCGCCCGCGAGGCCGTGGTGAAGATGTGCCCCCTGCCGCTGCTGGCCGGGGAGAACATCGGCACGTCGTTCGTCGTCCCCACCGTCGCCTCGAGCGTGGACCTGGTGGTGCACGTGGGCACCGACGCCGACGGGCGGCGGCGGGTGCGCGAGATCGTCGCGCTGCCCGGCCGGGCCGAGGACGGCGTCATCGAGACCGCCGACGTGTTCGCCAGCCGCGACGGCCGGCTGGTGCGGGCCGACGGCTTCCCGCCGCACGCCGAGCGGTTCGCCGCTGCCGGCTTCGACCTGCTGGCCCTGCTGGGCGCCGGGGCACGACCGAGTCCGGTGTCCGCTGAGGCTGAATGCCGACCCGTGCTTCTTCAGTGCCGCGGCGACGCGTCGCGAAACTCGAGCGGACGCCGTCTTCACCCGACCGGGTGCTCTCGTACCTCTCAGTGCTCGTCCCTGTCCACAGATCGACTGACGTCACCCCTACGGACTGATTCGTTTTCTTACAGTCCCCAGCGATTCGACTGCTGGCTGGGCTCGACGGGGGATGGGCGTGCCGACTGCTCTGGACGTCGTGGACGGCGAGGTCCGCGAACTCATCCGGCGACGGGGGCTCGATCCGTTCACCGATCCCGGCCCGGTCCGGCTGCTGGTCCGCGACGTCGTCGCCGACTACTCCGAGCGGTCGCTGACCTCCGCGCTGCCGCCGATCGGCGACGTCGAATCCGTCGTCCGTGACGTGCTGGACCGGGTGGCCGGCTTCGGCCCGCTGCAGCGCTACCTGGACGACCCCGAGATCGAGGAGATCTGGGTCAACGAGCCGGGCCGGGTGTTCATCGCCCGCCGTGGCCGCAGCGAGCTGACCACGACGATCCTGGCGCCCGGTGAACTGGCCGACCTGGTCGAGCGGATGCTGCGCACCTCGGGTCGACGCATCGACATGTCGACGCCGTTCGTCGACGCGATGATGCCCGACGGGTCCCGGCTGCACGTGGTCATCCCGGACATCACCCGCCGCCACATGGCCGTCAACATCCGCAAGTTCGTGCTGCAGGCGCACTCGCTCGACGAGCTCGTGGCGCTGGGCACGATCACCGCCCCGGCGGCGCGCTTCCTGGAGGCCGCCGTCGCCTCCGGGCTGAACATCCTCGTCTCCGGCGGCACCCAGGCAGGGAAGACGACGCTGCTGAACTGCCTCTGCGCCGCGGTGCCCGCCCGGGAACGGGTGATCACCTGCGAAGAGGTCTTCGAGCTCCGGGTGCCGCTTCCCGACGTCGTCTCCATGCAGACCCGCCAGCCCAACCTCGAAGGCGCCGGGGAGATCCCGCTGCGCCGGCTGGTGAAGGAGGCGCTGCGCATGCGTCCCTCCCGCATCGTGGTGGGCGAGGTGCGGCAGGAGGAGTGCCTGGACCTGCTGATCGCGCTCAACTCCGGGCTGCCGGGCATGTGCACGCTGCACGCCAACAGCGCCCGCGAGGCCGTGGTGAAGATGTGCACCCTGCCGCTGCTGGCCGGGGAGAACATCGGCACGTCGTTCGTCGTCCCCACCGTCGCCTCGAGCGTGGACCTGGTGGTGCACGCCGGCACCGACCCCGACGGGCGGCGGCGGGTGCGCGAGATCGTCGCGTTGCCCGGCAGGGCCGAGGACGGCGTCATCGAGACCGCCGACGTGTTCACCAGCCGCGACGGCCGGCTGGTGCGGGCCGACGGCTACCCGCCGCACGCCGAGCGGTTCGCCGCCGCCGGGTTCGACCTCGCCGGTCTACTGGCATGACGGAGTCCGGTGCCCTGCTCGGCTTGGTCCTCGGGGTCGGCCTGCTGCTGATCTGGCGCAGCGGTTCCCGTGCCCCGAGGCCGCGGACCGACCCGCGCCGGCCGGGGCGACGCGAGCAGGTGCTCGCCGCGGCGGGGCTTCCCGGCATCAACGGCGCCCAGCTGCTGGCGCTGCAGATCGGGCTCGGGTTGCTGGCCACCGTCGTCGTCCTGCTCGCCACCGCCACCGTCACGGTCAGCCTGGTGTTCGGCCTGTTCGGTTTCCTGCTGCCGGACGTGCAGGTGCGCCGGCTCGCCGGCAAGCGCCGGGCAGACCTCCGCGAGGTGTGGCCCGAGGTGGTGGACAACCTGGCGTCCGCCGTCCGGGCCGGGCTGTCGCTGCCGGAGGCGCTGTCGACGCTGTCCACCCGCGGCCCCGAGGTGCTGCGCCCACCGTTCGCCCGGTTCGCCGCCGAGTACCGCTCCAGCGGCCGGTTCGGCACCTCGCTCGACCGGCTCAAGGACGACCTCGCCGATCCGGTGGGCGACCGGATCGTGGAGACCCTGCGGGTGGCCCGCGAGGTGGGCGGCAGCGATCTGGGCCGGGTGCTCCGGACCCTCTCGACGTTCCTGCGCGAGGACGCCCGCGCCCGCGCGGAGCTGGAGACCCGGCAGGGCTGGGTGGTGCAGGCCGCGCGGCTGGCCGTCGCCGCGCCGTGGGTCGTGCTGCTGCTGCTCGCCACCCAGTCGACGACGCTCGCCGCCTACGACTCGGCGCTGGGGACGGCGATCCTGCTCGGCGGGGGCGCGGTCTGCCTGGTCGCCTACCGGCTGATGCTGCGGATCGGGCGGCTGCCCGAGGACGTCCGGGTGCTCCAGTGAGCGGGGTGCGCTCGTGACCCCGGACGTGCTCGGCATGGTGCTCGGGCTGGTCGCGGCGACCGGCCTGCTCCTGGTGCTCGCCTACGCGCCGCCGTTCCGCTCGGTGCGGCTGGTCGACCGGCTGGTGCCGTACGTGCATGACACCCCACCGCCGTCCCGGTTGCTGGGCACGGCCACCGAGGCCGGCCTGCTGACGGCGGTCCGCCGGATCGCCGGACCCTCGATCGGCAACGGCGCCCGGATGGTGGACCGGCTGCTCGGCGGGCGCGCCGCGGTGCGCCGGCGCCTGGACGCCCTCGGTGGCGCCATGACCGTCGAGGACTTCCGCATCGAGCAGGTCGTGTGGGGTGGCCTCGGGCTGCTCGGTACGGCCCTGGCGGCGACCTTCGGCTCCGTGGCGGCCGGCAGCGTCAACGTGCTGTCGGCCGGGCTGTTCTGCCTGGCCGGCGCCCTCGGTGGCGTACTCGGCCGCGACTGGTGGCTCACCCAGCAGGTGACCCGGCGGGAGGAGCTGCTGCTCGCCGAGTTCCCGGTCGTCGCCGAGCTGCTCGCCCTCGCCGTGACCGCCGGGGAGAGCCCGACCGCGGCCATCGCCCGGGTCACCCGGCTCTCCGGCGGCGAGCTGGCCCGCGAACTCGGCGCCGCGCTCGGCCGCGCACGGGCCGGCGTTCCGCTGGTCGATGCCCTGCAGCAGGTCGCCGACCAGACCTCGCTCGACCCGCTCGCCCGGTTCATCGACGGGCTGCTGGTCGCCATCGAACGCGGCACGCCGCTGGCCGAGGTGCTGCGCTCGCAGGCCGCCGACGTCCGGGAGGCCGGGAAGCGCCGGCTGCTCGAGGCCGGCGGCCGCAAGGAGATCGCGATGATGATCCCGGTCGTCTTCCTGGTGCTCCCGGTCACCGTTCTCTTCGCCCTGTTCCCGGGGCTGATCAGCATCGTCTCGCTCTCGCAGTGAGCGGCGAGCGCAAGTAGGAAGGACCACTCCATGCGCGCATTCGCGTACCTGTTCGCCGCCCTGTCCGCGCTGTCGGACCGCATGGCCGGCGAGGACCCCGAGCGGGGCGACGTCCCCGGCTGGGTCATGGTGACGGTGATGACGGCGGCCCTCGTGCTGGCGATCCTGGCCGTGTTCCAGACGGCCATCGTCACGGCCGTGCAGAACGCGCTGAACTCCGTCACCGGCGCCGGTGGCTGATGAAGGACCTCGCTGCCCCCCACCGCTCGCACGCTCGCGGCGGGACCCTGCAGCAAGGCCGTTCCAGCAGCTCACCAAGGGAGACGACGGCGAACGGGGCAGCGCCGTCGTCGACTTCGTGCTGGTCTCGATGCTCATCGTGACGCTGCTGCTGGCGGTGCTGCAGGTTGCGGTCTACGTGCACGTGCGCAACGTGGTCACCGCCAGCGCGCAGGAGGGGGCGCGGTACGCGGCCAATGCCGACGTCGCCTCGTCCGCCGGTGCCGGCCGCACGGTGGAGATCGTCGCGCGGGCGACGTCGGTGCAGACGGCGGAGGGGCTGGCCTGCACCTCCGCGGAGGAGGCCGACCCCAGCGGCGCGACGCTGGTGGTGGTCCGCTGCTCGGGATCGGTGCCCTCGCTGCTCGCGGTGCTGGGCAACCTGCTGCCGTTGGAGGCAACCGGGCGGGCGATGAAGGAGGCGGCGTGAGCTGGCTGCGCCGCCGGCTGGGCATGGTCGCCGGTGAGCGCGGCTCGGCGCTGGTGGAGTTCGTGTTCATCGCGCTGGTGGTGTTCGTGCCGCTGGTCTACATCGTGGCCGGGTTCTCGGCGGTGCAGCGCGGGGTGTTCGCCTCGCAAGCCGCGGCCCGCGAGGCCGGCCGGGCGATGGGGATCGCCCCGGACCCGGGAACCGGGCACGAGCGGGCGCTGCGGGCGGCGCAGCTGGCGGTGGAGGACCAGTCGGTCGAGGCCACCGATCTGCGGCTGGCCTACGCGCCCGCCGGCGCGGGCTGCGACACGGCGGGCAGCTACTCGCCGACGCTGGCGCCGGGGGAGGAGTTCTCCGTCTGCGTCACCGTCACGGTGCGCATCCCGCTGCTGCCGGAGTTGATCGACACCAACACCGCCACCGGCCAGTTCGTCGTCGAGCGGGACCGCTACGTCGACGGCTGAAGCAGCTCACATCACTGTCACGAGGTGTCCAAGCTTCACGATGACCGGTCGGGAAGCTGATCCGGCGGCACCAAGGCCATGCGAGTCCGGCGACCCGGAAGCGTGGTGGCCTGACCGGGACGTCGACGAGGCCGCGCGGGAGGCGTGCCAGGTCTGCCGCGCCCGTGCCGAGGGATGGCGTGCCGCCGGCCGAGCGCCGTTCGTTCGCGCAAGTCGCCTAGCGTCGTCCGAGGCAGCACGGTCCGGGGCGCCCATGCTGGCGGCTCGCTGGGAGTCGGAAGGGCATCGATGTTTGGTGGAGACAAGCGCGCCGAGCGAAGGGGCGAGGAGGCACGCGCAGCGCTACTAGAAGAGGCGACCGAGGCGCGTCGTACCGGCCTGCCGGTCTACTTCTGCACTGTCAGTGTCGGCTCATCGAAGGGCGACGTCGCAGGCTTCGGCGGTCGAATGGCTTCCCCGAACCTGGCCGTAGGCGAGGCGATCGACACCATTGAGAGCGCGGGGTGGCGCCTGGAGCAAAGCGGCTACGTCTTCGTTCCGCAGAGCGGGGGGACCCTCGCGGGAGTAGGAGGCATCGGGGCGACCGCTGTGAACGGCTTCGTGCAGGGGCAGTTCATCTTCCGCCCTGCCTGACGTTCCTCCAGAAACTAGGAGCCGCGGTAAAGGCGCGGACAACCCAGAGAGCCCGGCCGATTGCGGTCGGCCGAAAGCTCAGTGCGTTGTGGCGTCAGGTGCGTATGTTGCTCCCGATCTCGTCGGCCGCGCGATCAGTGCCTCACCGATCGTGCGGGCCTCGGCTGCTGCGCCCGGGCCCTGCGCCGCCGACCCCGGCCGCGTACCGGTTACCGCGCGCTTCCCGCTGCACGTCTGCGTCGACCAGACCGGCGTCACGGTCCACAACGACCGGGACGTGCCCGTCGCCGGGGGCGCTCGGACCACCCGGGGAGCGGGACCGGCGCGGGCGCCCAGCCGCCCTCCCGGGTGCCGGGCGCCCCCGTGGCCCGGCCCGCACCGGTGCCCCGCCCGGGACCGACCGCACCGGCTCCGCACCCCGTTCCGCCCCCGCTGCCGGCTCCTCCGGCTGCTCCGCTGCCGGCTCCTCCGGATGCTCCGCCCCCGGCTCCGCCAGCTGCTCCGCCACCTGCGCCCCACGACGACCGGGACGACCGCGAGGACCGGGACGAGCGGGACGACCGGGACGACGAGGACGACCGGGACGACGACCGCGGTGACCGGGACGCCGACGAGAACCGGGGCAAGGGCAAGGACGACAAGGACCGGGGGAAGGACAAGGACCGCGACTGACCGCGGTCGGCCGGGGGACCGGCCGAGCGCGGATCGGCCGCGCGGTGGAGGCGGGAATCGGCGGCTCCGCCGATGTGCCCGGCCGGGCACGCCCGCGCAACCGCCCGGCTACGCTTCCGCAAGCTGAACCACCGGCGTCGCCGGGCTCGGGTCGGCCTGCAGCCGGCGCAATCGCCGGGCCACCGCCTGCTGGGAGGCGTTTCCCCTCACGATCGAAGAGCCGCGATCGGCGCCGTCGACCCGGAGTCGTGCAACAGTCCCCGCGTGACGTCTCAGCATGAGCACACGGACACGCGACTGCCACGTGCGACGACGCGCTCGATCATTGTGCTGACCGTCGCCATGGCGCTCATCGGCGTCCTCGGCTGGCCACGACCCGAATACGAGTCGGAGACGGACCTCGACATCTTCCCGGCCGCGCCGGTCCCGCTGTTGACGCTGCTGGCGGGTTCTGCGATTGCGTGTGTCGCGGTCGCCGTCGTGCTCGTGCTCAGGACGAGTGATCTGCGGGCGGCTGAGCCGGCCGCGCTCGGGCTGTGGCTCCTCTTGGTCGTGTCTGCCGGTGCGCTGGCGTGGAACGCCCTCTACTCCGCTGCGCTCTCGACGGTCCCGTTCGGCGCCGCCATCCCGATCTTCCACTGGCTGTTCACGCCCGTGCCGGCCGTGCTCGCCATGGCCCTCGTGGCGCGGCGGAGCCGCCGCACACGCCTCGCCGCGGCCCTCGCTACCGGTGTGGTCACGCTGCCGCTGTTCGCGCTCGGCGGGTCGCTTCTCCTTGCACCGGACTTCCACCCCCTTGCTGTGGTGGGGGCGATGGTGTGGACGGGCTTGCTCGGCATCGCTCCCTTCGTCGCCGGCATCGTCGCTGCGATGGCCAGATGGGAAGACGAGCTCCAGCCACCGCACACGATGCCGGGCTGAGCAGCGGGGAACGCGCCGGTGAGCGAGAGACGGGGAGCAGGCAGGCGTCGAGGAAGCCGGCGACGGCGAAGACCAGCAGCACGCTGCCGACTACGCGGCCCCACGCCGAGCACCCCCAGGTGATGTCGACCAGCCGGCCGGAGACCCCGGGCGCGCCTGGCCGATCTGCGCCAGGCCGGCGCCGACCGCACGGGCGGTCAGGCAGGCACGGGCTCGTCCGCCGGACGCCGTCCGCGTTGGACGAGCAGCACGCCGACGACGGCGACGATGACGCCGACCACTGGCGGGATGAACCAGCCGGCCTCGCTGCTCCACCAGGCGGCGAGCGCGGCCACCACGTAGACGGCGATGTTGCGCCACTCGACGTCCGGGAGCGCCGCGCTCTCCGGCATCCCGCGCCGCCAGCGCGCCAGGAAGTCACCGATGACCACGCCGCCCAGCGGCGGGATGAGGATGCCCAGCCACACCAGGTACTGGATGAGGTTCTCGTAGATGCCCGTGATCGCCAGCAGCGTCCCGATGACCACGCCGCCGATCACGAACGGCTTCTTCGACCGCGAGTTGGCGATCTCGGCGCCGGCGACCCCGAAGTTGTAGGCGGTGTTGTCGTTCGTCGTCCAGAGGTTGGCGACGAGGAAGACCAGCCCCCAGCCGACCAGGCCCAGCTGGTACAGCACCAGGACGAAGTCGCCCTCGCCGAAGGACAGGGCCCCGATGGCGCCGAAGCCCAGCATCAGCAGCTCGCCGATAAGGAAGGCGACCAGGCAGGCCCAGAAGCCGCTGATGGGGGTGCGGGCGAACCTGGTCCAGTTCGGTGCCTGGGTGCCGCCGGAGGCGAACGTGCCGACGACGATGGTGATCGCGGTGGCCACCGGCATGGTGGCGGCCGGCTCGAGGGCGGTCAGCCCGCTCCAGCCGCCGACCTCGTCCAGCGAGCGCCAGGTGACCCAGCCGGCCAGCACCAGCATCAGCGGCACGGAGACCACCGACAGGGCGTACATGCCCTTGTAGCCGTAGTACGCGGTGACGCCCATCAGGGCACCCCCGGCGATCATGAGCGCGATCTCGGCGGCGCGGCCGTCCCACTCCAGGGCGCTCGCGGTGAGCCCGGCGAGGGTCGCGACGGTGACGCCGTACCAGCCGACCTGCGTACCGCCCAGCAGCAGCGAGGCGAGCTTGGCCCCCCGCCGGCCCAGCGTGTACCGGCACATCATCACCGTGGTCAGGCCGGTGCGGGCACCGATGCCGCCGATGACGGCGACGTAGACGCCGAGGACGGCGCTGCCGAGCAGCAGCACCCAGATCAGCGAGCTGACGTCGAAGGCGGCGCCGATCTGGGCGCCGGCGAGCATGGTCGGGGTGAAGAAGGTGAAGCCGAGCAGCACGATCGCCAGCGAGAACAGCGACCGGCGGGCGTGCTGGGGGACGGGGTCGATCGGGTAGTCGGGGTCGACGGCGGCCGGGGCGTCGTCGGTACGGACGGTGCTCATCGGATCTCCTGACCGGCACCGGCGGGCAGCTCGTCCTCGCCGATGTCCTCGTTCCACAGCGCCGGGTTCGCGGCGACGAAGTCGGTCATCAGCTGCACGCACTCGGGATCGTCGAGCACCAGCACCTCGACGCCGTGCTCGGCCAGCCACTCGTGCCCGCCGGAGAAGGTGGTGGCCTCCCCGACGACGAGCCGGGTGATGCCGAACTGGCGCACCAGGCCGCTGCAGTACCAGCAGGGCGAGAGGGTCGTGACCATCGTCGTACCCCGGTAGGAGGGCTGCCGCCCGGCGTTGCGGAAGGCGTCGGTCTCCCCGTGCACCGACGGGTCGTCGTGCTGCACCCGGCGGTTGTGCCCGCGACCCAGCACGGTGCCGTCGCGGCCGATGAGGGCGGCCCCGATGGGGATGCCTCCCTCGGCGAGCCCGGCACGGGCTTCCCCCACCGCCACGGCCAGCCAGCTGCGTGCGGTCTGTTCATCGAGCGGGGTCGTCATCGCGTCTCCAGGTCCGGGCCGGTGTCTGCGCCGACCTTGGCGTTCACGCTGCCGCCTGTCCATCTCCGTGTGGTCACGGCCGTGTTACGGGTCGCAGTCCGCGCCCACCTGAGGTCCCAGGACGACGTCGGAGACCGGTCACCGGCGCCTCGGGGTACCGGTGTCGCTCGTACGTCGGCGCGGGCGGCCGGGGATCGGCCGCGCGGCGGAGGCGGGGATCGGCGGCTCGGCCGATGTGCCCGGACGGGCGGGCGCGGGACCGTTCAGGCCCGTCCCCGGCCCCGGAGGTTCCCGTGCTCGACAGCCCGATCACCGCGCCCATCCCCGCCGACGAGGGCGCTGCGCCCGGTCGTGCGGCCCGCACCGCCCGACGCTGGTTCCTGGTCGTGGCCCCGGTGCTCGCGGGCATGCTCGCGGTCGCCGGCGCGGCCGCCGACCCGGCGGTGGACCTCGACGGCCGGCAGCTTTACCGGCTGTATGCGGACAACCCCGAGGCCCTGCAGTTCAAGTCGCTGAGCTACCACTTCTCCTACGCGTTCTGGGGCGTGGCGGCGTTGTTGCTGGCCTGGTCGGTCCGGGGCCGCGGCGCCTGGCTGGCCAACGTCGCGGTGCTGCTGGCCTTCCTGGGGGCCACCTCGCTGCCCGGCTTCCTGCTCGCCGACTTCTACGACTCCGGCATCGGCCAGGCCTTCGGCGTCGAGGGCAACGTGGCGGTCGAGGAGGCGATGAGCGGCATGTGGGCGTTGCAGGTCATGCAGATCAGCGGCGTCGCCGGCTTCCTGCTCTGCCTGCCGGTCGCGGCCCTGGCCGCTTGGCGCGGCGGGCTCGTGCCCTGGTGGGCGCCGGTGGCGGTGGTCGCCGGCATCGGAGGCGGGTTCTTCGTCGTGGGCGCCAACGTCCCCGGTGCGCTGATCATGACGGTGGGCTTCACGGTGCTGTCGGTGGCGCTCGCCCGCAGCCGGGGGCTCCGCGGGGCGCCCGGCTCCGTGGGCACCCCGGCCGGCTCCTGACGACGGCGGACCGCCCGTGCGCCCGCCGCCGGGACTACGTTCCGTGACCATGGTCCGGGGACTGGCCGGGCGGCCGGCCATCGTCGATGCGCTGGTGGCCGGTGCGCTCGTCGCACTGGGTCTGGTCGAAGCGGCGACGACGCCGCTGGACCGGCCGGCCTGGCTGCACGCCCTGCTGACCGTCGTCGTGATGGGGGCGGTGGCCTGGCGGCGGCGGTTCCCGCTGGCGGTGCTGGCCTTCGTCGTGGCCGGGATGATGGTGATCGACGCCGACGGCCAGTTCGCCGTCTTCGCGGCCCTGGTCATCGTCTCCTTCACCGCCGGGACGGAGCTCGACCCGCCGCGTGCCTGGGTGGGGCTCGCCCTGGCCGTCGTCCCGTTCTGCATCGCCTTCGCGGTCACCGGCGGCGAGGTCAGCGACTTCGTCGCGGTGACCGTGCTCTACGGCGGCAGCTGGGTCGTGGGCCAGGCGGTGCGCGACCGGACGCGCCGGTCGCTCGAGGCGGCGGAGCGCGCCGACCGGGCCGAGCGCACCCGGGAGGAGGACGCCGCGCGGGCCGTCGCCGCGGAACGGGCCCGCATCGCCCGCGAGCTGCACGACGTCGTCGCCCACTCGATCAGCGTGATCGCCGTCCAGACCCAGGCCGTCCGCCGCCGGCTCGACCCGGCGCTGGGCCGGGAGATCGACGACCTGCGCGCCGTCGAGGTGACGGCCCGGCAGGCCATGGCGGAAATGCGCCGGTTGTTCGGCGTCCTCCGCGCCGACGGCGAGCGACCGGCGCTGGCGCCCCAGCCGGGGCTGGACCAGCTCGACCGGCTCGTCGCCGACACCCGCGCGGCCGGCGCACCGGTGGACGTCGTCATCGAGGGGCAGCCCGTTCCACTGCCCCCGGGCGTGGGCCTGGTGGCCTACCGGGTCGTGCAGGAGGGGCTGACCAACGTGCGGCGGCACGCGACCGGGAGCCGCGTGACGGTGTGCCTGCGATACCGGGACGCAGAGCTGGACGTGGAGGTGGTGGACACCGGCGGTACCGGGGCCGGCCTCTCGGACGGCGGCGGTCTGGGGCTGGTCGGGATGCGGGAGCGGGTGGCGCTCTACGGCGGGGTGCTGGAGGTGGGGCCCCAGCCCGGCGGTGGGTTCGCCGTCCGGGCCCGCCTGCCGTTCCGGGAAGGTGCCGCGGCATGACCGTGCGGGTGGTGGTCGCCGACGACCAGCCGATGGTGCGGGCCGGGCTGCGTTCGCTGCTCGAAGGGGAGGACGGCGTCGCCGTCGTGGGAGACGCCCGGGACGGCGAGGAGGCGCTCGCCTGCATCCGCCGCCTCGAGCCGGACGTGGTGCTCATGGACATCCGCATGCCGGTGCTGGACGGGCTGGCGGCCACCCGCCGGCTGGTGACCGGTGGATCCCGGACACGGGTGCTGGTGCTGACCACCTTCGACCTGGACGAGTACGTGTTCGACGCCCTGCGCGCCGGCGCGAGCGGCTTCCTGCTCAAGGACGCCACGGCCGAGGAACTGCTCTCCGCGGTCCGGACGATCGCCGCAGGCGAGGCGGTCCTCGCGCCGTCGGTCACCCGCCGGGTGATCGAGGCGTTCGGGACGGCCCCCAGGGCCGACCCCCGGCTGGCCGACCGGCTGGCCGTGCTCAGTCCGCGCGAGGTCGAGGTGCTGCGGCTCCTCGGCCGCGGCCGGGCGAACGCGGAGATCGCCCGCGACCTCGTCGTCAGCGACGCCACGGCGAAGACGCACGTGAGCAACGTCCTCACCAAGCTCGGGCTGCGCGACCGCGTGCAGGCGGTGATCTTCGCCTACGAGAGCGGCCTGCTCCGGACCGGCGAGGCACTCCCCGGCTGACCGACGGACCGTGCCCGCGCAACCACCCGGCCTCCGGCTCGTTGGACCGACCGGAGCGCGCGACGAGGCGTGCCCGGGACGGCGGGAGTCCGGCGTGCGCAGCGGTCGGTCGTGTCTGGCGGCGGCGGTGGCTGCCGCCGTGGTGGTCCTGCTCGGCAGCGGGACGGCGGCGGCGACCCCGCCGCCCGCCGCGGCCGGGGAGTTCGCTCCGCTGGACCAGCAGGGCCCCCGGCTCGGCGTCCCGAAGGCGCAGCTGGACGCCGGCCTGTCCTGCAACGGACCGCTGCGGCGGTCGGCTCAGGACCCGGTCCTGCTCGTGCCGGGTACGACCCTCACGCCGGAGGTCAACTTCGGGCGGACCTACATGCGGGCGTTCGACCAGCTGGGCCTGCGGTGGTGCGCGGTCACCCTGCCCTCCGACGCGACCGGCGACATCCAGATCGCGGCGGAGTACGTGGACGTGATCGGCCTGAGCCCGTCCAACCACGGCACCGTCGTCGCCGACGCGGCGTGCCAGCGGGAGTGCACCCCCGCCAACCACCAGCAGGCGTCGCAGTCGGCGTTTATGGCCGCGCTCAACAGCGGCACCGAGACGTTCGCCGGCATCGACTACACGGTCGCGTACACGGCCACCGACGAGATCGTCGTCCCGAACACGCCGCCGAACGCGAGCTCCGCGCTGCGCACCGGGCAGGGCCGGATCGCGAACATCGCGCTGCAGGAGGTCTGCCCGACCAACACCGCCGACCACTTCGCCATCGGTAGCTACGACCCGGTCGGCTACGCGATCGTCACCGACGCCCTCGCCCACGACGGCCCCGCGGTGCGGGAGCGGATCCCGCTGGCCACCTGCCTCCGGACCACCCAGCCCGGGGTCGACCGGGCGACGTTCCTGCCCGACTTCACCGGGATGGTGCGCTACGCAGGCAACAGCGAGGGCGACGCCGCCAAGACGCCGGACGAGCCGCCGCTGGGGCCCTATGTCGTCGCCCGCCGCTGACCCGGCCGTGGCCGGGGGCCGTGGCGGGGAGACCGCCGCGGGACCCCGGCCGACCGTCAGCCGCCGCGCTCGACCTCCGCCTGGACGATGCCGCGTACCGCCCGGAGCAGCGCTTCGTCGGAGGTGTCCCCGCGGCCGAGCGCCTCGCGCGCCGGGTCTGGCAGCAGGTCTCCGTCGACCGTCTCCAGCCAGGTCACGTCGCCGCCCACCCGGCGGCCCACCTGCAGGCCCTTCCCGTCCGGGCGAACCACGTACTCCTCGCTGTCCAGCTGGATCGTCATCTCGTCGCTCATGCCCGCCCCCCTACCCGCAGGACGGTCGGTTCCACGCAAGAGATCGGTGATCGGTCGGGGAAGGATCGACCCATGGACGAGGAGTTCTGCGAGGTCGTCGTGACCGCCGCCGACGGGGACTGGCTGGCCGGGTTCACCCGCACGCTGGTCGAGGAGCGGCTGGTCGCCTGCGGCCACCACGTGACGCCGATCCGGTCGGTCTACCGGTGGGACGGCGCGGTGCACGACGAGACCGAGGCGCGGGTCGCCCTGCACACCCGCCGCTCGCTGGTCCCGGCGGTCGTGGCTCGCACCAAGGAGCTCCACCCGTACGAGGTGCCCTGCGTCATCGCGCTTCCGCTGGTCGGCGGCAACCCCGACTACCTGGCCTGGATCGTGGCGGAGACCAGGGCCGGCTGACACCGGAGCGCGCCACCCTCATCCTTAACGGGCACAGCGCGCGTCAGCAGACTGTGTCTCCCGTTCCCCGTGCCGATGGGGACGAGAGACTCCACGGGGAGACGTCACGAGCCGACGGGGGACACGTGCACGGAAGACAGGGACGGGCCGAGCTGCCGTTCGACGGGCGGGACTTAGGGGCTGCCCAGGGCCGGGACGCCGCACTGATCGCCGCCGTCGTCGACGCGCTGCCCTCGCCCACCGTCGTGCTCGATCCGCGGGGCGTGATCGTGCTGGTCAATTCCGCCTGGGTGAACGACGGTCGCAAGCACGGGCTGTCCATCCGGCCGGGCGCCGACTACTTCACCGAGGCAGTGGGCCTGGCGGACGACCCGGACGGCCGCACGCTCGTCGCCGAGCTGCGCGAGCTGATGGCCGGCGAGCGCTCGGAGATGTCGATCGACCGCTCGATGCCCGGTCTGTCCGGCACCGGGCGGCTCTGGTTCCACGTGCAGGGCACGCGGGTGGGGGGCGCCGGGCACGTCGTGGTGACGCACACCGACGTCACCGCGCGGGTGCTCGCCGAGCGCGCCTCCTCCTGGCAGGCGCGGCACGACCACCTCACCGAGCTGCCCAACCGGGCGCACCTGCACGAGCTCATCAACCGCGAGCTGCACCGCCCGGACCACCCCGCCGTGTCGGTGCTGTTCCTGGACGTCGACGGCTTCAAGGACGTCAACGACTCCCTCGGGCACGAGGTCGGCGACGAGCTGCTGCGCCAGATGTCGGCCCGCCTGCTCGAGGCCACCCGCGCCCAGGACACCGTCGGCCGGCTGGGCGGCGACGAGTTCGTCGTCCTCTGCCGGAACTGCGACACCGACGGGGCGGCCGCGCTGGCGGCCCGCTGCCAGGCCGCCTTCGTGGAGCCGTTCGAGCTCGGCGGCCGCCGTCTCACCCTCGGGGCGAGCATCGGCATCGCCGGCACCGACGGCGGGAACCGGCGCAGCGTCCGGTCCACCGAACTGGTGCGCGACGCAGACCTGGCGATGTACGCCGCCAAGGCCGCCGGGCGCGGCCGCGTGCGGGTGTTCAGCCCCGACCTGCGGTCCGCGGCCGAGACGAGGATGCAGCTGGCTGCCGAGCTGCGCGACGCCATCGCAGGCGACCAGCTGGTCCTCCACTACCAACCGATCGTGCAGCTGTCGACCGGGACCTGCACCGGGATGGAGGCGCTGGTCCGCTGGCAGCACCCCGAGCGCGGCCTGCTGCCGCCGTCGGACTTCGTGCCGCTGGCCGCCCAGCACGACCTCATGGCAGAGCTGACTTGCTGGGTGCTGCGCACCGCCACCGGGCAGGCCGTCGCCTGGGACGCCGCGGGGCTGCCACTGGTGATGAACGTGAACATCAGCGCCGAGCACTTCTCCGCCGGCACGCTCACCGACGACGTCGCGGCGGCGCTGGAGGCCTCCGGGCTGCCACCCGACCGCCTCGTCGTGGAGCTCACCGAGACCAGCGTGGCAGAGGACCCGGTCAGCGCGGCGGCGCAGCTGGCCCGCCTGCGGGTGACCGGCGTCGAGGTGTCCATCGACGACTTCGGCTCCGGCTTCTCCTCGATCAGCCAGCTGGTCGCGCTGCCGGCCGGTCTCTTGAAGATCGACCGGAGCCTGGTCACCTGCGCCGCAGGCCGGGCCGGCCAGGCAGCCGCGGCCATCGAGGCCGTCGTCGGACTGGCCGACGCCTTCGGCATGCGCAGCCTCGCGGAAGGGGTCGAGACGGCAGAGCAGCTGGCGATGGCCACGGCGCTGGGTTGTACCTTCGCGCAGGGCTTCCACATCGCCCGCCCCATGCCGGCCGAGGACATCCCGGCGTGGATGGCGGCGCGCACCCGGGGAGCGGCCCCCCTGCCCCTGCTCACCGATGCCGCGTCGCTGTCCCGCGGCCTCGGTTCTGCGGTCGGGAGCGGCTGAACGGGTTCAGCCGGGTTCGCCGCGGGCCTTGCGCCGGAGGATGACGACGATGTCGACCAGGGCGATCGCGCCCAGGACGAACAGGACGACGGCCGGCCAGGCGGGCACGTCGGCGGCCAGCCAGAGGAATCCGCCGCCCACGCAGACGACGAGACCGAACGCAGCCAGCACCAGCCGCAGGGTGAGCGCCGACCGGGCCGGTGGCGCGCCGCCCAGCCCGGCCGTGGGGTCGTGGTGGTCGGGGAGGCCGCGTGCGTAGTCCTCCCGGGAACGGGGTCGTCGCGGTTCGCTCATGCCACGCATGCCTACCCCTTCCCGGGGCGCACTACCCTGGCTAGACGTGGCCGCTGACTTCTCCGTCGTCCTGGACGAACTCGACACGACCTTGAGGTCGATCGAGGCCGTCCTCGACGTCGACCGCATGCGCCGGGAGGTGGCCGAGCTCGAGCTGCAGACGGCCGCCCCCGACCTCTGGGACGACGTCGAGGCCGCCCAGGCGCTGACCTCCAAGCTCTCCTACATGCAGGGCGACCTGCGCCGGGTCGAGGAGCTGCGCGGCCGGCTCGAGGACGTCGGGCTGCTGCACGAGATGGCCGCGGAGGAGAACGACGAGGCGACGACCGCCGAGGCCGAGCGGGAGCTGGAGAACCTGCAGAAGGTGATCGCCGAGCTCGAGGTGCGCACCCTGCTCTCCGGTGAGTACGACTCCCGCGAGGCGCTCGTGACCATCCGCTCGGAGGCCGGTGGCGTGGACGCCGCCGACTTCGCCGAGATGCTCATGCGCATGTACCTGCGCTGGGCCGAGCGGCACAAGTACCCGACCGAGGTCTACGACGTCAGCTACGCGGAGGAGGCCGGCATCAAGTCGGCCACGTTCACGGTCAAGGTGCCCTACGCCTACGGCACCCTCTCGGTCGAGCAGGGCACCCACCGGCTGGTCCGCATCTCGCCGTTCGACAACCAGGGCCGCCGGCAGACCTCCTTCGCCGGCGTCGAGGTGCTGCCGGTCGTGGAGCAGACCGACCACGTCGAGATCCCCGAGAACGAGATCCGGGTCGACGTCTTCCGCTCCTCCGGCCCCGGTGGGCAGAGCGTCAACACCACCGACTCCGCCGTCCGGATGACCCACATCCCCACCGGCATCGTGGTGTCCTGCCAGAACGAGAAGAGCCAGATCCAGAACCGGGCGGCCGCCCTGCGGGTGCTGCAGGCCCGCCTGCTCGTCGTCCGCCAGCAGGAGCAGAAGGCCGAGATGGACGCGCTCAAGGGCGAGGGCAGCAGCTGGGGCAACCAGATGCGCTCCTACGTCCTGCACCCGTACCAGATGGTGAAGGACCTGCGCACCGAGCACGAGACCGGCAACACCGCCGCGGTGCTCGACGGCGAGATCGACGCCCTCATCGAAGCCGGCATCCGGTGGCGCCGTCAGCAGGAGGCCGTCCCTTCCTCCTGAGGCCGGTCTTCCCACCGGCCCCGGTGCAGGGGGCCGCGACGGGCCTGCGAGTCGTGGGGGGCACCGAGGTTCTTCCGCATGCACCGCGAGAACGACTCCGGAGCGTTCCGTGGCGAACGGGCCTGACGCACAGCCGGGACTAGTACCGTGGCGCCTCGTGATCGAATTGCAACACGTCACCAAGCTCTATCCGGCCAGTGGCCGGCCGGCCCTCGACGACGTGTCCACCGAGATCGACAAGGGCGAGTTCGTCTTCCTCATCGGGTCTTCCGGCTCGGGCAAGTCGACGTTCCTGCGGCTGCTGCTGAAGGAGGACGACCCCACCTCGGGCACGGTCTCGGTGAACGGCAAGGCGCTCAACACCATGAGCAAGTGGCAGGTGCCCAAGCTCCGCCGCACCATGGGCTGCGTCTTCCAGGACTTCCGGCTGCTGCGCAACCGCACGGTGGCCCAGAACGTCGCCTTCGCCCTCGAGGTCATCAACAAGCCGCACCGGACGATCAAGCGGGTCGTGCCGGAGGTGCTGGAGATGGTCGGGCTGGAGGGCAAGGCCAACCGGCTGCCCGGCGAGCTCTCCGGCGGTGAGCAGCAGCGGGTGGCGATCGCCCGCGCGTTCGTGAACCGGCCCCTGGTGCTGTTGGCCGACGAGCCGACCGGAAACCTGGACCCGGAGACCAGCGAGGGCATCATGCTGCTGCTCGAGCGGATCAACCGGACCGGCACCACGGTGATCATGGCGACGCACGACTACCACATCGTCGACTCCATGCGCCGCCGCGTCATCGAGCTCAACGGGGGAGTCCTCACCCGCGACCAGTCGCGCGGGGTCTACGGCGTGGGCCGCTGACCGTCTGCTGCTGACCGACTCCTCACGCACTCCACGACAGGGAATCCATGCGCGTCAACTTCGTGCTCTCCGAGGTGGCCACCGGGCTTCGTCGCAACCTGACCATGACGGTCGCGATGATCCTGACGACGGCCATCTCGCTCGGCCTCATGGGCACCGGCCTGCTGATCGCCGGGATGATCTCCGAGATGAAGGAGATCTACTACGACAAGGTGCAGGTCTCCATCTTCCTGGCCGACGGCGTCACCGACGAGCAGCGGCAGGCGATCCAGTCGGAGCTGGAGGCCTCCCCGGAGGTCGCGGGCTTCATCTACGAATCGCGGGAGGAGGCCTACGAGCGGTTCCGGCAGCAGTTCAGCCAGCAGCCCGAGCTGGTGGAGAACACGCCGCCGGACGCCCTGCCGGAGAGCTTCCGCGTCGAGCTGGTCAACCCGGAGCGCTACGAGATCATCGCGGCCGAGTTCCCCAACGGCGAGGCCGGTGTCGACCAGGTGCGGGACGAGGGGCAGTTCCTCGACCGGCTGTTCAGCCTGCTCAACGGCGCCCGGAACGCCACGATCGCCGTCGCCGTCGTGCAGGCGCTCGCGGCACTGCTGCTGATCTCCAACACGATCCAGCTGGCGGCGTTCAACCGGCGCAACGAGACCAACATCATGCGGCTGGTCGGCGCCTCCCGCTGGTACACCCAGCTGCCGTTCATCCTCGAGGCGGCGATCGCCGGTCTCATCGGTGGTCTGCTGGCCGCCGGCGGTCTGATCCTCACCAAGGTGCTGTTCATCGACCGCACCCTGGCCGGGCCCATCAAGGCCGGGATCATCCCGCCGGTCGAGTGGGACGCGATCATCTGGAACAGCGTCGTCGTCTCCGGCGTCGGCGTCGCCCTGGCCGGTATCGCCGCGTACGTGACGCTGCGGCTGTACGTCCGGCTGTAGCTCCCCACGCGCGAGTGCGACGCACTCGTGGCCATCGCCCGCTCGATGGCCACGAGTTCGTCGCATTCGGCAAGATCGCCCCTCGACGTAGGGTGGACCCATGCCGCGTGAGACCGGGCGCAAGCTCATCGCCCAGAACAAGAAGGCGCGGCACGACTACTCGATCCTCGACACCTACGAGGTGGGTCTCGTGCTCACCGGCACCGAGGTGAAGAGCCTGCGTGCCGGCCGTGCCTCCCTGGTGGACGGCTTCGCCTCCATCGACGACGGCGAGGTGTGGCTGCAGCACGTGCACATCCCCGAGTACGTGCAGGGCACCTGGACCAACCACACCCCGCGCCGCAAGCGGAAGGTGCTCATGCACCGCAGCGAGATCGACAAGCTGCTGGGCAAGACCAAGGAGGGCGGGCTCACGCTCGTCCCGCTCGACCTGTACTTCAAGGACGGCAAGGTCAAGGCCACCCTCGCCCTGGCCAAGGGCAAGAAGTCCTACGACAAGCGGCACGACCTTGCCGAGCGCGACTCGCGCCGGGAGATCCAGAAGGCCTTCGGGCGGTACGTGAAGGGACGTCGGTAGATGCGCGGGATGGCCTACGACCGGTTCGGCGGCGACGACGTCCTCTCCCTGCGCGACGACCTGGCGGAACCGCCCGTCGGCCCCGATACGGTGCTGGTCCGGGTGCACGCCGCCGGGGTGAACCCGGTCGACATGCTCATCCGCCAGGGCGGGCTGGCCGGCGCCTATCCCCACCACTTCCCGATCGTCCCGGGCTGGGACGTCGCCGGCGTCGTCGAGGCGGTCGGTCCCGCGGTCGTCGCCTTCGCGCCGGGTGACGAGGTGTTCGGCTACGTCCGCCGCGACGACGTCCAGTGGGGGACGGCGGCCGAGCTGGTGCCCGCCCCGCAGCGCTGCCTGGCGCACAAGCCGGGGTCGCTCTCCTTCGCCGAGGCCGGCGCGCTGCCGCTGGCCGGGCTCACCGCCTACCAGGCGCTCACCGAGGCGCTGCAGGTCGGCGAGGGCGACCGGGTGCTGGTGCACCGCGCCGCCGGTGGGGTCGGTTTCTTCGCCGTGCAGATCGCCGTCGCACTGGGCGCGACGGTCATCGGCACCGCCAGCCCGCGCAACCACGGTTTCCTCACCGACGCCGGGTGCGCCGAGGTCCTCGACTACTCCGCCGGCCCGATCAGCGGGCAGCTGGCCGAGCCGGTCGACGCCGTCCTGGATCTCGTCGGGGGCGACACCTTCGCCGACGCCCCGGAACAGGTGCGCGACCGGTCGCGGATCGCCTCCGTCGTCGACCCGTCGGTGAACGAGATGGGCGGGCGCTACGTCTTCGTCCGCCCCGAGCACGCCGACCTCGAAGAGCTGGCCCGCATGGCCGACGCCGGCCAGCTGCGGGTGCCGATCGCCAAGGCGTTCCCGCTGGCGGAGCTGGTGGCGGCCCACCGGCTGGTCGCCGGCGGGCACGTGCGCGGCAAGGTCGTCGTCACGGTCCAGTGAGCATCCACCCGCCGGCCGACGACGCCGACGTCCCGCGGTACTGGCGGGAGCTGGGCCTGCCCGGGCTGGTCGACGTGCACGTGCACTTCCTGCCCGAGCGGGTGCAGGCGAAGGTCTGGCAGTACTTCGAGGCAGCCGGGACCCACTACGGCGCGGACTGGCCGGTCACCTACCGGCTGCCGGAGGAGGAGCGGCTCGCCGTCCTCGACCGGCTCGGCGTCCGTGCGTTCCCGACGCTGCCGTACCCGCACAAGGCCGGGATGGCCGCGTGGCTGAACGAGTGGTCGCACGCGTTCGCGGCCGGCCGCCCGCACGTGCTCCGGTCGGCGACGTTCTTCCCGGAGCCGGGGGTGGCCGACTACGTCGCCGAGGCCCTCGGCGCCGGCGCCCGGGTGTTCAAGGTGCACGTGCAGGTGGGGGCGTTCGATCCGCGCGACGGCCTGCTGGACGACGTCTGGGCGCGCCTTGAGGAGACCGGCACCCCGGTGGTCATCCACTGCGGATCGGGGCCCCTGGCGGGCGAGCACACCGGACCGGAGCCGATGGAAGGACTGCTGGAGCGGTACCCGCGGCTCCAGCTCGTGATCGCGCACCTCGGCATGCCCGAGTACCGGGAGTTCCTCGACCTCGCCGAGCGGTACGAACGGGTGCACCTGGACACGACGATGTTCGCGACCGACTTCACCGAGCGGCTGATGCCCTTCGACCCGGCCGACCGGCCGCGGCTGGCGGCGCTGCGCGAGAAGATCGTCCTGGGCAGCGACTTCCCGTCGATCCCGTACCCCTACGCGCACCAGCTGCAGGCGCTGCACCGGCTGGACCTGGGGGAGGACTGGCTGCGTGCCGTCCTCTGGCACAACGGCGCCCGCCTGTTCGGGCTGGAGGCCTGATGCCCCGCTTCGCGCTCACCGGCACCGTGCTCGACACCCCCGATCCGCAGGGGCTGGCGCGCTTCTACCAGCGGCTGCTCGGCTGGCCGCTCGGCACCGACGACCCGGAGTGGGCGACGCTGCGGCCGCAGGACGGCAGCGCCGGCCTGTCGTTCCAGCGGGAGGAGCGTCACGTCCGCCCGGTGTGGCCGGCCGGTGACGGGGACCCGCGCATGCAGCTGCACCTGGACATCGAGGTGGACGACCTGGCCGCCGCGGTGCAGCTGGCGGTGGATGCCGGCGCCACGGTGGCCGACTTCCAGCCGCAGGACGACGTCCGGGTGTGCCTGGACCCGGCCGGTCACCCCTTCTGCCTGTACGTGCCCGAAACCCGGTAGCCCCTCCAGCGGGCGACCTCTAGCCTCGCGTCTCGTGCCCGCTCTCCCCGCCGTCCCCGACGGCTTCGTGGCCCGGCCGCTGCGCACCGACGACATCCCGGCCGTGGCCGAGCTGCTGGTCGCCGCCGAGCCGCTCGACGACACCGGGGAGTTCCCGGACGCCGACGACGTCGCCGAGGAGTGGAGCAGCCGGGAGATCGACCCGGCCCGTGACGGGCTGGCGGTCCACGACGCCGACGGCGCGCTGGCCGGCGTGGCGCACGTGTCCGCCCCGGCCACCTTCCGCGATGCCTTCCGCATCCACCTCGAGGGGCGGGTGCGTCCCGACCAGCGGGGCAGGGGCATCGGTGGGGCGTTGCTGGACTGGCAGCTCGAGCGCGGGGCGGAGGTCCACGCGGCGCGGCATCCGGAGGCCCCGGCCCGCCTGCTGGTCGGAATCATGGGCAGCCAGCCGTCCCTGGAACGGCTGGTCCGGGGGCGCGGCCTGTCCGCCGAGCGCTGGTACCGGACCATGGAGCGGCAGCTGAGCGATCTGCCGGGACCTCGTCCGGTGCCGGGCGTGGAGTTCGTGCCGTTCAGCTGGGACCGCGACGACGAGGTGCGGCGCGCGCACAACGCCGCGTTCACGCAGCACCACGGCTCCAGCGAGCGCGATCCGGCGGCGTGGCGGGCGCTGTTCACCGGGCAGCGCGCCTTCCGGCCCGACCTCTCCGTCCTCGCCGTCGAGGCCGGCGTCGTGCAGGGCTACGTGCTGTCCTACGTCTTCGAGTCCGACACCGCGGCACGGGGCTACCGGGAGGTCGGTCTCGGGCAGATCGGGGTGCTGCCGGGCGCACGCGGTCGCGGGATCGCGGCGGCGACCATCCTCGACGCACTGCGCCGCGCGGCCGCGGACCACTGCCGGACCTCGGCTCTCGACGTCGACAGCGACAACGTCACCGGTGCGATGCGGCTCTACGAGAGCCTCGGTTTCCAGACGGTGCGCACCCGGGTGTCGTGGTCGCTGTTCCGGCCACCCACGACCGCTGGCTAGGGTGCGCCCATGGTCAGCGTCGATCAGCCCGAGCCCGCGTTCGATCCCGCCCTCGTCGGCCGCGCCCACCGCGCGATCGACCCGCTGCACTCGCAGCTGTACTTCGCGCCGGAGCAGGACCAGTACCTCGGCGCACTCGGGCTCCGGCCCGGGCGGATGGTGTACTTCGCCGGCCGCGCCGCTCCCATGGGTGCCGTGGGCGCGGGCGTGGTCACCGCGACGTTCTACAACTTCGCGCCCTCGCTCGTCGCGCACATGATCCCGCGGGCCTGGACGCTGGCCACGCCGGAGCAGGTGCTCAGCGCCCGCCTGGACGCGGCCCGCGCGTCGCTCACCCGGCTGCTGGGCGAGGAGGCGGCCGCCTCTTCCGAGGTCGCGGAGCTGGCCGGGCTGCTGCGCGAGGCCTGCGCCGGTCTCAGCGCGGAGGGCCGCCCGCTCTACGCCGGCCACGCCGACCTGCCGTGGCCGGAGGAGCCGCTGCTGGCCGTGTGGCACGGCGCCTCGCTGCTGCGCGAGCACCGGGGCGACGGGCACGTCGCCGTCCTGGTGCACGCCGGGCTCACCGGCATCGAGGCGCTGATCACCCACTGCGCCACCGGCCGCGGGTTCACCGTGGCCGCGGCCAAGGCGACCCGCGGCTGGAAGGACGAGGAGTGGGACGCAGCGTGTGCCGCGCTGGCCGACCGCGGGCTGCTCGACGACGCCGGGCTCACCGAGGAGGGCGCCGAACTGCGCGCGCGGATCGAGATGCAGACCGACGCGCTGGCAGCCGACCCGTGGCTGTCCCTGGGCGCGGAGAAGACGGCGCGGGTCGTCGAGCTGGGCAAGGGGCTGTCCCGCCTGCTGACCGCCAACGGCGCGTTCGGCCAGGGCATCTTCGGTCGCTGACCTCCTGATGACCGACAACGGCACCCCGCGTCTGCCGCTGGCCGCCGAGGACGGCGCCGTCGCCGACCTCATGCGCGCTCGGCGCGGCGGGCGGCTCAGCGCACTCGACCGGCTGCTGCTGCACAGCCCGCCCGTGGCCGAGGGGTGGAACGCGCTCCTCGGCGCGCTGCGCTCCTCGACGCTGCCCGGCGACCTGCGGGAGCTGGTCATCCTGCGGGTGGCGGTCCTGAACGACGCCGACTTCGAGTGGGCGGCTCACGAGCCGATCGGCCGGCGTGCCGGTCTCACCGACGTCCAGCTCGAGCTGCTGCGCCGGCCGGACGCAGCCGGAGACGCCTGGTCCGCGATGCAGGCCGCCGTCCTCGCGTTCGCCGATGCCTCCACCCGGTCCGTGGCCGTTCCCGACGCCGTGTTCGCCGCGGTGCGCGAACACCTCGACGACCGGCAGGTCGTCGAGCTGACGGCCACCGTCGCGGGCTACGCCATGGTGTCGCGGTTCCTCGTCGCGCTCGAGATCCCGCCGCCCACCGGTGAGGTCGCCGGCTAGAGGGCCACGCCCGGCAACGTGCGCCCTCAAGACGCCTTCAGAAACAGGGCGCCGACGGAACGATGTGCGCGGACGGGCAGTTCTCAATCCAGAAACTGCCCGTCCGCGCACACTGTTCGGCTGCCGGAAGGCCGTTGCGGCCGTCGTCCCTGAATGGGCCGCTCAGGGACACCCCAAGGCCGCTGCCCGCGCCGCATCGGCAGGGGGAACGTTGGCGGCCGGGGTACTAGGTCCCCGCCCGGCCCTCACCCGTGTGGGCGGCGACACGTCCGGGGCACGGCGGGGGGCGTGGGACCATGGACGACGGCCGTGGCGCGAGGTGGCGGCCGGACCGGGAGGAGGACGCGGTGCGCAGCGAGCCTCCGAGTACCGATGCCGAGGTCCTCACGGCCTGACGAAGGATCCCCTGCCTCCGCCGCTCACATGCTCGCGGCGGGACATCCAGGGGGCCGAGACCCGGCTCAGGCGTGCGAGGACCGCTCCGGTGTCCACCGCCGTCCCCTCGCCCCGGGAGCCCGTCATGTCCGAGCGCCGTCTCGCGCCGTTGACCGCCCTCTCCGCCCTCACCCGCCGCCCGCGGGCGGAGCTGTTCCCGCCTGCCCGCCGCCCGGTCGAACCGGCACCCGAGCGGCCCTCCCCGCTCATCGACAATGCCGTCTACTCCGACGGCCGCCGGGTGGCGACCCCGGAATCGGCCGAGGAGAGCCGGCGGGAGCTGACCGAGGGCGAGGGCCGGCTGGCGTGGCTGGGGCTCTACCGGCCCGAGCCCGGCGACCTGGGATCGGTGGCGGAGCTGTTCGACCTGCCCGAGCTGGCGGTCGAGGACGCGATCAAGGCCCACCAGCGGCCGAAGTTCGAGCGCTACGGCAGCACGCTGTTCGTCGTCCTCAAGGCCGCGCGGTACGTGGACGCGCGGGAGGAAGTCGAGTTCGGCGAGCTGCACCTGTTCCTCGGGCCGGATTTCGCGATCACCGTCCGACACAGCGAGTCGCCCGACCTCTCCCGGGTGCGCCGGCGGCTGGAGAGCGACCCGGCGCTGCTGGCCAAGGGCAGCGAGGCTGTGCTCTACGCGACGCTGGATGCGGTCGTCGACGGGTACCGGCCGGTGGTCGACGGGCTGGCCAACGACATCGACGAGATCGAGACCCAGGTCTTCGGTGGCGACCCGGGGGTCTCCCGGCGCATCTACGAGCTCTCCCAGGAGGTGCTGGAGTTCCAGCGCGCCGCGCAGCCGCTGACCGGCATCCTCGCCGCCATCACCGCCGGCTTCGACAAGTACGGCGTGGATGAGGAGCTGCGCAGCTACCTGCGCGACGTGGCCGACCACGTGGTGCAGGTGAACGAGCGGGTGGAGGGGTTCCGGCTGCAGCTGCGCGACATCCTCACCGTGAACGCGACACTGGTCGCGCAGCGCCAGAACGAGGAGATCCGGGAGCTGACCGAGACGAGCATCGCCCAGGGCGAGGAGGTCAAGAAGATCTCCGCCTGGGCGGCCATCCTGTTCGCGCCCAGTCTGGTGGGCGGCGTCTACGGCATGAACTTCGACCACATGCCCGAGCTGGACGAGTGGTGGGGCTACCCGTTCGCCCTGGTGCTGATGTTCGGGGTCAGCCTGACGCTGTACCTGGTCTTCAAGCGCCGCGACTGGATCTGACCGCGCCGGCGCCGGGGTCCGTGCGCTGCACGGTTCTGTCACCGGCGTCAGGTAGACAGACCGGGTGCTGCACGTCCACCGAGCCGAACGGACGGCGCGCCTCGCGGACGGCCTGGCCGGCCTGCTGGCGACGCCGCTGTCCGACCCGTTCGCGGCCGAGGTCGTCGCGGTGCCGGCGAAGGGCGTGGAGCGGTGGCTGGCACAGCGCCTGTCGACGGTGCTGGGTGCGGGCCCCGCCGGCGACGGCATCTGCTCGGGCATCGTCTTCCCGCCGGTCGGCCGGCTGGTCGGCGAGGCGCTGGCGGCGGCCCGCGAGTCGGGCGTCGGTGACGATCCCTGGGCCGACCCCGTGTGGCCGCTGCTCGAGGTCATCGACGCCTCGCTCGGTGAGTCGTGGTGCGCGGTGCTGGCGCAGCACCTCGGGCACGGTGCCGACGACCACCGTCGCGGCCGCCGGTGGGCCGCTGCTGCCCACCTGGCCGCGCTCTTCCGCTCCTACGGGGCACACCGCCCGCACATGCTGCGCGACTGGGCCGCCGGCCGGGACACCGACGGGCAGACCCCGCTGCCGGCCGACCTGACGTGGCAGGCGGAGCTGTGGCGCCGGCTGCGCGAGCGCCTCGGTGCCAGCCCGGCGGAGCGGCTGGAGGCCGACTGCGCGGCACTGCGCGCCGACCCGGCGCTGTCCGGGCTGCCGGAGCGGATCAGCTTCTTCGGGCCCACCCGGCTGCCCGCCGACGGCCTCGCGGTCCTCGACGCCCTGGCCGCCCACCGCGACATCCACCTCTGGCTGCCGCACCCCAGCCCCGTGCTGTGGCAGCGCCTGGATGGCCGGACCGCCGGCCGGCGCCGGGACGACGACACCGTGACGCTGCCGTGCCATCCGCTGCTGCGCAGCCTCGCGCGCGACGTCCGGGAGCTGCAGCTGCGATTGCCCCAGCACCGGGGCGAGCACCACCCGGACGCCGCGCGTCCCGCGACGCTCCTGGGCCGCCTGCAGGCGGACCTGCGCGACGACGTGCTCCCGGGCGCAGCAGAGCTGGACGACAGCCTGCAGGTGCACGCCTGCCACGGCCCGGCCAGGCAGGTGGAGGTGCTCCGGGAGCTGCTGCTGCGGCTGTTCGAGGACGATCCGACCCTCGAGCCGCGGGACGTGCTCGTCATGTGCCCCGACGTCGAGACCTTCGCGCCCCTGGTGTCGGCGACCTTCGGCCTGGGTCCCGACCTGCCGCACCCCGGCGGTGCGCTGCGGGTCCGGCTGGCCGACCGGAGCCTGCGTGCGACGAACCCGCTGCTCGACACCGTCGCCGCGCTGCTCGAGCTCGCGCAGGGCCGGGTCACCGCCAGCCAGGTGCTCGACCTCGCCGCCACCCCGGGGGTGCGGCGCCGGTTCGGGTTCACCGACGAGGAGCTGGAGCGCATCCGGAGCTGGGTGGCGCAGTCGGGCGTGCGGTGGGGCATCGACCCCGGCACCCGACGGCCCTACGGGCTGGAACGGATCGTCCAGAACACCTGGCAGGCCGGCCTGGATCGCGTGCTCCTGGGGGTGACCACGTCCGAGGACGAGCCGGTGTGGCTGGACCGGGCGCTGCCGCTCGACGACGTCGACAGCAGCGACATCGACCTCGCCGGGCGGCTCGCCGAACTGCTCGACCGGCTGGCCGACGTGCTCACGGCACTGGACGGCGAGCACCCGGTCGGGCACTGGGTCGACGCGCTGGCGGCCGCGCTGGACTCGCTCACCGACACCGACCCCGCCGAGGCCTGGCAGCTGGCCCAGGCCCGCCGGGAGCTCGCCGACGCGGGAGACGGCGGAGGCGCACCGATCCGGTCGGCCGACGTCCGCGCTCTGCTCGCCGACCGCCTCCGAGGGCGGCCGACCCGGGCCAACTTCCGCACCGGCAACCTGACGGTCTGCACCCTGGTGCCGATGCGGTCGGTGCCGCACCGCGTCGTCGTGCTGCTCGGCCTGGACGACGGGGTCTTCCCGCGCACGGCGGGGATGGACGGCGACGACGTGCTGGCCCGCGACCCCCGCGTCGGGGAGCGCGACGTGCGCAGCGAGGACCGTCAGCTGCTGCTCGACGCGCTGATGGCCGCAGGCGATCGGGTGGTCGTCCTCTACACCGGTGCCGACCCGGTCAGCGGTGCCCTCCGCCCGCCCGCCGTCCCGGTCGGCGAGCTGCTCGACGTGCTCGACGCGATGGTGCCCGGCGCCCGGTCCGACGTCGTCACGCGGCACCCGCTGCAGCCCTACGACGTCCGCTGCTTCACCGGCCCCCGGCCGGCCAGCTTCGACCCGGTGAGCCTGGCCGGTGCCCGGCGTTCGGTGCAGCCGCGCGAGCCCGAGCCCGACCGCCGGCCGCTCGGCCCGCGCACCGGTCCGGTCGCCCTGGACGACCTGGTCGCGTTCGTCGAGCACCCGGTCCGGGCCTACCTGCGGCAGCGGCTCCGGATCACCCTGCCCGGCGAGGACGACGAGGTGGACGACGCCCTGGCTGCCACCCTCGACCCCCTGCAGGAATGGGCGGTGGGCGAGCGGCTGCTCGCCGCCGGGCTGCGGGGCGCCTCGCCGGAGGAGGCCCGGCGGGCCGAGTGGCTGCGCGGCACGCTGCCACCGCGCGGGCTGGGTGAGCACGTGCTGCGGCGGGTCGGCGGCCGGGTCGACGCACTCGTCGCGGCCGGGCTGCCGGCCGTCGCAGCGAGCCCCCGCACGGTCGACGTGCGCCTCGATCTGGGTGGCCGGGAGCTCTCCGGCACGGTCAACGGGGTGCGCGACGGCGCGGTCGTGACCGTGACCTACTCGAGCCTGTCGGCCAAGCACCGGGCGCGGGCGTGGGTGCTCGCGCTGGCGCTCGCGGCCGCGGAAGGCACCGGCCGGGCGGTCACCGTCGGCCGGTTGGGCAACCGGGCGCGGACGTCGACGATCACCGCCCCCGCCGACCCGGTGACGGCGCTGGCAGACCTCGTCGACCTGTACGACCGCGGGATGTGCGAGCCGCTGCCGCTCCCGGTGAAGACCTCCTGGGCCTACGCCGGGGGGCGGCTGGGCGGGAACTCCCCGGAGCAGGCACTGGACGCCGCGCGGAAGGAGTGGAACCGCGAACCCGGCGGCGAGCGGGACGACCGCTCCCACCAGCACCTGTGGGGCGACCGCCCGGCGTTCGACGGGCTGATCGCCGCGGTTCCCGCCGACGGGGAGCACCGGGCGGGGGAGACCACGCGGTTCGGCGCGCTGGCCTGCCGGCTGTGGGCCCCGGTCCGGAACGCCGAGCAGAACTCGTGAACGCCTTCGACGTCTGCGGCCCGCTGCCCACGGGCACCACCGTCCTGGAGGCCAGCGCCGGCACCGGAAAGACCTTCACCATCGCCGCGCTCACCGCGCGCTACGTGGCCGAGGGCGCGGCCGAGCTGTCGCAGATCATGCTGGTCACGTTCGGCAACGCCGCCTCCCGCGAACTGCGTGACCGGGTGCGCGAGAGGCTGGTCTCCGCGGAACGCGGCCTGCGCGACCCGGCAGCGGCGCGCGCGGACGAGCGCGACCCGGTGCTGCAGCTGCTGGCGGACGCGACCCCGGAGGAGGTGGCGCGACGCCGGGAGCGGCTGGCCCGGGCCCTGGCCGGATTCGACGAGGCGACGATCGCCACCACGCACTCGTTCTGCTCGCAGATGCTGGCCGGGCTCGGCATGGCCGCCGACTCCGACCCCACGGCCGCCTTCGTCGAGGACATCGACGACCTCGTGCGGGAAGTGGTCGACGACCTGTACGTGCGCACCTTCGCCGGCGCACCCGATCCGCCGTTCCTCACCCATGCCGAGCTGCTCGAGCTCGGCCGGCGGGCCGTGGGCAGCGACCGGCAGGCGGAGCTGTGGCCGCTGCCGGACGGCGGTGACGCCGGTCGGCGGCGCCGCGCCGCGCAGGCGGTCCGGCGCGAGGTGGAGCGGCGCAAGCGCCTGGCCGGGCTGGTCGACTACGACGACTGGCTGTCGCTGCTGCGCGACGCCCTGGCCGACCCGGCGTCGGGTGCGGTGGCCTGCGAGCGGGTGGCCGCCCGCTACCGGGTGGTCATGGTCGACGAGTTCCAGGACACCGACCCCGTGCAGTGGGAGATCCTCGACCGCGCCTTCCACGGCCGCACGACCCTCGTCCTGATCGGTGACCCCAAGCAGGCCATCTACGCCTTCCGCGGCGGTGACGTGACCACCTACCTCGCCGCGGCCGCGGAGGCGACGACCGAGGCGACCCTGGGCACCAACTGGCGCAGCGACGCCCCGCTGCTCGGGGCGCTGGACCTGGTGTTCGGCGGTGCGGCGCTCGGCCACGAGCGCATCCTCGTGCGGCCGGTCCAGGCCGCCCATCAGCGGTCGCGGCTGACCGGCGCGGGCGCGCCCCTGCGGCTGCGCCGGCTGCCGCGCACCGGTCACGGCCGGCTGTGGCGGGGGATGCCGGCGGTCGGCCGGCTGCGGGACGCCGTCGCCTGCGACGTGGCCGCGGACGTCGTCGACCTGCTGTCGGGGGCGGCCGAGTACGCGGGGCGGCCGGTCCAGCCGGGGGACGTCGCGGTCCTGGTGCGCACCAACGCCCAGGGCCACCTGGTGCGCGAGACACTCGGCCGCGCCGGGGTGCCGGCGGTGTTCGCCGGGGGCGGCAGCGTCTTCGCCACGCCGAGCGCGCGATCGTGGCTCCGGCTGCTGGAGGCCATGGAGCAGCCGCACCGCGCCGGGCGGGTGCGCTCGGCCGCGCTCTCGGTGTTCCTCGGCCACGACGAGCAGACCGTGGACGAGGCCGGTGACGAGCTCGCCGACCGGCTGGGTCCGCGGCTGCGCCGGTGGGCCGACCTGCTGGCCGACCGCGGTGTGGCGGCCTTCCTCGAGGTGCTCACCGCCGAGGAGGGCCTGCCGGAGCGGGTGCTCGCGCGACCGGACGGCGAACGGGTGCTGACCGACCTCCGGCACATCGGCCAGGTTCTGCACGCCGCCGCGCAGCGCGAGTCGCTGGGCTTGACCGCACTGGTCGAGTGGCTGCGCCGGCGCATCGCCCAGTCGTCGGTGGAGGGCACCGACGAACGCAGCCGGCGCCTGGAGTCCGACGCCGCGGCGGTGCAGATCATGACCGTGCACGTCAGCAAGGGGCTGGAGTTCCCGGTCGTCTACGTGCCCTTCGCCTGGGACCGCTGGGTGCCCGACGAGCCGCAGGTGCTCCGGCTGCACGACGAGCAGGGCCGGCGGGTGCTCGACGTCGGCGGACCGGGCGGCGCCGGGTACGCGCCGGCGCGGGCACAGCACGAGGCCGAAGAGTCCGGTGAGGACCTGCGCCTGCTCTACGTGGCGCTGACCCGAGCCCGCTGCCAGGTGGTCGCGCACTGGGCACCCAGCGGCAACACCGCCGCCGCGCCCCTGCACCGGCTGCTGTTCGGTGCCGCGGGTGCCGGCGTCGAGCCGCCCGCACGGGTGCCGCCCCCGGATGACGACGACGTGGCGGCCGCCCTCGCCGCGCTGGCCGCACGCTCGGACGGGGGGATCGAGGTCGCCGAGGTGGGCCGGCGCCCCGTGCCCCGCTGGCAGCCGCCGGCACCACCGGCGCCGGAGCTCTCGGTCAGCCGGTTCACCCGCACGCTCGACGACGACTGGCGGCGCACCTCCTACAGCGCACTCACCCGCAGCGCCCACGACGCGGCGCACGAGCAGCACCTGGCCAGCGAACCCGACGATCCCGTCACCGACGACGAGCGCGACGCGGAGGTGCCCGTCCCGGAGGCGCCGCCCGCCGACGCGCTGCCGTCGCCGTTGAGCGCCCTGCCCGGTGGCGCGGCGTTCGGCACGCTGGTGCACGCCGTCCTGGAGGACCTCGACCCCGGCGCCCTGGACGAGCGGTGCGCCGAGGCGGTCGCCCGCCACATGGTGCCCGGCGTGGCGGCCGAGGCGCTCGCCGACGGCCTGCGCCCGGTGCTCACCACCCCGCTCGGCGAGCTCGGGCTGTCGCTGTCCGCCGTGGCGGTGAGCGACCGGCTCGCCGAGCTGGACTTCGAACTGCCGCTGGCCGGTGGCGACGATGCCGTGCCGCACGCCACGCTGGCGGACGTCGTCGCGCTGCTCCGGCGGTACGACCTGGGTTCGCTCGCCGGATACCCGGACCTGCTCGCCGGCCTGGAACCGCAGGCCCTGCGCGGGTTCCTCACCGGCAGCATCGACGCCGTCCTGCGGCTCCCCGGCCCGGTCTTCGCCGTCGTCGACTACAAGACCAACCGGCTCGGCACCGAGCCGCTCAGCACCTGGCACTACCGGCCCGCGGCGATGGCCGAGGAGATGCAGCGCGCCCACTACGTGCTGCAGGCGCTGCTCTACTGCGTCGCCCTGCACCGCTACCTGCGCTGGCGGCTGCCCGGCTACGACCCCGAGCGGCACATCGGGCCGGTGCTCTACCTGTTCGTGCGCGGCATGGCCGGCCAGGCGACCCCCGCCGGGCCCGGGGTGTTCTCCTGGACGCCGCCACCCGGGCTGGTCCCGGAGCTGTCCGACCTGCTGGCAGGGCGGCCGTGATCCCGGTCCGGGCTGAAGGGCTGCTGCGGGAGTTCGCCGAGGCCGGCGTGCTGTCGGCCGCCGACGTGCACGTCGCCCTGCGGCTCGCACGGCTGGGCGGGGAGCAGCGGGAGACCGTGCTGCTGGCCGCGGCGCTGGCGGTGCGTGGCGTGCGCGCCGGCTCGGTGTGCGTGGAGCTGGCCACCGTCGCCGAGTCGGTGGTGCCCGACGAGGACGCACCTCCGGTCGACCTGGCCTGGCCGCAGGACTGGACGGCGCTCACCGACAGCCCCGTGGTCGCCGTCGGCACCGACGCGCCGTGGCGGCCGCTGCGCCTGGTCGACGGCCTGCTCTACCTGGACCGCTACTGGCAGCAGGAGCAGCTGGTCCGCCGGGAGCTCGACGAGCGCGCGGCCCGGCCGGCGCCGCCGGTGGACCTCGCCGCGCTGCCGGCGCTGTTCGGCGGCGCGGCGCCGGACCTGCAGCGGCTGGCCACCGCGGTGGCCGCCGGCCGGTGGGTCAGCGTGATCACCGGTGGCCCGGGCACCGGCAAGACGCACACCGTCGCCCGGCTGCTCAAACTGCTGCTCGACCAGCCCGGCCCGCGGCCCCGCATCGCGCTGGCCGCGCCCACCGGCAAGGCCGCCGCCCGGCTGCAGGAGTCGGTGCTGGAGCAGGCGGCCGCGGTGGGCCTGCCGCTGGACCTCACCGCGTCCACGCTGCACCGGCTGCTGGGCTGGCGGCCCGACAGCCGCAGCCGCTTCCGGCACGACGCCACCAACCGGCTGCCCTTCGACGTGGTGGTCGTGGACGAGTCGTCGATGGTCTCGCTGACCATGATGGCGCGGCTGCTGGAGGCGCTGCGGCCGACGACGCGGCTGGTGCTGGTCGGTGACCCCGACCAGCTCACCCCGGTCGACGCCGGTGCGGTCCTGAGCGACCTCGTCCACCGCCCGGCGCCAGTGGGCACCGAGGCGGTGGTCCCGCGGGAGGCGGCCGACGACGGCGCCGGGCTGGACGACCCGGCGCGCCGGCAGCTGCGCAACGGCGTCGTCCGGCTGCGGGTGTCGCAGCGCTACGGCCCCGCCATCGCGGGGCTGGCGGAGGCGGTGCGGGCAGGGGACGCCGATCGCGTCCTCGACCTGCTCGACACCGGGGAGGGGCTCGCGCTCGAGGCCGGGCCCGGCGCGCTGGAGGAGCGGATCGTCGCGGTGGCCGGTGAGATGCGCGCGGCGGCGGAGCGCGGGGATGCCGCGGAGTGCCTGGCGCTGCTCGGGCGGCACCGGCTGCTGTGCGCCCACCGGCACGGCCCGTTCGGCGTCTCGGCGTGGAACGACCGGATCGGCCGGCTGACCGGCGCGATGCCGGGGGAGTGGGCTCCGGGCCTCCCGTTGCTGGTCACCGCGAACGACCACGAGAACGAGCTGTGGAACGGCGACACGGGCGTCGTCGTCCGGACGTCCGACGGGCCCCGGGCGGCGTTCCTCCGGGGGACGGGTCCGGATCTCGTGCCGCTGTCCCGGCTGTCCGCGGTGAGCCCGGCGCACGCGCTCACCGTGCACCGGAGCCAGGGCAGCCAGTTCGAGGAGGTGGCCGTGCTGCTGCCGCCGGAGTCCTCGCCGTTGCTCACCCGGGAGCTGCTCTACACGGCGGTCACGAGGGCCCGGCGTCAGGTGCGGGTCGTGGGATCGGAGGAGTCGGTGCGGGCGGCGGTCGGCCGGCAGGTGGTGCGCGCCAGCGGTCTGCGCCGGAGGCCCGGACCCGACCGGGGGAGCGGCGGGAACACCTGAGCCCCGGATGCCGTTAGGCTGTCCGTACAACTACACAGGGGGTGAATGGTCTCGACTTCGGTCGCTTGACCAGGGGAAGCGAGCCGAGGAAGGCGACGATGATCTCGTTAACCACCCGTCGCAAACCACAAATGCCGACGCTAAGCGCGGCGACTTCGCTCTCGCTGCCTGACGGTAGCTGAGCGAGTCTGTCAGCCCGGGTTCGTCATCGACCCGGATCCTGGCATCAGCTAGATGACTCACCGTGCGTGCCGGTCGCGGGTACGCGTGGGACAACCAACAGCGGCTGGGCCCGTCACACCGAACATGTCCGCGTGGACGGTGGGGCCGAGTAGAGGCAGTAGCGGACTGCGCTCGGAGAAGCCCTGGCCATACGTCGAAGGACGCGGGTTCGATTCCCGCCACCTCCACCCCTGTGCGAGAGCCCCGGTCGGGTGTCCGACCGGGGCTCCCGTGCGTCCGGGCGCGCTGCGCCAGGTGCCTTCCGGCCCACGCCACGGGCACCGCCGCCCGTTGTGTACGGTCGTTCTTATGACTTCCCAGGTGAACGACGGCCGCACCATGCGCGAGCGCATGCTCGCCGGCGACCTGTACGTCGCCGACGACCCCGAGCTGGCAGAGGCCAGTGCGCGGGCGTTGGACCTGGCCGACGCCTACAACGCGACCACCGTTCGCCAGGGCCCGCTGCGCCGGCAGCTGCTGGAGGAGCTGCTCGGCGCGATCGGGGAGGGCACCGAGATCCGGCCGCCGTTCCGGGTCGACTACGGCAGTTCCATCCGCATCGGTGCCCGGTGCTTCGCGAACTTCGGCCTCGTCGCCCTGGACGTCGCTCCGATCACCATCGGCGACGACGTCCAGATCGGACCGAACGTCCAGCTGCTCACCCCGACCCACCCGGTCGCGCCGGAGCCGCGGCGGGACAAGTGGGAGGCGGCCGAGCCGATCACGATCGGCGACAACGTCTGGCTCGGCGGTGGCGCCATCGTGCTGCCCGGCGTGACGATCGGCGCGAACACCGTCGTGGGCGCCGGCGCGGTGGTCACCCGCGACCTACCGGCGGACGTGGTGGCGGTGGGGAATCCGGCCCGCGTCGTCCGGACGCTGGACGAGCCCGGCCGGTGAGCGCCGCTCCCGCCCCGGCGCGGCGGGCTCGCCGCTACGACCCCGAGCGCCGGGACCGGCTGGTGGACACCACCCTCGACGTCATCGCCGCCCACGGCGTCGCCGCCGCCTCGCACCGCTCGATCGCGCGCGCGGCCGACGTCCCGCTCGGGTCGCTGACCTATCACTTCGGCTCGCTGACCGACCTGCTCGCCGCGGCGTTCACCCGGCACGTCGACACCGTCGCGGCCCGCTTCGACGAGCGCATGGCCGGCGCACCCGATCGCGCCGCCGCACTCGAGGTGCTGGTCGAGCACCTCACCGGCGACCTGCTCGGTTCCCCGCGCGACCTGGTGCTGGCCGTCGAGCTGTACGTCGCCGCAGCCCGCGACCCGGCGCTGCGCGCGGTGACCCAGGACTGGATGTCCCGCAGCCGGCGCAGCCTCGAGCGCCACCTCGACCCGGTGACGGCGCGTGAGGTCGACGCGCTGGTGGAGGGGCTGGTCCTGCACAGCGCGCTGTCCACCGACCCGATGGACGCCGCCGCGATCCGTTCCGCCCTCTCCCGGCTCGCCGGCTGAAGAGCAGCACCGGCCCATGTCCTCCGCTCTCGCTGCCCTCGACCCCGCGCGGCTGCGCCGTGCCCGGTCCTCGGTGGCCGCCTGCTTCTTCCTCAACGCCGTGTTCTACGCCGGCCTGGTGCCCCGGCTACCGACGGTCAAGGCCGATCTGGAGCTGAGCAGCACCGCGCTGGGCGCCGCACTGGCGGCCGTGCCGCTGGGGGCCCTGCTCGCTGGGCTGTCGTCGGCGGCGCTCAACCGCCGGTTCGGCTCGGGCCGGGTCGCCTCCTACGGTCTGGCGCTGCTCGGCATGACCGTGTGGACGGTCTCCGTGGCGCCGAACTGGCTGGGCCTGGCCGCCGCCTTCCTGGTGGTCGGCGCGCTGGACGCGATCATCGACGTCGCGCAGAACGCGCACGGCCTGCGCGTGCAGCGGCTCTACGGCCGCTCGATCATCAACTCGCTGCACGGGATCTGGAGCATCGGCGCGGTCACCGGTGGGCTGCTCGGCTCCGCCGCGGCCGGGCTCGGCATTCCGCTGACCGTGCACCTCGGCGCCTCGGCTGTCGTGTTCGGAGCGGTCGCCCTGGTCATCTCCCGCAGGATGCTGCCCGGCCCCGACGAGCCGGAACCGGTCGTCGAGGAGGTGCCGCAGGAGCGCCCGCGCCGTCGGGCCGCCGTCCCGGCGCTCGCGGTGCTCGGGCTGCTGGCCGGCTGCGGCGCGCTGATCGAGGACGCCGGCGCCTCGTGGAGCGCGCTCTACCTGCGCACCGAGCTCGGGGCGGGCGCGGCCACCGCCGGACTGGGCTTCGTCGCGCTGTCGGCGGCGATGACCGTGGGCCGGCTGACCGGTGACCGCGTCGTCGACCGGTTCGGCGGGCGCCGGGTCGCGCGGGCCGGGGGTGCGCTCGCCGCGGCGGGCCTCGGCCTGGCTCTGGCCCTGCCGTCGGTGCCCAGCACCCTGGCCGGGTTCGCCCTCGCCGGGCTCGGCGTCGCCACTCTCATCCCGGCCGTCTACCACGCCGCCGACCAGCTGCCCGGCCTGCCGCACGGTCAGGGACTGATGGTGATCAACTGGCTGCTCCGGATCGGCTTCCTGGTCTCCCCCCTCGTGATCGGGGTCGTGGCCGATGCCCTGAGCCTGCGGGCCGCGCTGATCGGGGTGGTGCTCGCCGGCATCGGCGCGCTGGTGCTCGGGCGAGCACTGCCGGGGCGGCCGCCCGCCGGGCTGCGTCCGGCGCCCGGCGGGTGACCGGACGGCGCGCACCTGCGGGTGGCGGCGCGCGGCCCGGGTGACGATCCTGGCCCGGACGTCGCCGCGCACCCGACCAGACGTGCGGCACCTCCACCGCCGTCCGCCGAAGGGAAGCCGATGCCCGACCGCACCGCGCAGGACGTGGCCGAACGATCCGTCCGGGAGTTCCTCGTTGCCGACACCGCGGCGCGGGCGCTGGGCATCACCGTGTCCCACGTCGCCCCCGGTGCGGTGACCGCGCACATGGCGATCGCTCCGGAGATGCTCAACGGCCACGGCAGCGCGCACGGCGCCGCGCTGTTCGCGGTCGCCGACATCGCCTTCGCGATGGCGTGCAACTCGCACGGCGCGCCGGCGGTCGGGCGCTCCTGCAACATCGAGTACCTGGCCCCCGCCTTCGCCGGCGAAGCCGTCACCGCGACCGCGACCGAGCGCGCCGTCGTCGGCAGGGGCGGCATCTACGACGTCGCCGTCACCGGGGATGCCGACGGCCGGCTGCTCGCGGAGCTGCGCGGGCACAGCCGGCTCCTCCCGAGCGCGCCCGCGACCGCCTGAGCGGCGGACTCCTACCCGGGCGGGCGGGCGACCACGGCCCGGCACGAGCAGGTGATCATGTCCGGGTGAACCGCACCGACGCCCGATCGGACGAACGGCCGTCTCCGGTCCCCGGTGCGCTCGTTGAGCCGAGCGTGACCACGGCCAGCACCGGAGGGGGCGTCCGCCGGCCGGCCGGCTGGGCGGAGTGGGCGCCGAGCGGTCGGCTGGCGGTGCCGGTCATCGTGCTGCTGGTCATCGGGGCCAACCTCGTCGGCGTGGGCACCGTCGTCCTGCTGCTCATCGGGGTCGACGACGGCAGTGGGCGCGCCGGCCGCGCGGACGTGCTGGGGGCCGCCGCCGCCTACCTCGCGATCGCACTGCCGGTGGCCACGGTCGCCGGACTGCGCCGGCAGCGGATCACCAACCGGTGGCTGATTGCGGGCCGCCACCCCACCCGCGACGAGGCGGCCCACGCGCTGCGGCTCCCGCTGGACACCGCGCTGATCGCCGGGCTGGTCTGGCTGCTGGGCGCGGTGCTGATGGGGGCCGTCTCCGCCGCCGCGTTCCCCGACGCACGGGTGGGCGCCCGCGTCGGCGTCGCGGTGGTGCTCGGTGGGATCGTCACCGCCGGTGTCACCTACCTGCTCGTCGCCCGCGTGGCCCGGGCGGTCACCGCCCGCGCCCTGGCCGCACACCCGCCCGCCGGCGCGCTCGCCCTCGGCGTCCGCATCCGCCTGCTGCTCAACTGGGGTCTCACCAGCGGCGTCCCGATGCTCGGCGTCGTCCTGCTGCACCTCGACCCGAGCAACCCGCGCGGGCCGGGGAGGGCCGCCGTCGTATTCCTGGCCGTCGTCGCCCTCCTGGTCGGTGCGCTGGCCACCCTGCTCATCGCCCGCGCCGTCGGCCAGCCGCTGCGCGAGCTGCGCCGTGCGGTGCAGCAGGTCGGCTCCGGCGACTACGACGTCGACGTGGTCGTGGACGACGCCGGGGAGATCGGCCTGCTGCAGGAGGGCGTCAACTCCATGGCCGCCGGCCTGGCCGAGCGGGAGCGGCTGCGCGACCTGTTCGGCCGGCACGTCGGGACGACGGTCGCCCAGCGGGCGCTGGCCACCGGCGTCGCGCTGGGCGGGGAGGAACGCACGGTCGCTGCCCTGTTCGTCGACATCGCCGGCTCCACGTCACTGGTGCGGCGCACCGGTCCGGAGCAGATGGTCGGCCTGCTCAACCGGTTCTTCGCCGTCGTGGTCGACACGATCGAGGGCGAGGGCGGGCTGGTGAACAAGCTCCAGGGCGACGCCGCGCTATGCATCTTCGGTGCCCCCGCCGACCACCCCGATCCGGCCGGCGCCGCGCTGCGGGCCGCCCGGCGGATCTGCGACGCGGTGGCGGACGCCGGGGAGGTCGACGTCGGCGTCGGGGTGGCGTGCGGCCGGGTGTGGGCCGGCCAGGTGGGTGCGGCGAGCCGGCTGGAGTACACGGTGATCGGTGACGCGGTGAACGAGGCGGCCCGTCTCACCGAGCTCGCCAAGGAGCACCCGGGTCGCGCGGTGACCAGCGAGCCGACGGTGCTCGCCACGGACCCGGGCGAGCGGGCGCACTGGCAGACCGGCCGGCAGGTGTCGCTGCGCGGCCGCGACGAGCCGACGACCACCTGGGTCCTCGCGAAGTAGGTCGTGCCGAGCGGGGCCCGCAGGGTCCCCAGGCATGGCCTGGTCTCCGCGGAGCGGGTCCTGACGACGGGGGCCGGAGGCTCCCCGTGCCATCGCCTTGTCGTGCCGAGTGGGCCCCCGGAGGGGGTCCGCGCAGGCACGACGCAGCGGCTCAGCCCGTCAGGGGGACGGCACCTGGCCGCGGTGCGATCCGGAGGATCGCAATGTCATTGCGTCGGGGGGCGGATTGCCTTGCCCACCTCGTGCGCCTTCACCACGACGAGGACGTCCTCCGGCTGCAGCGTCCCGATCAGCGGGTCGTCGAAGCGCAGCGTGCGCCCGCCGCGGGTCACCGACAGCACGATGTCGCGCAGCTGGCGGGGACCCAGGCCCACCTCGTCGGTGGTGACGGTGCGCTGGTGCAGGTCCAGCCCCTGCCCGCCGGTGACCAGGTCCTCGACCACCGCCACCACCCGTGGGGCGTCGGTGGACAGGCCCAGCAGCCGCCCGGAGGTGGCCGACGTGGTGATGACCGTGTCGGCGCCGGACTGCCGCAGCAGGTTGGCGTTCTCCTCTTCCCGGACACTCGTGGTGATCGGCACGCTCGGGTTGAGCTGCCGCACCGTCAGGGTGATGAGCACGGAGGCGTCGTCGCGGTTGGCGGCGACGATCACCGACCGGGCCCGCTCCACGGCTGCCCGGCGCAGCACGTCCGTGCGGCCGGCGTCGCCGACGATGCCGGTGAGCCCGGCGGCGTTGGCCTCGTCGATCGCGCGGGGCTCGGGGTCGACGACGACGATCTTCTCCAGCGGCGTCCCGTTGGCCTGCAGCGAGCGGATCGCGCTGCGGCCCTTGGTTCCGTAGCCGCACACGATGACGTGCTGGCGCACGCGGGACCTCCAGCGGTTGATGCGGAACTCCTCGCGCGAGCGGGCGGTCAGCGCCTCGAGGGTCGTTCCGATGAGGACGATCAGGAACATGATGCGCAGCGGCGTGATCAGCAGGACGTTGACCAGCCGCGCCTCGGGGGTGACCGGGGTGATGTCGCCGTACCCGGTCGTGGAGAGGCTGACCGTCGCGTAGTAGGTGGCGTCGAGGACCGAGATCGGGCCGCCCTTGCTGTCCTCGTAGCCGTCCCGGTCCAGGTAGACCACGAGGACCACGATGGCCAGGACGACCGCGGCGATGAGCACCCGGCGCCACACCTGGCGGACCGGTGACTGCTCGACGTGGGCGATCCGCACGCCGGTGTGCTCGGTCTCCAGACCGTTCCGCTCCTCGTCCACCCCGCGGACGATAGTGAGCGGCGGGCAGGGTTGCGCGCCGCCGCACCCGAACGGGGTGCGGCGGCGGGCGGTCGATCAGCTCTCGACGGCCTCGCGCTCCCGCGCGGCGAGCTCCCGCTTGAGCACCTTGCCGGCCGCCGACACCGGGATCGCGTCGATGAACCGCACGTCGCGCAGCCGCTTGTACGGCGTCACCCTGTCGTTGACCGCGGCCATGACCGACCCGACGGTCAGCGCCGCGCCGTCGGCGTCGTCCTTGCGCACCACGTAGGCCACCGGCAGCTCGCCGGCCTCCTCGTCGGGCCGGCCGACCACCGCGGCGCCGCCGACGCCGGGCACGCCGAAGAGGATCTCCTCGAGCTCGCGCGGGAACACGTTGTAGCCCTTGTAGAGCAGCATGTCCTTGGTGCGGTCGACGATCGACAGGTAGCCGTCCTCGTCGAGCACGCCCACGTCGCCGGAGTGGAACCAGCCGTCGGCGTCGATCGCGTCGGCGGTGGCCTCGGGCCGGTGCGCGTAGCCCCGCATCACCTGCGGACCCCGGATGCACACCTCGCCCCGCTCGCCGGCCGGCAGCGGGTCGCCGCCGCCGAGCGGGCGGATGGTGATCTCGGTGTCGAAGATCGGCACCCCCACGGTGCCGGGCTTGCGCGTGCCCGAGCGGAACGACGGGTTGCCGGTGGCCATCATCGTCACTTCGGTGAGGCCGTAGCCCTCGCCGATCGTGGCGTTGGGCATCAGCGCCTGCATCTTCTCGATCAGCGGCACCGGCAGCGGGGCCGCGCCGCTGGAGACGCCCCGGACGTGCGAGAGATCGGCGTCGGCGAACCCGGGCACCTGCAGCAGGGCCACGAAGACCGGCGGCGCGCCGCCGATCGAGGTGACCTCGTGCTTGATCATTTCCTCGACGTACGTGGCCGGGTCGAAGCGCATGTGGATGACCGTCATGGTGCCGCCCATCACCATGCCGTTGAGGTAGCCGATGGCGCCCATCGCGTGGAACCACGGGGTGAGGTTGATGATGCGGGCCTCGCCGAGCCGGGTGGGGCACTCGTCCTCGCCCAGCCGCTGCTCCAAGGTCACGTCGCCGTGCCCGTCGAGCACCGGCAGCGAGCCCGACGTCCAGCAGCCGGACTGCAGCACGTTGGTGACCACCTGGCGGTGCGGCAGCTCCACGCCCTTGCTCACGCCGGTCGTCCCGCCGGTGTAGGCCAGGTGTGCCAGATCGGCGTCCACGTCGATGCCCGCATCCAGGTGCCGGTCGGTGGGGTCGCCGGCGAGCAGCTCGGCGAGGTCGACGTCGCTGTCCTCGAGCCTGTCCAGGCGCGCGGCGAAGTCGAGGATGTGCGCATCCCCGGTGACGACGACGGTCCGCACCGGGGTCTGGGCGAGCGCCCCTCGGACGAAGGGCAGCACCTGGTCCCAGGTGACGAGGACCTTCGCGCCGGCGTCGGAGAGCTGGGCGGCGAGGTCGGCCGCCGGGAGCAGTGGGTTGGTAGGGGAGAAGGTGGCGCCGGCCAGCATGATCCCGTAGTAGATCGACGGGTACTGGCGGCAGTTGGGGATGTGCACCGCGACGACGTCGCCCCGCCCGATGCCGTGGTCGGCCAGCCACCCGGCGACCGCGTGCGCGCGGGCGCCCAGCTCGGTGAAGGTCAGCGGCACGTCGTGGTCGAGGAACGCCGTCCGGTCACCCCACCGGCGCACGGCCGCCCGCATGATCGAGCCCACCGGCACCTGCGGGTAGTCCAGTGACCGGGGCAGCCCGGGCGGCCAGCTCGCCGTCGTGGGTGCCGGGGCGGACTGCACGGTCGTCATGCGTTTCCTCTCGTCGGTGACCTCGAGCCATAGGGTGGCCCAGCTCACAGCCCCTGTCGAGGGTTCTGTGAGGATGGGTGACATGAGCAACCAGCGCACCGCCCTCGTCCTGGGCGGCGGGGGCATCACCGGCATCGCGTGGGAGATCGGCGTGCTCGCCGGGCTGGCGGAGGCCGGGGTCGACCTGGGCGCGGCCGACCTCGTCGTCGGCACGTCGGCCGGGTCCGTCGTCGGTGCGCAGCTCACCTGCGGGGCCCCGCTGGAGGAGATGTACGCCCGCCAACTGGAGCCGCCGACACGGGAGAAGGTCGCGCGGATGACCCGCAGCAACCTGGCGCGGTACGCCTGGGCGATGCTGGTCAGCCGGGGCCGGGACGTGGAGTTCCGCCGGCGGGTGGGGGCGCTCGCGCTGGCTGCGGAGCAGGCCGGGCTCACCCCGACCGAGCAGGAGCGGCTCGAGGTCATCGGCTCGCGGCTGATCGCCCGCGAATGGCCCGACCGCGATCTCATCATCACCGCGGTGGACGCCGCCACCGGTGAGTTCCACCCCTTCGACCGGAAGTCCGGCGTCCCCCTGCTGCAGGCGGTGGCCGCCAGCTGCGCGGTGCCCGGCGTCTACCCGCCGGTCAGCATCGACGACCGCCGGTACGTCGACGGCGGCATGCGCTCGGCGGCCAACGCCGATCTCGCGCAGGGGTACGACCGGCTCGTCGTCCTCGCCCCCATCCCGCGCGGCGTGGGGCCGATGGCCAGCGTCGACGCCCAGGTCACCGGCATGCTGGCGCGGGTGGCCGTCGTCGCCCCGGACGAGGGCAGCCGGACGGCGATCGGCCGCAACGTCCTCGACCCCGCCGCCCGGGAACCCGCCGCGCGGGCCGGTCGCGCCCAGGCGGCGACGGTCGCGGAGCGGGTCGCCGAGGTCTGGAACGACTGACCTGCCTTTGCGGTGATCATGAAGTGCGGGGAGCGACACGCCGGTCCCGCGCGGCGTGTCGCTCCCGAGACTTCATGATCGCGGAGTGGTCCGGCGTCAGACGACAGGTTCGGCGCGCCAGCCGGGAGACCCGCTCGTCGAGCTGGGCGTAGCTGCGCCCCGCCCCCTCGAAGCGGAGCGCGGCAGCATCCGGCCGAGTGCGGCTCCACCGGGCGAGCTGGTCGCTCATCGTCATGCCCCGGCCGCGCAGGACGGGGATCGCGGTGCTCATGGGCGCTCCTCGGGCGGCGTTGTGACCTGCGTCATGCTGGCGGCCGTGGACATGGCGGTCAACCCTGACTGTCGAGGGCGAGCATCCGGGCGGCGACCCGCTTCCAGCGCGAGAGGTGCGGGTCGGTGGCGGCCGGGCGGTCCTCGAAGGCGTAGACCAGTGCCACGCCGCGCATGCTGGTGAACAGCAGCTCGGTCAGGTCGGCGTAGCCGGGCGCGCCCGCGATGTCCGGCCCCCAGATCTCGTCGGCCACCGCCGCGATGGCCGCGCGCAGCCGGCGTTCCTCCCCGCGCAGCGCCGTTCGCAGGTCGGGGTCGGTCCGGGCCGCCGTCCACAGCTCCATCGCCGCCCAGAAGGGCGGCTCCTGGAACGTCGTCCACATCAGGTCGATCGCGCGGTCGACGCGCTCCCGCCCGGTCGGCTCGTCGTGCATGAGGGCCGCCGCCCGGCTGCGGACCTCCGCGAGCTGCGTCGTCGACAGGTGCTCGGCGGCAGCCGCCAGGAGTTCGGCGCGGGACGGGAAGTGGTGCAGGAGCCGGCCGCGGGACACCCCGGCCCGGGCCTGGACGGCGAGCGTGGAGGCGCCCGCGTACCCGTCCTCCACCAGGCAGGCGACCGCCGCGTCCAGGATGAGCAGCCGGCTGTCGGCGGTCTTCTCCGACCGGGATCGGGCGCGCGCGACGCCGTCGGGCGAGGCAGGCTCGACGACCATCCGCCGGAGCGTAGGGCGGCTGCGGCCCCGGCGACAGTCATCGTTGACCGTTTCGGGTGACCGGTGTCACGCTGCGCCGGTCCGCTCATCGACGAGAGGTGCCGCCCGTGGACTTCGATGACAGCCCGGACGAGGCCACCTACCGCGCCCGCGTTCGCGACCTCCTCGAGCAGCACGCCGGCGAGCTGCTCCACCTGGCCCCGGGCCAGGAGGGCGTCGACGCGCGCCGGCACGAACCGGAGATGCGCCGCACCCAGCGCGTGCTCGCCGAGGCCGGGCTGGTCGGTGTCACGTGGCCGCGCGAGTACGGGGGGCGGGGTGGCACGCTCGTGCAGCAGGCGATCGTCGCCCAGGAGTTGGCCCGCGCCCGGGTGCCGGGGCTGATCAACCACATCGGCATCGGCATGTGCGGGCCCACGGTGATCGCGCACGGCAGCCAGGACCAGCGCGACCGCTACCTCGCCCGGCTGCTGCGGGCGGACGACGTCTGGTGCCAGCTGTTCAGCGAACCCGCGTCGGGCTCCGACCTGGCGGCGCTGCGCACCACGGCCGTCCGCGACGGCGAGGACTGGGTGGTCAACGGCCAGAAGGTCTGGACGACGCTGGCACACGTCGCCGACTTCGGCATCCTGCTCACCCGCACCGACCCCGAACGGCCCAAGCACGCGGGGCTGACGATGTTCGTCGTCGACATGCACGCCCCTGGTGTGAGCGTGCGGCCGCTGCGGCAGATGGGCGGGCAGGCCGACTTCAACGAGGTCTTCTTCGACGACGTCCGCATCCCCGACAGCGAACGGCTGGGGGAGCCCGGCGAGGGCTGGCGGGTCGCGCTCACCACCCTGATGAACGAGCGGGTGGCCATCGGCGGTGCCGGCGGCGACATCGGGCTGCCGGTCGAGGCACTGGTGGAGCACGCGCGGGACCGGCTGCCCGCCCTCGACGGCGACCGCCAGGTGCTGGCCCGGCAGGCGGTGGGCCGGGCCGTGGTCGCGGCGCTCGCCGCCCGCTACACCGGCTACCGGCGGCTCACGGTGCTCAGCCAGGGCGGGATCCCCGGACCGGAGGCCAGTGCGGGCAAGCTCGCCGCCACCGAGGCCGCGCGGCTGGTCGCCGACGCCGGCGTCCGGCTGCTCGGCGACGAGGCGGTCTACGCCGCGACCTCCGGCGGGGACGACCGCTGGCAGCGCACCCAGGCGTGGCTCCCCGGGATCGCCATCGCCGGCGGCACCGACCAGGTGCTGCGCAACATCCTCGGCGAGCGGGTGCTCGGGTTGCCGCCGGAGCCGCGCAGCGACAAGACGGCTCCCTTCTCGGGAGGACGGCGGTGAACTTCGACCTCGACACCGACCAGCGAGACATCGCCGCCGGCGCGCGGGAGTTCTTCACCGGCTCCGCCTCACCGGCAGCGGCCCGGGCCGGGCTGGAGGGCGGGGCGCCGGCGCCCGGCCGCAAGGCGCTGGCCGACATCGGTTTCCTGGGCATCACCGTGCCCGAGGTGGCCGGCGGCTCCGGCCGACCGCTGCTGGACCTGGCGGTGGTCGCCGAGCAGGGCGGCGCGGTGCTGGCCGCGCCGTCCCTGGTGACGGCGGCGCGTGCGGCGGTGCTGCTCGCCGACGTCCCCGAACTCGCCGCACAGCTGGCCGACGGGACGACGGCCTTCGCGGTCCTCGACGGCTCCGTCGACGGGTCCGCGCCCTCGATCGACGCCGCTGACGCGACGCTGTTCCTCGGCCTGGACGGCGGCGACCTCGTGGTGGGAGAGGGCGAGATCGTTCCCGGTCGCCCGCTGGACGCCACCCGTGGCCTGGCCTCGGTCCGGCTGACCTCCCGCCGGGTGATCGCCTCCGACGCCGCGGAGCTGTGGGCCCGGGCACGGCAGGTGGCGGCCGTGGTGATGGCCGCCGAGGATCTCGGAGGCGCCGACCGGGCGGTGGCGCTCGGCGTCGCCTACGCCCAGGAGCGGGAGGCCTTCGGGCGGCGGATCGGCTCGTACCAGGCGGTCAAGCACATGCTGGTCGACGCCTGGGCCGGCGTGGAACAGCTCCGCTCGCTGGTCTGGTGGGCGGCGTGGGCCGCCGACTCCGCGCCCGCCGAGCTGCCGCTCGCCTCCTCGGCCGCCAAGGCATGCGCGGCGAGCACCTTCGAGCGGGCCGCCGGCACGCTGATCCAGGTGCACGGCGGGATCGGCTTCACCTGGGAGCACGACGCGCACCTTTTCTGGCGGCGGGCCAAGGTCGACCGGCTGCTGCTCGGCGACGAGGCCGAGCACCTCGACGCCGTCGCCCGGCTCGCGGTCGCCGGCGCCCTCTGAGCCGCGGCACCCCAGGCAAAGGAGGCTATGCATGCGGTTCAAGCCCCGAAACCGTATGCATAGCCTCCATTGCCTAGGGAGTCAGGTAACGGCTGACCCCCGGGAACTTCCGGTACCGGAAACCCACCGCCCACGAGACGGGAGAAGACCACGGACCTGACCGAGCTCCGCTACGAGGTGGCCGACGGCGTGGCCACCGTGACGCTGCACCGGCCGGAGCGGCTCAACGCCTTCACGCTGACGATGGCCGACGAGCTGGCCCGCGCGGCCGCCGCCGCCGACGCCGACGAGGACGTCCGCGTCGTGGTGGTGACCGGCGCCGGCCGGGCGTTCTGCGCCGGCGCCGACCTCGCGGGCGGGCCGGACACCTTCGGCGACCGGCGAACCCGCGTGCGCCCGCCCGGCCCGCTGAGCGAGGAGATCGCCGGCTTCCCCCGCGACGCCGGCGGGGTCGCGTCGCTGCCGTTCGCGGCGCTGCGCAAACCGGTGATCGCTGCCGTGAACGGCCCTGCGGTCGGCATCGGCGCGACCATGATCCTGCCGATGGACATCCGGATCGCCGCGGAGTCCGCCCGGTTCGGGTACGTCTTCGGCCGGGTCGGGATCGTGCCGGAGGCCGCGTCGTCGTGGTTCCTGCCGCGGGTGGTCGGCATCAGCCAGGCGATGGAGTGGGTGGCCACCGGCCGGGTGTTCGACGCCGCCGAGGCGCTGCGCGGCCGGCTGGTGTCCCGGGTGGTCCCGGACGCCGAGCTCCTGCCCGCTGCCTACGCGCTGGCGCGGGAGATCGCCGACAACACCAGTGCGGTGGCCGTCGCTGCCTCGCGCCAGCTGCTGTGGTCGATGCTCGGCGCCGCCTCGCCGTGGGACGCGCATCGCGCGGAGTCCCGGGCGCTCGTGGAGCTGGGGGAGGGGCCCGACCCGGCCGAGGGGGTGGCGGCCTTCCTGGAGAAGCGCCGACCGCGGTTCCCGGCGCGGCTGCCCGACGGTGCCGTCGCCGGCGTTCCGCGCTGGCCCGCGTCCCCGGACGACGCCGGACCTCGTCAGGCGCCGCCGGGTCGGACGAGCCCGGACTCGTAGGCGGTCACGACGGCGGAGACCCGGTCGCGGAGACCGAGCTTGGTCAGGACGCGGCCGAGATGGGTCTTGACCGTCGCTTCTCCGAGGCAGGAGGAAGCCGCACGCCCCTGCCTGCATGGCCTCGTACAGGTACTCGTCGGCGTCGTAGGTGGTCAGGACGAGCACCCGGGCCGGGCACCCGGCCCGGGTCAGCGCCCGCGTGGCCGCCAGCCCGTCGAGCACCGGCATGCGGATGTCCATCAGAACCACGTCGGGCCGGAGCAGCCGCGCCTGCGCCGCCGCCTGCTCGCCGTTCCCGGCCTCCCCGACGACCTCGATGTCGGGCTCGAGATCCAGGAGCACCCGGAAGCTGTCCCGGATGAGGGCCTGGTCGTCGGCCACCAGGACGCTGATCACGGCTCGTCCGGGGGGCCGGGAGGCGGGCGTGCACCGCGAACCCGCCGTCGGTGGACCGGCCGGTCTCGAGCGTCCCGGCGAACAGCGCCACGCGTTCCCGCATGCCGAGCAGCCCGCGGCCGCCGCCGGGCACGTCGTCGCGCGCCACACCGCCGTCGTCGACGACGGCGACGTCGACCGCATCGGGTTCGTAGCGGAGGCTGACGCCGACCCGCGAGCCGGCGGCGTACCGCGCCGCGTTGGTGAGCGCCTCCTGGACGATCCGGTAGACCGTCAGCCCGAGGCCGGCCGGCAGGGGGCGTGGATCCCCGGACACGGCCAGGCCGACGGACAGGCCGGCGTCGCGGGCCGAGTCGACCAGGGCCGCGACGTCCGCCGTGCCCGGTCGACGGCTCAGCGCCTGCTGGGCGTCCTCCTCCCGGAGCACCCCCAGGAGACGGCGCATCTCGGCGAGGGCCTCCCGGCCGCTGCGCTCGATGACCCGCAGCGGCTCCCGCACACCCTCCGGGCCGCGGTCGAGTTCTCCCGACGCCACCATCGCCTGCAGCACCACCACGTTCACGTGCGAGGTGACGACGTCGTGCAGCTCGCGGGCGATCCGCGCCCGTTCCTCGGCCAGGGCGCGGGCCCGCCGGGACCCGGCCACGAGGCCCCCGACCAGGGGGGCCACGAAGAGCAGCAGGTCCCACCACGCCGCCGACCACGCGGCCTCGGCCCCGGACCGCCAGGCGTCCTGGTCGTGCCAGTCGTGGACGGCGAGCGAGGCGACGGCGATACCGAGACCGGCCGGCAACTGCCGGCGGGTGCCGTACGCCGCGAGGGCGTACAGGCTCACGAGGGCCGGCAGCACGGGGTAGAGACCCTCCCCGCCGTCCCCGGAGAAGGCGGCGTGCAGCCCCGCCGGGACCCAGACCCCGGCCGTCGTCGTGAGGGGCCGGCTGCGCCGCCAGAGGAGGGCCGCCGACGGCACGAGCAGGAGCGGCGCGACCCACCAGAGGCTGCCGGCGACGGTCTCGTCGCTCGCCGCCCAAGTGCCCTTTCCGAGCAGGACCGCACAGGTCACGGCGGCCGATGCGGCGGCGAGGTCGCGCACAGCATGGGGGTGATCGTCATCCAGTCGCAGGCGGCCCAGCGGGCGATGGAGGGCCGCCCCGACCTGGCCCGCAGCGCCCTGTCGTCCATCGAGACCGCGGGCCGCCAGGGCATGGCCGGGATGCGCCGGCTGCTGGGCCTGCTCACCGGAGGGGACGACGGCACGGTGGCGCCGCAACCGAGCCTCCAGGACCTCGACGACCTGGTCGACCGGGTACGGCGAGCGGGCACGCCGGTCGAGCTGACCGTGACCGGTGACCTCGCCGCACTGCCGGCAGGTGTCGACCTCGCGGCCTACCGGATCGTGCAGGAGGCACTGACCAACGTGCTCAGGCACGCCGGACCGGCCACCGTGCAGGTCGTCGTCCGCGCGGCCGGCGGGGTGGTGGACGTCGAGGTGTGCGACGACGGCCAGGGGGGTGCCGGGGAGCCGGGGACGGGCACCGGCCACGGCCTGGTGGGCATGCGGGAACGCGTGGCCCTCTACGGCGGCACCGTGGAGGCGGGCGGCCTGCCGGACGGCGGCTACCGGGTGCGGGCGCGGCTCGCGGTCGACGGGACGCCGGCATGACCATCCGCGTGCTGGTCGTCGACGACGAGGAGCTGGTCCGCACCGGCCTGCGGCTGATCCTCGAGGCCGAGCCGGACCTGACCGTCGTCGGCACCGCCTCGGACGGCGCCTCGGGGGTGACCGCGGCCCGGCGGTTCCGGCCGGACGTCGTCCTCATGGACATCCGCATGCCGGGGACCGACGGGCTGGCCGCCACCTGCCAGCTCCTCGGGGACCCGGCCGGCGTCCCGTGCAAGGTCGTCGTCCTGACCACCTTCGACGTCGACGAGCACGTCTACGAGGCGCTCCGCGCGGGGGCCAGCGGCTTCCTGCTCAATGACGTCCCGGCCGACCAGCTCGTGCACGCGATCCGGGTCGCGGCGGCGGGGGAGGCGCTGCTCGCACCGTCGGTGACCCGGCGGCTGATCTCCGCGTTCGCCCGCCGTGCGCCGGTCCCGACCGGGTTGCCGACGGCCGGACTGGCCGACCTGACCTCCCGAGAGGTCGAGGTGCTGGAGCTACTCGCGGAAGGGCTGTCCAACGCCGAGATCGGCAGCCGGCTGTTCGTCGGCGAGGCCACCGTGAAGACCCACGTCGCGCGCACCCTCACCAAGCTCGGCGTGCGCGACCGCGTTCAGGCCGTGATCGTCGCGTTCCGGGCGGGGCTGGTGCCGGTCGACCGCGACCTCCCGCCGTGACCGCGCGTCAGGGCACGCGGGTGGCGTCGAGGTGGCGCAGGAGCGTCTCCCCGAAGTCACGCATGGCGGCCACCTGCTCCGGCGTGAGCTGGTCGAACAGCTCACGGCGAACGCCCTCCACGTGGATCGGGGCGGCGTCCTCCAGCGCGGCGAACCCGTCGTCGGTCAGCACGGCGAGCTGTCCGCGCCCGTCCTCGGTGCAGACCTGGCGCCGCACCCAGCCGCGCTCCTCGAGCCGGGAGACCGCATGGGACAGGCGGCTGCGGGACGACAGGCACCGGTCGGCGAGCTCGCTCATCCGCATCATCCGCTCGGGAGCTTCCGACAGGGCCACGAGGATCTCGTAGTAGGCGTGCGAGATCCCGGTGCGGTGGGTCAGCTCCCGGTCCAGCCGGTCCTGCAGCAGCTGCGCGCTGTAGAGCCAGGCGCGCCAGGCCTTCTGTTCCTCGGCGTCGAGCCAGCGAGGATCACCCGTGGGGAGGAACTCCGAGGACGGCGACGCGCTCATGGGCACAGGATACCGGGGGAATAGTCAAGCGCTCAACTACGCTAGCCTCCAGCGAGAAGGTCACACGCTCAACCACTGGGAGACTCCATGACCGCCAACACCGTCCAGATCCCCGGCTACGTCGCCGGCACCTGGGACATCGACGCCAGCCACTCCACCGTCGGCTTCTCCGTCCGCCACATGATGGTCAGCAAGGTCCGCGGCTACTTCCGCGAGTTCTCCGGCGAGATCACGACCGCCGAGGACCCGACGCGGTCCACCGTGAACGCGACGATCGACATGGACTCGATCGACACCCGCCAGGAGCAGCGCGACGCGCACATCAAGTCCGCCGATTTCTTCGACGTCGGCAACCACACGGTGATGACCTTCCGGTCCACCGCGGTGAAGACCGACGGCGCCGACTGGACCGTCGAAGGACAGCTCACGCTCAAGGGCATCACCAAGCCGGTCACCCTGGACCTGGAGGTCAACGGCTTCGGCCCGGACGCCTACGGCGGCACGCGCGCCGGCTTCTCCGCGAAGACGGAGATCTCCCGCAAGGAGTTCGGCGTGGACATCGACATGCCGATGGACGGCGGCGGCGTCGTCGTCGGCGACAAGATCACCGTCGAGCTCGAGATCGAGGCCGTGCTCCGCACCGCCTGAAACCGTTGATCATCGTCGGGTGGTCGTCCCTGCCGGCGTGTCGACCAGCCGTTCGACGATGATCAACAGCTGAACAGCCTGCGAGGCCCCGGACGCATCCCGCGTCCGGGGCCTCGCGACTTCAGCGCAGGGACCAGTGCCCGTCGCGCACCGAGGTGTCGGCCAGCTCGAAACTGGTCGCGTACGGATCGAAGTCGACGTCGCGGTTGACCGCGTACAGCACCTTCGGCGCGACCAGGAAGAGCGCCAGCGCCTGCTCGGTGACGTACCGGTCGATGCGGTTGGCGGCTACCACCTGCCGCAGCTGCGAGGTCTGCGCGACCAGATCGGCGAAGAGCCGCTCGAACGTCGGGTCCACCGGGCCGGCCCGGAATTCGCCCGAACGGCCGACGAACGCACGATGCAGTTCGAGCGGCGGCACGTCGACCGACTGGCTGCCCTGCTCGAGCAGCAGGACGTCCCACTCCCGCGGCTCCTTGGCGGCCAGCCGCCGGCGGGTCTCCCGCTCCCGGTCGACCGGAACGACCGACACCTGTACCTCGATCCCCAGGGCCTCGCGCCACTGCGCGGCGACGAACGTGGCGACCGCCGCCCATGGCTCGAGCGCGGCGAGCCGGACGGGTCGGGAAGACCCGCCGGTCAGCCGCCACAGTCTTGCCGCCTCCGCCGGATCGTGCTGGTACGGCCGCAGCCGGCCCGGCGCCCGGTGCGCGACCGTCAGCAGGGTCGGCGGTGTCAGCCCGGCCAGCGGTCGGGCCAGCCCGCCGAACGCGTCGCGGACGAGCGCGGCCCGGTCGACGGCGAGGTTGAGCGCCCGCCGGGCGCGGACGTCGGCCAGCGGGAGGCCGTCGGCATCCCGGTCGATGACACCGGCCAGGGCACGTACGGCGTCGACCGTGACGAGCCGGGCATGCCGCGACCGGCGTACCCGCTCGGCCTGAGCGTGCGGCACCTCCGTGACGATGTCGACCTCACCGACGGAGTCGCAGACCATGTCCAGGGCACGGTCCCGGTCGAGGTCGTTGCGGAACTCGACCTCGGCGAGGCGTGGGCCCCGCCTCCGGTCCCAGTAGTGCCGATTGGCGTGCAGCCGGACGGTGGGGGAGCGGTCCTCGGTCTGCAGCCAGGTGCGGTCCTCGCCGTCGATGACCACCGGCTCGGTGTCGATGCGCGAATGACCCTCGACGAGGGTGAAGGCTCCCGAGGCCCACGGCCCCGGCGCATCGATCACCTACCAGTGCCCCTCGCCCGACTCGTCGCGGGCGTAGCCGAACCCGAGGTCGCGCCAGAACCGCTCGCTCATCACGTGCGTCGCCCGTAGCTTGCCGAGAGCCAACCCGTCCACGGCCGGGAGGTGCAGCCGCACGGTCCGGTCGTCGACCACCTCGACCCGGCTGCGCCGGTCGATGTTGAAGTGGGTTCCCGGCGGGTGCGGCGACTCCCACCGGAACTGCTCCTCCGCGGCCCGGCGCACCGAGTCGGCGGTCAGCGGCGTGCCGTCGGCGAACCGGTTGTCGCTGCGGACCTTGATCTCCAGCGTCGTGGAGTCCCGCCATCGGTACCGGCTCATCGCGGCGGGGCGGACCTTGCCCCGCCGCGTGACCCGCACGGGTTCCTCGACGGTGTTGTACGTGATGTAGAGCCAGTTGAGCGGGCTCGGGTCGACCACCCGGACGGTGCCGCGGGGCTCTCGTCGAGGCCCGGGGAGAACGCTCACCGCAGTCTCACCGGCCCGGCCTCGATGGACGGCCGCCTCATGCCAGCGTCCCGGGACGCAGCAGGACCTTGGTCCAGCCGTCCTCGCGGTTGTCGAACCGCTCGTAGCCGTCGACCGCCTCGTCCAGGGCCAGCTCGTGGGACACGATCAGCGACGGGTTGGCGCGTCCGGTGATGATCAGGTCCCGCAGCTGCCGGTTGTACTTCTTGACCGGGGCCTGGCCGGTGCCCATGGACTGGCCCTTGGTGAAGAACTGGCCGTACTGGAACGGGATGCGTCCCTCCTTGGCCAGGTCGCTGTTCGCGCCGGGGTCCTGGGGCACGTAGACGCCGATGACACCGATCCCGCCGGTGGCGCGGACGACCTGTACGAGATTGTCGAGCACCAGCTCCGGGTGCTCCTCGCCGGAGGGGTCGTGCGCCTGGTAGCCGACTGCCTCGACGCCGCGGTCGACGCCGTTCCCGTCCGTGGCCTCCATCAGCTGCTCGACCGGGTCGCCCGCGCTGAAGTCCACGGCGGTGGCGCCGTACTTCTGCGCCAGTGCCAGCCGGTCGGGCTCCTTGTCGACGACGAAGACCTGCGAGGCGCCGCGGATCATCGCGCTGTGCGCTGCCATCAGCCCGACCGGTCCGGCGCCGAAGACGGCCACGCGGTCACCCGGCTGCATCCCGGAGAGCTCCACCCCGTGCCAGCCGGTCGGGAAGATGTCCGACAGCATCGTGAAGTCGTTCTCGTGCTCGGTACCCGGCGGGAGGTGCAGCGCGTTGAAGTCCGCCCACGGCACCCGCAGGAACTCCGCCTGCCCGCCGTCGTAGGGACCCATGTTGGCGTAGCCGTAGGCCGCGCCGTCCATGCCCTCGGTCGGGTTGGCGCGCAGGCAGAACGACGTCCAGCCCTGGGTGCAGTTGCGGCAGGTGCCGCACGCGATGTTGAACGGCAGCGACACCCGGTCGCCCACCTCGAGCCGGTCGACGCCGGCGCCGACCTCCTCGACGACGCCCATGTTCTCGTGGCCGAGGACCTTGCCCTCCTCGACGCTGGTCCGCCCCTCGTACATGTGCAGGTCCGAGCCGCAGATGTTGGTCGTGGTGATCCGGACGATCGCGTCGGTGGGCGACTGGATGGTCGGGTCGGGAACCTCTTCGACGGCGACGTTCTTCTCGCCGCGGTAGACGACGGCCTTCATGGCTGTGCCTCCTCGGTGGTGTGGCTGGTCAGCGGGCGGCGAAGGCGCGGGTGAAGTGCTGTGCAGCCTCCTGCTGGGCCTGCTCGGCCTTGTCGAGCACCGCAGCGGCGCCGAAGAACTCGTGCATCACGCCCTGGTAACGGGTGCCCGTCGTCGGGACGCCTGCTGCTTCCAGCTTGCGGGCGAACTCCTCGCCCTGGCTGCGCAGCGGATCACGCTCGTCGGTGATGACCAGCGTCGGCGGCATGCTCGCCAGCTGGTCGGTCGACCAGCCGAGCAGGTCGATCCGCGGGTCCTTGGCGGCGTCCGGCTTGCCCTCGAACGCATGCATCGCCATCCAGCTCAGCAGTGCCCGGTTCAGGGGCCGGCCGTCGGCGGCGTCCTCCATGGACTCGCCGAACTGCTCGCCGGTGGTCAGGGGGTAGACGCAGACCTGTGCCACGGGACGGGGATCGCGGTCGGTGAGCTGCAGGATCGTCGCCGGGGCCATGTTCCCGCCGACGGACTCCCCGCCGATCCCGATGCGGGTCGGATCGCCACCCAGGGACGCAGCGTTGGCCACGACCCAGCGGTAGGCGGTCAGGACGTCGTCGTGCGAGGCGGGGAAGACGGCCTCGGGGGCGCGACGGTAGTCAGGCGACACGACGATCGCGCCGGTCTTGTTGGTCAGGCCCCGGCAGGAGGCGTCGTAGGTGTCGATGTCGAAGAGCACCCAGCCGCCGCCGTGGATCCACATGATGATCGGCAGCGGGGCGGAACCGGTGTTCGCCGGCTTGTAGACCCGCAGCTTCTGCCGGCCGCCGGCGGCGTCGGGGATCTCGATGTCCTCGACGGAACCGACCTCCTCCGGGCCTTCGATGCCACGGGCGGCCATGACCTTCTTGACCGCGTCGTCCGGGCCCGGCTGCTTGCGGGCCTCCTTCGGCGTCAGCGTCTCGAACGGCAGCGGGCCCATCGACGAGAAGGCGTCGACGATCGCCTGCGCCTGCGGGTCGAGCAGCCCGGACGGGTCGGTGGCCAGCTCCTTGTTGGTGCCGGACACGGCGTCGCGCGCCAGGTCCAGCGGAGCGGCCACGGCGCCGGCGACCTTCTCCTTGATGCCGCCGGACGGCGCCTTCGGGTGCGGCCGCGTCGGGCCGCGGCGCTTGGCGGTGATGAAGTCCTTGCCCAGGGCCGCCATGCGCTCGGCGCCGACCTTGGCGCGGAACTCGGGGAGTTCCTCCTGCTCCTCGTCCTGCACGTGGTGGCGGACGTCCGCGATGAGCTCCGAGAGGGCGCTCTCGAACTTCTCCTCGCCCGGCTCGGTGCGCCCCAGGACGACCAGCAGCTCCTTCATCTTCTGGTGCTCCTGCGTGGCGTCGTCCAGCTCGCCCTCCATCCCGACCTCCTTCCAGATCGGGTAGATCACCGTCTCCTCCGCGAAGGCGTGCATCGACAGTTCGGCGCTGATCTGGTCGACCAGGACGCGGCGGTTGCCGCGCCCGGCCTCCAGGTGCTGGAACTGCCGCTCGACGATCGCGTGGTCGTCGGCGATCAGGTGGTCGATGTCGCCGGGCAGGGTCTCGTAGGGCAACGGCATGTCTCTGCTCCTCGATCCGCGGGGAAGCGTCGGCCGGACTTTTCACCGACGCAGGATCGACCGCTCCTACCCGACGGGGCGCCGCCTATTCGACCGGTGCACGCCTTCATGCAGCCGTAACGCCCTTGGAACCGGTCACGGCCGCCCTGGTTGCGGGAGAGGAGACTGGTCGACATGTCGACCTCGACCTTCGCCCGCACCCGGTTCCCCTCCGCCGTCCTGGTGGCCGTCGGCCTGGCCGCCGGCTTCGGCATCGCGCAGGGCACCGGTGTCCGAGCGCTCGGGGGTGCCGTCTTCGCCGCGGCGGGCCTGGCAGCCGGGACGCTGTGGCTCCGCCGCCGCGGCCCGGGGACGGCCGTCGCGCTCGCGGCGCTGTACGTCGGCGCCTTCGTGCTGGCCCACGTCCTGGCCATCGGCGTCGGGATGCCGGCCTGGCTGGCGGTGAGTCTGGTCACCCTCACCGCCGCAGGAGTGACGTTCGGGGTGGCTGACGGCTCGGGCCCGGACGCTCGGGAGCGCTGAGCGACTACTCTGGGAAGGTCGCCGACCAGGCGGCTGTTGCACGAGATGCCGCGCGCTGACGCAGCGGCATCCCCGAATCCTCCTGAGGTGCCCTTCCGCATGCCCACCCGCGACGACCTGCGCAACGTGGCGATCATCGCCCATGTCGACCACGGCAAGACCACCCTGGTCGACGCCCTCCTCCGCCAGGCCGGCGCACTCGGCCGCGCCAAGGGGGAGGGGACGGACAACGACTCCACGCAGGACCGCGTGATGGACTCGATGGATCTCGAGCGTGAGCGCGGCATCACCATCCTCGCGAAGAACACCGCCATCCGGCTGGCCGACGACAACGGCAACCCGGTGGTCGTGAACATCGTCGACACCCCCGGCCACGCCGACTTCGGTGGTGAGGTCGAGCGCGGCCTGTCGATGGTCGACGGCGTCGTCCTGCTCGTGGACGCGTCCGAGGGTCCGCTCCCGCAGACCCGTTTCGTCCTGCGCAAGGCGCTGGGCAAGGGGATGCCCGTCATCCTCGCGGTGAACAAGACCGACCGCGGTGACGCCCGGATCGCCGAGGTTGTCGACGAGTGCTACGAGCTGTTCATGGAGCTCATGGAGGACGCCGGCATGGACGCCGACGCCCTCGAGTTCCCGATCGTCTACTGCAACGGCCGCACCGGCCAGGCGTCCCTGAACCGTCCGGAGAACGGCACCGTGCCGGACAGCGCGGACCTCGGTCCGCTGGTGAAGACGCTGCTGGAGACCGTTCCGGCGCCGACCTACGACGCCGAGGAGCCGCTGCGCGCGCAGGTCACCAACCTCGACGCCTCCCCGTTCCTCGGCCGGCTGGCCCTGCTGCGCGTGCACTCCGGTGAGATGAAGCGCGGCCAGCAGGTGGCCTGGTGCAAGATCGACGGCACCATCAAGAACGTCAAGATCACCGAGCTGCTCGTCACCGAGGGCCTCACCCGCACCCCGGCCGAGAGCGCCGGCCCGGGTGATCTGGTGGCCATCGCCGGCATCGAGGACATCATGATCGGCGACACCCTCGCCGACCCGAACGACCCGCGGCCGCTGCCGCCGCTCACCGTCGACGAGCCCTCGATCTCGATCACCATCGGCATCAACACCTCGCCGATCTCCGGCAAGTCGGGCAAGAAGCTGACCGCCCGGCTGATCAAGAACCGTCTCGACCAGGAGCTGGTCGGCAACGTGTCGGTGCGGATGCTGCCGACCGACCGCCCCGACACCTGGGAGATGCAGGGCCGCGGCGAGCTGGCGCTCGCGATCCTCGTCGAGCAGCTGCGCCGCGAGGAGTTCGAGCTCACCGTCGGGCGCCCGACCGTCGTCACCAAGATGGTCGACGGCACGCTCCACGAGCCGGTCGAACGGGTCACCATCGACACTCCGGGCGAGTACGTCGGCACGCTGACCCAGGCGCTCGCGGTCCGCCGCGCGCGGCTGGAGAACCTGGTGCACCACGACACCGGCTGGGCGCGGATGGAGTACATCGTCCCGTCCCGCGGGCTCATCGGCTTCCGCACCGAGTTCCTCACCGAGACCCGCGGCACCGGCGTCCTGAACCACAACCTCGAGGGGTACGAGCCCTGGCTGGGCGACATGCGCGCCCGGCCGACCGGCTCGCTGGTCGCCGACCGCCAGGGCGTGGCGACGACGTACTCGATGTTCTCGCTGCAGGAGCGCGGCTCGCTCATGGTCGAGCCGGGCACCGAGGTCTACGAGGGCATGATCGTCGGTGAGAACTCCCGTCCGGACGACATGGACGTGAACATCACCAAGGAGAAGAAGCTCACCAACATGCGGAAGTCCACCTCCGAGGAGCTGGAGCGCCTGATCCCGCCGCGCATCCTGAACCTCGAGCAGGCGCTGGAGTTCTGCGCCGAGGACGAGTGCGTCGAGGTGACCCCGGGCAGCGTCCGCATCCGCAAGGTGGTGCTGGACCAGACCGAGCGCGGCAAGGCCAAGAACCGCAAGCCCAAGCCCGTCTGAGCCGCTCTCCGGCCCGACCGGAGACGTCATCGCGCACGCTCTGCCTCTGAGTGCACCTGCACTCGGAGGCAGAGTGCTGTCCGACGCTGTCCCCTGCAGCGGGGGATAGGGCGTGCTCGGCAGGTCACGATTCGTGATGACCGGCCGTACGGCGGCGACCCGCCCATCCGGTGCACCAGGAGCACCGCGGGCCACGCGGCCTAGGTTCGTCTCGGAGGCATCTGTCCGGTGCCGAGCGATGAACGACGAGAGGCGGCCGAGCGCTGATGGCGACGACCACGGTTCCGGTGTCCGAGGGCTTCCGGGGTGGGATCGACGTCCGGCTGAGCCTGCGGGCCGACGCCGGGTCCGGTGGCTCGGCGTTCGACGGTGCCTGGTTCCCGCGCAGCCGTGATCTCGCCGCCGAGCTGCCCGAGCTGATCGCGGCGCTCGACCGGCGCGGTGTGCGGGTGGAGCGGTTCACCTACGCGCTCGACGCCTGGGAGCCGGCGCCCCGCAAGGTCGAGGTGCTGGGCCGTACGGTGCGGGCCGGCGGGTTCCGCAGCATGGATCCGCAGGTCGTCTGCCTCACCTGGGCCGGCGGCAACCGGCGTGCGGACCTGCTCGTCGTTCCGCCGGACACCGACGTCCTGACCGGGGCCCGTGCCCTGCGGCTGTGCACCCGCCGTGGCCTTCCGCCTTCCCCGCAGATGGTGCTCGCCGCGGCGCGCTCCACCCCGCTGCCGCAGGTGCCGGAGTACCCCCGCGCCGGGTAGCCCGGCGCGGAGGCCGCCCTCCTGTCGAAGCGAAGATCAGGGTCCCTGATCATCGAGCGTCCTCCCTCACGTTCTGCGGTGAGGGAGGACGCTGCACGGATCAGGTCACCTGATCCCGGCTCCGGGCGGGTCAGTCGCGGGGGGCGCTCGGGCGCCCCGCGCCGACGGGCTTCTCGCCGGCGTGCGCCGGGGCGTCGACGTCGGCGACCACGTTCGGTTCGGCCAGCTCGGCGACCGCGTCGGCGGACTCCGCGGCCCGGTCCTTGCGGTACTCGCGGTAGGAGTGCACGACGGCAGCGATCCACACCACGGCCAGGATGACGTAGACGACGGTGCGCGTGGTGTCGCCGGCGTCGACCCAGTCGCTGCGGAGCAGCGTGCGGACGTTGGTCAGCACGATCATGCCGCCGACGAGGGAGCCCAGCAGTCGCGGCGGGATGTGCCGCACCAGCCACGCGGCGATCGGGGCCGCGATCAGGCCACCGGCGAGCAGCCCGGCCACCCACAGCGGGTCGATGCCCTGCGAGCCGAGCGCCACCAGGAAGCCGAGACTGGCGGCCAGGGCCACGAGGAACTCCGAGGTGTCGATGGAGCCGATCACCTTGCGCGGCTCCATCCGGCCGCTGGCCAGCAGCGCCGGCGTGCCGACCGGGCCCCAGCCGCCGCCACCCGTCGCGTCGACGAACCCGGCGACCAGGCCCAGCGGCCCCAGGAAGCGCTTCCGGACGGGCTTGCCCATGTTGCGCCGGTCGATGCCCCGGAGCGTGAACCGCACCAGGATGTAGACGCCCAGCGAGACCAGGATCAGCGACATGACCGGCGCCGCGGCCTCCGTGGAGAGGGCGGACAGGAAGTGCGCGCCGGCGAATGCCCCCACCGCACCCGGCAGGCCCACCTTCGCGACGACCTTCCAGTCCACGTTGCCGAACTTCCAGTGCGACAGCCCCGAGGCCAGCGTGGTGCCGATCTCGGCGAGGTGGATGGTGGCCGAGGCGGCCGCCGGGTTGGTGCCGATCGCCAGCAGCAGCGTCGTCGAGGTGACGCCGTAGGCCATGCCCAGGCTGCCGTCGACGAGCTGGGCGCCCAGCCCGGCGAGGGCGAGCAGGATGAGGGTCTTCACGGTTTCTGACTCCGGGTCTCAGAGCGCGGGCGCGCAGCAGCGCGCACGGGGAGGACGAGCGAGACGGGGGAGCGCCGGGACGGCGCGGGGAATCAGCAGGCCGGACAGGCGGCGGTGCAGACGCGCAGCAGATCGACGTGCCGGCGGCTCACCAGGAGCAGCATCGTCGTCCGCATCACGGGCCAATGTCTACCAGATCGATGCACTTATGCGCATATCGGGGCGACCGATGGGGTGAACCCACTCTGGACGTCAGCTGTGTGTCCCACCGCGCTCGGCGGCACGTTCCTCCCTCTCGCCGAGCGAGCTGACGAGGTCGGCGCGGGCCCGCGCGACGCGGGAGCGGATCGTCCCCACGGGGCAGCCGGCGACGTCGGCGGCCTCGGCGTAGGACAGCCCGAGCAGCTGGGTGAGGACGAAGGCCTCGCGCCGGTCCGGGGCCAGGCGGCCCAGCAGGTCGGTGACGGCGGCGCCCTCGGCGACCGCGTCCCCGGCGCCGTCGGGCGCCAGCAGCTCCAGGTCGGCGGCCTCGCGGACCAGCGTCAGCCGGCGTCGGCCGCGCGACCGCAGCGCGTCGGCGCAGACCCGCCGCGCGATGGTGAGCAGCCAGGTCCCGACCGACGATCGACCCTCGAAGCGGTGCAGCGAGCCGAACGCCCGCAGGTACGTCTCCTGGGTGAGATCGTCGGCGGCGTCCCGGTCGCCGAGGGCCGCGCACAGCCGCCAGACGTCGGACTGGGTGGCCCGCACGAGGGCGGCCGCGGCCAGCGGATCGCCGTCGGCGGCGTCCGCGGCGAGGCGGGCCAGGTCGTCCATGTCCTCGGAAGTGATCGGCGTCACCGGGAGCCCCGGGAACCGGACGGCGCCCGGATGCGACTAATGAACCATGTCGTGCCTGACCTTCCGCGAGGCGCTGTCCGCCCGTCTGGACGGTGAGCCGCTCGGGATGCCCGCCTGCGAGCTCGACGAGCACCTCGCCGCGTGCCCCGGCTGCGCCGCCTGGGCGGGCGCAGCCGAACGGGTCACCCGGCGTGCTCGGCTGGCCCCGGCGCCGCCCGTGCCGGACCTGACCGCGACGGTGCTGGCCGCGCTTCCCCGGGAGCTCCCCGGGGCGCACGCGGCCGCCCGGGCCAGGCTGGTGGACACCGCCCTGCGCCTGGTGCTGCTGGCCGTCGGTGTCGCGCAGGCGGCGCTGGCCTGGCCGGTGCTCGTGTCCGGCGCCGGAGCCATGAGCGCACCGGTCCACATGGCCCGCGAGAGCGGCGCGTGGAACCTCGCGGTGGCCGCCGCCTTCCTCGCCGTCGCGGCGGCCCCGTGGCTGGCCGCGGGGGCGCTGCCCTTCCTGGGGACCTTCGTCGCCCTGCTGCTGCCGGTGACGGTGGCCGATCTGCGCGCCGGTCACGTGCACGCCGACCGCGCGGTGGCCCATCTGCTGCTCCTGGCGGGGGTGACGCTGGTCGCGACGCTGGCGTGGCGCGGGCGGCTGCGAGGGGGCGTGCGCCCCGTCGCCGACCGGCCGGTCGCTGCGTGAGGCGCGCGGCCGCCCTCCTGGTCCTGCTCGTGGCCGGCTGGCTGGCCGTGGGGGTCGGTACGGCCGGCCTGGCCGCGGCGCACGCCACCCTGGTCGCCACCGACCCGGGGGAGGGAGCACGGCTGGAGGAGGCGCCCGACGAGGTCACCCTGCGGTTCACCGAGGGGATCGCGCTGGGCGCCGGCTACGCCCGGGTGCTGGGCGCCGACCAGCAGCGGGTCGACGCCGGCACCGCAGCCGTCGACGGCGACGTCCTGACCATCCCGCTGCGCGGCGACCTGCCCGACGGCGGGTACCTCGTGACGTACCGGGTGATCTCCGCCGACTCCCACCCGGTGTCGGGCGCGTTCTCCTTCGTCGTCGGCGACGGCGAGCTGCTGGCCGCCGGAGCCGGCGACCAGGTGGGCGCGACCGACCCCTTGGTCGCGCTGCTGCTGCCGGTGGCCCGCTGGGTCGGGTACGCCGGGCTGGCTCTCGCGATCGGCGTGCCGGTCCTCGCCGCGACGTGCTGGCCGGGCGGCTGGCGGTCCGCTCGGCTGGGCCGGATGGCGGGCGGGGGCGCGGTCGCCGTCGCCGTGGCCGCCCTCGCGACCTTCCTGCTGCAGGGGTCCTACGCCGCCGGCGCGGGGCTGGGCGCGGCGGTCGATCCGGCGCTGCTGGGCGCCACCGTGAGCTCGGGCGCCGGCTGGGCGGCGCTGGCGCGGGTGGCCCTCGCGCTGGCGCTGCTGGCGGCGCTCCGTCCGGTGTGGCGGCGGGGCGGTCCGGGATCGCCGGGCCGGCTGGTGGCGCCCGGGGTGCTCGCCGGGGGCCTGGTGCTGGCCACCGCGGCCGTGGGGCACCCGGTCGCCGGGCCGTGGCCGGCGCTGGCGGTCCTGGTCGCCGCCGTCCACGTCGGGGCGATGTCGGTCTGGCTCGGTGGGCTCGCCGCGCTGCTGGCCACGGCGCTGCGGCCGGAGACGGGACCGACCGACGCCGCCGCGGTGCTGCCGCGGTTCTCCCGGCTGGCGTTCGGCTCGGTGGTCGCCCTCGTCGTGTCCGGCATCGTGCAGTCGGTACGCGAGGTCGGGTCCCCGACGGCGCTGGTCGAGACCGCCTACGGCCAGCTGCTCGCCGGGAAGGTCCTGCTCGTCGTCCTCCTGCTCGCCGCCGCCGGCGTCTCGCGCGTGTGGGTCCAGCAGCGCCTGGGCATCCGCCGCTCCCGCCCCGGCCGGACGGTTTCCGTGCACGCATTCGCCACCGCGGCCGCGCCGACGGCCGGCCCGCTCGAGCCCGGCCCCGAGGAGGTGGCCGCTGCCGCCGACCGGGACCGGCTGCAGGCCGAGTCCGCCGACGAGCACCTGCCGTCGCTGCGCCGGTCGGTGCTCGTAGAGGCCGGCCTGACCGCCGTCGTGCTGGCCGTGTCCGCCGTCCTGGTCGCCACCCCGCCGGCCCGGACCGCGCTGGCCCAGCCCGTCGACGTCGTGCTGCCGCTGCAGGGCAGCTCCGGGGCCTCGGGCAGCGTGCAGGTCTCGGTCGATCCGGCCCGACCCGGCCCGAACGCCCTGCACGTCTACCTCTTCGACGACGTCGGCCGGCTCACCCAGCCCGCGGAGATCCAGGTGACGCTCACCGAGCGGAGCCAGGAGATCGGCCCGCTCGACGTGGACCTGGAGCCCGCTGGGCCGGGCCACTACGTCGGTGACGGGATGAGGATCCCGGGCGCCGGCACCTGGACCCTCACCGTCGACGTCCGCCTCGACGAGTTCACCGCCCTGACCGCGGCCACCGACGTCCCGGTCCGCTGACCTTCCCCCGGCGGTCGCCCCAGGCCGTCGACCACCCGATCATGAGGAGTTCCGTGTCCCTGCCCCGCCCGCTCGCCCGGGTCGCCGTCCTGCTGCTGGCCTTGTGTGCGGCCCTGGTGGCCGGCGTGGCCGTCGCCTCCGTCGCCTCCGCGCACGTCACCGTCTCCTCCGACGACGCCGCGCCCGGCGGCTACGGGAAGCTCACCTTCCGCGTGCCCAACGAGAGCGACACCGCCGGCACCGTCGCGCTGCGGATCCAGATCCCGGAGGAGGCCGCGATGGGGTCGCTGCGCGCCCAGCCGGTACCGGGCTGGACGGTGACGACGACGACCACCGACCTCGCCGAGCCGATCGACGTCCACGGGCAGGAGATCAGCTCCTACGTCTCGCTCGTCGAGTACCGCGCCGACGAGGGTGCCGGTATCGCGCCGGGCCAGTTCCAGGAGTTCGCCCTCTCCGGGGGCCCCTTCCCGGACGTCGAGCAGCTGAGCTTCCCCACGGTGCAGAGTTACAGCGACGGTGACGAGTCGGCGTGGATCGAGCCGACGGTCGCCGGCCAGGCGGAGCCCGAGCGACCCGCTCCGGTGCTGTCGCTGACCGCCGCGGACGGTGCCGAGCCGGCCGCGGCGCCGACGGACCCGGCCGCCGACGCCCACGCCGACGGGCACACCGACGACCCCGGCGCTCTGGCGCTGTTCTTCTCGATCCTCGCGCTGCTGGTGGCGCTCGCCGGTGTCGTCCTCGGCGTGCGGGCCAACCGACGTACCGTGTCGTCGTGAGCTCCGCAGCCCGCCGCCGATCCCGTTCCTGCCTGCCGGCGCTGCTGTTCACCGCGACGGTGCTGGTGGCCGGCTGCGGCGGCGCGGCGGACGGCAGCACCGGGGAGCACGACCACTCCGCCGGCGCACCGGCGGTGGTCGAGGCACCGGAGGACGAGTACGCCGGGCTGGACCTGACCGAGCCCTACCGCCGGCCGTCGTTCACCCTCACCGACACCACCGGGGCCCCGTACGACTTCGAGGCGGCCACCGGCGGCGAGCCCACGCTGCTGTTCTTCGGGTACACGAACTGCCCCGACATCTGCCCCACCACGATGGCCGACGTCGCGGTGGCGCTGCGCGGGCTGGAGCCGGAGCTGGCCGAGCAGGTCCAGGTGGTCTTCGTGACGACCGATCCGGCCACCGACACCCCGGAGGTGCTGGGGGAGTACCTCGACCGGTTCGACGCCGACCTGCCCACGTCCTTCGTCGGGCTCACCGGTGACCAAGCGGCCATCGACAAGGCCCAGCTGGCAGCCGGGGTGCCCCAGGCGGAGGACAACGGTCGGCTGCACTCGACGTTGCTGCTGCTGTACGGCGCCGACGACGCGGCGCACGTGGCCTTCGACGCCGGGAACACCGCCCGCGACATCGCCGACGACCTCCGCGTGGTGGCGGGCGGGTGAGCGAGCTTGCGAGCTCACGCATGGGCACAGCAGCGGCGCGAACGCGGCCGACGAGCGCCGGCGAGGAGGTCCAGTGACCCGCGTGCTGGGCCGGCTACTCACCGTCCTGGGCGGTCTGCTGGCGCTGCTGGCGGTGGCCGGCCCGGCGTCGGCGCACGCCGGCGGTGAAGCGGCCGGGAGCGACTTCGACGGCCGGCTGGCCGCGGTGACCCCCGAGCTGACCGGGGTGACCGTGCGGGTGCTGCAGTTCGGGGACGAGCTCGAGCTGGTGAACGGCTCCGGTACCGAGGTCCTGGTACCGGGCTACTCCGGCGAGCCCTACCTGCGCATCGGGCCCGATGGCGTCTGGCGCAACGCGCACAGCCCGGCCACCTACATCAATCTCGACCGCTACGGGCGGACGACGCTGCCCGAGCACGCCGATCCGGTCGCCGATCCCCGGTGGGAGCAGGTCTCGACGGAGCCGGAGTACGTCTGGCACGACCACCGCACGCACTGGATGAGCGAGGACGTCCTGCCACCGCAGGTGGCCGCCGACCCGACGCGGGAACACGTGATCTCCGAGTGGATCGTCCCGCTCCGGCACGGGGAGGTCGAGGCCGAGATCGCGGGGGTGCTCACCTGGAGCCCGCCGCCCTCGCCGTGGCTGGTCTGGCCGCTGGTCGCGGGGCTGCTCGCGGTGGCGGTCGCCGCCGGGCTGGTGGCCCGGACACCGCGGCTGCTGGGCGCCCTGCTCGGCGTCGGTGCGCTGGGCGCACTGTGGCACGCCCTGGCGACGCCGGAGCCCTCGGTGACCACCGGCTCCCACCTCGGCGCGGTCGTCTCCGCGCTGCTCCCGGCCGGCGCCACGCTGCTGTGCGCGGTCCTTGGCGCGCGAGCGGCATGGCGCGGCAAGGGTGCGATGACCGGCCTGCTGGCCGTCGTCACCGGCTGGCTGCTGCTGGTGCAGGGGTTGCCCGACGTCGACGTCCTGTGGTCGGCCAACGTGCTCTCCGCCGGGCCGCAGTCGGTCGCCCGGGTCGCGGTGGGGCTGCTGGCGACCCTGGGCATCGGGCTCGTGATCGGCGGGATCGCCGCCGTGCGCCGGTTCCGCGAGGGCCGTGCCGTACCCGCGGGAACCGGCGCCGACCGACCGGTGCCGGTGGCCTGACGGCGGTTCCCGCGGGGTGGGATCAGGCGATCTCGGCGACGATGTTCGGTGCCTGGCCGCCGAGCAGGGTGTTGGCCCGGGCCAGGTCCCCCTCGAAGTCGACCTCGACGGCGTCGTAACCGGAGATGTCCACCGCCCGCACCCGCAGGCCGCGCTCGGCGATCGCCGTCTCGATGCCCCGCTCGAAGTAGTCCTCGTGCGAGCAGGCGTCCAGGTGCGCGACGAGGGTCGCCTTGTCGGCGGCGGACACGTAGTTGATGCCCACCGCCTCGCCGAGCCCCCCGCGCACGGCCTTCGACAGCTCCCGGATGTAGCCGTCGCCGTCGAGGGTGTACTTGACCTCCTCCTCGGCGACGGTGTTGGTGTCGACGCAGACGAAGCTCTGGTCGGCCGCGAGCTGGGGCAGCGTCTGCCCGAGCACCGCCGGGTCGAACACGACGTCTCCGTTGAGCCACAGGACGCCGCCCTCGCGGGTGCTGCGCAGCCCGCGGAGGAGGCTCTTCGAGGTGTTGGTCACGGCGAAGTCGGGGTTGTAGGCGAACAGCAGGTCGGGGGCGGCCTGCATCACCAGGTCGCTGCGGTAGCCGACCACCGCGGTGATCGACACGTCGGCACCGAGGACGGTGCGCAGCCCGTCGAGCTGACGCTGCAGGATGCTGCGCCCGTCGTTGAGCCGGGTCAGCGGCTTGGGCTCCTGCCGGCCCAGCCGGGTGCCCATCCCGGCGGCGAGGATGACGACCTGCACCGACGAGGCCGACCGACGGACCGCCGGCGTGCGGGTCAGATAGGGGAACAGACCCCGGCGGACGGGGTCGAACACGCGGTCACCGGTCCGCACGGACATCATCTCCCTCAGGGGTGGTGGTGCTGGTCTGCCCGGGCGCGGTCGCGGCCGGGAGGATCAGGTCGAGGACGCGCCGGGTGGCGGCGCCGTCCTCCAGGTGGCAGAACGTCTCGCGGAACCGGGCGTAGCGCTCGGCGTGCGCGGCGGTGACCGCGTCGATCCCGGCGATCGCGTCGATGACCTCGGCGCTGGTGGAGAGCAGGGGGCCGGGGGCGACGTCGGCGAAGTCGAAGTAGAAGCCGCGCAGCTGGTCGCGGTAGCGCTCCAGATCGTAGGTGAAGAAGACCAGCGGCTTGCCGGTGATCGCGAAGTCGAACATCGCCGACGAGTAGTCGGTGACCATCAGGTCGGCCGCGAGGTAGAGCTCGGTGACGTCCGGATGGCGCGAGACGTCCAGGGCGTGGCTCGACTCCACGGCCGTCAGCCGGTCGGACACCATGTGGTGGAGGCGGAGCAGGAGGACGTGGTCGGGGCCGAGCCGGCGGCGGAAGTCAGCCAGGTCGACGGCGAGCTGGAAGTCGCGCGCCGACCGGTCGAACACCAGGTCGTCCCGCCACGTCGGGGTGTAGAGCACGACGGTCTGGTGATCGGCGATGCCCAGCGCCGCGCGGACCTGCGCGCGCACGACGTCGCGCGCGGGGGAGCTCAGCAGGTCGTTCCGCGGCAAGCCGGTCTCGTGCACCGGCCCGCGGAAGCCGAACGCCCGGCGCAGCCGTTCCGACGAGGCCGCGTTGGGCGACAGCAGGTGGTCCCACCGCGCGACGTCCAGGTCGGGCAGCGTGAGCCAGCCTTCCGGCGCGTCGGGCACGTCGTGGTGGATGCGCTTGAGCGGGGTCCCGTGCCACGTCTGGACGTACGTGGCGCCCGGCTTCTTGCTCCACGGCATGGAGATGCAGTCGTTGGCGATCACCAGGTCGGCTGCCTCGAGTGCACCGATCGCGTCGTCGGTGCGTGCGCGGACGGTCCGGACGTCCGCGGGGAACAGGTGCCGCGTCTCCTCGGTGCACAACCAGGTGTGCTCCACGTCGCCGGTCAGACGCGTCGCGAGTGCCTCGTAGATCGCCCGGGGGCTGTCGGCGAACTGGCCGCGGAAGGTGTAGTAGGCGATCCTCACTGCGGAGTTCCTGCGACGGTGAGGTTCCCGCATCTCCACGGCGTCAACGCATCCCTCTTCTCCAGTGTCGTCGCGACGGATCGCGGATCGGGCAGGGCACGGCGTGAAGTGGCGTGGCGACCACGAGCAACGGCGTCGTGCGGATGTCCGACGTCATTTCGGTGGACCCGGGCAGGCCCCAACTGTTGTCGTCGGAGGAGTCATCATGCCCGATCGTGACCCGGAGGAAACGGAGCCCCTCCGGCCCGCAACGGCAGCCTCCACGACCCGCAGGTTCCCGCAGGAATCACATCGCTGTCAGTAGTTCCTGCCACGGGTGGGACGGAAGCGTCCTGTGGTGCGGTTCACGACGGCATGTCGCGAGCGACGCGCCGTACACCCGGTTACGAACGGGTCACGGAATGTTTCGATGTGTGCAGCCCGATCGGGCTGTACGTCGGGATCGCGAGACGGGCAGGTGCATGGAGTCAGCGTTCGGCCAGGTGCCCCCGACGGAGCTGCTCGGCGCGGTGCAGGCCCCGTCGGGTCGCGCCGCAGCCCGGCGGGCTCGCCGCCCCGCCCGGACGCAGGCGCGCCGCAGCCCGGCGATGCTCCTGGGGGCGCTGCTCCTCGGCGGGGTCCTGGCCGCCGGCATCGGCCTGCCCGGCGCCCCGGTGGCCTCGGCCGAGGCCACCTCCGTGCTCGACGCCCAGGATGCCCTGCTCACCACCGAGGAAGGCGTCGAGGTCCACCCACAGGCGTCCATCTCCGTCGCCGAGGCCCAGGCCCGCCTCCAGGAGGTGGCCGCCTCCCGCGCCGCCCGGGCCCAGCGGCAGGCCGCGGAAGCCGCCGCCGCGGCCGAGGCCGCCCGCCCGAAGGCGGTGCTGCCGGTCACCGGCGCGCGTCTCACCAGTGGCTACGGCAGCCGCTGGGGCACATTCCACTACGGCATCGACCTCGCCGCGCCCATGCGAACGCCGGAGTACGCCGCCATGGACGGAGTGGTCCTGCGGGCCGGATCGGCCAGCGGCTTCGGGCTGGTGATCCAGATCCTGCACGAGAACGGCGACGTCACCGTCTACGGCCACATGGACAAGATCCTGGTCGAGCCCGGGCAGTACGTGGAGGCGGGGGAGACCATCGCCCTGCTCGGCAACCGTGGTCAGTCGACCGGCCCGCACCTGCACTTCGAGGTGCACCAGGGCGGGCTCGACGGGAAACGGGTCGATCCGGTCCGGTGGCTGGCTGCCCGCGGCGTGGAGGTCTGACCGAGGGGCATGGCCGGGCGGCGACACCCGGCCACCCCTGTGCGGGGCCGTAGGGATGGCCCTGTACAGTCGTTCCCGGCTCGGACGCACCAGATCGGGCCGGGTTCGGGGCTGTGGCGCAGCTGGTAGCGCACCACACTGGCAGTGTGGGGGTCAGGGGTTCGAGTCCCCTCAGCTCCACCCCGATGACCAGGCCGTTCTCCATCTGGAGAGCGGCCTGAGTCGTCTCTGGTTGCAGTTGTGGTTGCAGTTTGCCCACCCTTACCCGGCAGCAGCAGGGCGCTCATCCGGTCGGCGGCCTCACGGGCCAGTGCCGGCATGACGTGGCTGTAGATGTCCATGGTCGTGCGCATCTGGCTGTGGCCGAGCAGCTCCATGACCACCCTCGGGTGCACGTTCTCGCTCAGCAGCAAGGTGGCCGCGGTGTGCCGGCCGTCGTGCAGACGGACGTGCCGGACGCCGGCGGCCTGGAGTAGCCGGGTCCAGTCGTCATGGTCGGTCTTCTTGTCGATCGGCCGGCCGTTGGGCTGGGCGAAGACCAGGTCCTCGTCGTGCCACTCGGAGCCGGCCAGCATCTGCTCGCCGAGCTGCGCGGCCTTGTGCCGGTGCAGCTCGCCGACGAGAGGCATCGGCAGGGCGAGCGTGCGTTGGCTGCGGCGGGTCTTGGGCTCCTCGTAGATCAGCCCGCCGCCGCGGACCCGGTGGATGCTCCGCCGGACCGTCAGCGTGCCCGTGAGCAGGTCGATGTCTTTCCACTGCAGCGCCAAGGCCTCGGACTGCCGCAGGCCGAGGGCGAGGGCGACGGTCCAGCGAGCGGAGTTGCGGACGTGCGTCGCGGCTTCGAGGACGGCGCGGGCCTCGCCGAGGTCGAGGGCGGTGGCGATGTCGCTGGCGCGCTGGGCGGGCGGGTCGACGAGGGCGGCGACGTTGCGGGGGACGTGTCCGCGCTGGACCGCAACCGTGAGCGCCCGGGACAGGATCCGGTGGTGGCGCAGCACGGTGGCGGGGGAGTAGCCGGCGTCGAGGAGCGCGGTGTAGAGCTGGTCGAGATGCTCGGGGCGCAGCCGGTCCATTCGGTGGCGGCCGATGCCGGGGATCAGGTGCCGGCGGACGGCGGACTCATAGCTCTCCAGCGTTCGCTGTCGCACCCGGCGTGGCGCGATGGTGGTCAGCCAGTGCTCGAGCCACCAGGCAACGGTCGGGGTCGACGTCTCGCCGACCGTCCCGGCGTCGCGCTTGCGCTCGAGGTCTCGGACCTTTGCGACCACGACGCCGCGGTTCTTGCTGCTGACGTGCCTGCGGTCGAGCTTTCCGTCGAGCGTGAAACCGACGGAGACGTAGCCGTGCCAGCGCCCGTCGGCGCCCTTGTAGATCGTCGACTCGCCGTTCGAGGCGCGTCCCGCCATTGGTCACCCCTGGGTCGTGGGCTGGAGTGTCAGTCTGGCCGAGCGATTGAGACCGGCGGAGCGGTTGTGGACTCACGCGGCATCGGGCGACGTCGGGCCGAGTTCGAAGAGTTCACGCTGGTCCGTGGTGGTCCGGGCCCGGCGCAGCGTGCGGGGGGCTTCCAGGCCGCGAACGTAGCGTTCGAGCTCGCTGCGGGAGAGGCGGCAGCTCCGGCCGATGTGGACGGGGCGCAGGTCGCCAGCCTTCATCAGCGCGTAGACCGTCGTGCGCCCGAGGCGGAGCACCGTGGCGGCCTCCTCGGGTGTGAGGAGCAGCGGGTCGCTGGAGACCGGCTCCTGAGGTCGCTGCGCGTCGCTCATATCGCCCTCCTCGTCGCGTGGCCTCGTGCGCCGGCGACGGCCGGCGCCGCACGCCTACCTGGAGAAGGCGCCATTCCCGGCCCATTGGTGACAGTGCCGGGCCAAGCTCCTGTTTTTCTCCAGTCCCTGCTGTCCGAGCTCCTGGTCACCTGGGGCCGACGGTCGTCGAGTTGCTCGGTCTCCTGACCTGCTCCGGCGCGTCTCCGGTTTTCCTCCAGTACGTCAAGCAGTTCGGGCGGTGTCATGCGGTCGCAGCGCAGGCATCGAGGGTCCCGCTCGACGAGGTCCGCACGATCCGGGGCTCGGCGTGCTAGGCGTAGATCGCGGGCGCGGGCAGACCGTGCGCATGGGACTGTTCGGTAGCCACACCCACAGGCCTGGACGTAAGCGGTACGGGGCTTGAGGAAGACAGCTAGTAGGCCGTCTCAACGCTCGCTCCTGCACCGAACAGGCTGATCGGCACCGTCGTCTCGTCGACGATGTTCCAGCCCGTCCCCGACAAGAGGCGGAAGTCGGGACTGCTCTTAACTCGGTGCTCCCATCGCCTCTCCTGCTCCTCGCTGAGGGGTCCGCTCCTGGAGACCAGGAGCACGGCGTCGAAGACCTTGCCGATGGCATCAGCAACGGCTTGGCCGTCGTCGACTGCTGCGAAGGTGAACTCGACGCGCCAGGGGTTGTCGGCGAGCATGTGCACAAGCAGGGGACGCACCTCGACCATGTAGTCGTAGTGCCAGAGCTGTCGCGCATCGACGTGGCGGCCTCGCAGGATGAAGTCGGCATGCCAGAACTGCCCGGGCCGCGCCGGCACGTCGAGATCCTCACGGCTCCACGGGCGACGACTCTTGCGCAGTAGGAGCGAGGTGTCGTACTGACCGCGGGCATGGCCAATCAGGCGTCGCGCGTCGTCGTGTTGGCCGCCAAGCCAGCCGACTGCTACTGGGTCGCTGGGGTCAATCCGGCCGGGGGTGCGCTTGTCGTTGTAGGAGGCAAGCGCCAGGAACGAGCCTCGTTCCAAGTCTCGCAGCGTCTGCTCTAAGCGACTCAGGTCGTCCGGGTGTGAGCGGCGCATGTGGCTGATTCGATGCCGGATACGGGTTAGCTCCTCCTGGTGGGCCTCCCAGGAGGGCCGTCGGATGAGCGCGTAGCCGAACTGATCCCAATGTGCCGCGATCACCTGCAGCAGCTGGCTGTAGTCGAGATAGGCCAGAGGGTTGTTGCTGTCCGCGCTCGCCATGTGGGTGAAGGCTGCGTCCTGAGTCTGGCGCCCCGTCGCCACTTTGACCGCGTCGCCCCATGAGCTGCCGTACAGCGCGCGCAACTCGACATAGATCAGCTCCCGGAGCCACGTCTCGAGCTGCCACCACCGCGCGTATAGGGCGACAGACCTAGCAGGTAGGACCCCGGCCCCAACCGTGGCCGCGCGCAGAGCGCGATCACTAGCTGAGTCGCTGGTCCAGGATGGCTCTGGGTCTTCGTCAACCACTGCCTCGTTGTACGACACTTCACCGCGCTGCGCGCCCCGGCGCTGAGACTCCCGTGCGCCAGGGAGTGCGGTGCGCTAGGGAGCCAGCCAGCTCCACGGGGTAGCGCCCGGGAGTCTGGGAGGTCTCCTCACCCCCCGTATCGATTCTCGAAGGCCGGTGCGGCCTCCTCGAACAACTCGGCGCTACCGTCACAGAACCCCTTGCTCAGCAGCGGGTGCCCGTCCCCGGCCAGTTGCCCGCTCCCCTCGCAGCTACCCGATCGCACACGATCGCGAGCCGACACAGACCCGTGAATAGGTGAGTTGCAGGCGCGCGTCAGCGCGGGGCGGGCGGAGCCCGTCCTCCGGTACTTCTGCAGTTAGGTCAGGCAGCCGGGTCGAGGACGACCGTGTGGCCGAGCTTCTCCAGCTGGGCGACCAGCCGGCGGGTGTGGGCCTCGGTGTTTCGCCGGGCCAGCCAGTCCGGTCCCAGGTCGCGGTAGGGCTCGTCGTTCTTGAGCATGTAGTAGGCCGAGACGAGGATGGAGTGGGCGACCGCGACCTGGGCGCGGCCCGTCCCGCGCCGGGCGGTGAGCCGGGCATGCTGGGTCGATAGGTAGTTGGTGCCCTTCATCCGGGCGGTCGCCGCGGCCGCTTCAACCAGCATGGTGGTCAGCCACTTGTTGCCGTGCCGGGCTCCCGTAGGACTGCGTTTGCCGGCCGACTCGTAGACCGCCGGCGCCACTCCGGCCCAGGCGGCCAGGTGCGCCGCGGAGGGGAAGCGAGACATGTCCCCGCCAGTCTCGGCGAGGATCACCTGGGCGACCTTGGGCCCCACGCCGGGAATGGTCTGCAGCAGCTCCAGGTGGTGCGCCCAGGGCTGGCAGGCGGCGGCGATCACCGCGTCCAGCTCGGCGAGGTCGGCCTCGACCGCGTCCAGTCGGCCCAGGATGGAGCGGGCCAGCTGCGCGTGGCCGGCGTCGAAGTGACCGATCAGCGCCTCGGTCAGCTCCGGGATCTTGGCGCGCATCTTGCCCTTGGCCAGGTCGGCAAGCACCCGAGGATCGCGTTCGCCGTCGATCAGCGCCGCGAGCATCGCCCGCGCCGAGACGGTGGTCAGGCTCGAGGCGACGACGGACAGCTTGATCGACGCGTCCTCCAGCATGCCCTCCAGTCGGGTTGCCTCCCGGGTGCGGTCGCCCATCAGCTGCACCCGGTAGCGGGTCAGCATCCGTAGCCGGCGGATGTCCGGGGGCGGCACGAACGACGGGCGCAGCAGCCCGTGCTCGAGCAGCTGGGCGATCCATTCGGCGTCCTTGACGTCGGTCTTGCGCCCCGGGACGGCCTTCATGTGCGCGGCGTTGAGCAACCACACCTCCATGACCTCCTCCAGGCAGTAGAACGACGCCTTCCAGTAAGTCGAGGTCGACTCCATCGCCGCGATCGTCACCCCGCGCTCGAGTAGCCAGTCCCGCATCACCCCCAGCGCCCGCGTCGTCGTCTTGAACGTCCGCGTCTCACTCACCCGCCGGCCGCCCGGGCCGGGGATGCGCACGCAGACGGTCACCGACGCCTTGCCGATGTCCAGCCCGGCGACCCGCTCGAACAGGACCTCCACCCTGATCACCTCCCATAGACAACAGGGGTCGGCGTCGCCCGGAGGGTTCTCTACCTGGACACAGACCCACGCGCTCTTCGGCAGCAATCAGAGGCACCCGAGAACCCCGCGCCATACACCTCAACGGGCTCGCCCGCACCAATGTGTCGCGACGTCGCCGGACGACAGGAGCATTCTCATCCCCAGGGCCAGCGATTCAAGATCGCAAGCCGTTACACCTCATGCATCCAGGGCTGCGCAATCCGTTGTGACGCGAAGGCGACGACGCGGGTGACAGGGGTGTGGTCAGCTGCCGACCGGCAAGCCCTCGGGGGCGTCACCGGCGCGCGCTACCCCTCGAACCGATCGGTGCACCTCTCCGCGTGGCGTGCCTCGCGGGCAAAGGGCCCTGCCGTCCGACAGGGCCGGGAGTCATGTCGATAGCGAGGGCCAGTGGCGCGGCGGTTGGGGTGACGTCGGCCGGTCGGGTCGCCACCGCCCCGTCACCCCCGCTCCACGACGAACTGTCCGGACGTCACCGTCGGCGCCGGTGCCTCACAGGAGCAATACGGGAGCTCCGCCTTCGGGCGCTCAGGTGAGGTCAGGTGCGCCGCTCTAGCGCGCCCGCCGCCGGTAGGACCGCAGGACGGGCTCCAGCGCCCGGCCAAGGGCGGGCAGATCCCGGTCGTAGACGTGGCCGTCATCCAAGTGACCGGCGAGTTCGCCGAGCAACCTCGGCCAGTCCCGGCGGGTCGGTTCGAGGGGGACACGAATCTCGACCCGCCGCTCGACCACCTGCACCGCCGCCCTGCCGGAGGTCGCGGCGCGGCTCTGCTCCCAGGCCCGGTGGCGGCAGGTGGCCGAGCACCACTTGGGGATCGGACCGCGGCTGCGCGGGGTGATCGGTCCACCGCACCACCCGCAGGTCGTCGCGGCAGTGCGTCGTTCCGGCCCGTCCGCCGCGGGGGCGGCCCGCTCCGGACGAGGGTGTTCCTCCGGGGTGCGACGTTGACGCTCGCGGCGTTGTTGCTCGCGCGCCCGCCGTCGGGCGCGGTACTCAGGGGCGCCGCTGGTTCCCATGTCCTCAGTCTGCTGGCGATCCTCCTGTAATCCGTCACCACGAGATCTCAGCCCGAGATGCAAGACGTGTGTCGGCTCGTGATCTTGGTGAGACCGGCGAGAGAGCATTGGCGCTGGAGGGCTCGGCCCAGGAGATCGAGTCGAACATGCGCTTGCTCTTGCCGCTGTCGCGGCGTCTCGATAGGCCCGTGGACAAGCGTTGCTGCGCCGTCCTGTCGGTGGGCACGCATAGGGTCGCTGCGTGTAGCCCCGCCGGGACCGTCCGTGGATCCGGCAGGACCTCCGTCCGCTACCTGGGAGGACGAGCAGTCTGATGTCGTTCTGGTCCGTGCTAATGCCGAAGGATGTCGGCGCCTTGTGCCGTTCGCTCCAGGTTGAGCGACTCGTCGAGGGGAGCGCGAGCTGATGGCGCGGTTGACGCTGCCCCAGTTGGAGCGGCACCTTTTCGCCGCGGCCGACGTGCTGCGGGGCTCGATGGAGGCCTCCGCGTACAAGGAATACATCTTCGGCATGCTGTTCCTGAAGTACGCCTCGGATCAGTTCGAGGACGAGCGACAGCAGGTGGTCGCCGAGCAGTTGGCCCGCGGCCGCTCGCAGGCCGAGGCCGAACAGCGCGCCGAGTCGCCGTCGTTCTACAAGACCTTCTACGTCCCTGGCCGCGCCCGCTGGGCGCAGATCCGCGATCACGCACACCACGGGGTCGGCAGCGAGCTCAACAAGGCGCTTCAAGCGCTGGAGCACGAGAACCGGTCGCTGGACGGCGTCTTGCAGCACATCGACTTCACCCGCAAGGTCGGGCAGTCGTCGATGTCAGACAAGAAGCTGCGTGAACTGATCATGCACTTCAACAAGGTCCTGCTGCGCCAGAAGGACTTCGAGTTCCCGGACCTGCTCGGTGCCGCCTACGAATACCTGATCCGCGACTTCGCTGACTCGGCCGGCAAGAAGGGCGGCGAGTTCTACACGCCCCGCGACGTCGTGCGGCTCATGGTTCAGATCGCTGATCCCCACGAGGGCATGAGCGTTTACGACCCGTGTACGGGTTCGGGCGGCATGCTGATCCTGTCCAAGGAGTATGTCGAGGAGAGCGGTGGCGACGGCCGCAACCTGGCCCTCGCCGGCCAAGAGCGCGACGGCAGCGTCTGGGCCATCTCCAAGATGAACATGCTCCTGCACGGCATCCCGGACGCCGACCTTCGCAACAACGACGACGGAACCCTGGAGGACCCGGCGCACATCAGCGGTGGAGAGCTTCAGCGGTTCGACCGTGTGATCACCAACCCGCCGTTCTCCATGAACTACTCCGCCGACGGGATGCCCTTCCCCGAGCGGTTCCGCTACGGCTACACGCCCGAGAAGGGCAAGAAGGCCGACCTGATGTTTGTCCAGCACATGCTGGCGGTCACGCGGCCTGGCGGCATGGTCACGACCGTCATGCCGCACGGGGTGCTCTTCCGCGGCGGCGACGAGGGCAAGATCCGCACGGGCCTACTCAACGACGACATGGTTGAGGCGGTGATCGGCCTCGGACCGCAGCTCTTCTACGGCACAGGCATCCCGGCCTGCATCCTGGTGCTGCGTCCCGTTGGGTCGAAGCCGGCCGAGCGCAAGGACAAGGTGCTCTTCATCAACGCCGACCGCGACTACCGCGAAGGCAGGGCGCAGAACTACCTCGAGCCGGAGCATGTCGAGAAGATCGTCTCTGCCTTCCGTGCTTTCGAGGACGTTCCCGGGTTCGCTCGCGTGGTCAGCCGCAAGGAGCTGGCTGAGAACGACGACAACCTCAACATTCGTCGTTACGTCGACACCACGCCTGAACCTGAGCCGCAGGATGTCCGGGCCCACCTGCACGGCGGCATCCCGATCCGGGAGGTCGAGGCCAAGGCCGACCTGTTCGCCGCACACGGCATAAAGCCGGAGCACCTACTCGTCCCCAAGACAGCGGGATACCTGCAGTACGCCGACGTGGTGGCTGACCGGAGGGACCTGCGTCGGCTCGTCCAAGGCGACCCGGGTATCGTCGCTGCCGAGGCCGCTGTGCAGGCGGCGATCGAGCGGTGGTGGAAGTACGAGGAGCCACGCTTCGACAAACTGGAGACCGTCGCAGATCTTGTTGAGCTCCGTAAGGACCTCATTGGAACGTTCCGGTCGGCCCTACAGGCGACGCCTCTTCTCGACCACTTCGCAGTCAGCGGCATCGTTGCCTCCTGGTGGGGTGCCAGCCTGCCCGACCTCAAGGCGCTCGCAACCCTTGGCTACAAGGGCCTCGTCGAGGCTTGGGTGGCCACTGTGCTTGATGCTCTGGAGGAAGAGAAGTCCACCGTCGACCCACTTGACCACAAGGTGGCTAAGGCACTCCTTCCTGAGTACCTCGAAAAGCTCGCTGGCCTGGAAGCAGAGGTGGCCGAGCTCGACACGACGATCAAGGCGGCTACCGCCTCGGATGATGACGAAGAGACGGAGTCCACCGAGGACGCGCTCCCGCCGGCCGAACTCAAGAAGTTGAAGAGCAAGCTGACGGCCGTAAGGAAGCAATTCAAGTCGGAGAAGGGCGCTTTCGCCGATCGTCTCGCGGCAGGGAGCGCGGCGCTCGATGACACGGCCGCGCGTCAGATCGTGCTTGACGGTATGGAAAATGACCTGTTGGCCGAGGCCCAGGACCGCATCACCCGGCATCGCCTGGCGGTGATCGCGGCCTTCGAGACCTGGTGGGACAAGTACCGGACGCCGCTCTCGACGCTGGAACACGAGCGTGACGCTGCCGCAACAGGCTTGGCCGGGATGCTCAAGGAACTCGGCTATGCGTGAGCTTCCTCCTGACTGGGAACTAACAACGGTAAGCGGAATCGCAACCGCGATCATCAGCGGCGGCACCCCGTCCCGCGACGTGGCTCAATACTGGGGCGGCGATATCCCATGGGTGACGCCGGGTGAGCTAACTAATCTCAAGGGCAAGTATCTGGCCGACACGGCAGAAGCAATAACGAGCGCTGGGCTGGCAGGCTCGGGCGCGCGGCTACTTCCGCCGAATGCCCTTCTGGTAACGACGCGAGCGACTCTTGGTTCAGTAGCCCTTACTGCGGGCTCGATGACGACAAACCAAGGCTTTAAGTCGATCGCCTTCACTCATCGTGCCGACCCAGATTTCTACTATCACCTATTTGCTACGCTTAAGCGCGAGCTCATACGCCGTGCGTCGGGTACGACCTTCCTCGAGATCTCCGGACGTCAATTCGCTCAGATTGAGGTTCCTCTTCCGCCGCTTGCGGAGCAGCGAAAGATCGCGGAGGTTCTGGACCTAATCGACGAGCAAATCCGCACAACGCGCGCAATGCTCTCCAAATATGCTTCTCAAGCTGAAGGGGTCCTCGACACTCTCGTGTCCGAAGCCTCGGATGTGCCGCAGGAGTCTCTAGGCGCTTTATGTGCTGCCGACATATGTTACGGCATCGTGCAATCTGGAGAGTTCGTAGCCGGCGGCATCCCAGTTCTGTCAATCCGAGATGTTGGCGGGGATTTTGAGACCGGTCTACATCGAACGGATCCGGCGATCGACGCACAGTATCGTAGGAGTCGAGTTGCTCCGGGTGATGTCCTTCTGTCAATCAAAGGAACCATCGGGCGCGTAGGCGTCGCGCCAGAGCACTATGTGGGAAACATTAGCCGGGAGCTCGCGAGGCTCCGGTTCGGACGGAAGATACTGCCGGAGTTCGCGCGTGTGTACTTCCTGAGCCGTGAAGCTCAGCGACGCCTCGACCTCGCTGTCGTGGGCACGACGCGAGCGGAAGTTTCCATCCATGCGTTGAAGCGGTTCAGCGTCCCGGTGCCGAGCCTTGTGCGCCAACGGCGAATGGTCGATGCCTACCGATGTGTCGAGGAGCGAATCCTCGCTGAGGAGCGGGAGCTCCTGAAGCTTCAGGCCTTGAAACTTGGGCTCGCGGATGACCTCCTTATGGGGCGCGTACGGGTGCCAGCCGGGGCGGTCTCATGACCCCGGGTCCGGAATACGCCGAGGTCGAGAAGCCGCTGCTGGACCAGCTGGCGGGTCTCGGCTGGCAGCTCGTCGAGGGTTCGAAGTCGGATCCGTCGGTGACCGAGCGCGACTCGTTTCGTGGCTCGCTACTTGAGGAGCGGCTGCGTGCAGCCCTGCGCAAGATCAACCCTGGCCCTGACGGCTGGCCATGGCTCGATGAGTCCCGGCTCTCCGAGGCGGTCTCATCACTGACCCGGTCTGAAGTAGGCAAGCTCATCGAACTCAACGAGCGGATGACTGAGCGCCTTCTTGAGGGCGTGTCTGTGGCAGGGCTTCCCGACTGGGACCAGGGGCGGACGCAGCGCGTCAGGTTCATCGACTTCGACGAGCCCTCCAACAACGACTTCCTGGCGATCAGCCAGTTCCGGGTCGACGAGCCGGGCGGCCAGGCAAAGAAGTTTGTCGTCCCTGACGTCGTGCTCTTCGTCAATGGCGTCCCGCTGGTCGTGATCGAGTGCAAGAGCCCCTACGTCACCGACCCCATGGCCGAGGGCATCAACCAGCTCCGCCGGTATGCCAACCAGCGCGACCTGGGCGCACCTGAGGGCAACGAGCAGCTGTTTTGGACCAACCACTTCGTCGTCTCCACGTACGGGGACAGGGCGCGGGTCGGCACCTTCACGGCAGGGGCCGAGCACTACCTGGAGTGGCGAGATCCCGCCCCCTTGTCGCGTGACGAGCTTGCCCAGTCGCTTGGCAAGTCGGCGTCGCAGTTGTCGGGTCAGGAGCTACTCGTCGCCGGCATGCTCAGCCCCGCGAACCTGCTGGACATTGTTCGGCACTTCACGCTGTTCACGGAGGCCGGCGGCAAGCGCGTCAAGATCGTGGCGCGGTATCAGCAGTACCGCGCGGTCGGCCGGGCACTGCGGCGACTGCGCACGGGCAAGACCCGGCAGCAGGACGGTGAGAGCGACCGCCGCGGCGGTCTGATCTGGCACACGCAAGGTTCGGGCAAGTCGCTCACCATGGTCTTTCTGGTCCGGGCTATGCGCTCGGATCCGGTGCTGCGGGCCTTCAAGGTCGTGGTCGTCACCGACCGCACCGACCTGGAGAAGCAGCTCGCCGAGACCGCGAAGCTCTCGGGCGAGGGTGTGGAGCGCGCGCGAAAGGCAAGCAAGCTCCGCAAGGTGCTGGCCGAGAAGGGGCCGGCCCTGGTGTTCGCCATGATCCAGAAGTACCGCGACACCGACGCGCAGCAGGCCGAAGACAAAGACGGGCGGCTGGCCGACGACGAGTCGCCGGAGTCCTTCGGCGTCCTGAACACTGACGAGACGATCGTGATCCTGGTCGATGAGGCGCATCGCTCTCAGACCTCGACCCTGCACGCCAACCTGATGGCCGCGCTGCCCAACGCCGCCAAGATCGGCTTCACCGGCACGCCGATCATGCGTGAGGGCAAGAAACGCACCACGGCGATCTTCGGCGAGTTCATCGACAAGTACACGATCCGTCAGGCCGAGAGCGACGGCGCCGTCGTCCCCATCTTCTACGAGGGGCGCACGGCGAAGGGAGCCGTGGCCGGCGGCAGCGACCTCGATGAGCTCTTCGAGGACATGTTCGACGAGCACACACCAGATGAGCTGGAGAAGCTCAAGACGCGGTACGCCACGACGGGCGCGATCCTGGAAGCGCCGAAGCTAATCGCCGCCAAGGCCCGATCCATGCTGTGGCACTACGTCTCCACCGTCCTGCCGGGCGGCTTCAAGGCCCAGCTCGCCTCGACCAGCCGCGTGGCGACTGTCCGGTACCGCACAGCACTGCTCGAGGCACGTGACGACCTCGTCGGTCAGATCAGCGCGCTACCCGACCATCTCGTGGCCGGAGCGTTCGACGGCAGCGTGGATATCGACGCGCTCGACCGCCGCACGCAGGTGCTGGTGCGGGCGCTGCCGCATCTCCCGCTCATCCGGGACCTCGACTTCGTCCCAGTGATCTCCGGCAGCCACAACGACGACCCCACATGGGCTCAGTGGACGGACAAGGCGCGCCAGGACGCCGTCATCGCCGACTTCAAGAAGCCGCTCGGGCCGGCGGGGGAGCGGACCAGCCCGATCGCTTTCCTGATCGTTCGAACAATGCTGCTGACCGGGTTCGACGCCCCGGTCGAGCAGGCGCTCTATCTCGACCGCTTCATCCAGGACGCCGAACTGCTGCAGGCCATCGCCCGTGTCAACCGGACAGCCCCGGGCAAGCAGGCAGGACTCCTCGTCGACTACTTCGGCGTCGGTGCCCACCTGCAGCGGGCCCTACGGGCGTACGCGCCGGAAGACGCCGAAGACGCGGTCGGCGCGTTGGCGTCCATCAAGGACGAAGTGCCGAAGCTGCGGGACCGGCACCACCGCGTGGTCGCCGTCTTCGCCCAGGCAGGCATCGAGACCTTCGATGCGGACGAGGACATCGAAGCGTGCGTCGAGGTGCTCGCCGATGAGGCGCTGCGTGCCCGCTTCGGTGTGCTGCTCAAGCAGTTCCTCAGCACCCTCGACACCGTCCTCCCGCGGCCGGAGGCGCTGCCCTTCGTACCCGACGCCAAGCGGTTCGGGGTCATCCAGAAGGTGGCGCGTCGCCGCTACCGCGACGACGGGCTCGGCGACTTCGACCCGTCGCTCTACGGCGAGAAGGTGCGCGCGCTTATCGATGAGCACGTCACGGCCCTGGACATCGCCACCAAGATCCCTCCAGTGTCGGTGACCGACCCGGACTTCTTCGCTAAGGTCAAGGGCCTCACGTCAGCCAAGGCCAAGGCGTCGGAGATGGAACACGCCCTGCGGTTCCACATCAGGAAGAACTTCGACGAGGACCCGGCCCGCTACACGAAGCTCTCCGAGCGGCTTGACGAGATCCTCAAGGGGCTCACGGGCAAGTGGGATGACCTCACGCTCGCGCTGGAAGAGCTGCTCAAAGCCGCCACCGACGAGGTCGATAAGGACGCCGTCCACCACGATCCGCTGGTGGCTCGCTTCTACGGCCTGCTGGAGGCCGAGTTCGCGACCGGCGCCGATCTACCCGCCGAAGTCCGAATCGACCTCGTCTACCTGTCCGAGCGGATCGTGGTGGAGGTCGTCGACCATGCTGGCATCGTCCGCTTCTGGCACAACCCGCACGCGCAAGACGACCTCCGCAAGGAACTCATCCACACACTCGATGACCGCGACCTGTTCCCGTTCGAGGACCAAGCCGCCATCGCGGACCGCCTTATGGAGCTGGCCAAGGCCAACCAGCTGTTGATCGCCGAGCGGGTAGGCGGCGGGAGGGCCTCGTGAACGCGCTGGTCCTCCACCTCGATGGCATCCGAGTCCCGGTCGAGAGGGCCGGGAGCAGTCGCAAGGCCCGGCTCACGATCGAATCAGACGGCTCGCTCTGCTTGCGGGCCGCCAGCGACGTGGCTCCCGATGAGCTCGAGCAGTTTCTGGTCTCCAAGCGGGCCTGGGTCTACCGCAAGCTCTCCGAGAAAGAGGCCCTCCAACACGAGCCGATCACCAAGGAGATGGTGGACGGAGAGGGCTTCTCTTACCTCGGCCGCAGCCACCGTCTGCAGCTCTCAGACGACGCGTCGGCCGTGCGGTTAAAGCGTGGACGCCTGGTGCTTCCGCGAGCGAAAGCCGACGCCGGCGCTGAGCCGATCATCGAGTGGTATCGCCGGCGTGGCGAGGCCTGGCTCAAGCCACGCACCCGGGCCTGGGCCGAACGGCTCCGCGTCGAGCCAGAAGCCATCTCGGTGGCCGACCTCGGTCACAAGTGGGGCAGCGCCTCCGCGCACGGGCGCGTGCGCCTGCACTGGGCCACCTTCCAGCTCCCGCCGGCTCTGGTGGACTACGTCCTCCTCCACGAGCTGGCCCACCTCCGGGAGCCGCACCACGGGCCAGCGTTCTGGCAGCTCCTCGCTCGAGCCATGCCGGAGTACGAGGAGCGAAAAGGCCAGCTGGCTCGAAAAGGGTCCCGCCTCTGGATGGGAGACATCGCGACGTGAGGGTGCGCCGACTTGCCGTCCAGAACTTCCGTGGCATCAAGCGGTGCGACTGGAACGTCGAGCCGCGTCTCGTGGCCCTGGTGGGGGCCGGTGACGCCACAAAGACGACTCTGCTCGACGCCCTCGGGCTGGTGTTAAGCCCGAGCTACAGCCCTCAGTTCACGGACGCCGACTTCTATCGGTGCAACACCTCGGAGCCGATCGTCATCGAGGCGGCGGTGACTGAGCTGCCGGATCATCTGATCCAAGAAAGTCAGTTCGGCAAGGATCGTTCGGGAATCCGAGCGGATGGCACATTCGAGCACGATCCGATCGACGACACCGAAGAGTGCCTCATCATTCGGCTGACGGTGAACGATGAGCTAGAGCCGACGTGGGAAGTGGTGAGGCCCGGCGACGAAGAGGGCCGCCCAATCAGTGCCTCCCAGCGGGCTCGACTCGGGTTCTTCCGCGTCGGCGAGCGGGTCGACCTTCACCTTCGATGGGCGCGAACCTCCGCGTTGACGGGACTGACCGAGAACCGCTCAGGAGCCGCCTCCATCATCTTGGCAGCGCAACGAGGGGCGCGAGAGGCGGTCTTCGATGCGGCACCGGAACAGCTCATGGAAGCGGCGACTTTGGCGCAGACCAGTGCTCGTCGGCTGGGAAGCGCCCCGTTCGGTCGGCTCCGTCCGGGCCTCGAGCCGACCGGAGCGTCATCTGCTCATTCGCTGATCCTCCATGACGAGGACATCCCGTTGACCGGCTTTGGGCTCGGAACCCGGCGACTGACCAGCCTGTCCATACAGGACCAGGCCGTCGAGGGGGGTTCCATCGTCGTCGTCGACGAGATTGAGCACGGGCTCGAACCGCACCGGCTTGCTCACGTCTTGCACTACTTGAGCCAGCGGACATCGTCCGGAGAGCTGCAAGTCTTACTGACGACGCACTCACCTATAGCGGTGGAGAGCATGCAAGCCTCGGACCTCAACGTCGTACGCAGCGAAGCCGGGGAGACGGTCGTCCAGCGCGTTTCGGCGGAACTCGACGATGTACAGGGGATGCTCCGCGCCGCTCCATCTGCACTACTTGGTCGGCGGATCCTAATCGGCGAGGGAGCGACAGAAGTTGGCCTTATCCGCGGCCTGCTTCGCCGGGCGGATAACCGGCGAAGGGCGGACCAGCTTCCCATCAGTGCCACTCTGGGCGTGGCGATCGTGGATGGGAGGGGAGGCAACCAAGCCGTGCGAAGGGGTGCTCTCTTCGGCGAGCTTGGCTATCCCGTCACCGTGCTCATAGACAACGACGACGCCTCGATCGACACGGAGGTCGCGGCAGCCGAGGCGAAGGGCGTCCGGGTGATCCGCTGGACGCAGGGTCGTGCCTTAGAGGATGAGCTCATTCGCTGTCTGGATGAAGCAGGCCTCCACTCACTTGTCCAGCTTGCCGCCGAGATCAAGGGGGAGGAATCCGTGAGGGCGTCCGTCGAGGCCCGGCTGGACGGGGCCAGCCTGGCGGGCCTGGACCCTTCCGCCTGGGCCCTAGGGGCCACCAGAACGCCTGAGGCGGTTCGAGACGCTATCGCAGGGTCTGCCGTGGGACGAAAGGTCGCGGGCGGCGGCAAGGAAGAGAAGAAGGGCTGGTTCAAAAGCGAGGACGCGGGAGAACAGCTTGCCGCACTTGTGGCGACCAACTGGTCACATCTGTCTAAGACCGAGATGGGCTCTGTTGTGACCAGCCTCCTCGCGTTCGCCTATGAGCCTGTTGCTACTGAGGAATCGCAGCCAAGCGGTGGCTCGGATGCGGCCTGAGGATCAGCTAAGCCCCTCCGTCCGCGCAGTCCTTGACGGGCTACCTTGCTCAGTCACTCTTCCGGCTGGGACGGGAAAGACCGAGCTGATCGCTGCGGTGGTCTCCGAGGTGTCCAAGCAAGACGGAACCGCGCTCGTCCTCACCCACACGCACGCCGGCGTCGATGCGCTGCGCCGTCGCATGCGCAAGTTCGGCGTAGCCAAAGACCGCGTTGTTGTTCGCACCATTGATGCCTGGTGCTTCGACCTCATCCGCCACTTCCCGCAACTCGCAGGACTGGAGGTCCCCGAGGCTCCAGTCTGGGCAAACTCATGCGCCTACCACCAGGCGGCCGCCCGCGCTGTAGGCACCCACGCTGTGCGGCGGATGCTTTCCGTCAGCTATCAGGTAGTCCTCGTGGACGAGTACCAGGATTGCCTGATCGATCAACATAACGTCATCCTTGGTATCGTCGGCGCGGTCCCAACCGCGGTGTTCGGCGACCCCCTGCAGGGCCTGTTCGACTTTGGCACCAACCGTCCTGTGCAGTGGGGGAGTGACGTGCTGGCGGCGTTCCCGGATATGGCGGTCGACTACCGACCCTGGCGGTGGCAGCACGACAACTCTGAGCTGGGAGACTGGCTGCTCTCAATTCGGGAAGCTCTTCAAACTGGCCAGCCTGTTGACCTTGTAGGCGCACCTGTTAAGTGGATTCAAGCCGATGGTCTTCAAGCGCAGAACAGCGTCTGCTTTGGTGTGCCGATCGATGATGGTTCCGTCGCTGCGCTTGGAAGGTTCCGGCCCGACTGCGTGACCGTCGCTAGCCGCCTCCAAGGAACGTACGCCGTGATGGAGGCGCTCGACGAAAAAGCCACCGCGACTTTCTGTGCGCTGGTCGATCACAGTGGTCCGCCCGCTCTTGCGAGTGGCGTGGTGCAGTTTGCCGTCAACTGCGCAACCGGTGTAGCCGTTCATCTTCCCGCGGCTTCGCGCACGCGGTTGGCGTCGAGCAAGCCGATCGGCACGAGGAAGCCAGAGCTGCAGGCGACGTTTGATGCCGTGAACAAAATCTTGAGTTCACCATCGCCCGGTACCGTCCGCGCGGCGCTCGAGACCATCACCCGGCTTCCTGGCGTCACTGTCTACTGCCGGGAAGCGTGGCGGGAAGCGCTGGCCGCACTGCAGCACGCCACACTTGATCCAAGACTGAGCGTTGTTGAGGCCCTGGCAAAGGTTCGTAACCATGCCCGCACGACAGAAAGGCGCTCCGAGTCGAGGATCGTAACTCGACCCCTCCTGGCGAAAGGGCTTGAGTACAAGCACGTCGTGTTGCTTGACGCCGACCAATACACCGCCGTCGAGCTGTATGTGGCATTGACTCGCGGCTCCAAGTCCGTCACGGTCATAAGCAAGTCCCCGCAGATCACTCCCCGTGACAGTCGGCGGTGATGACGCCGCGGGTCTGATCGCAGGTGGGGCAGTGCTGCAAGTCGGTCGTCCATTGCCCGTGCGACTCGTGCTGCTGGACGCCGATGACGTGATCGCAGGTCAGGGTCGGGCGCCAAGTCCGTAGCTCCGCCGGATCCGGTCGGGTTGCGCGGAGCAGCGTGCCGAGCCGCTCCAGCTGCCGCGCGCTGAGCGGCGGGGGAGGGCTGCAGTAGCCGCAGTGAACGTCCGGGAGCCCGGAACGCTCCTGCGGTGACTGTGGCAGTCCTTGTGGCGGGCGGCGAAGTCGGCCTGCGCGGCGTCCTACTCGCGCTTCTCATCGTCGGTCAGCTTCATGAGCAGCGGCCAGTCGCCGAGCGCGTCGATGCTGGGCTGGCCGCAGCCGCGACAGCCAACGCCGGCCTCGATCTCGTCGCGGGTGAGCTGGGTGCCGTCGGCGTCCCACTCCCGACGCTTGCGCTCCCGCCGGAGGGCGTCCTCCTCCGCCGCCAAAGTAGTGCCGCGTCGGGCGGCCGCTCGCTGAGCCTTCTGCTCCTCGGTCAACTGGGCCATGTCGGCTCCGGGGTAGGCCATACGGTGAGGTTGTGCTCCATCTGCTCGTTGACACCTCCACCTGGCTGGACCTGTGCAAGCGCCGCGACGGGCAGCGCTGGATCGTCGCGCTCCGAGTCCTCGCCCATCAGGGGCAGGTCGAACTGCTCGTCCCACGACTCGTCATCGACGAGTTCGAGCGGAACCGAGATCGGGTCGAGACGTCGATGACGGCGAGCATCGCCCAGCGGTTCAAGCTCATCAAGCAAGACCTCGACGACTACGGCGGCTCGGACAACGAGCAGGCGCTCAAGGTCATCACGGATCTTGCCCGCCATGTGCCGCTCATCGGAGCCATGACGACCCGCAACTTCGCCGAGGTGCTCGACCTGCTCCGAGCCGGCCGTGGCCTCGAGCCAGGGGACGAAGAGAAACGCGGGGTGGTCGAGCGCGCCCTTTTGAAGCAGGCGCCGTTCCACCGGTCCCGCAACAGTGTCGCCGACGCCTTGCTCATCGAGCTCTACGAAACGACGCTCCGCGGCGTCGACCTGGACCACGAGCCGCACGCGTTCATCACGAGCAACAGCGACGACTTCTCCTTGCCCGGCGGAGACGCGCGGCAGCCGCATCCTGACCTCGCCAGTCTGTTCGCAGTGGAGGGGTCGACCTACGGGCTAGGAGTCGACGGCCTCAATCAGGTCCTCCTGGACTACTTCGGCGACGAGATCGAGGAGCTGTTCGCGGAGACCTACTTCGAGGAGGAGCCCCGACGGCTGGACGAGATCGTGGTGGCAGAACGGGAGCTGTTCGACCGCATCTGGTACCACCGCTCCCTCCAGCACGAGTACCGGCTTGAGGACGCTGGGGACGACGCCGAGCTGGAGCGCCTACTCGCGATTGCAGGGCCAGGGCGCCTGCGTGTTGAGGGGCTGTACACAAAGCCTGGTCAGCTGGGCCCGTACACGGATTTCGAGCTGGGGATGCTCAACGGCAAGCTTTCGGCCCTGCGCTGGGTGCTCGGCAGCGAATGGGACTTCCTCGACACATGACGGCAATCCCGGAGCCGTGGCGCCCAGCCGACGGCCACCTCAAGTAGGAGAGCCGGTTTCAACCGGCAGTGCAGCGAACCATAGGACAATGCGTTCGTAGCCTGGGCCGCTCGAGGTCGTGCCTTATCCGTGCCTTAAGCGGCTCTTCGCAGTTGAGGGTGTAGCGGGAGGCGGCGCGTCGTTGGCCGGGTAGGGGTCGAGGCCTTCCGATGATGGGAGTTCTCACGCTGCCCATCCGGAAGACCTCGACGTGCCTGACGCTACCTTCGGCTGCCCTGACCTGACCACGTTCGCCGGCTTGGACGAGCTGGGTCTGGAGGTCGTCGGGCAGCGGCTCTCCTCAGACCGTGCGGTCCTGGCCTGCCGGGTCGTCGAACCCGACCAGTGGTGCCGTCGCTGCGGGTGCGAGGGCGCGCCGCGGGACACCGTGACCCGGCGGCTGGCCCACGAACCGCTGGGCTGGCGACCGACCACGTTGCTGATCACGATCCGCCGCTACCGGTGCTCCGGTTGTGG
>NZ_JASNNW010000022.1 GCF_030165005.1 Blastococcus capsensis
GGGTTCACCGGCTTCAAGACCGCCACGGCCGAGGAACTGCCCGAGGCGGTCGCGGTCATGGACCCCTTCCACGTGGTCCGCCTGGCCGGCGATGCGCTGGACCGGTGCCGCCGACGGGTCCAGCAGGCCCTGCACGGCCACCGCGGCATGAAGAACGACCCGCTCTACCGCGCCCGGCGGACGCTGCACACCGGCGCCGACCTGCTCACCGACAAGCAGACCCAACGCCTTCGAGCCCTCTTCGCTGCCGATGAGCACGTCGAGGTCGAGGCCACGTGGGGGATCTACCAGCGGATGATCGCTGCCTACCGAGAAGACGACCGGCGGCGCGGCCGCAAGCTGATGATCGACCTGATCGACTCGGTCAGCACCGGCGTGCCGAAGTCGCTCAGCGAGGTCATCACGCTGGGCCGAACGCTGAAGAAGCGCGCTGCCGACGTGCTGGCCTACTTCGACCGGCCCGGTACCTCCAACGGACCGACCGAGGCGATCAACGGACGACTCGAGCACCTCCGAGGCTCCGCGCTCGGGTTCCGCAACCTGACCAACTACATCGCCCGATCGCTTCTCGAGACCGGCGGGTTCAGGAGTCGACTACACCCTCGATCGTGAAGAGCCGGCAAAGCTCGCCGCTAAGACAATGCGTCCGATCGAGTGCTTGGGTTATTGCAAGAGATTGGCAGCGTCCATCGCCCGAAAGAAGGCATACCTCGCGGACCCTTCCCAGCCCAGGAACAACGATTCTGAAGTTATCCCCATGAGCTCCAGGTCGCGGAGGGCGATTGACGCTTCTCGCCGTGGCAGCTCATACTTCCAGAGCGTCGGCTCCGGCACATTGGCATTAGTGAAGTACAGCTTGAAGTATTCCTCAAGACTACTCTGCAGTGAACGATTAACAGTGAAGCTTCCTTGTTGATGGTAGGCGCGCGGGTTGTTCAGAAGATCCGTCGCTACGGTTTCAACACCCGCCCCGGCACTGAGGGCAGGCGAGTCTCGGCGCAAGGCGAAGATTGCGCAATTGGCTTCGTCCTCCTCATCCTCCTCAACATTCGATTGCCCTTGCGCCCAACGGGTGCTGGAGAAGGCAAAGAAGGCTGCCACATACGGGCTGCCGCTCCAGTCGAGCAGACGAGTCGGAGCCCCGTAGTGCTGCATCAGAGCGAGGACTTCCGCATCATTTCCAGGTAGAGGGCTCTCGCCTTTAGCTCTCGTCCGAAAGCTGCTGAGCATGGTCTCGTGGATCTGCTGGCGCACCTGGGTAGCTACATGCGAGAGGATCCTATCCAGGCTGGCCGTGAGGGGCCAATTAGCGTTGCCCTGACCTCTGAAGACGAGGTCCTTGCACATTACGCCTTCGCAGTGGCCGTCCAGAATGTCGTCCGACACAAAGGCCTTGAACTCGCTCCAGGCCTCGAACTCCCTGGTGATGTACCACTTAGTTGAAGCAGTCACGCTTCCCCCGTCGGCTCAGAAGGGCGCCTCTTCGGCGTGCTCGATCCTCCTGGTCAGATCGAACAAGATGGGATTCCAGCGGTAGAGCGCGCTCGGCGCCAACCTTGGGAGCACATGCTGCGAAGAGCTGGACAGGGAGAAGTAGTGCGATCCGTTCTGATCCACATACCCCAGCAGCCCTTGCTGCCAGAGGATGTCGGCAAGACGCACTGGTTGCCCGAAAAGCTCTTCCGCACATGAGGTCAGTCTTTTTACACCGTCGGCATGGAAAACCTCGCTACCTGTCGTCTCGATGCAACTCAGCACGTGACCCTGAAACTCCGCTAGCGTATACTCTTGGGGTTGTAGATATATATTCTCGAAGTCGTGATCAATTGCCTCCGCAGGCAGGAGATCACTGATCGACTGATTAGCGCACGTCGCGATCTGTGCATTAGCGAATCCACGTGATCTCTCAGCCACCTTGGCACGAATAAGTTCCGGGGTAATCTCACTTCGCTCGTGCGTGGCGATAACGCGGCAGAAGTCGTTGCCTAAAACGATAATATCCCGAGGCACCAGACGGGTGTGCCGTAGCAGGTAATCCTCAAGTAATTCATGGGCGGGGTTGGGTCGCCCGTTGGCTATCGTCTTGTAACCCAGCCATGATTCGACTGTCCGGGACTGCGGGTCGATAAAGTATCGAGAGTCCAGCGTGCGCAGCTTGTGACGAAGAAGCTCTCGAATACTATCCCGGTTCCAGTCGAGAATGTTGATATGGGTTTCATCGAGGTAGCGCAGGGAGTTCTCGCTGGTCCTAATGGAGGCAAAAGTAATGTCTCGGATAGCGACGACCACGTGGAGTCTCTGGCTCAAGACATGATCGCGAAGGAGGTCCATGACGGTGTAGAACAGGCCGCGCTGGCATTGGGTCCAAAGCGTGGGCGCCCACCTGTACGTGTCGTCTAGCGAGTCCACATACAAGAATATCGGCCGCGACTGTGCGATCATCTCCGCAAGAAGCGCCTCGACATCAGTCCAATCCGAGGCATTTAAGAACCGCGAGAGACGACCCTTGTTGTCTATAATCTCCTTTGCGCTGTCTACCACACTTCTAGGACTCTTCGGCGTACCTAGGAAGTCAGAAAACTCTGTTAGCGCTTCCAAGCCGTGAGGCGGTAGGTGGGGCCTGAGGATTTTCGAGCAAGCAAGGTGTGAAGCGGCACTGCGTACGATTGCCCTTCGCCACAGCAGTTTCCACTGCTCGGTGTTGGCGCCAACGATGCGAAGGCGCCGTACGAAGTACGCAAGATCTGCGCTTTGGAGCCGTGAAGGATTCGAAGCTGGCTCAGCAGCATACGTAGAGGCGTTATGCTGAACCTGATAGTTTTGCATCCTCCGCAGATACAGGGACTTCCCAGCCCCTAGTTTACCGATCAGCACTCGGACCCGCGCATCTGACGGGCTCCGGGCGATGCCGCCATGTCGCTCCGGAAGACTTATGAAGGAACTGGTCGCATCTTCCAATTGTCCTATCGCGCCATCGGGAATGCCGAACGGCTCTTCCTTCTGGGGGCGGTGACTCGTAGTCATCTCCGACCTCTTCGCCTAAGAAGATTGGCCGGAGGCGGACATATACAGCACCAACCCGTTAGGCGACTGGCGTCGTGAATGCTATTCGTCATCTGTTGACCTTCTCTCGCTGCGCGGCGGGCCTCGACGGGCTTAGGCAGGCGCCACGCTATGACGATCGGAACTCGTTCGTAACGTGTGGCCGCGCGCCGTGCTAGTCGATCATGCAGGGTTGTCACGAGAGCCTGGGAGTGTGCGGACGGGCCTAGAGTTATGTCGCAGCTCAGCGGCATACGTCCGCGGGAAGATGGGGAGCCGGGGAACTGCGCCGGCTGGGAGGGTCCGCGGAGCTGAGGTCCGCGCGGACGAGCCGCTCCAGCCCCGTGCATCGAAGCGCAGTGGTGTGTTAGGCGTGACTGGCCGGCGCGGCGGCCGGGCTGGGCAGGGGTTGGCGCGCTTAGCCCGGGGCTTTCACGGTAGAGCGGCGTGAGCGGGTGTTGATCAACTGAAAAGTGCTCCTGACCAGCAAGGATGTGTCTTGTCTAGGGACATATCCGAAGCGATCGAGGAGCACCTTCCAGGTGAAGAAGCGTAGCCGGTTCTATCCCCGCGTCCAGGTCGACACGGCCGAGGTGCCTGCGGTCGGTTCCGCCGGCGGGGTGTTGCTGACCGACACCGTCGCCGCCGCAGGCCTGGACGCCGCACTCTCGGCGGCGTTGACGCCCTGGCGTAAGCCGCTGGCGATCCACGATCCGGGCAAGGTCGTCCTCGATCTGGCGCTGACCCTGGCGTTGGGCGGGGACTGCCTGGCCGACATCGCCCTGCTGCGCGCCGAGCCCGGCGTCTACGGCCCGGTGGCCTCGGACCCGACGGTCTCCCGCACGATCGACGCCCTCGCCGCCGACGCCCCCGCGGCGCTGAAAGCGATCAACACCGCGCGGGCGGCGGCCCGCGCGCAGGTGTGGGCCCTGGCCGGCGAGCACGCCCCCGACCACGCCGCCGATGCCGCGGCGCCGCTGACCATCGACATCGACGCCACCCTGGTCACCGCACACTCGGAGAAGGAGCAGGCCGCGCCGACGTTCAAGCGCGGGTTCGGGCACCACCCGCTGTGCTCCTTCCTCGACCACGGGGCAGAGGGCAGCGGGGAACCCCTGGCGGTGATGCTGCGAGCGGGCAACGCCGGCTCCAACACCGCCGCCGACCACATTGCGCTGACTCGCCAGGCGTTGGCGCAGCTGCCTGGGCACCGGCCGGGCACCCGGCCCGGCCGCAAGATCCTGATCCGCACCGACGGGGCCGGGGCCAGCCACAAGTTCCTGGACTGGCTGGCAGGGCAGCGGTTGTCCTACTCCATCGGCTTCGGCCTGCCGGCCAACACCGCCGACCTGCTCACCCAGATCCCGGCCGAGGTGTGGACCCCGGCCTACGACGCGAACGACCAGATCCGCGACGGCGCCTGGGTCGCCGAACTCACCGGCCTACTCGACCTCACCGGCTGGCCGCCCGGGATGCGCGTGATCGCCCGCAAGGAACGCCCCCATCCCGGCGCGCAGCTGCGGATCACCGACGCCGACGGGCTGCGGGTCACCGCCTTCGCCACCAACACCACCCGCGGCCAGCTGCCCGCACTCGAGCTGCGACACCGCCGCCGGGCCCGAGCCGAGGACCGGATCCGCTGCGCCAAGGACACCGGGCTGACCAACCTGCCGCTGCACGACTTCGCCCAGAACCAGATCTGGTGCGCCATCGTCGCCCTGGCCTGTGAGCTCACCGCCTGGATGCAGATGCTCGCCCTCACCGACACCGCCGCTCGACGGTGGGAGCCCAAACGGCTGCGGACCAGGCTGTTCACCGTCCCGGCGACCTTGGCCCGCACCGGCCGCCGCCGGCTGTTGCACCTGGCCGAGCACCACCCGTGGGCCGTCGTCGTCCGCGACGCCGTCGGCCGGCTACGCGCCCTGACTGCCGGACCGGTGCACGCTCCCGGCTGACGCAGCCCTCATCGTCTCGACGACCTGATCGACACCGGACCGTGGAACCGGCGCCCACCCGAGCGACCTCGGCCGAACCGTCACACCCCAATGCCAAAATCGCGCTCGGCGGCCCACCGAACCGCTTCCCGATGATCACCGGCCGTCGGACGAAAGATCCGGGTTAGGGGAATGTGTTCGGAGGGACGCGAAGTCGGCTACTCGACGCAGCGTCCGGCGTCCTGACCGCCACAGCTGAAGACAGCGCGAAGTTGTCCGTGCGGTCAGCTAGCTTGATCGAGACGACTCCAAGATCGCCGCGGGCGCGTGCGCGGCGGTGTCCGTCACCGACTGAGGAGCTTCAGATGGCGTTCCAGACCCCCCGCAGCATCGAGGAAATGCTTCTCGCGATCCACAAGCGGGACTACCTTATGCCCGCGATCCAGCGGGAGTTCGTGTGGGGCACGGAGCAGATCGTGAAGCTGGTGGACAGTCTCATGCGGGGCTATCCCGTGGGCTCTTTCCTTCTCTGGCAGGTGGAACCGGCAACCGCGCAGTCCTACACGTTCTATGAGTTTCTGACCAACTACCACGAACGCGACAACCCTTACGCGGACAAGGCCACAGTGGTGTCCGGCTCAGGCGCCACCGCCGTGCTCGACGGGCAGCAGCGCCTGACCTCGCTCAACATCGCCCTCTACGGCAGCTTCGCGGAGAAGAAGAAGTACTCCTGGTGGAACAGTGCAGACGCCTTCCCCACCAAGCGCTTGTACCTGAACCTCACTGAGAAGCCGAAGGACGAGGAGTTGGGGCTTAAGTACGACCTGCGCTTCCTCACCGACAAGGAGGCGGCACCGGAGCAGGATGCCGAGGACAAGTGGTTCAAGGTAGGTGACGTCCTCAACCTGCCCAACGCCGGTCCGGCCATGATGAAGGAGCTGGAGCAGCGGCGAATCGGAGGATCCAGTGAACCCTTCCAGCGCCTCTACGACCTGTACGAGGCAGTGCGGGTGCTTAAACCCATGAACTATTTCCTGGTTTCGGACCAGGACCCGGACAAGGTGCTGGAAATATTTGTCCGAGTGAACAGCGGCGGCACCACACTTTCCTACTCCGACCTGCTTCTTTCCATGGCCACAAACCAGTGGCAGGGGCTGGACGCACGGGAGGAAGTGCGCTCACTCGTTAGCGACCTCAACGCCAACGCTGGGCGGCAGTTCTCTTTCTCCAAGGACGTGGTGCTGAAGACGGCGCTGTCCATTGCCGGGGTGGATGTGCGCTTCAAAGTCAGCAACTTCACCCAGGTCAACATGACCAAGGTGGAGCAGGCGTGGCCACAGATTAAGGGCGCACTCCTGCGGGCAGCCACTCTGCTTCAGCAGTTTGGCTACAACGAGCGCAACCTCACCGCTGACAGCGTCATCATGCCCATCGCCCACTACCTGCACCTGCGGGAGGCGACGGACTCCTACCTGGACTCCAGCGCCGACGCCACCGACCGTCTCGCACTTCAGCAGTGGGTGACGCGCTCGCTCATCAAGCGCGGCATCTGGGGGTCCGGTCTCGACACCACTCTCACCCGCATCCGGGACGTGCTGACAGCAAACGGCACTGGACCGTTCCCCGTCGCTGAGGTGGAGAGCGCCATGGCGGCGGTGGGTAAGGGCCTGTCCTTTACCCCCGCTGAGGTGGACGAACTCCTCAACCTCAAGTACGCAGGTCAGCGCACTTTCTCTGTGCTGTCCGTCCTCTACCCCGGACTCGACCTGGGCAAGAAGTTCCACGAGGACCACATCTTCCCGAAGTCTCGCTTCACCCGTAAGCGCCTCGAGGCGGCTGGTGTCCCCAGCGACAAGGTGGAGGCGTACACGGAGACCGTGAACCTCCTGCCCAATCTGCAACTGCTCGCCGGCACAGCCAACATCGAGAAGCAGGATGTGCTCCCCGCCGACTGGATCGGGTCAGACACCGTCTTTCCCACCGAGGAGAAGAGGCAGGGTTACCTCAGGGAGAACGATCTGGACGGTCTGCCCCTCGACCTAGCGAACTACCTCGACTTCTACGAGCAGCGCAAGGCGCGGGTGCGGGAACGCCTCGTTAAGGCGCTCGGTGGGTCGCCCGCGGCGGCGGAGATCGACGAGTAGTCCGCGGCGGCAGGACAGCTGCCCCGCCTCGGACTCAGGTCAGGGTGTCGTTGGCGCCCTCGAGGCGCCGGAAGAGGAACTGGCAGGTGCCGCACCACCAGCTCAGCTCGAAGGCGGGCTTCTCGCGAAGGAACAGCACCCGGCGTCCGACGCCGTCGCTGGGCGGTCGCTGCTCTTCGCCGAACCCAGCCGGGGTGTCGAGCCGCCCAGGGACATCACTTCGCCGGCCGCCAGGAGCACGTCGTCACGCTAGCTCGGCCAGATCCCACGCCCGGAGATTCCGGACCCGACAGAGCACCACTGACTACTCTCGGGCCATGAGTCGTGCTAACGAACGGCGATTCTAGTTGCAGTTCTGGTTGCAGTTGGCCCAGATCGATCTTGGTTCGCCTCCGTTCGCTGTCGTCCGGCGAAGCAGCAAACTCACTGCTCAGCAGGCCTTTTCGGACCTCAGCGGACGCCGGCGGACGTCATCAGGTCGGCCTGGCAGTGTGGGGGTCAGGGGTTCGAGTCCCCTCAGCTCCACCCCGATCACTCAGGGCGTCCCTCCTCCGGAGGGGCGCCCTGAGTCATCTCCGCCCTCCCGTGGCTGCGGGACGGCGCCTGAACCTGTTGCCGCGACATCGCTCCCTCGCGGGAGCGACGGGGCCGGGGATCGATCACGGCGGTGCCGGCGCACGTCGCCCGTACGGTGACCACACCGTGTGTGGCGACGAGTGTGCGCCGCGTGTGGTCGCCCGGTGGCCGCCTCGCGTCCGACCGTGACGACGTGGCGGGCCTCCGCCCGGGTCCGGGATCGGGCGTCCGGACCTGGAACGCCCCGGCGGAGGGATCGTGCGGGAACCCCAGGAGCCGGACATGTCCGGTGGGCGCGCACGCCGCTCCACAGCAGCCGTGACGACGGGCGCGCACCCGCCCGTCGTCACGGTCGCGGTCGCGCACGAGGTCGTGGAGAACGGAGCTCGCGGCCACCGACGACTGCCGGAGGGGCGTTCGGGATGACCGGTCGGTCAGCGCCGGCTGTCCAGGTGGGCGGCGAGGCTCCCGGCGAACCCTTCGGCGACCGCGAGCTGATCGCGCAGTGCCGTGACCCGCGCGGTCGCAGCCTCGTGGAACATCCGGAGCCGGTCGAGCAGCTGCGCACGGTCGCCGTCGTCGGAGTCGAGTTCGGTCAGCAGACCGAGCAGCTCCTGCATCTCCTCCAGCGAGAAGCCCAGCGGCTTCATGCGCTTGATGACGTCGAGCCGCGCCACGTCGTCCTGGCTGTAGAGCCGGAAGCCGCCCTCCGAGCGGGCGGTGGGCAGCACCAGCCCGTTCTCCTCGTAGAAGCGGATGGTCCGCAGGCTCAGGCCGGTGCGTTCGGCGACCTGTCCGATCTGCATCAGCTCGCCGCGAGGGGTACCGGTCACCTCTCCTGCACAGGCCACCCGGTTGCCGGCCGCTGCACTGCGCATCAGTGCGCACCAGCCAGCTGGCCGGTGTGCCGGTCGAAGCGGTCGGCGGAGTGCCCGGTGAGGCCCACGATCTCGACCGTCTTGCCGCGGGTCTCGTACTTGTGGGTGATCGCATCGAGAGCGGCGACGGTGGACGCGTCCCAGATGTGGGCGTTCGACAGGTCCACGACGACGGACGGCGGGTCGTCGTTGTAGTCGAACTGGGAGACGAGGTCGTTGCTGGAGGCGAAGAAGAGCGCCCCGTGCACGTTGTAGATCCGGGTTCCCTCCCCGTCGGTGACGCTGGTGACCTCGACCAGGTGGGCGACCCGGCGGGCGAAGAGGACGCAGGCGACCAGGACCCCGACGCCGACGCCGATGGCGAGGTTGTGGGTGACCAGGGTGACCGCGACGGTGGAGAGCATCACCGTGGTCTCGCTGCGGGGCATCCGGTGGATGGTGCGCAGGCTGTGCCAGTCGAAGGTGGCGATCGACACGAAGATCATGACGGCGACCAGGGCGGCCATCGGGATGATGGCGACCACGTCGCCGAGGACCACCACGAGGGTCAGCAGGAAGATGCCGGACAGGAAGGTGGAGAGCCGGGTGCGGGCGCCGGACTTCACGTTGATCATCGTCTGGCCGATCATGGCGCAGCCACCCATGCCGCCGAAGAGGCCGGAGGCGACGTTGGCCACGCCCTGGCCCCAGGACTCCCGCGTCTTGTCCGAGCCGGTGTCGGTGAGGTCGTCGACCAGCTTGGCGGTCATGAGCGACTCCATCAGCCCGACGAGGGCGACGCCGATGGCGTAGGGGGTGATGATCGCCAGCGTCTGGTAGGTCAGCGGGATCTCCGGCAGCCCGAAGAACGGCAGGCTGTCGGGCAGCTCGCCCTGGTCGCCGACGTCGGGCAGCGCGAGGCCGGCCACGACGGTGAGCCCGGTCAGCACGATGATCGAGATCAGCGGTGCGGGGACGACGGCGGTCAGCCGCGGGATCAGGAAGATCATCGCGAGGCCGGCGGCGACCATCGGGTACACCAACCACGGGACGTCGATCAGGTGCGGCAGCTGGGCGGCGAAAATCAAGATCGCCAGCGCGTTGACGAAGCCCACCATGACGCTGCGCGGGATGAACCGCATGAGCCGCGCGACGCCCGCCGCGGCCAGCAGGATCTGCAAGACGCCGCCGAGGACGACCGCGGCGAACAGGTACTGGACGCCGTACTCCAGTGCCAGCGGGGCGACCACGAGGGCGATCGCACCGGTCGCAGCGGTGATCATGGCCGGTCGGCCGCCGGTGAACGCGATCACGACGGCCATCACGAACGAGGAGAACAGGCCCACCCGCGGATCGACCCCGGCGAGGATGGAGAAGCTGATGGCCTCGGGGATCAGGGCCAGGGCGACGACGAGGCCGGCGAGGACCTCGGTGCGCGCGACCGACGGCGAGAGCCAGGCGGGGCGCCCCAGACGTGGCTTGGGCAGGGTGGGCAGTGCAGAGGGCATGGGTCCGTCTCGTTCGGTGCGCCGTCGTCGGCGCAGGCGGGGCAGCACCGGAAGGCGGTGCCGGATCGGGGGGCGGGTGCGGCTGTGCACCCGGGAAGCCAGGCTCGGTCCGGTGGCAGGAACAGGGGTAGGGATGTGCCGACCCGTAACGTTCGGTGCCGCCGGGGGCGTCGCTGGTGTCAACGGCAGTCTGCCGGGAACTCGTCCCTCACGTCAGGGTTGGGCGATGAGCCGTTCATCACGTCCGGCCCCGAGGCCACAGGTGGCGCAGGAGCCTCAGCCACACTGCGCGCACCGCCCGCCGGGGGCGCAGGTCATACCGGGAGGAAGGCACCATGGACATCACCGCGACGCCGGAGTGGCGGGCTCTCGAGGAGCACCGCCGCGCCGTCGGGGAGATCCACCTGAGGGAGCTCTTCGCGCAGGACCCCGACCGCGGGCGGCGGCTGACGGCCCTCGCCGGCGATCTGTACGTCGACTACTCCAAGCACCGGGTCACCGACGAGACGCTGCGGCTGCTCGTCGCGCTGGCCGAGCGGGCGGGGCTCCATGAGCGCATCGCGGCGATGTTCCGTGGCGAGCACGTCAACACCACCGAGGACCGCGCCGTGCTCCACGTGGCGCTGCGCACACCGGCCGACGCCTCGCTGGTCGTCGACGGGCAGCAGGTCACCCGCGACGTGCACGAGGTGCTGAGCCGGATGCGCACGTTCGCCGACCGGGTGCGCTCGGGGGAGTGGCGTGGGCACACTGGGCGGCCCATCCGGACCGTGGTCAACATCGGCATCGGTGGCTCCGACCTCGGGCCGGCGATGGCGTACACGGCGCTCCGCGACTCCGCCGACCGCGGGCTGACCGTGCGGTTCGTCTCCAACATCGACCCCACCGACTTCGCCGAGGCGACGCGTGACCTCGATCCGGCGGAGACGCTGTTCGTCGTCAGCTCCAAGACGTTCACCACGCTCGAGACCCTCACCAACGCCACGGTCGCCCGCGACTGGCTGCTCACGGCCATGGACGGGGACGAGGCCGCGGTGGCCACGCACTTCGTCGCGGTGTCGACCAACACCGGTGCCGTCCGGGAATTCGGCATCGACCCGGCGAACATGTTCGAGTTCTGGGACTGGGTCGGCGGCCGCTACTCCCTCACCTCCGCCATCGGGCTGTCGCTCATGGTGGCGATCGGCCCGCAGGCCTACGACGAGATGCTGGCCGGCTTCCACACCGTCGACGAGCACTTCCGCACCGCGCCGTTCGAGGCGAACGTGCCGGTGCTGCTCGGTCTGCTGAACATCTGGTACGGCAACTTCTTCGATGCCCAGACCCACGCCGTCCTGCCCTACAGCCAGTACCTGTCCCGGCTGCCGGCCTACCTGCAGCAGCTGACGATGGAGAGCAACGGCAAGTCCGTCCGCGCGGACGGGCAGCCGGTGACCACGGCTACCGGCGAGGTCTACTGGGGGGAGCCGGGCACCAACGGGCAGCACGCCTTCCACCAGTTGCTGCACCAGGGGACGTCGCTGGTGCCGGCGGACTTCATCGGATTCGGTGAGCCCAACCACCCCGTCGGCGACATGCACGACCTGCTGATGGCCAACATGCTCGCCCAGTCCGCGGTCCTGGCCTTCGGCCGGACCGCGGAGGAGGTGGCCGCAGACGGCACGCCTGCGCCGCTGGTGCCGCACAAGGTCATGCCCGGCAATCGGCCGAGCACGGTCATCCTGGCGCCCCGTCTGATCCCGGCGACCTTCGGGCAGCTGGTCGCGCTGTACGAGCACGTCGTCTTCACCCAGGGGGTGATCTGGCAGATCGACTCCTTCGACCAGTGGGGGGTGGAGCTGGGCAAGGTGATGGCCCGTGAGCTGGCCCCTGCACTGACCGGCCCGGAACCGTCGCGGCTGGAGCAGGACCCGTCCACCGCCGCGCTGGTGGCCCACTACCGGCGGCTCCGGGGCCGGACGGCCTGAGCTTGCCGTTTAACCCTTGACGGGTTGGTCGCTGCCTGTGGCGGTGTCTCGCTTGGCGGTCTTTCCGACGTCGTAGCGGGGGGCGGGACGACGGTTCTTCACACCGGGTGGTCGTCCGGGTCCGGGTCGGCTGGGTTTTGGCGCGCTGGCCGGCTGAAGGACCTTCTGCCGCAGGTGGCGAAATCCTCGCCGGATCCGGGCGGGGGTCAGCCGCTCGGCGGGCAGGGGTTTCTCCCAGGGCCGGCGCAGGTCGACGGCGAGGTGGCGGGCCAGGCGGAGCTGGGTGTGCGCGGCGATCACCAGCCAGGTCCAACGGTCACCGGCCTGCGGGGAACGGATCTTCGGGGCGGTCCAGCCGAGGGTCTGCTTCCAGAGACGGAAGGTGTGCTCCAGGTCGAAGCGGCGCAGGTAGGCCTGCCAGCAGCGGGTGACTTCCTCGGCGTCGGCGCCGGTAGCCGAGGACCACAGCCACACCGGCTTGGCCTCACGCTGGCCGGACAGGTGCTCGACCTGCAGACGGATCACGGTGCCCTCGACGATCGGCAGCCGGCCGGGGTGGTCGGCCCAGGGACCGCGGGAGGCCAGCCGTGGGTGCATCCGGTCGAAGGAGGTGGCCGCGGCCTGCCCGTAGCGGGTGGTGGCTGTCTGTGTCTGCGTGGCCGGGGTCGGCCAGCTGCCCGGGTCGGCCAGCGCCATGACCGCGCCGTGCCGGCGGGGCCGCCCGGCGCGAGGGTCGGCGCCCGGCGACGGGGCGGGGCCGAGCATGATTCGGTCGGCGCGGATCCGCCCGACCAGGTGCACCGGCAGGTCGGCCAGCACGAACGCCAGCCGGGTCACGTCGTAGCCGGAGTCCAGCATCACCATGACCGCCGGGTCGCCGGCACGCCAGTGCCCGGCTGCCTGCAATCGGTGCACGACCGCGCGCAGCTGATCGGCGGTGACCGCGGTCGCGTCATCGGCCGGGCCCAGCCGCACCGCATCCAGCACCGCGGTCCAACTGGTCGGCCCGCTCTCCAGCGCGGCGACGACCTGATACGGCCAGCCCGGGATCCGCTGATCGGCGTTGCGTCCGCGCCCGTAGACGTGGCAGAACAGCCGATCCGGGCAGGTCTCGGCGTCCGGGCGCAGCCACGGCGAGACGTCGACGGCCAACACGATCCGCCCGCCGAACATCCGCGGCACCGGCAGCTCCGCCAGCGTCTCACGCAGCCGGTCGGCATCGACCTGCCCGCAGTTGACCGCGTCGTACAGGGCACCGTGACCACGGCGATGCTCCGGGGCCAGACAGAGCCCGACCAGCGTCTTGACCGGACCCTCGGTGCACAACAACGCGTCGGTCAACTCGAACAGCACATCTCGGCGTCGACCCAGGCACTGGTACACCTCGCCGCGGAACACCCACAGCCGGTCCATCGCAGCCGTGCTCTGGCCAACCCCGCCGACCGGGTCCAGACTGTCCATGACGGCCACCGCCGATTTCTTGGAAGCGTCGCAACTTCAAAGGATCACGCGGTGGCCGCCCTCATGCCAGCCGGAAGCACATCGGTGTAACTCACCGAGGCGCGGACGGGTTAAACGACAAGCTGAGGGGAGGACGATCGCCCAGACGGCGAGCCCCTCGACGGCCCAGGCGGTGCGCCAGCCCGGCACCGGCCGGGCGTGCGCTCACCGGGGCCGTACGGGCTGGGATCGCCGCGTTCTGGAGCCGAGCGGGATCAGTCCCGCGCGGACGCCGTGGCGCCGAGCCGGCGGGCCGGCCGGGCCGCCGTCGGCATCGCCGCGTAGCCGTTGAGCAGCTCGGCCCGCCGCGCGAACGCGCCGGCGCGGTCGTCGGCGATGCAGCGCAGCACGTCGTCGAACGCCGCCTCCAGGACGAAGTGGGTTCCGTCGAGGAGGTGCACCACGGTGTCGCCGTGGTGCTCGATGCGCTCGATGTGGTCGGGGTCGACGGAGAAGTGCTCACCGTTGCGGCAGGTCACAGCGATCACGGGAGCGCGCCTTTCGATCGGCGACGGGCCGGCGACATGCCGTCCCTGCAGGTCTCCCATCGGCCGGTGCGGCCTCCAGCTGGAGCGCGGCCGCCCGAACGGGTGAACCCGCGGCCCTCAGAAGCCGAACAGCAGCCCGAGCCCGCCGACGGTGAAGAGCACCATCACCACGACCAGCGGCAGCTGATCCGATGCCCGGGCGTGCCGCTGTGACCGCAGGGCCTGCTCGTGCGCGAGCGTCACGCCCGCCACGTGCCCGGCGACCACCCCGCCCACCTGCACGTAGGCGATGGTGTCCGGGCTGACGGCGGTCAGGTCGACGGCGTCGTCGTAGGTGCCGAACAGGTCCACGCCGGGCGCGCCGAACGGGTTGCTGGCGAGGATCCACGTCGTCTGCCCGTCGAGGAGCAGCAGGCTGAAGTAGTGGGCGACCGTGTACCCCAGGGCGATCGGGATGACGCTGCTGGCGTACCGGCGCGGCTGGATGCCGGCCGGCTGACCGGCCAGCCGGCCGGACAGCCGGGTGCCGAGGAGGTACAGCAGCGAGATGACGGCGACGCTCCCGAGCAGGCCGAGCGTGCCCGAGAGCGGGTCGTCCGCCGCACCTGGCCCGGTCTGCCACCAGACGGTGCGCGAGAGCCCGTCGAAGGCCGTGGAGCCGAGGAGCACGACGACGACCGCGGCCAGGCCGGCGGCCTGCGGGGTCGCCGTCGCGTTGGCCAGGGGGTTGCGCAGGACCAGGCGGCCGTCGTCCCGGCGCGCCCAGGGGGACAGGCGGGCGATCAGCGTGGAGCAGACCTCGAATCCGTCGCCGGAGGCGAACCAGCCCTCGCCGAACCAGAGGGCGAGTCCGGCGTGCACGGCCGCGTAGCCGACGAGGAAGGCCGCGACCGTGCCCGGCCCGGCGCGGTCCGGGTAGACCAGTTCGAACCAGAGGAAGACCAGCAGGGAGACCGCGGCCGGCCAGAGCCCGAGGGCGGGCAGCCGGTGCGCCCCCGGGGCGGTGGGTGCCAGGGGGCGCAGGATCCGGTGCACGAGCCGGAGCGGGTTCGCCACCCGCCACACCGGCCCGACCATCAGGCTGACCGGCACCAGCCCCACCCAGAAGGTCACGTACAGCGCCCAGGGGGCGAGATTGCGCGCGGTCTCGCCGGGGCCGGCGACGGCGGCGGCGATAACCAGGGCGAGCAACGCCAGCGCGACCGCCTGCAGGCAGCGCCGCAGCACCGGGCCGTCGAGCACCCGCTGCGCCCCGGCCGGCAGCGGCCGCCCCGACGACGGGCCGCCGAGCTTCGGCGCCCGCCAGAACAGCAGCAGGGCGGCGAAGCTGATCAGGATCGCCGCTCCGGCGCCGTACAGCGCCAGGCCGAGAGGGATCGGCAGGTCGGTCCGCGAACCGACGCCGTGCGCGAGCAGGGTCACGAGGTCTCCTCGCCGGCGCTCGTCGGGCTCGTGCCCCCGGGTGCTCTGTCGTCGTGCGACCTCGCCCGCTCGGTCACGAGACCTGCAGCGTCAGCAGCACCGTCCCGGCCTCGTGCAGTTCCAGCTGGAACACCCCGGGGATGGTGGCGTCGAAGCTCAGCTCCGCCGGCTGCCCGGGGACCAGGTCGGCGGTGCGGTCGTAACCGTGCAGGTGCAGCTCGTCGGCGACGTCGCCGGTGACGACGACGGTGACCAGCTCGCCGAGCGGGACGGGCACCCGCCCGGTGTCGCCGCTGACCTCTCCGCCGGCGACCTGCACCTCGATCCGCTGCCCCGTGGGCCCGGCGGGCTCCGGTGCCGCGGTGGTAGCGGTGACCACCGGCGACGTGGTCGCCGCCTCCTGCCCGGCGGAAGCCGTGGTGCCGGCGCACCCGGCCAGCGCCAGGGGCACCAGCGCGGCGACGAGGATCCGGCGCCCGGTCACCGGCGCACCGCCCCGGAGCCGGCCGTCGTCCCCTCGGCGGGGCTGTCCGCCGGGGCGAGGGCGTTCGGCTCCCGCGCGCCGGCCCGGCGGGCGTACCGCCCCACGCCCCACGAGATGACGGTCACCAGCGCCAGCGTGCAGACCAGGACGACCAGGTTGGAGACCGTCCAGAGGCCGCCCTGCGCGTTCTCGAGCTCGCGCTGGAGGATCTCCACCTCCGGGATGGCCGAGCGGGTCATCCCGTCCTCGGCGGGCACCGCGTCGGCATCGATGGCGTCGTCCTGCGGCAGGTAGATCGGCACCGCGGTGAGGACGCGGCCGTCGTGGACGCGCAGCAGCGTCTTCCAGCTGCCGTGCAGCGGGACCGGCTGGGTCGTCCGGTAGGCGCCTTCGCCCGTCCGCTCGAGCGGGGCGACCACCAGGCCGTCGCCCTGCCACGAGGTGATCTGCACCCAGGCGGGGTCGTCGGCGAAGTCCGCCGGGTCCAGCTGCACGGTGACGTTCGCGGTGCGCGGGTCGGCCTGGACGTCCTCGATGCCGAAGGTGGCCTCGATGTCGTCGGGGACGGTGGCCAGCAGGCCGTTGGCGACCGCGGCGGCCAGCACGACCAGGGAGCCGGCGAGCACGGTCCGCGCCACGGCGGGGCGGGGCAGCCGGCGACGCAGACCGGAGGCGAGGAGCGCGCCGAGCAGGCCGCCGGCGACGCCGCCGGCGATCGCCATGAGGGTGCCCTCGACGAGGATGTCGCTGGTCCACGACAGCGTCTGGGTGAACTGCGTCCAGCCCCACTCCGTGGCGTGGCCGACCGTACCGATCAGCACGCCCGCGACCGCGCCGAACGCCAGCGGACGGCGGGCCGGCGGGAGGGACAGCGCGAGCAGCTCCACCACGATCGCCGACCCCAGGTAGAGCGGGAAGGACGGCGTGATCTCGCCGAAGGCGGGCCCGACCACGAAGGAGATGGTGCCGCGGACGACGAGGAAGAAGGCGACCGCCGCGAGTGCGCCGCCGCGGCCCATGAACATCCGGGCGGCCACCAGGGCGAGGCCCGCCGCGCCGGCGATCATGAGCGGCTCGAGCACCAGCCGGAACTGGGGGACGTCGAAGTCGTACTCGCCCTGGAACACCGACATGCCCAGCAGCAACCCGCCCATGGCCGATGCCTGCCGGACGAACCGTGCGGTACGGCCGGCCGGGCGGTCGCCGTCGCCGGTGGACAGGCCGCCGTGGCCCTCCTGCTCGAGGAGGAGCAGCCCGATGACGGCGAGCCCGGCGCCGCCGATGAGCATCAGGTGGGTCGGGCCCCAGAGCGTGACGTCCTGGCCGAACATCCGGTGCCACACGTCGTCGAGGGGGAAGCCGAGCAGGGCGTAGAAGCCGGCGGCGGTGAGGATGATGCCGCCGACCGGCACGTCCCACCCGCGCAGGAAGCGCACGGCAGCGGGGCCCGGCTTCTCGTCCAGCGGCATGGCGCAGGCCAGGACGCCGCCGGCGAACACCCCGAAGAGGCCGAACAGGATGAGGAAGTGCGCCGGGTTGGCCAGCGGGCCCTCGTCACGCCCCACCCCGATGTGCAGGGCGATGTCCCAGAGCATGCCGAGCAGGGCGGTGAGCAGCGAGATCGTCGTCAGGATCGTCGGCAGCGCCACCCAGGCCGGGGCGCCGGTGGCGGCCCCCAACCGGCCGCCGACCCGGCTGAGCACCGTCGAGCGCCGGGTGCGGTGCAGGTGGACGACGGTGAGCAGTGCCGCGGTGAGCGCGAGCCCGATGCCGGTGGCGAGCAGTACCTCGGCGATGGCGGCGCCGCCGGCAGGTCGGTTATCGGCGGCCAGTGGCATGGCTTCCCTCCACGTAATGGAACACCGCTCACGGTGACATCAACTACTGGTACATAGAACGAGCGGATTGCCGGAAGGTGACGACGGGAAGGAGGGCTGCGTGAGTGCAGCGCGTTCAGAGCAGCCGACCGACGGGATCGACAGGGAGCTGACGGTCGACGAGCTCGCCGCACGGGTGGGTGTCACGGTGCGGAACGTGCGGGCGTACTCGGCGCGTGGCCTGCTGCCGCCGCCCCGCATGGTGGGGCGCACCGGCTACTACGGCCGCGAGCACGTCGCCCGGCTCCTCCTCGTGCGCGAGATGCTCGCCGAGGGCTATTCGCTGGCCATGATCGAGCGGACGCTGGCCAGCGCACCGCCGACCGCCAGCTCGGCCACCCTCGCCCTCCACCGCGCTCTGCTGGCCCCGTGGCTGCCGCCCGAGCCGGAGGTCATCACCGGTGCCGAGCTGGCCGCACGGGCCGGCGTCGCGGAGGGCGTCGAGCTCGTCGACCAGCTGATCGGCCTCGGTCTCGTGGAGCGCCTGGACGACGACCGCATCCGGGTGCTCGACCCGGCGCTGCTCATGGCCGGGCTCCAGGTGATGAGCCTGGGCGTGTCGCCGGAGGCCCTCATCGCGGCACAGGCGCAGGTCAACGAGCACGTGCGAGCCATCGCGCGCACCTATGTGCACATGTTCGTCGACACCGGCTGGCGGGCGTTCGTCGAGGCGGGCGCCCCCCGTGAGCAGCTGGCGGACATCCTCGCCACGGTCACCCGGCTGCAGCCGGTGGCCGCGCAGGCGATGCTCGCCGCCTTCCGCACCGAGATGGCGGCCGAGGTGGCCTCCGCCGTGGAGGTGGCGCTCGGCGAGCTGGAGGAGCCGGACGAGGACTAATCGGCAGCGCGTCGGTACGGGCTCTCGCCCTCGGCGATCTCTTCCCGCGCCATGCCTTTCCGGTCGGCCTCCGCCGCAGCTTCACGTGCGCTGATCCGGCGGTCGCGGACCACGGCCGCCGCGACGAGCGCGACGAGGATGGCGGCGGGCACGAAGAAGCCGAGGGTTCCGATGATGCTCAGGCCGTCCATCGCCAGCAGGTCCACCGCTCCGGTCACCCCTCCATGTGACACCGTTCGATGTCACCGAGCAACCCGAGCGGGGGCGGGTCAGCCGGTCGGCCCGGGCCGGTCGCGGCCGCCGCGCCTCAGTCGGAGTCGCGGCCCTCGCGCCAGTAACCCATGAAGGCGACCGATCGACGGTCGATGCCGACGTCCTGGACCAGGTGCCGGCGGAGGCTCTTCACGACGCCCGCCTCGCCGGCCAGCCAGGCGTACACGCCGGAGGAGCGCCGAGGGGGCAGGTCCTCGTCGGGGACCTCCCAGAGGATCCCGGCGTCCACGTCGACGTCGTCGAGCACGACGCCCGGGGTGGGCGTGCGGACGTCGGCCAGTTCGTCCACCGCCGCCATGACGGCCGCGGTGAGCAGGGCACCCCGCGGGGCCGGCGGGGCGCCGCCGCCCGGCCGGCGCGGCAGCCAGGTGATCGCGGCGCCGTCGGGCGCGGCCACGTCGAGGGCGTCGGCAGCGGTGGGGACCTCCAGGAGGATCTTCGCCCGCTGGCCGGGCCGCAGCGTCTCGACGATCGCGCAGACCGCGGGCACGGCGGTCTCGTCGCCGGCGATCAGCAGGCAGGAGGCGTCCGCCGGAGGGTGCCACTCGAAGCCGCCGGTGGGGCCGGGGAAGCGGGCGTTGGGGCCGACGAGCACCACCTCGTCGCCCACGGCTGCTCGCTCGGCCCAGGCCGAGGCCGGACCGGTGGCGCCGTGCAGGACGAAGTCGACGTCGACCTCGCCTCGCTCGGGCCGCAGCCCCCGGACCGTGTACGTGCGGATCGGCATCCGGCGCTCCGGCGGCAGTGCCCGCCAGGCGCCGTACCAGTCGTCGCCCGCCGGGAAGTCGAGGATGCCGCGCCCGGGCAGCGGGAGCATGACCTTGATGCGCTGGTCGAACCCGTTGGAGGAGAAGTCGCCCAGCTCCGGCCCGGTGAAGGTGATCCGCAGGAAGCTGGGGCTGAGCCGCTGCACCCGCGAGACCCGCACCGGGAAGGTTCGGTACGCGGGGATCTGCAGGGTCTGGACCGTCACGGCGCCTCCCGGGTCCGGGCAGGTGCAGACCGTCTCTCGACTTAGGCTAGCCTCACCTGGCTTCCTGCAGTCTGGCACATGCCTGCAGGCCGAGCCAGCTCTCGCCCGCCGGGTGGGCGCACCACCGAAGGAGATCGATGACGATGCGCGTCCTGCAGGCCACCACCCTCGCGGTGGCGGCGACCCTGGCCCTCTCCGCCTGCGGCGGGGAGCCGGAAGCCGAGGAGGCCACGGCAGCCACGTCGGCGGGAGATGCGGAGTTCCCGCGCACGGTCGAGCACGCCATGGGTACGACCGAGATCCCGGAGGAGCCCGAGCGCGTCGTCGTCCTCGACACCGGCGAGCTGGACGCGGCGCTCTCCCTCGGCGTCACGCCGGTCGGCGCGGTGACCACCGACGTCTCCGAGGAGTTCCTCAGCTACCTCGCCGAGGACGCGGAGGGCGTCGAGGTGGTCGGGACGATCCAGGAGCCGGACCTCGAGGCGATCGCCGCTCTCGAGCCGGACCTGATCCTGTCCAACTCGGTGCGGCACGAGGACATCTACGACCAGCTGTCGCAGATCGCCCCGACCGTCTTCGCGGCCGATCTCGGCGACACCTGGAAGGAGAACTTCCTGCTCGACGCCGAAGCGCTCGGCAAGGAGGAGGAGGCCGAGCAGTTGCTCGCCGACTACGAGGAGCAGGCCGACGAGCTGGGCCAGGCGATCGGCGACCCGGGGGCGACGACGATCAGCCCGCTGCGCTTCGTCGGTGGGCCCATCCGCGCCTACCAGCCGGAGTCCTTCATCGGCACGGTGCTGGCCGACATCGGGCTGGACCTCGTCGAGCTGCCCGAGGGCGAGGTGGCCACGTTCGCCGAGCTCAGCGCCGAGCAGCTCACCCAGGCGAACGGTGACGTCGTCCTGTACTCGTCCTACGGATCGGCCGACGAGTCGGGCGAGGCCGCCGTCGTCGCCGGCCCGCTGTGGCCGCGGCTGCCGGCGGTCGAGAACGGGCGTGCCTACGCCGTCGAGGACGACGTCTTCTACACCGGCATCGGGCTCAAGGCCGCCATGCTGCAGCTGGAGCAGCTCGAGGATCTCCTGGTCGGCTGAGAAAGGACCCCTCTGCCCCCCACGCCTCGCAGGCTCGGCGCGGGACCCTGCAGAGGGGCCGAACGACGAGGACCCCCTCCCGGTGACCGGGAGGGGGCCCTCGCTGCTGCGCGCGGCCGGTGCCGTCAGGGCGTCTCGGTGGCGACCTGCGCGGCCAGGTACTGCGGCGCACCCACCCGTTCGATGGCGGCGAGCTGCGCCTCGAACCAGTCGGCGTGCTTCTCCTCGTCGAGGACCATCTCCTCGAACACCGAGGCGGTGCCGTGATCCCCGAGCTCGTGGCACTCCTTCGCGGAGGCGTTGAACTGCGCGACGGCGGCCTTCTCGCTGTCGAGGGCCAGGACGAGCATCTCCTCGGCGGTCTCACCGACGCGGATCGCGCCGAGGCGCTGCACGTTGGGGTGACCGTCGAAGAGCAGGACGCGCTGGATCAGCGCGTCCGCGTCGCGCATCTCGTCGATGGAGAGGTCGTAGAAGACCTTGCCGAGCCTGGGCAGGCCCCATGCGTCGAGCATGCGGGCGTTCAGGAAGTACGTGTTGGTGACCGTGAGTTCGAAGGTCAGCGCGTCGTTCAGCAGTTCGACCACGCGGGGGCTAACGGGCTGCACCGGATACTCCCAGCTCTCGCTCGGCCGGGTGCTCGGTGGTGCCCCCGGCTCGTACCGGGCAATGCTGACACACCAGGTCGCGGAGTGAGCCGACGCAGTTGCCGCAGGTCCGGCCCGCCCCCGTCGCGCGCGCCACGTCGGCGACGCACCGTGCGCCGTTGGCGATGGCCTCGAGGATGTCGCGGTCGGTCACCACGTTGCAGTGGCACACGTACATGGAGGGGGTCGCCTAACGCGAGACAGCAGGGCGGCGGAGCTCCGGGGGAGTCCCGAGGCGCCGCAGAAGCAGGTTAGCCTGGCCTAACCGCTTCGCGCCAGGGGTCCCCGGCCCCTCCGTCGGATGGCTGTCGTCCCGTCGCCCTCGGCCGGATGTCCTGGGCGCCCCGGTGGACGCGGCCGCGGTGGAGCTGCGACCCGGCCACCCCGGGGACAGGAGGACGGCCGGGTCGCGGTCTCAGGCGGCGAGGACGGCGGTCCGCACCAGGAAGAGCAGGACGACGACGGCGAGCGCGACGGCCAGTCCGATGTACAACCGGCGCTCACGCAGCCGGTCGGCCTCGGTCTCGTCGGCCAGGGCCATCGGATCGGCCCACACCGGCAGGCGCCCGCCGCAGCGGGCGAGCTCGTCGGCGGAGAGCACCACCGGGGGGCTGACCCGGTAGGGCTGTCCTGCTCCGGCCAGCTGGTGGACGGCGCTCACGCCGCGACCCTCCCGGTCTTCTCGGTCTTGTCCCAGGTCATCGCGGCCCCGCGGAACTCCTTGACGTAGGCGTCCACGGTGATCGCGCACATCATCGGCCCGAAGCCGACCAGGTAGAGCGCCAGCGGGGTCAGCGGCCGGCCCCAGCGGGTGCCTTCGAGCTTGCGCACGCCGTAGGCCAGCGGGATGCAGAGCACCAGCCAGCTGTAGACGAACAGCGTCCACACCGTCTCGGCGGTGCCCGACAGCGGCACCAGCCCGGGGAAGGCGGCCGTCAGCAGGACGACGAAGGAGATCGCGCCGGGGAACAGCAACGCCTCCCGCCACACCTTCCGGCCGGTGCCGGGATCGACCGACATGGTCAGCGTGACCATGAAGACGAACGTCGCGATCGGGACGAAGACGGCCGCGCCGAAGACCTCGCCGGCCAGCCGGCTGTCCAGCAGGTAGAGCCCGATCAGACCGGTCGCGGTGAGCAGCATCGCCACCGGCAGCAGCAGGATGGCGAACCAGAAGACCCCGAAGAAGAAGCCGCCGAGCCCCGGGTGCACCGATCTGCGGAACCACAGGTGCCGGTACATCGAGGTGATCTGCACGTTCCCGCGGGCCCACCGCAGCCGCTGCTTCCACAGCGCGTCGACGCCGGCCGGCTCCTCGGCCAGCACGCGGGCGTGCGGCTCGAAGACCACCCTGCGCCCACCGAGCTGGGTGCGGAACGTGGTGACGGTGTCCTCGGCCAGCGACGAGGTGTCGATCTGGCCACCGATGGCCAGGAGGTTCTCCCGGGTGTGCAGCTGCGCGCCACCGGCCAGGCAGGCCATCGCGCCTGCGACGTTCTGCGCCCGGCGGGAGGCGGCCTGCGCGGCCAGGTAGTCGAAACCGATGAACCGGGTCATCCCCTTCGGGTCGCGGCTGCCCTCCCGGATGTAGGCGGTGACCGCCCCGACCGTGGGGTCGGCCAGGTGGCGGGTCATCTTCCGCAGCGACGCGGGCTCGTAGATGACGTCGGCGTCCATGATCAGGAGCGCCTCCATCCAGTCGTCGGCGAGGATCTCGCGCAGCCCGTGGTTCAGGGTGTGGGCCTTGCCCTGGCCGCCCTCGTCGCGGCGCAGGTGCACGACCCGGCCCGGGAATCGCCCGGCGCAGGCGGCGAGCACGGCCGGGGTGTCGTCGGTGCTGGCGTCGTCGACGACGTAGACCCGCAGCCGCTCCGGCGGGTAGTCCAGCCCCATCAGCCGCTCGATGCTCATGGGCAGGACCGCGGCCTCGTTCCACGCCGGGATGACGACCGCGACGTTGGGCAGGTAGGGGCCGGTCTCGCGGTAGTGGTTGCGCACCGCGTGCAGCGGGATGACCAGGAACTGCGCCAACCCGGCCACCACGGGGATCGCACCGATGCCGACCAGCGCCAGCAGGAAGACGGTCAGGACCGTCTCGCCGATCCCGGCGACGTCGGCGCCTGCGGAGAGGAACCCGGTCATCGGGTACCCACCAGCCGGGTGGCCGACGCGGCGTCGGACACCCAGGAGTAGCGGCCCACGGTCGAGCACTCGTGGCTGTCGGTGGAGCCGACGAGGGGAACGCCGGCGGCGGCGAGGGCCAGCACCACGCGGGGGCCGGGGCAGCGCCACTTCTCGTTGACCTCGACCGTCGTCCCGCTGCGGACGGCGGCGTCGGCGATCGCGGCCAGGTGGTCGTCGCAGAGCGCACTCTCGTGCAGCCCGATCTTGGGCAGCAGCGAGAAGAGGTGGGCGAGCTGGCCGCGGCCGACCCGCCCCATGGCCCGAACGGTGGCGGTGACCAGGATGTCGAGCGCGTCCTGACCGGTCAGGCCGGTGGCCATCTCCTCGAGCGTCCGGCGCGGGCTCCACGGGCCGTCCGGGCCGGGGAACTGGTGGTCGGCGATGAGGATGCGGTCGACCCCGCCCGGGCCGACGACCAGGTCGTCGGGCACGTCGAGCCGGCCGGAGGCGTCGAGGATCTTGGCCTCGACGCCGGTGAGCACCTCCAGCCCGTCGATGCGGGGGAGCGCGGCCACCTCGGCGAGGAAGCCGGGAACCCACGTCGTCGTCGTCCGGACGTGGTCGACCATGCGGATGCTGGCCAGCCCGGTGTCCCGGGCGGCGACCAGGTTCTCCATCGGGGAGCTGACCGCGTCGTCGGACCAGGTGGAGTGCACGTGGTGGTCGGTGAGCAGCAGGTCCAGCTCACCCACGGCGGTGGTCATCGGCCGGTCTCCTCGAGAACGACGTCGCCCGGGGCGAGGAAGACGTCCTCCAGGTACCGGACGACGGCGAGCTCGGTGAACGGCACCGTCGCCGGCAGCGGCCGGCCCAGCGCCAGATCCAGCGCCAGCGAGGGCATGTCGACCCCCGCCGCGACGGTCAGCGGCATGGCGCCGGGGAACCGCGGGTTCACCTCCAGCAGTGCGGGGCGGCCCGCGGCGTCGCGGCGCAGCTGCACGTTCGCCACCCCCACCAGACCGACGGCGGCGGCCACCCGGCGGGCGGTCTCCTCCAGCTCGGCGTCGGCGACGGTGGCGCCGGCGACCGACACCCCGGAGTCCACGCGCAGGCGCGACCGCGGCACGGCGGCGACCACGTGCCCGTCGGCGTCGGCCAGGGTGTCGACGGAGTACTCGTCGCCGGGCAGGTGCGCCTGCACCAGGACGTCCTCGTCGCTGCCCAGGGCGCGCAGAGAGTCGGCGTCCTCGACCAGGTGCACCCCGCGGGAACCGGCGCCGCGGCGCGGCTTGACGATCACGGGGTAGTCCCAGCTGCCGGGGTCGGTCCCGCCGAGCAGCTCGGTGCGCGGGGTGGGCAGGACGTCGGTGCAGCGGCGGGCCAGGGCGTACTTGTCCAGGCAGACCTCGAGGGTCTCCAGGCTGGGCGCGGCCAGCGTGGTGCCGACCGCGTCGAGGCGCTTGCGCTCGGCGGCCAGCCGCGGCAGCTCCACGTCGACGGTGGAGAAGACGACGTCGACCCGCTCGCGCTCGCAGAGCTCGACGAGGTGGTCGACGAACTCCTCGCTGAGGCCGGGTCGCACCAGATGCCGCGCGGGGGCGTCGACGAGGTAGAGGCCGCTGGCGTAGCGGTCCATGTCGGCCGCGAGCAGCTCGACGTCGTCGCGCAGGGCCAGTGAGCGCAGGACGGCGATGCCGGCCGGGCCGCCGGCGCCGGTCACGAGGACACGGGTGGGAGAGGGGTCAGACACCGGAGCGCTCCGAAGGGTTCGAGGTGGTGGACGAGGAGGACTGGAAGGCGGATCCGCTGGTGGCCCCGACGACGCCACCGGCGTCGCGGACGACCTCGAGCGGCTCGCAGTACTGGCCGCCGCTGGCGTAGCGCGACCAGTAGCGGGCGGTGGCCAGGACGAAGTCGTCCTGCAGGTAGGTACGGATGCCGGCCTGCGAGGTGAAGTTCCTGAGCAGGTCGAGCTTGGTGCCGGTGAAGCCGTCGATGGTCACGAACCGGGTGGGCCGGTAGTCGATCGTGGCCGAGGGGCTCTGGAAGCAGGCGACGGTCGGCACGTTGCGGGTGGCTACGCTCGCCGCCTGGTGGACGGCGCGGTGGTCCTGGTGCCGGTCGTTGGCCGAATGCGTGTAGACGATCGTTGGAGAGACCTCGCGCACGACCCGCTCGATGATCGACGTGGTCGGGTCCATCGGGCTGATCCGGGTGTCCTCGAGGTCCTCCAGGAACAGTCGTGCGCCGATCAGCTCGGCGGCGGCCAGGGATTCGTTCTGCCGGTCGTCCACCTCCCCGCCGCGGGCGCCGCGGGACAGGGTCAGGATGACCACCTGGTCACCGGCGGAACGGTGCGCGGCGAGGGTGCCGCCGACGCCGATCTCGACGTCGTCGGGGTGGGCGCCGATCGCGAGCACCGTCCGCCGGGGTGCTCCTGCGGCACGCTTGGCCTGGGCTGTCTCGGCCAGCCGGCGGATGGTGGCCGCCAAGGTGTCCTTGGGTACCGGCTTGACCAGGAACTCGTCGGCCTGCCGGCGCAGCGCGTCCACGGCGTAGTCGACCGACGCGTGCGCGGTCATGACCGCGATCGGCAGGTCGGTGCGCAGCTGGCGGAGCCGGTCCAGGAACTCCAGGCCGGTCATCCCGGGCATCTCGATGTCGGTGATCGCCGCGTCGAACTCCACGCGTGCGGCCAGCGCCAGCGCCTCCAACGGGTCGGCGCAGGTGGTCACGGACATGCCGCCGCGCTGCAGCACCGTGCGTACGAAGAGTGCGGTGTCGGGATCGTCGTCGACGACCAGGACGTGCAGTGCACCGTCCACGGTTCCGGCTCCCTCGGTCAGTTCTCCCGGGCAGCCCGGGAGGGGGACGGGTGTCCCTCGCGGGAGTTGACGACCGGATCCCGGGCCTTCCTGAGCCGGGCCGTCCCCGTCTCACCCCTCCGGGTGGGAGAACCCGACCGGGGGAGCCACCGGGTGCTCAAGCAGCGGCGATGCGGTGCCGATCACCCGGTCGGGTACGGGAGGACCGACCTTCCCACCGGTGATGCACAGTCGAGGAGGAGTCGTCGTGCCGGAGCAGTCCGTGCTCGTGGTGGAGGACACCCAGGAGATCCGCGAGCTCGTGACCACGGTGCTCGAGCGGGCCGGGTTCGCCGTGCGCGCCGTGGGCACGGGCGCCGACGCGCTGGCCGAGGTGCGGCGGGACCCGCCGGACCTCATCGTGCTCGATCTCGGACTGCCGGATGCCGACGGGACCGAGATCTGCCGGCAGATCCGCGCCGAGACGCCGTGCTACGTGCTGATGCTCACCGCACGCGCGGAGGAGGTCGACCTGCTCATCGGGCTGGCCGTCGGTGCCGACGGCTACATGGCCAAGCCCTTCTCGCCGCGGGAGCTCACCGCGCGGGTGCAGGCGATGCTTCGCTTTCCGCGCACGATGCCGGCGGTCACGACCGACCCCGTCGCGGCCCCGGAGCCGGTGCGCCGGCTCGCCGAGCTCGAGGTGGACGAGGAGAGCCGGGAGGTGCGGGTCGACGGCGCAGTCGTGGACCTGACCCGTACCGAGTTCGACCTGCTGGCTGCCCTGGCGTCCCGCCCGGGCCGGGTGCTCCAGCGGGAGACGCTGCTGCGGGAGGTCTGGCAGACCGACTGGGAGGGCAACCTCCGGCTGGTCGAGGCGCACATGTCCAACCTGCGCCGCAAGCTCGTGGCCGCCGGTCTGAGCTCTCCGGAGATCCGGACGGTCCGGGGAGTGGGCTACCGGCTCGTCGCCTGACCCCCGCCTCGAGGCATAGGAGGCTATGCACCCGTATCGGTGGTCCAGGACGCAGGTATAGCTTCCTTTGCCCCTAAGCGGGCGGGAGGGGCGCACCGGGTCGTCCCGGGCCGTGATCAAACGCCGGCGAGCTCGCGCAGCTGGGTGACCCGGGCATGGGCCAGGACCCCGCGGCGGGCGTCGGCGGCGATGGCCTGGCAGACCGAGGCGACCTCGGGGTGACCCAGCTGGCCGCTGGTGCCGGCGAGGGTCTGCGCGGCGGAGGCGACGGCGGTCGCGTTCCCGGCCCTGGTGTGCCAGTCGATCGCCGACAGGCGGTCGGGGAGCGCATCGGCGTAGAGGCCCTGCAGGCGGGCCATCAGCGCGACGTCCACCAGGTCGGCGTCCTCCGGAGCACCGCCGGCCGGCCGCCCGGCCTGCGCAGCCGGCCCCGTGGTCCGGCCGCGCAGGAAGTCCAGGAGCGCCCGCGCCGTCACCGGCTTGGCGAGCGTGAACAGCGCGCCGGCGGCGGCGGCCGCCTGGTGCACCTCGGCCGTCGGATCGGCGGTGACGACGACGAACCGGGCGCGGGAGCCGTTGCGCCGGATCCGGCGGAGCATCTCCGTGCCGCCGCCGTCGGGCAGCTCGGCGTCCGTGACCACCAGGTCGACCTCGGCGATCAGGGCGTGGCGGACGGCGTCCTCGGGGCCGGCGGCGAGCTGCACCTGCCAGCCGCCCAGGCGCAGCAGGTCGGCGACCTGGTCGCGGGTCGTCGGGTCGGAATCGACGACGAGGGCGGTCAGCACGTCAGCACCGCGGAGCGGGGGGTCTCCGCCGTCCAGCCGTAGCTGGTCAGCGTGATGACCGAGACCCGCGGACGATAGTTCAGGTAGCTCCGGGACACGGTGATGCTGATCGACAGGGTGCTGGCGTCGGTTTCGCCCAGTACGACCGACTTGCCGGTGTTCAGGTGCGCCATGACCCGGTAGCCGGTGACCCCGCGGGGCGTGGTGCTGGCCGGCCAGCTCACGGTGGCCGTGTACCGCCAGCCTCGGCACCCGTCGGTGACGGTGACCGAGGACGGCGCGGCGACGGTGAGAGTGCCGATGGTGGCCTTGGCGGCCGTGCTGTCGGCGAAGGTGGCCGATGCCGGGACGGCGACGCCGACGGCGACGGCGAGCGCGAGGCCGGTGACGGCCAGGGCGCGGCGGATGCGGCTCATGCTCGCTCCTCGTTCTCGTCGCGGGTGGGGCGCCAGATGGTCAGCAGCAGCCAGCCGGCGAGCAGGGCCGGGGCCCCGTAGAGCAGCACCTGGGAGACGACCGGGGTGCGCAGCGCCTGGATGAGGTGGCCGACCTCGGGGAGGACGGCGCGCAGCTCGTAGGCGGTGTCCCCCTCGAGACTGGCGGTCCAGGGGTCGACCGCCCGGTTGGCGTCGCCCTTGGTCTGGACCCGGACCGAACCGTCGCTGCCGGTCTCGACCGACACCACCCGGTGGGTCACGAGGCTGCGGTCGGCGATGGGCTTGTGGTAGGTGATCACCATGCCCTCGGTGACCTCGGAGATCGCGATCGGCGTGACGATGGTGACGTCACCCGGCTCGATCTCGGGAGCCATGCTCGCGGTCAGCATGGTCATGGTGCGGTAGCCGAGCACGTGCGGGCCGACGGCCAGGACGAGGAACGCCAGGACAGCCAGGCCCATCACTCCGCGGACCAGCCACGGGGCGACGCGGCCCGGGGTCCGGGCGACCCGGCCGGCCGGGCGGCCGGCGGCGGAGCGCGTGTCCTCCGCCGGGGGCAGCTCGGCGGCTGCCCCCGGGCGGGACACGGGAAGGGTGGCGGTCATGGCGAGGTCTCCGTGGGGTCGTCAGGCCGGGATCAGCTGGCGGTGCCGGTGCGCTGGGTGCCCGTGAAGACCAGGCTCAGCGAGGTCGACCGGCCCTGGAAGGCGTTGTCGGCGGTGGTCGGCAGCGAGATCGTGAAGGCCAGGTGGTCGGTGCCGCCCACGGCCAGGGACGCCGGGTCGACGAGCGTCCGGGTGCCGGTGACGGGGCCGGTGCTGAGCACGGTCTCCCCGGCGGCGCAGGTCTTGTCGGCCGACCAGGCGACCGAGCAGGACTTGAGCGCCATCTGCAGACCGTTGGTCACGTCGGTCGTGAGGATGGTGTCGCCGGCGGCGCTCGAGCTCAGCGTGACCGAGCCGAGCGGCGCCGTGCCCTTGTTGGCCAGGACGACGATGCCGGTGACCGAGTCGCCCGGGACGAAGCCGGTGGCGTCCACCGCGACGTCCACGGCCGGGCCGGTGAGGTCGATGTCGACGGTGCCCGAGGCGATGGTCGCGGTGACCGGGGTGGTGCTGTCGGTGAAGGTACCGAAGGTGCCCATGCCGGCGACGGCGGCAGCGGCGCCGATGACACCGAGCGAGCCGACGATCTTGCGGGCGGTCGGGCTGGTGGCGAGGGCGGCGGTCTTCGCGCTCATGTCCTGCGTCTCCTGGATCCGTGTGAGGCCACCGGTGTTCCGGTGACATCAAGGACTCTGGCGGCCCAACCGCAGGCCACCCGCCAGCGTTCCGCAAGGGATCCGCAAGAAAAGGACTCCCTCCTCCCCCTCTCGTGCTCGGGGCGGGCCGCGAACCCCTGGGGAAGCACCGCGCCCCAGCTCCCGGGCGGGAGTGGGGGCGCGGGGAGTGCGGCCCGTGGTGGTCAGCCGGCGAGGCTGACGGGCAGTGTCATGGTGAAGGTGGTGCCTACGCCCTCGGAGCTCTCGAGGCCCAGCGTCCCGCCGTGCGCGGTCGTGATCGCCTTGGTGATGGTGAGCCCGAGGCCCACGCCGGGCACTGCGTTGCGCTGGGCGTTGGAGGACCGGAAGAACCGGGTGAACATCTGCCCCTGCTCGCCGGCGGGGATCCCCATGCCGGTGTCGGCGACCGAGAGCAGCGCCACCGGCACCGCGTCGGGGGCAATGACGTCGACGACCTCGCCGTCGGGCGTCCGCCAGGCCGGGCGCAGGACGAGGTCGACCCGTCCACCGGCCGGCGTGAACTTCACCGCGTTCGAGACCAGGTTGTCGCAGGCCTGCCCCAGGCGGACGGCGTCGCCGGAGACGACGAGTCCCTCGTCGGGCACGTCGACGACGATCTGCACCCCCGCGTTGGCCGCGGCCACCCGGGCGGTCTCCTCGGCCGCCCGCACCACGCCGGCGAGGTCCACCTCGGCCGGCTGCAGGGTGAAGCGGCCGCTCTCGACCTGGGCGGTGAAGAGGAGGTCGCCGACCAGCCGAAGGAGCCGCTGGGCGTTGCGCTCCACCGTGGACAGGTACTGCCGCTGCTCCTCGGTGAGCGGCTGGTCCTCGTCGTCCATCACCAGCTCGAGGTAGCCGAGGATCGAGCTGAGCGGCGTGCGCAGCTCATGGCTGATCAAGCTGACGAACTGGTCCTTCATCCGTTCGGTGGCGCGCACTTCCGTCATGTCGGTGCCCACGAAGTTCCAGCCGGCGTGGGCGCCACGGTCGTCCGAGCGCGCCGTGATGGCGACCGAGACGGTCCGGTGCCGCCCGTCGGCGGCGACGTAGGTCCAGTCGCGGACGTCGCTGCCGTTCTCCCGCGCGACGTGCACCAGGGCGTCCAGCCCGGTGGGCGACCCGCCGTCCTCCGCCGCCGCGGTGAGCTCCTCCGGGAGGTGGAAGTCGAGGATCGAGCGCGTCCGGACGACGTCGGGGCGCGGGACGCCGAGCATCTTCTCCGCACCCGGGTTCCAGACCCGGATGGTGCCGTCGCGGTCGGTCCCGATGATGGACTGCTCGGTGACGGCGTCGATGACGCTGGTCATGGTCTGGGCGCGGGCGGCCAGGATCCGCGAGGCGGTGTCCAGCTCGTCGGCCCGGCTCTGCACCTGCGCCAGCAGGGTGGCCCGCTCGCCCTGCAGCCGCGCGATGGCCTGCGCCTGCGCGACTGCGCGGCGGGTGTTCGCGTTGACCGCCACACTGCCGGCGGCGACGACCAGCGGACCCAGTACCAGCGCGCCGGGCAGGGTGGCGGACGCGGCGAGCGGCGCGTCGAGCAGCTGCGGCACGAGGAGAACGGCCGCCGTCCCGGCGACGGCGATCGGTACGCCGCGGCGGCGCGGGTGCGCCGACAGTGCCCACACCGGGCCGAGGAGGAGGAACAGCGTCGTCGGGGCGGCGGTCCCGGCGTAGAGGAGGCCGGTGGCGGCTACGTGCGCGACCGGCACGGCCAGGGATGCGGGGGCGGCAGCCGGCAGGCGGGCGACCCACGCCACCGCGAGGGCGCCGAACGCGAGGGCGAGCCCGCTCAGCACCAGCGCGCGGTCGACGACCGGCACGGAGCCGACCAGCAGCAGCACGGTCGCCACGGTGAACACCATGGTGCCGGCCAGCGGTCCGCGGGCAGCGGCCTGCCGGGCGCGGTGGGAGAGGAGCCGGTGACGCGGACGGGGCCGCGTGTCCGGGCGATCGAGGACGGCGGTCGTCACGCCACCGGCTCCCGCACGGCGAGGGCCCGGACCTGCTGCACCAGACCCGCGACGGTGAACGGCTTCGCCAGGTAGGCGTCCGCGCCGGCGGACAGGCCGCGGGCCACCTCGTCGGGCGAGGCGCCCGCGGAGAGCAGGAGGATGCGGATGCCGGCGGTCGCCGGGTCCTCGCGCAGGGCGGCGCACACCTCCAGGCCGGTCGCGCCCGGCATGGAGACGTCGAGGACGGCGAGGCCGGGCAGCTCGGCCCGTGCCGCCGCCAGGGCCGCGGTGCCGTCGGGGGCGGACGCGACGACCTCGCACCCGGCCTTGCGGACCGCGAGGGACACCAGCCGGCGGATGTCGTCCTCGTCGTCGGCCACCAGCACCCGGGTCCTCCCCGTCGCGGCGGCCGCGGCGTGGTGACCGCCGTCAGGGGAGTGCAGGGCCGGGTCCACGGTGGCTCCCGTCTGTCGTGGTCCCGCACCACTGGTGCAGGCCGATGGCGTCGTCCCGGGGAAGAACGGCGCGCCGACGGGGCGCCTGCAGCGGGGGCCGCGGCGGCTCACCCGTTGGGGTGGGAGCTCGCCCGGACAGCACTGCGCCCCGTCGGGAGAACCCGGCGGGGCGCAGGCGAAGGGGCGGGGACCCCCGGTGTCAGTAGCTGGACTTGTTCTGCACCGACTCCTTGGACTGCTGGGCCTGGCCCTGCACCGACTCCCTGGACTGCTGGGCCTGGCCCTGCACGTCCTGGGCCGCGGACTGGCCCTCCTGCTTGACGGTGTCGGTCGCGTCCTGAGCGGTGGACTTGACCTCCTCCATCGCGTGCTGGGCGGCCGGCTTGAGCTGCTCACCGATCTCCTGCGCGGCCTCCTTGGCCGGCTGGAGCAGCTCGTCCTTGTGCTCGCGGAAGGCCGACTCGGCCTGCTGCGCCAGCTGCTGCTCCTTCTGCGAGGCAGGCAGGAGGCTGGACACCAGCCAGCCCGCACCGAAGGCGATCAGCCCGGCGGCCAGCGGGTTGCCCTGGGCCTGCTGGGTGAGCTGCTGGGGCACCTGCTGGACCGAGTCCTTGGCGTGGGCCGCCCTGTCCTGCATGGACCCCGCAGAGTCCGATGCACTGCCCTGGGCGTGGTGCATCTTGTCCTGCGCGGTGGACATGGTGTCGTGGGCGGAGCCCATCACCTTGTCCTTCAGGCCGCTCACGCGGCCCTTGGCCGCGGTCACCCGACGGTCCACGACGCGGGACGGGTTGACCTTCTCGTTGAGGGCGTCGACGTCGTAGCTGAGCTCGCGCCGGGTGTCCTCGATCTGCCGCCGGATGACGTCCGGGTCACTGCTGGTCATTGGTATCGGCTCCTGCCGTTTCGAAAGACTTCAGCGTTCGGGTGGTCAGTTGGGCTTCAGGGCGCCGGGCACCTGCTGCAGGCTGTCCACGGTGCGCTCGGGCTTCGGGTTCACCTGCTGGAACTTCTTGCGGCCCATCGAGAAGGCCACGGCGCCGACGATGCCCCAGAGGACGGCGACGATGAGCCCCGCCCAGCCGGCGGGGATGGCGCTGGCCAGGGCCCACATGAGGGCGAGGGAGAGGAACAGCGCCACCATGTAGCCGGCGAAACCGGCGGCGCCGAACATGCCGGCGCCCTGCCCCGCCTTCTTGGCCTCGACCTTGAGCTCCACCTTCGCGAGCTCGAGTTCCTGGCGCATCAGCGTGGAGAGGTCCTTGGTCACCTCACCGATGAGCGCCCCGACCGAGACGCCCCCGATGTCGGGGTCCCCACTCGGGGTGGTCGGCGTTCCGCGGTCACCGCTGTAGGCCTGGCTGCCCTCGGAGTAGTCGGCCGCGTAGTTCTGCGGAGTCGGCTCGGCGTAGCCCTGAGGCGTCGCCCCCGAGGGGGTGGCCCCGGAGTAGGGGGTGCTCATGTCAGGCCACCCCACCGGGCCGACGGGCCGGGTCGTCCCAGCCCGCGGGCGTCGCCGGGGGAACCACGGCACCTGCCGGGGGCACCGTGCCGTAGGGCGGCGGGGGCAGCGGGGCGCCGGTGCCGGTGCCGGTGCCGGTGGCCACGCCCGTGGTCGCGGCCGAGTACTCCGAGTACGTCGGCGCCGGGTCGACGTAGTTCGTCGGGGTGCTCCGGTACGCGTTGTCGCCGTTGCTCGAGCCCGAGTCGCTGTGCGCGGCCTTGGCGCCGCTGGTGAGCCGGCCGGCCGCGATGCCCGCGACGGCGGCACCCAGCAGGAACATGCCCGGCTTGCGGCGGGCGAAGCGGCGGACCTCGTCGAGCAGCTCCGCGGGCTCCTTGTTCTGCAGCATCGAGGCGAAGCTCTCGACCGAGCCCGACGCCTGCTGGAGCAGGTCGCGGACGGGGCCGGGTGCGCCCTCGCTGCTGCCATCGGCCAGGTCGCGCATCTGCTGGGCGATGGAGTTCAGGCCCTCGGCCGCCTTCTGCTGCTGGCTGACCGCCTGGTCCTTGAGCTGCGAGCGGCCCTGCTCGACCAAATCCTTGGCCTGCCGCTGCGTCTCGTGCGCGACCTGCTTCGCCTGGTCGGCGGCGGTCGAGGCGACCTGGCTGCCGGCGTGGGCGGCGGTCTGCCCGACGTTGCGGGCCTCGTCCCTGGCGACGTCCTTGGTCTCCTTGGCGGCGTCCTTGGCCGCGCCCTTGGTCGACGAGTCGTCGTTGGTGGTGGTGCCCGTCGTGGCCGGAACCGGTGGCGGGAACGGGGCATCGATGGAGTGAGTCATCGGTCCTCCTCGGCATGCTTCGTGGTCGGTGGGAGCGCTACCCCTCCGCCGTTGCGGCACACATCCGGGAGGCTTCTGCACCGGCCCGGGCGGCCGTGATGACGGTGGTCGGCGCCCCGTGGTGTCGGGCGGGGGAGTTGACGGAAGTCCACCCGGCGCGTCCATGCGTCTCGGGGCGGGATCGGGGTCGCAGGGAAGATCGGCGCCGCGCTGCACCGTCTCACTGCCGCTCGTTCCGCGCAGCCGGGGTGGTACCCGCAGCGGCGGGGTGATCAAACGGGAAGATCAGCCGGCCCAGGGGAAGTGCGGCGGCCGCCGCTCGGCGAAGGCCGCGACGCCCTCGGGGAGCTCGCCGGCGGCGACGGTCTCCCGGTAGCGGCCGCCGCCGAACCTCCCGCCCCCACGGCGGGCGTCCCGGACGTTCGACGTGTCGAGGTCGGCGCCCTCGCTGTACCGCATCCCGTGCTGCTCCTCCCGACGGCCCGGCCGTCGAACCGTGCCACCGGACGGGGGCGTCCGCGACTCGGGTCGCCGCGCGGGGGCGCTCGCCCGGTCCTAGGTTCGGAGGCATGCCGCTAGAGGGGGAGTACGAGCCGAGTCCGCAGCAGTGGGTCCGTGAGCAGGTCGAGCGGTACGAGGCGACCGGCGGCCGCGAGGCGAACACCTTGCTGGACACCGGTCTGCCGGTGGCGATCTTCAGTACCCGCGGCGCCTCGAGCGGCAAGGTGCGCAAGCAGCCGCTGATGCGGGTCGAGCACGACGGCGTCTACGCGATGGTCGCCTCGAAGGGTGGCGCACCGAGCGATCCCGCCTGGGTGGTCAACCTGCGGGCGCACCCGGACCAGGTCACGGTGCAGGACGGCCCCGAGCCGTGGGACGGCGTGGCCCGCGAGATCTCAGGTGCCGAGCGGGACGGGTGGTGGCAACGGGCCGTGGCCGCCTATCCGCCCTACGCCGAGTACCAGGAGAAGACCGAGCGGCAGATCCCGGTCTTCCTCGTCGAGCGCCGCTGACGCCGGCGCGGCGCACGGGTCAGGGCAGCGCGGCGGCCAGGCGGGGGACGGCCGCCGTGAGGTCGTCGTCCCAGGTGGTGAACGGCTCGGCCTGGACGGTTCGGGCCGCACCCCGCCCGGCGAACCGCCAGGTGCCGGTGATCCGGCCGTCCAGCACCACCGTGGGCCGGAAGACGCCGTTGCCGCCGGGCACGATCCGGTCGGCGAACTCCGGGTCGAGGATCGCCCTGCGGTCGCCGTAGCCGAGGACGTACTCGTCGAAGCCCGGCAGCACCAGCGGCTCCCGTGCCTGCTCCCGGTGCGCGGCGTACCGGTCCGGCGTCTCCGGGTCGAGGAAGTACTCGGCGCCGTCGACCTGCAGGCAGGCCAGCGCGTCGCGCACGGCCGCGACCCCGGCGCGCACGTCCCGCACCGTTCCGCCGGCCCAGCGGGCCAGGTCCCGGACGGTCGCCGGGCCGTGCCCGCGGAAGTAGCGGAGCGCCAGCTCGGCCAGCGCATCGTCCCGGGTCAGCCGGCGGGGTTCCCGCACCCATTCGGCGAGCAGCACGAACAGCTGGTCGCCGTCCGCGGTGGGGCCGAGGCAGAGGGTGCCGGTCTGAGCCAGGAACCAGAGCAGGTGGTAGCCCCGCTGGCCGGTGACGGACACACCTCCGTCATCGAGGACGGCGAGGAGCGCCGCCCGGGACAGCTGCCGGCCGCCGGACAGCGCGGCCACGGCGAGCTCCCGGGCGCGTTCGGCGTCGGCGTCGGTGAGCCCCAGGTGGGCCCTGCGGCCGGCGAGCCCGGCCAGGGCACGCGGTCCGAGCAGCTCGAGCATCCAGGGGAGGTCTTCGGCCGCGAGCAGGTGCAGCGTGCCGCGCATGGGCCACGACCGCACGACCGCGCCGCTGTCCAGCGCGGCCAGCACATCCGCGCGCCGCCGCCCGGCGGTGCGCAGGGCGACCGAGGTGACGGCCCCGGGGAAGTCCTGTCCCTGGACGGCGGTCATCCGGCGCACCGCAGCAGGGACGTCGTCGGCGGCCGGGCCCGCGAGCCGATGGGCCACCAGCCGCATCAGGGCGATGTCGTGCAGGGTCGTCACGCCGGCCACCGTCCCAGGTGGTGGGGACAGATCCAGCTGCCACCGCCGCCGCGGGCGCCGTTCGAGAACCTCGACCGGCGCCGGTGGCGGCGTGCCGGACGCGCGAGCGACCGTGGGGCCCGGCGGCGAGCAGTCCGATGGTGACGATGACGACGAGCGAGATCACGGCGAGCACCCACGGCGTGCCTCGGCCGGACGGCGACGGCGGGTCCGCGCTGCGACACTGGTGGCGTGCGGGCGGAGGACTGGGACCGGCGCTACGCCGAGCGGCCGCAGTGGTCGGCCGAGCCCAACGGTCTGGTCGCCGAGCTGCTCGCCGGCCTGCCGCCCGGTGCCGCGGCCGACCTCGCCGCGGGTGAGGGCCGGCACGCGCTGTGGCTCGCCGCGGAGGGATGGCGGGTCACCGCCGTCGACTTCGCCGATGCCGGCCTGAGCCGCGGCCGGCAGCGGCCCGGGGCCGAGCGCGTCGACTGGGTGACCGCGGACGTCACCGGCTGGACGGCTGCCCCCGGTTCCCTCGACCTCGTCCTGGTCGCCTACCTCCACCTGCCCGAGCCGGAGACCACCGCCCTGCTGACCCGGGCCGTCGGCTGGCTGCGGGCCGGTGGCCGGCTGCTGGTCCTCGGCCACGACGTCGCCAACCTCACCGAGGGGGTGGGTGGCCCCCAGGAGCCGGGCATCCTGCACAGCGTGGCGCGGCTGGGTCCCATCGCCCGGATGCTCGACGTCGACCGGCTGGAGCAGGTCCGCCGAGACACACCGGACGGTCCCGCGATCGACACCCTGCTCTGGGGACGGCGACCGGGCTGACGGGCACTGTGCGCCGGTAGCCTCTGCGGCGTGATGGGACTGGGTGGGTCCGGGGGCCGGGACGCGGAACGACGACGGCGCCTGGTCGCCGCGCTCGTCGTCTTGGCCATGGTGCTGGCCGCCGGCGCGACGGTGCTCTCGATCGCCCTGGGGTGAGTGCCGGACGGCGACGGAGAGCGGCGGGTCGACGGCTGGTTCGCGGCAGCCGGGCCACGGAAGGCATCGGGCCGGCCCGGCCATGCCCACAGTCAGCCGAGACGCCTCGGCACGCCTGTGGCGGGTGGGTGTCAGCCACGGCCGGTGAGGTCGCGGCGGTGCCGCCCGGTGAAGCAGGAACCAGCCGGCCACGCCTCGGCGTGGCGTGAGCGCCGGCGCCCCGGACAGGGGCGCTCACGGAACGGTCAGACGGCCTCCGCCATCTCTCCTCCCGCGTAAGAAGGGCCTAGGTCCCTGGTGTCCGAGGTTGCGTTACGACAACGTGTGGATCGCCACGCCAGCCGGCCGGCACGCAGCTCACCGAGACGCGAGGACCGTCGATGACCCTGGCCGTTCCGCCCAGCGCCTCCGGCTCGACCCCGGGGCGTTCCGATTACTCCCGCCCGGAGGAGACGGTGGACCCGTCGGTCGACCAGGCCGTCGACCGGCTGCGCGGGGAGTTCGCCGGCCGGGTGGGGCCGCAGCTGATCGTGCGGGTGGTGCGCGACTCCCGGCGTGATCTGGGCGGCTCACCGGTCGGGGCGCTGCCGGAGCTGGTCGAACGGCTGGCGCGGTACCGCCTCGACCGGCAGATCGGCTGACCCCCGCAACCCGGTTGCCCCGCCGGGCAGGATGACGGCGTGGGCTACGTGGACGTGACCGGGATCCGGCACACCCTCTCCGACGGCAGGGTGCTGCTCGACGACGTCTCCTTCCGCGTCGGCGAGGGCGCCCGTGCGGCGCTGGTCGGGGAGAACGGTGCCGGCAAGACCACGCTGCTGCGGCTCATCGCCGGCGACCTGACCCCCGAGGGAGGCGCCGTCGCCCGCACCGGCGGGCTCGGGGTGATGCGCCAGTTCATCGGCTCCGTGCGCGACGACACGACGGTCCAGCGATTCCTGGTGGACCTGTCTCCTCCCGCCGTCCGCGCTGCCTGGGCCGCCGTCGAGGCGACCGAGCTGGCGTTGATGGAGACCGACGACCAACGCGCCCAGATGGCGTATGCCGACGCGCTCGCGCAGTGGGGCGATGCCGGCGGCTACGACGCCGAGGTCACCTGGGACACCGTCACGGTCGCGGCGCTCGGCATCCCCTACGACGGCTGCAAGTACCGCGCGCTGTCCACGCTGTCCGGCGGGGAGCAGAAGCGCCTGGCCCTGGAGGCGCTGCTCCGCGGTCCGGACGAGGTGCTGCTCCTGGACGAGCCGGACAACTACCTGGACGTACCGGGGAAGCGCTGGCTGGAGGAACGGCTGCTCCAGACCCGCAAGACCGTGCTGTTCGTCAGCCACGACCGGGAGCTGCTCGACCGCGTCGCCGACCGGGTGGTCACCGTGGAGGGCGGGACGGCGTGGGTGCACGGCGGCGGGTTCGGCAGCTACCCGGAGGCGCGCACCGCCCGGCACGAGCGGATGGCCGACGTGCGCCGCCGGTGGGAGGAGGAGCACCAGCGGCTCGTCGACCTCGTGCGCACGTTGCAGCAGCAGGCGGCCAACTCGCCCGACATGGCCAACCGCTACCACGCGATGCAGACCCGGCTGGCGAAGTTCGAGGCGGCCGGGCCCCCGCCGGAGCGGCCGCCGCAGCAGAAGGTGGCGATGCGGCTGCGGGGCGGGCGCACCGGGGTCCGGGCGGTCATGGCCGAACAGCTGGAGCTCACCGGGCTGATGAAGCCGTTCGACGCCGAGATCTGGTACGGCGACCGGGTCGGCGTCCTGGGGGCGAACGGCGCCGGGAAGTCGCACTTCCTCCGCCTGCTGGCCGGCCAGGACGTGGCGCACACCGGGAGCTGGCGATTGGGCGCCCGCGTCGTCCCCGGGTTCTTCGCGCAGACCCACGCGCACCCGGAGTGGCAGGACCGCACGGCCGTGGACCTGCTGTGGCACGGTGAGCCCGGCGGGGCCGGGCGTGGCGGACGACAGGGCGTCGACCGGGGCCGGGCCATGGCCGCGCTGCGGCAGTACGGGCTCGCCGACTCCGCGGATCAGCCGTTCCGGACGCTGTCGGGCGGGCAGCAGGCGCGGTTCCAGATCCTGCTGCTGGAGCTGTCCGGGGCCACGCTGCTGCTCCTCGACGAGCCCACGGACAACCTCGACGTCCTCTCGGCCGAGGCGCTGGAGGAGGCGCTGGCCGCCTTCGACGGAACCGTGCTCGCCGTCACCCACGACCGCTGGTTCGCCCGGTCGTTCGACCGCTTCCTCGTCTTCGGCGCCGACGGCCGTGTCTACGAGTCGGCCGATCCGGTCTTCGACGAGGCCCGGGTGGCCCGCGCGCGCTGACCTCAGAGGTCGACGTCGGGCTCCCCGCTGCCGCCGATGCGGTCGAGCTCGGCCAGCTCGGCGGGCCCGAGCACGCGGGCCGCGGCCTGCAGGTTCTCCTCGAGGTGGGCGACCGACGAGGTGCCCGGGATGAGCAGGAGGTTGGGGGAGCGGGCCAGCAGCCAGGTCAGCGCCACCTGCATCGGCGTCGTCTCCAGCCGGCGGGCGACGGTCTCCAGCGCGGCCGACTGCAGCGGCGTGAAGCCGCCCAGCGGGAAGAAGGGCGTGTAGGGGACGCCTTCGCGGGCGAGTGCGTCGATCAACGGATCGTCGACGCGATGCACGAGGTTGTAATGGTTCTGCACGCAGACCACCGGCGCGATGGCGTGGGCCTCGGCGTACATCTGCGGGGTCACGTTGCTCACGCCCAGGTGCCGGACGAGGCCTTCCTGCTGCAGAGCGGCCAGCGCCTCGAACGGCTCGGCCAGTGAGCGCTGCACCGGCTCCGCGAAGCCGGGCATGCGCAGGTTGACGACGTCGAGGGCCTCGACGCCCAGGTGGTCGATGTTCTCCTGCACGGCCCGGCGCAGGTCGTCGGCGTCCAGGGCCTCGGGCCAGCCGCCGTCGGCATCGCGGCGGGCACCCACCTTGGTGACGATGACGAGGTCGTCGGGATAGGGGTGCAGGGCCTCGCGGATCAGCTCGTTGACGACCACCGGTCCGTAGTAGTCGCTGGTGTCGATGTGGTCGACCCCGAGCTCGATCGCCCGCCGCAGCACGGCGATGGCGGCGTCCCGGTCGGCCGGCGGTCCCATGACGTGCGGTCCGGTCAACTGCATGGCCCCGTACCCGAGGCGGAAGACCTCGCGGTCGCCGAGGGGGTAGGTGCCGAACTTCTCTGCGGTGGGGGTCGTCATGGGTCTGCCGTTACCCGCCCGCGGCGGGGTATGCGCGGCCGGGCCGGTGGAGGGGATCCACCGGCCCGGCGCGGTGTCACGGCTGGATGAGCACCTTGACGGTGCCTTCCTTCTTCTGACGGAAGTTGGCGTATGCCTCGGGTGCCTGCTCCAGCGGCACCCGGTGGGTGGCGAACTCGTCGACGCCGAGCGGGTCGCCGTCGATGAGCAGCGGCAGGATGTCGGGCACCCAGCGCCAGACGTTGGCCTGCCCCATGCGCAGCTGGATCTGCTTGTCGAACATCCGCATCAGAGGCAGTGGGTCGGTGGCCCCGCCGTAGACGCCGGACAGCGAGATGGTGCCCCCCCGGCGCACGGCTTCGATGGCGGTGTTCAGCGCGGCCAGCCGGTCGATGCCGACCACCGTCATGACCCGTTCCATGATCACGTCGGGGACCACGGCGGTGGCCTTCTGCGCGATGGTGGCCAGCGGGGAGCCGTGGGCCTCCATGCCGACGGCGTCGATGACCGAGTCGGGTCCGCGACCGTCGGTCAGGTCGCGTACGCGCGCGACCACGTCGGCCTGGTCGGTCGAGTCGATGACGGTCACGCCGTTGCGCCGGCCCGGGCCAGCCGCTCCGGCACGACGTCGGAGGCGATGACCTGACCGGCGCCCAGGTGCTTCGCGATGCGGGTGGCCATGTCGCCGATCGGACCCAGGCCGAGCACCAGGACGCTGCCACCCTGCGGGATGCCCGCGTACTGCACGGCCTGCCACGCGGTGGGCAGCACATCGGAGAGGTAGACGTAGCGGTCGTCGAGGGGTGCGTCGGGCACCTTGATCGGCAGCGTGTTGCCGAAGGGCACCCGCAGGTATTCGGCCTGGCCGCCGGGCACCTGCCCGTAGAGCTTGGTGTAGCCGAACAGGGAGGCGCCCATGCCCTGCTCGCGGTTCTGCGTGGTCTCGCACTGCGACTGGAGTCCCTGCTCGCACATCCAGCAGCTGCCGCAGCTGATGTTGAAGGGGACGACGACGCGGTCGCCGGGCTTGACCGCGGTCACCTCGCGGCCGACCTCGCGGACGACGCCCATCGGCTCGTGGCCCATGATGTCGCCGACCGTCATGAAGGGCGCCAGCACCTCGATGAGGTGGAGGTCGGAGCCGCAGATGCCGCTCGAGGTGACCTCCACGATGACGTCCGTCGGGTCCTGGATGGTGGGGTCGGGAACCGTCTCCACCCGGACGCCCCCCCGGCCGTGCCAGGTCACTGCGCGCATGCGAGATCTCCCTCGATCGGATTGCTGACAAGGGCCTGGTGCCCCCTTCGTGAGCCGGATCGCGCCACTCTCAACCATCTACGGCGCGTTCTTCACGCTGGGTCGAGCCACGATCACGCACAGACGAAAGACAAGCGTGAAATTTGGTGACCCGCATCACGAATCTGCAGGTCGCTACCCCCATTCGTAGATCACGAACCCATCACGGCGTGTTTACATGTGCCCCGCTCCCCTTCCCCGGGAGCCGCTTGCAATGTCCGCCGACGGAAGTCAGTGAATGAGCTCGCTCCACCACGACCGCCTCCCCGAGGAAGGCGCGGCGCCGGCCGATCCGGTGGCCACCACGGCCACCGCGGCTCGCCGGACGACCCGTTCGTCCACCGCAGCCGTCGAGGGCACGGCCGGCTCCACGATCCCGCCGCAGCGCCAGGGGAAGGCGCGGTCCGCGGGGGGTCGCCGGGTCATCGGCTCGACCACCCGGACCGTCGGTGCGGCGACTGCCGGCGCGAAGGCTGTCACGGTGACTGCGGCCACCGCCAAGGTCGTGAACGGGAAGACGACGACCGCCAGGGCTGCGACGCGGAAGGCGGCCGGGGCAGCGCGCACCGTCGCAGCGGCCACCAAGGCGCCTGCCGCCGCGAGGGCGGAGCTGAGGGCGACGGCGAAGCCCGCCACCGCCGAGGCGAACGCGACGAAGGCGGCGAAGCCGGCCGCGACGAAGGCGACGGCGTCGAAGGGCGTCTCCGCGAAGCCGGCCGCGACGAAGGCGACGGCGTCGAAGGCCGTCTCCGCGAAGCCGGCCACCACGAAGCCGGCCACCGCGAAGCCGGCCACCGCGAAGCCGGCCACTGCGAAGGCAGCGGCGAAGCCGGCCACCGCGAAGCCGGCCACTGCGAAGGCAGCGGCGAAGCCGGCCACCGCGAAGCCGGCCACCACGAAGCCGGCCACCACGAAGCCGGCCACCACGAAGCCGGCCACCACGAAGCCGGTCACTGCGAAGGCAGCGGCGAAGCCCGCCACCGCGGGGCCGGCGACGGAGCAGCCCGCCACCACCGGCCGTGGCCGGCCGGCCGGCGGGCGTACCGACGCCGGGCACGGCGCCGAGACGTCGAGCACGGCGATGGTGACCGCCGCCCGTACCGCGGTGGTGCAGGTGACCGCGGCGGAGAGCACGGCGCCCCGCCGTCCGACGCCATACAGGCGCACCGCCATCGACGTGGGCGCCCAGGAGTCGGGCGTCGGCGCCGGCCTCGCCAAGACCCGGTCGGCGACCGCCGGGACCGCCCCGGTCGTGGTCGAGGACGCCCCGCCGGCCGCACCGACCCCAGCGCTCGTCGCCCCCGTGTCGGCCGACGTCGCCGGTGCCTCCCCGCTCGCCGCTGCTGGGGGCGTCGTCGCAGCCGCGGCCCAGGGGCGTACGGGCCTGTTCACCCGCCGTCCGCCTGCGGTGCGGCGTCGGCCGGCCGTCTACCTCGCCGCCGCCCTCATCGGCGCGCTCGGCATCAGCGGGGCGTCGGCGGCCCCGGCCGAGATCGAGACCCGGGCCGTGAGCCACTCGGTCAGCGTGGCCGAGCAGCTCGGTCTCGAACCGACCCCCCAGGTCGTGGTCGACGAGGACGCCGCCTCGCACCTGCGAGGTCTGGTGGCCAGTCGCAACGCCCGCGACGCCGAGCGGACTGCTGCCGCGGACGCCCAGGCAGAGGCCGACCGGCTCGCCGCCGAGGAGGCCGCACGGATCGCAGCCGAGGCGGCGCGTCCCAAGGTCGTCCACCCGGTCGAGGGAGCCCGGCTCACCAGCGGGTTCGGTGCGCGGTGGGGGACATTGCACCCGGGCGTGGACCTCGCCGCGCCGATGCGCACGCCCGAGCGTGCGGTCATGGACGGTGTCGTGCTCGAGGCGGGTCCGGCCGCCGGCTTCGGACTCGTCGTCTACATCGAGCACGACAACGGCGACGTCACCGTGTACGGGCACATGGACGAGATCCTGGTGGAGCCCGGCCAGATCGTCCGCGCCGGCGACACGATCGCCCTGCTGGGCAACCGGGGGCAGTCGACCGGCCCGCACCTCCACTTCGAGGTGCACGTCGGCGGCCTCGACGGCCAGAAGGTGGACCCCCTACCGTGGCTGCGGCAGCGCGGCGTCCAGATCTGACCGCCCTCCACCGTGGGTGACGACGCCCTCTGCCGGACCGCTCCGGTGAGGGGCGTCGCGGGTGGGGGAGACTTCGGAGCCGGTCCGGAGCGGCGGAAGCGGAGGGGTGATGGGGCACGGCCACGCGCACGGCCACGGGCCCGGGACGGCCTCGGGGCCGCAGCGCCGCCGGCTCGCCATCGTCCTGGTGCTCACCCTCGGCGTCCTGGCCGCCGAGGTGGTCGGCGCCGTCCTGTCCGGCTCCCTGGCCCTGCTGGCCGACGCGGGGCACATGGCCACCGATGCCGCCGGGATCGCGTTGGCACTGGGCGCCGTGGCCCTGGCCCAGCGGCCTGCCCGTGGGCGGCGCACCTTCGGCTGGCAGCGGGCGGAGATCCTCGCGGCGGTCGCCAACGGCCTGCTGCTGCTCGCCGTGGCCGGTTACGTCGTCGTGGAGGCGATCCGCCGGGTCGGGGATCCTCCGGAGGTCAGCTCGGGTCCGATGCTGGCCATCGCCGCCGTCGGGCTCGCGGTCAACCTGGCCGGCCTCGCGGTGCTGCACCGGGGCCGGGGCGAGTCGTTGAACGTCCGCGGCGCCTACCTCGAGGTCCTGGCCGACGCCATGGGCTCGGTCGCCGTCATCATCGCCGGCGTAGTCATCGCGACCACCGGCTGGACGCCCGCCGACACGGTCGCCTCCCTGGTCATCGGCTTCCTCGTCGTGCCCCGGGCGTGGCTGCTCCTCAGGGACGCCCTGGACGTGCTCCTGGAGGCGGCGCCCCGTGGGGTGGACCTCGACCAGGTGCGCGCACACATCCTCCGGGTGGACGGCGTGCTGGGGGTGCACGACCTCCACGCCTGGACGATCACCTCGGGGCTACCCGTCCTCTCCGCGCACGTCGTGATCTCCGACGGCGCCCTGGCCGCCGGGCACGGCGGCCGGGTCCTCGACGCGCTCTGCGCCTGCCTGGGCGACCACTTCGACATGGCGCACTGCACGTTCCAGCTGGAGCCGGCGGGCCACGGCGCCCACGAGGCGCCGGTGCACGACTGAAGAAGGGCCCCCTTCCTCTCCGCTCGGGGCGGGCTCCGCGAAGGGGGCCGCTCCAGCACGTCACCGGGTGGGACAGTGGAGGGGCACGACGGGCAGGCAGGAGGAGATCGCGGTGGAGCACGGGCACCACTCGGGCATGTGGGTACCCGACCAGCCACCGACATGGGGACGGCTGTTCCTGCCCCACCTGGACGGCTGGTCGGTGCTGGCGGTGCTGAGCATCGTCGCGCTGGTGGTCTACCTCGCGGCGGTCGTCCGGTTGCGCCGTTCCGGGGTCGCCTGGCCGTGGTGGCGAACGATGGCCTGGATCGGCGGCACCGCATCGCTGTTCGCGGTCACCGGCACCTGGCTCAACGGCTACAGCATGGTGGTCTTCAGCATCCACATGACCCAGCACATGGTGCTGTCACTGATCACGCCGCTGCTGCTGCTCCTGGCGGCACCGGTCACGCTGGCCCTGCGCACGCTCCCGCGCGGCCGGGGTGCGGCGGGAGCGCCGCGTGCGCTGCTGCTCGACGCGCTGCACAGCCGGTTCGCCCGGTTCGTGGCCTCCCCGCTGTTCACCGTGCCGCTGTTCATCGCCAGCCTCTACGGCGTCTACTTCACGCCGCTGTTCGACACGCTGATGTCCAGCCCCGCCGGGCACCAGTTCATGCTGGCGCACTTCGTCGTCACCGGCTTGCTGTTCTTCGGGCCGATCGTCGCCCAGGACCCGTGGCCGCGGACCATGAGCTACCCCGGCCGGATGCTGGAGCTGTTCCTGCCGGTGCCCTTCCACGCCTTCTTCGGGGTGGCGATCATGATGGCCGGGTCGCTCGTCGTCGACTCGTTCGTCCAGCCGCCGGCCGGGTGGGGGATCGACCCGCTCGCCGACCAGGGCGTCGCCGGCGGCATCGTCTGGGCCTTCGGCGAACTGCCCACCGTGCTGGTGCTCGCGGTCGTCTTCTTCTCGTGGGCCCGGTCCGATGACCGGCGGGCCCGCACCCTCGACCGCGCGGCCGACCGGGACGGCGACGCGGAGCTCGTGGCCTACAACGCACGCCTCCGCGCGCTCGCCGGGAACCGCAACACGTAGGCGGCTCCCGCCGGCACGGTCCGCGACGACGGCGGCCGGAGGCCTCGGGGGAGGGGACTCGGCCGGGCCGATACGGCCGCTGGTCCGGGTGCCGTCCGGCGGACGACGGCGCACGGCTCACCCGGCGTGGACGACGGCGTCGCCCTCGACCGGCAGGTCCGCCGTGGTGGCCTCGATCATGAGGGTCGACACCAGGTCCCCCCGCCGAGGAGGAGGAAGCCGCCGAAGGTCAGCGTGTGGGCGGTGACGATCCACTGCTGGCTGTGCCGTGCTGATGCCGAGGTCGGCGGTGCCGCGGGCAGGGCGATGGTGACGATCGTGGCGTCGAGGATGGCCAGCAGGACAGTCATGGCGATGACGCCGAAAGCAAGCCGGTGCATCTCGTACGGCTCGTCGGCGGAGCCCACCGAACCGGCGGCAGGAGCGGTGGGAACGGTTCGGTCACGGGACGTCCTCGGTCGTGCGGGAACGGGCCGGATCACCGGCCGGGAGACGGCGTAGCGGCCTGCGACCATGGCGTCGTGCCCGTCTCGCTGGTGTTCACCTCCGACACGCACGTGCCGAAGCGGGCACGTGACCTACCCCCTGCCCTGTGGAGTGAGATCGCGGCCGCCGACGTCGTCGTCCACGCCGGGGACTGGGTGGACGCCGCGCTGCTCGATCTCTTCGAGCAGCGTGCCCACCGGCTCGTCGCGGTGCACGGGAACAACGACCACGGCGTGCTCCGGCAGCGGTTGCCGGAGGTCGCGCACGAAGAGATCGAGGGCCTCCGCTTCGCCGTCGTCCACGAGACCGGGGACGCCAAGGGGCGTGAGGCGCGCTGCGCGGCGCGCTTCCCCGCTGCCGACGTCCTCGTCTTCGGGCACAGCCACATCCCCTGGGACACCACGGCCCCGAACGGCCTGCGGCTGATCAACCCGGGGTCGCCGACCGACCGGCGGCGCCAGCCGCACGGCACGTTCGTCACCGCGGTCGCCGATGCCGGCCGGCTGCGGGACGTCGTCCTCCACCCGGTGCCGCCGCGCTCGTGAGCGTTCGCCCGCCGCTGCCGCAGGCCGCCGTCGCCCTGCTGGCCTGCCCCTCCTGCGCCGCACCGCTGGCGGCCGACGAGGGGAAGGGCGCGCTGCGCTGTTCCGCTGGGCACTCCTTCGACCGCGCCCGGCACGGGCACGTGACGCTGCTCCCGCCGGGGCACCGGCCCCCGTCGGGTGACTCGGCGCAGATGGTGGCGGACCGGATGTCCTTCCTCGCGGCCGGCCACTACGCCGGCATCAGCGCGGCTCTCGGGGATGCGGTGCTCACCGGCGAGGGGACGGCGCCGTCGACGCTGCTCGACCTGGGCGGCGGCACCGGGCAGCACCTGGCCGCCGTTCTCGACCGCGCTCCCGCGGCGACCGGCGTGGTGCTGGACTCCTCGACCTACGCGGCCCGCCGGGCTGCCCGGGCGCATCCGCGGGCCATGGCGGTCGTGGCGGACACGTGGGCGCGGCTGCCCGTGCGCGACGGCGCCCTCGACCGGGTGCTGGTCGTCTTCGCCCCGCGCAACGGCGCGGAGATCGCCCGGGTGCTGCGTCCCGACGGCCGGCTGGTCGTGGTGACCCCCGCGCCCGACCACCTCGCCGAGATCGTCGGCCCCCTCGGCCTGCTGCGGGTGGATCCGGACAAGGGGGAGCGGCTGAGCGCGTCGCTGGGGCCCCACCTGCGGTCGGTGGCGACGACCGCGCACCGGCAGATGCTGCTCCTGGACCGCGCCGCCGTGGCGACCCTGGTCGGGATGGGCCCCCACGCGCGGCACCTCACCGCCGACGGCCTGGCCGCGTCGCTGGGCCGTCTTCCCAGGTCGGTGACGGTCACGATCTCGGTGGACGTCGCCTCCTACCGGCGGGCCCGGTGATCCGTCCGGCGCGCCCCCACCGCCCGTCCTGAGCCGTCCGCCGGCACGGTCTAAGCTGCGACGCGTGACGATTGCACCGGCGCCCATCGTGAGCCGGCCCAGCCCGGCTCACGTGGTCGAGAAGGGCTCGCGGCTGTCGAACCTGCTGCGGACCACCGACCACAAGACCATCGGTCTGATGTACATGACCGTCTCGTTCGTGTTCTTCATCCTGGGCGGGCTGATGGCCATGCTCATGCGTGGCGAGCTGGGGCGGCCGGGTCTGCAGTTCCTCTCCCCGGAGCAGTACAACCAGCTGGTCACCATGCACGGCACGATCATGCTGCTGATGTTCGCGACGCCGCTGTTCTTCGCGTTCTCGAACCTGATCATGCCGCTGCAGATCGGCTCGCCCGACGTCGCCTTCCCGCGGCTGAACGCGCTGTCGTTCTGGCTCTTCCTCTTCGGCAGCCTGATCGTGGTGTCCGGCTTCCTCACCCCCGGCGGCGCGGCCGACTTCGGCTGGTACGCCTACGTCCCGCTGTCGGACGCGGTGCACTCCCCGGGCCCCGGCGCCAGCATGTGGTTCGCCGGCCTGGCGGTGAGCGGCCTGGGCACGATCCTCGGTGCCGTCAACTTCATCACCACGATCGTCTGCCTCCGGGCGCCGGGGATGACGTTGTTCCGGATGCCGATCTTCACCTGGAACACGCTGGTCACCAGCCTGCTGGTCCTGTTCGCCTTCCCGATCCTCACCGCCGCGCTCATGGGCATGCTGGCCGACCGCAACCTCGGCGCCCTGATCTTCTCGGAAGAGAACGGTGGGCCCATGCTGTGGCAGCACCTGTTCTGGTTCTTCGGGCACCCCGAGGTCTACATCATCGCGCTGCCGTTCTTCGGCATCGTCACCGAGATCATCCCGGTCTTCGCCCGCAAGCCGCTGTTCGGCTACAAGGGCATGGTCTTCGCCACCATCTCCATCGGGGCGCTCTCGCTGGCCGTGTGGGCCCATCACATGTACGCCACCGGGGCGGTGCTGCTGCCGTTCTTCGCCTTCCTGACCTACCTGATCGCCGTCCCGACCGGTATCAAGTTCTTCAACTGGATCGGCACCATGTGGCGCGGTCAGATGACCTTCGAGACGCCGATGCTGTTCTCGGTCGGCTTCATGATCACCTTCCTCCTCGGTGGTCTGACCGGTGTGCTCCTGGCCAGCCCGCCGCTGGACTGGCACGTCAACGACAGCTACTTCGTCGTGGCCCACTTCCACTACGTCGTCTTCGGCACCGTGGTGTTCGCCGCCTACGCCGGCATCTACTTCTGGTTCCCGAAGATGTGCGGCCGGATGATGGACGAGCGGCTGGGGAAGCTGCAGTTCTGGATGACGTTCATCGGCTTCCACGGCACCTTCCTGATCCAGCACTGGCTGGGCAGCTCGGGCATGCCGCGCCGGTACGTCGACTACCTGCCCACCGACGGCTTCACCACGATGCACGCGATCTCGACGGTCTTCTCCTTCGTGCTGGGGGCGGCCACCATCCCGTTCATCTACAACGTGGTGCGGTCGTGGAAGTACGGGAAGCTCGCCCTGCGCGACGACCCGTGGGGCCACGGCAACTCCCTGGAGTGGGCGACCTCCTCGCCGCCGCCGCGGCACAACTTCGTGGAGATCCCGCGGATCCGCTCCGAGCGCCCGGCGTTCGAGGCCCACTACCCGCACCTCCTCCAGCGGCTGCAGGACGAGGCGCACGCCGGCAAGCGCCACGAGCCCTACGGCGGTGTGAGCGAGCTGGTCAGCGGCACCGGTCCCCGGCAGGGTGAGAAGGACCCCGACCCGACCTGAGGAAGGGCCCCTCGCCCCCCACGCCTCGCTCCGCTCGGCGCGGGACCCTGCGAGGGGGCCGTTCCAGCGCGTCACCTGATGCCCCGCCGGCCCGGAGGCCGGCGGGGCGTCGCGCGTCCGGGGTGGACGCGGACGAGGGGACCCGCCGGGAGTCGCCCGGACGGTGCGGCACGATGGCGGGGTGCCACTCGACCCCGCTCCGCACCACAGCCCTGCGCCGCTCCCGCAGGTCCCGCGCGCGGTGCTGACCGTCACCGGCGCGGACCGGCCCGGTGTCACCGCCCGGCTGTTCGCCGCCCTCGCCCGCAGCGAGGCGGACGTGCCGGCGGTCGAGGTCCTCGACGTCGAGCAGGTGGTCGTCCACGGGCACCTGGTGCTCGGGGTCGTCGTCGGCGCGGCCGCCACCGACGGCGGCCCCGCCGTCGACGAGCCGACTCTTCTCGCCCACCTGCGCCGGGTGGCGGACGACGTCTCGACGGCGGTCGGCGTGGAGGTGACCGTGGAGTCGGCATCCGCCACCCCGGCGCGGGAGGGTGCGGCCGGGCGGGCGCACCACGTCATCGTGCTCGGCCGGCCCGTCCCTCCGGAGGCCGTGGCGGGCGCCACCCGTGCCATCGCGGGCATCGGCGGCAACATCGACGCCATCCGGCGGCTCTCGGACTACCCGGTGACCAGCTTCGAGCTGACCGTGTCGGGGGCAGAGGCGACGGCGCTGCGCACGTCGCTGGCATCGGTGGCGGCCTCCACCGGTGCGGACATCGCCGTCGAGCGGGCGGGCCTGGCGCGGCGCAGCAAGCGGCTGATCGTGCTCGACGTGGACTCCACCCTGGTGCGCGGCGAGGTCATCGACGAGCTCGCCGCCCGCGCCGGCCGGGCGGCGGAGGTCGCCCGGATCACCGCCGCGGCCATGAACGGCGAGCTGGACTTCGCCAAATCGCTCCGGGCCCGGGTCGCCGTGCTCGCCGGCCTGCCGGTGGAGGTGCTCGACGAGGTGCGCGAGCACCTGGTCCTCACCCCGGGAGCGCGCACCCTGATCCGGACGCTGCAGCGCCTCGGCTTCCGCTGCGGGATCGTCAGCGGCGGCTTCACCCAGATCACCGACCCGCTGGCCGAGAGCCTCGGGCTGGACTTCGCGGCGGCCAACACCCTCGAGGTGGTCGACGGCCGGCTCACCGGGGGACTCGTCGGAGAGATCGTGGACCGTCCGGGGAAGGCGCGTGCGCTGGCCCGGTTCGCGGAGCAGTACGGCATCCCGCTGGAGCAGACGGTCGCGGTCGGGGACGGCGCCAACGACCTGGACATGCTCAACGCGGCGGGGCTCGGCATCGCGTTCAACGCCAAGCCGATCGTGCGGGAGCAGGCGCACACGGCGCTCAACCAGCCGTACCTCGACGCCGTCCTGCAGGTGCTCGGCTTCACGAGGGACGAGGTCCTCGACGCCGAATAACCACCCCGTCCACCGCGACGATCAGGGAACCTGACCGTGCAGCGTCCTCCCTCACGGAACACCGTGAGGGAGGACGCTGGATGGTGAGGGAGGACGTCGATCGGCGGGCTCAGGGCCGGTGGACCTGGCCCTCGAGCTCGACCCCCGCCGTGCGCAGCTGGTGGAGGGCGGCCTCGACCGTGCCCTCGGCGACGCCCGCGGTGAGCGGCAGCAGCACCCGGGTGGCCAGTCCTTCCGCGACGGCGTCCAGGGCGGTCGCCCGCACGCAGTGGTCGGTCGCGATGCCGACGACGTCGACGGCATCCACCCCACGCTCCTGCAGCCACCGGGCCAACGGGACGCCGTCGGCGGCGCCCTCGAAGCCCGAGTAGGCGGCGGCGTACTCACCCTTGTCGAACAAAGCCTCGATCGGACCGCGGTCCAGCGCGGGGTGCAGCTCGACGCCGCCGCTGCCGACGACGCAGTGCGCCGGCCAGGTGTCGAGGAAGTCGGGGGAGTCGGCGAAGTGGCCGCCCGGGTCGATGTGGTGGTCCCGCGTCGCGACGACGTGCGCGTAGTCGCCGCCCGCCGTCCGCAGGTGCTCGGTGACGGCGGCCGCGACCGCGGCGCCGCCGGCCACGGCCAGGCTGCCGCCCTCGCAGAAGTCGTTCTGCACGTCGACGACGATCAGGGCACGGGGCACGGTCGCTTCCTCCGGTTCAGGCTGGAACGGTCTCGAGGACGGCCTCGCCGCGCGAGAGCGCCCAGGCCTCGGGGGGCAGGGCCGCACGGACCCGGGCGTGGTGCTGCCGGGCCCGGCGCAGAAACTCGGCGGGCGAGGTGGGGTCGCAGGGGTCGCCGGACCGGACCAGCGGGACGACGAGACCCCGGTCGCCGTCCCGCGGCTGGATCGGGGCGCTGGTCACCACCTCGGCGGTGGCGAACCCGTCGGCGGAGTGCCGGCGGACGGCGGACTTGCGCCCGCCCACGGAGTTCTTGCCCTCCGACTTCTTCGCCACCGGGACGCCGTCCCGTTCGACCAGCTTGTAGACCATGCCGGCCGTCGGTGCCCCCGACCCGGTGACCAGCGAGGTGCCCACGCCGTAGCCGTCGACGGGTGCGGCCATCAGTCCGGCGATGGCGTACTCGTCGAGGTCGCTGGTGACGATCACCCGCGTCCCCGTGGCATCGAGCTCGTCGAGCAGCTCCCGGGCTCGGGTGGCCAGGGTGGGCAGGTCGCCGGAGTCCAGGCGGATCGCGCCCAGAGCGGTCCCGGCGACGTCGATCGCCGTCCGGATGCCCTGCTCGACGTCGTAGGTGTCCACCAGCAACGTCGTCCCGACCCCCAGCGTGTCCACCTGGGCGCGGAAGGCCGCGCGCTCGTCGTCGTGCAGCAGGGTGAACGCATGCGCGCTGGTGCCGGTGGTCGGGAGACCGTAGCGGCGGCCGGCCTCCAGGTTGGAGCTTGCCCCGAAGCCGACGAGGTGCGCCGCGCGCGCAGCCGCCACGGCCGCCTCCTCGTGCGTGCGCCGGGAGCCCATCTCGATGCAGGGACGCTCGCAGGCGGCGGCCACCATGCGGGCCGCCGCCGAGGCGATCGCCGAGTCGTGGTTGAGGATCGACAGGGCCAGCGTCTCCAGCAGCACACCCTCGCCGAACGAGGCGTGCACGGTGAGGACCGGCGAGCCGGGGAAGTACAGCTCGCCCTCGGCGTAGCCGTCGATGTCGCCGCTGAAGCGGAAGTCGGCGAGCCAGTCCAGCAGCCGCTGGTCGGTCAGCCCCTGGGACCGCAGGGCGTCGAGCTCGGCGTCGCCGAACCGGAAACCGGGGAGCGCCTCGAGCAGCCGCCCGGTGCCGGCCAGCACCCCGTACCGGCGTCCGTGGGGGAGGCGGCGGGCGAACACCTCGAAGACGCAGTCCCGGTCCGCCGTGCCGTCGGCGAGCGCAGCGGCCAGCATCGTCAGCTCATAGCGGTCGGTGAGCAGCGCGGTAGCCGTCGGCATGGCACCGGAGCGTAGGCGGGCCGGGAGCCCTCGGCCGAGCCGCGTCATAAGGTGGACCCGTGGCCGGACCGCTCGCTCCGACTCGGACCCCCGAGACGATGGCAGAGGAACGCGGCGAACTCGACCGCCCGTGGGTCACCATCGTGTGGAACGACCCGGTCAACCTCATGAACTACGTGACGTTCGTCCTGCAGGAGCTCTTCGGTTACGACGAGCCGACGGCGACGACGCTGATGCTGCAGGTCCATCACGAGGGGAAGGCCATCGTGAGCTCGGGTCCGCGGGAGCGGATGGAGCACGACACCAGCCGGCTGCACGCCTACGGGCTGTGGGCCAGCTACCAGCGGGACTCGTGACGAGCGCCGAGGAGATCCGGTGAAGCCGTTCCGTGCGCGACGCGGTCAGGTGGTGGCGCGCCTCGACCGGGCCGAGGCCGGCGTGGTCGGGCTGCTGCTGGACCAGCTGGAGCAGCTGCTCCTCGCCGACCCGGAGGACAGCACCGGCGACCCGGTGATCACCCGGCTGTTACCGGCGGGGCACCGATCCGACCGGGCGCTGGCCGATGACTACCGCGACCTCACCGAGCAGACGCTGCGCGAGGGGAAGGCCGACGACCTCGCCACCGTGCGCGCCACCCTCCCGGCCGACGGGGGAGATGTGCGGCTCGATGCCGACCAGGCCGGCGCCTGGCTGCGCACGAGCAACGACCTGCGGCTGGCGCTGGGCACCCGGCTGGACATCAGCGAGGAGTCCGAGCCGCCGGAGGAGATCGTCGACGACGGCGACCACCAGCTGGCCGTCTACTACTGGCTCACCGCGCTGCAGGGCTCGCTCGTCGACGCACTGGTCGCCGCTCGCGCCGGCCGAAGGTGAGCAGGACGAGCGCCGCTACCAGCAGGTCTAGGGCGAACAGCACGTAGACCATGCCGTGCAGCTCCACCCCGGCCACCATCGCGCCGATCGTGGACACCAGGACCACGGCCGAGATCGTCAGCAGGAGCAGCAGGAGGACGCCGCGCAGCACGACGATCGTGACGACCGAGGCCCGGTCGGCGGGCTCGGCGGCGCTGTAGCCGCGGTGCCGGAACAGCCCTCGGAAGCCGAGGAGCAGCGCCGGAAGGGCCAGCAGCACGACGCCGGCGGTCAGGAGCGACGGGACCCACACGGGGCCGACGGTATCGGTCCTCGGCCGTTCTCCCGACGGCCGGTCGCCGGGCCCTCCGGGGGCGACCCCGGGGGTCCCGCAGCGGGCCGCCTAGACTGGCGCCGTGCTGCGCATCGACCGCGCGACCTACGACGCCATCGTGGCCCATGCCCGGAAGGACCATCCGGACGAGGCCTGTGGCGTCGTCGCCGGCCCGGAGGGGACCGAGCGCCCCGAGCGGATCGTGCCGATGCTGAACGCGGCCCGGTCGCCGACGTTCTACGAGTTCGACAGCGCCGACCTGCTGGCCCTGTACCGCGACCTGGACGACCGGGACGAGTGGCCCGTCGTCGTCTACCACTCGCACACCGCCACCGAGGCCTACCCCTCGCGCACCGACATCGGGTACGCCTCCGGTCCCGCTGCCGACCCCCGGACCCACTACGTGCTGGTGTCCACCCGGCACCACGGGCCGGAGACCGGCCTGGCCGGCGACGATGTCGAGTTCCGCAGCTACCGCATCGTCGACGGGGAGGTGTCCGAGGAGGAGGTCGAGATCGTCGAGTCCTACCTGTTCGGCCACTCGCCGACGACGGTCGTCTACGACTGAAGAAGCACCCTCCTGCCCCCACCGCTCGCAAGCTCGCGGCGGGACCCTGCAGGAGGGCCACCGCCGCGTGGAATCCCGCGCGGCCACCGGGCGTTGCCCGGCTCAGACGCACCACCGCTGCTCCGCGCAGCGAACCTTCGCATCGACGTTCCCGAGGAGAACCACGCCATGGCCATCGAGGTCCGGATCCCGACCATCCTGCGCACCCACACCGGCGGCAACAAGACCGTCGAGGGCAGTGGGGGCACCCTGGCCGCGCTGATCGACGACCTCGACAGCCAGCACGCCGGCCTGAAGGACCGCCTCGTCACCGAGGAGGGCAAGCTGCACCGCTTCGTCAACGTCTACGTCAACGACGAGGACGTGCGCTTCACCGGCGCCCTGGACACCGAGGTGAAGGACGGCGACTCGGTGACGATCCTGCCGGCGGTCGCGGGCGGCTGCTGAGCGACCCACCTCCGGTGCCGGAGCGGAACGGCTGCGCCGTGCTGCCTGGCCTGGTCCGCCGCTAGCACCGTTCCCGTCCCCGTATCCCGGGAGAGTTCTCATGGCCCGCTTCGCCTCCCTCGTCGACTCGCTCGGCGGCACCCCGCTCGTGGGGCTGCCGAACCTGTCGCCGACCTCTGACGTGCGCCTGTGGGCCAAGCTCGAGGACCACAACCCCACCGGGTCGATCAAGGACCGCGCGGCGATCAGGATGATCGAGGCCGCCGAGAAGGAGGGGCTGCTGCAGCCCGGCTCGACCATCCTGGAGCCGACCAGCGGCAACACCGGCATCTCGCTGGCCATGGTCGCCCGGCAGCGCGGCTACAAGCTGATCTGCGTCATGCCGGAGAACACCTCGGTGGAGCGTCGGCAGCTGCTGGAGATGTACGGGGCGCAGATCATCCCCTCGCCGGCGGCCGGTGGCTCCAACCAGGCCGTCGCCGTCGCCAAGGAGCTCGCCGCCGAGCACGACGACTGGGTGATGCTCTACCAGTACGGCAACCCGGCCAATGCCCTGGCGCACTACGAGGGCACCGGCCCGGAGATCGTGGCCGACCTGCCGTCGATCACCCACTTCGTCGCGGGCCTCGGCACCACGGGCACGCTGATGGGCGTCTCGCGGTACCTGCGCGAGCACAAGCCGGGCGTGCAGGTGATCGCCGCCGAGCCGCGCTACGGCGAGCTCGTGTACGGGTTGCGCAACATCGACGAGGGTTTCATCCCCGAGCTCTACGACGCCTCGCTGCTGGACTCCCGGTTCTCCGTGGGCCCCGAGGACGCGATCCACCGCACCCGCCAGCTGGTGGAGCGGGAGGGCATCTTCGCCGGCATCTCGACCGGCGCGATCCTGCACGCGGCCCTCGGCATCGCCGACAAGGAGGTGGCGGCCGGGCGCAAGGCCGACATCGTCTTCATCGTGTGCGACGGCGGCTGGAAGTACCTCTCCACCGGTGCCTACGCCGGCACTCTGGAGGAGGCGACGTCCGCTCTCGAGGGCCAGCTCTGGGCCTAGAAGGTCGAAGGACCCCTTTCTCCCCACCCTTCGCAGGCTCAGGGCGGGTCCCTGAGAGGGGGCCTCTGCCTCTGCCCCCACGCCTCGGTGAAGGCCCCCGTCCTCCCCGCCCCTCGCGAGCTCGGGGCGGTGCCCTGGACGGGGCCGCCTCTGAAGGGCGGCCGTTCCATCACGTCACCAGGCTCACAGCAGGCGCGGGGAGCGGCCGGTTAGCCTGGCGCACGACATGGGGACGACGCGGCCGGGTGCGGATGCACCGATCGGCATCTTCGACTCGGGCGTCGGTGGGCTCACCGTTGCCCGCGCAGTGCTGGACCAGTTGCCCGGCGAGGGGGTCCGGTACATCGGCGACACGGCGAACGGCCCCTACGGCCCCTTGCCCATCGCCGAGGTGCGCCGGCACTCCCTCGCGGTGATGGACGAGCTGGTCGACAGCGGCGTGAAGATGCTCGTGGTCGCCTGCAACTCCGCCAGCGCCGCCTCGCTGCGCGACGCCCGGGAACGCTACGACGTCCCGGTCGTCGAGGTGGTGCTGCCCGCCGCGCGCCGGGCCATCGCCGCCACCCGCAACGGCCGGATCGGGGTCATCGGCACCCAGGCCACCGTCACCAGCGGCGCCTACGACGACGCGTTCGCCACCGCGCCGCACGTGTCGGTCACCTCGGCGGCGTGCCCGAGCTTCGTCGACTTCGTGGAGCGCGGGGTCACCAGCGGCCGGCAGCTGCTCGGCCTCGCCCAGTCCTACCTCGACCCGCTGCTGGTGGCGGTCGTGGACACCGTCGTCCTCGGCTGCACGCACTACCCGCTGCTCACCGGCGTGCTGTCGGTGGTCCTCGGCGACGGCGTCACGCTGGTGTCCAGCGCCGAGGAGACGGCGAAGGACGTGTACCGGGTGCTCACCCGCGCCGACCTGCTGCGCGATCCCGACGCACCCCCGCCGGAGCACGTCTTCCTCGCCACCGGTGACCCGGAGCCCTTCGCCCGGCTGGGGCGACGGTTCCTGGGCCCGGAGGTCGGCGCGGTGCTGTCGGCCGGAACGGTGGGGGCGGCGTGAAGCTCACCGTCATCGGGTGCTGCGGCAGCGGCCCCGGGCCCGAGTCGCCGGCCTCCTGCTACCTCGTCGAGCACGCCGGCTTCCGGCTGGTGCTGGATCTCGGCAACGGCTCGTTCGGAGCGTTGCAGGGCATCATCGACCCCGGGTCGGTGGACGCGGTGTTCCTCTCGCACCTGCACGCCGACCACTGCCTCGACGTCGCGCCCTTCGTGGTGTGGCACCGCTACTCCGGCAGGGCGGCCCGGTCGCTCACCCCGCTGTACGCGCCGGTGGGCGCGGAGCGGCGGCTGGCGCTGGCCTACGACATGGACGGCGACGGTCTGACCGACGTCTTCGACTTCGTCCCGGTGGGCCCGGGCGCGTTCCGCCTGGGGCCGTTCGGCGTCGAGCTGGCCCGGACCGCGCATCCGGTCGAGACCTATGCCATCCGGCTCACCGCGGGCGGCCGGTCGCTGGTCTACACCGGCGACACCGGCCCGTCCGACCGGGTGATCGAGCTGGCCCGCGGCGCCGACGTGCTGCTGGCCGAGGCGGCGCATCCGGACAACGTGCCGGAGCAGCCGCCGGGGCTGCACCTCACCGGTCGGCAGGCTGCCCAGCACGCCGCCGCGGCGGGCGTCGGGCGTCTGCTGCTCACCCACGTGCCCCCCTGGGTCGACCACATCGGTCAGCTGTTCGCCGCCAGCTCGGTGTTCCCCGAGACAGAGCTCGTGCGCCGGGGCGGGGTCTACGAGATCTGAAAGAGGACCCTCCTGCTCCCACCACGCGCAGGCTCGCGGCGGGCCCCTGCAGGAGGCCGCTTGCCGGTCGAGCGGGGAGAGGGCACGGTGAGCCGCGTGGAGGAGGAACGCGACGGCGTGGCGCTGAGCCGCCTCGACTCGCCGCTGGGCGACGGCCTCGGCGTGACGAAGGGGCAGCTCGTCGACTACCTGGACGCGGTCGCTGACCGGCTGGTGCCGCTGCTGGCCGGCCGGCCGCTGTCGGTGGTGCGGGTGCGCCCCGGTCAGCGCCCGTTCATGCAGCGCAACGTCAGCAAGGGTGCGCCGGGCTGGGTGCGCACGGTCGCGGTGTGGGCCGAGTCGGCGCACCGCGAAGTGCACCAGGTGCTCTGCGACGACCGCCGGACGCTGCTGTGGCTGGCCAACCAGCGTGCGGTCGAGTTCCACGTGCCGTTCCTGCCGGCCGGGTCCCGGGAGCCCACCGGCCTGGTGCTCGACCTGGACCCGCCGGACGGCGCGGACTTCTCCGCCGTCGTGGCCACGGCCCGGCTCGCCCGGCAGGCCCTGGAGGACGCCGGGCTGGCGGGTGCGGTGAAGACCAGCGGCTCCTCGGGGCTGCACGTCGTGGCGCCCGTCCACGGGTCACCGGTCGAGGACGTCGCGGCCGCCACCCGTGCACTGGCGCACCGGGCCGCCCGGCTGGACCCAGCGATCGCGACGACGGCGTTCCTCAAGGAGGAGCGGCACGGCCGGGTGTTCGTGGACTCCACACGGTCGGGGACGGGCACGATCGTCGCCGCCCACAGCCCGCGGGTGCGCCTGGGGCTGCCGGTATCGACGCCGGTGGACTGGGCCGTCCTGGAGTCGATCCGGCCGGGCGAGGCCACCGTCGCCTCCGGGGCCGAACGGCTGGGCGACTGGTCGGCGCTGCTGCCCGAGCCGCAGCACCTGCCCGCCGAGCTGGTGGCGGAGGGACAGACCATCCCGGTCGCCCGGGTGGCCGCCATGCACGAGGGGAAGCGGCGGGCACGGGCCCGGCGCGCCGCGGGGAGCGGCTGACATCCCGTCGCACCGGCCGGGCCGGTCCACACTCCTGACCGTCGTCCACAGATGGGCCGACGACGGCGGTTCTGTCGGCACCGCTGCCCAAGCTGACCGGCATGACGACCGATCCCCAGACCCTCGCCTGGCTCGACCAGGAGGACAGCCGGCTGGCGCAGACCATCCGGGCCTACCGCGTCGCCGTGCAGTACGTCATGCGCGGCGAGGAGTCCGATGAACCACCGTTCGGCTACACCGTCGGCCTGTTCGGGGTGGGCCATCCGGAACTGGTCGTGGTGGGGGTGGGCCACGAGACCGCCTGCGGCATGCTGAACACGGTGGCCGGCCTGGTCCTCGACGGGCGGGACCTGCTGCCCGGGGAGGTGATCGGGCAGGACGACCACCGCGGGCGGATGCTCACCGTGGAGTTGCTGCCCAACGCGGCCGAGGTCCTGTTCTCGGCGAACCGCTTCTACCAGCGCCCCGACGAGTTCTCCGTGCCGGCGTACCAGCTCACCTGGGCCCACACCGGCGGGCTCTTCCCGTGGGACGCGGGGTATCCCTGCCCGCCCGAGTGCCAGCCCCGGCCGGGGACCTGGCGGGCGTGACGCTAGTCCAGGCCGAGGTCGCGGCGCAGCTTGGCGACGTGCCCGGTGGCCTTGACGTTGTACGAGGCGCGCTCGATCCGCCCCTCGGCGTCGATCACGAACGTCGAGCGGATGACCCCCACGACATCCTTGCCGTACAGCTTCTTCGGGCCGTAGGCGCCGTAGGCCTGCATCACCTGCTTGTCGAGGTCGGACACCAGCGTGATCCGCAGGCCTTCCTCGTCCCGGAACTTCGCCAGCTTCTCGACCGGATCGGGGGAGATCCCCACGATGTCGAGCCCGGCGTCGGCGAGGTCGCCGGCTGCGGCGGTGAAGTCGACCGCCTGGGTGGTGCAGCCGGGGGTGAGCGCCGCGGGGTAGCAGTAGACGATCACGCGCCGGCCCCGGAAGCCGGCCAGCGAGACCGGGTTGCCGTCGGCGTCGGGGAGCGTGAACTCCGGCGCCTGGTCGCCGGCAGCCAGGCGAACGGGAGCGACGTCGGTCTCGGTCATGCCCCGATCCTGCCGTGTCGTGCCGCTCCGGGCACGTGCGGGCTGCGCGGCTCATCCGGCGAGGAAGGAGAAGCGCACCTGCCGCTGGTGGTTGTCGGTGTTGGTGTCGACCAGGCAGATCCGTTGCCAGGTGCCCAGCATCAGGCGGCCCTCGAGCACCGGCACGCTGGTGTGCGGGGGCACGAACGCTGGCAGCACGTGGTCACGCCCGTGGCCGGGGCTGCCGTGGCGGTGCCGCCACCGATCGTCCCTGGGCAGGAGCTGGTCCAGCTGCGCGAGCAGGTCGTCGTCGCTGCCCGACCCGGTCTCCAGGATCGCCAGACCGGCCGTCGCGTGCGGCACGAAGACGTGCAGCAGGCCGTCGCCCTCGGTCCGCACGAACTCGGCGCACTCGTCGGTCAGGTCGACGACGACGGGGACCCCGCCGGTCCGGACGGCGCGCAGTTCCGATCTCATGGCGCCGATCCTCGCGGTCCGGGACGGTCTCCGCCGCGCGGGCCTCCGGTGGGCGCGCACTACTGTCGGCACCCGTGACCCAGCCTCGTACCACCCCCCGTGCCGACGGCCGCGCCGCCGACGAGCTCCGGCCCGTGACGATCACCCGCAACTGGCTCGACCACGCCGAGGGTTCGGTGCTGGTGGAGTTCGGCCGTACCCGGGTGCTCTGCGCGGCGAGCGTGACCGAGGGCGTGCCGAGGTGGCGCAAGGGTTCGGGGCTGGGCTGGGTCACCGCCGAGTACTCGATGCTGCCGCGGGCCACGCACACCCGCAGCGACCGCGAGTCGGTCAAGGGCAGGATCGGCGGCCGCACGCACGAGATCAGCCGGCTGATCGGGCGGTCGCTGCGCGCCGCGGTCGACCTCCGCGCGCTCGGCGAGAACAGCATCGCGATCGACTGCGACGTCCTGCAGGCCGACGGCGGCACCCGCACCGCGGCGATCACCGGTGCCTACGTCGCGCTGGCCGACGCGGTCTCCTGGCTGGGGGAGCGCAAGAAGCTCGCCAAGCCGGACGCCATCGTGCAGTCGGTGGCCGCGGTCAGCGTCGGCGTCATCGACGGCGAGCCGCGGCTCGACCTGCCCTACGAGGAGGACGTGCGGGCCGGCACCGACATGAACGTCGTCTGCACCGCTGACGGCGGCTTCGTCGAGGTGCAGGGCACCGCGGAAGGTGCGGTCTTCGACCGGCCGACGCTGGACGCCCTGCTCGACCTCGCGGTGGCCGGGTGCGCGGAGCTGACCCGGCTGCAGGCCGAGGCGCTGGCCCGGGAGGCCGGCGCCCGATGAGCACGCGTCTGCTGCTGGCCACCCGCAACGCCGGCAAGCTCGCCGAGCTGCAGCGGCTGCTGGAGAGCGCGGTGCCGGGCGTGGCGGTCGTGGGTCTGCGGGACGTGGCCGAGTACCCGGAGGCGCCCGAGACCGGTGCGACGTTCGCGGAGAACGCGCTGCTCAAGGCGCGGGAGGCGGTTCGATACACCGGCCTGCCGGCGGTGGCGGACGACTCCGGGATCACCGTCGACGCGCTGAACGGCATGCCGGGGGTGCTGTCGGCACGCTGGTCGGGCCGGCACGGCGACGACGACGCGAACACCGCGCTCCTGCTGGCGCAGCTCGCCGACGTCCCCGACGAGCGGCGGGGCGCGGCCTTCGTGTGCGCCGCCGCGCTGGTCACCCCGGACGGCACCGAGCGGGTGCTGGAGCGGGAGTGGCGGGGAACGGTGATCCGGGAGAAGCGGGGCAGCAACGGCTTCGGCTACGACCCGGTGTTCGTACCGGCCGGCCTCGAGCAGACCTCTGCGGAGCTCGCGCCGGCGGACAAGGACGCCCGCAGCCACCGGGGTCAGGCCTTCGCCGCGCTGGTCCCCGTCCTCGCCGAGGCCGTGCGCGCTCGTTGAGCCATGGCCGAGGGGCCGGCGCCGGATCAGTTCCGACGGAAGGTGAACCCCAGCCAGGCCAGGGAGTCCTCCTCCTCCGGCTCGGCGTGCCGGCCGGGGCGGACGAGCTGCTCCTCGCCGGCCACCCGGTCCGCGGCGCCGAACTCCGGCGCCCGGTGCCGGCCGCGGGCGGGGGCGGCGGCGGGGGAGCGGACGACGGCGGCGCGCACCATGGCCGCAGGCGGCCAGGTGGTGGTGGGGGTGGCGCGGGAAGTCATGCCGGTAGATCGGCTCGGCCGCCGTCCCGCTCGAGACTCAGGCGGGTGCAGCCACCCTCGCGGGTGACGACGGTGTCCCGGCCGTGTGGCGCAGTGCACGCCGTCGCTTTCAGTGATCTCCGGGTATGGAGTTCCTGCGGCGCTTCCACTCCGCCGGTGCGCTGGCGATCGCGAACGTGCTCGTCGCGGTCCTCTGGACCTGACCCCTATCGGCGCGTGAGCCGCCGCGGATGAGGGCAATGACCGGCGATGCGAGTTCACGTGGACGCCGCCCGGACGCTGCGCCTCGACGACGGGACGCCGGTCACCGCCGCCTCCGGTGTGGTCCCGCTGGGCGACGGATGGCTCGTGGTGCAGGACGACTCGACGATCGCCGCCTGGCGGCGCCCTGACGGGGTGACGGCGCTGCGGGTGCTGCCGTCCGTCGAGGGACTCGACACCTTCCGGGCGGCCGAGGGCACCAAGCACCTCAAACCCGACCTCGAGGTGGCCTGCCCGGCCGAGGTGGACGGCGAACCGGCCGCACTGCTGCTCGGGTCCGGGTCCTCGCCGCGGCGCATGCGTGGCGTGCTGGTGCGCCTGGAGGACGGGGAGCCCGCCGTGCACGCGGCCGAGCTGGGCCCGCTCTACGAGCGGGTGGCCCAGCGGCTGGGGCTGCCGATGGACCACGTCAACCTGGAGGGTGCCAGCCGCCACGGCGATTTCGTCCGGTGGTTCAACCGGGGCAACCTCATGGCCGGTGTCCGGTCCGCGAGCGTGGACGTCCCGCTGGAGGGCCTGGTCGCCGCGGTGCTCGGCCGCGCAGCGGCGTCCGAAGTGGCGGTCGAGCAGCCCCGCGAGTACCAGCTCGGTGAGGTGGAGGGCGTGGGTCTGGCCGTGACCGACGCCATCGCCCTGCCCGATGGGCGGGTGCTGCTCAGCGCGGCGGCGGAGGACACCCCGAACGCCGTCGACGACGGGCCGGTGGTGGCGACCGCCATCGCGCTGGTGGACGGCGACACCGTGCTGGCCGTCGCCCCCATCCCCGAGGTGGACGGGCACGTGCACAAGGTGGAGGGGCTGGCTCTCCGGGGGGTCAGCGACGACATCGTGCACCTCCTGGCCGTCGTCGACGACGACGACCCGGAGACGCCCTCGGCCGAGCTGGACCTGCGGGTCGAGCTGGACTGACGCCGGTCCGCGCGACGTGCGGGAGGCGGGAGTCGAACCCGCACGCCCGAAGGCACCAGATCCTAAGTCTGGCGTGGCTGCCGTTACACCACTCCCGCGTGGAGCAGGAGTCTAGGGAACAGCCCACCCGGGTGCGCCTGGGCACCGTCGGCGAGCTGACCTGGAACGGGTCTGGCAGGCTGTCGCCGTGCCCCGCGACCCACGACAGATCCAGCTCGAGATCGACTCCGCCCGCGAGTCGCTCGCCGCCACCCTGGACCAGCTCGCGTACCGCAGCAGCCCGACGCGCCTGAAGGCCCAGGGCAAGGACGCGGTGCAGCGCTTCCTCCAGACGCCGGCGGGCCAGGCCACCATCGGCGCCGCCGGCCTCCTGATCACCCTCGTCGTGGTGCAGAAGGTGCGGCACCGCAAGGCGCCGAAGACCCGGAACCGCGGAGTCGCCGTGGAGAAGGCCCAGTACCGCAGGCGCTGACCCGCCCTGCTCGAGAACGACGAGACCGGCCCGTCCCCCGAGGGGGCAGGCCGGTCTCGTCGGTGTCCGAGGGGTCAGCCGGTCAGGCGCTGACCCGGTTGCGCACCAGCGGCAGGACGACGGTGTCGAGCACCTCGTCGGCGTAGGCCTCGTCGACCGGGCGACCGGTGAGCAGCCAGCGCTGTACCACCAGCGCGCTGATGCTCTCGGCGGCGACCGAGGTGCGGAACGACGGGTCGATCTCGCCGCGGGCTTCGGCGTTCTGCCACACCTGCTCGAACGACTGCCTCCACACCGTCAGGGGGCCGTTGCGGAACGCCTCGGCCAAGGCCGGCTGCCGCGGCATGGTCGACAGCAGGGAGAGGGTCGCCGCACCGGTGGGCCCGTTCACCACGCCGACGAACGCGTGCATGATCTGCCGCAGGTCACCTTCGAGGGAGCCCGTGTCCGGGGTGGGCACCTCCTCCCGGTTCAGGTCGGAGATCGTGTCGACCACCAGGTCCTGCTTGGTGCGCCACCGTCGGTAGATGGTGGCCTTGCCCACGCCCGCCTCCGCCGCGACTGCGTCCATCGTCAGTGCGCCGTAGCCGACGTCGGCGAGGAGCCGGAGGATCGCGGCGCGGATGACGCCGTCCCGACTGGGATCGCGGGGCCGGCCACCACGGCTGACGCGGGCGACTTCGGCGGTAGAGGGAGCGGCCATGGCGAAACCTTAGACAGTGATCATGTGAAGTTCCTGAGCGTCCCCTGCGAGTACCCCCGGAAGTGGGTTCCGATACGGCCGCGCGCCTGTCAGCCGCCTGAGCGCCGGTGCGTCACCCTGGATCGGTGGGAACCATCTGCGGCGGTGTCTGTGGATGCCGCCAGAACTGGGAGCTGCCCGGTCGCGCCGTCCGTGCCCTGCTGGCCACGTCGATCGGGCACGTCCTTCCGCACGTCTCCCGCACCGCCAAGGCCCTGGGCCTCAACGTCTACTCCTCCCCGCAGCTGATCGACGTCGTGGACGAGCGGGGCGGCACGGGTCTGGAGCGGCTGTTCCAGCGGCTGGCCCGGGAGCTGACGGCCGCCGAGACCGAGGCGGTGCGGGTGGCCACCGATCCGCCCGACGACGGCGCCGCGCTCACCGCCCGCCTGCTCACCGCACCCACGCTCGCCGTCGAGCTGGCCCGGCGGGGCGTCACGGTCGAGGTGGGCGTGCTGGCCGAGGCCGAGTTCTGGTCGGTGTACCAGCCGATCGTCTCGCTGGCCGACCGCTCCGTCGTCGCCCACGAGGCGCTGCTGCGGGGCGTGGTCGACGGCCGGGAGATCGGCGGTGGGGACCTGTTCTTCGTCGCCGAGTCCGCCGGCTGGCTGCACCGCCTGGACCGCATCGGCCGGGAATCGGCCATCGCCGGTGCCGTTCCGTGGCTCGGCGGTGACGACCTGTTCGTGAACTTCAACCCGACCTCGATCTACCGCCCGCAGGTCTGCCTGGCCAGCACCGAGCGCGTCGCCCACGAGACCGGCATCGACGCGCAGCAGCTGGTGTTCGAGGTCGTGGAGTCGCACGCCATCGCCGACCGCGGGCATCTGGTGTCGGTGCTCGAGCACTACCGGTCGCTGGGCTGGCGGGTGGCGCTGGACGACGTCGGCGCCGGCTGGTCGAGCCTGTCGCTGCTGGCCGCCGTCCGCCCGGAGGTGGTCAAGCTCGACAAGGGCCTGGTGCAGGAGCTGCCCGACGACGGGGCCCGCACGGTGCTCAAGGCCGTCATCGACCTGGCCCACCAGCTCGGCGCGATCGTCGTCGCCGAGGGCATCGAGACCGATCAGCTGGCTGAGGAGGTGACCGCGCTGGGCGCAGACATGGGTCAGGGCTGGCTGTTCGGGCGGCCGGTGCGCCCCGACCCGCCGGTCGAGGAGCCCGAGGGGCGCTGGCAGCCGGTGAGTCCGCACCGGGCTTGACTCCGGCCCTGGGCCGTCGAAGTCCGCCGTCCTCACCTCCGGGTCGCCGTCCTCGCGCTCCAGTACGAGGACGGCGGCCCGCAGGTGAGGTTCGCGAGATCAGTGGAGCGCCCAGCCGGTGAGCACCGGCCGGCCGTGCTCGTGGCCCAGGAGGCCGTACCGGCCGGCCGCCAGCGCGAACAGCGCCCCGGCTTCGGGCGGCAGCCCCAGCCACCGGGCGGTCAGCGCCCGTAGGACGTGCCCGTGGGCCACCAGCGCCACGTCGCCGTCGGCCAGCCGGGCGCGCGCCCGGTCCAGCACCCGGTCCACCCGCTGCCCCACCTCGGCGAGGGTCTCGCCCGGTGAGCTCCCCGGGACGGTCCCGTCCCACCAGACCGACCACTCCCGGCCCAGCTCGGCGCTGATCTCCGCCGTCGTCCGGCCCTCGTAGCCGCCGTAGTCGATCTCCGCCAGGTCCGGATCGACGGCGGTGGTCGCGAGCCCGGCCAGCTCGGCCGTCCGCCGGGCCCGCTGCAGGGGACTCACCCGGACCTCGACGAATTCGCGCCCGCCCAGCGCCGCCCGCAGCCCCCGGGCCTGGTCCTCGCCCTCGGGCAGCAGGGGCAGGTCCGTCGTCCCGGTGTGCTGGCCGGTCCGGCTCCACTCGGTCTGCCCGTGCCGCAGCACCACGATCTCGCCCACCGGGCCATCGAACACGCTGCCGGGAACACTCGCATGGACTGCCGTGCTGCCCCTGGCATGACCACCGCAGAACTCACCGACACCTTCGCCCTCGGCGGCGACCTGTCCGTCCACCGGCTCGGCTACGGCGCCATGCAGCTGCCCGGGCCGGGTGTCTGGGGGGAGCCGGCCGACCGGGACGGTGCGCTGCGCGTCGTCCGCGCCGCCGTCGAGCAGGGCGTGGACTTCATCGACACCGCCGACTCCTACGGGCCCTTCGTCAGCGAGCAGATCCTCGCCGAGGCCCTGCACCCCTACCCGGAGAACCTGGTCATCGCCACCAAGGCGGGGCTCACCCGCCAGGGCCCGGGCATCTGGACGCCCGTCGGCCGGCCGGGCTACCTCAAGCAGCAGGCGGAGCTGTCGCTGCGGCACCTGAAGGTAGACCGGATCGACCTGATGCAGCTGCACCGCATCGACGCCGACGTGCCCCTGGCCGACCAGCTCGGCGCCTTCAAGGAGCTGCAGGACGAGGGCAAGATCCGGCACATCGGCGTCTCCGAGGTGTCGGTGGAGGAGCTCAAGGCGGCGCGCGAGATCGTCGAGATCGTCAGCGTGCAGAACCTCTACAACCTGACCACCCGGCAGAGCCAGGACGTCCTCGACTACGCCACCGCCGAGGGCATCGCCTTCATCCCGTGGTTCCCGATCGCCACCGGCGACCTCGCCGCCCCCGACAGCCCGGTCGCCGACATCGCCCGCGAGCTCGACGCCACCCCGTCCCAGGTGGCGCTGGCCTGGTTGCTGCAGAAGTCGCCGGTCGTCCTGCCGATCCCCGGCACCAAGTCGGTCGACCACCTGACCGAGAACCTCGGCGCGGCCCGGCTGACCCTGTCCGACGAGGACATGGCCCGCCTGGACGCCCTGGCCTGAGCCTGCGTGGGTTTCGGCCGCGAATGCGACGAACTCGTGGTCATCGCGCGCTCGATGGCCACGAGTTCGTCGCATTCGGCCGAGCCCCAGCACCCGAGCTCACCCCCCGGCGCGGCGGCCGGATGCGGCGCGCGTCACCATGGCCGGGTGGATGCCGAGGACTTCCGTCAGGTCAAGGACGCCGTTCGCCAGTTGATCCGCGAATCGGTCGTGCCGCGCGAGGAGCAGATCGAGGACGAGGACCGCATCCCCGACGACCTGCGGGCGCGGGCCGCCGAGATGGGTCTGTTCGGCTACGCGCTGCCCGAGGAGCACGGCGGCCTCGGCGTCACGATGACCGAGGACGTGGAGCTGGCGTTCGAGTTCGGCTACACGACGCCTGCCTTCCGCTCGCTGTTCGGCACCAACAACGGCATTTCCGGCCAGGTGATCGCCAAGTTCGGCAGCGCCGAGCAGAAGAAGAAGTACCTGCCCGGGCTGTCGGCCGGGAAGCTCATCGGCTCCTTCGCCCTCACCGAGGCCGAGGCCGGGTCCGACCCCGCCGGTCTGCGCACGAACGCCCGCCGCGACGGCGACGGGTGGGTCGTCAACGGCAGCAAGCGCTACATCACCAACGCGCCGATCGCCGATCTGTTCGTCGTCTTCGCCCGCACCGACCCGGAGCAGAAGGGCGGCCGGGGGATCTCCAGCTTCGTCGTCGAGACGACGACGCCGGGCGTCACGGTCGGCCCCAGGGACAAGAAGATGGGCCAGTCCGGCGCCTGGACCAGCGAGGTCTTCTTCGACGACGTGCACGTGCCGGCCGACGCGCTGGTCGGCGAGGAGGGCCGCGGCTACGCCAAGGCGCTGACCGTGCTCTCCCGTGGCCGGCTGCACATCGCCGCCCTGTGCGTCGGCATGGCGCAGCGGGTGCTCGACGAGTCGGTCGCCTACGCCGCCACCGCCAAGCAGGGCGGGGCGCCGATCGGCCGCTTCCAGCTGGTGCAGGCCATGCTCGCCGACATGCACGCCGAGCTGCTCGCCGGCCGCAGCATGGTGCGCGACGTCGCCGCCCGCTACGACTCCGGCGAGGACACCTCGGTCGGCCCGTCGTCGGCCAAGCTCTTCTGCACCGAGATGGTCGGTCGCGCGGTGGACAAAGCGGTGCAGGTGCACGGCGGCATGGGCTACCTGCGGACGACGGCGGTCGAGCGCTTCTACCGTGACGCCCGGCTGTTCCGCCTCTACGAGGGCACCAGCGAGGTGCAGCGGGTGATCATCGGCGGCGCGCTGCTGCGCGAGGCCGGTATGGCCCGTGGCTGAGCGACCGTTGCTCTCCGCCGAGCAACGGGCGGTCCGCCGGGAGGCGGTCGGTGACCTCGGCGCCGCGCTGCGCGAACTGGTCGATGCCGCGGTGCGCACCGAGGTGCCGCTGGAGGAGCTGGCCGGCGTCGCCGGCGCCGTGCGTGAGCTGGCCGGCCGGCTGCGTGCCGACGGCCGGGGGCTGCACGACATCGCCTCGGTCGACGACCCCGAGATCGGGGAGCGCTGGTACAGCCCCGTGTACGGCCCCGGGAACCCGGTCGCGCCGCCCATGGAGGCGAGCAGCACCCCGGACGGGCGGGCCACCGGGCGCGTCACGCTCGGCAAGCCGCACGAGGGTCCGCCCGGGCTGGTGCACGGGGGAGTGGTGGCGACGATGCTCGACCACGTGCTCGCCCGGGCGGTGCGCGCCGCTGGACGGGGTGGGCTGACCGCCACGCTGACGGTCACCTACCGGCGGCCGGTGCACCTGGGCGTGCCGTTGCTGGTGACTGCGGAGCTCGGCGCCACCGAGGGCCGGCGGACCACCGCCACCGCCCGCCTGGTCGCCGAGGACGACCCCGACACCACGCTGGCCGAGGCCGAGGGGCTGTTCGTGGCGCTGCGCCCCGAGCGGGCCGCCGACGTCTTCGCCGCCATGGACCGCCAGGTCGGCGCCTGGACCAGCCGGAGCTGACCGCCGGCGGGGAGAGCTGCTCAACGAGATGGACGGGCTCACCGAGGACGCCGACGTCGTCTTCGTCCTGACCACCAATCGGGCCGATTCCCTCGAGCCGGCGCTGGCCGCGCGGCCCGGGCGGGTGGACCAGACGGTGGTCCTCGACCTACCCGACGCCGCCGCCCGTCGCGTTCTGTTCGACCTCTACCGGCGGTCGCTGGAGGTGGACACCTCCCGGCTGCACGATGTGCTCGCGCGGTCGGAGGGGGTGACGGCGTCCAACCTCTGCGGAGCTGCTGCGCCGGGCGGCTCTGCTGGCGGCGACCCGCACCCCGGCCGGCGAGCGGCTGGCGGTGTCGGCCGAGACCTGACCGCGGCACTGGACGAACTGCTGGACACCCGCAACGCGATGACCCGCACGTTGCTGGGCAGCGTGCCCGGCCGAGGGCAGCGCGTCAGTTCATGGGCTCCTGGTAGCCGGCCCACACGCCCCGGACGTGCTGGATGTGCCGGCGCATGAGGTCGGCCGCTTCCGCCGCCCGCCCGTGGACGACGAGCTCGACGATCTCCTCGTGCTCGGCCGCGGACCGGCCCAGCTCGCCGCGATCGGCGAGCTGCTGGAGGCCGTACAGGCGACTGCGGGCCCGCAGGTTCGCCACCAGGTCGACCAGATGCCGGTTGCCGGTGAGCTCGAGCAGCGCCAGGTGGAACTGCCGGTCGGCCTCCACGTAGGCGAGCAGGTCGCGCTCTGTCGCCAGCCGCACGATCGTGCGTGCCATCGGCCGCAGCGCCTCGGCGCGGGGACGCATCGCGTCGTCCATCGCCGAGGCGACATCACCGACGGCCGGTACCTCGATGAGCTGGCGGAGGTAGGTGATCTCGTCGAGGTCCTTCTCGCTCAGCTCGCTGACCCGGAAGCCCTTGTTCCGGACCGGCTCGACCAGGCCTTCCCCGGCGAGGTCGAGCATCGCCTCCCGGACGGGCGTCGCCGAGACCCCGAACTTCTCCGCCAGGGTGGGCGCGGAGTACAGGACGCCGGGACGCATCTCTCCGGTGACCAGCGCGGCCCGCAGTGCCACCGTGATCTCCTGCCGCAGGTTCCTGCGCTGCCCGACCTGCGGCAGGGACAGGTCGTCGGCGCCGGCGTCCCTGCGCGGCGTCTTGACGGAGGCAGACTCCACTGTGCTCACCTATCTCAACGTGAATCCCAGGCCGACCGGGTCGTCGGGCTCCAGGACGAAGACATGTTCCCCCGTGCGGTGGGCGCTGCCCTGCACCTCCGTCACCACGGCCCCGCGCGAGTCCACGGAGACGTGGTCGACGACCCGTCCGATGAAACGGGTGCCGACCACCGAATCGTGCACCAGGACGTCGCCGGTGCCGAGCGCGCCCTCGTCGGCGAGCAGGGCCAGCCGGGCGGAGGTGCCCGAACCGCACGGCGAGCGATCCACCTCGCCGTCGGCGAAGACGACCATGTTGCGCTGCCGGACCTCGCCCGGTGCGCGGCCGAGGTCCTCGTAGAGGATCGTGCCGTAGACGCCGTCCAGGCGCCGGTCCACCGGATGCCGCGCCCACTCCGTCGCCTGGAGCGCGTGCTTCACCTGCCGGCCGGCGGCGAGCAGGTCGGCGTAGGCCTCGGGCCGGACCGTCAGGCCGAAGGCCGCCGCCGGCACGGACGCGTAGATGGCACCTCCGTAGCTCAGGTCGGCGCGGACGGTGCCCCGGTCGGTCGGCACCTCGACGTCCCGGCCCAGGACGTACGCGGGGATGTTCCGGAAGGCGACCTGCCGCACCCGGCCGGCGGCGCAGGTGACCCGCGCCGTGACCCGGCCCGACGGCACGTCGATCACCACGTCGGTGTCCCCGTCGGGATCTGTGGGCACCAGCCCGCTCTGCACCGCCCATGCGCCCAGGGCGATCGTGCCGTGACCGCAGGCGGTGGAGTAACCGTCCTTGTGCCAGAACAGCACGCCGAAGTGCGCCCCCGGGTCGTCCGGGGGGACGACGAAGCCGCCGTACATGTCCGCGTGGCCGCGGGGCTCGTTCACCAGCAGCCGGCGGACCGCGTCGACCGCCGGGTCCTGCTGGGCGAACGAGCGCCGCGCCAGCACCGTGTCACCGAGGATTTCCGGGAACCCGGCGGTGACGATGCGGAACGGCTCCCCGGCGGTGTGGTAGTCGGTCGTGGTGATCCTGGTGCTGTTCCCACCGGGGACGGCGTCCGGCGCCGTGTTCTCGGACATCACGCGCCCAGGTAGGCGTCGATGACCCGGTGGTCGGCGGCCAGCTCCGAGGCCGGCCCTTCGAGGGTGATCTGGCCGCTCTCGACCACGTAGGCGCGGTGCGAGATGCGCAGTGCCGCCCGGGCGTTCTGCTCCACCAGCAGGACCGAGGTGCCCGACCGGTTGATGCGCTCGACCAGCTCCATGATCTGCGTGACGATCAGCGGGGCCAGGCCCATGGACGGTTCGTCGAGCATGAGCAGTCGCGGCCCGGCCACGAGCGCCCGCCCGACGGCCAGCATCTGCTGCTCGCCCCCGGAGAGGGTGCCGCCCTGCTGGCCACGGCGTTCGGCCAGGCGGGGGAGGATGTCGTAGACCTCCGCGATCCGCTGGTCGACGACCTTCTCGTCCTTGACCAGGTAGCCGCCCAGCTGGAGATTCTCGTGGATGGTGAGGCGGGAGAAGATCCGCCGTCCCTCCGGGACGTGGATCACGCCGCGACCGACGATGTCCCACGGCTTGGCCTTGGTGACGTCCTCCCCGAAGGCCACGATCCGGCCGGACTGGGCGGGGACGACGCCGGACACCGAGGCCAGTGTCGTCGTCTTCCCGGCGCCGTTGTTGCCGAGGAGGGCGACGATCTCGCCCTCCCGGACCCGGATCGACAGCCCCCGCAGGGCGTGGACGCGGCCGTAGAAGACGTCGAGGTCCTCGATCTCCAGGGCCACTCCGCTTGCCGGCTCACTCATGCGGCACCTCCGTGTCACCGGCCTGCGGCTCGTCCTCGTCCTTCCCCAGGTAGGCCTCCAGCACCGCCGGGTCCCGGCGGACCTCCTCGGGCGTTCCGTCGGCGATCTGCTTCCCGAAGTTGAGGACGACGATGCGCTGGGACACCTGCATGACCAGCCCCATGTCGTGCTCGATGAGCACCAGGGCGACCCCGAGCGCGCTGATCCGGCGCAGCAGGTCCAGCAGTTCCATCTTCTCGCTGTGGTTCAGTCCCGCGGCCGGCTCGTCGAGGAGCAGGAGCTTCGGGCCGCGGGCGAGGGCCCGGGCGATCTCCACCCGCCGCTGCTCGCCGTAGGGCAGGTTGCGCGCGGGCCCGCCCCGGTCGCCGCGCAGACCGACGAAGTCCAGCCAGCGGTTGGCCTCCTCGGTGGCCTCCCGCTCCGACCGGCGGAACCGTGGCGTGTGCAGCAGCGCATCGAGGGCGCTCTGCTTGATCCGCAGGTGCATCCCCGCGCGCACGTTGTCCAGCACAGTGAGCTCACCGAACAGCCGCAGGTTCTGGAAGGTGCGCGAGACCCCACGGCCGGCGATCGCGGACGGCCGCGCGCCGGTGATGTCCTCACCGTCGATGAGCACCGTGCCGCCGGTCGGCTTGTAGAACCCGGTGATGCAGTTGAACGCGCTCGTCTTGCCCGCACCGTTGGGGCCGATCACGGACAGGATGTCCCCGTCGTAAGCCGAGAACGACAGGCCGTCGACGGCCTTGATCCCGCCGAAGTCCAGGTGCAGGTCCTGGACGTCGAGCAACGGCCGCGGGCCGCCGTCCGGCGGGGTGCTGGGCGCTCCGCCCGGGGAGACGCTCACTGCGCCTGCCATGCTTCCTCCTTCTCGGCCGGGTCGGGGCGCCGGTCCGGAGCCCGTTCGGACGCGGTGGAGGGCCAGAGGCCCTGCGGGCGGAAGATCATCACGACGATCAGCAGCACGCCGAAGACGAAGAACCGGTAGTCGGCCGCATCGCGCAGCAGCTCCGGCAGGAGGCTGACGAAGATCGCCCCCAGGACGACGCCCGGCGTGGATCCCATGCCGCCGAGGACGACGGCCATCAGGATGAGGGCCGACCAGAGGAACGTGAAGCTCTGCGGCGAGATGGCCGTCAGCTGGGCGCCGAAGAGGATGCCGGCCAGACCGCCCCAGACCGCACCCGCGATGTACGCCGCCAGCTTCAGCTTGTAGGTGTGGATGCCCATCGCCTCGGCGGCATCCTCGTCCTCCCGGATGAACCGCCAGGCCCGTCCCATGCGGCTGCGCCCCAGCCGGGCGGCCCCGACCACGGCGAGGGCGACGATCACGACGACCGCGTAGTAGAACGCGACGGGGTCGCTCAGATCCAGCCCGAAAAGGTCCAGGCCCGGGATGCCGTAGATGCCGGACGGGCCGCCGGTGACGTCCAGGTTGTTGGCGGTGATCCGGATGATCTCGCCGAAGCCGAGCGTGACGATGGCCAGGTAGTCGCTGCGCAGCCGGAGTGTCGGCCCGCCGATGATGATGCCGGCGAGCACGGCAGCGACCAGCACCACGGGCACGGTTGCCAGCAACGACCACCCGTAGGTGGTCGCCAGGATGCCGCTTGCGTAGGCGCCGATGGCGAAGAACGCGGCGTACCCCAGGTCGAGCAGCCCGCAGTAGCCGACGACGATGTTCAGCCCGACGGCGAGCATCACGAACAGCGCGGCGGACGTCATGACCGACAGCGAGTAGTTCGTGGCACTGACGAACGGGGCGAGCAGCGCCACCGCGAACCCGATCCAGCCCAGCCGGCGGTCGCCGAGGAGCCGGTTGAGGACTCCGGCGCGGGCGGTGCCGGCGGTGGTGGGAGCTTTCTTCCGGTTCCAGAACATCAGACACGCTCCGTCACGCGTTCGCCCAGCAGTCCGGTCGGGCGCAGGGTGAGGAAGAGGATGAGGAAGCCGAAGGCGAAGACGTCGCGCCATTCACCGCCGAGCCAGGCGGTGCCGAAGGTCTCCAGCATCCCGAGGACCAGGCCCCCGAGCATGGCGCCCTTGATGTTGCCGATCCCGCCGATCACCGCGGCCGTGAAGGCCTTCAGGCCGATGAGGAAGCCCATCAGGAAGTCGATCTTCCCGTAGTAGGCGCCCGCCATCACACCGGCGGCACCGGCCAGCGCCGAGCCGATGAAGAACGTCCGGGCGATCACCGAGTTGACGTTGATGCCCATGTAGAGCGACGCCTTCGGGTCCTGCGAGATGGCCCGCATCGCCCGGCCGGTCCCGGTTCCCATGATCAGCCACTGCAGGCCGATCATGAGCAGGATCGCGATGGCGACGAGGGCTAGCTGCTGGAGGGTGACGCGGGCACCCAGCACGTGGACCGTGGTGCCCTCGAGCCGGATCGGGTAGACCTGCGGGTTCGGCCCGGCGACCAGGCGCATGCCGTACTCGAGGGCGAAGGACGCGCCGACGGCGGTGATGAGGACCGAGAGCCTGGGTGCGCCCCGCAGCGGCCGGTAGGCCACCCGCTCCAGGATGAGCCCCGACGTGCCGGTGGCGAGCATGGCGACCAGCAGGACGACGAAGAGCGCGAGGAAGCTGGCAGAGGTGGCCATCGCCCCCGCCATGGTGAGCAGCCCGAAGCCGGCGAAGGCCCCGAGCATGTAGATGTCGCCGTGGGCGAAGTTCAGCAGCTTGATGATCCCGTAGACCATGCTGTAGCCCAGTGCGACCAGCGCGTAGAACGAGCCGACGAACAGCCCGTTCCAGAGTAGTTGCGACAAAGGTCTGCCCTCTCATGGAAGAACTGGCCGGCGCGCCGGGGCGCGCCGGCCAGTTCCGCGGCTCATTCCAGTGGGTCCTCGAGCTGGAACTCCCCGTCCTGGACGGACAGGATCAGGAAGCCACCGCTGCTCAGCGTGTGGTCCTCGGTGAACTGGAGCGGGCCCGAGAAGAGCTCGAAGCCGTCGATGGCCTCCAGTGCCGCGATCACCTCGTCGGTCTCCGTCGAGCCGGCCTCGCGGAGCGCCTCCGCCGCGACCCGGACGGCGTCGTAGGCCTGGGTGGAGTACGGGCCGGGATCCGCCCCGAACTTCTCGGTGTAGCTGGCGATCCAGTCCTCCGCGCCGGGGATGGTGTCCGGCGTCTGGGTCATCGTCGCGAAGACGCCCGCGGCGTTCTCCGCTCCGGCGATCTCGACCAGCTGCTGGTCGACCGAGCCGTCGGCCACCATGATGGGGCCGGTGTAGCCCGCCTGCCGCAGCTGGCGGATGATCAGGCCGCCCTCCTGGTAGTACCCGGTCCAGTAGACGAAGTCCGGGTTGGCCTGCACCACGGCGTTGACGTTGGCGCTGTAGTCGCTCTCGCCGGCGGTCACCGACTCCTGGAGCACCAGCTCGGGGCCCTCGCCGCCTTCCAGCAGCTCAGCCGTCTGCTCGGCGATGTCCGTGGAGTAGCTGGTGTTGTCGTCGACGATGGCGACCCGGGTGGCGCCCTGCTTCTCCATGAACTCGACGGCGGCCTGTGCCTGCTGCGTGCCGGTGCCGTTGATCAGGAAGACGTTCTCCAGCCCCTGGTCCACGAGTTCGGTGGAGTTCGCGGCGGGGATGATCATCGGGACGCCGGCCTTGTTGAAGATGGGCAGCGTCGGGAGGGTGGCGCCCGAGCAGTAGCCGCCGACGGAGATCTCCACGCCCTCGGTGACCAGCTTGTTGGCGGCGGCCGTGGCGGTGCGGGGGTCGCACGCGCCGTCCTCGATGACGAGCTCCAGCTCCCGACCGTCGATGCCGCCGTCGGCGTTGATCTCGTCGACCGCGAGCTGTGCGCCGTTCTGCATGTAGGGGCCGATGGCGGCGCTGCTGCCCGACAGCGGCGTGATCATGCCGAGAGCGATCGGCTCGTCGGAGCCGGCGGCCTCGTCGTCGCCGGAGAGAAGTCCGCCGCCGCATCCGGTGAGGACGAGCGACGCGGCGAAGACGCTGGCGAAGGTGGCGGATCGGCGCCTGGGCCGACCGGTCATCGGGGTCATGGACGGCTTCCTTTCTCGCGGTGACGGCCCTCTGGCGCGGCACCTGGACGGGAGAAGCGAGCTGTAACGTGTGATGTGGCACATACCAAAGCAGACGTTCCGCGTCCTGCAAAGAGCCAGGCACCGACTGGGTGCGGACGTCGCCGAAACGAGACATTCGCTGGCTTTGAGGCCAGTAGCATGGTACATAGCACCGACGTTTCCCTCGGAGAGAGACAGGCGATCGCCATGACTTCGAACCCCCGTCCCGCCGGATCCGCCGGTGCCCGCACCCAGCCGTGGCACGGCGTCCTGGTCGCCACCGCGCTGCCGTACCGCGCTGACCTCTCGGTCGACTTCGACGCCTACGGCGAGCACGTCCGCTGGCTCGCCGACAACGGCGTCCACGGCGTGACACCGAACGGGTCGCTGGGCGAGTACCAGGTGCTGACGCCGGAAGAGCGGGCGCGGGTCGTGCAGGTCGCGGTCGACGCCTCACCCGAGGGCTTCTCCGTGATGCCGGGCGTCGGTGCCTACGGCGCCTTCGAGGCGCGGCGCTGGGCCGAGCAGGCCGCCGAGATGGGGGCCCAGGTCGTCATGGCGTTGCCGCCGAACGCGTACCGGGCCGACGAGCGGGCCGTCGTGGAGCACTACCGCGAGATCAGCAAGGCCGGCCTCCCCGTGACGGCGTACAACAATCCCATCGACACGAAGATCGACCTGACGCCGCAGCTGCTCGCCCGCCTCCACGGGGAGGGGCTGATCGTGGCCGTCAAGGAGTTCAGCGGTGATGTCCGGCGGGCCTACGAGATCGCCGAGCTCGCACCTGGGCTCGAGGTGATGATCGGGACCGACGACGTGGTGTTCGAGGTCGGCCTGGCGGGTGCGACCGGCTGGGTCGCGGGGTACCCCAACGCGTTCCCCCAGGCCTCCGTGCGACTGTACGAGGCCTCCCTCGCCCGCGACCTGGAGACCGCCCTGCCGCTCTACCGGCTGCTGCACCCGCTGCTGCGGTGGGACTCCAAGACCGAGTTCGTGCAGGCGATCAAGCTCTCCATGGACATCGTCGGCCGCACCGGTGGGCCGTGCCGGCCGCCGCGGCAGCCGCTCCTGCCGGAGCAGGAGAAGGTCGTTCGCGAGGCCACCGAGGCGGCGCTCGCAGCAGGGCTGTCCTGAGCCATGCGGGCCCGTCGGCTGGTGCAGGCTGTCGACTCCCACACGGAGGGCATGCCCACCCGGGTGATCACCGGTGGAGTGGGGATGCTCCCCGGGACGACCATGATGGAACGTCGGCGCTGGTTCATGGAGAACAGCGACGACCTGCGCACCCTGCTGATGTACGAGCCGCGGGGGCACGCCTCGATGTCCGGGGCGATCCTCCAGCCGCCGACGCGCCCCGACGCGGACTGGGGAGTGCTCTACATCGAGGTCTCGGGCTGTCTGCCGATGTGCGGGCACGGCACGATCGGCGTCGCCACGGTGCTCGTCGAGACGGGGATGGTGCCGGTCACCGAGCCGACGACGACGATCCGCCTGGACACCCCCGCCGGCCTGGTCGTCGCCGAGGTCGCGGTGGAGGACGGCGCCGCCCGGTCGGTGACCATCCGCAACGTGCCCTCGTACAGCCATGCGCTCGACGCCACGGTCCCCGTCCCCGGGCTCGGCGTCGTGCGCTACGACCTGGCCTACGGCGGCAACTTCTACGCGATGGTGGAGCTCGACGAGCTCGGCCTGCCCTACGACCGGGCGGAGAAGCAGCGCCTCCTCGACGCGGGGCTGGCGATCATGGCGGCCATCAACGAGCAGGCCCAGCCGGTGCACGTGGCCGACCCGGCGATCACCGGCTGCCATCACGTCCAGCTCATCGCGCCGGGGTCCGACGCACGCCACTCCCGCCACGCCATGGCGATCCATCCCGGATGGTTCGACCGCAGCCCCTGCGGCACGGGCACGAGTGCCCGGATGGCGCAGCTGCACGCGCGCGGTGAGCTGGGCCTGCATGCCGACTTCGTCAACGAGTCCTTCATCGGCACCCGGTTCATCGGGCGGCTGGTGGAGGAGACGACCGTCGGCGGCAGGACGACCGCAGTGGTCCCCACGATCACCGGGCGGGCGTGGGTGACCGGCACCGCCCAGTACGTGCTCGACCCCACCGATCCGTTCCCCGCAGGCTTCCTGCTCTGACGCTGTCCCTCCTCCGACGCTAGGAGATCTCCCGTGATCCGCAGCTCCTCCCCGCAGAACCCCGACGATCTCGTCCTCGAGGTCCCGACCACGAGCCCGGACGAGGTCGAGAAGGCCGTCCAGCGTGCCCGGTCCGCCCAGCGCGGGTGGGGACGGGGCCCGGCCGCGGCGCGGGCGACGGCCCTGGCCGGCGCCGCCGAGGCGGTGGCCGGTGCATCGGCCGAGCTCGCCGACCTGATGGTCCGCGAGGTGGGCAAGCCGCTGGGGGAGGCGCAGGGCGAGGTGGCGCGCGCGGTGGCGATCCTGCGGTACTACGCCCAGCAGGTCTTCGACCCGGTCGGCGCCGTGCACGAGCCCTCCGTGGCCGGACTGCTCTACACGCGGCGTCGGCCGCTGGGCGTGGCCGGGCTCATCACGCCGTGGAACTTCCCGCTCGCCATCCCGCTGTGGAAGGCAGCCCCGGCGCTGGCGTTCGGCAACGCGGTCGTCATCAAGCCCGCACCCCAGGCCACCGCGGTCGCCGTCCGGCTGGCGGAACTCCTCGCTACGTCCATCCCCGAGGACTTGTTCGCCGTCGTCCCCGGCGAGGCCGAGACCGGGCGCGCCCTCGTGGCGGGAGCGGACGTCGTCTCGTTCACCGGCTCGACCGCCGTCGGGCGCAGCGTGGTCGCCGCCGCCACCGAGGGTGGTGTGCCCGTCCAGGCGGAGATGGGTGGGCAGAACCCAGCCATCGTGCTGCCGGACGCCGACGTGGCCTCGACCGCAGCGCAGATCGCCGCCGCCGCGATGGGGTTCGCCGGGCAGAAGTGCACGGCCACCAAGAGGGTGATCGTCGTCGGCGACCCGGCGGCGTTCCGCGATGCCTTGGTCGCCGCGGTCGAGGCCATGGTCGTGGGGGACCCCGCCGATGCGGCGACCACCGTCGGCCCCGTCATCGAGGAGCGGGCGCGGGACCGCGTGGCCGACTCTGCGGCTGCGGGGGTCGCGGCCGGAGGTCGGCTGCTCACCGGCGGGGCGCGACTGGACCGACCCGGCTGGTTCGTCGGGGCGGCCGTCCTCGAGGAGGTGCCGCTGGATCATCCGCTGTCCTGCGAGGAGGTCTTCGGGCCGATCGTCACGCTGCACCCCGCGGCCACCCTGCAGGAGGCGGTGGAGCTGGCCAACGGGGTGGAGCAGGGGCTCGTGGCCGCGGTCTACACCCGGGACCTGGCGGCGGCACTGGCCGTCTCCGACCGGCTGGAGGCCGGCCTGGTGAAGGTGAACGCGCCCACCACCGGGGTGGACTTCTACCTCCCCTTCGGTGGCGAGAAGTCCTCCAGCGTGGGCCTGCGCGAGCAGGGCAAGGCGGCCCAGGACTTCTACACCTCGGTGCACACGGTGACGCTGGCGCCCGGGGCGGGGGAGCTGCCCTTCGGTGGGCTCGGCGCCTGATGGCCCCTGCGCTGCCGCTCCTCACCGCGGAGGAGCAGGGCATGCTCGCCGGCGATGCCGGCCCGGCGACGGCGCTGGGCATGCGGCTGGTCGTCGGGGTCGCGCGCGCCACCGGTGCCGAGCGTCTCGTGGAGGTGGCGTCCGCCCACGGTGACGGCTGCCTGTACCACGGTGCGGCGGGCCTGGAGTTCACCGAACGCCTGGTGGAGTTCGGGGGACGGGTGCGGGTGCGGACGACCCTCAACGTCGGGTCGCTGGACCTGCTCCACCCCGGCACGGTGCGCGCCGACGCCGCGCTGGACACGAACGCCCGGCGGCTGATGGACGCGCACGTCGCTCTGGGTTGCGAGCCCACCTGGTCGTGCGCGCCGTACCAGGCCGGCCACCGCCCGTCGATCGGCAGCCATGTCGCGTGGGCCGAGTCCAACGCCATCGCGTTCGTCAACTCGGTGCTCGGTGCCCGCACCGACCGTTACGGCGACTTCCTGGACCTCGCCGCGGCGATCACCGGGCGGGTCCCGTTCGCGGGCCTGCACCAGGACGAGGGCCGCCGTGCAGAACTGGTCCTCGACCTCTCGGGCGTCCCCGGTGAGCTGCTCGACCACGACGCCGCGTGGCCCGCCGTCGGTGCGCTGCTCGGGGACCTGGCCGGCACCCGCGTCGCGGCACTGGTCGGCCTGCCGGGCGACCTGACCGACGGCGGCACGACGGAGGACCGGCTCAAGGCACTCGGGGCGACCGCCGCGTCCACGGGTGGCGTCGCGCTCTTCCACGTCATCGGCGTGACCCCCGAGGCATCGACCCTCGGTGCGGTCGCACGGTCGGGCGCGCCGGTGATCCCGGTGACCGCCGCCGACCTGCGTGCCGCCCGTGACCGGCTGAGCACGGTCACCGAGGGGCGGCTGGACGCGGTGAGCCTGGGCACACCCCACTTCTCGGTCGCCGAGTTCGCCGCGCTCGCCTCCGCGCTCGCCGGCGGCCCCGCGTTCGCCCGGTCGCTGACCGTCTACGTTTCCACCAGCCGGGCCGTGCTCGAGCAGGCGCGTGCGCTCGGCTACGCCGACACGGTTGAGGGGGCCGGGGCGCGGATCGTGACCGACACGTGCACCTACGTCACCCCGGTGCTCGACCCCGGGGTCCGCACCGTCATGACCAACTCGGGCAAGTGGGCCTGGTACGCGCCGGCCAACCTCGGGATCGACACGGTGCTCGGCAGCCTTCCCGAGTGCGTCGCCTCCGCCCGCGCGGGAGAGGTGGTGCGCGATGGGCGCCTCTGGGGCTGAGGTCCGCGGCCGCACGCTGACCGGCCGGTCCCTGCACCCGGGCAGCGGCACCGGGGCTCTGCTCCCGCTCGGAGCGGCGTTGTCCTTCTGGGGCGGGGTCGACCAGGAGGGGACGGTCGTGGACCACCACCACCCCCAGCACGGGTCGAGCGTCACCGGGCGCGTGGTCGCGATGCGATCGGGGCGGGGGTCCAGCTCCTCCGCGGCGGTCCTGGCCGAGCTGATCCGGTCCGGCCGGGCCCCGGCCGCCCTCCTGCTCGTGGAGCCCGACAGCATCCTGGTCGTCGGTGCGCTCGTCGCGGCGGAGATGTACGGCACCTCGATGCCGGTCGTCGAGGTCACCCCTGATCAGCTGTCCGGGCTGCCCGGCGGCGGTCTCGCCCACGTCGCCGCCGGGGAAGCAGCCGGACCGGCCACCGTGACCGTGGAGGAACCGTGACGACGGCACCGCCGTACCTGGACGAGCGCGCGATCTTCGAGCTGGCGCCCTGGCCGGATGCCGTCGCCGCCGTCGAGCAGGTCCTCCTGGACGGGCTGGACCCGGACCGGGTCCCGCAGCGGTCGATCGTCGACGTGCCGCACGGGCAGCTGCTGCTCATGCCGGGGACGACACCGACCGGCGTCGGCGTCAAGCTGGCCACCGTGGCACCGGCGAACCCCGACCGGGGGTTGCCCCGCATCCAGGCGGTCTACGTGCTCTACGACCCGGAGTCCCTCGCCGTCACGGCGCTGCTGGACGGGACGGCGCTGACCACGGTGCGGACACCGGCCGTCTCCGCTGCGGCCGTGCGGCACCTCGCGCTCCCGTCCGCCCGGCGGCTGGTGGTCTTCGGCTCCGGGCCGCAGGCGTGGGGACACGTGGAAGCGGTCCGCGCCGTGCGTCCCGTGGCCGAGGTCGTGGTGGTGGCGCGGCGGCGGGCCGGAGCGGAGGCGCTCGCGAGCCGGTTGGCCGCGACAGGTGTCGCGGCACGGGCCGGCGACGCCGAGGACGTGACCACGGCCGACATCGTGGTCTGCGCGACCACGGCGCGAGAGCCGTTGTTCGACGGCGCGCGGCTTCCGGGCCACGCCTGCGTGGTGGCGGTGGGCTCGCACGAGGCCGAGGCCCGCGAGCTGGACGGGACGGTGCTGCGCCGGGCCGACCGGGTGGTGGTGGAGGACGCCGGGGTCGCGATGCGCGAGGCCGGCGACGTCATCCAGGCGGTGGCGTCGGGCGACCTCGCCGAGGGGGAGCTGATCGGCCTCCGGGACGCGGTACGGCTCACGCCCGAAGCCGGAGGATCGGTGTTCAAGAGCGTCGGCATGGGCTGGCAGGACCTGGCCGTGGCCCAGCTCGTGCACCGCCGCTGGCAGGAGGTGCACGGTGCCTGAACGCGGCACGGACGTGGTCGTGGTGGGCGCCGGCATCATCGGCGCGGCCTGCGCTCTCTACGCCGCCCGGGCCGGCCTGTCGGTCACCGTCCTCGATCGCGGGTCGGTGGGCGCAGGCACGACCAGCCGGTGCGAGGGGAACATCCTCGTCTCGGACAAGGGAGCCGGCCCCGAGCTCGACCTGGCACTGGCCTCCCGCTCGCTCTGGCTGGAACTGGCGGCCGAGTACGGCGCCGACCGGTTCGAGCTGGAGGAGAAGGGCGGGCTGGTCGTCGCGACCGGCGAGGCGGGCATGGCCTCGCTCCGCCGCTTCGCCGTCGGTCAGGGGGCGGCGGGGGTGACGGCCGAGCCCGTCACCCCCGACGGCCTGCGCGCCCACGAGCCGAACCTCGCCAGTGGGCTGCCCGGCGGCGTGTACTACCCGCAGGACCTGCAGGTGCAGCCGGTGCTGGCCGCGGCGTCGCTGCTGGCGGCGGCCCGCGACCTGGGGGCGCGCGTCGTCACCGGTACCGAGGTGACCGGGGCGGCCAGGGGTGCGGACGGCCGCCTCACCGCCGTGCACACCCGGGATGCCACCTACCCGGCCGGCGCGGTGGTCAACGCCGCCGGGACCTGGGGCGGCGACGTGGGCGAGCGGCTCGGCGGCTCGGTCCCGGTCCTGCCCCGCCGTGGCTTCATCCTGGTGACCGAACCGCTGCCCCGGGTGATCCGGCACAAGGTGTACTCGGCGGACTACGTGGAGAACGTCGCGTCCGACGATGCGGGCCTGGAGACCTCCGCCGTCATCGAGGGCACCCGCGGTGGAACGGTCCTGATCGGGGCGAGCCGGGAACGGGTCGGATTCGACGAGACGCTCTCGGTGGAGGTGCTGCGCCGGCTCGCGGCGCAGGCGATCCGGTTGTTCCCGTTCCTGGCGGACGTCCGGCTCATGCGCAGCTACCGCGGCTTCCGTCCGTACTGTCCCGATCACCTGCCCGTCGTCGGGCACGACCGCCGGGTCCAGGGGCTGCTGCACGCCTGCGGGCACGAGGGCGCCGGAATCGGGCTCGCGCCGGCGACCGGGCGCCTCATCGCCGACCTGCTGACCGGTGCACACCCGCTGGTCGACCCCGGCCCTTTCGATCCGATGCGCTTCGCCATGGAGGACGTATGACCGAGCTTGCGAGGTCACGGAGGGACACAGCACCGCCGGTCACGTGGCCGACGAGCGCCAGCGAGGAGGACTTGTGACCGAGCCGAGCTTCACCTTCGACGGCCGACCCGTGCCCTTCGTCGCCGGGCAGAGCGTGGGAGCGGCCCTGATGGCCGCAGGCATCCGGTCCTGGCGCACCACCCGGGTAGAGGGGCGCCTGCGCGGGCTGTTCTGCGGCATCGGCATGTGCTTCGACTGCTTGCTGGTGCTCGACGGCCGACCCAACGAACGTGCGTGCCTGGTGCCGGCCGACACCGGTATGCGCGTGGAGAGCCAGGAGGGGACGGGCCATGGACACCTCGCGGTCTGACCGGGTGCACGACGTCGTCGTCATCGGAGGGGGACCGGCCGGCCTGGCCGCCGCAGGGCGAGCCGCGGCTCTCGGGGCCGACGTGGCGGTGGTCGACGCAGCCGTGATGCCGGGCGGACAGTACTGGCGGCAGCCGGCTGGGGATGTCCTGGCCGGGTCCGTGACGCACCTGCACCACGGACTGTCGACCTACCGTGCCCTGACCGGGCAGCTCGCCGGGATCGCGGCCGGGGGTGGGTACTACCCGCGGCACTCCGTCTGGACCGTCGGTCGCGACGAGTCCGGCTTCGTGGTCCGGGCGCTCACCGGCACGGGTGCCGGTGAGTACGAGGTCGAAATCCGCGGTCGCCGGCTCGTGCTGGCGCCCGGCGCCTACGACCGGCAGGTCCCCTTCCCCGGCTGGGACCTGCCCGGGGTGATGACCGCCGGCGGGGTCCAGGCCCTGCTCAAGGGGCACGCCGTGACGGCCGGGCAGCGGGTCGTCGTCGCGGGCACCGGCCCCTTCCTGCTGCCGGTGGCGGCCGGGTTGGCCGAGTCCGGTGCCACCGTCGTCGGTGTCCTCGAAGCCGCCTCGCCGCTGGCCTGGGCGCGGCACGCCGGTGCCGTGCTGCGCAACGTCGGCAAGCTGGGCGAGGGAGCGGGCTATGCCCGTGCCCTGGCGCGGCACCGGGTACCCGTGCGGACGCGGACCGCGGTGCTGGAGGCCTCCGGGGACGGGGTGCTCGAGCGGGTCACCACCGTCCGCCTGGACCGGCACGGCAGGGCGCTGCCCGGCACCCGGACCACCGTCGAGGCGGACACGCTGGCCGTCGGCTGGGGCTTCACCCCGCAGCTCGAGCTGCCGCTGGCCCTGGGCTGCGCCACCCGTGTCGACGTCGACGGCTCGCTCGTCTGCGTGGTCGACGACGAGCAGCGCAGCTCGGTGGCCGACGTGTTCATCGCGGGGGAGGCCTGCGGAGTGGGGGGAGCGGACCTCGCCGTGACCGAGGGGGAGATCGCCGGCACGGTCGCGGCCGGCGCCGCAGTCACCGATCGTCGGCTGCTGCGCCGCCGGGCGGCGCTGCGTCGGTTCGCCGTCGCCATGCACGCCGCGCACCCGGTGCCCTCGGCTTGGATGGAGCGGTTGACCGACGCCACGGTGCTGTGCCGATGCGAGGAGGTGACGGTCGGCCGTGCCCGGGAAGCACTCCTTCTCGGGGCGGACGACGCCCGGTCGGCGAAGCTGCTCACGCGCCCCGGGATGGGGTGGTGCCAGGGGCGGGTCTGCGGATACGCGACCTCGTGCCTGATGTCGGCGTGGTCGGGGCGGCCTGCCTCGCCTGCATCGATGGCCGCCCGCCCGGTGGCCGCGCCCCTCCGGCTGGGCACCCTGGCCGCGGCCGACGACCGCGCTCCCGGCTGAGTCAGTTCGCCCGGGGGCCCGGCGCGTCGGCCGGGTCGCCGGCGGGGTCCAGCGTGGCGCCGCCGGCGGGATCCAGCAGCGGTCCGGGGGCCCCCTCGCCACGGCCGAGCGCGGCGACGAACTGCCGCAGCACGTCGTCGCCGGTGTGGAACGGCGCCCAGTCCAGCAGCTTGCGGGCCCGGCCGGTGTCCAGGGCCGGCACCTGCGTGCCCAGGTCGAGCCAGCCCGGCTCGGTGGGCACCACGTGCGCGGTGAAGGCGGCGTGCAGCCCGGCGCGGAGCACGCGCGCCGGCGTGGGCACCCGCACGGTGCCCAGGGCGCGGGCGAGTGCGTCGGCGTCCAGCAGCGGTTCGGCGGCGAGGTTGAACGGGCCCGGGGCACGGCGGTCGAGCATCCGCTCGATCCCGTCGGCGACGTCGTCGGCGTGCAGGAACGAGATCGCCAGCGCGGGCAGCGGCAGGGGCAGCAGCCGGGCGAGCGGACCCGGCAGCATGCGGGCCGCGCCGAACAGCAGCGGGCCGAGGAAGTAGCGGCCGATCTCGCTGCTCGCCTCGGGCTGCAGGATCAGCGTCGGGCGCACGACGGTCAGCGTGGTGTCGCGGTGCCGGCCGAACACCTCGCGGACCACCCGTTCGGCCTCGGACTTGTCGCGGCTGTACTGCGAGGCCGGGATGCCGGTGGTGGGCCAGTCCTCGGTCACCAGGGAACCGCGGGCGCCGGCGGCGTAGGCCCCGATCGAGCTCATGTGCACGAACTGGCCGACGCCGGCCGCCGCGGCGGCGCGGGCCACCCGCCGGGTGCCCTCGACGTTGACCTCGCGCAGCCGGTCGGGCTGCCGTCCGGGCTGCAGCGCCCACGCCAGGTGCACCACCGCGTCGGCGCCCGCGACGAACTCCGCGATCTCCGCTTCGCTCGCCGCCTCGCCGAGGTCGGCGTGATGCCAGCGCACGCCGTCGTAGGGCGGTACGGACGGCGCCGGCCGACGGGCCAGGCCGCGGACCTCGGCGGGCCCGGCCCCCGGTGCCGTGAGCCGGCGCAGCAGGGCCGTGCCCACGTTGCCGCTGGCTCCGGTGACGGCGACCGTGCGACCGGCCAGCTGGCCGGGGGAGAGGTTCGGCATGCCCTGCCGCTACCCGACCGTCCGCGCGCCAACCGGTACCCGTAGCCGCAGCGAGATAGCCGCGGCGAACACGAGGGCGGCGACGGCGACGGCGAACCCGGCCGTGTCGCTGGTCGCATCGGCCAGCCGGGCCACCGCGAGGCTGCCGACGATGCCGCCGGCCTGCAGCGCCAGGGAGGCGACGGAGACCGTCGTCGCGCGGTGCTGGGCTGTGACGCGGGTGTGCATGAGCTGCTGGCGCAGCGGCCAGCCGGCCGCGTTCACCAGGTAGAACAGCGCGTAGCTGACCGCCGTCACGGCGAGCACCGGGCTCAGGGCCGTGCCGGCGAGGACGACCGCTGCCAGCAGGGCCACCGCGGCGGTGGCGACGGCGGTCGATCCGCCGGCGGCGTGGCGGACCCGGCCGGCGAGGACCGAGCCGACGGAGGCCGCGGCGAAGGACGCCGCCATGACCACCCCGAACACCGCCGTCCCCTCGGTGACCCCGCCGGCGAGCTCGGCGAACCGCAACGGGCCGAGCAGCTCCAGCGTCGAGAACACCAGCCCGCTCACCGCCGACAGGATCAGCAGCCGGCGCAGGATCCCGTCGTCGCGGGTGAGCCGGGCGGTCTCCCGGATCAGCCGCGGCACGTCGCGGCAGCCGCGCAGGAGCGCCGCAGCGGCCGACGTCGACGCCGGAGCGGTGCGCAGCGGCGTCACCAGCGCCACGATCGCCGCGAGGTAGCCGACGTCGACGCCGGCGGCGAGCAGGAAGGGGATGGTGAGCACCGCGCTGCCCGCGCCCTCGGCGAGCAGCGGCACCAGGCCGCCGAGCACCGCGCCGAGGGCCAGGCCCAGGCCGCTGGCCGCGGCCGCCCGGCTCAGGCCGGGGGTGGTGTCGGCCGCGGGGTCCGCGGCGTGCGTCGCGTCGACGAACCAGGACTCCAGCGGGCCGGAGTCCAGTGCCCGGCCGGCGCCGATCAGCCCGTAGGCGAGGGCGAAGACGACGACGTCCTGGGCGGCGGCCATCGTGAGCAGCCCCGCCGCGCCGAGCACCGCGGAGAGCACGAGCACCGGCCGGTGTCCGATCGCGTCGGCGAGGCCTCCGGTGGGCAGCTCCAGGGAGACGGCGACGATGGAGTGCACCGCGACCGTCAGCCCGATCTCGGTCGTGCTCAGGCCCCGGGCCGACGCCAGCAGCACGATCACCGGCACGGTGATGCCGAGCGGCAGCCAGCGCAGGGCGGTCAGGGCCACGTAGCGGCGCTGCACGGCCGCGACGGTCAGTGCCGAGCTCACAGCGATCCTTCGCACATCAGGTGGCGAGCCGGCATGGTTCTCGACGGGGGACCGGACGCGGTCAGTCCCGCACGGCGGTCGTCGGCGCCGGCGCGTCCAGCGCCTCTCCCCGTCGCTCCGGCAGACCCCACGTGGCCAGCGCGGCGAGCACGAAGAAGGCGGCGAACGTGCCGAAGACCAGGCCGGTGCCGCCGGCATCGACCAGCAGCGGCACGCACAGCGGCGCGGCGATCGAGGCGAGTCGGCCGAATCCCGCGGCGGCGCCGGCGCCGGTCGCGCGCAGGGCGGTCGGGTAGATCTCCGGCGTCACCGCGTAGAGGGCGCCCCAGGCCCCGAGGTTGAAGAACGACAACACCATGCCCGTGGCGAGGACCGCCGTGTCCGCGTCGGCAGCGGCGAACATCCCGGCGCCGACCGCGGAGCCGACGAGGAAGGTCGCCAGCGTGGGGCGCCGGCCCCACTTCTCGATGAGGTAGGCCGCGACCGCGTACCCGGGCAGCTGGGCGAGGGTGATGAAGAGCGTGTACTGGAAGGACTTCACCAGCGAGAAGCCGTCGTTGAACAGCAGCGTCGGCAGCCAGATGAAGGCGCCGTAGTAGGCGAAGTTGATGCTGAACCAGACGATCCAGAGCGCCGCGGTGGGCGTGCGGTTTCCGGCCGCCCACAGCGCGCCCGGGCCCGGCGTCCTGGCCGGCGGCTCCGGCGGCGGCGAAGCGACGGGCTCGACGCGGGCAGCCCGCTCGAACCGGCGCACCGCGGCCTCGGCCTCGTCGGTGCGGCCGCGCAGCTCGAGGAAGCGCACCGACTCGGGCAGCCCGCGGCGGACGACGACGGCGTAGAGGGCGGGCACGGCGCCGATCGCCAGCGCCCATCGCCACCCGTCGTCGCTGCGGGGGACGACGAAGTAGCCGATCAGCGCGGCCAGCGTCCATCCCACCGCCCAGAACGCCTCGAGCATGACGACCACCCGGCCGCGCACCCGGGCGGGCGCGAACTCGCTGACCAGGGTGGAGGCCACCGGCAGCTCCGCCCCCAGGCCGAGGCCGATGATGAATCGGAACACCAGGAGTGCGCCGACCGACCAGGACAGGGCCGCCGCCCCCGTGGCGAGCCCGAACACCAGCAGGGTGACGGCGAAGACCTGGCGCCGGCCGAATCGGTCGGCCAGCAGCCCGCCGAGCGTCGCGCCCAGCGCCATGCCGACGAAGCCGATCGATCCGATCAAGGACAGCTCGGTGCCGGACAGCCCCCACTGGGCGGCCAGGGCCAGCATCACGAACGAGATCAGACCGACGTCCATGGCGTCCAGGGCCCAGCCCAGTCCCGAGCCCACGACCAGCCGGCCGTGCTCCCGGGTGAAGGGCAGCCGGTCGAGGCGCTCGGCTCGCGTCAGCGGCGACGTCGTCTGCGTCATGCGGTGCAGTCTCGCAATCGGTCGGTCAACCGCGGACGTGGGCGGTGACGAGCTCGGCAAGCCGGTCGGCGGCGAGCTCCGGGATCCAGTGGCTGACGTCGTCGAGGATCTCCAGGCGGTAGGGGGCCTCGACGAAGCGGGCGGTGTCCTCGGTGGCGGCCCGGCCGAGGGAGGCGTCGCCGGTGCTCCACACGTGCAGGGTCGGGACCCGCACCCGCCCCACCGGGTCGCGCCCGGTCCACGGCAGGGCCCGGTACCAGTTGATCGCCGCGGTGAGCGCGCCCGGCTCCCGCATCCGCCGGACGTACTGGTCCACGGCGTCGTCGGGCAGGCCGCCGTGCGCCAGCATCCGGCGCAGCGCCGCCCCGTTCCCGGCGAGCAGCAGTTGCTCGGGCAGCACCGGCAGCTGGAACAGCCCCATGTAGTAGGAGCGGAGCGCCTGGCCGCTCGTGACCATGGACCGGGCCATCGCGCCCGGGTGCGGGACGGAGAGCGCGGTGAGGGTACGCACGCGCTCGGGGTGCCAGGCGCCGAGCGCCCAGCCGACGATGCCACCCCAGTCGTGACCGACCACGTGTGCGTCGCGGAGCCCGGCGGCGTCCAGCAGCGCCAGGACGTCGTTCACCGTCTCCCGCAGCCGGTAGTGCGACCGGCCGTGCGGGCGGGCCATGGGGGAGTAGCCGCGCTGGTCGGGAGCGAGGGTGCGCAGGCCGTGCTGGTGCAGCGCGGGGGTCATCCGATCCCAGGCGGTGGAGTCCTGCGGAAAACCGTGCAGGAGGACGACGGGCTCGCCGTCGTCCGGTCCGGCGTCCCGGACGTCGAAGGTCAGGCCGTCCCGCCGAAAGGTGTCCACGACGCGACTGTGCCAAAGGAACCACGGGATGTCGTGACGAGCGGCGTCGCGACGAGCGGGGGGCCGGAGGCCTCCCCGAGGAGTGACGCGGACCCGCCCTGCGAGGCGGTGTGAGGAAGGGGAGCCGGAGGCTTCCCTGACGAGCGCCGGCAACGGCTCCAGTGCAGGAGCGGGAGGGCACCTGGCCGCGGTGTCGTCCGGAAGACGACGAAGTAATAGACAATCAAGGCATGGAGCTGATCGTGCTGGTCGACGACGACGGACGGGAGATCGGCACCCTGCCCAAGCCGCAGGTGCACCACGGGGAGACTCCCCTGCACCGGGCGTTCTCCGCCTACCTGTTCGACGCCGCGGGCCGGCTGCTGGTCACCCGGCGCGCGGACGGCAAGGCGACCTTCCCGGGGATGTGGACCAACACCGTCTGCGGGCACCCCGGCCCGGGCGAGGACGACGGTGCGGCCATCGCGCGGCGCGCGGACTTCGAGCTGGGGCTGCAGGTGACCGACGTCCGCCCCGCCCTGCCCGGCTACCGCTACCGCGCGGTGTTCCGCGGGGTCGTGGAGAACGAGATCTGCCCGGTGTACGTCGGGCGGTTCAACGGGACGCCGGCACCCGAGCCGACCGAGGTCGCGGAGTGGGAGCTGGTCGACTGGGCCGCGTTCCGCCATCGCCAGGAGACCGAGGGGGATGCCTGGTCGCCGTGGTGCCGCGAGCAGGCGCGGCTGATCGAGGACGCGGGCCTGCACCGGGCCTGACCGGCCAGGCCGGCGCCAGCTCCCCGGCCGGGCCCGACCCTGCGCACCGTCACGCTCGCCGACGTCTGGTTCACCGGCACGTAGCGGCCGCGCAGTGGGACAGCTCCGGCCGGCGGTGCACGCACCGGCCGTCGATGCGTGCCCGACCTGCGGCCCGGACGGTCTTCGGCGAGGCTGTCGGCGAGGAACACGAGCGACGACGGAGGAGCGGAATGGAAGAGTCGTTGAAGGGCCGGGTCGCACTCGTGACGGGCGGGGCCAGCGGCCTCGGGCGGGCCACCGCGCTCGCCCTGGCGGAGGCCGGCGCCCACGTGGCGATCGCCGACATCAACGCGTCAGGGAGCGACGAGACGCTCGCCCAGGTGTCCGCCGCCGGCGGCTCCGCAGAGGTCGTCGCCCTCGACGTGACCGACGACGAGAGCCGGCGGTCCGTCGTGGCCGACCTCTTCGACCGGCACGGTGACGCCTTCGACGTCCTGATCAACGTCGCCGGCATCGACCGGCCCGGCTACATCACCGACATCGACCTGGCCGACTACCGCCAGGTGCAGGCGGTGAACTGCGAGGGGCCCATCTTCCTCACCAGCGAGTTCATGAAGCGGGTGCAGCACCTGCCCGACGAGCGCACGGCCGACGTCGTGCACGTCGTCTCGCTCTCGGCCATCACCTCCGGCAGTGGCGCGATCGCCTACAACGGCTCGAAGGCGGGCTTCCTCAACGCCACGAAGTGCATCCAGCGGGAGCTGCGGGAGAAGGCCGTCACCCAGCCCGACGGCAGCGAGCGGCCCTTCCCCTGCCGGGTGCAGAGCGTCATCCCGGCCGCCATGGACACCCCGATGATGGAGCAGTGGGGCATCCCCGGGCACCTGATGATGCCGCCGTCGGCGGTGGCTGAGGCGATCCGCACCCTGCTCCTGCTGCACCCCGCCAGCTTCGTGCCGGAGATGCAGATCGTGCCGCGGCTCGAGCCGAACTTCCCCCGCTGACCCACCGTGAGGAACAGCCGCGTGAACGCCCCGGACGACCCCACCCCGGACACCGCGATGGCGTCGGGTTCCGACGCCGGTGAGCCCGGCGGCCACCTCGGCCCCGGTGACCTCACGCCCGAGGAGGAGCGCTTGCTGGCGGCCCTCGAGCGGGGCGCGAGGAGCGATCCCGCGGCCGGCCTGGGGGAGGACACCGTCGCCGCCGCGCGGGCGGCGGATGACGAGGGGCCCCCGCCCGCGCGGGGTGGTGCAGCCGACGACGGGCTGACCCCCCGGTTCACCGCTCCGGAGACGGACTGAGCGGGAGCCGGCTCAGCGGTCCTGCGGTCGCACGCGGACGGCGACGAGCACGACGTCGTCCTCCGCGCCGTCGGGCAGCAGCCGATCGGTGAGCCGGTCGCCCACCCGACCCGGTCGGGTCGACGAGGTTCTCCGAGGCCCCTCCTGATCGACGTCGGTCACACCGGCACCTCCCGGCCGCGGGCCACCGGCCGGCACCACTGCGCCAGCGCCCGGAACGTCTCGCGGGCGGCGGCGACGACGCGGTCGGCGTCGCCCCCGGCGCGGACGTGCTCGCGGGTGACCCGCCGGTAGGCGGCCCACATGGCACCGGTGTCCGCCCCGTAGGGCGAGAAGGCGCGGATCCGGACGTCGGCGAGACCCGGCAGCAGAGCGAGGTGGCGGTCGATGAAGGCGCCGCCGAGCGTGGAACCCTCCAGCACGTAGAGCCGGCCCAGCGCCTGGTCGGTGTCCGCGACGGCAGCAAGCAGCGGCACGTCGGCCGACGCCGGGACTCCCAGCGCGCGCAGGTCGGTGGCGAACAGCCCCGCCCGGCGTCGCCGCTCCCACGCCACGGTGCTGGCGTCGACCGGTCGTCGGGCCGCCCACTCGTCGAGGCCTCGTTCGGCCGCCACCCAGAACCCGTGCATCACCGTCAGCACCTGCGCCAGCCGCTGCCGGTCGAGCTGCGGATCCAGCAGGTCGAGCAGGTCCTCGACGGTCCGGTGCTCCTCGGCGGTCCGGGTGCGCAGCGCACGCAGGACGTCGTCGTGCCCGCTGCGGTCGTCGTGCTGCGCAGCCGTCTCTCCCGCAGCCATCGCGACGAGCGTAGGCGAGCCGTCGATCAGGAGCGCGGTGGCCGGGTCGCGTTCCGCAGCCGTGCGGCGCGCAGCCCGGCGTGCACCAGCAGGCGGGCGTCGCCGTCGGCGAGGTCCAGGCCGGTCAGCGCGGTGATGCGGCCCAGCCGGTAGTACAGGGTCTGCCGGTGGATGCACAGGGCCTCCGCCGTGCGTGCGGCGCTACCGGCGCAGTCGAGGAAGGTCTCCGCCGTCGCGGTGAGCACCGGGTCGGCCAGCAGCGGCTGCAGCGCGGGATCCGGGCCGGGGAGCTGCGCGGCCAGCCGCCACGCGCCCAGCTCCTCCCACAGCGCGACGGGGGAGAACCGCTCGACCGCCGCGGCGATCCGCGCGGCGGTGCGGGCCTCCTGCCACTGGTCGGCCAGTTCCGCGGCGCCCCGGCGCACCGCCGACACCCCGGCGCTGCTGCCGGCCGGAAGTGCCCGCAGCGATGCCGCGGTGAGTGCCCCGGCAGGACGGAGGTCGGCCGCCGCGGGCAGCGGCACGAGCACGGCGACCGCTCCGCCGGCGACGACGGCCGCCACCGCGCCGGCTGCCGGGAGCCGCCATCCCCGGGGCGCGGCGCCGCCGGCGGGGAAGAGCGCGACCAGTACCTGCGGGCCGTCGCCGGTCAGCCGCTCGGCCAGCCGGCGCTCGGCCGGGGGGCGTGCCCCCGGGCGGCCGTCGAGGACGTCGGCGAGCGCATCCCCGAGGTCGGCGGCCGGGCGCCCGGCCAGCATCCGGCCCGCGTCCGCGGCGAGGTCCTGGGCGCGCTCCAGCGCCGGGTCCCCGTGGGCGTCGGGGTCGATGCGGCCGTCGTCGAGCAGCCAGAGGTAGCCGCGGATCTCGCCGTCGTGGCGGACCGGCAGGACCAGCCGGGTGAGGATGCCGGCCGCCGGCTCCGCCGGCGTGCGCAGCGGCCGGGTCGCCGAGGCGATGCCGAAGTCCTCGAACCAGCGGCGGGTCCCCGGCGCCGAGCCCCGGGTGAGGATGGAGCGGGTACGGACGGCGTCGATCGGGTCGGCGCCGCTGTCGTCGTGGGCGCAGAAGGCCAGCAGCGTGAAGTCGGCGTCCTCCAGGGTGGCGGGCGCGGCCAGCACGCGGGACACCTCGTCGACCAGGTCCTGCAGGTCGTCCCGCATCCGGCCTCCCCTCCGCCGTCTCTCGTACAGCTGTATGAGAACAGACCGCGGAACACCCGACATCTGTCCCTGGCCCGGATGGGTGGCCGTGCCTAGCGTTGTGCCCAGGCGTCGTCCGTCCCCGGGAGGTCCCGTGCTCCTCTCCAAGGCCTTGCTGGCCGCCTCCCGCCGTCCGGCCCTGCGCCGGGTGGTCACCGGGACACCGGCCACCCGCCGGGTGGTCGACCGGTTCGTCGCGGGCGAGAGCCTGGCCGACGCGCTCTCCGCCGTCCGGGCGCTGGCCGCCGACGGCATCCGGGCGACCCTGGACCACCTCGGCGAGGACATCACCACCCGCGCCGAGGCCGAGCGCTCCCGCGACGCCTACCTGGCGGCCCTCGACGGGCTGGCCGGCCTGGGGCTCGGCGACGGAGCCGAGGTGTCGGTGAAGCTGTCTGCCTTCGGCCAGGCGCTGCCCGACGGCCACGAGATCGCCGTCGACCTGGTGCGGCCCGTGGTGGAGGCCGCCACCGCGATCGGCACGACGGTCACCCTCGACATGGAGGACTCCCGGACCATCGACTCGACCCTCGCCGCGGTCGCCGAGCTGCGCAAGGAGCACCCCGGCACCGGCGCGGTCCTGCAGGCGATGCTGCTGCGCACCGAGGACGACGCCAAGGCCCTCGCCGTCACCGGGTCGCGGGTGCGCCTGGTCAAGGGGGCCTACGACGAGGCACCGGCCGTCGCGCACCAGAAGAAGAAGGACGTCGACGCCGCCTACGCGCGGTGCCTCGAGATCCTCATGGCCGGCCCCGGGTACCCGATGGTGGGTTCCCACGACCCGGCGATGGTGGCGCTCGCGCACGAGCTCGCGGCCCAGCACTCCCGGGCCGCGGACTCGTGGGAGGTGCAGATGCTCTACGGCATCCGCCCCGACGAGCAGCGCCGCCTGGCCGCCGCCGGCACGCGAGTGCGGGCCTACGTCCCGTACGGCGTCGACTGGTACGCGTACTTCATGCGCAGGCTGGCCGAGCGCCCGGCCAACGTCGCCTTCTTCCTCCGCTCCCTGCGCACCACGTCCTGACAACCGAGTCCTGAGATCGAGGTCCCCATGGACGCCGTCACCCGAGTTCCCGCGCCCCGCAACGAGCCGGTCCTCACCTACGCCCCCGGCTCGGCCGAGCGCGCGGAGCTGCAGGCCCGGCTGACCGAGCTGGCCGCCGAGCCGATCGAGCTGACCGCCACGATCGGCGGGCGGCAGCGGATGGCGGCCGGCGAGCGGTTCGACGTCGTCCAGCCGCACCGGCACAGCGCCGTCCTCGGGACTTCCGGGCACGCCACCCACGCCGACGCGCAGGACGCCGTCCGCGCCGCGAAGGAGGCGGCCCCGATCTGGCAGGAGCTCTCCTTCGACGACCGCGCCGCGGTGTTCCTGAAGGCCGCCGACCTGCTGGCCGGCCCCTGGCGGCAGACGCTCAACGCCGCCACCATGCTCGGCCAGAGCAAGACCGCCCAGCAGGCGGAGATCGACAGCGCCTGCGAGCTGATCGACTTCTGGCGGTTCAACGTGCACTTCGCGCGGCAGATCCTCGCCGAGCAGCCGGAGTCCTCACCCGGCTTCTGGAACCGCACCGACCACCGGCCGCTCGAGGGTTTCGTATACGCGATCACCCCGTTCAACTTCACCGCGATCGCCGGCAACCTGCCCACCGCGCCGGCGCTCATGGGAAACACCGTCGTGTGGAAGCCCTCCCCGACCCAGCAGTTCGCCGCGCACTTCCTGATGCGGCTGCTGGAGACCGCGGGCCTGCCTCCGGGCGTGATCAACATGGTTCCCGGTGACGGGATCCCGGTCTCGGAGGTGGCGCTGGCCGACCGTGACCTGGCCGGCATCCACTTCACCGGGTCGACGCCGGTGTTCCAGCACCTGTGGCGCACGGTCGGGCAGAACATCGCCTCCTACCGCGGGTACCCGCGGATCGTCGGGGAGACCGGCGGCAAGGACTTCGTCGTCGCGCACGCCTCGGCCGACGTCGACGTGCTGCGCACCGCGCTGGTCCGGGGCGCGTTCGAGTACCAGGGCCAGAAGTGCTCCGCGGCCTCCCGGGCCTACGTGCCGCGGTCGGTGTGGAGCCGGCTGGAGGACGACCTGGTCGCCACCACCGAGTCGCTGCCGGTGGGCGACGTCACGGACTTCTCGAACTTCATGGGCGCGGTGATCGACCGGAAATCCTTCTCGAAGCTCTCCGGTGTGCTCGACCGGGTCGACGACGACCCGGCGCTGTCGATCGTCGCCGGCGGGACCGCCGACGACTCCGAGGGCTTCTTCGTGCGCCCGACCATCATCGAGGGCACCGACCCGGGGCACGAGGTCTTCACCACCGAGTACTTCGGTCCGGTGCTGGCGGTGCACGTGTACGACGACGCGGACTACGACGCGGTGCTCGCCCAGATGGAGTCGGCGGCGCCGTACGCCCTCACCGGCGCGGTCATCGCCCAGGACCGCGCCGCGATCGCGCACGCGCAGCAGTTACTCCGGCACGCCGCCGGCAACTTCTACGTCAACGACAAGCCGACCGGCGCCGTCGTCGGCCAGCAGCCGTTCGGCGGCGGGCGGGCCTCCGGCACCAACGACAAGGCCGGTGCCGCGCAGAACCTCCAGCGCTGGACCAGCACCCGGTCGATCAAGGAGACGTTCGCGCCCGCGACCGACCACCGCTACCCGCACATGGACTGACCGCGATCCCCTGTCATCGATCAGGTGACCTGATCACCATCCGGGACCGCCGGCCAGTGGACCTGTCCGTCGGCGGCGAGCACCGCGCCGGCCGCCGGCGCATGCGGGGTCAGCCGGCCGTCGGGCATCAGGTGGGTGACCGGCACCCGCCGGCTGAGGACGGCGACGTCGGCGACCAGCCGCCGGTGGCAGCGCCACCAGACGCTCTCGCTGCACATCACCGCGACGGTCGCCCCGGCCGTGTCGGCCAGCACCTCGTCCAGGGCGGCCGCGAACTCCGCGGTGCGGGTGTGGGCGGCGTAGGCGGCGAACTGGGCGACGGTCCACCAGTCGTCGGCCACCGGCTCTCCGGTCGGCAGTCGGCGGCGTCCGCCGAGCTGCTCCGCCCAGCGGTAGCCGATGCCGGTCGCCGGCAGCCACTCCTCGAGTGCCTCGCGCCGGACGTCGGGGTTGTTCCGGCTGCCGGGGAAGCGGCGGACGTCGACGAGCAGCTCCACGTCGGCCCCGGAGAGACGGGCGCCGAGGCGTTCCCGGTCATCGGGCCCGTGGCCCACGGTGAGCAGCGGCACGCCCTCTGCCTACCCGAGCGCGGCCGGTCATGCGCCGGGAGTCATGCTCGACGGGCGGGAACGACGATCGGTGGGGTGGCGTGAGCGGGGCAACGGTGGAGGTGCAGGCCCCTCTGTGGCGGTCCCGCGGGGTGCAGGCGCTGGTGGGCGTGACGGCGCTCGGGTTCGCCAGCTACTTCCTCACGCTGGCCTCCCTGCCCACGTACGCGGTGGCCGGTGGGGCGTCGGCGGCCACCGCCGGCGTGGTCACCGCGGTCTTCCTGGTGATCACCATCGTCGTGCAGACCGTGGTCCCGGCCCTGACCGCCCGGTTCGGCGTCGGGCCGGTGTTCGCTGCGGGGCTGCTCGCGCTCGGGGTGCCCGCGCCGCTGTACGTGCTCGACGACGGGGTCGGCTGGATCTCGGCGCTGTCGGCCGTGCGGGGCGCCGGGTTCGCGGTGATCACCGTGCTCGGAGCCACCCTCGCCGCCCGGGTCGCCCCGCCGGAGCGGCGCGGCGAGTCCATCGGCCTCTACGGCCTGGCGATCGCACTGCCCAACATGGCGGCGATCCCGGCCGGGGTCGCGCTGGTGCTCGACGGGCACGTCGGCTGGCTGGCGTGGCTGTCGGCGTCACCGGTGCTGGGCCTGGTCTTCCTCCCGATGCTGCTGCGGTCGGTGACCACCCGTGAGGAGCGCGGCGCGAAGGGGGACGCGCGGGCGGCGGTCCGCGCCGCGCTGGCGCCGTCGCTGGTGCTGTTCGTGGTGACGACGGCCGGCGGCGGGCTGGTCACCTTCCTGCCGATCGACCGGCCCGACGGCCGGCTGGCCACCGTGGCCCTCCTGCTGTGGGGACTGTTCGGAGCGCTCACCCGGTGGCGGGCCGGCGTGCTGGCCGACCGGCTGGGCACCGGGCTGCTGCTGCCCCTTGCGGTGCTGGTCGGCGCGGCCGGCCTGACGGTCACCGCCGTGGGCCTGTGGAACGCCTCGGCCTGGGTGCTGGTCGGTGCGGCGCTCTTCGGTGCCGGGTTCGGAGCGGTGCAGAACCTCACCCTGCTGCGGGCCTTCACCCGCGCCGGCGAGCAGGGGACGACGGCGGCGAGCGCCCTGTGGAACGCCTCGTTCGACGCCGGGACCGCCTGCGGGGCGCTGCTGCTGGGCTTCGTCTTCGGCGCCGTGGGGTTGTCGTGGACGTTCGTGTTCAGCGCCGTCGCGCTGGCCGTCGTCCTCCCGCTGGCGCGAGTCGCCGCGCGCCCCGCGCCCGCCCGCCCCTGACGCGGGCGGCTCAGACCGGCCGGGCGGCGGCGTGCAGCGAGCGGATGAAGAGGATCTCCTCGCCCGACCGCCGCAACCAGGTGCGCAGCCCGTCGGGATCGAAGCGGTTCGCGTCCCGCAGCTGACCCAGCTGCAGCTGGCGGGTGCTGGCCTGCGCCCGCTGGGCGGTGGGCAGCGCCCGGCCCTCGGTGCGGGCGATCGCGGTCAGCCCCGCGCCCACGAACACCAGGTCGCGGATCTCGGTCAGGCCGGTGAGCAGCTGCTCGGCGGCGTCGTCGTCGGCCGCGGTCAGGGCGGCGAGCAGTTCGTCGGCGCGGCGGCGGCCCTCGGCGGCCGGGTCGGGAGAGGTCACGCCACTACTCTCCCTGCTGGACCCGGGGTGGTCACGCGAGGGGAGGCCCCAGTACCTCCATCCCGTGCTGCCTCGCCGCCCCGACGAGGGCGGTCATGTCCGGGGGGTTCTCCGGCGGAGGAGGCAGGGTCGGTTCCTCGGCGGGCCGGCCGGTGGCCCGCGCGAACAGGTCGAACCGGCCCGGGACGGCCAGGGCCAGCACGCGGGCGGTGGGGGAGTCGACCCGGAAGGTGTGCGGCAGCCCCCGCGGCGCCCAGACGAAGCTGCCCGGTGTGGCGGCCCAGGCCCGGTCCCCGACCTGGAAGGTGATCTCTCCGTCGAGGACGAACCAGGCCTCGTCCTCCTGGTGGTGGACGTGCAGCGGCGGCGAGGAGCGGCGCGGGAGCAGCTGCTCCCAGACGGCGAGCCGCCCGCCGGTGTCCTCGGTCAGGGCCTTGAACGTCATCAGGGTGTCGACGTGCCAGATCGCCGTCCCCTCGCCAGGGGCGGTCAGGACCGGAGCCGGCTCAGCGGATGTGGTGTGCGTAGGTGCGGTCATGGCAGCGAGCGTGCGATCGACCCGATGACCTGCGACATCCCTGAAGCGGGGGGGTTTCCCGCGACGCCCGGCGGTCCTACCGTTTCGGCATGGCACCGATGGCCACGGTGCGCGACCGGATCGAGCGGCTCTGCCGGTCGGCGACCGACCCGCTCGCGCTGTACCGGGACGTCGTCCCGGTACTCGGCCGCGCGGTTCCGTCCGACCTCTGGTGCGGCCTGCTCCTCGACCCGGCCACGGTGATGAACACCGGCGGGTACCACGACGAGGGCCTGCCGCTGGAGGTGCTCCCTCGCCTGCTCGAGCTGGAGGTCGGCGGCGACGACGTCAACCAGTTGCCCGCCCTGGTGCGGGACCGGTCGGGCGTCGCCACCATCCACCGCCGTACGCGGGGACGCCCGGAGCTCAGCGCCCGCTACCGCGACGTGATGCTGCCGGTCGGGATGGGACCGGAGCTGCGCGCGGTGCTGCGGAACCGGGGTCGGCCCTGGGGGGCGGTGGTGTTCTTCCGGGAGACCGGGGCACCCGACTTCACGGATGCGGAGCTGCAGCTCGTCGCCGCGATCGCCCCCGACATCGCCGCGGCCGTGCGCCGCACCCTCCTGGTCACCGAGATCACCCACCGGGACGTCGAGGAAGGTCCCGGGATGGCCGTGCTGCGGGTCGACGGCGTGCGGATCGACGTCGAGCTGGCCAGCCGGGCCGCGCGGCTGCTGATGGACGAGATGCCCGACTCCCGCATCGGTGGGGTGCCGGTCGGCGTGGTCATGCTCGTGTCGCGGCTGATCGCGGCTGATCGCGGCGGGGGGACGGCGCCAGTCAGGGCGGGTGCGACTGCGGACCGGCCGGTGGATGAGCGTGCAGCTCGACGTCCTGGAGCCGGCCGGCCGGGAGGGGCCCGAGCGGCTGTCGCTGGTGATCGAGCCGGTCGCGCCCTACGAGCTGGCCGAGGTGATCGCCGAGGCCTACGGGCTCACCGCCCGGGAGCGGGAGGTGGCGCGGCTGGTCGTGGCGGGGAACAGCAACCCCGAAGTGGCCGCGGCGCTGTCGATCTCGCTGACCACCGTGCAGGACCACCTGAAGAAGGTCTTCGCCAACCTGGGGGTCGGCAGCCGGCACGAGCTCACCGCCCGGATGTTCTTCGACCAGTACCTGCCGCGTCAGCTGTCGCAGGCCCCGATCGGCGGGAACGGGTGGTACCTGCCGTCACACCTGCCCCGTTGAACCGCGGTCCAGCGGGGCAGGTGCGCACGTGCAGGGCGGGGGGGCGTCACGCGTCGCGGCGTCGCAGCACCAGGTAGCCGGCCAGCAGCACTGCCGCCACCTCGGCGCAGAACACCGCGAAACCGGTCCAGGGCTCGAGCAGGTTCGCGCGATGGTCATCCCCCAGGTGATGAACGAGCCGGCCGCCTCGCCGGCGAGGTCGTCCGCGCTGACCGCGCAGACCAGCACGGTGAGCCCGGCGCCGAGCACCACCAGCGCGACGATCGACCAGACCGTGGAGCGCACCGACCAGGACTTGATCCACTCCGCCCGCAAGGTCTGTGCGAATCCCGGCCGGCGCACTCCCGGCACGTTCCGGTGGGGGTCGAGGGCGACGGTGTCGATCATCGGGGCGCTCCGGCAGGGGTCTGCTCCCGCGCGGAGTACTCCACGCTGGCGAGATGCGGTCGACGGCGGTCCGGTCGCCGTACCTCTTGGTGAGCCCCTGCGCCTCGATCATCGCGGCTCCGGGGAGCGGTCGGGAAGTCATGGCCGAAGCCTGTCCGGCGGACGACGCCCCGACCATCGGGGAGCGACCTGATCGCACCCTGAAAGATCCCCCAGCAGGTCAGGCGGTGCGCGGCAGGGGAGCGCCGGGCCGCAGCTCGCGGCGCAGCGCCCGGGCGGCGGCCTGCCCGGCGCGGTTCGCGCCGATGGTGCTGGCCGAGGGGCCGTAGCCGACCAGGTGCAGCCGGGGCTCGCCGGCGACCTGGGTGCCCTCCATGCGGAAGCTCCGCCCCGCGTCGCGGAGCCGGAGCGGCGCGAGGTGGCCGACCGCCGCGCGGAAGCCGGTGGCCCACAGGATCGCGCCGGCCGCCACGGAGCCTCCCTCCGTTCCGTCGGCGGCGTCCCAGGCCACGCCGTCGGGGATGATCCGGTCGAACATCGGCTGCCGCTCGAGGATGCCGCGCTCCAGCCCCTCGCGCACGTAGGGGGTGCTGAGCGCCAGCCCGGTGACGCCGACGACGCTGCCGGGGCGCCGCCCTTCCCGGACTGCTTCCTCCACCATCGCCACCGCCCGGCGGCCGGCGTCGTCGTCGAAGGGACCGTCCCGCCACACCGGTGGGCGGCGGGTCACCCACGTCGTCGAGGTGACCCGGGAGATCTCGGCCAGCAGCTGGGTGGCCGAGGCGCCACCGCCCACGACGACGACGTGCTGCCCCCGGAAGTCCTCGGCCGAGCGGTAGTCGACCGTGTGCAGCTGGCGGCCGCGGAACAGTTCCTGGCCGGGGTAGCGCGGGACGAACGGGCGGGTCCAGGTGCCCGTCGCATTGACGACGGCGCGCGGGATCCAGGTGCCGCGGTCGGTCTCCACCCGGAAGCGGTCGTCGGCGCCGCGCCGTACGGCGGTGACCCGCACGGGCCGCACGACCGGCACGGCGAAGCGCTGCTCGTACTCGGCGAAGTACGCGGGGACGGACTCCACCGCCGGAGCGCCGTCGTCATCGGGGGTGAACGGCAGCCCGGGGAGGTGGTGGACCCGGTGGGTCGTGCCGAGGGTGAGCGAGGGCCAGCGGTGCCGCCAGGCGCCGCCCGGCGCGTCCTCCCCGTCGAGGACCAGGAAACCGGTGCCCGGTGCGAAGCCCTGTCGGGCCAGTGCCCACGCCGTGGACAGCCCGGCCTGCCCGGCACCGATCACGACGACGTCGACGTCGCGGGGTCCGGGCGTGCTGGTCACACGGGCAGCAACCGGTGGGCGGCCCGCCACCTTCCCGCGCGGAGCTGCTGGTCACCGGAGGGAGCGGCCACCTCAGCACGGCGATTCGGGTACGTGCTGTTACCCGTTCCACCGGAAACCAACCGGCCGGTATGGTCGGACTGCTCTGACCGGACCGGGAGGGACAGTCCACCATGCCGACGCCCGTGACACCCGGCGGCACGGCCGCGACCTCTGCCGGCTCCACTGAGCCGTGGTTCGTCGCGGTAGAGGTGCTCGTGCGCCCGGGCGCCGCCCGTCCCGAGTTCGGGGCGGGGGAGCGGCTGGACGCCTTCGGGGTGGCACAGCTGGAATCCGCGCGGTCGCGGGGCCTGCGCACGGCGGTCCTGGCGCGGCACCGCGCCTGCTACGGCGAGGAGCTGGACGGGCTGGTCGACCGGTGGATCGAGTGCGACACCCAGGACGTGTCCGCGGTCGTGGCCGCGACCCGTGGCCTGGACGGCGAGATCCTCGTGCTGACCAGTTCCGTCGACGGGTTCACCGGCTCGGCCGCCGGCGCCGCCCGGGCGCTCGGCCTGCGCGGTCCGACGCCTGGGTCGCCCGCACTGGCCGACGATCGGCGGGCGCTGCACGGTGCGCTCGCCGCGACCGGCCTGGCCCATGTCGCCTGGGCGGAGATCTCCGCCGGTGCCGACCGGCCCGGATCGCCCCTCGGCTACCCCTGCGTGGTCCAGCCGGTGGACGGCGGCGCCGGCTGGGACGTCGGCCTGGTCTCCGACGACCGGGAACTCCAGGAGCTGGCGGCCCGGCATGTCGCGCGGCCGGACTACGGCCGGGGGCTGCGACCCCGGCACCGGCTGGTCGCCGAGGAGTACGTCCCCGGTCCGCGCTACGGCGCCGACGGCTTCGTCGACGCCGGCCGGCCCGTCGTCCTGGCTTGGTCGGACACCATCACCACGCCGCCGCCGCACGTCGCCGACCTGGTCCGCACGGCCACGGCCCGGCCGCCGACCGAGGAAGCCGCCGGCTGGGTCCGCGACTGGCTCGCGGCCGTCGGGTACGACTTCGGCCCGTTCCACCTCGAGTTCGTGCTGGGTCCGGCCGGTCCGCGACTGCTGGTGCTGAACCCGACGCCGGCGGGCGGCGGTGCCCACCACTGCGTGGACCTGGTGAGCGGCGTCGACACCGCGGACGCCACCGTGGGGCGGCTCCTGGGGGAGCCCGCCAGGGAGCCGGCGGGGGCCGTGGTGGCCAGTACGCAGATGCACTTCAGCGCACAGGAGGTCGGCCGGGTGCGGGCGGTCTCGGGCGTCCGTGAGGTCGGTGGGATCCCCGGCCTGGTCGCGGCCGAGGTCTTCGCCGACCTCGGCGAGGTGACCGGGCCGGCCGGTTCCGGCCGGGAGCGCCTCGGGCACGTGGTGACCGTCGGGCAGACGCCGGAGCAGGCGCGGCGTCGAGCTGTTGCCGCGCTCGATGCGATCGTCGTGGTCGTCGACGAGCTGGAGACCGCCCTTCCTGCGTGGGGATGTGGCGGCAGCACGTGCGCGGCGGGTCGCTGCCCTCGGCCGTGCTGCGGCCTCCCGGGCCGGGCCCAGGGGTCCGCTGACGGGTCGGTGGCCCGGCGGGAGCCGCTGCTCCAGCGCTGCGTGCCGCGCCGGTAGCCGGCCCGGCCGGGTGCTGATCACCCGGGAGCGCCGGTCGGGCCACCACAACGTGTCGGCCGCACGTATGTCGACCTGGTCGGGTGTGCTCGCTCCCCATGATCGGCGCCTGGACCGTCGCCTGATCGCATGGTGATCGATCCGTGATCTTCCGAGGGGCCGAGGTCGGATGATCTGCCCCTAGAGTCTCGGCACATGTGCGCCAGATCACTCACCGGTCGCCCGGACGTCCCGGGCCTCCCAGCCGGTCCGGGTCGGGGCATGCCCGGGACCGGCGCGGGGGCCCGTGCACGGCGCTCGTGGCCGCCGTCCGACCGAGCGCCCGCGGTCCCGTGAGGGCCCGCTCCGCCACCCGCACCAGGCTCGCCCCCGCGCCGTCCGCCGGCGCAGAAAGGAAGTGCAGTCCGTGCTGAGCATCGATGCGCTCCACGTGACCTACGGCGGCGCCGTCCAGGCCGTGCGGGGGGTGTCCATGGAAGTCCCCGACGGCAAGGTCGTCGCCGTGCTCGGCAGCAACGGCGCCGGCAAGACGACCCTGCTGCGCACCATCTCCGGCACCCTGCGGCTGCACCGCGGCAAGGTGGACGCCGGGACCGTGCGTTTCGACGGAACCGATCTCGTCGGCCGGGACGCGGCCCAGGCCGTCCGGCTCGGCCTCGTGCAGGTGCCGGAGGGCCGGCGGATCTTCGGCCGCCTCACGGTGGAGGAGAACCTGCGGGCCGGCGGGATGGGCAACAAGGACAAGACGGCCAAGGCCAAGGCCCAGGACCGGGTCTACGACATGTTCCCCGTCCTCAAGGAGCGGAGCTCGCAGCGCGGCGCGCTGCTGTCCGGCGGCGAGCAGCAGATGCTCGCCATCGGCCGGGCGCTGATGGCCAGCCCCAAACTGCTTCTCCTCGACGAGCCGTCACTCGGGCTGGCGCCGCGCATCATCGGCCAGATCGGCGAGGTCATCGCCGAGATCAACCGGCAGGGGACCTCGGTCCTGCTCGTCGAGCAGAACGCGACCATGGCGCTCGGGGTGGCCGACCTGGCCTACGTGCTCGACGTCGGGGAGGTGTCCCTCTCCGGGGACGCCCGGGAGCTCGCCCGGACCGACGAGGTCCAGCGGCTGTACCTGGGCCACGACGGCGGCGACGCCGGCGAGCAGCGGGTGCGCGTGGCGTCGGGCAAGAAGCTCTCCCGGTGGACGGCATGAGCGCCACGCGGGCCGCCGAGTCCGGGACCCGGTCGGACATCCCGCCCGTCGAGGTGGTCGGTGTCAGCGTCCGGTTCGGTGCGATCACGGCGCTGTCGGAGGTCTCGTTCACCGTCGTCCCCGGCACGATCCACGCGATCATCGGGCCCAACGGTGCCGGGAAGTCGACGATGTTCAACGTCCTGTCGGGGGTCTACAAGGCCGCCGAGGGCGAGGTCAGGTTCGGCGACGCGCGGCTGGACCGCATGCGGCCGTACCAGATCGCCGGCATCGGGGTCGCGCGTGCGTTCCAGAACATCGCGCTGTCGGGCACCCAGTCGGTGGCCGAGAACCTGATGCTCGGCCGCCACCACCTGACCAAGGCGGGCTTCGTCGCCGCCGGCCTGCGCCTCCCGCGGGCAACGCGGGAGGGCAGGCGCCACGGCGAGCGGGTGGCCGAGATCGCCGACTTCCTCGATCTCGGCGACAAGCTGCACACGCCCGTCGGTGTGCTGTCCTACGGCGACCAGAAGCGGGTGGAGGTGGCGCGGGCGCTGTGCACCGAGCCGCGGCTGCTGCTCCTGGACGAGCCGGTGGCCGGCATGAACGCCGAGGAGACCGACCGCATGGCCGCCGCCATCCTCGAGATCCGGTCGGCGCTCGGGATCTCGGTCGTCCTGGTCGAGCACGACATGGGGATGGTCATGTCACTGGCCGACCGGGTCACCGTCCTCGACTTCGGCCGCCGGATCGCCGACGGCACCCCGGCGCAGGTGCAGACCGACCCCGAGGTGATCCGCGCCTACCTGGGCTCCGGTGACGAGGACAGCCCCTCCGAAGCCGCGGCCCACCACCACCCCTCCGACACACCTGGGGCGACCTCGTGACCCAGTTCCTCTCCCTGCTGCTCAACGGGCTGTCCCTCGGCGCCCTCTACGCGCTCATCGCCCTCGGCTTCGTGATCATCTTCAAGGCGAGCGAGGTGGTGAGCTTCACCCACGGCTCGCTGCTGCTGCTGGGCGCCTACTCCATCGCCCGGCTCTCGGACTCGATCGGGTTCCTGCCGGCCGTCCTGGTGGGCATCCTGATCACGGCGGCCGCGGCGTTCGTTATCGAGCGCCTGATCATCAACCGGCTCCGCGGTGCGGCGGTGATCAGCCTGGCCATCGTCACCATCGGCGTCGACATCATCCTGCTCACCGAACTCATCCGCCGGCTCGGCTCGGACATCCTCAACGTGCCGCACCCGTGGGGCGGGGAGTCGTTCCGGGTCGGCAGCGTCGGGCTCAGCCAGAACCGGCTGATCGCGTTCCTCGTGGCGGCGGTCCTCATCGCGCTGTTCTTCGTGGCCTTCAAGTACTCCAGCTGGGGCATCGCGATGCGGGCGTCGGCGGAGGACGGCGAGACGGCGGCGCTGATGGGCATCCGGCAGGGCCGGGTCTCCGCTCTGGCATGGGTGGTCGCCGGTGTGCTCGCCGCGGTCGCGGCCCTGTTCCTCGTCGGTTCCCCCACCCCGGGCGTCACGCCCACGGCGTACGCCGTCGCGCTCCGGGCGTTCCCGGCCGCGATCCTCGGCGGTCTCGACTCGACCGGGGGTGCGCTGGCGGGGGGCCTGCTGATCGGCATCGCCGAGGCCATGGCGGCCGGCTACCAGGATCAGCTGCTGTTCCTCGGCCGCGGATTCAGCGCCGTCGTCCCCTTCATCGTGATGATCGCCGTCCTGATGTTCCGCCCCTCCGGTTTGTTCGGGACGAAGGAGCTGACCCGTGTCTGAGTCGACCGTCATCGCCGACTCCGGGGCGCAGCGCTCAGGGGTCAGCGCCCCGGCGCCGGCCGGCCGCGGGCGTTCCATCCTGCGTCCACTGCTGCTGGTCGCGCTGCTGGTGGTGCTGCTCGCGCTGCCGCTGTACGTCGAGGAGTTCTGGCTGCGCACCGGCTTCGCGGTATTCGGCGCAGCCGTTGGGGCGATCGGGCTGAACCTGCTGGTCGGCAACGCCGGGCAGCTGTCGCTCGCCCACGCCTTCTTCCTCGCCGTGGGCGCGGTCAGCTACGTGTACGTCTCCGGCGAGCCGGGTGGCCTCGGGGTCGCCGAACTGGACGGTCTGGGGCTGCCGCCCATCGTCGGGATGGTGGTGGGCGTCCTCCTGGCGGGTCTGGCCGGTCTGATCTTCAGTCCCCTGGCAGCGCGACTGCGCGGCATCTACCTCGGTGTCGCGTCGCTGGCGCTGGTCTTCATCGGCATCCACGTGCTCAACGCCTGGACCCCGGTCACCGGCGGGTTCAACGGCCGCGCGGCGCCGAATTTCGAGCTGTTCGGCTTCACCTTCGGCAACCGCGACCCGGAGCTCTACGTCCTGGGCGTGCCGTTCCGGGAGGCCGAACGGCTGTGGTACCTCGGCCTCGTCCTGGCGCTGCTGGCCTACTGGTACGCCCGCAACCTGCTGCGCAGCCGGCCCGGCCGGGCGCTGCAGACCCTGCGGGACAGCGAGGTCGCCGCCTCGGTCATGGGCGTCAACGTCCAGCGCTACAAGGCCCGGATCTTCCTGGTGAGCTCCATGTACGCCGGGCTCGCCGGCGTGATGTACGCGCTGTCCATCGGGAGCATCGCGCCGGAGTCCTTCGGGCTCGAGCTGTCGATCCTCTACCTCGCCATGATCGTGCTCGGCGGCCTGGGGTCGGTGAACGGTGCGGTGCTCGGCGCGCTGTTCGTCAGCGCCCTTCCGCTGGTCTTCCAGCGGTACGCCGACCTCATCCCCTTCGTCGGCGACCGCGGTGAGGGCGGGCTGGCGGCGGGTGAGGCGGCCCGCTTCCTCTTCGGCCTGGCCATCGTCCTGGTCATCCTCTTCGAGCCGGCCGGCCTCGCCGGCATCGCCAACCGCATCACCGGCCGGGTGCGGCGCCGTCCGGGAGGACGGGTCACCGAGCACCCGCCCGACTCATCCAGCCAGTCCAACGCCCCCGTTCCGTCCGACAAACCAGCCCAAGGGAGCACCACGTGAGACTCAGCAAGCGTTCGACCGGCGCCACGATGCTGGCCGCCACCTTCGTCATGGCCGCCTCCGGTTGCAGCACCAAGGCGCCGGAGAGCTCCGGCGGGGGTGGCGGTGGCGATGCTGCCGCCGGCGACGTCGCGACCGACGTCGGCATCGAGGGCGAGACGATCAACCTGGGGGTGCTCACCGATCTGACCGGCGTCTTCGCCGCGCTGGGCAACGACATCACCAACGCCAACCAGCTGTTCTGGGAGAACAACCAGGTCTGCGACACGTACGACGTCTCCCTCGACATCCAGGACACCGGGTACGTCCCGCAGCAGGGCGTCCAGCTCTACAGCGGGATGCAGGACAGCATCCTGGCCATGCAGCAGACGATCGGCTCACCCATCAACACGGCCCTGGCCCCGGAGTACGAGTCGGACCAGATCGTCAACTTCCCCTCGGCGTGGTCGAAGACGCTCACCGAGATCCCGGGAACGGGTGTCGTCGGTGCGACGTACGACGTGGAGATCGCCAACGGCTACGACTACCTGTTCCGGGAAGGCCTCCTCCAGGAGGGCGACACCGTCGGCCACATCTACTTCGAGGGTGAATACGGGGCCAACGGCCTGGCCGGCACCGAGGCCGTCGCCGCGGCGAAGGGCCTCGAGGTCATCCCGGCCCAGATCAAGGCGACCGACCAGGACATGAGTGCGCAGATCACCCAGTTCAAGGCGGCCGGTGTCGACCTGATCGCCCTGACCGTGGCCCCGGGGCAGACGGCCTCGGTCGCCACCGTGGCGGCAGCACAGGGGCTCGACGTCCCGATCCTGGGCAGCAACCCCGTCTTCGCCCCGGGACTCCTGGACGGGCCGGCGGCCGAGTGGCTGAAGACGCACCTGTACGTCGCCTCGCCGGTGTCGTCGTTCGACGCGCACCCGGAGCTCCTCGAGCAGTACCAGGAGGCCTACCCCGACGCGACGCCCAGCCTGGGCGTGGTCGTGGGCTTCGGCATGAGCGAGATGATGAAGCAGGTGCTCGACGCGGCCTGCGAGAACGGTGACCTCACCCGTGAGGGCGTGCTGAACGCCTTCAGCGAGCTCGAGCAGGTCGAGACCGGCGGCCTCGTCGTCCCGATCCGTGGCTTCGAGCTCGGCAAGTCGCCCAGCCTGGAGAGCTTCATCCTCCAGCCGGCCGACGTGCCCGGCGGTGCCACGGTCCTGGAGGACTCCTTCGAGGGCGAGTTCGCCGCGGACATCGCCGGCTGATCTCCCGCCACCGGCAGCGCCCCCTCCCCCCGGGGAGGGGGCGCTGTCGTGTTCCGGCCCCTACAGCCGCCCGGCGCGGGCGACCGGAAGCAGGCGCACCGCGAGGACGGCGGTGAGGACGGCGGCCACGGCGAGCGGCAGCGTCGCCGACGTCGCCCGGGCGGCCACCGCGGTGACGAAGGGCGCGGCGAACCCGACGTAGGCGCAGGCGAGGAACAGCGACGTCAGGGCGCCGAGACGGGCCGGGGCGGCCAGCCGGGCGGTCAGGGCCAGGCCCGCCGCGAGGCACAGCCCGCCGCCGGCACCCAGCAGGGGAGCGGCGGCGACCAGCCACGGTAGTGACCCCGTGGCCGCGAACGCCGCTGCGGACCCGAACCCGAGCGTGCCGAGCGCGGTGCCGAGGACGGCGGTCCACGGCCCCAGCCGGCGTTGCAGCCCGGCGACCGCCGTGCCCGCTCCGAGCGTCACCCCCGCGAGCACGCCGGTGACCGCGACCCCGGCGGCGGGCAGCTCGACCAGCAGGGGAACCGCGGAGATGATCGTGGACGGGAACGCGTAGACGCAGACCGCGACCGGGGCGAGCACCGTCGCCACCAGCAGACCGTCCCCGGGACGGATCAGCGGCGACGCCGGCGGTCCGCCTGTCCCGGTCGGGCGGTCGTGCTGCAGGTCGACCGTCTCGGGCAGCCGCAGGGCGAAGGCGAGGCCCACGGCGACGAGCACGGTGTGCACCAGGTAGGGCAGCACCGTCGGCGCCGGGGCGTACTGGCCGAGCAGGCCGCCGGTGAGCGGGCCGAGCGAGAACCCGGCGGTCATGGCGAAGGCGGCCCGCCGGCCACCGGCGCCTTCGCCGGATGCCAGCGAGAGCTCACCCACCCATGCGCTGCCCACGCTGAAGACGACGCCGCTGACCACCCCCTGCAGGAAGCGGGCGGCGAACAGCAGGGTCAGCGAGTCGCCGGCCGCGGCGAAGGCGAGGGAGGCCAGAGCCGACAGCACGATGCCGGGGATCGCCACCCGCCGGCGGCCCAGCCGGTCCGACAGCGGCCCGGCCACCAGCAGGGCGGGGACGAGGCCGGCCGCGTAGCAGCCGAACAGCGCCGTGAGCACCTCGGCGGAGAGGTCCAGCCGTTCCTGGTAGACCAGCAGCAGCGGGGCCGGGACGTTGGTGCCCGCCGCGACGGCGAAGAGCGCGAAGACGGCCCGCTTCCAGATCACCCGGCGACCCTACGGCCCACCGACCTGCGTCGCGGTCGGCACGCACGAGGGCCCGGAATGCCGGAGCGGACCTCGCTGGGTCAGGAGTCGCCCCGCCTCTGCTTGCGTTCGAGCGCCCACCCACTGACGGCGCACTCCAGCAGGACCACGGCCGCTCCGGAGAACCATGCGAGGTGGAGGCGGAAGCGGATGACGCACATCGCCACGGCCACGGCGATGAAGCCGCCGAGTTGGAAGTGCCAGGGCCTCATCTGCGGGACTCCTACTTGCGACGCGTGAAGTAGGCGATGGCCATGGAGATGGCCACGGCCACGAAGACGATGAAGAAGATGGTCATGCCGACCGGACCCACAGGTCAGGTGCCCGGCGCTGCGGCGAGCACGTCCTTCGCGGCCGTGGCATGGACGTTGTCCGGCATGCTGTGGATCTTGCTGGGCGACAAGGCCTGACGCACCTGCTGGCCCCGGATCGCTCGATCCAGCGACAGGACTGCGCGCGCGGGGTCGCTACCCAGGGGCGGAGGCCGTCGGGTCCGCCGCGGTGGTCCACCTGGGGCGGAAGGTGGACGTCTCACGGGCTGCCGCTGCCCTCTGGTGACGGGTCCGGCGACGTCGCCCCGAGCGGCCCGCTCTGGGACGCCTCCCGACGAGCACCGACCGTGGCTACTGCCCGGCACGGTCCTCCTCCTGCAGCCACCGCTTCACCGTGTCGCTCGCTTCCCGCAAGCCAACCCCCGTGCGCTCGCGCAGCACCTTGATGGCTCGTATCCGGTCCCGATCGGAGCCTCTGGTGGCGACGGACAGCACCTCCGGGCGCACCTCCTCCATCGGCCCTCGCGGACGCTTCGCATCGCGCGCCTTCAATCTGTGCGCGAGCAGGAAGAGGACCAGCCCGCAGGCCAGGAGAACGATGGCGACTCCGCTGGCTGTCACGGGGTCATGGTGCCCGCCGCGCCATACTGCGTGCTGCGCCGGCCATCCGCGGCGTTGAGCCGGACGCGATGCATGTGCGCATCTTTCGGCTCTGTCGAGTAGGTCGCTTCGACGTCCGCGTCGAAGACCTCGGCTACCACAGAAGCCCAGGTCAGGAGGGGGTGGGTGCGCCATCAGGGACTCGAACCCCGAACCCGCTGATTAAGAGCCGGTATTGGACGCCATTCCCCGTCCATTCCGGGCGATGCATCGTCGCTGCTCAGGGGGCTGTTACGCGTCACTGACCTGCGGTAACGTCGGCGACGAGGTGGTGACGGGAATGTTGGTTACAATTGATCGACGTCGGCTGAAAATGGCAAGAAACGGCTGTGCTGCGGACTCCCTGCGGACAGTTGCAATTGCTCGCCGCGCTGTTGGTCGCGTTCGACAGGCGGCGTCGGGCGCCTGCGGCAGCGTCATGGGGGCCTGACGGTGGTCAGCATCGCCCGCCGGCCCAACGGGCAGTGGCGGCCCCGCTACCGCGACGCGGCGGGCAAGGAGCACGCGCGGCACTTCGACAAAAAGGCCGACGCGCAGGCGTGGCTGGACTCGGTCACCACCTCGGTGCTCACCGGCGCCTACGTCGACCCCAAGCGGACCCGGGTCACCGTCGCCGAGTGGGCCGGCCAGTGGCTGGACAGCAAGGTCGACCTCAAGCCGACGACCCACCGCTGCTACGAGGTCTCGCTGCGGGTGCACATCCTGCCGACCTGGGGCCCGGTGCGGCTCGGCGACATCACCCACCAGGGGGTCGCCGCCTGGGTGGCCCAGCTCTCGCGCTCGGGCAAGAGCGCCTCGACCGTGCGCCATGCCCACCGGGTGCTGTCGCTGATCCTGGGCCTGGCGGTGCGCGACGGCCGGCTGGCCCGCAACCCGGCGGTCGGCGTGCCGCTGCCGCGCAGGGTGCGCGGCGAGCAAATCTTCCTCACCTACGCGCAGGTCGACGACCTGGCCGCGGCCGCTGGCCGGGACCGGCTGGCCATCCTGTTCCTGGCCTACACCGGCGTGCGCTACGGCGAGATGGCGGCCCTGCGGGTGCGCAACCTCAACCTGCTGCGCCGACGAGCGCTGATCGCCGAGGCGGTCGCCGACGTCAACGGCCGCGCGGTCTTCGGCACGCCGAAGACCCATCAGCGCCGGCAGGTGCCCATTCCGCGGTTCCTGGCCGAGGAGCTCGCCGTCCACGTCGCGGACAAGCTGCCCGGCGACTTCGTCTTCGCCGCGGAGAAGGGTGGCGTGCTGCACCTGCGCAACTTCCGCCGGATGAGCTTCGACCCCGCCGTCCGCGCCGCCGGCCTGGACGGGCTCACGCCGCACGCGCTGCGGCACACGGCTGCCTCGCTGGCCATCGCCAGCGGCGCGAACGTCAAGGTGGTGCAGACCATGCTCGGCCACCAGTCGGCGACGATGACCCTGGACCTGTACGGCCATCTGCTGAACGACCAGCTCGACGAGGTCGCCGACGCGATGGACGCGGCGCGCGCCGCCGAGGCGTCGGCGCGTCGCCCGGCAGCGACCGTGGCGGCGCTGCCCACCGGTCGCTCGGCCGGCGGCCCGGTGGGATGACCCGGCCAGCGGGCGGTCGTGTGGAGCCGTGGCTGGGCCGCTTCCCACCCCCGGGCAGGATGCCGGCCGTCTTGGTCGCCGGAAGGGCGCTGGCGCGTCGCTGCGCGATGGGCCTGCGGCCCACCCTTCCCCCGACCTGCGCCGGCCGGCGGGAGGCGGGTTGTGGGATGCGGCCAGGAGTGTGGGACGCCACCGGGGTCCGAAAGGAAGGTCGGCCCCGGGCCCTGCTCGAACCGGTCGGGACACACCGCGGAGCGGGACGCCGACTGCGCCGTCCAGGAGATCTGTGGACGACGACGAGCCGTCCCCAGCTGTGGGGACGAAGCGGTCCGGCGACACCGCGACCGCCCACTGTCACCGCCATGACACGTGCACCGCGCCACGACCGGCTCCGCGCTGCCGCCCCGGCGAGGCGGCAGACCGGCCGGTCCGGAATGCGGTGGTGTCCGCCCGACCCGAGAGGACACTCGATGAACGACGCAACCAGCAGCGTGCGCGACGGGACCACCCGCGGCCCGCGGATGACACCGGCCCAGGCTCGGGAACTGGCCGCCGCGGCCGGCGACCTGTACCACCGGCTCCGCGAAGCTGATCTGGCACGCGACGCCGACCCCGACCCGGCTCGGCGGCGTGCCGGCTGGCGGCTGGACGTCGCCGTCGGAGGTCTGCACAGCGCCGCCGAGGAGCTGCTGGACACCGCCGACGAGCTCATCCGCCTGGCCGCCCGGCGGACCGACGCCTGTCCGGTGCCGTGGGGCGCCTGCCCTGAGCACGGCGCGACGCTGCGGTCCACCGCGGGGCGCTGCTGGTGTAGCGCCCCCGGCTGCCTCCGCCGGTGGTTCCACGACCGACTCGGCGAGCCGTGCGCCGAGCCGATTACCGGCTCTTCACGATCGAGGGTGTAGTCGCGGCCTGAACCCGCCGGTCTCGAGCAGGCTTCGGGCGATGTAGTTGGTGAGGTTGCGGAAGCCGAGAGCGGAGCCTCGGAGGTGCTCGAGTCGTCCGTTGATCGCCTCGGTCGGTCCGTTGGAGGTACCGGGCCGGTCGAAGTAGGCCAGCACGTCGGCAGCGCGCTTGGTCAGCGTGCGCCCCAGCGTGATGAGTTCGGTCAGCGCGGCCGGGATGCCGCGGCCGAGCGCATCGATCAGGTTGCTCATCAGCCGTCGGCCCTTCGCCCGGTCGGGCTCGCGGTAGGCGCCGATCATCCGCTGATAGATGCCCCAGGTGGCCTCGACCTGCACGTGCTCGTCGGCGGCGAACAGCGCGGTCAGCCGCTGGCGCTGCTTGTCGGTGAGCAGGTCGGAGCCGGTGTGCAGAGTTCGCCGAGCGCGGTAGAGGGGGTCATCCTTGCGGCCGCGGTGCCCGTGCAGGTCCTGCTGCACCCGGCGCCGGCAGCGGTCCAGGGCATCGCCGGCCAGGCGGACCACGTGGAAGGGGTCCATGACCGCGACCGCCTCGGGCAGTTCCTCGGCCGTGGCGGTCTTGAAGCCGGTGAACCC
>NZ_JASNNW010000023.1 GCF_030165005.1 Blastococcus capsensis
GGCGCGCCGGTGGCCGGCTGGGCGTCGGGGCCGTTGGGTGCGGTGCAGGTCGCCGATCGGGAGATCGCCCGGCAGACGGCGGCGCGGGCGCGGGCGGTGGCGGAGTTCGCGGCGTCCCGGCCGGCGTCGGCCGACCGGCAGCCCGGTGAACGCGGTGCGATGAGCGCGGCGCGGCGGGCGGCCCGGCCGGCGGTGCTGGCCGATGTGTCGGAGTGGGCGGCCCAGGAGCTGTCGATCGCCCTGGGGTCGAGCAAGGAGGCCGCCGGGCAGCTGCTGGAGCGCTCCCTCACCCTGGTGCACCGGCTGCCGGGAACGCTGGACGCGCTGGAGTCCGGGCTGTTGCACGCCGGGCACCTGTGGGCGCTGCTGGAGCGGGTCGCGCCGGTTCCCGATGACCGGAAGCGGGCCGAGCTGGAGCGGGACGTGCTGGCCTGGGTGGCTACGCGGGCCGGCAAGCGGCAGCTCACCACCCCCGCACAGCTCGGTGCGAAGCTGCGCCGGATGGGTCTGGGCCGCGACCCTCGGGAGGAAGCGAACGAGCTGCTGGCGGCGCTCAAGGAGCGTGGGGTGTGGGCACGGCCGGACCGCCGCCCCGGCATGGCGGCGCTGACCTCGCTGCTCACCCAGCCCGAGGCCCAGGCGGTGGTCGACGTCCTGGGCCGCTACGCCGACGCCCTCGACGACCCCGCCGACCGCCGCACCCGGGGTCAGCGGATGGCCGACGTGCTGCTGGACCTGGTGCTGCGCCCGGGCGAGAGCCGGCTGCCGCCGGTGCAGGCGCAGCTGACCGTCGTCGCCGGCGTCCGCACCGTGCTCGGCGGCAGCCAGGCCGGGGAGATCGGCGGCGAGCCGGTGCCGGCGGAGATGGTCCGCGCCGTCGCCCGCGCCCTGGGCCTGCTGCCGACCCCCGCAGCCGGCCCGGCGCCTCCCGACCCCGTCGGCGGGGACCGGAGCCCCGAGCGACCGCTCACCCGGTGGGATCCCGAGGACCCGGCACAGCAGATGTGGCCGGACTGGCTGCGCGAAGCCGACCAGCGGTGGTGGGCCGAGCTGGAGGCCCGCGCCCTGGCCGGCGTATGGGCCGGTGAAGAGGATCCGCCACCGGAGGTGCAGCAACGGATCTGGGCGGAAGAAGCCCGGTGGGCCGCCCAGCCGCCGGCCGACGATCGCGAGTCCGGAGCAGCGCACACAGACGTCCTCACGCGGAAGGACCAGAGGTGGGCGGCCACGGAGTCCGATCCCTCCAGGTCGCCGACCCCGGTCGAACTGTGGCCGGCCGCGCATGCGGCAGTGGATGAAGCGAACCTCGCCCAGCTGGAGCTGGACCGGGCGATCGACCGCGCCTCCGGGGCGGTCGACCGGGCGCGACTGGCCGACCGCAAGGACGAGCAGAGCTGGCGACACACCCCGGACGGCCGGGTCGACGCGGCCCGATCGGACCTGGCAGCGCTGGCCGCGGCGACCGTCGCCCAGCGCGCCGAGCTCGCCGCGCTGCTCGACCTGTCCGGTGGTGGCACGCTGGTCGACCGGCCGCGCATCGCGGTCGTCGACGAGCTCACCGGCGCCCTGCTGGCGCTCACCGACAGCCGCGAACTACGCCGCCGCGCGACCTGCGGCCGCCCGGCCTGCCGCCGGAGACCGGCCCGCTGCGACCACGACCTCAGCGACCGCCCGGGCCTCGGCCCGCCGCCACCCACCGACGGCTACCGGCCCGCCGCCGACCTCGACCGGTACCTGCGCGCCCGTGACCACCGCTGCCGCTTCCCCGGCTGCCGCCGCCGCGTGCCCGGGAGCGGTGAACTGGACCACAACACGCCCTACCCCGACGGGCCGACCGCCGCGGAGAACCTGACCGGCTTCTGCACCGGCGACCACCGCGGCAAGCACCAGGCACCGGACTGGGCCTACGACCTGACGCCCGACGGCACACTCACCGTCACCACACCCACCGGAATGGTCGCCAGCACCGCACCGCCACCGTTCTGATGCGGAGGTCCAGGCGTCAGGAGTCGCTGCCGTCCCCGATCGTCGCGACCTCGCGGGCGGCGTCGGGGCCCTCGTCGAGCAGGACCTGAAAACCGTCGTCGTCGAGGATCGGCGCCTTCACCTGCACCGCCTTGTCGTACTTGCCGCCGGGGTCGGTGCCCACCACCACGAAGCCGGTCTTCTTCGACACCGAGCCGGTGACCTTGCCGCCGCGTTCCTGGATCGCCGCGATGGCCTGGTCGCGGCTGTGGTCACGGAGGGACCCGGTGACGACGACGGTCACGCCGGTGAGCGGACCGGGTCCGACATCCTCCCCCTCGTCGGCCATGCGGACCCCGGCCTGCCGCCACTTCTCGACCACGTCGCGGTGCCAGTCGACGGCGAACCAGTCACGGATCGACTTCGCGATCGTGGGCCCCACGCCGTCCGCGGCCCCGAGCTCTTCCTCGCTCGCCTCGGCGATGCGGTCGAGCGAGCGGAAGTCGCGGGCCAGTGCCTGGGCCGCCGTCGGGCCGACGTGCCGGATCGAGAGGGCGACCAGGACCCGCCACAGCGGGACGTCCTTGCGGGTCTGCAGGTTGGTGAGCAGCTTCGCGCCGTTGGCCGACAGGGTGCCGTTCTTCCTCGTGAAGAACGCCGAGCGCTGCAGCTGCTCCTCGTCGAGGGAGAAGAGATCCCCCTCGTCCTGCAGGAGGGAGCTCTGCAGCAGGGCGATCGCCGCCTCGTACCCGAGGTTCTCGATGTCGAAGGCGCCGCGGCCGGCCACGTGGAAGACCCGCTCCCGCAGCTGCGCAGGGCAGGAGCGCGCATTGGGGCAGCGGATGTCGGCGTCGCCCTCCTTCTCCGGCCGCAGTTCGGTGCCGCACTCGGGGCAGTGCGTGGGCATGACGAACTCGCGCTCGGACCCGTCGCGCGCCGCCACCACCGGGCCGAGCACCTCGGGGATGACGTCCCCGGCCTTGCGGATGACGACGGTGTCGCCGATCAGCACGCCCTTGCGCACGACCTCGCTGGCGTTGTGCAGCGTGGCCAGCTGCACGGTGGACCCGGCGACCTTGATCGGCTCCATGTAGGCGAACGGCGTGACCCGCCCGGTGCGGCCGACGTTGACCCGGATGTCCAGGAGCTTCGTGGTGGCCTCCTCCGGCGGGTACTTGAACGCGATCGCCCAGCGCGGGGCGCGGGACGTCGACCCGAGCCGGCGCTGCAGGGCCACCCGGTCGACCTTCACGACGACGCCGTCGATCTCGTGCGCCACCGAGTGCCGCTGCTCGCGGTAGCGCTCGATGAAGGCCCACACGCCCGTGAGGTCGTCGACGACCTCGTACCGGTCGCTGACCGGCAGCCCCAGCGCCCGCAGCCCGTCGTAGGCCGCCGACTGGCGGTCGGGCTCGAAGCCCTTCCGGACCCCCAGCCCGTGCACCACGAGGCGGAGCGGGCGCGCTGCGGTGACCTTCGGGTCCTTCTGCCGCAGCGAACCCGCGGCCGCGTTGCGAGGGTTCGCGAACGGCGGCCTGCCCTGCTCCACCATGGTGGCGTTGACGTCGGCGAACGCGGCGACCGGGAAGTAGATCTCGCCGCGCACCTCGAGCAACTCGGGCACGTCCGGCCCGATGAGCTGCTGGGGCACGTCGGCCATGGTGCGCACGTTGGCGGTGACGTCCTCCCCCGTGACGCCGTCGCCGCGGGTGGCGGCCCGGACGAGACGCCCCTTCTCGTAGACGAGGTCAACGGCGACGCCGTCGACCTTCAGTTCGCACAGGTAGCTGGCCCCGGCCGCGCCCTCGCGGTCGACGCGGGCTGCCCACGCCGACAGCTCGTCGCTGCTGAAGGCGTTGTCCAGGCTCTGCATCCGCTCCAGGTGCTGCACCGGGGCGAACGTGGCGGTGAAGCCGCCGTTGACCTTCTGGCTGGGCGAGTCCGGCGTCACCAGCGCGGGGTGCGCGGCCTCGAGCGCCCTGAGCTCGCCCATCAGCTCGTCGTACTGGCCGTCGCTGACCAGCGGCTCGTCGCGGACGTAGTAGGCGAAGGCGTACCGGTCGAGTTCCTCGGACAGGTCGCGGTGCCGGGTGCGGGCGTCGTCGGCCACCTCGGTGAGGTCTTCCCGGCCGGTCGGCGCCCCGACCGGCAGCTGCTCGACGCTGGGTTCCTCGGCTCCGGCCTCGCTGGTCACGCCGGAACGGTATCCGGCGGGTACGACGGCCAACCGGCGCTCACCCGGTCGGGGCGATCACTCCGGGCGCAGGTACTTCGCGGCCTCGCGGACCTGCCGCATCGCCGCGCGGGCGTAGGACGGCGTCGCCCCGGCCAGCCCGCACGCGGGGGTGAGCGTCACCGCGTCGGGCAGCTGCTGGGCCGGGAAACCGAGCTCGCTCCACCACGCCTGCACACGGGAGGCGGTGGCCTTCGGCGCGCCGAGCGGGGCGTCGGTGCCGGGCACGACGCCCAGCAGCAGGTGCACGCCGGCCTCGACGGCGGTGCCCACCGCGTCGAGGTCCTGGACCAGCCCCAGGTCGAACGACAGCCCGGCCGCTCCGGCCGCCCGGAACAGCTCCAGGGGCGTCCGCGGTGCGCAGCAGTGCACCACGACCGGGGCCGGCAGCGCCCGGACCACGGCGGCGAGCTCCTGCTCGACGACGTCCGCGGCCACCGCGGGGAGCTTGCCGAACCCGCTCGCGGTCGGCAGCCCACCCTGGAGGACGGCCGGAACCGACGGCTCGTCGAGCTGGACGACGACCTGTGCGCCGGGCACCCGGGCCCGGACGGCCATCACGTGGGCCGCCAGCCCCTCGGTGAGCGACTGCCTCAGGTCGCGGCGGGCGCCGGCGTCGGTGACCGCACGGTCTCCCCGGGTGCGCTCGAGCCCTGCGGCCAGCGTCCACGGCCCGGCGGCCTGCACCTTGAAGGGCCCCGTCCACGCATCGGCGACCTCGTGGAGCGCGTCGAGGTCGCGGGCGAGGAACTCCTCGGCCCGTCTCTGGTCGGCCCCCGGCCGGGGCACCAGCCGCCAGCCGGCCGGGGTGAGGTCGACCGCGAGGTCGACCAGTAACGCAGCCGAGCGTCCGAGCATGTCGGCACCGGCGCCCCGGCCGGGGAGCTCGGGGAGGTGCGCGAACCCGGGCAGCTCCCCCACGACCAGCCGCAGCGCCTCGGCGGGGTCGGTGCCGGGGAGGGACCCGACGCCGGAGGCCGGCCCCCACGTCGTGGGGACCGGCCTCGGGTCGGTGTCATCGGAGCTCACGGACGCGACGTTATCCGGTCGCGGCCGCGCACCCCTGCAGGGTCAGCAGGTGCCACGCACGGTGCTGAGGGTGGCGTGGTCGGCGGCCGGCGGGCTGACCGGCGAGTTCTGGCCGAAGTACTCGACCGCGGTCTCCACGTCCACCGGGCCAGTGGCCGGGCTGGTGCCCTTGGTGAACGCGGTGAAGCTGTCACCGCCGCCGATCAGGAAGGAGTTGGCCGCCACCCGGTAGCTGGCTGCCGGGTCGATCCGCACGCCGTCCAGCGTGATCGAGCAGGCGTCGACCCGGTCCCCGAAGGCCCGCGACGGGTCGAAGCTGTACGCGAACCCTTCCGAGGTCCCGAGCATCAGGGTGGACTGGCGGGCCTGGTCGGCCTGGAACTGCTGCTCCAGGACCTCCTCGATGTCCGCCCCGGTCAGCGTGACCACGTTGACCGTGTTGCCGAAGGGCTGGACCGCGTAGAGCTCGCCGTAGGTGACCTCACCGGCGGCGATGTCGGTGCGCAGACCGCCCGGGTTCATGAAGGCGATGACCGGCGTGCCGAACTGCGCCTCGTCCACGGCCTCCAACTGCATCTGCGCGACGAGGTTGCCCAGGCTGGACTCCTGGTCCCGGCTCGCGGCCCGCTCGATGTCGGCGCCGGCCGTCCCGACGACGCGGTTCCTGGCCTCGGCCGCACGGGCGTTCCAGTAGTCGACGATGGACTGCACCCGCGCGTCGGCCGCCGTCCGCAGGACCGGGACGTTCGTCGCGGCGTAGGTGGCCTTGCGGTCGACGTCGCCGTTGCTCGGCTTGATCATCACCCGGATGTCCGACACCAGCCGGCCGTAGTACCCGGCCGAGGTGACCAGCCGGTCCCGGCTGTCCGGCACGGGCAGCAGACAGTTGTACGCCGAGTGGGTGTGCGCGCTGACGATCAGGTCCACCTGGGGGTGGGTGCGCTGGTTGATGTCCAGCAGCGGCCCGCCGAGGTCGTCGCAGCCGTTCGGGTTCGCCGCGCTGGGACCCTGCTGGAAGCCACCCTCGTGGACCAGGACGCCGATCGCCTTGACCCCCTGCTTGAGCAGTTCGGGGACCACCCGGTTGATCGCGTCGGCCTCGTCGATGAACTCGACGTCGGCCACGCCTCCCGGGGAGACGATCGTCGGCGTGGACTCGGTCACCACGCCGATCAGGGCCATGCGCTCGCCGCCGCCCACGTCGACGATCTGGTACGGCGGCAGCATCGGCCGGCCGGTCTCGCGGTCGAGCACGTTGGCCGCGAGGAAGGGGAAGTCGGCGCCGTGGAAGGCGTGCTCGTCCGCTCCGAAGCAGCCGTCGACACCCGCCCGGAACGCCTCGCCGCCGAGCGTCTCGGGACAGGCCACCACGTCGTCGGTGTAGGTGCCGTCGGTGGCGGCGGAGACCCGGCGGAGCTCCTCGGTGCCGCGGTCGAACTCGTGGTTGCCCACCGAGGTGACGTCCAACCCCATGGCGTTGAGGACCTCGATCGTCGGCTCGTCCTTGAAGACGCTGGACTCGAACGACGAGGCGCTGATCAGGTCACCGGCGCCGACGAAGACCGACGCGGCCTCGGCGCCGTGCGCGGCCTGGAACTCCGCGGTCAGGCGCTGCACGGTGGCGGCGACGTGGGCGGAGCCGCCGACGGTGTCCTCGACGTCGTCGGGCGTGCCGTAGGCGCCGTCGGGCCCGGCGGCGGTCACCTGCAGGGCGTCGCCACCGGTCGTCTGCGAGATGCGGCCGTGGAAGTCGTTCATGGCGATCAGCTGGACCGGCACGTTCGGCTCGGCCTGGTGGGTGGCCGCGGCCGTCGTCGGGCCCGCGACCAGGGCGGCCGACGTCGCCGCCACGACGGCAGCGGTGAGGGTGAGGCGCGTTCTGCGCAAGGGAGGTCCTCCGGAGGACATGCGGGATCAGGCCGCCTGGGAGGGGCGGCCTGTACAGGGCCTGCTGTGAGCCGGGCCGCTCGCGCCGAGGGGGTGGCTCGCAGAAAAGCTAGCGGGCGCCCCGGGTCATGCCAAGGGGTAGTGACGAACCGTTTCGCCACGTTCACCGGTGGTATGTATCGCGGCCTGCCCCAGGACACGGTCGCCGCGCTCCGCGTCGGGTTCGTACAGCACCGCCGACTGCCCGGCGGCCACGCCCCGCTGCTGCTCCTGGAGCGCGATCCGCAGCCCGCCGTCGGCGTTCGCGGTCACCTCGCACGGCACGGGAGCGCCGTGCGCACGCAGCTGCACCTCGGCTCGGACCGGCAGCTCCGGAGCCGCCCCCGTCCACGTCGGAGCCCCGGTGACCACCACCTCGACGCCCGCGAGGTCGGCGGTGCCGATCGTGACCGTGCGGGTCACCGGCTCGATCCCCAGCACGTAGCGGGGCCGCTGGTCGCCGACGCTCACCCCCAGGCCCCGCCGCTGGCCCACGGTGAACCCGTAGGTGCCGTCGTGCTCGCCGACGGTCGCCCCGGTGGCGGCGTCCACCACGGGACCCGGGCGACTGCCCAGCCGGCGCGCGAGGAAGCCGCGGGTGTCCCCGTCGGGGATGAAGCAGATGTCGTGCGAGTCGGCCTTGCCGGCGACGGCGAAGCCGCGCTGGGCGGCGATCTCGCGGACGCGGTCCTTGGTCATGCCGCCGAGCGGGAACACGGCCGCGGCGAGCTGCTCGGGGGTCAGCACGCCCAGCACGTAGGACTGGTCCTTGGCCGCGTCCACCGACCGGCGCAGCTCGCCGTCGGCCAGCCGGGCGTGGTGACCGGTGACGACCGCGTCGAACCCCAGCGCCCGCGCCCGGTCGAGCACCGCGGTGAACTTGATCTTCTCGTTGCACCGCAGGCACGGGTTCGGTGTCCGCCCGGCGGCGTACTCGGCCACGAAGTCCTCGACGACGTCCTCGCGGAAGCGGTCGGCGAGGTCCCAGACGTAGAAGGGGATGCCGAGCTCGTCGGCGACCCGGCGCGCGTCGTGGGCGTCCTCGACGCTGCAGCACCCGCGGGCACCGCTGCGCAGGGTCTGCCGGTCGGGCGAGAGCGCCAGGTGCACGCCGGTGACGTCGTGCCCGGCGTCGACCGCGAGGGCCGCGGCGACGGCGGAGTCCACTCCCCCGCTCATGGCGGCGAGCACCCTCATGTCCAGTCCCTCATCGCCGCCCCATCCCGGCCCGGCGGGCGCGCTCCACGACCGGGCCGATCACGTCGAGCACGGCGTCGACGTCGGCGTCGGCGCTGGTGTGCCCGAGGCTGAACCGGAGCGAGCTGCGGGCGCGATCGGGGTCGGCACCCACGGCGAGCAGGACGTGGCTGGGCCGGGCCACCCCGGCGCTGCACGCCGATCCCGTCGAGCACTCGATGCCCCGGGCGTCGAGCAGCATGAGCAGCGCGTCCCCCTCCGCCCCCGGGAAGGACAGGTGGGCGTTGCCGGGCAGCCGGCCGGGGCCGGAGCGGACCACGTCGTCCAGCGGTGCACCGTTGAGCTGCGCGTCGGGCACCTGGCCGACGACGCCGGTGACCAGCCGGTCCCGCAGGCGTGCGAGCTCCGCGGCGCGTTCCACCCGGCCCTCGACGGCCACGGTGGCCGCCACGGCCAGCCCCACGATCGCCGCGACGTCGAGCGTGCCGGAGCGGACGTCGCGCTCCTGCCCGCCGCCGTGCAGCAGGGGGGTGCACTCGGCATCGCGGCGCAGCAGCAGCACCCCGGCGCCCATCGGGCCACCGAGCTTGTGCCCGGTCATGGTCAGCGCGTCCACCCCGGTGGCGCCGAAGTCGACCAGCACGTGACCCACGGCCTGCACGGCGTCGGTGTGCAGGGGAACGCCGACGTCGTGGGCGGTGACCGCCAGCGCGGCGATGTCGCTGACCGTGCCGATCTCGTTGTTCGCCCACATGACGCTGGCGACGGCGACGTCGGTGCCGTCGCCCAGCGCGTCGGCCAGCGCATCCGGGGTGACGCGCCCGGAGGGCGCCACGTGCAGCCAGGTGACCTCGGCGCCCTCGTGCTTGGCCAGCCACTCGACGCTGTCGAGCACCGCGTGGTGCTCGACGGGGCTGACCACGATCCGTCGACGACGGGAGTCGGCCTGGCGCCGGGCCCAGAAGAGCCCCTTCACCGCGAGGTTGTCGCTCTCGGTCCCGCCGCCGGTGAACAGCACCTCCGACGGCCGGGCGCCCAGCGCCTCGGCCAGCCGCTCGCGGGCCTGCTCGGCGGCCCGGCGGGCGGCCCGGCCGCTGGCGTGCAACGACGAGGCGTTGCCCACCCGGCCCAGCTGCTCGGTCATCGCGGCCAGGACCTCGGGAAGCATCGGCGTGGTCGCCGCGTGGTCGAGGTAGACCGGCTCCGGGTGGCTCATGACCCGCTCAGGGTAGTCGCGGTCAGCGACACGGCCGCCGGGCCGGCCGTACGGGCACCCGCCCGGGGCGTCACCAGGGCGCCGCCCAGCGCCACCAGGGTCAGCACGGCCACCCCGGCCAGCACCGCCGCCGACAGGGGCAGCGCACCGGCGGCGGAGGCGGCGACCAGCACGCCGACCACACCCACGAGCAGCGCCGAACCGGTGACGTCGGCGATCTGGAAGGCCGCCGAGTCCGCACCCCGCCGGTGCTCGGGTGACTGGTCGAGCAGGAGCACCCCCAGGCTCGGCATGCCCAGGCCCATGCCGAGGCCGGCGACCGCCCAGGTGAGATAGGCGGGCCAGCCGCCGATCCCGGGCAGCGTGATCAGCGCCGTACCGGCCAGCCCGGCCGCCAGCAGCAGGAAGCCGGCACGGAGCACGACCGTGCGGCTCCAGTCCGGCCGGCGGCCCTGCAGCTGGGAGGCGATCGCCCAGCCCAGCGCACCGGCGGTGAGCGGCACCCCGGCGGCGGCCGCGGGGTAGCCGTGCAGCTCGGTCAGCGCGAGCGGCAGCAGCATGTCCATGCCGAAGAAGGCGCCGGCGAGCAGCCCGCGGGCACCCACGACGGCCGGCAACCCCGGCCGCGCGGTCGCCGTCCCCGGTGGCAGCAGCGCCCGCAGACCCAGCGCGAGGGCGGCGAGCCCGGCGACGGCCACCACTGCCGCGAGGAGGTCCAGCCGCTGGCCGGCGTACTGCAGCGCGACGATGCCGGCCCCGGCCAGCAGCGCCCACCAGCGCCGCGCGGGCGCGGGGACGCCCCCCGGCCCGGGAACGGCCAGACCGCGCACGGCGGGCAGCACCAGCGCCAGGCCCAGCACGATCAGCGGCAGCAGGCCGAGGAAGACCAGCCGCCAGGTCAGGTGGGTGGTGAGCAGGCCGGCGAGGGTCGGGCCGATCAGCGCCGGCAGCACCCAGGCCGCCGAGATCGCGCCGAACAGCCGAGGCCGCAGGCGTGCCTCGTAGGCCTGCCCGGCCACGACGTAGAGGGAGACGGCGATGACGCCGCCGCCGATGCCCTGCACCGCGCGGCCTGCGACGAGCACCGCCATGGAGCCGGCCACGCCGGCGACGAGCAGCCCGGTGGCGAAGATCGCGACGCCGCTGAGCAGCGCCGCCCGGGGCCCCCGGCGGTCGCCCACGTCGCCGCCCACGACCATGCCGACGACCGAGGCGACCAGGTAGGCGCTGAACGGCCAGGCGTACCAGGCCAGCCCGTCGAGCTCGGCGACCGCGGTCGGCATCGCCGTCGCGACGGCCATCGACTCGAAGGCCACGAAGGTGACCAGCATCAGCAGCCCCGCGGTGGTGAGCCGGTGCGCCCGGTCGAAGACCGACGGCGCCCCGCTGGTGTCCACGCCCTCGCCAACTCCCTCCGGTCCCTGACGCTTCCCGCCCCGGACACGGTCGAGCGCCGACCCCCGCGGGGATCGGCGTTCGACGGTTCGGTGGAGTCCTGAAAGTGTCTGGCGTGCCAGACCGTGAACCCAACTGCCTGAAAAGGAAAGCGGGCGCCGTCAGCAATCATTGCGTCAACCATGCTCGAGGCGGCCACGGGTGTCTCGGCGCCCACCTTCACAGCTCGTCGGCTCGTGACCGCGACTGGCGGCGACGATGCCAGCAAGGCTCGGGGGAGGCGAAGCGCGTCCGCGAGAGCAAAAAGCTCCAGTGCAGAAAACTGACGGTCCCCCGCTTCGATCCTGGCCACGGCGGTGCGGTGGAGCGTCACCTGCTCTGCCAGCTGGCCCTGAGTCAGCCCCCGGGCGAGCCGGGCTTGCCGAACCCTGTCCCCGACGTCAGCCCAAGAGACAGCCATACGTGCGAATAGCGCACACTCGTGTCGTCCTGGCTGCTACATCCCCTGTGGCGTACCTGTAGCGAGTCACGGGGCTGGAAAGCGTAGAGCGCCGATCCCCTCTGGGGACCGGCGCTCGACGCGTGGTGGTGCTGTGCTGCTACTTGCGGGCGTTGATCTGCTCGGTGGCGGCCGGCACGACCGTGTTCAGGTCGCCGACGACACCGAAGTCGGCCAGCTCGAAGATCGGGGCCTCGGGGTCCTTGTTGATGGCCACGATGGTCTTCGAGGTCTGCATGCCGGCGCGGTGCTGGATCGCGCCGGAGATGCCGACGGCCACGTAGAGCTGCGGCGAGACGGTCTTGCCGGTCTGCCCGACCTGGAAGCTGTGCGGGTAGAACCCGGAGTCGACCGCAGCCCGCGAGGCGCCGACGGCCGCGCCGAGGGAGTCGGCCAGGCCCTCGATGACCGAGAAGTTCTCGGCGCTCGCGACACCACGACCACCGGAGACCACGATCGAGGCCTCGGTGAGCTCGGGGCGGTTGCTCTTCTGCTCGACGACGCGCTCGACGACCCGGACCTGCTTGGCCTGGTCGCTCACCGACACCGACACGGGCTGCTCGGCGCCTGCGGCCGGCGCGGCCTCGGGGGTGACCGAGTTGCCCCGCAGGGTGTAGATGGGCGTGCCGGCGGTGACCTTCGAGTGGACGATCGTCGCCCCGGCGAACGCGACCTGGGTCGCGGTGCCGTCGGCGGTGATCTCCGTGACGTCGGTGAGGAAGCCGCTGCCCGTCTTGACGGCCAGGCGGGCGGCGATCTCCTTGCCCTCCGGGGAGGACGGGATGACGACGGCGGCCGGGGACTTCTCGCCGACCAGCTGCGCCAGCACCTCGGCCTTGGGCGCCACCAGGTAGTCGTCGACGTCGGGAGACTCGGCGACGTACACCGTGGCCGCGCCGTACTCCGCGAGCTGGTCGCGGACGCCGGCCGCGGTGCCGGGGGCACCGAGCACGACGGCCGAGGGCTCACCGAGCGCGCGGGCCGCGGTGAGGGCTTCCAGGGTGGTCTTGCGGACGCCGCCGCCGGCCGGGTTCAGCTCGGCCAGGACGAGGATCTCTGCCATGGGTTTCTCCTCTTCGTTCGATCCGGGCCGGGCTCAGACGATCTTCTGGCCGGCGAGGAAGTCGACGAACTTCTGCGCGCCGTCGCCCTCGTCGGTGACCTTCACGCCCTCGCCCTTCGGCGGGCGGCCGGCGAAGTCGAGCACCTGCGTGGTGGCGTTGGCCAGGCCCACGGCAGAGGCGTCGACGCCGATGTCGGCCAGGGTCAAGGTCGTGACCGGCTTCTTCTTGGCGGCCATGATCCCCTTGAACGAGGGGTAGCGCGGCTCGTTGATGGTGTCCCAGGTCGAGACGATCGCCGGCAGCGGGGCCTCGAGGGCCCAGTAGCCGCCGTCGGTCTGCCGCTCCACCTTGGCGGTGCCGCCGTCGATGGTGACCTTGCGGGCACCGGAGAGCTGCGGGATGCCGAGACGCTCGGACAGCAGCGCCGGCATGACGCTCATCTGGCTGTCGGTGGCCTCCGCACCGCAGAGCACGAGGTCGTACTCCACCTGCTGGAGGGCCGCGGCCAGGATGCCGCTGATCTGCACGGCGTCGGAGCCGTGGATCGCCTCGTCGCTGACGTGGACCGCCTTGTCGGCGCCCATCGACAGCGCCTTGCGGATGGCGTCGGTCGCGCCGTCGGGACCGACGGTCAGGACCGTGACCTCACCGCCCTGCGCCTCCTTGATGGTGAGCGCCTCCTCGATGGCGTACTCGTCCATCTCGTTGATGACGTTGTCCGCGGCGGCGCGGGCGACGGTGTTGTCCGCCGGGTCCAGTTTGCGCTCGCTGCCGGAGTCGGGAACCTGCTTGACCAGAACGACGATGTTCATCGCCAGACCTACCTCCGCGATGGGGTCGGGGCGCGGGCACGAGGCCCGCCTGCACTCAAGATGAGATCTGCACCGATCATGGAGGCTACTGCCCGGTAATGCGGTGGGGCGCCGAGGGGCGGGTGAGCCCGGTCACGCACCCCCGCCGGGCGGGGTCCACGCCCCCGTCGCCGTGAAGCGCGCCAGCGTCCCGGTGGCCGCCGTGAGGTCCAGTCCCTGCGCGGCCACCCAGTCGTCTGAGTAGTACGTGCGGGCGTACCGCTCGCCCCCGTCGCACAGCAGGGTCACCACGCTGCCCCGGCGGCCGGCCGCCACCATCTCGGCGACCAGCCCGAAGGCCCCCCAGAGGTTGGTGCCCGTGGAGCCGCCCGCGCGGCGTCCGGTCACCTGCTCCAGGTGCCGCATGGCCGCCAGCGACGCCGCGTCGGGCACCCCGATCATCCGGTCGACGATCGTCGGGACGAACGAGGGCTCCACCCGCGGCCGGCCGATGCCCTCGATGCGCGAGGGCATGCCGGTCATCCAGCCGGGCTCGCCCGCGGCGTAGCCGGGGAGGAACGCCGAGTTCTCCGGGTCGACGACGGCCAGCCGGGTGGGGTGGCGGCGGTAGCGGATGTACCGGCCGATGGTGGCGCTCGTGCCGCCCGTGCCGGCGCCCACGACGACCCATTCGGGGACCGGGTGCCGCTCGGCGGCGAGCTGCTCGAAGATCGACTCGGCGATGTTGTTGTTGCCCCGCCAGTCGGTCGCCCGCTCGGCGTAGGTGAACTGGTCGAGGTAGTGCCCCCCGCACTCGGCGGCCAGCCTCCGCGCCTCCTCGTACATCTCCGGGGCACGGTCGACGTAGTGGCACACGCCGCCGTGGAACTCGATGAGGGCGATCTTCTCCGGGCTGGTGGACCGGGGCATGACCGCGACGAACGGCAGGCCGAGCATCCGCGCGAAGTACGCCTCGCTGACCGCGGTCGACCCGCTGGACGCCTCGACGACCGTGCTGCCCTCGGTGATCTGCCCGGAGCACAGCCCGTAGAGGAACAGCGACCGCGCCAGCCGGTGCTTGAGGCTGCCGGTGGGATGGGTCGACTCGTCCTTGAGGTAGAGGTCGACGCCCCACTCCGGCGGCAGCGGGTAGACGAGCAGGTGCGTGTCGGCGCTGCGCCGGGCGTCGGCCTCGACCACGGCGACGGCCCGGTCCACCCACGCCCGGCCCGCCGGGTCGGAGCGGTCGACCACCGCTTCGGCGGTCATGCCGGCTCGGCCGGCGCCACCAGGACCGGCCGGTCGGCAGGGGTGACCCCCACCGGAGCACCCGGGGTCAGCAGCTGGCTGTCGGCGCTGGCGACGTCGATGCGGACCTCCACGCCGTCGGGCAGGGCGACGAGCACCCGGGTGGAGGCGCCGGAGAACGTCCGGGTGACCACGCGACCCCGGCCGGCCGGATCGGCGGCCACCACCAGCGACTCCGGGCGGACCAGCGCCACGACCGGCCCCCCGGCCGGCGTGGCCCCGGTGACCGGGCGGCGGGTGCCGAGCAGTTCCACCGCACCGCCGGTGAGGATGGCGGGCACCCGGTTCATCGTGCCGACGAACTCCGCCACGAAGGCGGTCGCCGGGCGCTCGTAGAGCTCGTCGGGCGAGGCCACCTGCTCGAGCCGCCCGGCGCGCATGACGCCCACCCGGTCGGCGACCGACAGCGCCTCTGCCTGGTCGTGGGTGACGAAGACGGTGGTGATGCCCAGCTCCAGCTGGATGCGGCGGATCTCCTCCCGGAGCTGCACGCGCACCTGCGCATCGAGGGCCGACAGCGGCTCGTCGAGCAGCAGCACCTGCGGCGCCACCGCGAGGGCCCGGGCCAGTGCGACCCGCTGCTGCTGGCCGCCGGAGAGCTGGTGCGGGTAGCGCTTGCCCCGGTCGGCGAGCCCGACCAGCTCCAGCAGCTCCGCCGCGCGGCCGGCCCGCTCGGACCGCGCCCGGCGCCGCACCCGCAGCCCGAAGGCCACGTTCTCGGCCACGGTGAGGTTCGGGAAGAGGCTGTAGGCCTGGAAGACCATGCCCATGTCCCGCTTGCTCGCCGGGACGCCGGTGATGTCCCGGTCGTCCAGCAGCACCCGGCCGGAGTCCGGCCGGTCGAAGCCGGCGATGGCCCGCAGCGCCGTCGTCTTGCCGCACCCCGAGGGGCCGAGCAGCGCCAGCAGCTCGCCGCCGGCGATCTCGAGGTCCAGCCCGTCGAGCGCGACCACCGGGCCGTAGCGGCGGGTCAGCCCTTCCAGCCGGACCGGCGTGCCGGGGCGGGACCGGAGGTCGGCGGCAGCCGCACCGGTGGGCCCGTGGGACGTCGTCGTCGGCACCGTCGTCATGAGGTCTCCTCGATCCGTCGCCGGCGGTCCAGCGCGGAGATCAGCAGCAGCAGGCCCCAGGTGACCACCAGCGAGAGCACGGAGACCGCCACCGACAGCTGGGGCTGGGAACCGGAGATCCGGACGATCCAGGTGGGGAAGGTCTCGAAGCCGAGGATGGCGGCCACCGTGTACTCGCCCAGCACCAGGGCGAAGGCCAGGAACGAGGCGTTGAGCACGGAGGTGCGCAGCACGGGCAGCACCACCGAGACCAGCACCCGCGGCCAGGAGGCGCCCAGGTTGCGCGCCGCCTCGGTCAGGGTGCGCAGGTCCGCGCCCCGGACGCCGGCGTCCAGCGCCCGGTACACGAACGGCAGCGCCAGCACCACGTAGACCAACACCAGGATCCAGGGCAGCGCCGGCTCCTGGAGGGCGAACATGGCCTCGGCCACCGGGGTGCCGTAGAAGTGCTCGGGCGCCCAGGCGAGCACGCTGCGCACCCCGACGACGAGCGCGATCGGCGGAACGACCAGCGGCATCAGGGTCAGCAGCTCCACCGTCGTCCGCAGCCGCGGGAGCCGCAGCTCCACCAGCACGATCGTCGGCACCATGAGCAGCAGCGCGAGGCCGACGGTGAGCGCGCCCAGGGCCAGCGACCGGCCGAAGGCCGCGGCGAAACCCTCGGCGCCGGGGATGCCGGCGTAGTGCTCGGCGGTGAAGCCCCCGGCCCCGCGGTCGCGGACGGTGAACCACGTGGAGGCGGCCAGCGGGATCGCGAAGTACAGCCCGAGCACGACCAGGACGGCGACCCGCCAGCCACCGCGGCGGCGGACCGGACGCACCGGGGCCGGTGGCTCGACGCTGCCGGCGCCCGCGACGCCCTCTGCCAGGGCTGTCACGTCATCCACCGCTGGGTGCGCCGCTGGACCCAGGCGTAGAAGGCCATGACCAGGCCGACGACGACCACCATGCCCAGGGCGAGCGCCTTGCCCAGGTTCTCCGCACCGACGACGACGTTGCTCGACAGCGCGTCGGCGATCTGCAGGGTGACCAGCGGGACGCTGCTGCCGACCAGCGCCTTCGCCGTCGCGTACGCCGCGAACGAGGAGGCGAACAGCAGCATGGTGGCGCCGATGACCGGCGGCGCGAGCACCGGTCCACCCACGTGCCGCCAGTACTGCCAGCTGCTGGCGCCCAGGTTGTCCGCCGCCTCCCGCCACTGCGGCCGCAGCGCCTCGAGCGCGGGCGTGATCGTGAGGACCATCAGGGGGATCAGGAAGTACAGGTAGACCAGCGCCAGGCCGGTCATCGAGTACAGCGAGAAACCGCCCAGCCCGAGGCCGAGCGTGTCGGTGAGCAGGGCGGTGACCACCCCGGCGTTGCCGATCGTGGCGAGGAACGCGAACGCCAGCGGGATGCCGCCGAAGTTCGCCAGCACGCCCGAGGCGGTGAGCACCAGCCGTCGCAGCAGCCGGCCGCGCCGTGCCCGCAGCACCGCCACGGCGAGCGCCAGGCCGAGCGCCGCCCCCAGCACCGCGGTCACCGCCGACAGCTGCAGGCTGCCGAGGTAGGCCCGGCGATAGGGCCCCTCGGTGACCGCGGCGATCGACGCGGTGGACCAGCTCTCCTCGAACGTGGTCGGGTCGGTGGCGCGGAACGCCTCGATCGCCAGCACCGCGATCGGGAGCAGCAGCACGACCGCGACGTAGAGCAGGAACGGCAGGGCGCCGAGCCACGCCAGCAGGCGGCCGCGCCGGTCCCCGGAGGAGACCGGCGCGGCCGCCGCCGTCGTCGTCTGCGTGCTCAGCCGGACATCTCCGCGTTCCAGCGCTCAGCGACCACCTGTTGCGCCGCCGTCTGCTGCTCCTCGGTCGGGAACTCCGCCGTGCCCTCGACCTCGGGGAGCAGGGCGAGCGCCTCGGCGTCCGCGGTGCCGTCCTCCTGCATCACCGGCAGCCGGACGGGGCGGGCACCACCCTCGAGCCAGATGTTCTGGCCCTCGTCGCTGTAGAGGAACTCCTGCCACAGGCGGGCGGCGGCCGGGTGCGGGGCGAACGTGTTGATCGCCTGGCTGTAGTAGCTGCCGAAGAGCCCGTCGGTGGGCACGTGCACCTCCCACTCGACGCCCTGGTCGGCGAAGTCCTCGGTGAACGAGGCGTTGAGGTAGTCCCAGTCGATCGAGATGGGCGTCTCGCCGCTCTGGATCGTGGCGGGGGTGATCTCCACCGGGTTGAAGTTGCCGACGTCCTTGATCTGGCTGAAGAAGTCGATCCCCGGGCCGATGTCGTCGAGGCTGCCCCCGTTGGCCAGCGAGGCGGCCCACACGCCGCTGAACGCCGCCGCGGCCTGGGTCGGGTTGCCGTTGAGGGCGACCTGGCCGGCGTACTGGGGCTCCAGCAGGTCGGCGAACGTGGTCGGGCACTCGGCGATCACCGAGGCGTTGCAGCCGATGGAGATGTAGCCGCCGTAGTCGTTCACCCAGTGACCGTCGGGGTCCTTCTGGTCGTCGGGGATGTCCTCCCAGGTCTGGACCTGGTACGGCGCGGTCAGGTCCTGCGCCTGGGCCTGGCGGGCGAACGCCGTGCCCAGGTCGAGGACGTCGGGGGCGCGGTCCTGGCCCCGCTGGCTGGTCACCGCGTTGAGCTCGTCCTGGCTGGAGCCGTCCGGGGTGGCCTCGTTGACCTCGATGCCGTACTTCTCGCTGAAGGTGTCGATCATCTCGCCGTAGTTGGCCCAGTCCCGCGGCAGCGCGATGACGTTGAGCTCACCCTCGGCCTGGGCCGCCTCGATCAGCGCCTCCATGCCTCCGGCCTCCTCGGCGGACGCCGCCGTCGCCAGATCGGAGCCCGCACCGGCCGAGCCGCCCTCGTCCGATCCGCAGGCGGTCAGCGCCAGGCCGGCGGTGACCGCCGCGACCGCGGTACGCAGGGTGCTTCGTCGCACATGTCCTCCTGAGGTGGGGTCCGTCCCGCGCAAGGTCCTGGTGACCCTGCCGGACGGCCTCGGGGATTGTCGCCGACCGGTTACCGCCCTGGGCAGTACCGCAGGTGATCGTTATGTGACCGTTGGGCGACGGAGGGCCTGCTCAGCGCCCGGTGAAGGTCGCCTTGCCCGGGCCGCTCTCCAGGAACGATCGCATGCCGGCGGCCTGGTCCTCGGTGTCGAACAGCTCGGCGAACAGCCGGCTCTCCAGGTCCAGGCCCTCGTCGAGCGGGAGGTCGAGCCCCTCGTCGATCGCCCGCTTGGCCGCGGCCAGCGCCAGCGGCGGCCCCGCGGCGAGCTTCCGTGCCATGGCCCGCGCGGTCTCGTACACCTCCGCGTCGGGGACCACGGCGTCGGCCAGCCCCATGTCCATCGCCTCCTCGGCACCGACGTGCCGGCCGGTGAAGACCAGGTCCTTCGCCCGGGCCGGGCCGACCAGGCGGGCCAGCCGCTGGCTCCCGCCGGCCCCCGGGATCACGCCGAGCAGGATCTCCGGCTGGCCGACCTTCGCCGACGCGCCGAGCACCCGGAAGTCGGCGCACAGCGCCAGCTCGTAGCCGCCGCCGAGGGCGTAGCCGGTGACCGCGGCGATGACCGGCTTCGGGATGCCGGCCACGGCCCGGAACGAGTCCTGCAGCTCCTTGCCCCAGGCCGTCATGCCGGCGGCGTCGAGCTGCGACATCGCCTTGATGTCGGCGCCGGCGGCGAACACCCGCTCGCCGCCGTAGATGATCACGGCGCGCACGTCGGTCCGCTCGCCGGCCTCGACCGCCGCGGCCCGCACCTCCAGGTGCAGCTGCTCGTCGATCGCGTTCATCTTCGGCCGGTCGAGGCGGATGGTGCCGACTCCGTCCTCGACCTGCAGCGTCACGAACTCGGGCTCGGCCATGTGCGGTACCTCCAGGTGCGGACGACGTCGTCGAGGGCACCCTAGAAGGGACCCCGTCCACCCCGCCGCTCGCAGGCTCGTGGCGGGCCCCTGGACGGGGCCGTTCAGGTCGCGCGGCGGGCGGTGAACCGGCCGTCGGTGCGGGTGAGCGACAGCGGGAGCCCGAAGGTGTCCGAGAGCGTCGCGGCGGTGAGCACGTCGTCGGCGGCGCCCGCGGCCACCACCTCGCCGTCGCGCAGCAGCAGGGCGTGGGTGTACCCGGGCGGGATCTCCTCGACGTGGTGGGTGACCAGCACCTGCGCCGGCGCGTAGTGGTACTTCGCGAGGTCGGTGAGCCGGGCGACGAGGTCCTCCCGCCCGGCGAGGTCCAGTCCCGCACCGGGTTCGTCGAGCAGCAGCAGCTCCGGGTCGGGCATGAGCGCCCGGGCGATCTGGGTGCGCTTGCGTTCGCCCTCGCTCAGCGTGCCGAAGGGGCGGTGCGCGTACTGAGCGACGCCCCACTGCTGCATGAGCAGCCCGGCGCGGGTGAGGTCGTGGACGTCGTACCGCTCCCGCCACCGTCCCACCACGGCGTAGCCCGCCGAGACGACGACGTCGCCGGTGCGCTCGGCGCCGCTGATGCGCTGGGCCAGCGACGCACTGGTGAGGCCGATCCGCGGGCGCAGCTCGAAGACGTCGACCGCGCCCAGGGTCTCCCCCAGCAGCCGGACCTCGCCGCGGGTCGGGTGCATCAGCGCCGCGGCCAGCTGCAGCAGCGTCGTCTTCCCCGCCCCGTTGGGCCCGAGCACCACCCACCGGTGGTCGGCCTCGACGCTCCAGTCGACGCCGCGCAGCAGGTGGTCCTGCCCGCGGACGACGTCGACACCGGTCATCCGTACGACCGCGCCCTCAGGGGCGCCAGGGTTCGACACGCCCCCATCCAACCAACCTTCCCCGCCGTCGGTGCGCCCGCTCCGGGCCCGGAGTTGGCACGATCACGCAGGTGACCGACTCCCCCGCTGCCGGATCCCTGGTCCCCGGGGTGCTTCCCGGCACGCCCACCCCGCTCGGCGCCTCCTGGGACGGCCGCGGGACGAACTTCGCGCTGTGGTCGGCCGGCGCCTCCGCCGTCGACCTGTGCCTGTTCACCCCCGACGGCACCGAGCAGCGTCACCGGCTGGAGGAGACCACCCACCAGGTGTGGCACGGCCGGCTGCCCGGCGTCGGGCCCGGCCAGCGCTACGGGTACCGCGTGCACGGCGGCTACGACCCGCGGTCCGGCCTGCGGTACAACTCGGCCAAGCTGCTGCTGGACCCCTACGCCCGCGCCGTCGACGGCGAGCTGCGGCTGGACCCGGCCCTGTTCGGCCACCCCGCCGACGGCGTGGACTCCGCGGTGCCCGACCCCCGGGACTCCGCACCCTTCGTCCCGCGCGGCGTGGTGGTCCACGACCCGTTCCCGTGGGACGGCGACCGGCCGCTGCGCCGTTCCTGGTCGGACACCGTCATCTACGAGGTGCACGTCAAGGGCGCCACCGCCGCGCACCCCGGCGTACCGCCGCACCTGCGCGGGACGTACGCGGGGCTGGCGCACCCGGCGTTCGTGGAGCATCTGCTGGCGCTCGGGGTCACCGCGGTGGAACTGCTGCCCGTCCACCACTTCGTCAGCGAGCCGCACCTGCTGCGCCGCGGCCTGACCAACTACTGGGGCTACAACACCCTCGGCTACTTCGCCCCGCACGCCGCCTACAGCGCCTCCGGCAGTGGTGGCGGCCAGGTCACCGAGTTCAAGACGATGGTGAAGGAGCTGCACGCCGCCGGCATCGAGGTGATCCTCGACGTCGTCTACAACCACACCGCCGAGGGCGACCACACCGGGCCGACGCTGTCGTTCAAGGGCATCGACAACCCCGGCTACTACCGCCTCGACGGCGCCAACCCCGCCCGCTACACCGACTACACCGGCTGTGGGAACACCCTCGACGTGCGCCGGCCGGCGGTGCTCGGCCTGCTCATGGACTCGCTGCGGTACTGGGCCACCGAGATGCACGTCGACGGCTTCCGGTTCGACCTCGCCTCGGCGCTGGCCCGCTCGATGCACGACGTCGACCGGCTCTCGGCCTTCTTCGACGTCGTGCACCAGGACCCGGTGGTCAGCCAGGTGAAGCTCATCGCCGAGCCGTGGGACGTCGGCCCGGGCGGCTACCAGGTGGGCAACTTCCCGCCACCGTGGACGGAGTGGAACGGCAAGTACCGCGACACGGTGCGCGACGTCTGGTCCGGTGCGCACGTGGGCGTCCGGGACCTGGCGTACCGGCTGACCGGGTCGTCCGATCTCTACCGCTCCGACGGCCGCCGCCCGTTCGCCTCCATCAACTTCGTCACCGCGCACGACGGCTTCCCGCTCGCCGACCTGGTCACCTACGAGCAGAAGTGCAACGAGGCCAACGGCGAGGACAACCGGGACGGCGAGAGCCACAACCGGAACTGGAACTGCGGCGTCGAGGGCGAGACCTCCGACCCGGACGTGCGGGCGCTGCGGGCCCGGCAGGCCCGCAACCTGCTGACGACGCTCCTGCTGTCCACCGGGGTCCCGATGCTCACGGCCGGCGACGAGCTCGGCCGGACACAGCGCGGCAACAACAACGCCTACTGCCAGGACAACGAGCTCTCGTGGCTGGACTGGGAGCACGTGGACGAGGACCTGAGGGCCTTCGTCACCCGGCTCGTGCGGCTGCGCCGCGGCGCCCCGGTGCTGCGCCAGGAGGCGTTCTTCGAGGGCCACGAACTGCCTGGGACCGGGGGCACCCGCGACCTGGCGTGGTTCGCCCCCGCCGGCGGCCAGCTCACCACCGCCGACTGGTTCGACACCAGGCTGCAGACCGTGGGCATGTACCTGGACGGCCGCGGCATCCGGCACCGCGACGAGCACGGTCACCCCGTGCTCGACGACTCCTACCTGGTGCAGCTGCACGCCGGGCCGGAGCCGGTGACCGTGACGCTGCCCGGACCGCCCTGGGCCGATGGCTACGAGCTGGTGCTCGCCACGGAGTATCCCCGCGGCACGCCGCCCGAGCTCACATTCCTCGCACCGGGGCCGGTCGAGGTCCCCGGCCGCTGCGTCTGGCTGCTGCGCATCGAACGCCGCCCCTGATGCCAGTGCGACGAAGTCGTGGCCATCAGCGCTCGATGGCCACGACTTCGTCGCACTCGGACGACCTCCGCCCGGGGCGCCCCGCTATTCCTGCGGCTGCTCGAAGGTGATGACGGTCCAGCCCAGCAGCAGGCGGTCGCCGTCGGAGAGCGGGTGGGCCACCCCCGGCTCCAGCTGGGTCCACTCGGTGGCCTCGGGGCCGGCGACGTGGGTGCCGTTGAGCGAGCCCAGGTCGACCAGCGAGACCTCACGACCGGAACGGGTCAGCGCGGCGTGCGCCGAGGACAGCACGTTCTGGGTGTCGGCGATCGGCACGGCCCGCGCCGATCCGCTGCTCACCATCTCGTGGTTGTCGGGGCGCCGGCCCAGCACGAGGTCCTCGTCGATCGTGACGACCATGCCGTCGTCGAAGCGCAGGATCGGCGCGGCGTCCGACGGGTCCGGGCGCCAGAAGGCGGTCTGCTCACCGGACTCCGGACGGGCCGCCGACGCCGACGAGGAGCCGCGGGTCGCGCCGAACCCGGCGTCGGTGCCGGCCGAGAACGGCGACTGCGCCGGCGCTGCGGCCGTGGGCGCCGCGCCGACCGGGGCGGGACCGGTCAGGTGCAGCGTCGCGCCGCTCCCGGGCACGGTGCCCTCGACGAGGTCGTAGCTCACGCCTGGCGGGGTACCGGGGGCCGACTGACCGGGGCCGACGTACAGCGACTGCCCCAGCGAGAAGCCGGACGCGAGCGTGCCGCCGTCCACCGACGAGCCGGAGACGGGGACGCCGTCGACGGCCGGCTGGCCTTTGCCTGCCCAGAGCGCGACGCCGGTACCGGCGTCGCTGGTCAGGACGAGCGCGAAGGAGGCGCCGCCGGAGGCGAGCGAGCTCACCTGCGCCCCTACGGCGGCCAGGACGCGGTCGGCGCCGGGACCCGCCACGCCCAGGCAGGCGTGGAGAGCCGACACCAGGGCGGGCGAACCGGGAGCGTCGACCCACAGCAGGCCGCCGCCACGGCGGGCGACGACGGCATCTCCGGGGAGGACTTCACAGCGGTCGGGCATGGCGTCCAGCCTAGTGATGTCCAGCCGGTCTGGCTGGGCGCAGGCTCCCGCCACGCCGGGGTGTCGCGACGTCACACGAGGTCACTGTGGTCGGCGTGGTCCGAGTGTCCGCTGTGCTGTCGTCAGGCGATGCTCACCACGCCGAGCTCCGCCGGATCGGCCAGGTACTCGGAGTGCGGGAGCACCCGCACGGTGTAGCCGAAGGCGCCGGTCCGCTCGAGGGGGACCGTGGCGGTGAACCAGTGCCGCGAACCGTCTCCGTGCTCGTGGGTCATCGGCACCGTCGTCACCTCGTGCAGCCCGTCGGCGTCGTCCACCCGGCCGTAGGCCGCCTGCACCTCGACGTCGGCGGGCTCGAGGCCGGGCAGCTCCACCTCGGCGCGCAGCGCCACGCTCGACCCGATCTCCGGGGTGTCCCCGGCTCCGGTCGCCTCCACGTGGGCGACCCGGACGTCGTGCCAGTGGTGCAGCAGGTGCGCGCGCCACGCGGCCTCGGTCCGCGCCGGGGCGTAACCGTCGGTGGCCATCGCGCGAGCCGACCCCGCGGCCGGCACGTAGAGCGCCTGCACGTAGTCGCGGACCATCCGCGTGGCCAGCACCTTGGGCCCGGTCTCGCGCAGCGTGTGCCGGACCATCTCCACCCACCGGCCCGGGACCCCGTCGCGGTCGGTCTCGTAGAACCGCGGGAGCACCTGGGTGTCGAGCAGCTCGTAGATCGCCCGCGCCTCGACCTCGTCCCGCCGGTCCTGGTCGCTCACGCCGTCGGCGGTCGGGATCGCCCAGCCGTTCTGGCCGTCGAACCACTCGTCCCACCAACCGTCGCGGATGGAGAGGTTCAGGCCGCCGTTGAGCGCGGCCTTCATCCCGGAGGTCCCGCAGGCCTCGAGCGGCCGCAGCGGGTTGTTCAGCCAGACGTCGCAGCCCCAGTAGAGGTAGCGGGCCATGCCGATGTCGTAGCCGGGCAGGAAGGCGATCCGGTGGCGGATCTCCGGGTCGTCGGCGAACGCGACCATCTGCTGGATGAGCTTCTTGCCGCCGTCGTCGGCCGGGTGGCTCTTCCCGGCGATGACGAGCTGCAGCGGACGTTCCGGGTCGAGCAGGAGCGCCTTGAGCCGTTCGGGGTCGCGCAGCATGAGGGTCAGCCGCTTGTACGAGGGCACCCGCCGGGCGAAGCCGATGGTGAGGACGTCGGGGTCGAAGGCGGTGTCGGTCCAGCCGACCTCTACCCCGGTCGCGCCGCGCGAGAGCGCCGTCTCCCGGATGCGGCGGCGGACCTCGTCGACCAGACGGGCCCGCAGCCTGCGGCGGGTCGCCCACAGCTCCGCGGCGGGGATGCGGTCCACCCCGTCGAAGTGCACCGGGCCGTCGATGTACACCGAGTCACCCTGGCTCGACGTCTGGGTGCCCATCTCCACCAGCTCGCGCGCGGTCCAGGTGGGGGCGTGCACGCCGTTGGTGATCGAGCCGATCGGCACGTCGCGCTCGTCGAAGCCCGGCCACAGATCATTGAACATCCCGCGGCTGACGTGCCCGTGCAGCATGCTGACGCCGTTGGCGCGCTGGCCGAGCCGCAGCCCCATGTGCGCCATGTTGAACTTCGCCGGGTCGTCCTCTGACCCGAGCGGGAGCAGCTGGTCCATGGGCACGCCGAACCCGGTGAAGTAGCGCTCGATGAGGGCCTTCGGGAACCGGTCGATGCCTGCCGGCACCGGCGTGTGCGTGGTGAACACGGTGCCGGCGCGGACCGCCTGCAGTGCCTCGGCGAAGGTCAGGCCGTGCGCCTCGGTCAGCTCGCGGATGCGCTCGACGCCCTGGAAGCCGGCGTGGCCCTCGTTGGCGTGGAACACCTCCGGCTGCGGGGTGCCGGTCAGCGAGCAGTAGGCGCGCAGCGCCCGCACGCCGCCGATGCCCAGCAGCATCTCCTGGCGGAGGCGGTGGTCCTCGTCGCCGCCGTACAGCCGGTCGGTGACCAGCCGCTCGACGGGGGTGTTCTCCTCGATGTCGCTGTCGAGGAGCAGCAACGACACCCGGCCGACCTGGACGCGCCAGACGTGCGCGTGCAGGGTGCGGCCCTCGGGCAGCGGCACGTTGATGACCACGGCCGAGCCGTCGGCCTGGCGCAGCAGCTTGATCGGCAGGCCGTGCGGGTCGAGGGACGGGTAGTGCTCCAGCTGCCAGCCGTCGGCCGACAGCCCCTGGCTGAAGTAGCCGGCCCGGTAGAGCAGACCCACGCCGATCAGGGGGACGCCGAGGTCGGAGGCCGCCTTGAGGTGGTCGCCCGCAAGGATGCCCAGCCCGCCGGAGTACTGCGGCAGCACCTCGCTGATGCCGAACTCCGCGGAGAAGTAGGCGATCGTCGCCGGCACCTCGGCCCCCAGCGACTGGTACCAGCGCGGGGTGGCGAGGTACTCCTCGAGGTCGTCGACCGCGTCGGTCAGCCGGCGGACGAAGCGTCGGTCCTTGGCCAGCGCCGCGAGCCGATCGGCCGACACCTCGCCGAGCGCACGCACCGGGTCCCCGCCGCAGCGCTGCCACAGGTCCGGGTCGAGGGTCTCGAACAGGTCCCGGGTCTCCGCGTGCCAGGACCAGCGGAGGTTCATCACCAGCTGGGACAGCGGCAGGAGCGGCTCGGGCAGAGCGGCACGGACGGTGAACCGACGGAGAGCTCGCACCGGACGAGACTAACGAGTCCCGGCGTACCGGGGAGGCTTCTCCGGAGACTTCCCGGTACGCCGCGCCGGCGTCCCCGGCAGCTCGGACGGGTGAGACGGCGGGGGCAGATGATCGGCCGAGATGCTGGTGGGGCGGCACCTCGATAGCGTGACCCGGATGAATGGCCGCGCTGACCTCCGCCTCGGCATCACCGATGTCGCCCCCGTCGTGTCCGGCGGGTCCTTCTCGGCCCGTGCGGTCGTCGGGGAACACCTGCCGATCACCGCCACCGTCTTCCGCGAAGGCCACGACGCCGTCGCGGCGAACGTCGTCTGGACCGCCCCGGGTGAGGACGACTCGACCGCACCCTTCGTGCGCATGGCGAAGCTCCCGCCGGAACCCGACCGCTGGATCGCCGGCGTCGTCCCGGACCGGGAGGGGCGGTGGTCGTTCTGCGTCGAGGCGTGGAGCGACCCGCTCGCCACGTGGAAGCACGCCGTCGAGGTGAAGGTGGAGGCCGGTCAGGGGCCGGACGAGCTCGCCAACGACCTGGAGGAGGGCGCCCGGCTGCTGGACCGGGTCGCCGCCGGGGCCGACGGCGGGTGGCGGGACCGCGTCGCCGCGGCAGCCACGGCCCTGCGCGACTCCTCCCAGGAGCTCACCGTGCGCATCGCGCCGGCGCTCGCGGCCGGTCTCCAGCGCTACCTGTACGAGCACCCGGTGCGCGAGCTGGTCACCCGCTCGCCGCGGTACGAGGTGTGGGTCGACCGGCGCGAGGCGCTCTACGGCTCCTGGTACGAGTTCTTCCCGCGCTCGGAGGGGCCGGTGGTCGGAGGCGCGCCGACGCACGGGACGTTCACCACCGCCGGCGACCGGCTGCCCGCGATCGCCGACATGGGTTTCGACGTCGTCTACCTGCCCCCGATCCACCCGATCGGCAAGGTCAACCGCAAGGGCCCGAACTCCCCGCAGTTCCCCGGCGGCAACCCGCACGACATCGGCCCGGACGAGGTCGGGTCACCCTGGGCCATCGGCAGCGACGAGGGCGGGCACGACGCCGTGCACCCGCAACTCGGCACGATGGACGACTTCCGCGCGTTCGTGCAGCGCTCCCGCGATCTCGGCATGGAGGTCGCGCTCGACCTCGCGCTGCAGGCGGCGCCCGACCACCCGTGGGTCGCCGCGCACCCGGAGTGGTTCACCACCAAGCCGGACGGCACGATCGCCTACGCGGAGAACCCGCCGAAGAAGTACCAGGACATCTACCCGGTCAACTTCGACAACGACCCCGAGGGCCTCTACGCCGAGGTGCTGCGGGTCGTGCGGGTGTGGATGGACGCCGGCGTGCGGATCTTCCGCGTCGACAACCCGCACACCAAGCCGCTGAACTTCTGGCACTGGCTGATCTGGGAGGTCAAGAAGACCGATCCGGACGTGCTCTTCCTCGCCGAGGCGTTCACCCGGCCGGCGATGATGCACCAGCTGGCCAGGCTCGGGTTCACGCAGTCCTACACGTACTTCACCTGGCGCACGGAACGGCAGGAGCTCGAGGAGTACGGCCGGGAACTGGCCGCGAACAGCCACTACATGCGGCCGAACTTCTTCGTGAACACCCCGGACATCCTGCACGAGTCGCTGCAGTTCGGCGGCCCGCCGATGTTCAAGATCCGGGCCGCGCTCGCCTCGATGATGAGCCCGACGTGGGGCGTCTACTCCGGCTTCGAGCTGTTCGAGCACGTGGCGGTGAAGCCGGGCAGCGAGGAGTACCTCGACAGCGAGAAGTACTCGCTGCGTCCCCGTGACTGGGCCGGCGCCGAGACGTCGGGCCGCAGCCTCGCCCCGTACCTGCGGCGGCTCAACGAGATCCGGCGGGCGCACCCGGCACTGCAGCAGCTGCGCACGCTGCGGTTCCACCAGGTCGACAACCCGAACCTGCTCTGCTTCACCAAGACCGACCCCGGGTCGCAGGACGCCGTCCTGGTCGTGGTCAACCTCTCGAGCCACAACACCCAGATCGGGACGACGGCGCTGGACCTGCCTCTCCTCGGTCTGGACTGGCACGAACGCTTCGCGGTCACCGACGAGCTCAGCGGCGCCCGGTACGACTGGGGCCAGTTCAACTACGTGGAGCTCGACCCCTACCGGGACCCGGCGCACGTCTTCGCGGTCACCTTCCCGCGGTCCGTGCAGTTCCCCCCGCCTATCGCCTGAGAATCGATTCCCGGCCCCGTCCCGGGTCCCGCCCTGAGCCTGCGAAGGGTGGGGAGGACGGGGTCCTTCTACCGAGAGGGAACCCACTCCCGATGACCGTTCCCGTCCCCGACTCCCGAGGCAACCACTCCCCGCTCCCGCCGCCCGGGACCGATCCCGAGTGGTACAAGCGCGCGGTCTTCTACGAGGTCCTGGTCCGCGGCTTCTCGGACAGCAACGCCGACGGCGTCGGCGACCTGCGCGGCATGATCGACAAGCTGGACTACCTCCAGTGGCTGGGTGTCGACTGCCTGTGGCTGCCGCCGTTCTTCGCCTCGCCCCTGCGTGACGGCGGCTACGACGTCAGCGACTACACCGCCGTCCTGCCGGAGTTCGGCAACATCGAGGACTTCCACGAGTTCCTCGACGAGGCCCACGCCCGGGGGATGCGCGTGATCATCGACTTCGTCATGAACCACACCTCGGACCAGCACCCCTGGTTCCAGGCCAGCCGCAGTGATCCGGACGGCGATTACGGTGACTTCTACGTATGGGCCGACGACGACACCGGCTACGCCGACGCGCGGATCATCTTCGTCGACACCGAGAGCTCGAACTGGAGCTTCGACCCGGTCCGCAAGCAGTACTTCTGGCACCGCTTCTTCTCCCACCAGCCGGACCTCAACTTCGAGAACCCGAAGGTGCAGGAGGCGATCATCGACGCCCTGCGCTTCTGGCTGGACCTGGGCATCGACGGCTTCCGGCTCGACGCCGTCCCCTACCTCTTCGAGGAGGAGGGCACCAACTGCGAGAACCTGCCGAAGACCCACGAGTTCCTCAAGCACGTGCGCAAGGTGGTCGACGCCGACTACCCCGACACGGTCCTGCTCTGCGAGGCCAACCAGTGGCCGGCCGACGTCGTCGAGTACTTCGGCGAGAACGGCGACGAGTGCCAGATGGCCTTCCACTTCCCGGTCATGCCGCGCCTGTTCATGGCCGTCCGCCGGGAGCAGCGCTTCCCGATCTCGGAGATCATGGCCCAGACGCCGGCCATCCCCGACAACTGCACCTGGGGCGTCTTCCTCCGCAACCACGACGAGCTGACCCTCGAGATGGTCACCGACGAGGAACGCGACTACATGTGGGACGAATACGCCAAGGATCCCCGCATGAAGGCCAACATCGGCATCCGCCGGCGGCTGGCCCCGCTGCTGGACAACGACGTGAACACCCTCGAGCTGTTCAACGCGCTGCTGCTGTCGCTGCCCGGGTCGCCGGTCCTCTACTACGGCGACGAGATCGGGATGGGCGACAACATCTGGCTCGGTGACCGCGACGGCGTCCGCACCCCGATGCAGTGGACCCCCGACCGCAACGGCGGCTTCTCGACCGCGGACCCCCAGCGCATGTACCTGCCGCTCAACCAGGACCCGGTCTACGGCTACCAGGTCACCAACGTGGAGTCGCAGCTGCGCAACACCAACTCGTTGCTGCAGTGGCTGCGCCGGATGATCCAGGTCCGCGGCCAGCACCCCACGTTCGGCCTGGGCAGCTTCGCCGAGATCGGGTCGCGCAACCCCACGGTGCTGTCGTTCGTCCGCGAGTTCGGCGACGACGTGGTGCTGTGCGTGAACAACCTGTCGCGGTTCCCGCAGCCGGTCGAGCTGGACCTACGGCGGTTCGAGGGCTACACCCCGGTCGAGCTCACCGGCCGGGTGGAGTTCCCGCAGATCGGCGTCCTGCCGTACATGCTGACCCTCGCCGGGCACGGCTTCTACTGGTTCGAGCTCTCCAAGCCGACCGAGCCGGCCCCCGACGAGCACGAGGACTGGGCCAACGCCACCTCCAGCGCCGTCGCCGACTCCCTGCTGGCCGCCGGGGTGGTCAGCGCCGCTGACGAGACCCCGTCCGACGAGTCCGGAGGCCCCCGATGAGCGCACTGACAGAGCTGTTCCGCGAGTGGATCCCGCAGCAGCGGTGGTTCGGCGGCAAGGGCCGGGAGTGGGCCGGCGTGACCGAGGAGGGCTTCTTCCTCGACCGCGGGAACCCCGTGCTATCGGTCCACCGGGTGCAGATCGAGTACACCGACGGTGCCCGCGAGACCTACCTGGTGCCGTTGTCCTGGCGGGACCAGCAGGCCGACGAACTGGAGACGGCGTTCATCGGCGCGGTCGCGAACGAGGGGAACGAGACGTTCGCCTACGACGCGATGCGGGATCGCGAGGCCACCGCGCCCTGGCTGATCCACCTGGCCCAGGGATCGTCGGTCGGCCCGATGCACTTCTCCCCCGCCGGCGACGGCGACATCCCCGAGGGGCTGCCCGGCGACATCGTCTCCACCGAGCAGAGCAACACGTCCCTGGTCTACGGCCAGGAGGCGATCTTCAAGCTGTTCCGGCGGCTGGAGCCCGGGCTGAACCCGGACGTGGAGATCCACGGCGCGCTGCACCGGGCGGACAACCCGCACATCGCCTCCCTGCTGGGGCACGTGGAGATCGACGACCCGTCGGGGGCGGAGCCCGCCACGGTGGCCATGCTCCAGACGTTCGTGCCCAACGCCAGTGACGGCTGGCGGCTGGCCACCGCGAGCGTCCGGGACCTCTACGCCGAGGGGGACCTGCACGCCGATGAGGTGGGCGGCGACTTCGCGGCCGACAGCGAGCGGCTGGGTGCGGCCACGGCATCCGTGCACGCCGACATGGCGGAGGTCCTGCCCACGGAGGACGCCGCGGCGGAGTGGTTCACCACCGTCTCACGGCAGATGTCGGAGCGGCTGGACGCGGCGATCGAGGTCGTGCCCCAGCTGGCGGAGTACGCCGACGTCCTCCGGGACGTGTACGCCGCCGTCGCCGGTACCGACGAGCGGGTGGTCCGCCAGCGGGTGCACGGCGACCTCCACCTCGGCCAGGTGCTGCGCACCGTGACCGGCTGGATCATCCTCGACTTCGAGGGCGAGCCCGCCAGGCCGCTGGCGTCCCGCCGGGAGCTCGACAGTCCGCTGCGCGACGTGGCCGGGATGCTGCGCAGCTTCGACTACGCCGCCCGGCACCTGCTCGTGGAGCAGCCGGAGGACCCACAGCGCGAGTACCGCGCCCAGGAGTGGGCGGCCCGCAACCGTGCCGCCTACTGCGCCGGCTACTCCGGGGCCAGTGGCCTCGACCCGTGCGGCGATTCACCACTCCTCCGGGCGTTCGAGGCGGACAAGGCGGTTTACGAATGCGTCTACGAGGCGAGGAACCGCCCGCACTGGCTGATGATCCCGCTGCAGTCGATCGCCCGGCTCGCCGGCCGCGACTGAGGCACCGAACCGACGGACCAGAGCACCGAGAACGGACGAGGACGGCGAGACGATGACGACCGACGACCGAGGCGAGAAGCCCGTGGCCGGCAAGGACGATCTGCAGCGCGCCGTGGATCGGAAGGTGGCCGAGGCCGAGGCGGCCGCCGGCGGCCCCGTGGTGAACGCCGAACCGGCGAAGAAGACGACGAAGCGCGCCACCGCGAAGAAGGCACCGGCCACGGCTGCGGGAGACGCCGCCGACAAGCCGCCCAGGAAGACCGCGGCCGCGAAGAAGACGGCCCCGGCCAAGGGGGCGGCCGCCGCCGACACGAAGGCCACCGCGGCCAAGCGGACGACGGCGAAGAAGGTGGCGGCCGCGCCGACGGCGACCGAGGCCACGCCCGAGCCCGGCAGCGAGGACACCGAGATCACCGCCAACCCGGTGGTGGCCCCGGCGCCGATCGCCGAGCCCGGGTCGCCCAGCGGCGCGCCCGCCGAGCAGCCGGAGGCGCCCAGCCCCGACCCGGCCGAGCCGAGCACCCCCCAGGCGCCCGGCGAAGGCGCCGGCAGCGAGCCGCCCCGGGACGCCGGCTCCGCCCAGCCCGCTGCCCCCGTCGAACCGGTCCCGGCCGACGCCCCGTCGCCCGGCGTGGCGGCCGGCGCGGACACCGACGGGCCGGCCGGTGGCACCACCACGGTGGCGGAGATCCGGCAGCTCACCGAGGAGTACCTGCGCGCGATCGTCGAGGGCTGGTCCCGCGACCCGCACGCGGTGCTCGGCGCGCACCGGACCGGCACGGACTGGGTGGTGCGGACGCTGCGCCCCGACGCCGTCGCCGTCGCCGTCCTGGACGAGGACGGCACCCGCTACGACGCCACCCGGTTGCACGACGGCGGGATCTACGAGGCGACCCTTCCCCGCCAGCCCGGTGACTACCGCATCGAGGTCGTCTACGGCGACGGTGACGCCACCACCACCCACACCGTCGACGACCCGTTCCGCTGGCTGCCGACGCTCGGTCCGATGGACGAGCACCTGATCCGCGAGGGCCGGCACGAACGGCTCTGGGAAGTGCTGGGCGCGCACGTCCGGCGCTACGAGACGCCCCGCGGCACGGTCGAGGGCGTCTCCTTCGCCGTCTGGGCGCCCAGCGCCCGCGGCGTCAAGGTGACCGGCGACTTCGACTACTGGGAGGCCCGCGCCTACCCGATGCGGCACCTGGGGTCCTCCGGCGTCTGGGAGATCTTCATCCCCGGCGCCCAGGTCGGTAGCCGGTACCGCTACCACGTCCTCGGCGCCGACGGCACGTGGCGGGAGAAGTCCGACCCGCTGGCCTTCGCCACCGAGGTCCCGCCGCTGAACGCCTCGGTCGTCACCGAGTCCACCTACGAGTGGAGCGACGACGAGTGGCTGGCGAAGCGGGCCGAGGCCGGCTGGCACGCCCGCCCGATGAGCGTCTACGAGGTCCACGCCGGCTCGTGGCGGCAGGGCCTGTCCTACCGCGAGCTCGCCGACGAGCTGGTCGACTACGTCGTCTCGGCCGGTTTCACCCACCTCGAGTTCATGCCGCTGGCCGAGCACCCTTTCGGCGGCTCCTGGGGCTACCAGGTCACCTCCTACTACGCGCCCACGTCCCGCTTCGGCAGCCCCGACGACCTCCGCTACCTGATCGACCGCGCCCACCAGGCCGGGATCGGCGTCATCGTCGACTGGGTGCCCGCCCACTTCCCCAAGGACGAGTGGGCGCTGGCCCGCTTCGACGGCACGCCGCTCTACGAGCACGGTGATCCGCGCCGGGGCGAGCAGCAGGACTGGGGCACGTACGTCTTCGACTTCGGCCGCTCCGAGGTCCGGAACTTCCTGGTCGCGAACGCGCTGTTCTGGTGCAAGGAGTTCCACGTCGACGGCGTCCGCGTCGACGCCGTGGCCTCGATGCTGTACCTCGACTACTCGCGCACCGAGTGGCTGCCCAACAAATACGGCGGGCGGGAGAACCTGGAGGCGGTCGCCTTCCTGCAGGAGTTCAACGCCACCGTCTACCGCGAGGTGCCCGGCGTGGTGACCATCGCCGAGGAGTCCACCGCCTGGCCGGGGGTCACCCGGCCGACGCACCTGGGCGGGTTGGGCTTCGGCTTCAAGTGGAACATGGGCTGGATGCACGACTCGCTCGCCTACGTCGAGCGGGAGCCGGTCTACCGCAGCTACCACCACGGCCAGCTCACGTTCTCGATGCACTACGCGTACAGCGAGAACTACGTCCTGCCGATCAGCCACGACGAGGTCGTGTACGGCAAGGGCTCGATGCTGCGGAAGATGCCGGGTGACCGGTGGCAGCAGCTGGCCAACCTGCGCGCCTACCTCTCGTACATGTGGGCCCACCCGGGCAAGCAGCTGCTGTTCATGGGGTCGGAGTTCGCGCAGGACTCCGAGTGGGCCGAGAGCCGCTCGCTGGACTGGTGGCACCTCGACGACCCCGCCCACCGCGGCATGCTCCAGCTGGTCACCGATCTCAACGGCCGGTACAAGGAGATCGACGCGCTCTGGTCGCAGGACGTCGACCCCGCCGGCTTCCAGTGGATCGATGCCAACGACGCATCGGGCAACGTGCTGTCGTTCCTGCGCTTCGGTGCGGCCGAGGAGCCCGGCGACGGCCCCGGCAACAACCCCGATGACGAATCCGGCAACGACGCCGACGACGAATCCGACGGCGAGTCGGCCGCCGCGCAGGGGTCCGCGCTGGCCTGCGTGGTCAACTTCTCCGGCTCCCCGTACCACGAGTACCGGATCGGCCTGCCCCGCCCCGGCCAGTGGCGCGAGGTGCTCAACAGCGACGCGGAGGGCTACGGCGGGTCCGGCGTCGGCAACTACGGCGGTGTCGAGGCAGTGGCCGAGCCCTGGCACGGCCAGCCGTACTCGGCGACCATCTCCGCTCCTCCGCTGGGCACGGTCTGGTTCCTGCACGAGGGCTGACCGCCTCTCCGGCGCGCCGCCCCGCGGCGCGTCGGAGATGGCCGGGGCCACGGCGTAGCGGGCATGCTGTTCGGCGCCCGTCCGGCCGCACGGGCGGCCGCGCGCACGTGGAGGACCTCCGGATGAGACAGCTGCTGCTCCGTGCGGGCTGCGTGGCCCTCGCCGGCGTGCTGCTCACCGGCTGCGCCTCCCCATCGGTCCGCGGGCAGGCGTCCCCGGGCCCGGGTGAGCCGGTCGACGTCCCGGCCGAGGAGTTCCCGATCACCGGGGTGAGCGAGGAACCCATCGACCAGTTCGCCCGCAACGCGCTCGCCGACCTCGACGCCTTCTGGTCGCAGGCCTATCCGGAGTTCTTCGGGGAGCAGTACACCCCGCTCCAGGGCGGCTACTTCTCGGTGGACTCCGTGAACCTGGACGAGAGCGCGTACCCGGAGACCGGCATCGGCTGCGAGGGTTCGTACACCGCTCCGGAGTACGTGGCCGGCAACGCCTTCTACGACGCCGTCTGTGACGTCATCGCCTACGACCGCTCGATGCTGCAGGAGCTCGCCGCCGACTACGGTCGCTTCCTGGTGCCGGTGGTCATGGCGCACGAGTACGGCCACGCCATGCAGGGGCGCTTCGGTTTCGCCGCGTCGGGACGCAGCATCCAGGACGAGACGCAGGCCGACTGCCTGGCCGGCGCGTGGACCCGCTGGGTCGCCGACGGCCGGTCCGACCACCTGACGCTGCGGGAGCCCGAGCTCGACGACGTGATCCGGGGCTTCCTCCTGCTCCGCGACGACGTCGGGAGCGACCCCGACGACGTGGAGGCGCACGGGTCGTACTTCGACCGTGTCTCGGCCTTCTACGACGGATTCGACACCGGCCTGGCCACCTGCCGCGACGCGTTCGGCGCGGACCGGCTGTTCACCGCCGCGGAGTTCACCCCCGGCGACCTCGACCAAGGCAACGCCGGGTTCGAGGACATCGTCGACTGGGTGGGCACCACGCTGCCCGCGTTCTGGGGCGAGGTGTTCCCCGCGGCTCTCGGCGCCGAGTTCGATGCGCCCGGGATCGAGGGCTTCCAGGGCGACGCCCCCGACTGCGACGGGCTCGACGGCCGCGACCTGGGCTACTGCGCCGACGACGGCACCGTCTACATCGACGAGAGCGACCTCGCCGTCCCGGCGTACGACGAGATCGGCGACTTCGCGCTGGCCACCGCCATGGCCCTCCCCTATGCCCTGGCGGTGCGCGACCAGGCCGGCCTCTCGGTCGACGACAGCGCGGCCACCCGGTCGGCCGTCTGCCTCACCGGCTGGTACGAGGCGCAGTGGTACACCGACGCGTTCGGCGACCTGCTCGAGGCCGAGATCAGCCCCGGGGACCTCGACGAGGCCGTCCAGTTCCTGCTGCAGTACGGGGTCGACGACCGGGTGTTCCCGAACGTCGACATCTCCGGCTTCCAGCTGGTGGGCGCTTTCCGCGCCGGCTTCCTCGACGGCGGCGAGGCGTGCGACCTCGGCCTCTGAGCAAGGACCCCTGGCTCAGAACAGCGCGGCGGTGAGCTGCCGGCGGGCCTGGTTGACCCGGGGGTCCTGGTCACCCACGACGGCGAACAGCTCGACCAGGTGCTTGCGTGCCTGGTCGCGGTCCTCACCCGCGGTGCGCCGCACCACGTCCAGCAGCCGGTCGAACGCGGCGTCGACGTCACCGGTGCCCAGCAGGTAGTCGGCCGCGCGGGTCTGCGCGGCGACGTCGTCCGGTGCGGCTTCGGCGGCGGCCAGCGCGTCGGGACCGGCCTCCTCGGCGCGCCGGAACAACTGCACCTGACGCAGCGCCAGCGCCGCGTCGGGGTGGTCGGGCTCCTCGGCGAGGATTGCCTGGTAGGCCGACTCCGCAGCGGCGAGGTCACCGCGCTCCAGCGCGGCCTCGGCCGCGTCCAGGCGGGGGTCGTCGGCTTCCTCGGGCGCGGCGGCCCCGGGGATCGCGCCCCCGGTGGTGGCCTGCACCAGCTCCGTGACGAACTGCCGCGCCTGCTCCTCCGGGATGGCGCCGGTGAACTCGGCGACCAACTGCCCCTGCCACACGGCCTTCACCGCGGGGATGCCTTGCACGCGCAGCCCCTGGGCCAGCGCCGGGTTGGCCTCCACATCGACCTTCGCGAGGACCCACGAGCCGCCGCCCTCGACGGCCAGCGCCTCCAGGACCGGGGACAGCTGCTTGCACGGCCCGCACCACTCCGCCCACAGGTCCAGCACCACGGGCACCTGGAAGGAGCGGTCGAGCACCTCGGCCTGGAACGTGGCTTCGGTGACGTCGACCACGGCGCCACCCGGTGTCCCCGCCGGGGCATCGGCGCTCGGCGGTGGGGCCGCCTGGGCGCGCGCGGCGGCCTCGGAGCGCGCCTTGACGGCGGCGAGGTCCACCGCGCCGGCCATCGCGGCCGCCATCTGGGCCTGCTGGGCCTGCGTGCGCGGGTCAGGATGTCCGGGTCGAGTCATATGTCCATTGTCGCCCTCCGGGCTCCGACCGCTGCCAGGCGCCTTCCCGGACCGGCGTGGAGCCCTTCTGCCGCACCGCCCGGGGAACCTCCGGCCCCGCCGTGCGGCACGACCCCCGCAGGGCGGCTCGCTCGCCGTACCGCGACGGGAGTGCCGTCCCCTACTGCCTGCCGCGTCTCCGCGGCTCCTCGCCGGGGACCCTCCGGGCCCCGCGACGAGGCCCGCTCAAAATCTCGCGGGCTCGGTGTAGCCGCCCCACTCCGCGCGCAGGGCGTCGCAGATCTCACCGAGCGTGGCCTCGGCCCGGACCGCGTCCAGCATGGCCGGGATCATGTTCTGCTCCGTCCGGCCGACCTCGACCATGCGTGCCACGGCGGCCCGCGCGGCGGCGTCGTCCCGGTGCTGCCGGCGGCCCGCCAGCTCGGCTTTCTGGTCCCTCTCCACCTCGTGGCTGACCCGCAGGATCTCCAGCTTGTCGTCGGCGTCGACCGAGCCGGTCAGGGTGTTCACGCCGACGACCTTCTTGTCACCCTTCTCCAGCGCCCGCTGGTAGACGAACGCCGCCTCGGCGATGTCGCCGGTGAACCAGCCGTCCTCGATGCCCCGGAGGATGCCCGACGTCATGGTGCCGTCGCTGCCCATGCCCGTGATGCGAGCGAAGATCGCCTCGGCCTGGCGTTCCATCTCGTCGGTCAACGCCTCGACGTACCAGGAACCGCCGAGGGGATCGGCCACGTTCATCACGCCGGTCTCCTCGGCGATGACCTGCTGGGTGCGCAGGGCGATCTGCGCCGCCTTGGCGCTGGGCAGCGCGAGCACCTCGTCGAGGGCGTTGGTGTGCAGCGACTGGGTGCCGCCCATGACCGCCGCCATCGCTTCGATCGTCGTCCGGACGATGTTGTTGTCCGGCTGCTGGGCGGTCAGCGAGACGCCGGCCGTCTGGGTGTGGAACCGCAGCTGCTGGGCCTTCTCCGTCGTCGCCCCGTAGACGTCGCGCAGCCAGCGGGCCCAGATGCGACGCGCGGCGCGGAACTTGGCGATCTCCTCGAAGAAGTCGATGTGCGCGTCGAAGAAGAAGGACAACCCGGGGGCGAACGTCTCGATGTCCAGGCCGCGGGAGAGGCCGAGCTCCACGTAGGCGAAGCCGTCCGCCAGCGTGTAGGCCAGCTCCTGCGCAGCGGTCGAGCCGGCCTCGCGGATGTGGTAGCCCGAGACGCTGATCGGCTTGTAGGCCGGGATGTTCTCGGCGCAGTACTCCATGAGATCGCCGATCAGGCGCAGGTGCGGCTCGGGGGCGAAGAGCCACTCCTTCTGCGCGATGTACTCCTTGAAGATGTCGGTCTGCAGCGTGCCGTTGAGCGACTCGACTGCCGCACCTTGTCTTTCAGCGGCCACCAGGTACATGCAGAACACCGGGACGGCGGGGCCGCTGATCGTCATCGACGTCGTCGTGCCGGCCAGGTCGATGCCGTCGAACAGGACGTCCATGTCGGCGGCGGTGTCGATCGCGACCCCGCAGTGCCCGACCTCGCCGAGGCTGCGCGGGTCGTCGGAGTCGCGCCCCATGAGGGTGGGCATGTCGAACGCGACGGACAGGCCACCGCCGCCCTCCGCGAGGATCATCCTGTAGCGCTCGTTGGTCTGCCGGGCGTTGCCGAAGCCGGCGAACTGGCGGATCGTCCACGGCCGTCCGCGGTAGCCCGTGGCGTGCAGCCCTCGGGTGAAGGGGAACTCGCCCGGATAGCCGATGCGCTCGAAGTTCTCGACGGCGCTCTCGTCGGCCGGGCCGTAGACCGGCTGCACCTCGTCACCGGAGAGCGTGGTGAAGTCGGCGTCCCGGACCCGCCCCGCGGCCAGCGCCGAGTCGTACCGCTGCTGCCACCGCTGCCGGGCGTCCTGGGTCATGCACAGATGCTAGGACGTCCAACTATCGTGTGTCGACCGTCACCCCACAGGATCGCCGTCCCCCTGGTGGACGTCGCCGGCGCCCAGCCGCACGGCCCGCAGGATGCCGAACAGCTGCTCCCGCTCGGCTCGGGAGAGCTCGGCGAGACCGAAGTCCAGCGCGGTCAGCGCCCTCGTCGCCTCCTCCACCACCGTCCGCCCCCGCTCGGTGATCGCCGCCAGGACGCCGCGCCCGTCGGCCGGGTTCGGCCGACGGTCCACGTAGCCGGCGGCGACCAGCCGGTCGATGGCGTTGGTGACGCTGGTCGGGTGGACCATCAGCCGGCTGCCGACGACCTTCAGCGGCAGCTCTCCCCGTCGGCTGAAGGTGAGCAGCACGAGCACCTCGTAGCGGGCGAACGTCAGGCCGTGCGGCTTGAGCACCTCGTCGAAGCGGGCGAGCAGGATCTGCTGCACCCGGAAGACCGACGTCGCCGCACGCATGGCCGAGGCCGGACCGAAGCGCTGCTCCCACGTCTCCCCGGCCCGCTCGATCGGGTCGAAGGGCAGCCCCAGCGGTCGGACCATGCGCGGAACGCTACCGGCCCCGATTTCCGCCTGGTGCCGCCGATCTGCGCACGGCGGCGGTTATCAGCGCCTCATAACCGCCACCATGCGCATCCGCGCGGCTGACGGCTGTCACGTATGAACGCGGTTATCCGGCTGCGATAACCGCGCTCGTGCGCATAACGGCGACGATCGGCCCAGGCGCGGTCGACGGATCAGGAGGCGGCGGGGCGCAGCGGCGGGATGTCCCGGACGCCGAAGACTTCCCGCAGCGCGACGCGGGCGGCGTTGTCGCCGCAGGCACCGTGCACCGCAGGCCCGGGCGGGGTGGCCGCCGACGCCAGGTACACACCCGTGACCGGTGTCTTGTAGGTGTTCCACCGGGGCACGGGCCGGGCCAGCATCTGCCACAGCGTGGTCTGGCCGTTCGAGATGTCCCCGCCCAGGTAGCTGGGGTTCCACTGCTCCATCTGGACGGCGGTCTTCGTGCACCGCTCCAGCACGGTGTCGCGGAAGCCGGGCGCGAAGCGCTCGATCTGGTTCTCGATGGCCTCGGTCATGTCGACGTCGGAGCCGTGCGGCACGTGCACGTAGGCCCAGAAGATGTGCCCACCCTCGGGCGCGCGGGTGGGATCGGGCACCGTGGGCTGCACCGCGAGGACGTACGGCCGGTCGGTGATCCGGCCCTCGTTCGGGGCCCGCTCGCCCGCGATCGTCTCGTCGAGGTTCCCCGCGACGTGGATCGTCCCCGCGCGCCGCACGTCGGGATTCGCCCACGGCACGGGTTCGGAGACGATCCAATCGATCTTGAAGACGCCGGCCCCGTGCCGGTACCGCTCCACCCAGCGGCGGTAGCCCTGGTTGAGCCGGTCCCCCGCCATCGTGACGAAGTCCTCGGGCGCGGTGTCCAGCAGCACGGCGGGCACGCCCTCGAACTCCCGCAGGTCGGTCACCCGGTGGCCGGTGACCACCTCACCGCCCTGCTCCTCGAGCGCGGTGACCATCGCGTCGGCCAGCTTCTGCGACCCGCCCTCGATCACCGGCCACCCGACGTGGTGGGACAGCATCGCCAGCAGCATGCCGAGCGCGGAGGTCAGCGGCTGGGTGAGGTCGAGCATCCCGTGCGCCCCGGCGCCCGCGACCAGCGCCCGCCCCTCATCGGTGTCGAAGTAGCGGTGCGACAGCCAGCGCACGTTGGGCAGGCCGGTCAGGCCGAACTTCACGACCTGGGCGACGCTCTTCGTGGGCAGCGATCGCAGCCGGCTGGTCAGGAAGAAGTCGACGATGTCGGTGCCGTGCTCCACCAGCGGTTCGAACAGCCGGCGGTACGCATCACCGTCGGCACCCAGGCCGGCCGCGGTCTCCTCCAGCGACCGGAACGACAGCGCCGCTCCCCCGCCGTCCAGCGGGTGGGCGAAGTTGACCTCCGGGTGCACGAAGCGCACACCGCGGCTCTCGAGGTCGAACTCCCGGAAGAACGGCGCCGCGACGGCCAGGGGCTGCACGGTCGAGCAGACGTCGTGGTGGTAGCCGGGGCGCATGAGCTCCTCGGTGCGCATCCCACCGCCGGCGCGCTCGCCGGCGTCCACCACCTGGACCCGCAGGCCCGCGGCCGACAGGCGCAGGGCGGCGGCCAGGCCGTTCGGCCCCGCCCCGATGACGACGGCGTCCGGTCGTCCCGCAGCCGCGCTCATCCGGCGATCCTCACGAGGGCACGGAGCAAGCGCAAGTTCGCGGTCGGCGGGTCGACTGTGACGGCTGTGCCGCCCCGGCGGGCAGCCGCGCGCGGCAGCCCCCTTCCGGCACCGGCCCGTCCTAGCCTGCCCCCGTGTCGCTCCACTCCTCCCCCGCGCCCGCGGCGGAGCCGCCCGTGCTCCGGCTGCCCCCGGCCGCGCGCCGAAGGCGGCTGGCCGCGACGGTCGTCGTCCTGGCTCTGCTGTTCGCCGGCACCCTGTTCGGCGACGACGACGAGTTCCCGTTCGGCCCCTTCCGGATGTACTCGACCCGCGCCGACCCGGACGCACCCGTGGTCTCCACCCGCACGGTGGGGCTGACCGCGACCGGCGAGGAGGTCCGGCTGTCCGGCGGTCAGGTCGGGCTCCGCCGCGCGGAGTTCGAGGGGCAGCTGGACCGGATCCAGGAGGACCCGGAGCTGCTGGGCCTGCTCGCCGAGGCCTTCGCCGACGCCCATCCGTCCGCGCCGGACCTGGTGGCCGTGCAGGTGGTGCAGCGCCGGATCGAGCTGGTCGACGGCCGGCAGACCGGGACGTGGACCGACCGGGTCCTGGTCGAGCACGAACTGGAGGACGAGGGCGCATGAGCACATCGACGTCCCCGAGCGCACCGCCGCCGGACCGCTGGTGGTTCCGGCCGGTCCCGCTCGCCCGCATCGCGGTCTTCCGCGCGATCGCCTACCTGTTCGTCCCGGTCGACGTCTTCCTCACCACCGCCTGGGTCAAGGCGCATGCCGACGTGCCCGTCGAGTGGTACGACCCGCTGCTCATCGGCCGACTGCTGGACCTGCCCACCCCTACGCACACCGTGGTGGTGGTCGTCCAGTGGTCTCTGGTGCTCGCCGCCCTCGCCGCCGCGACCGGCCGGGCACCGCGGCTGCTGGGCACCGCCGTCTTCCTCCTCTACATGGAGTGGATGGTGATCGCGATGAGCTACGGCAAGGTCGACCACGACCGGATCGCCTACCTGGTCGCGCTCGCGGTGCTGCCGACCATCGGGCGGGCCCGGTTCCGCGACCGGCGTCCGTCCGAGGCCGCCGGTTGGGCCATGGCCGCCGTGCTCGTGACGATCATGCTGACGTACTTCTTCGCCGCCTGGGCCAAGATCCGGTTCGGCGGCCTCGACTGGCCGACCGGGGCAACGCTCACCCGTGCGCTGGTGCGCCGCGGCACGGATCTGTCCGAGTGGACCCTCGACGTGCCCTACCTGCTGGCGACCGCGCAGTGGGTGATGCTGATCCTGGAGTTCGCCGCCCCGCTCATGCTGCTGGTGCGCAGCGACCGGGCGCGGATCGCCCTGGCGGTGTTCCTGCTCGGCTTCCACGTCATGGTCTACGCCGGCGTGCAGATCATCTTCCTGCCGCACTGCGTGGCCATCCTGTCGATCCTGCCGTGGGAACGGCTGACCGCACGGCGCCGGGCGCCGACCGAGCCGTCGGTCCCGGAGGTGAGCCCGGCGCGGGCCTGTTGCGCCGACCCGGCCCACGGGCGCCGTCAGAGCCGGCCGAGCAGCTCGTCGGCGGCGCGGTAGGGGTCGGTGCCCCCGCTCACCACCTCGTCGGCAAGCGCGCCGAGCGCCGCGGAACCGCGCACGTCACCCATCCGCCCGCGCAGCGTCGCCAGGGCGATCGCCTCGATCTCCCGGGCCGCCCGCTCGCTGCGCCGGCGGCGTCCCTCCCCGGAGGCCTCCAGCCACTGGCGGTGGTCCTCGATCTCCGCCAGCACCTCCTCGACGCCGTTGTCGGTGTCGCGGGCGGCGACGGTGCGGCAGATCGGGGGCCGCCAGTGACCGGCCTCGGAGTGCCGGCCACCGAGGGAGAGCATGTAGCGCAGGTCGCGCACGGTCTGGTCGGCGCCGTCCCGATCGGCCTTGTTGACGACGAAGACGTCGGCGACCTCGAGGATGCCGGCCTTCGCCGCCTGGATGCCGTCGCCCATGCCGGGGGCCACCAGCACCAGCGTGGTGTCGGCCAGCGACGCGATCTCCAGTTCCGACTGGCCCACCCCGACGGTCTCGATGAGCACGACGTCGCAGCCGGCGGCGTCCAGCACCCGCAGGGCCTGCGGGGTCGCCCACGAGAGGCCCCCGAGGTGGCCGCGCGAGGCCATGGAGCGGATGAAGACCCCGCCGTCGCCGGCATGGTCCTGCATGCGCACGCGGTCACCGAGCAGCGCGCCACCGGAGAAGGGCGACGACGGGTCGACGGCGAGCACGCCGACGCGCTTGCCGGCCTGACGGAGGGCACGCACCAGCGCCGTGGTCGACGTCGACTTGCCGACCCCCGGTGAGCCGGTCAGCCCGATCACCTGGGCGGAGCCCGTGTACGGGGCCAGGGCCGCCGCCACCTCGCGCAGGGCCGGGCTGGCGTCCTCCACCAGGGAGATCAGCCGCGCCACGGACCGGGCGTCGCCCTTCCGGGCTCCCGCGACCAGCGCGGGGACGTCGACGGCACGGCGACTCCGCCGCCCCTTCGGCGCGGCGGCAGCCTCCGTCTGGACCGCGAGACCGTCCGAGGTCACGCCACCTCCTCGCTGTCCCCCGCAAGCGGGAGGTGTCCCCAGTGCGTCAGCCGCGTGCCCTGGACTGCTCCGCCCTCTGGTGGACTCGCGAGCTCGTTCACCCCTTGGCGGGCACGTGCAGGATCAGCGCGTCGCCCTGGCCGCCGCCGCCGCACAGCGCCGCGGCGCCGACACCGCCACCGCGGCGGCGCAGCTCCAGCGCGAGGTCGAGGACGATGCGCGCGCCGCTCATGCCGACCGGGTGGCCCAGGGCGATGGCGCCACCGTTGGGGTTGACCTTCTCCGGGTCGATCCCGAGCTCGCGGGTGGAGACGATGCCGACGGCGGCGAACGCCTCGTTGAGCTCCACCAGGTCCAGGCTCGTGGGCGCGATGCCCTCGCGCTCGCAGGCCTTCTGGATGGCCCGCGACGGCTGGCTCTGCAGCGTCGCGTCCGGCCCGGCCACGACGCCGTGCGCGCCGATCTCGGCGATCACGGTGCAGCCCAGCTCGGCGGCCTTCTCGGCGCTCATGACCACGACCGCGCAGGCGCCGTCGGAGATCTGCGAGGCGGTGCCCGCGGTGATCGTGCCGTCCTTGGCGAACGCCGGCTTGAGCTTGGAGAGGCTCTCGGCCGTGGTGTCCGGACGGATGCCCTCGTCCTCGCGGAACTCGATCGGGTCGCCCTTGCGCTGCGGGATGAGGACCGGGGTGATCTCCTCGTCGAAGATGCCGTCCTTGGCGGCGCGCGCGGCCTTCTGGTGGCTGGCGGCGGCGAACTCGTCCTGCTCCTCGCGGGTCAGGTCGTACCGGCTGTTGGCCTGCTCGGTGAGCACGCCCATCGCCACCTGGTCGAAGGTGTCGGAGAGGCCGTCGTGCGCCATCGAGTCGACGAGCTTGGTGTCGCCGTACTTGGTGCCGGTCCGCGAGTTGGCGAGGATGTGCGGGGCCTGGGTCATCGATTCCATGCCACCGGCGACGACGACGTCGAACTCGCCGGCGCGGATGAGCTGGTCGGCCAGGGCGATCGCGTCGAGACCCGAGAGACACACCTTGTTGAGCGTGAACGACGGCACGGACATCGGGATGCCACCGGCGACCGCCGCCGGGCGGGCGGGGTTCTGGCCGGCACCGGCCTGGATGACCTGACCCATGATCACGTAGTCCACCTGGTCGCCGGAGATCCCGGCGCGCTCCAGCGCGGCCTTGATCGCGACACCGCCGAGGTCGGCCGCGGAGAAGTCCTTGAGCGAGCCCAGCAGCCGGCCCATCGGGGTACGGGCGCCGCTGACGATGACCGAGCGGGACATGCTGCCTCCAGGGGCGGGCCGCCGCCGTTGGCGACCACGTTGTCGGGACGCATCGCGACGGCGGGAACCGGCGCGGCGTCGGGCCTCCCCGGAAGGATAGGACGGCGCTCGGGCCTGCGGCAGGGCCACTTCTGTGGCCGGCGTCACGCCGGACGGGTGATGCCCACCACACCGAGCTGTCGTCCGGGACGTCCTGGCGTCAGGATGCCCGGGTGACCACCAACGACGCCGATCACAGCAGCGCCGCCGGCCTGCCCGCGGAGCTGTTCACCACCATCGACCACGTGGGCATCGCCGTGCCGGACCTGGACGAGGCGATCACCTTCTACGCCCGGGCCTTCGGGGTGCGCTCCGTGCACGAGGAGACCAACGAGGAGCAGGGCGTCCGCGAGGCCATGCTCGCCGTCGGCTCCGGCGACACGCGCATCCAGCTGCTCGCGCCGCTGACCCCGGAGTCGACCATCGCGAAGTTCATCGGCCGCTCCGGCCCGGGCCTGCAGCAGCTGGCCTTCCGGGTCGACGACGTCGAGGCGGTCAGCGCCACGCTGCGCGAACGCGGCCTGCGTCTGCTCTACGACGTGCCCAAGCGCGGGACGTCGGACAGCCGGGTGAACTTCATCCACCCGAAGGACGCCGGCGGCGTCCTGGTGGAGCTCGTCGAGCCCGCCGCGAAGCCCGCCCACTGACCGACCACACGGGCACGGCTACCGACCGGTAACCTCGCTCTCCGCTTCCCCCCGCACCACCCCACCGCAACCGCCCTCCGAGCCCGGCCGACGACGGCCGCCGATGACCCGGGAGTACGCGTGAACGAGATCAGGGACGCCATCCTCGGCGACCAGCTGGATGCGTTGGCAGGCCTGGCCGTGCCGGAGTCCTACCGCGCCGTGCTGGTCCGCAAGGACGAGCAGAACATGTTCGAGGGGATGTCCACCAAGGACAAGGACCCCCGCAAGTCGCTGCACGTCGAGGAGGTGGCGACCCCCGAGCTGGGCCCGGGCGAGGCGATCGTCGCCGTCATGGCGTCCTCGGTGAACTACAACACCGTCTGGACCTCCATCTTCGAGCCGGTCTCGACCTTCGGCTTCCTGGAGCGCTACGGCCGGGTCTCCGAGCTGACCAAGCGGCACGACCTGCCCTACCACGTGGTGGGGTCCGACCTGGCCGGCGTCGTGCTGCGGGTCGGGCCCGGCGTGAACAAGTGGAAGCCCGGCGACGAGGTCGTCGCGCACTGCCTGTCCGTGGAGCTCGAGGACCCGGCCGGCCACGACGACACGATGATGGACCCGGAGCAGCGGATCTGGGGCTTCGAGACGAACTTCGGCGGCCTCGCCGAGCTGGCCCTCGTCAAGAGCAACCAGCTCATGCCCAAGCCGGCCCACCTGTCCTGGGAGGAGGCCGCAGCGCCCGGACTGGTCAACTCCACCGCCTACCGGCAGCTGGTCAGCAAGAACGGTGCGGCCATGAAGCAGGGCGACACCGTGCTCATCTGGGGCGCCTCTGGCGGGCTGGGGTCCTACGCCACCCAGATGGCGCTCAACGGCGGCGCCATCCCCGTCTGCGTCGTCGGCAGCCCGGAGAAGGCCGAGATCGTCCGCAAGATGGGCGCCGAGCTGGTCATCGACCGCTCCGCCGAGGGCTATCAGTTCTGGAAGGACGAGAACACCCAGGACCCGAAGGAGTGGCAGCGCCTGGGCAAGAAGATCCGTGAGCTGACCGGGGGCGAGGACGTCGACATCGTCTTCGAGCACCCCGGCCGGGACACCTTCGGCGCCAGCGTCTACGTCGCCAAGAAGGGCGGGACGATCGTCACCTGCGCCTCCACCACCGGGTACATGCACCAGTACGACAACCGGTACCTCTGGATGAACCTCAAGCGGATCGTCAGCTCGCACTTCGCCAACTACAAGGAGGCGTGGGAGGCCAACCGGCTCATCGACAAGGGGCTGATCCACCCGACGCTGTCGAAGGTCTACCCGATGGAGGAGGTCGGCCAGGCGGCCTGCGACGTCAAGGGCAACCTGCACCAGGGCAAGGTCGGCGTGCTCACCCTCGCTCCCGAGGAGGGGCTGGGCGTCAAGGACGCCGAGAAGCGCGAGAAGCACCTGGCGGCGATCAACCGCTTCCGCGGGGTCTGAGGAAGGACCCTCTTGCCCCCCCACCGCTCGCACGCTCGCGGTGGGCCCCTGCAAGAGGGCCACGGTGGGGCCGGCCGCACGCCGGCCCCACCGGGCACCGTCCGGCGTGTCGCGCGAGGTGCCCGGGACAGGTGTGATTCGACCACCCAGGGAACGGTGACGAGCCCCTCGCCTTCTGCGAGGATGAACCCATGAGCGACTCCCGCGATCTGCCGATGCACGAGGCGCAGCACTCGTTCGACGTCGTCCTGCGGGGATACGACCGCAGCCAGGTGGCCGACACCATCGAGCGGCTGGAGGCGGACTTCCGCATCGCGCTGGCCGATCGCGACGCCGCGGTCGCCCGCTCGGCCGACATGTCCGGCCAGCTGTCGGCGCTGCACGGCGAGATCGAGTCACTGCGGCGCAAGGCCGCCACCGCCGCGGCCCCGACCTTCGAGAACATCAGCGAGCGCATCCAGCACATGCTGCAGCTCGCCGAGGAGGAGGCGGGCGAGATCCGCCGCGCCGCCGAGATCGACGCCATGGCAGTCCGCGAGCAGACCGCCGCCGAGGAGCGGGCCCTGCTCGAGCGGCACGCGGCCGGGCAGGCCGAGATCGAGCGGATGATCGCCGAGGCCCGCCAGGGCGCCGAGCAGATCGCGCAGAAGGCCCAGATCCGCGCCGACGAGCTGGTCGCCAAGGCACAGGAGCGGGTCGCGCGTCTCGACGCCGAGTCGCAGGCTCGCCGGGCGAAGGTCGAGGAGGACTTCGAGATCGCCCAGCGCGCCCGCCGCGCGGAGGCCGCCCGCGCCGAGGAGGAGCGGGAGCGGGTCTCCACGCAGGCTGCCCGCCAGCGGATCTCGGCCGCCGAACAGCACTCGGCCCAGCTCGTCGCCGAGGCAGAGGCCCGCGCCGAGGCGATCCGCGAGGTCCGGGACGAGCTGACCAGCCGGCTGCTCCAGGCCCGCCGGCTGCTGGACACCCTGCCCGACCTGGGCGACCGTCCCCAGCAGCCCCAGGACGACGCCGGGGCCACCGACCGGCGCACCGAGCCGGCTACCGGGAACGCGGAGCCTGCGGCGGAGGACGCGCCCGTGGCGCAGACCGCCAGGCCCGCCCCGTCCCACTCACCGGCCCCGGTCGCCGGACCGCAGACCGGGCAGCAGCCCGCGGTCCACGTACCCCAGGGCGAGGCCGCGGCAGCGCGGCAGCCGACCCGTTCCGACCCGGTGACCGCCACGTTCGCCACCGGCCAGCGCGCGGGCGAGCCCCCGACCCGGCAACTGCCGCTGCCGCCGCGCCCCACCTCCGCACCGTCGGAGTCCACCGCGGACTCCATGGCGGGCGCCACGGCCGCTCCGGCCGCGAACCCGGCCACCCAGTCCATCGACCAGCCGGTCCGGGCCCAGGGCTGACGCCGGTGGCCCACCAGCCGCGGTAGCGAGCCACCGCACCACCGCACGCGCGGGCCAACCGGCGCGGCGGGCAGAGCCGTCCACGGACGCCGGGAGGAGGTGCGGTGCCGACCCGACGTGCACGGCACCGTCCCCGGCACCGCGCCGGGGGGCCGCTCGACGCGACCCTCGGCGGCCGGCGCGGGCAGCTTCTCCTGCTGGTGGCGCTCGTCGCGGTGCTGACCGCGGCGGCGGTCGCCCTGGTGGCGGGGCCTGACCAGACGGACCGGTCCGTCGCCCCGGCGACGAACACCGTCCCCGGAACCGGACCCGGAACCGCCTCCACAACCGCATCCGCATCCGGCACCGCCACGCAGACCACCGCTCCGGCTGCGGCGGCCCTCCTGGACTGGGCCGACCGCGAACTCCCTCCCGGCACACACCTGCGCGCCGAGGGGAACGTGCGCGACGACCTGCTCGCCGCCGGAGCGCCCGACGACCTGGTGGCGACCGATCGGCCCACCGGCCCGGACGACCTCGTCCTCACGGTGACCGACGGTGCCGCCGAGCCCGGCGGCCGGGTGGTCGCCCGCTTCGACGGCCTCGTCCTGGGCGACCCCTCCCCCGGCACCCCCACGGTGGAGCACCTCGAACGGCGCCGGGCGCTGGCCGAGGCGGTGCTGGCCAACCCCACGACGCGCGCCCCGGAGCAGGCCGCCGCGGTGCTGCGGTCGGCCGACGTGGACATGCGGCTGCTGTCCCTGCTAGCGGTGCTCACCGCCCGGGAGGGCCTCGGCGTGGCCGCCTTCCCGCGGGCCGAGGGAGCCGAGGGGCCTGCGCGCACCGTGCTGCTCGGCGCCGTGGGGAGCGCGCCGGTCGGCGCCGGCGACGCGGCCACCGCGGAACTGCTCACCTGGCTGGAGGCCCAACTCCCGCCGTTCGCCCCCGACCGCGTCGAGGTCACGGACGAGGGCGTTCTGCTGTCGTACCGCTACGCATCGGACCCCGACGCGCTGGTCGCCGAGGCGTCCCCGTGACGCTCGGTTGGACAGGAGTCGCGTGGAGTGGGCGAATGGACCCCCAGGACCGTTTCCGGTCCGTTCCCGACCTCCTGGAGGAACTGTGGACCGGTTGACCCGTCTGCTGTCCGTCGCCGCGCTGAGCGCCGGCTTCCTGCTCGTCGCCCCCGCCGGAGCGGGCGCCGCCGCCGAGGAGGACGGACTGCTGCGCCTGGCCCACCTCTCGCCGGACACCCCGGCGGTCGACGTGTACGTCGACTCGGTCGCCGACCCGGGCGACGGGACGGCGCTGCTCACCGTGCCCGGCGTCGGTTACGGGACCATCTCCGACTACCAGAGCGTGCCCGCGGGGGTCTACACGGTGAGCATGCGGCAGGCCGGCGCCGACCCGACCGCTCCGCCGGTGCTGTCGACCACCGTGGAGATCGACCCCGGCGACGCTCGCACCGTCGCCGGGGTCGGCCGCTTCGCCGACCTCGGCCTGGAGGTGCTCGAGGACGACCTCACGATCGCGCCGTCCGGCCAGGCCCGCGTGCGGGTCATCTCCGCCGCAGCTACGGCACCGACGCTGGACGCCGCCGTCGGCGGCACGGACCTGGCCACCGATCTGGCCTTCGCCGAGGCCGGCGACTACGCCACCGTGCCCGGCGACGTCGGCTCGTTGCAGCTCACGGTGGACGGCGAGCCCACCGAGTTGCCGCTGGACCTCGCCCCGGGCTCCGTGTACAGCCTCTTCGTCCTGGACCGACCCGAGGGCGGGCTGACCGTGCGCACGGTCCTGGACGCCGCGGGCTCGGGCGTGGTGCCGACCGGCGGCGTGGAGACGGGAGCCGGCGGTACCGCGGCCGGTGAGCTGGACCCGGCCGTCGTGGGCGGTGCCGTGGGTCTGACGATCCTCACCGGCCTGCTGCTGGCACGGCGGTCGGGCCGCGGTCCGGCCCGGCACGCCGCCCGCTCCTGAGGCGCGCCCGGTGAGCTGCCACCGTCGGCCGCGGCGGCCGGTGCAGCCGCTGCTGCGGCTGCTCGCCGGCACCGCGCTGGTCGCCGGCACGGTCGCGCTGACCTCTCCCGGCGGGAACGTCCCCGCGGCGGGGGCCACCGCGGCCGCGCCGGCCCCCGTGGTGGCCGGGTCCGGCACCGTCAGCACGGCCGCGCCGCCGGTCCGGCTGCGGGTTCCGGCGATCGGCGTGGACAGCCCGCTTGTCGAGCTCGGCATCGACGGCGTCGGCGCGCTGGTGCCGCCCGCGGACTTCGCCCGCGCCGGTTGGTTCGCCGGAGGACCGGCCCCCGGTGACGTCGGGCCGTCCGTGATCGCCGGCCACGTCGACTCCAGGGACGGGCCCGCGGTGTTCTTCCGGCTGGACGAACTGGTGGCCGGCGACGAGGTGCTGGTCGACCGCGCCGACGGCACGACGGCCCGTTTCACCGTCACCGGTGCCGACCGCTTCCCGAAGGACCGGTTCCCGACCCAGGACGTCTACGGCCCGACACCCCGCGCCGAGCTCAAGCTGATCACCTGCGGCGGGGATTTCGACCGCGAGCGGCGCAGCTACCGTGACAACGTCGTGGTGACCACCCGCCTCGTGAGCTGATGGAACGGCCACCCTTCAGGGCCCCGACGCGAGCCTGGTGACGTACTGGAACGGCCACCGTTCAGGGTCCCGCGCCGAGCTTGCGAGGCGTGGGGAGAAGGGTGGTCCTCTTTCAGCGGCGACGGTCGCGGGCCCGCCAGCAGGCTGTGTGCCAGTGCCGCCGCCAGTCGGCGGCGGAGTCGACGTCCCAGGGTTGGAGGTCGGAGTTCCGGGCGTACGCCGGCCAGGTCACCACGTGCGGGGTGCCGGGACGGATCTCCTGGTCGCAGCCCGGACAGCGGTAGGTCTTACCGGTCGCCGCCCCGGTGATCGCGCGCACCACCCAGTCGCCGTCCCCGGCTTCCTCGACCTGCTCGACGCGACGCTGCCGGGATTCCCGCCCACCCGGCTCACGATCCGAAGATCGTGGACCGGCCCGGGGGCGACGACGGGGCACGCGTCAGCGGCTGGCGTAGTCCCGGAACCCGCGGCCGGTCTTGCGGCCCAGGTAGCCGGCGGTCACCAGGTGCTCGAGCAGCGGGGCCGGGGCGAAGCCGGGCTCGCGGAACTCGGTGTAGAGCTCCCGCTCGATCGCCAGGGAGACGTCGAGGCCGACGACGTCGAGCAACTCGAACGGACCCATCGGGTAGCCGCAGCCGACCTTCATGGCGGCGTCGATGTCATCCGCGGTCGCGTAGTGCGCCTCGAGCATCTTCACCGCGTCGTTCAGGTACGGGAAGAGCAGGGCGTTGACGATGAAGCCTGCCCGGTCGGTGCACGAGACCGCGTGCTTCATCAGCTGCGCCGAAACCGCGTGCACGGTCGCCGCGACGGCGGGCGCGGTGGAGATCGTCGAGACGACCTCCACCAACTTCATGACCTGCGCCGGATTGAAGAAGTGCATCCCGATTACGTCGGCCGGGCGGCCGCTGGCCTTGGCGCACTCGATGACCGGGAGGCTGGAGGTCGTGGTGGCGAGGACGGCACCCGGCTTGGCGATCTCGCCGAGGTTGGCGAACAGTGCCTCCTTGACCGGCAACGACTCCACGACGGCCTCGATGACCAGGTCGCTGTCGGCGAGGTCGTCCAGCGACGTGGTGCCGGTGACCCGGCCGAGGATCTCCTCCCGGACGGCCTCCTCGAGCCGCCCGCGGACCACCTGCTTGTCGAGCGACTTGGCCAGCGCCGTGCGGACCGCCTCGACCTTCTCGGCCCCGCGGGCGACGAAGACCACGTCGAAGCCGCCCTTGGCCACGACCTCGATGATGCCGGTGGCCATCGTGCCGGAGCCGACGACGCCCACGGTCGACACCGGCCGGGCGCCCTCGGCGGCGCCGCCGGGAGTCGGGGTGGCCGCGTCGGGGACGACCTCGGCGGAGCCGGCCTCGGCGTAGGTGTAGAAACCGCGGCCGACCTTCCGGCCGAGCAGCCCGGCGGTCATCATCTGCTTGATGACCGGGCTGGGTGCGTGCAGTCGGTTGCGCGACTGCTTGTACATCGTGTCGAGGATCTCGTAGGCGGTGTCGATGCCGATGAGGTCCATGAGAGCCAGCGGCCCCATGGGCAGGCCGCAGCCCAGTCGCATGGCGGCGTCGATGTCCTCACGGGTGGCGTAGCGGTTCTCGTACATGGCGACCGCGTGGTTGAGGTAGCCGAACAGCAAGGCGTTGGCGATGAAGCCCGCCTTGTCGCCGATCGTCACGTCGACCTTGCCGAGCCGCTCGGCCAGCGCCTCGACGTCCTCGACCACCGACGGCTCCGTGACGACGGTGCGCACGACCTCGACGAGCTTCATGACCGGGGCCGGGTTGAAGAAGTGCATCCCGATGACCTTGCTCGGCCGGCCGGTGACCACCGAGAGCTCGGTGACCGAGAGGCTCGAGGTGTTCGTCGCCAGGATGGTGTCCGGCGGGCAGATCTTGTCCAGCTTGGCGAAGACCTCGGCCTTGAGCTCCATCCGCTCGGGAATGGCCTCGATCACCAGCTCCGAGCTCGCCAGGTCCTCCAGCGAGGTGGTGAACCGGATCCGTTCGAAGATCGCGTCGCGCTCGGCGGCGTCCAGCTTCCCGCGGGCGACGGCCCGGTCGGTGGACTGCTCCACGTGACCCCGGCCACGCGCCAGCGCCCCGTCGGTGACCTCCACGGCGGTGACCGACAGACCCGCCCGTGCGAGCACCTCCACGATGCCGGCACCCATGGTGCCCAGCCCCACGACGCCGACCTCGTTCAGTTCCCTGGCCACGCTGCCATCTCCTCCCACCGCCGGTGATCGCGGGGAAGTCTCTCACCCGCCGGTCGCGGGAGGACGTGGTCCTCCTAGAAGAGGCGCTGGGTGGGATCGTCGGTGCCCTTCAGGACGGCGTAGTCGACGGTCACGCAGTCGATGCCGCGGTCGGTGGCCAGCACGCGGGCCTGCGGCTTGATCTCCTGGGCGGCGAAGACCCCGCGGACCGGCGCCAGCAGCGGGTCGCGGTTGAGCAGTTCCAGGTAGCGGGTCAGCTGCTCGACACCGTCGATCTCGCCGCGGCGCTTGATCTCCACGGCGACGGTGGTGCCGCCGGCGTCGCGACACAGGAGGTCGACCGGCCCGATCGCCGTCGGGTACTCGCGCCGGACGAGCGACCAGCCGGCACCGAAGGTCTCCACGTGCAGGGCGAGCAGGCGCTGGAGCTCGGCCTCGACGCCGTCCTTCTGCAGCCCCGGGTCGACGCCGAGCTCGTGGGAGTGGTCGAGCTCGACCGCGTCGATCGTGATGACCAGCTGCTCGCCGGCCTTGTTCGTCACCGTCCACGTGCCCGCCCCGTCCACGAGCTCGTCCATGAGCGTGCAGGGTGGGGTCATCCAGTTCAGCGGCTTGTAGGCGCGGTCGTCGGCGTGGATGGACACCGAGCCGTCGGCCTTGACCAGCAGCAGACGGGTCGCCATCGGCAGATGGGCGGTGAGCCGACCGATGTAGTCGACGGAGCAGCGGGCGATGACCAGACGCACGGGCGACGACGGTACCGGTCGGGCACCGGACCCGGAGGACCCACCGGTTACGGAAAGAGCCGGACCGGAAGTCGTGGTGGCGGAGCGCACATCCGCCCAGAATGGGCCCGTGCCGCCTCCGCGGGGAACCACCACGGCTGCTGCATCCGACGGCCGGCTCGCTGACGACTGGGTGCACTGGCTGCTCGATGCCGCCCGCGCCCGGCTCGGCATGGAGATCGCCTGGGTGTCCCTGTTCAGCGAGGGGCGCCAGCTGATCACCTCCGCCACCGGCGATCTCGACGCCATGAACGTGCAGGAGGGCATGAGCGCCCCCTTGGCGGGGTCGTACTGCGTGCGGGTGCTCAGCGGCCAGCTCCCGCCGGTGGTCACCGGCGCGGCCCGCGACCCCCGCACCCGGGACCTGTCGGTGACCAGCGACCTGGGCATCGGCTCCTACGTCGGCGCACCCGTGCGGGGGCAGGACTCCCGCCCCGTCGGCATGCTCTGCTGCCTCAGCCGCGACCCGGGCACCCAGCTGGACGGCGAATCGGTCCGCACGGTGGAGCTGCTCGCCGACCTGATCAGCGACCACCTCCAGCACGCCGGTCCGGAGACCGGCCGTGACCTCGCCGCCCGCCGAGCCCGGGTGCGCGCCTTCCTGGAGCGCGGCGCCGTCGAGATCCACCTGCAACCGGTGGTCGACATGGTCACCGGCGCGGTCGCCGGGCACGAGGCGCTCAGCCGTTTCCCGGCGTGGGGAGGCGACGGACCCGCGGACCTGTTCAGCGAGGCCGCCGCCACCGGCGTCGGCGTCGAGCTGGAGGAGGTCGCCGTCCGCGCCGCGCTGCTGGAGGCCGGCCGGCTGCCCGGTGATCTCACGCTGGCGATCAACCTCTCGGCCGACGCGTTGCTGTGCCCGGCGGTGGTCGACGTGCTCCTGGACCACGCGGGCTGCCCGCTGGCCGTGGAGATCACCGAGCACAGCCCCGTCGAGGACTACCCGGCCGTCATCGCGATCACGAGGCGGCTGCGCCGCGCCGGAGTCGCCATCAGCGTGGACGACGCCGGCGCCGGGTACGCCAGCCTCCAGCACATCCTCCGGCTGAACCCGGACGTGATCAAGCTGGACAGCGGCCTGGTGATGGGCCTGCACACCGACCGCGCCCGCCAGGCCATGACCTCGGCGATGGTCGCGTTCGCCGGCGAGACCGGCGCACGCCTGGTCGCCGAGGGGGTGGAGGAGGCTGCAGAGCGGGACACCCTGATCGCGCGCGGCGTCCGGTACGGGCAGGGATACCTGTTCGGCCGGCCCCGTCCGGCCGGCGACGTCCTGGCCGCCCACGGCCGGTAGCGCGGGAGCCGGCGGGCCGGAACCTCTCCTGCCGCCCGCCCCGTCACACCCGTATGAGCAACCATCGACTGCACTCCGCAGCCGCCGTGCTGCTGGCCCTGCTGCTCAGCGCCTGCGCCACCCGCGCCGGGGGCGGCGGCTCCCCGGCCGGCCCGTCGCCGGAACCGGAGCCGGACCCCGCGACGGTCGTGCTGCAGGTCAGCGAGGTCGGCGGCTACACGACCCCGGCCCTGCTGGCCGGCCGGGTGCCCAGCGTGACGGTGTACGCCGACGGGCGGGTGATCACCGACGGCCCGGTGATGGCCATCTGGCCCGCGCCCGCGCTGCCGAACCTGCAGCTCTACCGGCTCGACGACGGCGGGGTGCGCGAGCTCGTCGAGCAGGCCGTGGCCGCGGGCGTCAGCGAGACGACCGATCTCGGCAGCCCGCCGGTCGCCGACGTCACCAGCACCCGCATCACGGTCCGCACGGGCGGCGAGACCGTCACCCGCGAGGTCTACGCCCTCGGCATCGGCTCACTGCCCGGGACCGAGGGGACGGATCGCCCACTGCCCGGCATGGAGGAGACCTACGGGCTGACCGAGGACCAGCTCGCCGCGCGGGCCCGGCTGTCTCAGCTGATCGACCAGCTTCGCGACCCGGCGAGCGCACTGGGCGCCGAACGGGTGACCGGCCCGGAGCCCTACGAACCCGAGGCGGTGGCCGCGCTGGTCTCCCCCTACGTCGACCCGGCGCCGGAGCTTTCTCAGCCGGAGCAGCCGTGGCCCGGTCCGGCGCTGCCTGGTGAGCCGATCGCACCCGGGGTCACCTGCGTGACCGCCACCGGGGAGCAGGCCGACGCCGTGCTCGCTGCCGCAGCCGACGCCTCCAGCGCGACCCCGTGGACGACGGACGACGGCACCCGCTGGTCGGTGGTCCTCCGGCCGCTGCTGCCGCACGAGTCCGGGTGCGCGGACCTGACGGACTGAGGTCGGGATCGCCGGCGGGCCGGCCGCTCCGCGAGGAGGGGCGGGCCCATCGGCTGAAGCGCCTCGAATGGCGTGGATTCCAGGGCGACGCACGCACGTCGACGTTCCGCCCCGGAGGAGAGCCACCGGGATGGAAGGTCCTTACCCGCCGGAGCGGTCGCCGCGTGCCCGCTGCTCCAGGTCGGACCAGCTGAAGTCCGCGTGCGCCTCCCGCGGCAGCGCTGTCGGGACGTCAGCCACGCTCGGCAGCAGATCCGCGGGCGTCACCCCGAGCGCCTCGGCCAGCCGGTAGACCGTGCGCAGCTCCGGATTCGCCGGCTTGTCCCCCGAGCTGCGCCCCAGCTCCAGCAGCTTGACGCTGTTCGGTGTCAGCTCCGCTCGCTGCGCCAGTGCGAGCTGCGAGAGCCCACTCCCTTTCCGAAGTCGCTGGAGCCGGCGCCCGAAGGCGACTGCGTAGGCCGGCCAGTCCCACTCGGGGGAATGACCGGCGGAAGGCACCGGACGAGCGTCGGTGGCCTCCCGTCCCTCGTCAGCCACACATGTTGGTCTGCGCACCGCCTGCCCCGATCGGGCAGGGCAGCCCCAGCGGCCCCGTCTCGATATCGGTACGGACCAATACATCGGTCCACATGCGGGACGGCGGACCGGTGCGGATGGTCCTGGAGGACCTGCGCGCCGGCATGCACGTCGACGGCGTGCTACCGAGGTTTCCCGTCACCGTCGTCGCCGTCGACTGGCACGGCACGTCGGCGCTGACGCTCACCTACCGCGATCCCGACGCCCGGCTCGCCGAGGTCCTGCTCGGCCGCGACGCCGAGGCGCGGCTCACGACGCGCGCAGCCGGACCACGCTGGTCCTTCGATGCCGACGGCGCCGAGTTCCGGCTGGCCGCCGAGGCACAGCGGATGCAGCTGGCCGCACTGTCCGACCCGATGCTCGCCGTCGCCACCAGCGACCTGGAGCCGCTGCCGCACCAGATCCGCGCGGTCTACGAGGAGATGCTGCCGCGCTCGCCGCTGCGCTTTCTACTTGCCGACGACCCGGGCGCCGGCAAGACGATCATGGCCGGGCTCTACGCCAAAGAACTCGCGCTGCGCGGTGATCTGCAGCGATGTCTGATCGTCGCCCCGGGCAGTCTGGTCGAGCAGTGGCAGGAGGAGCTGGCCGGCAAGGTCGGCCTGCAGTTCGAGGTGCTCTCCCGGTCGATGGCCGACGGCGCGCTGGGCGGCTCGGTGTTCGAGCACCATCCGATGCTCATCGCCCGGATGGACCAGCTCTCCCGGGACGACGACCTCCTCGCACAGCTCGCCGACAGCTCGTGGGACCTGGTCGTCGTCGACGAGGCGCACCGGATGTCGGCGCATTGGTACGGCACCGAGCTCAACACGACCCGGCGCTACCGGCTGGGCCAACTGCTGGGCCGGGTCACCCGGAACCTCCTGCTGATGACGGCGACGCCACACGCCGGCAAGGACGAGGACTTCGCCGCCTTCCTCCAGCTGCTCGACACCGATCGGTTCGAGGGCCGGGGCGCCCAGACCGCCGAGGCGAGCGGCCTCATGCGGCGCATGGTCAAGGAGCAGCTGCTCACCTTCGACGGCCGGCCGCTGTTCCCGGAGCGGATCGCCGAGACCGTGCCGTACGAACTCAGCCCCGGTGAGCAGGAGCTCTACGAGCAGGTCACCGAGTACGTGCGCAACGAGTGGGATCGAGCCGCCCGACTCGATGCCGCGGACGGCCGCACCCGCACCGTCGGCTTCGCGCTCACCGTGCTCCAGCGGCGGCTCGCGTCCAGTCCGGAGGCCATCTGGCGGTCGCTGCAGCGCCGTCGCGCACGGCTGGTCGCCCGGCGGGGCGAGACCGACCGGCCGGCGTGGCGAGCAGTGGATGTCGAGCGCGCGGAGGACGAGGAGCTCGGCGCCGCGGAGCTGGAGGAGCTCGAGGAGGACGTCACCGACGCCGCCACCGCCGCCCGCACCCGGGCCGAACTGGACGTCGAGATCGCACTGCTCGGCGAGCTGGAGGAGCTGGCCGCCCGGGTCCGGGCGAGCGGCGAGGACCGCAAGTGGGCCGAGCTGCGCGCACTGCTCACCGACCAGGTGCTCACCGGCCCAGCGGGCGACCGACGCAAGCTGATTGTCTTCACCGAGCACCGCGACACGCTGGCCTACCTGCAGCGGCGGATCGGCGAGCTGCTCGGCGACCCGACGGCCGTCGTCGCGATCCACGGTGGGGTGCGCCGCGAGGAGCGGCGCGAGGTGCGCGAGCGGTTCACCCACGACCCGCGCTGCTCGGTGCTCGTGGCCACCGACGCCGCCGGTGAGGGGCTGAACCTGCAGGCCGCGCACCTGATGGTGAACTACGACCTGCCCTGGAACCCCAACCGCATCGAGCAGCGGTTCGGTCGCATTCACCGGATCGGGCAGACCGAGGTCTGCCGGCTGTGGAACCTGGTCGCCGAGGGCACCCGGGAGGGCCAGGTCTTCGTCCGCCTGCTGGACAAGATCGATCAGCAACGGAAGGCCTACGACGGCCGGATCTTCGACGTCCTGGGACCGGCGTTCAGCGACGTGCCGCTGCGCGACCTCCTGGTGGAGGCGATCCGCTACGGCGAGCAGCCGGAGGTGCGCGCCCGGCTGGATCGCGTGGTCGACGCGCAGGTGGCCGACGGGCTGGCCGAGCTGCTCGCCGAGCGGGCGCTCCACGACGACGTCCTCGACCCCACCGGTCTGGAGGAGTTGCGGCTGACGATGGAGCGGGCTCGGGCCCGCCGGCTGCAGCCGCACTTCGTCGAGTTGTTCTTCCGCGACGCCTTCGCCCGGCTGGGCGGCAGGATGTCCCGCCGGGAGGCCGGCCGCGACGAGGTCACGTTCATTCCGGCGGCCCTGCGTGAGCGAGCCTCGGCGATGCACGGCCGGATCCCCCTGGCCCCGCGCTACGCGCGAATCGCCTTCGACCCCGCGTACCTGGCCGGCCCGCAGCTTGGCAGTCCCCGCGCCGACCTGCTCGCGCCCGGCCATCCGCTGATGGACACCGTGGTGGCCGAGACGCTGGCCCGCCACGCCGATGTGCTGCGGCGGGGTGCGGTGCTGGTCGACCCGGCGGACGACGGCGTGGTGCCCCGGCTCCTGGTCGCGCTCGGCGAGGAGGTGGTCGACGGCACCGGGCATCCGGTCAGCAAGCGGTTCGGCTTCGTCACGCTCAACGCCGCGGGACAGGCTCAGCTGGCCGGGCCGGCGCCGTACCTCGACCTTCAGCCACTGCCGCCGTCGGGCCGGGCCGCTGCCGACCACGTGCTCGGCGAGAGCTGGCTGTGCGGCGGTGTGGAGCAGCTGGCGCTGGGCTGGGCCGCGGAGCACAGCCAGCCCGAGCACCGGGCCGAGGTCGCCGCCCGCGTGCTGCCGCTGGTCGAGCGCACCCGCCACCAGGTGCAGGACCGGCTGCTGCAGCAGGTGAACCACTGGTCGGCGCAGGCGGTGCGGCTGGCCGACGAGGTCGCCGCCGGCCGCAGCGTGCGGATGACACCGGATCGCGCCCGCCGGTGGGCCGACGAACTCGAGGTGCGACTGGACCGGCGACTGGCCCAGCTGGCCGACGAGGCGCATCTCGCCGCCCGGCCGCCGCGCGTGCTCACCGCGGCGCTGGTGCTGCCCGCCGGGCTGCTGCCCGCGGCGGATTTCCCGACGGCGACGGCCGCCGACACCTCCATCACCGAGCGCCGAGCGGTGGACGCGGTGCTCGGCGCCGAGCGGGCGCTGGGCCGGCGGCCGCGGGAGATGCCGCACAACAACCCCGGCTACGACATCGAGTCCCTCTCCCCCGACGGGCACCTGGTGTTCCTCGAGGTCAAGGGCCGGATCGCCGGGGCCACCGACTTCTTCGTCACCTACACCGAGGTGCTGCGCGGCAAGACCGCTGCGCCGCACTACCGGCTGGCCCTGGTCTGCGTCGACCCGGACGACCCGGCGCGCGACGAGGTCCGGTACGTCGACGACCCGTTCGCCACCACCGAGCTGGGCGGCTTCGCCGCCACCGGCATCCGCGGCGACTGGACGGCCATGTGGGCCCGCGGCTCACCGCCGCACTGAGCCTCTCCCCTCTTGTTTCCTCCATCGTCAGGACGTTCCGCTGTGTCTGCAGTCCCCCGCCGCAAGCTGATCGAGGTCTCGCTCCCCCTGGAGAAGATCAACGCCGAGTCCGCCCGGGAGAAGTCGATCCGGCACGGCCACCCGTCGACGCTGCATCTCTGGTGGTCCCGTAAGCCGCTGGCCACTGCCCGGGCGGTGCTGTTCGCCCAGCTGGTCGACGACCCGTCGTGCCGGCCGGAGGCACTGGCGATCGAGGACGACGACGCCCGCGAGGCCTGGATTATCGCGGAGCGCGACCGGCTGCACCAGCTGATCGAGGAGCTTGTGGTCTGGGAGAACACCGGTGACGAGAAGCTCTTCGCCCGGGCCCACGAGGAGATCCTGCGCGACACCGGCGGCAATCCACCGCCGGTGCTCGACCCGTTCGCTGGCGGTGGATCGATCCCGCTCGAGGCCCAGCGGCTGAGGCTTAAGGCGCACGCCTCCGACCTCAACCCGGTCGCGGTGCTGATCAACAAGGCTCTCATTGAGATCCCGCCGAAGTTCGCCGGCCGGCCGCCGGTGTTCCCCGGTGCAGCGGAGGCGCGGCTCGGAGACTGGCCGCGGGCCACCGGGCTGGCCGAGGACGTGCGCCGCTACGGCGAGTGGATGCGCGATGAGGCGCAGAAGCGGATCGGCCACCTCTACCCCGACGCGGTGCTGCCGGACGGGACGACGGCGCCGGTGATCGCCTGGATCTGGGCCCGCACGGTGACCTGCCCCAACCCGGCCTGCCGCGTCTCCATGCCTCTGACCAGCAAGTGGTGGCTGGGCAAGAAGAAGGGCAAGGAAACCTACATCGTCCCGATCATCGAGAACGGCCGTGTGCGGTTCACCATCGGGCGCGACCCCGCGAACGCGCCGACGCCGGACAACGACGGCACTGTCGGCCGCACGGGTGCCCGCTGCATCGCCTGCGGAACGGCTGTGCCGTTCGATCACATCCGCACCGAAGGCAAGGCCGGCCGGATGGGCACGCAGCTCATGGCCACGGTGGCGGAGGGAAAGCGGACACGCCACTACGTCGCCCCGACCACTGAACATGAGCACGCGGCCCAAGTGGTCCCGCCTGAGTCAGTACCTGACGGACCGCTGCCCGACGAGGCACTCGGGTTCCGAGTACAAGGCTACGGATTCAAGCTCTACGCGGACCTGTTCACCCCACGGCAGCTCACGACGCTGACGACGTTCAGCGATCTCATCGGCGAGGCCCGGGAACGGGCCCACGTTGACGCCTTGGCTACCGGCCTGCGCGATGGTGACCGTCTCGAAGCCGGTGACACTGGGGCAGCCGCCTATGCCGATGCAGTCGCCACTTATCTCGGCCAGCAGGTCAGTCGCTTCACGAACTTCCAGAACAGCTTCTGTCAATGGCGACCAGACGCCGGCAAGGAGCAGGTCGGTCATCTGTTTGCACGCCAAGCCATTCCCATGAACTGGGACTTCGCGGAAGCCAGCTTCCAGACAACAGCGGCCGGCGGCTGGTCGGCGAATGCCTCGCTCCCCCTGAAGGCTCTCGTCGGCTTGCCGCCAGCAGGTGCCGGGACAGCAGTGCAGGCGAACGCCGCTGCACCGAACTACGCGGGTGCACTCTTGTCGACCGACCCGCCGTACTACGACAACATCGGGTATTCCGAATTGTCGGATTTCTTTTACGTGTGGCTCCGACACTCCCTGCGGCTCGTCCACCCAACTCTACTCTCTACCCTGCTTACCCCGAAAGCTGACGAGCTGGTGGCGAATCCCTTTCGCCAGGGCGGGAAGACGGAGGCACAGCAGTTTTTTGAATCCGGGTTCGAGAAAGTGTTTACCAGCGCACGCCAGCATGCCGCTGCCGACTTTCCCATCACCGTGTACTACGCCTTTAAGCAGTCCGAGTCCGATGCGGGCGCAGAATCGTCCACCGGCTGGGAAACGCTACTCGGGTCGATGATCCACGCCGGCTGGGCGATCACAGCCACCTGGCCCATGCGCAGCGAACTGGGGAATCGCATGCGCAGCATCGACAGCAATGCGCTGGCGTCGTCCATCGTGCTCGCGCTCCGGCCACGGCCGGCGGATGCGCCGACCACGGACCGGCGCGGGTTCCTCGCCGCGCTCCGCGCGGAGCTGCCCGAGGCGCTCCGGGAGTTGCAGCAAGGGGCCATCGCGCCGGTCGACCTGCCGCAGGCGGCGATCGGACCGGGCATGGCCGTGTTCACTCGCTACGCCGCCGTGCTGGGCAACGACGGCAAGCCCATGCCCGTCCGCGAGGCGCTGCAGCAGATCAACCACCTGCTCGACGAGGTGCTCAACGAGCAGGAGGGCGACTTCGACTCGGATACCCGGTTCTCGCTCGGGTGGTTCCGGCTGCACGGCTTCGGGCGTGGCGACTTCGGTCATGCCGAGAACATGGCCACCGGCCGCGGCGCATCGCTCGGGCGGCTCAGCCGGTCCGGCGTCCTTACCGCGCACGGCGGAGTCGTTCAGCTGCTCGCACCCGGCGACCTGCCGGACGAGTGGGATCCGGCCACCGACCCGCACCTGACGGTGTGGGAGGTCGTGCTGCACCTGTCGCGGGTGCTGGCCGAGGGTGGCGTCCCGGCGGCCGCCGGCCTGTACGCGGCGATCCCGAGGTCGGTCGACCTCGCGCTGGCCAAGAGCTCGCCTACCTGCTGTTCCGCATCTCCGAGCAGCGCAAGCAGACCGCCGACGCGGTCGCCTTCAACACCCTGGCCGCCGCGTGGAACGAGATCGCCACGGCCGCCACCGGCCGGTCGATCCCGGCCGCCGCCCAGCTCGAGATCGACCAGAACCCGGAGGACCCGTACTGATGGCCACCAGCAACCGGGACCGGGTCGGCCGCGCCTTCGAGCGCATGGCACCGGCGCTCGACGCCTTCATCACCGCCGCGGTCGCCGAGGCCGTACCTGCCGGCAAGGACTGGACTCTGCTGCTCGCGGCCCGCGACGCCAAGAAGGGCATCAGCGGCAAGGAGTACGACCGCGGCGACGTCCAGGCCCAGTTCCGGATGCTCACCGACAACATCGGGCACGCGCTGCAGCCGGGCTGGTACCCGTTCGACGACAAGCTGTCCCGGTCGGAGAAGAGCCTGGCCGAGGAGCTGCGCGACACACGCAACCAGTGGGCACACCTCAAGCCGTTCTCCGCCGACGACGCCTACCGGGCGCTGGACTCGGCGGAGCGCTTCCTGCGCGCGATCGGCGCCCCGGCCGCGGCCGACGCCGTCCGCGACGACCGGCTGGAGCTGCGCCGACTGTCGTCCGAGAGCCAGGACCGCCGGGTGGTCACCGCGGTGAGCACCGTCGGCACCGAAGGGCTCAAGCCCTGGCGGGAGGTGCTGCAGCCGCACCGCGACGTCGCGGCCGGCAACTTCCAGGCCGCCGAGTTCGCCGCCGACCTGCACCGGGTGGCCACCGGATCCGCCGAGGGCGAGTACGGCGATCCGCAGCAGTTCTTCGCCCGCACCTTCCTCACCGACGGCCTGCGCGAACTGCTCGGCGGGGCGGCTCGGCGGATCCGCGGCGACGCGAACGCCTCCCCGGTGGTCAACCTGCAGACCACTTTCGGCGGCGGCAAGACCCACTCGATGCTGTCGCTGTGGCACCTGTTCTCCGGCACCCCGCTCGACCGGCTGCCGCAAGAGGTGCAGGAGCTGGTCGGCGCCGACGGTCTGCCGTCGGGAGTCAACCGGGCAGCGATCGTCGGTGACCACCTGGCCGCCGGCCAGGTGCGCACCAAGCCCGACGGCACCCAGGTGCACACGCTGTGGGGCGAGCTCGCCTGGCAGCTCGGGGGCGCGGCCGGATACGCGATGATCGCCGAGTCCGACCGGAACGGCACCAACCCCGGTGATGCGCTGCACGACGTGTTCACCGAGTACTCGCCGGCCGTCGTGCTCATCGACGAATGGGTCGCCTACGCCCGCCAGCTGGTCGGCCGGGACGACGACAAGCTGGTCGGTGGCACCTTCGAGACCCAGTTCACCTTCGCCCAGACACTCACCGCCGCAGCCGCCGCCACACCCGGCGTCCTGGTGGTCGTCTCGATCCCCGCCTCGCCGGACAACGAGCAGGACGACGACGCCCCCGCGGGGTTCGACGAGGAGGTCGGCGGCGAGAACGGCCGGCTGGCGCTGCGCCGGCTGCAGAACGTGGTGCGCCGGGTGGCCAGCCAGTGGCGCGCGGCGTCGGCGGACGAGGCGTTCGAGATCGTCCGGCAACGACTGTTCGAGCGGCCTGATCCGGAGGCGCTGGCGCACATCGGCGCCACCGCGAAGCAGTTCGTCGAGTTCTACCGCCGGCACTCCGGCGAGTTCCCGTCGACCGCGATCGACAACGCCTACGTCGAGCGGATCCGCCGCTCGTACCCGGTGCACCCGGAGCTGTTCGACCGGTTGTACGAGGACTGGTCGACCCTCGACCGTTTCCAGCGCACCCGCGGCGTGCTGCGCCTGATGAACACCGTCGTCGGCGCGCTGTGGCGGGCCAACGACACCGCGCCGCTGATCCTGCCGGGCTCGCTGCCGCTGGCCGACGACGCCGTCGTCACCGAGCTCACCCAGTACGTCGATGACCAGTGGAAGAGCGTGGTCGACGCCGACGTCGACGGTCCGCAGTCGGTGCCGCGGCAGGTCGACGAGGCGAACAAGCAGCTGCTGGGCAGCCGGGTCGTCACCCAGCGGCTGGCCCGGACCGTCTTCCTCGGCGCCACCCCGACGCTGCACACCGCGAACAAGGGCATCGACCGCAAGCGGGTGTTCCTGGGCGCCGCCGTCCCCGGTGACGTGCCGGGCAATTTCCACTCAGCCCTCAACCAGCTCGCCGACCAGGCCACCTACCTCTACTTCTCCGGGTCGTCGTACTGGTACGACACCCAGGCCAACACCTCGCGCACCGCCCGCGACCACGGCGCCGGGCTGCACCCCGAGGACGTCGCCGCCGAGGTGTTGCGCCGGCTGGACGTCGTCCGCCGGCAGCGTGGCGGTACGCCCGCGGTGCACCTGACCGCCGATCCGGCCGACGTACCCGACGCCGACGAGTTCCGCCTGGTCGTGCTCCCGCCGCAACACGTGTACGAGCGCAAGTCGCCGGCCGCGAACCCCGCCGTCACCGCGGCGCGGGCCGTCGTCGACACCCGGGCCGGCGGCGCCCGGGTGCGGCGAAACCAGCTGGCCCTGCTGGCGCTGGACAGCGCCCGCGCCGACGACCTGGACCGGGCCGTCCGGGATTACCTGGGGTGGAAATTCGTCGCCGACCAGGCCGACCGCAGCTTGAACCTCACGGCCCAGCAGCGCACCCAGGCCGAGGACCGGGCGCGGCAGGCCGACGGCACGGTCACCCAGCGGCTGCTCGACGGCTACACGTGGCTGGTGGTGCCCACCCAGCAGCCCGGGGAGCCCTGGGCGGTGTCGGCGCTGCGCGCGGATGCGTCGGCGACCTCGGTGATCGACCGGGCGATCGCCAAGCTGCGCGCCGAGAGTGAGCTGGCCGACCGGCTGGCGCCGGCGATGATCCGGCTGCAGCTGAACAAGGTGCCGACAGTGTGGGAGGGCGGCTCGATCAGCGTCGGCGCGCTCTGGGAGTTGTTCGCTCAGTATCCCTACCTGACCCGGCTGACCGACCGGCGGGCGCTGGAGGCCGGCGTCGCCCAGGCGCTCGACGAACCGATGGCGTGGGAGGTGTCCACCTTCGGGCTGGCCTCCGGCGTCGACGAGTCGACGAAGCGCTTCGTCGACCTGGGGCTGCCCGGCGACTCGGCGCCGCTAACCGTCACCGGCACCACCCTGCTCGTGCGGCCGGACGTCGCACTGGCCCAGCGCGCGAAAGAGGATGCCGAGCGACCTGGTCCCACGCCGCCGCCCGGGCCTGGACCGACGCCGCCGCCAGGCCCCGGTCCTACGCCGCCACCCGGACCCGGGCCGACGCCTTCACCGACGACTACGCAGAAGACCCGCTTCTTCGGAGTGCGGACCCTGGACCCGCAGAAGTACGGCAAGGACTTCGCCGTCGTCGTGGAAGAGGTACTGCAGCGGCTGTCGGCCACCGGCGCGCAGCTGGAGGTGAAGCTGGAGATCTCGGCGACCAAGGCCGACGGCTTCGGCGACGACGTCGTCCGCACCGTCTCGGAGAACGCCGGCACCCTCCGCTTCGAGCAGTCCGGCTTCGAGACCGACTGATCAGGCGGGGCCAAGCACACTTGAAGGTCGACACATCAGAAACAAGTAATGGGAGGGTTGTCTTGTAGCCTGCGGCGGTGGAAGCAAGCAATTTTGTAGCCCCCCAGTGGGGCCGCGCGGTCTCGACGGGCGGCGCCCACGCGTACGTCGCCTTCCAGCCGGCGCAACTCCCGAGGTCGCTGATCCTGGAGCCGCAGACGATCAAGGCGTTGTCTGCGGCTGATGCAAGCATGGGCCGACTGGCGGGAGCCGGGCGCTTGCTACCTGCTCCGCACCTGCTGCTACTCCCCTCGTTGCGTCGCGAGGCGCTCGCGAGTTCGCGAATCGAAGGCACTCAGGCGTCGCTGTCCGACGTGTTCGAGGCCGAAGCGAGCGGCGCGCCCCGCAACGAGGACGTTCGCGAGGTGACGAACTACATGGCGGCGATGGATCACGGCCTTGCACGTCTGGAGGCGCTCCCGCTGAGCAAGCGTCTGATGCGCGAGATGCATGCGGTGCTGCTCACAGGAGTGCGCGGCCAGGAGAAGACACCCGGCGAGTTCCGGCACAGCCAGAACTGGATCGGGGCCGTCGAGCCCAGCACGGCCGTCTTCGTGCCTCCAACCGTGGAGCACATGATGCCCGCCCTCGACGACTGGGAGCTGTACGCACACGACGAAGAGCCAGAACTTCCGCTGCTCATCCGAACAGCGCTCCTTCACTATCAGTTCGAGACGATCCATCCCTTCCTCGACGGCAACGGCCGTCTTGGCCGACTCTTCATCGTTCTCTACCTGGTGGAGCGGGCGGCCTTGCCGAGCCCGTTGCTGCCCTTGTCGCCGTACCTCGAGCGATACCGGTCGGACTACTACAGTCGGCTCCAGGCTGTTCGCGAGCGCGGCGAGATCCAAGCCTGGTTGCGATTCTTCCTCGCGGCCGTGGAGGTTCAAGCGAACGACGCGGTGTCACGGGCGGAGCGACTGCTCGACCTCCGCGAGAAGTACCGCGTGGCGCTACGCGGCACGCGCAGCAGAGCTGTCGAGGTTGTGGATCTGATGCTGTCGAGCCCGGTCATGCAGACCCGCCAGGTGGCCGATCGGCTCGAGGTGACCATCCAGGGAGCCACGTACCTGCTCAAGCAGCTGTCGGACGCCGGGGTACTGAGACCTCAGACGCAGGGAAAGGGCACTCCTGTCACCTGGTATGCCGACGAGGTGCTCGAAGTGCTGGCCGACTGACAGAGCAACCGATGCCGCGTCCGCGGTCGGCCCGTGCCGTGCGGACACCGTGTGCCCGAGCCGTCGCAGACGGCTGTACGAGTGAGTGCAGCTGCGGACGTTGCCCTCACTTCGCCTCCGAAGTGAGGGCAACGCACTTGACGAGTCCGACCTTCGCAAGAAAGCCGAGCCCATGGGGCTACCGGACTAGACGTTGGCTAGTCCGGCCAGACGGGATGCCGCTTCTCGAGGAACGCCGACATGCCCTCCACCGCCCCGGGCAGCTGGCTGGCCGCGGCCATGACCTCGATCGCCGTCGTGTAGGCGTCGCGCTCGGGCCGGTCCAGCTGGGCGTACATCGTCTGCTTGCCCCAGGCCTTGCTCGCCCGCGATCCCCGGGTGGCCCGGCCCATGAGGTCGGCGACCGCGGCGTCCAGCTGGTCATCGGGCACGACCCGGTTGACCAGCCCCCAGTCCAGGGCGGTGGCGGCGTCGATGACGTCCCCGGTCAGCGCCAGCTCCATCGCCCGCTTGCGCCCGACGTTGCGGGCGATCGCGACCATGGGGGTGTGGCAGAACCAGCCGCCCTTGCCGCCCGGCGCCGCGAAGCCGGCCGACCCGGCCGCCACCGCCAGGTCGCACGAGGCCACCAACTGGCAGCCGGCCGCCGTCGCGAGGGCGTGCACGCGCGCCAGCACCACCTGCGGCACGTCCTGCACGGTCTGCATCAGCTCGGTGCACAGCGCCAGCAGACCGCGGACCTCCGGCAGGGATGCGCCGGCCACGTCCGCGAAGTCGTGGCCCGCGCTGAACACCGGCCCCTCGGCGGCGAGCACGATGCCCGCCGCGTCGGACTCCCCCGCCTCGGTGACCGCGGCCAGGAGCTGGCCGAGGTGCTCCCGCGACAAGGCATTGCGGCGGGCCGCCCGCACCATCGTGATGCGGACGACCCCCTCGCTGAACCTGCCGTCCCGCTCGACCCGGGGTGCGCCCTCGCTCATGGCAGCACGCTAGCCGAGGTCAGGCCGGAGCGGGCACCTTCTGGTCAGGCTGGACGGGAAGGCCGTTCGCTTCGCGGACCACGTCGACCACCTGCCCCATGATCTCGTTGAGCCCGAAGTCCTTGGGGGTGAAGACCCGGGCCACGCCCTGCTCGCGCAGCCGCCGCGCGTCGCTGTCAGGGATGATCCCGCCCACGACGACCGGGACGTCGTCCAGCCCGGCCTCCCGGAGTCCCCGCAGCACCGCCGGCACCACCTGCAGGTGCGAACCGGAGAGCACCGACAGGCCGACGACGTGCACGTCCTCCTCGACCGCCGCGGAGACGATCTGCTCGGGGGTGAGCCGGATGCCCTGGTAGATGACCTCGAACCCGGCGTCGCGGGCCCGGACGGCGATCTGCTCGGCGCCGTTCGAGTGTCCGTCCAGGCCGGGCTTGCCCACGAGGAACCGCAGCCGGCCGCCGATCTCCGCACCCGTGCTGCGCACTCGATCCCGGACGTCGGTCAGCGCCTGGTCGGCCTCGCCGCCGCCGATGGCCGCGGCCACCCCCGTGGGCGCCCGGTACTCACCGAACGCCTCGCGCAGCACGCCGGCCCATTCCCCCGTCGTCACCCCGGCACGGGCGCAGTCGAGGGTGGCGGGCATCAGGTTGACGTCGGAACCGGCCGCCTCGCGCAGCGCTGCCAGCGCGGCGCGCACCGCATCCGGGTCGCGCTCGGCCCGCCACTTCTGCACCGCTTCCTGGGCGGCCGCCTCGACGGCGGGGTCGACGACCATGATCGCGGTGTCCAGGTCGGCGGTCAGCGGGTTGGGCTCGGTGGTGTCGAACCTGTTGACGCCGACGACGACGTCCGCACCGCTCTCCATCCGCCGGCGCCGCTCGGCCAGGGAGGCGACCAGCTCACCCTTCATGTACCCGGACTCGACGGCGGCGACGGCGCCACCCATCTCCTGCACCCGGGCGATCTCGGCCCGGGCGCCCTCGACGAGCTCGGCGACCTTCGCCTCGACGACGACGGAGCCGGTGAACAGGTCGTCGTACTCGAGCAGGTCGGTCTCGTAGGCGAGCACCTGCTGCAGCCGGAGCGACCACTGCTGGTCCCACGGCCGGGGCAGGCCGAGCGCCTCGTTCCACGCCGGCAGCTGGACGGCGCGGGCGCGGGCGTCCTTGGAGAGGGTGACCCCCAGCATCTCCAGCACGATGCGCTGGACGTTGTTCTCCGGCTGCGCCTCGGTCAGGCCCAGCGAGTTCACCTGGACGCCGTAGCGGAAGCGGCGGTGCTTGGGGTCCTCGACGCCGTAGCGCTGCCTCGTCAGCTCGTCCCAGAGCTGGGTGAAGGCGCGCATCTTGCACATCTCCTCCACGAACCGGACACCGGCGTTGACGAAGAAGGAGATGCGGGCCACGACCTCGCCGAAGCGCTCCTGGGGCACCTGCCCGGAGTCGTGCACGCTGTCCAGCACCGCGATGGCGGTGCTCATCGCGTACGCGATCTCCTGCACCGGCGTGGCCCCGGCCTCCTGCAGGTGGTAGCTGCAGATGTTGATCGGGTTCCACTTCGGCATGGCCGTCACCGTGTAGGCGACCATGTCGGTGATCAACCGCATCGAGGGGGCCGGCGGGAACACGTAGGTCCCCCGCGACAGGTACTCCTTGATGATGTCGTTCTGCGTCGTCCCGGCCAGCTTGCCGACGTCGTGGCCCTGCTCCTCCGCGACCGCCTGGTAGAGCGCCAGCAGCCACATGGCCGTGGCGTTGATGGTCATCGACGTGTTCATCTCGTCCAGCGGGATGCCGTCGAACAGCGCGCGCATGTCACCGATGTGCGTGACCGGCACGCCGACCTTCCCGACCTCGCCCACGGCCAGCCCGTCGTCGGGGTCGTACCCGGTCTGCGTCGGCAGGTCGAACGCGACCGAGAGACCGGTCTGGCCCTTCGCCAGGTTGCGCCGGTACAGGGCGTTCGACTCGGCGGGCGAGGAGTGGCCGGCGTACGTGCGCATGACCCACGGGCGGTCGCGGTCCTTCGGCAGGTGCGAGAACGGCATGTCGCGGGAGTCTAGGGTGGTTACCCGCCGGTAGCAGCCCCGCCCTGGTCACCGTGCGCGGTGGCACACTCGGACGGGGTGCTGCGGAGGAGGTCCGATGCCGGTCCAGACGGGCGGCCTGAGCTACGTGGTGGGCCCTGCCGTGGCCGTCGTCGCCATGGTGCTGCTGGCTCTCTTCACGCGCTGGGCGTTCGCCGGGCGGAAGACGCCTGCCGCGTCGCCGGGAGCGGACGGGCTGCTCACCCGGGTGGCCACGCTGGGCCGCCGGGAGTCCGCGCAGCAGTTCCGCGCGCTGCTGTCCGACGCCGGCATCCGTTCCACCATCCGCATCGCCGGCGCCCACCGGGCCGAGGTGCTCGTGTTCCCCGAGGACGCCGACCGCGCCCGCGCACTGGCGGCCTCCTTCGGCGGCCCACGATGACTCAGCCGGGACGCTGGGTCCGCTCCACGTGGGCGCCCAGACCGCGCAGCTGATCGACGAAGTCCGGGTAGCCGCGGTCGACGTGGTGCACGTCCTGCACCTCGGTGACGCCGTCGGAGCAGAGCCCGCCCAGCACGAGGCCGGCACCGGCTCGGATGTCGGTCGCCAGGACCGGCGCGCTGGAGAACCGCTCGCGGCCTCGGACGACGGCGTGGTGGCCGTCGATGCGGACGTCGGCTCCCAGCCGCACCAGCTCGTTGACGAACATGAACCGGCCCTCGAACACGTTCTCGGTGATGAGCGCCGTGCCGGTGGACACGGCGGCGAGCGCGACGGCCATGGGCTGCAGGTCCGTGGGGAACCCCGGGAAGGGCAGCGTGACGACGTCGACGCAGCGCGGCCGGCCGTCCATCGCCACCCGGATCCCGCCGGTGAGCGCCTCGACGGTGGCGCCGGCGTCGGTCAGCTTGTCCAGCGCCACGGTGAGGTGCTCGGCCACCCCGCGCTCGATGACGACGTCGCCACGTGTCATCACCGCGCCGATCGCCCAGGTGCCCGCCACGATGCGGTCCGGAACGGTCGTGTACTCGACCGGCTCCAGGGAGTCCACGCCCTCCACGGTGATGGTGGAGGTCCCCGCACCGTCGATGCGGGCGCCCATCTCACCGAGCATCCGGCAGAGGTCGACGATCTCGGGCTCGCGGGCAGCGTTGTCCACCACGGTCGTCCCCTGCGCCAGGACCGCGGCCATGACGAGGTTCTCCGTCGCCCCGACCGAGGGGAAGTCGAGCCAGATCGACGTGCCGGTGAGCCGCGGGGCGGTGGCGACCAGGAAGCCGTGCTCGCTGACGATGGTGGCGCCGAGGCGCTCCAGCCCCGAGATGTGCATGTCCAGTCCGCGCGAGCCGATCGCGTCGCCACCGGGGAGGGCCACCCGCGCGCCGCCGCAGCGCGCGACCAGCGGCCCGAGCACGCTGATCGAGGCGCGCATCCGGCGCACCAGGTCGTAGTCGGTCTCCGTCGACGGCCGCTCCGGCACGTCGATGCTCAGCCGGCCCCCGCCGGTGCCCGGCGCACGCTCGTAGGACACCTCGCACCCGAGCCGCCGCAGCACCTCGCTCATGATCGTGACGTCGAGGATGTCGGGGACCTCGTCGATGGTCGTCCGTCCGGTGGCCAGCAGCGCGGCGGCCATGAGCTTGAGGGCGCTGTTCTTCGCGCCGGTGACCCGTACCCGACCCGCGAGCCTGGCTCCCCCGGTCACCTCGAAGCACTCCACCGGAACACCCTACGGCGCCGGCTCCCCCGACCTGGCCCGCGACGGGCAGGGCCGCGGCCTACGCTGCGATCATGACCATCCGGCTGACCCGCATCTACACCAAGACCGGTGACGCCGGTCAGACGCACCTGGGCGACATGAGCCGGGTGCCGAAGACCGATCCGCGGCTGGTGGCCTACGCCGACGTCGACGAGGCCAACAGCGCGATCGGCGTGGCTCTGGCGCTGGGTTCGGTCGATCCGGCCGTCGCCGAACTGCTGCGCAGCGTCCAGAACGACCTGTTCGACGTCGGCGCCGATCTCTGCACGCCGATCGTCGAGGCCCCGAAGTACCCGCCGCTGCGGGTGACCGCCGCCTACACCGAGCGGCTCGAGGCGGCCTGCGACACCTACAACGAGACCCTGCCGAAGCTGAACAGCTTCATCCTGCCCGGTGGCAGCCCGCTGGCGGCGCTGCTGCACCAGGTCCGGGTCGTCGTCCGGCGGGCCGAGCGAAGTGTGTGGGCGATCCTGGAAGCCGAGCCGGAGCGCACGAATCCGGAGACCGCCCGCTACCTCAACCGGCTGTCGGACCTGGTCTTCATCCTCGGCCGGGTGGCCAATCCCGGCGGCGACATCCTCTGGGAGCCCGGTGCGCACAGCGGGGCGCACGTGCAGCGGGCTGCCGCGGCGGCGCAGGACGAGCGGCCCGACTGAAAGGACCCCGCCCTCCTCACCCTTCGCAGGCTCAGGACGGGCCTCTCGACGGGGCGAAGGGCAGGGTCTTTCAGCTGCCCGGCGGTGCGGACTCCACCCAGGACAAGAAACCGGTCAGGGTCGAGGGCTCCATCGCCAGCTCGCAGCGGCCGCCTCCCGTGCTGCAGGACAGGACCAGGACGTCGCCGGGCAGCGCCAGGTCCTCCCGTCCCGCGGGCCGCTGGGCCAGCACCCGGAAACCGGCCCGCGACAGCCGCTGCTGCGGCCGCACCGACAGCGACAGTGCCCGGTACCAGAGCAGGGCGTCGCCGCCGTACCAGGCGACCCCCACCGACCAGCGGGGCGTGCCCTCCGGCCGGTACCACATGGTGACCGCGCCGAGCCCGGACAGCAGGAACCGGCGGCGCAGCAGGAACACCACGACGACGAGCAGCAGCAGGACCCCGACGAGGACCAGCAGGGCCGTGGTCATGCCGCGCGCTCGCCCGGTGGATCAGGCGCTGTCGCCGGCCGCCCTCAGCCGGGACTGCGCGCGGCGGGCGGCCGCCTGCGCCTCTGGGGTGTCCCCCTCGTTCTCGGCGCGGCGCAACGCCTCGCGGGCGCGCTCGACGTCGATCTCGGAGGAGATCTCCGCAGTCTCGGCGAGGATCGAGACCCCCTGCTCGGTGACGGACAGGAAGCCGCCGTGCGCCGCGACGACCAGATCGTCCCCGGCCTCGGTGCGGATCGTCACCACGCCACCGTCCGCCAGCTGACCCAGCAGCGGGGTGTGGCCGGGCAGGACGCCGAGCTCTCCCTCGGTGGTGCGGGCGATGACGCGGGTGGCCTCGCCGGACCAGATCTTGCGCTCGACGGCCACCAATTCGACCTGCAGGGTCGCCACGACACTCCTCGGGATCACGGATGGGGCCCCCACTCTAGCGAGGCGATCGACACCGGCCCCGTCCAGGGCACCACCCCGAGCGTGCGAGGGGTGGGGAGGACGGGGTCCTTCTACTAGCGGCGTGTCGCGGTGGCCCTCCCCGCGGCACCGCCGCCGGCCACGGTGAACGCGCCGGAGCAGCGCTCCCGCGGCCACCGGCGCCGAGTGCCGGCGAGGACTGGGCGCAGGAAGGTCCGTCGTCAGGCGGCGCGGCGGTAGAGCAGCGTCCAGCGGCCGAGCCGCACCCAGGGGTGGCGCACACACGTGGACGACGCCCAGCCGTCGATGTCGAAGGCGGCGGCCGGCCCCTCGACCGGCGCGTACGGCGGCCACGTCCAGTCGCCGGTGGTCCGGCTGCTGAACGGACGTACCGGCCTGTCCCGCTCCACGTCACCCCTCGTGCCGGCACCCGCCCCGCGGGCGCGCCTGTGCAGATGGTCGGCAGACCGGCAGCGCCTGCGCAGGCTCGACGTCCGAATCCACCCGGTCGAGCGACGCAGGCTGACCGGTGGACCACCGATGCCGAGACGCACGGACGACGACGGCCGGGGCCCCGTACGGGGTCCCGGCCGCCATGTCGTGCTGGCACGGCCACCCCACGGTCCCGCGCCGTGCCAGGTGACGAGCTGGAACGGCGCGGCTGGGACCCTGGCTGAGCTTGCGAAGCCAGGGGGCAGCCGGGTCCTTCTACTTCTTCAGCTTGTCCGCGTTCTTCTCGAGGTCCTCGAGGCCACCGCACATGAAGAAGGCCTGCTCCGGCACGTGGTCGTAGGTGCCCTCGGTGAGCGCCTTGAACGCCTCGAGGGTCTCCGACAGCGGCACGTAGGAGCCCGGCTGCCCGGTGAACGCCTCGGCCACGAACATGTTCTGCGAGAGGAAGCGCTCGATGCGCCGGGCCCGGTTGACCGTGACCTTGTCCTCCTCGGAGAGCTCGTCGATACCGAGGATGGCGATGATGTCCTGCAGCTCCTGGTAGCGCTGGAGGATCTGCTTCACGGTCTGGGCGATCTGGTAGTGCTCCTGGCCCACGTACTGCGGGTCGAGGATCCGGCTGGTGGAGTCCAGCGGATCCACGGCCGGGTAGATGCCCTTCTCCGAGATCGGCCGCGAGAGCACGGTCGTCGCGTCGAGGTGGGCGAACGTGGTGTGCGGCGCCGGATCGGTGATGTCGTCGGCGGGCACGTAGATCGCCTGCAGCGAGGTGATGGAACGCCCGCGCGTCGAGGTGATCCGCTCCTGGAGCTGACCCATCTCGTCGGCCAGGGTCGGCTGGTAACCCACGGCCGAGGGCATGCGGCCGAGCAGGGTCGACACCTCCGAGCCGGCCTGGGTGAACCGGAAGATGTTGTCGATGAACAGCAGCACGTCCTGGTGCATCTCGTCCCGGAAGTACTCCGCCATCGTCAGGGCCGACAGGGCCACGCGCAGCCGCGTGCCCGGCGGCTCGTCCATCTGGCCGAACACCAGCGCGGTCGCCTCGATGACGCCGGACTCGGTCATCTCCGTGATCAGGTCGTTGCCCTCGCGGGTGCGCTCGCCGACACCGGCGAACACCGACACACCACCGAACTCCTGGGCGACCCGGCGGATCATCTCCTGGATGAGCACCGTCTTGCCGACGCCGGCACCGCCGAACAGACCGATCTTCCCGCCCGCCACGTAGGGCGTCAGCAGGTCGATGACCTTGATGCCGGTCTCCAGCAGCTCCGTGCGGCCCTCGAGCTGGTCGAACCGCGGCGCCTGCCGGTGGATCGACCAGTGCAGGGCGTCCTCGGCGTAGCCGGGGGTGTCCAGGCACTCGCCCAGGGCGTTGAACACGTGCCCCTTGGTCACGTCGCCGACGGGCACGCTGATCGGCCCGCCGGTGTCGGTGACCTCGGCGCTGCGCACGAGGCCGTCGGTCGGAGCCATGGAGATGGTCCGGACGACGTTCTGGCCCAGGTGCTGGGCGACCTCGAGGGTCAGCGTCTTGCTCAGGTCGGCCAGGGTGACGTCGACCTTCAGCGCGTTGAACAGGTCGGGCATCGCGTCGCGGGGGAACTCGACGTCGACGACCGGCCCGGTGACCCGCACGACCCGGCCGGTGGCCTGGGTGTGCTGGGTGGTCGGACGGTCCTCGGTGACGGTCATCTGTAGTGCTCTCCTGCCCTGGGGCTCGGGGGTCTGCTGTTCGGTGGGGTCAGTCGTTGGCGCCGGACGAGACCAACGCGTCGGCGCCACCGACGATCTCGCTGATCTCCTGCGTGATCTCCGCCTGGCGGGCCTGGTTCGCCTGCCGCGACAGGTTCTTCGCCAGCTCTTCGGCGTTGTCCGAGGCCGACTTCATGGCCCGGCGGCGCGAGGCCGACTCCGACGCCGCCGACTCCAGCATCGCCGCGTAGATCCGCGTGGTGATGTACTTCGGCAGCAGGGCGTCGAGCAGCCCCTCGGCCGAGGGCTCGAACTCGTACGAGGTCGGGATGCCGCTGTCGCCGGCGCCTCCCGCCGCGCGCTCCTCCCGTTCGTAGTCGAACTCGTCGACCTCCTCGACCTCCAGCGGAGCCATCCGCTTGGCGACCGGGACCTGGGCGAGCAGCGAGCGGAACTCGGTGTAGACGATGTGCAGCTCGTCCACCCCGAGGATGCCATCACGACCAGCGGAGCCGCCCGCTCCGGCTTCCCGGTCATCGTCCTCACCGGCGGTGAAGGCGTCGATGAGCTGGCGGCCGACCTCCTGCGCGTCGGTGTAGTTGGGCTGCTCGGAGAAACCGGTGAACGTCGCCGTCACCTCGCGGTTGCGGAAGGAGTAGTAGGTCTCTCCCTTCCGGCCGACCACGTAGAGCAGCGGCTGCTTGCCCTCCTGCCGCAGCAGGGAGAGCAGCTCCTCGGTGCGCCGGAGCACGTTCACGTTGTACGACCCGGCGAACCCCCGGTCGGAGGTGATCACCAGGACGGCCGCCCGCTGCGGGTTCTGCCGCTCGGTCAGCAGGGGGTGGTCCAGCGACGCCGACGACGCCAGCGCCGACAGCACCCGGGTGATCTCCCGGGCGTAGGGCTTGGACGCCTCCACCCGGGCCTGGGCGCGAACGATGCGCGCACCGGCGATCAGTTCCTGCGCCGAGAAGATCTTCTTCGTCGACTGCGTGGAACGGATGCGGCGCCGCAGCGCGCGGAGAGAGCCGGCCATGGGTCAGCTGCCCCGCTTGACCTGGACGCGCTCCTGACCCCGCTGCGAGGCGTCCAGGGCCTCCGCCTCGGGCTCGTTGACCACCAGCGACTCCCCCTCGGAGGTCGTGAACTGGCCGTAGAAGGCATCGACGGCCCGCTCCAGCGCGGCGACGGTGTCGTCCTCGAGCTTCTTCGACTCCCGGATGGTGTCGAAGATGCCGTTGTCGCCGCGGCCGATGGAGTCGAGGAACTCCGACTCGAAGCGGCGCACCTCGGAGACCGGCACGCGGTCGAGCTTGCCCGTCGTGCCCAGCCACAGCGAGACGACCTCGCGCTCGACCGGGTACGGCGAGTACTGGCCCTGCTTGAGCAGCTCGACCAGACGCTGCCCGCGCTCGAGCGTGGCCCGGCTGGAGGCGTCGAGGTCGGAGGAGAAGGACGCGAAGGCCTCCAGCTCGCGGTACTGGGCCAGGTCGAGCCGCAGGCGTCCGGCGACCGACTTCATCGCCTTGATCTGCGCCGAGCCACCGACGCGGGACACCGAGATGCCGACGTTGATGGCGGGCCGGACGCCGGAGTTGAACAGACCGGTCTCGAGGAAGATCTGCCCGTCGGTGATCGAGATGACGTTCGTCGGGATGTAGGCCGACACGTCGTTGCCCTTGGTCTCCACGATCGGCAGACCGGTCATGGAACCGGCCCCGAGCTCGTCGGAGAGCTTGGCGCAGCGCTCCAGCAGCCGGGAGTGCAGGTAGAAGACGTCGCCGGGGTAGGCCTCGCGACCCGGCGGACGGCGCAGCAGGAGGGAGACCGCGCGGTAGGCCTCGGCCTGCCGGGACAGGTCGTCGAAGACGATCAGGACGTGCTTGCCCTCGTACATCCAGTGCTGGCCGATGGCCGAGCCGGTGTAGGGGGAGATGTACTTCATGCCGGCGGACTCGGACGCGGGAGCCGCGACGATCGTCGTGTACTCCAGGGCGCCGGCGTCCTCGAGGGACGCGCGGATCGCGGCGATCGTCGAGCCCTTCTGGCCGACGGCGACGTAGATGCAGCGCACCTGCTGCGTCGGGTCGCCGGTGGCCCAGGCCTGCTTCTGGTTGATGATCGTGTCGATCGCGATCGCGGTCCGGCCGGTCTGCCGGTCGCCGATGATCAGCTGGCGCTGACCACGGCCGATCGGGGTCATGGCGTCGATGGCCTTGATACCGGTCTGCATCGGCTCGTGCACCGACTGACGCTGCACCACGGTCGGGGCCTGGAGCTCCAGGGCGCGGCGACCGGTGGCGGCGATGGGGCCCGCACCGTCGATCGGGTTGCCCAGCGGGTCGACGACACGGCCGAGGTAGCCGTCGCCGACGGCGACGGAGAGCACCTCACCGGTGCGGCGGACCTGCTGGCCTTCCTCGATGCCGGAGAAGTCACCCAGGATGACCACGCCGACCTCGCGGACGTCGAGGTTCAGCGCCAGACCGCGGACACCGCTCTCGAACTCGAGCAGCTCGTTGGTCATGACCGAAGGCAGGCCCTCGACCCGGGCGATGCCGTCGCCGGCCTCGGTGACGATCCCGACCTCTTCGCGGGAGACGTCAGGCGAGTACTCCGTGACGTAGTTCTGGATGGCACTGCGGATCTCGTCTGCGGAGATCGTCAGCTCGGCCATGGCTCTGAGTCCTCTTCCCTGCGGGGATGGTGATCTGTGGTGGTGGGCGGTCAGCCGGCGAGCTGCCGGCGGGCGGCTTCCAGCCGGTGGGCGATGCTGCCGTCGATGACCTCGTCGCCCACCTGGACGACGAGTCCCCCGACGATGCCCGGGTCGACGGTCACCTGCAGCCCGATGGTCCGCCCGTAGAGGCGGGAGAGCACGTCGACCAGCCGCCGCTCCTGCGCCGGCGTGAGCGGCACGGCGGTCGTCACCCGCGCCACCGACTGACCGCGGCGACGGCTGGCGACCTCCGAGAGCCGCTCGATCGCGACCCCGGCGGTACCGGCGTGCGAGCCGGTCAGGACGTTCCGGAGCAGCAGCTCGGTGACCGGGCTGACCCGCCCCGACAGCAACCGGTCCAGCAGCTCGGTCTTGCCCTGCGACGATGCGGTGCGGTCGCTGAGGACGCGGGACAGCTCGCGGTCGCCGGTGACGATCCGGCCGAAGCGGAAGAGCTCGTCCTCCACGCCGTCCAGCTCGCCGCGCACGTCCGCCGCGTCGAGCGCCGCCTCGGTGCCCAACGTCATGGCGGCCTCGACCAGGTCGAGCGGCCGCGACCAGCGCTGCCGGACGCTCACCTCGACCAGCTCGAGGGCGATCGGGGACAGCCGCGCCCCGAACAGCCGCTGGGCCAGGGCCACCCGCTCCTCGGGCTTGCCCGAGGGGTCGGACAGCGCCCGGCGCAGCGAAGGCTGGCCGGTGAGCAACCGGGCCACCGCGAACAGCTCCTCGGCCAGCGCGAGCTGGCCCTCGGCGGTGGTGGCCCGGGCCTGACCGGTCAGCCGGTCACGGGCCTTGCCGAGCAGGCCGGAGGGGTCCCGGGTCAGCGCTTCCAGCCGCTCGAGGGCGACTGCCAGCGCATCCCGGCTCGAGGCCTCCATCAGCGGGTGCCCTCGGCGGCGACTGCCCCGTGCCCGGTGCCGACCATCCCGTCGAGATCGTCGAGGAACCGGTCGACGGTGCCCTGGCGGCGGGCGTCGTCGGCGAGGGACTCCCCGACCACCCGGCCGGCCAGTTCGACGGCGAGCGCCCCGACCTGCCCGCGCAGCTCGTTGACGACCTGCTGGCGCGACGCGGCGATCTGCTCCTCGCCGCGGGCGACGATCCGTGCCGACTCCTCCTGCGCCTGGACCCGCAGCTCCTCGAGGATCTGCTGGCCCTCGGCCCGTGCCTGGTCGCGGATCTGCGCGGCCTCGTTCCGAGCCTCCGCCAGTTGGGCGCGGTACTGCTCCAGCGCCGCCTTGGCCTCGGCCTGCATCGCCTCGGCGCGTTCGATGCCGCCCTCGATGGCGCGCTGGCGCTCGGCCAGCATGGCCTCCAGGCGCGGGACCACGTAGCGCTTGTACAGGAGGTAGAGGATGGCGAAGGAGATGATTCCGACGATCAGCTCACCCGGGTGCGGGATGACGGGGTAGGCGTCCTCCCAGAAGCCGCCCTCGCCAATCTCGGCCGCCAGGACGCCGGCCGCGTTGTCGATCGCGCCCATCACGTGTGCTCCTTCCGGTCCTCGGTCAGCCCGAGAAGACGAAGGCCAGGGCGATGCCGAAGATGGCCAGCTGCTCGCAGAGCACGAAGCCCAGGATGGCGATGGTCTGCAGCACACCGCGGACCTCGGGCTGACGTGCCACGCCGCTCACGTAGGCAGCGAAGATCAGGCCGATGCCCACGCCCGGCCCGATGGCCGACAGGCCGTAGCCGATGATCGCAAGATTGCCTTCCATTGGGTGTGTCCGTTCCTCTCAGTCGGTCTGTGCTGCCGGGTGGCGCACATCGGTGGTGCAACTCTGGGCGGGCGGCTCCGCGGACGTCAGTGGTCGTCCGCGTAGACCTCGGCGATGTAGACGGAGGCCAGCAGGATGAAGACGTAGGCCTGCAGGAACGAGATCAGGATCTCGAACGCGCTGAACAGGAAGAACATGAGGAAGGCCGGGATCGACACCAGCTTCAGCAGGCCCTCGCCGTGCAGCAGCAGGTACTCCCCGCCCAGCGCGAACAGCAGCAGGAGGATGTGGCCGGCGAACATGTTGCCGAAGAGCCGCAGCGTGAGGGTCACCGGACGGGTGACGAGGAACGTCACCAACTCCAGGACGAAGACGACCGGCACGACCCAGAAGGGAAGCCCGCTGGGCACCAGGTTCTTGAGGAAGCCCCCGAGCCCGCGACGGCGGACGCCGGCGACCAGGTAGACGACGTAGACCCCGAGCGCGAGGGCGAGCGGGAAGCCGATCCGGCTCATCGTCGGGAACTGGACGGGCGGGATGATGCCCATCAGGTTGTTCACCAGGATGAGCGTGAACAGGGTGAACAGCAGCGGGACGTAGGGCCGGAAGTGCGCCGTCCCGATGATGTCCCGGCCGATCGAGTTACGGACGAGGCCGTACACGCCCTCGAGCCGGAACTGACCACGTCCGGGGACCACCGCCAGGCGACGCGTGGCCAGCATCATGACGACCGCGAGGCCGATGGTGACGAGCACCATCACGACCATCGCACGCGTGACGGCGAAGGCGCCGTCACCGATGAGCGGCTGCCAGAAGTCTGGCGCGCTCGGCGGTACGAACTCCTCGGCGGCCGAGACCACGGTCGTCACTACTCAGCCTCCGTCATGAACTGCTGCGGGTGGATGCGTACCACGGCCCGGAGGGGCCGCCCCACGCTCCTGGGGCGAGGCACTCCTCACGGGCCGTGGTCAGAGTAGCGGACCCAGATCGTGGTGATCGCGGCGGCCATCCCGAGGACCAGGGCCACGGGGAGCACCCACACCTGACCGAGCGCTTCGCTGAGCCACCAGGCCGGCAGCCCGAAGACCAGCATCGCGGAGAGCATGGTGCCCAGCGCGTCCCACCCCTCGCGGAGGTGCGCCCCCGCCACCATCTGGTGGTGCACCGATGACGGCCCCTCGGGTGGGTCCGCGGCACCGCCGGTCAAGAGCGCACCTCGGGCGACGAGGACGGTTCGTCGTAGATGTACGTGCGGACCCGGGTGAACGCGACGATCTCCCCGATCGTGCCGGCGAGGGACACCACGATCGCCGTGACCGCGAACGCGATCGGGGACAGCCACTCGGCATTCCGGAACAGGAGGAGGAAGACCCCGAGCAGACCGACCTTGAAGAAGTAGCTGACCATGGCGCCGAGGAAGACCACACGCGGATCCAACCCAGCCATCCGTCCCAGGATGATCATGGTCGAGGCGGCGCTCACCACGACGAGGACGGCGGCGAGGGCACTGCCGGCCGCGCCGAGCGCTCCTTCCAGCACGGTGAACACCGCAATGGCGACGACGGCGACCGCGAGCGAGGGCACAGCCCCGCCGCGCAGCATGGCGCCGTAGGGGTCGGGGCGCTTTGTGGCCCTCGGCTCAGCAATCACGCCCTACCTTATCCGGCTCGCCGCGAAGGTCCTCGAGGCGGCGGTGACCCGGCGGACCCCCCGGTTCAGCGGAGCACCTCGCGCACCTCCGACGCCCCCGCCTCGGTCCGCTTCACGCGGGAGGTCGGGTGGTCGGCGCGGCTCCGGCGGCGCTGCGCCTCCAGCTCGGCGGCCCGCGCCTCGCGGGCGGCCCGTCGCGCGCGCGGGCTCAGCACCACGACGACGCCGACGACCAGCAGCACCGCGATGGCCACCAGCAGCTCCACCCGGCCGCCGGTGATCGACACCCCGACCGCGCCGAAGGACAGCAGTGCGGCCCAGAAGTACATGACCAGCACGGCCCGCCGGTGCGAGTGCCCGATCGACAGCAGCCGGTGGTGCAGGTGCATCTTGTCCGGCGAGAACGGCGACCGGCCCTTGCGGGTGCGCCGCACCACCGCCAGCACCAGGTCGATGAATGGGATGAAGAGGATCGCGATCGGCACGAGCAGCGGCAGGGTCAGGGGCAGCAGGCTGGCCGCCGACCCGAAGGTCTGGGCGTCCACTCCCCCGGTCGCCGTCACCGCGGCCGCCGACAGCATGAGCCCGACGAGCATCGACCCGGAATCGCCCATGAAGATGCGCGCCGGGCTGAAGTTGTGCGGCAGGAAGCCCAGGCAGGCGCCGGCCAGCACGGCGGTGATCAGCGCCGGGGCGCTCGCCGCCTCCTCGTACCGCATCTGGCCGAGGTTGTAGCTGTAGGCGAAGAACGCCAGCGCGGCGATCGCCGACACCCCCGCGGCCAGCCCGTCCAGACCGTCGATGAAGTTCAGCGCATTCACCGCGAAGACGGTCAGCAGGATGGTCAGCGGCACGCCGACGTCCGGGCCGAGGATCAGCGTCCCGATGTCCGCGAACGGCAGGAACAGGAAGGCCAGCTGCACACCGAGCAGCACCATGACGCCGGCCGCGGCGATCTGCCCGGTGAGTTTCGTCAGTGCGTCCAGAGCCCACTTGTCGTCGAGCACCCCCAGCAGGCAGATCAGCCCGCCGGCGACCAGCACCGCGTAGACCTGGGTGTCCTCGAACGTCCGCTGCAGCGCGGGCAGCCGGGAGGCCACCAGGACGGCGGCGACCACCCCGAGGTACATGGCCACGCCACCGCCCCGCGGGGTCGGGATGACGTGCACGTCACGCTCCCGCGGAGCGGCCATCATGCGCAGCCGGATCGCCGTCATCCGCACCACGGGCGTGGCCAGGAAGGTGACCAGCGCCGCGGTGAGCAGGACGACGACGTACTCGCGCACGACTCAGTCGGTCCGCGCGGGCTCGGGGTATGCGGGGTGGGCGCCGACCAGCTCACGGACGCCGGCGGCGACCTCGGCCGTGCGGCTGCCGTCGGCGTCGCGGATGGCGGTGCCGATGAGCGAGGCGATCTCCTTCATGTGCGTCTCCGTCATGCCCTGCGTGGTCACCGCGGGGCTGCCGACCCGGATGCCCGAGGCGACCGAGGCCGGCTGCGGGTCGAAGGGGATCGCGTTCTTGTTCAGGACGATGCCCGCGGCACCGCACCGCGCCTCGGCGTCCGCCCCGGTCACGCCGGTCTCCCGCAGGTCCAGCAGCGCGAGGTGGGTGTCGGTGCCGCCGGCCACCGGCCGCAGCCCCTCGGCCGCCAGGCCCTCGGTGAGCGCCTGCGCGTTCGTGACCACTTGCCGTGCGTAGGCCTGGTACGCAGGCTGCAGGCACTCCTTGAAGTTCACCGCCTTGGCGGCGACGGCGTGCATGAGCGGGCCGCCCTGCATCATCGGGAAGGCGGACTTGTCGATGGCCTTGGCGTGCTCGGCCTTGCAGACGATCGCGCCACCGCGCGGACCACGCAGCACCTTGTGGGTGGTGAAGGTGACCACGTCGGCGTAGGGCACCGGGCTCGGGATCGCCTTGCCGGCGACCAGGCCGATGAAGTGCGCCGCGTCGACCATGAAGATCGCGCCGACCTCGTCGGCGATCTCGCGGAACGCGGCGAAGTCGATCAGCCGCGGGATCGCCGATCCGCCGGCCACGATGAGCTTGGGCCGGTGCTCTCGGGCCAGGTCGCGCACCTGGTCGTAGTCGATGTGCTCGGTCTTCTCGTCGACCCCGTACTGCACGGCGTTGAACCACTTGCCGCTGAAGCTGACCTTCGTGCCGTGGGTCAGGTGGCCGCCGTGCGGCAGCGCCATGCCGAGGAACGTGTCGCCCGGCTTCAGGAAGGCGCCGTAGGCGGCCAGGTTCGCGTTCGCGCCGGAGTGCGGCTGCAGGTTGGCGTGCTCGGCGCCGAAGAGTTCCTTGGCCCGCGCGATGCCGATCTCCTCGGCGACGTCGACGACCTCGCAGCCGCCGTAGTAGCGCCGGCCGGGGTAACCCTCGGCGTACTTGTTCGACAGCGTGCTCCCGAGCGCGGCCAGCACGGCCGGGCTGGTGAAGTTCTCGCTGGCGATCAGCTGCAGCCCACCGCGCAGCCGGTCCAGCTCTCCGGTGACCACACCGGCGATGTCGGGGTCGAAGGCGGCCAGGGCGTCGAAGTCCGGCCCCCAATACGGTGTCATGGCGGGGGTGCTCATCTCAGGCGCACTCCAGGAGTCGGTGCGGGCGCCCGCGACGCCCGGGCTCGGGCGGCGCGGCGGTCGTACAACTATGACACTGCGACAAGGCGACACTGCGACGCTCCGCGTCGCACCGCGGGCTGTCACATCGCGACGCTCCGCGTCGCACCGCGGCCAGGTGCCGTCCCCGGCCTGCGCTGAGCGCGTCCGCGCGCTCCTCGCCGGACCCTCCGGGCCCACCTCGTCGGCGCCCCGCACCCCTGGACCTGCGGTCGAGCCCTCCTCGCGAACCCCTCCGGGGTCCACTCATCGGTCTCAGTCCGTGAGTTCGGGGACGACCTCCCGCAGCCGGTCCACCGGGACCGCACCGACGCGGAGCACGCGCGGCGTCGGACCGGTGCAGTCGACGATGGTGCTGGCCGCAGAACTGGTGCGGGGGCCGTCGTCCAGGATCACCGCAGCGTGCGGGCCGAGCTGCATGTCGGCCTCTTGGGCGGAGGCAGCCGCCGGACGCCCCGAGCGGTTGGCGCTGGAGACCGCGAGCGGACCGGTGCGGCGCAGCAGGTCCCGGGCCAGCTCGTCGTCCGGAAGCCGGATCGCGACCGTCCCCTCGGCGTCGCCCAGGTCCCAGGCGAGGGACGGCGCGTGCTCCAGCACCAACGTGAGTCCGCCGGGCCAGAACTCCTGCGCGAGCCGCGTCGCCGTCTCCGGGGTCTGCAGCACCAGACCGGCCAGCGTGGACGCCTCGCCGATCAGCACCGGCACGGGCATCGCGCGCCCCCGGTTCTTCGCGGCCAGCAGGCGGGTGACCGCCGGCGGGGTGAAGGCATCGGCCGCGACGCCGTAGACGGTGTCGGTCGGCAGCAGCACCAGCTCACCTCGGCCGATCGCCGCGGCGGCGGCGTCGAGCCCCGCGGCGCGGGCGGTGGGTTCGGAGCAGTCGTAGATGTCGGCCACGAAGCAGCAGTCTGACACTGCTCGCGCGGGCGGGCGTCAGAGGACGGTGACCACACCGAACGGGCGGGACGTCATCGTTCCTTGCGAACGCCCTCGTACGGCCCCGGGGATTCCTTCATCGAGACGATCCGGCCCGTGGTCGTGTCCCGCTTCGTCCACCGCCCGGTAGGCCGCCCCTACGACGAGGTCGTAGCCAGCAGCGGCGGCAGCCGGTGGTGCACCGCATGGGGACGACGTCAGTCCTCGCCTTCGCCCTCCCTCTCCTTCCTCCTCTCCTCCGCGTCCTTCCGCTCGTCCTCGGCCTCCTCCTTCGCCTCCTTCCTCGCCTCCTCGGCCTCCTTCCTCGCCTCCTTCTCGGCTTTCTTCGCCTCCTCCCTCGCCTCCTTCCTCGCCTCCTCCTCGGCCTCCCTCCGGTCCTCGCGCTCGTCGTCGCGCGAGTCGGCCGGAGGCGGCACCGGAGCAGGCACGGGCACCGGCGGCACCGCGTAGGACAGGAGTACGAGATCGCCTGGGGCGAGGGTCCCGACCGGATCCAGCGCGGTCACCTGACCCGCCGGCACGTCCGCCGTCTCGACGGCGGCGAGCTCCACCCGCAGACCGCGTCCGACGAGTTCTGCCTGGACCTCCTGGACCGGCCGGCCGAGGTGGTCCTCGGCGGCCACCTCGATCCCGGCGGGAGTCGTCGCGACCGGGGCGTCGCCGGGAGGCACAGGATCTGAGCGGCCGGTGAGCACTACCGCCAGGACGGCGACGGCGACGGCGACGGCGAGCAGGATCGCGGCCAGCCCCGCCAGCACGGGGATCGCCCTGCGGCGGCGCGCCCGCGCAGCCGTCGGCGGAGCGGCCATCGGGGCGGTGCCCGGGCCGAGGACCGGCAGCACCGCCGTGGTCGCCCGTCGCGTCGGGGAGGTGGGCATGCCCGGGGCCAACTGCTCGGCGGCATCCCGGAGCGCCGCACCGTCGGGGAACCGCACGTGCGGGTCCTTGGCCATGGCACGCTCCACGAGAGCCCGGACGCCGGCCGGGACCCCGGGCGGTAGGGGAGGCGGCACGTCGTGGATGTGCATGACCGCGATCTGGACGGGGTTCTCGGCCTCGAACGGGCGTCGCCCGGCCAGGCATTCGTAGCCGACCGTCCCCAGGGCGTAGACGTCGCTGGCCGGGGTCGACTGCCCGCCCGCTGCCTGCTCGGGTGAGAAGTAGTGCGCCGTCCCGATCACCTGGCCGGTGCCGGTGACCGCGACGCTGGCAGCGGACCGGGCGATCCCGAAGTCGGTGATCTTCACGACGCCCTGCGGGGTGACGAGCAGGTTCGCCGGCTTGATGTCGCGGTGCACGACCCCGGCGGCGTGCGCGGCCGCGAGCCCGTCGGCCGCCTGCCCCAGGACGTCCACCGTCCGTGCCGCGTCGAGGCGCCCTTCCCTCGCGAGCAGGTCGGCGAGGGACTCGCCCTCGACGAGCTCCATCACCAGGTAGGCCAGCGGTGAACCGTCAGGGCCCGCCGGCACCTCGCCGTAGTCGAACACCGCGGCGATGTGCGGGTGGGTGAGGAGGGCGGCGTGCTGCGCCTCGGCCCGGAACCGCGCCAGGAACGTGGCGTTCCCTGCGAACTGGTCGCGCAGCACCTTCACCGCGACCGGCCGGTCCAGCAGCGTGTCGCGCCCGCGCCATACCTGGCCCATGCCGCCGCCGGCGATCGGTGAGCTCAGCTCGTACCGGTTCGCCAGCAGATCCGTCCGCGGTCGCATCGCGCCTCCCTGCCGTCGGTTCCCCGGTGCCACGGCACCGCCGCCCGCAATCGTCGAACCGGCCCGGGGCACCCGTCCGGGTGCCCCGCTCACTCCCGTCGGGCCGTGGTGTACCGCGAGCGTCCGGCGAGGTCCGGGTGATCGTCCACGTCGGCGAAGCCGCCGTGCGCCCGGACGACCGCCGGCAGGCTCTCCCCCTGCTGGTCGGCGTGCTCGATGCCCAGCACCCCGCCCGGCCGGAGCAGCCGGGCGGCGGTGACCAGGAGCCCGCGGACGACGTCGAGCCCGTCGGGCCCACCCCACAGCGCCAGCGGCGGGTCGTGGTCGGCTACCTCGCGCGGCACCCGTGCCCCGTCGGGGACGTAGGGCGGGTTGGAGACGACCAGGTCGACCGTGCCGTCGAGGTCGCGCAGCAGCCCGCCGTCGGTCATGTCCCCGGCGAGCACATCGACCGCGGTGTCCCCGGCGGCGGCACGGGTGCGCGCGTTGTGCCGGGTCCATTCGACGGCGCCGGGATCGCGCTCCACCGCGGTCACCCGCGCACCGGGGTGCTCGTGCGCGATCGACAGCGCGATCGCCCCGGAGCCGGACCCCAGGTCGACCACGACCGGATCGACGCTGCCGGCCACCTGCCGCAGCGCCCACCCCACCAGCTGCTCGGTCTCGGGCCGGGGGACGAACACGCCCGGCCCGACCGCGAGCTCCAGGTACCGGAACGGCGCCCGACCGGTCAGGTGCTGCAGTGGGACGCGGTCGGCCCGCTGGACCAGCAGCGCCTCGAACCGGGCGGCCGCCACGTCGTCGACGTCCTCGAGGGTGACCAGCCGTGTGCGCGGCACGCCGAGCGCGTGCGCCAGCAGCAGCTCGGCGTCGACGCGCGGGGACTCCACGCCGGCCCCGGCCAGCCGGGCGGCCGCCGCGGTGAGCAGGGCTCTGCAGGTGAGGGGCATGGCGTTCTAGGCGCCCGCCGCCAGCAGCTCGGCGGTGTGCGCGCTGACCAGGGCGCCGATGACGCCGTCGAGGTCACCGTCGAGCACCTGGTCGAGGTTGTGCGACTTGTAGCCGACCCGGTGGTCGGAGATCCGGTTCTCCGGGAAGTTGTAGGTGCGCACCCGCTCGCTGCGGTCGACGGTGCGGACCTGGCTGCGCCGCTGGTCGCTGGCGGTGGCCGCGGCCTCCTCCCGGGCGGCGGCCAGCAGCCGGGAGCGCAGCACCCGCAGCGCCGACTCCCGGTTCTGCAGCTGGCTCTTCTCGTTCTGCGAGCTGACCACGATGCCGGTGGGCAGGTGGGTGATGCGGACGGCGGAGTCGGTGGTGTTCACGCTCTGCCCGCCAGGGCCCGACGAGCGGAACACGTCGATCCGCAGGTCGTTCGGGTCGACGGTGACGTCGACCTCCTCGGCCTCGGGCAGCACGAGGACGCCGGCCGCCGAGGTGTGGATGCGCCCCTGGCTCTCGGTGGCCGGCACCCGCTGGACCCGGTGCACGCCGCCCTCGAACTTCAACCGGGACCAGATGCCTTCATCGTTGCGGGACTTGATGGCGACCGCGACGTCCTTGTACCCGCCCAGCTCCGCGTCGACGGCGTCGAGCACCTCGGTGGCCCAGCCACGCCGCTCGGCGTACCGCAGGTACATGCGCAGCAGATCGCCCGCGAACAGCGCGGACTCCGCGCCGCCCTCCCCGGCCTTGATCTCGAGGATGACGTCCTTGTCGTCGTCGGGGTCCTTGGGCAGCAGCTGCTCGCGCAACCGGTCGGTCAGCTCGGAGATCCGGCGCTCCAGCGCCGTCGCCTCGGCGGCGAACGACACGTCCTCGGCGGCCAGCTCGCGGGCGGCGCTCAGGTCGTCACGCGCCTGGTCCAGGCCGCGGGCGGTCTCCACCAGCGGCGCCAGCTGGGCGTAGCGGCGTCCCATCCGGCGGGCGCGCGACTGGTCGGCGTGCACCGCCGGGTCGGCGAGCTCCTGCTCCAGGCGCGCGTGCTCGGCGAGCAGCCCGGCCAGCCGGTCGGGTGCCGACGTCTCGGTGCTGCTCATCAGGGGGTGCCTCTCAGGCTCACGTCGGGTCCGGACATGACGACGGCGCCCGCCCCACCGTGAGGTGGAACGGGCGCCGTCAGGGGTGCTACTGGGCGTCGACCGCCGCGCCGGCGTTGCGCTTGCCGAAGCGCTTCTCGAAGCGGGCCACGCGGCCACCGGTGTCGAGGATCTTCTGCTTGCCGGTGTAGAAGGGGTGGCACGCCGAGCAGACCTCGACGGTCAGCTGACCGCTGGGCGACGTGCTGCGGGTGGTGAAGGTGTTCCCGCAACCACAGGTCACGGTGGTCTCGTGGTACGTGGGGTGGATGTCGGGCTTCATGCCTGCTGCCTCTTCCGAGAAGTCTGTGCGGTTCACGTGGTGGAACGCCGGGCGGCGCGAGGTATTCCGCGCCGGGGGCGGGGCTCGGTCGACCAGTATCCCTGATCGCCGTGCCCCGCCGGCACCCGGCCCCGCTGCCGGGCCCCGCCGCGAGCTCGCGAGTGACGGGGTGCAGCGGGATCCTTCATTCGCCGCCGGGGCCCAGCGTGGTCTTCTGGATCTGCATGAGGAACTCGACGTTGTTGCGGGTCTTCTTCAGCTTGTCGAGCAGCAGCTCCAGCGCCTGCTGGGGCTCTAGTGCGGAGAGCACCCGGCGCAGCTTGATGACGATGGCCAGCTCGTCGGGCGACATGAGGATCTCCTCCTTGCGGGTGCCCGACGCGTTCACGTCGACCGCGGGGAAGACCCGCTTGTCCGCCAGGCGGCGGTCGAGCTTGATCTCGGCGTTACCGGTGCCCTTGAACTCCTCGAAGATGACCGTGTCCATCGTGGAGCCGGTCTCGACCAGCGCCGAGGCGATGATCGTCAGCGACCCGCCGTTCTCGATGTTGCGGGCCGCGCCGAGGAAACGCTTGGGCGGGTAGAGCGCCGTGGAGTCGACGCCGCCGGAGAGGATGCGCCCGCTGGCGGGCGCCGCCAGGTTGTAGGCGCGGCCCAGGCGGGTGATCGAGTCCAGCAGGACGACGACGTCGTGGCCCATCTCGACCAGGCGCTTGGCCCGCTCGATGGAGAGCTCGGCGACCGTGGTGTGGTCCGACGGCGGCCGGTCGAAGGTCGAGGCGATGACCTCGCCCTTCACCGAGCGCTGCATGTCGGTGACCTCTTCGGGCCGCTCGTCGACCAGGACGACCATCAGGTGGCACTCGGGGTTGTTGGTCGTGATGGCGTTGGCGAGCGACTGCAGCACCATCGTCTTGCCGGCCTTCGGCGGGCTGACGATCAGCGCGCGCTGCCCCTTGCCGATCGGCATGACCAGGTCGATGACCCGGGTGGTCAGCAGGTGCGCCTCGGTCTCCAGCCGCAGGCGCTCCTGCGGGTAGAGCGGGGTCAGCTTGGTGAACTCCGGCCGGTTCCGGGCCTGCTCGGGATCCAGGCCGTTGACCGTGTCGAGCCGGACCAGCGCGTTGTACTTGTCCTTCCGCTCGCCCTCCCGCGGCTGCCGGACGGCGCCGGTGATCGCGTCGCCTCGGCGCAGGCCGTAGCGGCGGACCTGCGACAGGGACACGTAGACGTCGTTCGGGCCGGTCAGGTAGCCCGAGGTGCGGACGAACGCGTAGTTCTCCAGGACGTCCAGGATGCCGGCGACGGGCAGCAGGACGTCGTCCTCGCTGACGGTCGGCTCCCCCTGGTCGAAGCGGTCCCGGCTGTTGCCGCGCTTGTTGCGGTCGCGGTACCGGCGCCCGCGACGGCCGCGGCCGCCCTCGAAGTCGTCGTCGTCCTCGTCGTTGGACGCGGGACCGCGGCCACCGTCGTTGCGGTTGTCGTTCCGGTTGTCCGGACGCCCGCCCCGGTCGTTGCGGTCCCGGTCGGGGCCACGGTTGCCCTCACGATTGCCCTCACGGTTGCCGCGCTCGCTGCGGTCGCCCCCGTCCCGGCCCGCCCGCTCGTTGCGGTCCCGCTCGTTGCGGTCGCCTCCGTCGCGGTTGCCGCCGTCCCGGCTGTCGCGCTCGCCGCGGTCGCTGTTCTCGCGGGCGCCGTCGCGACCGCCGTCCCGCTCACCGCGGTTGCGGTTGCGGTTGCGCTGGGACCGGTCACCGTCGCGCTGCTCGTCCTCGCGCACCTCGCTCTCGCGGGGCTCGGTGGTGGCCGGAGCGGCGTTCTCGGCGGGGGCGGACGGGTCGGCCGGTGCCGCCTCGGTCGCGGGAGTCCCGGTGGTGGACTCGGGCGAGCCCGCGGGCCGGCGCGCGCCACGACGGGTGCGCACCGGTGCGGAGGTGCTCTCACCGGTCAGCGGGCCACCGTTGGCACCGCCGCTGATCGGCGCCTCGAGGGGAGCCGAGGAGGCGGCGACACCGCGGGCGGTGTCGGCGCCACCGGCGGCGGTGCCCGTGCCGGCGGTGTCGGTGCCGGCGATCTCGGTGCGCGCAGCCGGGGCGGCGGCCCCGGGGTCCCCGCCCACCTGACGCGCGGAGATGGCGGCGACCAGGTCGCTCTTGCGCATCCGGCCGGTGCCGGGGATGCCGAGCTCACCGGCCAGGCGCTGGAGTTCGGGCAGGAGCATGCCCGACAGTCCGTTGCCGCGGCGGCGGGGGCGTCCCGCCGTCCCAGAAGCGGCAGCGTCCTCGGTGGAGGCGGCTGCGTCGGGCGCGCCGTTCACTGCGAGGTCGGTGGTTTCGCTCACGTACAGGTCCTTCCCTGCGGTGACCTGCGCCGAGTCGGCACAGAGGATGCCCGGTCCCCGGCGGACCGGCCCGAGGAGTGGACGGGTGCGCGTCAGGTGACAGGTTGAGAGGTGCGAGGCGGATCAGCGGCGAAGAGAATCGAACGTCTGCTTCGGCCCCGCGCGAGGCACACCCGAGTGGGCGGCTACGCCGTGAGCCTAGCCGCAGCTCACGGGCGTGACAACACCGGATGATCTCGGCGTGTTCCTCGTTATCGAGACGATACCTGCCGCCGCGGACGGTCGATCCGGGCACCCGTCGGATCGATGTCCAGCGGCAGCACCCGCCAGCCGTCCGGGACGAGCGCGGCGACGTCCTCGATCTCCTCCGCCCCGGGTGCCCGGTCCGCGCTCCGCACCGTCCGCCGGGCCAGCACCAGGACGGACGGCCCCGCACCGGAGACGACGGCCGCGTGCCCGGCGCCGCGCAGGCGCTCGATCAGCGCGAGGGTGCCCGGCATCGCGGCGGCGCGCTGCCGCTGGTGCAACCGGTCCTCGGTCGCCTCCAGCAGGAGGCCGCCCGAGGTCAGGGCGTGCACGAGCAACGCCGACCGCCCCGCGTTGAAGGCCGCATCGGCGTGCGGCACGACGTCGGGAAGCAGCCCGCGGGCCACCTCGGTCGACAGGGTCGCGTCCGGGACCAGGACGACGGGCAGCACGTCCTCGTGCACGGTCAAGCTGTCCGCGCCGACGCCCTCGCCCCCCGTCCAGGACAGCGTCAGCCCACCGAGCAGGCAGGCGGCGACGTTGTCCGGGTGCCCCTCCATCGCGGTGGTCAGGCGCAGGACTGCGTTCCCGTCGATGGTGTCGACCTCCGGGCACAGCGCCCACGCGCCCATGACCCCGGCGACCACCGCCGCGGCCGAGGACCCCATGCCCCTCCCCTGCGGGATGGCGTTCTCGGCGACGACCCGGAGCCCGGGCGGCGTCCAGCCGAGTTCCGCGCAGGCGGCGCGGAAGGCGCGCACGACGAGGTGCGACTCGTCGGTGGGCAGCTCCCCGGCGCCCACGCCGCTGACCTCGACGGTCAGGCCGCTCGCCTGCACCGAGAAGTGCAGGACGTCGTGGTGGGCCAGGGCCAGACCGGCGCAGTCGAAGGCCGGCCCGAGGTTGGCGCTGGTGGCCGGCACCCGCACGCGGACCCGAAAGGGATCGAGCCGGCTCACAGGCCGAGCTGGGACGCGGCGGCGGCGGCGTCCACGGGGATGGTGACCGGTGCGGGAGCCCCGGTGATCGCCCACTCCGGGTCCTTGAGCCCGTTGCCGGTGACGGTGCAGACGATCCGCTGCCCGGGCTCGAGCTCACCGGCGGCGGCCACCTGCAGCAGGCCGGCGACCGAGGCCGCCGACGCCGGCTCCACGAACACGGCCTCGCTGCGGGCCAGCAGCCGGTACGCGGACAGGATGGCGCGGTCGGTGACGGCGTCGATGCGACCGCCGGACTCGTCGCGGGCGGCCAGCGCCCTGGTCCAGGACGCGGGGTTGCCGATCCGGATCGCGGTGGCGATCGTGCTCGGGTTCTCCACCACCTGCCCGCTGACGATCGGCGCCGCGCCGGCCGCCTGGAAGCCCCACATCCGGGGGGTGCGCGAGGCGGGGCCGGGGGTCACGGAGTCGACGAGGTACTCCCGGTAGCCCTGCCAGTAGGCGGTGATGTTGCCGGCGTTGCCGACCGGCAGGCAGTGGATGTCGGGCGCGTCCCCGAGCACGTCGACGATCTCGAACGACGCCGTCTTCTGCCCCTCGATGCGGTACTGGTTGACGCTGTTGACCAGGCTGACCGGGTAGTCGATGGCGAGCTTGCTGGCCAGGGCCAGGCAGTCGTCGAAGTTGCCCTCGACCTGCAGCAGCCGGGCGCCGTGCACCAGGGCCTGCGCCAGCTTGCCCATCGCGATCTTGCCCTGCGGCACCAGCACCGCACAGGTGATGCCGGCTCGCGCGGCGTAGGCGGCGGCGCTGGCGCTGGTGTTGCCGGTGGACGCGCAGATGACCGCCTGCGCCCCCTCCTCGACGGCCTTGGTGATGGCCATCGTCATGCCGCGGTCCTTGAACGAACCGGTCGGGTTGGCACCCTCGACCTTGAGGTACACCTCGCAGCCGGTCCGCTCCGACAGCTCGCGGGCCGGCACCAGCGGGGTCGCCCCCTCCTGGAGGGTGACCACCGGGGTCGTGTCGGTCACCGGCAGCCGGGAGCGGTAGGCCTCGATGAGGCCCGGCCAGCCCGGGGACACGATCGACGAGACCGTCATGACAATCCCTCCACGCGCAGCACGCTGGTGACCCCCCGGACCGCGGGCATCTCCCGCAGTGCGGCAATGGTGGCCGACAGCGCCGCGTCCGGGGCGCTGTGGGTCACGATGACCAGCGTGGCGGCGTCGCCGCGGCCGGTCTGACGAACGGTGGAGATGCTCACCTCGTGCCGCGCGAACTCCTGCGCGACGGCGGCGAGCACACCCGGTTTGTCGGCCACGTCGAGGCTCACGTGGTACCGCGTCGGCGTCTCGGCCATGGAGCGGACGGCGAGGTTGGCGTACCCGGTCACCCCCGGCCCGGGGGCACCGGTCACCCGGCTGCGGGCGACGGCGACCAGATCACCCAGCACGGCGCTGGCGGTGGGCTCTCCCCCGGCGCCCTGGCCGTAGAACATCAGCTGCCCGGCGGCCTCGGCCTCGACGAAGACGGCGTTGAACGCGCCGCCCACCGAGGCCAGCGGGTGCGAGGTCGGGATCATCGCCGGGTGCACCCGCACGGCGACGGAGTCACCGGGGTGGGTGGGGGAACCGTTGCCCACCCGCTCGCAGATGGCCAGCAACTTCACCGTGCAGCCGATCTCGGCCGCCCGGGCGACGTCGGTGGCGGTGACCGTGGAGATGCCCTCCCGGTACACGTCGACGGCGGACACCGGGGTGTGGAACGCCAGCGACGCGAGGATCGCCGCCTTCGCGGCCGCGTCGAACCCGTCGACGTCGGCGGTCGGGTCGGCCTCGGCGTACCCCAGCTCCGTCGCCTCGGCCAGCGCCTCGCCGAAACCGGCGCCGGTCTCGGCCATCCGCGACAGGATGTAGTTCGTCGTCCCGTTGACGATGCCCACGACGCGGGACAGCTGATCCCCCACCAGCGACTCGCGCAGCGGCCGCAGGATCGGGATGGCACCGGCCACGGCGGCCTCGTAGTAGAGGTCCACCCCTGCCTTGGCGGCCGCGGCGTGCAGCGCGACGCCGTCCTCGGCGAGCAGCGCCTTGTTCGCGCTGACCACCGACTTGCCGGCCTCGAACGCCGCCAGCATCAGCGAGCGCGCCGGCTCGATGCCGCCGATCACCTCGACGACGAGGTCGACGTCGTCGCGGGTGACCAGGCCGTGGGCGTCGGTGGTGAGCAGGTGTGCCGGCACGTCGGGGTGGTGCGCCGGGCGGCGCACGGCGACGCCGGCCACCTCGACCGGGCGGCCGATGCGGGCACCGAGATCGCCGGCCTGGTCCTGCAGCACGCGCAGCACCGCGCTGCCGACGGTGCCGCAGCCGAGGAGGGCCACCTTGAGGGGTCCGGTCACGAGGTCGCTCCCGCGGGGTGCTCGGGCGCCGGCTGGTCGATCGCCGGCGAGGGGGCGGGGCGGTCGGCGAGGACCGCGTCGAGGGCGAACACGTCGGACAGTGTCTGACGTCGCACGATCTCCGTGGCGTGGCCGTCCCGGACGGCGACCACCGGAGGCTTGAGCAGGTAGTTGTAGTTGCTCGCCATCGACCAGCAGTACGCGCCGGTGGCGGCGACGGCGAGCAGGTCGCCGGGCTGCACGTCGGCGGGCAGCCACAGGTCCCGGACCAGGATGTCGCCGCTCTCGCAGTGCTTGCCCACCACCCGGCACAGCGCCGGCGGGGCGTCGGAGACGCGGTTGGCCAGCACGCAGGTGTAGGACGCGTCGTAGAGCGCGGTGCGGATGTTGTCGCTCATCCCGCCGTCGACGGAGACGTAGTTGCGCACCAGCGGGGTGCCCGGTGCCCCGGAGGCCCCCAGCCGGACCGGCTTGATGGTGCCGATCTCGTAGAGCGTCACCGTCCCGGGGCCGGCGATCGCCCGCCCGGGCTCCACCGCGAGGCGCGGCACCGGGAGCTCCAGTTCGGCGCACTCCGCGGCCACGACGGCGCGCAGCCGGGCGGCGACGTCGGCCGGGCTGATGGGATCGTCCTCGGGCAGGTAGGCGATGCCGAAACCGCCACCGAGGTTCAGCTCGCCGAGCACCAGGCCGGTGGCGTCCCGCACGGCACCCATCAGGCCGACGACGCGGTGCGCGGCGGCCTCGAACCCGGCGGTGTCGAAGATCTGCGAGCCGATGTGGCTGTGCAGGCCGGCGAGGTGCAGCGCCGGCTCGGCGGCCACCCGGCGGGCGGCTTCCAGCGCGTCGCCGGTGGCGAGGGAGAAGCCGAACTTCTGGTCCTCGTGGGCGGTGGCGATGAACTCGTGGGTGTGCGCCTCGATGCCGACGGTGGAGCGGATGAGCACCGGCACCGGGCTGCTCCCCTCGGCCACCCGGGCCGCGGCCAGCGGGACCAGCCGGTCGATCTCGTCGAAGGAGTCGAGGACGATGTGCCCGATCCCCGAGTCGACGGCCAGCTGCAGCTCCACCAGCGACTTGTTGTTGCCGTGCAGCGCGATCCGCTCGGCCGGGAAACCGGCGGCCAGCGCCAGCGCCAGCTCGTTGCCGCTGCACGCGTCCAGGTGCAGACCGTCGTCGGCGACCCAGCGGGCCACCTGGCCGCAGAGGAAGGCCTTCGACGCGTAGTGCACGTCGGCGCCGGCGAACGCGGTCGCGAAGTCGGCCGCGCGGCTCCGGAAGTCGGCCTCGTCCAGCACGAACAGCGGGGTGCCGTGCGCGCGGGCGAGGTCGGTGACCGCCCGGCCACCCAGGTGGAGCTCGCCGTCGATCCGCTCCGCCGACCGCGGCCAGACCTGGGGGTCGAGCACGCCCAGCTCGGCCGGCGGCGCGCCGGCGGCCGACGGCGGGCTGATGTTCCCGTGGAGCGGCCCCGCCGGGTGTGCCCGCGCGCTCACATCCGCTCCGGTGCGGAGACGCCGAGCACCGCGAGACCGTTGCGCAGTACCACCGCGGTGGCCGCACACAGCCTCAACCGGGCGGTGGTGAGCGGGCCGGCCTCCTCGTCGCCGCGCGGCAGCACGCGGCAGACGTCGTAGAAGCGGTGGTAGGTGCCGGCCAGCTCCTCGAGGTACCGGGCCACCCGGTGCGGCGCCCGCAGTTCGGCGGCGGTGGTGAGAACGCGTGGGAACTCGCCGATCGCCCGCAGCAGGTCGTTCTCGCGCTCGTGGGTCAGCTGCCCGGCGTCGACGTCGCCGGGCTCGCCGAGGGCCAGGCCGAGGTCGCCGGCGTTGCGCAGCACCGAGGAGATGCGGGCGTGGGCGTACTGGACGTAGAAGACCGGGTTGTCGTTGGTCTTCCGGGTCCAGAGATCGATGTCGATGTCGATCTGCTGGTCGACCGACGCCCGCGCCAGCGCGTACCGGGCGGCGTCGCCGCCGATCGCGTCGACCAGGTCCTCGAGGTTGACCACCGTGCCCGCCCGCTTGCTCATCCGGACCGGCTCCCCGTCGCGCAGCAGGTTCACCAACTGGCCGAGGAGGATCTCCAGGTGCGTCGCGGGGTCGTCACCGGCCGCGGCGACCAGCGCCTTGTAGCGCCCGACGTACCCCGAGTGGTCGGCGCCGAGCATGATCACGACCTTGTCGAAGCCGCGCCCGCGCTTGTCCAGGTAGTAGGCGCAGTCGGCCGCGAAGTAGGTCGGCTCGCCGTCGGCCTTGACCAGGACCCGGTCCTTGTCGTCGCCGAAGGTGGTCGTCCGCAGCCACGTTGCGCCCTCGAACTCGTAGACGTGCCCGTGCTCGCGCAGCCGCGCCACGGCCTTCTCGAGGGCACCGGCCTGGTGCAGCGAGGTCTCGGAGAACCAGACGTCGAAGTGGACCCCGAAGCCCTCCATGGTGGTGCGGATCTCGCTGACCATGAGCTGCACGCCGCGGGCGCGGAACACCGGCAACTGCTCGCCCTCGAGCCGGTCGAGCAGCCCGGGCTCGGCCGCGACGACCTGCGCGGCGATGTCGCCGATGTAGCTGCCGGCGTAGCCGTCCTCGGGCACCTCCCGGCCGTTGGCCGCGGCCTGCAGGCTCCGGGCGAACCGGTCGATCTGGGCCCCGGCGTCGTTCAGGTAGTACTCCCGGGTGACGTCGGCGCCGCTGGTCTGGAGCAGCCGGGCGATGGCGTCCCCGACGGCCGCCCACCGGGTGCCACCGATGTGCACGGGGCCGGTCGGGTTGGCCGAGACGAACTCCAGGTTCAGCCTCTGACCTGCCAGCGTCGCGGTGCTGCCGTAGGCCCCGCCCGCGGTGACCGCGTCGACGGCGATCCTCCCCAGCGCGCCCTGCGCGAGGGTGATGTTGAGGAAGCCCGGCCCGGCGATGTCCACCCGGGCGATGCCCGCGTGCCCGCGCAGCTCGGCCGCCAGCAGGTCGGCCACCTCGCGCGGCGGCCGCCCGGCCGGCTTGGCCAGCCGCATGGCCAGGTTGGTGGCGTAGTCGCCGTGCTCGGGATTCTTCGGACGCTCCACCACGACGTCGGCGGGCACCTCCACGGGCAGCGCACCTCGCTCGACCACCGCGGCCACGGCGGTACGAACGGCGTCCTGCAGCTGCTCCGGTGTCACCCGGCGAGCGTACTGACCGGCTCCGGCGCGCCCGGCGGGCCGCCCGGCTCCCAGCTGACGTACAGGTCCGCGACCTAGACTCGCCGCCGGTACGAGGGGCTGTCCGGGGCCCCGCGGCACCGGCGCGGACGCGCCCCGTCACGAGGAGAGGCCTTGGCCAAGGACAGCACGCCCGACAAGAGCCGAGCCACCGGCAGTGGGGCCTCCCGCTCCGGCGGGCGCGGCACGGGCGGCCGGACCAGGCCCCCGACGCAGGTCGTGGCCCAGCAGCGCCCGTGGGGGCTCATCGCCGGAGCCTTGGCCGTCGTGGTGTTCGCCGCGGCCGTGATCACCTACGCCGTGGTGCAGGTGCGCGAGGCCGACGCCCTGAGCGTCGACTCGATCGACGAGATCGCCGGGGCCGTGGCCTACGAGTACGAGGGCGGGGAGCACGTCCAGACCCCGGTCGACTACGAGCAGTTCCCGCCGGTGGGCGGCCAGCACGACCCGGTCTGGGCCGACTGCACCGGCACCGTCTACGACGTCGACATCCGGCACGAGAACGCGGTGCACAGCTTGGAGCACGGCGCCGTGTGGATCACCTACAACCCCGACGAGGTCTCCGACGCCGACGTCGAGACGCTGGCCGGCCTGGTGGACGGCGTCTCGGGCCGGATGCTCTCGCCCTCCGAGGGGCAGGAGTCCCCGATCAGCGTCCAGTCCTGGGGCGAGCAGCTCCAGGTGGACAGCGCCGAGGACGAGCGGATCAAGCAGTTCGCCGACCTGATGACCTACAAGTCCGACGACTTCCCGGAGCCCGGCGCCACGTGCGAGCAGCCCACCTTCCTCGCCGACCCGCCCCTGGAGAACGACGACCCGGCCGCCGCGGCGGAGGACCCGGCCGACGCCGGCACCACCACCGCCCCCTGACCCGTACCGACAGCGCCGCGGAGGTGACCACGTGACCGCACCCAGCAGCACCCCGCGCAGTCCCCTGCGCACCGTCCTGCTCGCCGTCATCGGCGTCGGGCTGGTCCTCCTGGGCGGCGGGCTGGCCGTCGCCCTGGGCATCGGCCGGGACGACCGTCCCGCGGCCGACTCGGTGGATGCCGGTTTCGCACGCGACATGTCCCTGCACCACCTGCAGGGGGTGGAGATGGCCAACCTGGTCGCCGAGCGCAGCGAGGACCCCGAGGTCGAGTCGCTGGCCTTCGACATCTCCGCCACCCAGACCAACCAGACCGGGCGGATGCAGGGCTGGCTGACGCTCTGGGACGTCCCGCTCTCCGGCGGCGACACGATGGCCTGGATGCCCGCCGGCGAGGGCGGCCACGGCGGGCACGACATGGCGGACATGGAGATGGGCGCCGGCGCCCTGATGCCGGGCATGGCCACCGAGGAGGAGCTGGCGGAGCTGCGCACCCTGTCGGGCACCGCGTTCGACGCGGAGTTCCTGCAGCTGATGATCCGCCACCACCAGGGCGGCTTCGACATGGCCGACTACGCCGCCCAGCACGCCGAGGAGGAGGCCGTGCGCGACCTCGCCCGGTCGATCGTGCAGTCGCAGGGCACCGAGACCGCGACGATGACCGACATGCTCGCCGCTCGGGGTGGTACCCCTCTCCCGGCGCCGTGACCGGCGGGCCGGGAGCCGCTGCCCGGACCGCCTCGGGGGGCTGGTAACTTCTCCTCTGCCCCACCACCGAGCCCCCGTAGCTCAGGGGATAGAGCACCGCCCTCCGGAGGCGGGTGCGCAGGTTCGAATCCTGCCGGGGGCACCATGTGATGTCTCAGGACATTCCGGACGCCCGGACCCACGAATCTTGGGTTTGGGCGTCCGTCATTTACGTGCTGGGCCGGGTGGTTTGCCGGTGGGCTGGTAATCGCGGCTGGGGTCGATGGTGTGTACTCGACGGTGAAGCGGTCGAGCAGTGCCTTCAGTCCGGCGATGGTGGTGCGGGCGGGTTGGGCGCGCAGCCACTTCTCGAGCGTCTGCTGGAAGCGTTCGACCGTCCCGGGATCTGTGCCGGGCTCATGCGGGCTGCTCCTGCGGGATGAGGGCAGCGTAGTGAGGGTGCCTGACCTCGGATGGGATGATCATGCCTAGTGCCCCGCGCAGGCGGCGGTTGTTGCACCAGTCTGCCCAGCCGGCGGTGGCGTACTCGACGTCGGCGATCGTCTTGTACTGGCCGGCGTGGAAGACGCGAGTGCGGATGCACTCGGTCTTGTAGAGCCCGATCATGCTCTCCATCAGCGCGTTGTCGTTCAGCGGACAGAATTCAACCGGGATAGACGCGGATCTTGCCGTTGGAAATGTTGCTCCTCTGTTCGGGTCATCGCTCGTCAGGATCGTTACGTCCTGCAGTACACCATCGAGGATCCGAGTGAGCTTCTCTTAGACCAAATTTGCTCTACTGCGGGTGTAATCGAGTGCGCTCCATGCACCCAACTCAAATCCACTCGCAGTCTCATTCACAAAAGGGGAGGCGGCAGCCAACTTTGGGCGCTTCAGCTCTGAGGGCCTTCTAACCGCGATGCCCTACGCACCCCTTCAGGGACCCTTCGGAGGAGACCTCTTCGACAAGATAAGCATGGACACGAAGAGCAACACGGCGCCTGCCAAGCCCTTTTCGAGATCGTAGCTATTCGACGACGCGGCCCACAACTGCAGGGCTACTGCGGCCGAGAAAACCAATATTGCTAACATCGTCAACTTGCGGTTCTTCATCGGCCTATTCCTAGTCGTCGCTTCCAACAGTAATTATTGTTCCGTCTATAAGGCAGGTAGCTCCCACCAGAACGGCCCCAACAGGCCCTCCCAGCAGACCGAGACCGAAGCATCCGACTGACGCGATGATACTGCCGATCGCCTCGTTGCTGAGCAATCCGGTGGGGTCAATAAAGTTGACCGGGTTGCTGTTGGCGTATTCGTAGCGGTTAGCGCGCGACGGGTCGGCGAGGGTTTCGAGGGCGTCCTGCTGGGTGAAGCGGCCGGTTTCGGGGTCGTACCAGCGCTGGCCGTATTTGACGTAGCCGGTGGTGCGGTCGCGCATGCCGCCGGCGAAGCGGTAGGGGTTGAGCGCGGTCAATGTGTTATCGGTGATGTCCTGTTCGCTGGTGATCTGCCCGTAGGGGTCGTAGGTGTAGGCCGAGGCCACCGCGCCGTTGGGCTTGACCAGCGCGATCGGGGAGCCGACGGCGTCGAGGATGAAGTAGCCGGTGGTGCCGGTCCAGGATTTGATGGCCAGTGGGGTGCCGGCGTCGTCGTAGGTCAGGTGGGACCTGCCCTTGGGGCTGTCGATGGTGTCGATGAGGGGCAGGTTGTTGCTGTCGGTGCGGCCCCAGGTGTATGTGAAGCTGTCGCCGTTGGGGATGGTCTGGGAGATGAGCTCGTTCTGGGTGGTGCCGGCGTAGGTGTAGGAGCCGACGTCGTTGGCGTCGGTGCGGGCGGTCATCTGCTCGCTGCCGTTGTAGGCCAGGGTGACGTTGCTCGGCGCGCCGGTACGGTTCCCGGATCCGTCGTGGGCGTGGTCGCTGCCGGTGAGCTGGTCGGCGCTGTTGACGGTCTGGGTCTGCACCGCCACACCGTTCTTGACCGTCTGGGTGCGGTTGCCGTTGACGTCGTAGGTGTACGCCCAGGAGTCCCCGCCCGGGGTCGACGCGGAGGTGAGCCGGTTGGCGTCGTCGTAGCAGTAGGCGGTGGTGCCTCCGGTGAGGTGGTCGGTCATGCTCCACTTCAGCTCGGTGTCCACCCCGGCCGCCGGCGCGGTGGCGCAGGAGGCCGTGCCCGGTGAGGTGTAGGAGTAGGACAGGTCGCTGACCCGCAGCGTGTCGTCCGAGGCCCGGGCTGACCAGACCCGGACAGGCCGGCCGGAGGCGTCGTAGTCGGTGTGGGTGTGCGCGCCCCAGGTGGTGTTGGTGCTGTTGGTGGCGAACCAGGTGTCGGTGCGCCGGCCATCGGCGTCGTGGGCGAACGCGATGGTCAGCCCGTCGGGGGTGGTGGTGCTGGTCAGCAGGTTGCGGCTGTCGTAGCCGTGGGTGGTGGTGCCGGCCGCGTCGGTCTCGGACACCAGGTTCCCGGCCAGGTCGTAGGCGTAGGACAGCACGCCGCCGGCGGCGGTGTGGGAGCGGGAGGCCAGCCGGCCCAGCGGGTCGTACGTGTAGCTGGTGGTGCCGCTGGCGTCGGTGCGGGACTCGGTCTGTCCGGCGGTGTTGTAGACGTAGTCGACGGGCGGGGTGCCGTCGGAGTAGGTGACCTGCAGCAGTCGGTCGGCGGCGTCGTAGCGGTAGGTCTGGGTGATCCCGCGCCCGGAGGTGTAGGTGGCGACCCGGCCGTAGCCGTCGTGGGTGTAGGAGCGGGCGCCGAGGCTGTTGCCGGCCGGCGGGGTGATGCCCACCAGCTGCCCGGCGGTGTCGTAGCTGTAGCTGGTGGCCGCACCGGACGGGGAGGTGCTGGTGGTCACGGTTCCGTCGGGGTTGTAGGTGACGCTGGCCGTCGCCGAGGTGCCGTCGGCGGCGTTCACCCGGTTGCCGGCGGTGTCGTAGCCGTAGCTGGTGGGGTTCTGCTGCGCGTCGGTGCCCGCCGACGGGGAGTACGCCGCCGAGGGGGACTGGTAGGCATACGAGGTCGCCGCCCCCGTGGCCGCGGTGGTGCCGGTGAGGGTTTCACCGGCGTTGACCGCCGGGTCGTAGCCGAAGCTGGTGGTGCCGGCGCTGTCGGTGGCCGTGGCGACGTCCATGGCCGGGGTGTAGGTGGCCGAGCGAACCGCGCCGGTCGGGTCGGTGACGCTGGCGACCAGCAGCATCCCGTCGGCGGTGAGCCGGTAGCGGGTGTGCGGGCCGGAACCGACGGCGACCGCGGGGTCGGTGTTCGGTCCGGCGACGTCCGCGCCGAAGGAGCGGTAGTCCACCCGGGTCAGCGCGCTGCCGCCGCCGGCGGCCGGCTGGGTCACCGACACCACCCGCCGGTTGCTGTCGTAGCCGAAGGAGGTCACCGCACCACCCGGGGCGGTGACGCTGGCCAGCACATCCCCGGAACCGTAGGAGAAGCCGGTGGTGCGGCCCAGCCGGTCAGTCATGCTGATCAGCCGGTTGCTGCTGTCGTAGCCGAAGTCCACCGACCGGCTGATCGGGTTCCCGGCGGCGTCGGTGGCCCGCTGTGTGATGCCGGTGATCTGCCCGATCCCGCTGCCGGTGGTGATCACCTCGAGGGTGCGGGCGTCGGCCGGGCCCACGTCGGTGGTGATCGAGGCCAGGGCTCCACCGGAGGTGTAGTCGAAGGTCACCTGGTTGCCGTTGCGGTCCTCGATCGCGCGCAGCCGCCCGCTGGTGCCGAAGTGCCGCTTGGTCATGCTCGCGCGGTCGCGCAGGGTCCAGCCGTTGGCCTCATCGCCGGTCAGGTCCATCTTCAGTCCGGCCGGAGAGGTGTAGGTGCCCGGCGCGGCGGGGTTGGGCAGGAACGTACCGGTCAGCCCGCCCTCGCCGGAGAGGACGATAGCGCCGTGCCCGGCGACGTGGCGCAGCCGCACATCGGCGCCGGTGGACAGCCGCCACCCGGTGCTCGCCGGACCGGTCGAGCCGGCGAAGTCGGCGGAGGACAGACCGGTCACGCTGTTGTGCGTCAGCCCGACCCGGATGGGTGCGGCCGCCCGGCGCGGCAGCGTGAACGCCTCCACCGTGACCATCAGGTTCCCCGACCCGACGTCCAGTCCGGCGGCGATCCCGTCACCGATCGTGAACGGCAGCCGGGTCGCGCCCCGGCGCGGGCCGGCGCCCAGCGCGGTGCTGACCCGGCCGGTCTTGATCGGCTCTTCGCAGTTGAGGGTGTAGCGGGAGGCGGCGCGTCGTTGGCCGGGTAGGGGTCGAGGCCTTCCGATGATGGGAGTTCTCACGCTGCCCATCCGGAAGACCTCGACGTGCCTGACGCTACCTTCGGCTGCCCTGACCTGACCACGTTCGCCGGCTTGGACGAGCTGGGTCTCGAGGTCGTCGGGCAGCGGCTCTCCCCAGACCGTGCGGTCCTGGCCTGCCGGGTCGTCGAACCCGACCAGTGGTGCCGTCGCTGCGGGTGCGAGGGCGCGCCGCGTGACACCGTGACCCGGCGGCTGGCCCACGAACCGCTGGGCTGGCGACCGACCACGTTGCTGATCACGATCCGCCGCTACCGGTGCTCCGGTTGTGGGCACGTGTGGCGGCAAGAAACCAGCAAGGCGGCCGAGCCGCGAGCGAAGTTGTCGCGTCGTGGGCTGCGGTGGGCGCTGGAAGGCATCGTGGTCCAGCACCTGACCGTCGCCCGGGTCGCCGAGGGCCTCGGAGTCGCCTGGAACACCGCCAACGACGCCGTCCTCGCCGAGGGCAAGCGGGTCCTCATCGACGACCCCGGCCGGTTCGATGGCGTGCAGGTGCTCGGGGTCGATGAGCACGTGTGGCGCCACACCCGCCGTGGCGACAAGTACGTGACCGTGATCATCGACCTCACCGGCATCCGTGACGGCACTGGCCCAGCTCGGCTGCTGGACATGGTCGAGGGCCGCTCCAAGCAGGCGTTCAAGACCTGGCTCGGTGAGCGCCCCAAAGCCTGGCGCGACGAGGTCGAGGTGGTCGCGATGGACGGGTTCACCGGCTTCAAGACCGCCACGGCCGAGGAACTGCCCGAGGCGGTCGCGGTCATGGACCCCTTCCACGTGGTCCGCCTGGCCGGCGATGCGCTGGACCGGTGCCGCCGACGGGTCCAGCAGGCCCTGCACGGCCACCGCGGCATGAAGAACGACCCGCTCTACCGCGCCCGGCGGACGCTGCACACCGGCGCCGACCTGCTCACCGACAAGCAGACCCAACGCCTTCGAGCCCTCTTCGCTGCCGATGAGCACGTCGAGGTCGAGGCCACGTGGGGGATCTACCAGCGGATGATCGCTGCCTACCGAGAAGACGACCGGCGGCGCGGCCGCAAGCTGATGATCGACCTGATCGACTCGGTCAGCACCGGCGTGCCGAAGTCGCTCAGCGAGGTCATCACGCTGGGCCGAACGCTGAAGAAGCGCGCTGCCGACGTGCTGGCCTACTTCGACCGGCCCGGTACCTCCAACGGACCGACCGAGGCGATCAACGGACGACTCGAGCACCTCCGAGGCTCCGCGCTCGGGTTCCGCAACCTGACCAACTACATCGCCCGATCGCTTCTCGAGACCGGCGGGTTCAGGAGTCGACTACACCCTCGATCGTGAAGAGCC